>NZ_LZHV01000060.1 GCF_001667275.1 Mycobacterium sp. ACS4054
CCACCCGCCCGCACCGCAGCCGGCGCTGCCCACCACCCCGTGGCAGCACACCCGGCACTGGATCTCCCCCACCGCCGGCGGGCACCGCACGCCGCACACCCACCCCCTGCTCGGCACCGGGGTCACCGATCCGACCACCGGGACCCGGATCTGGGAATGCGAACTCGGCCCGAACCTGCTGTGGCTCGGTGATCACGTCATCGACGATCTCTGCGTGCTGCCGGGTGCGGCCTACGCCGACATCGCCCTCGCGGCGGCGATCGACGCGTTCGCGAACCCCGACGCCGAGCCCTGGATGATCCGCGATCTCAGCCTGGACCGCATGCTGCACGTCGGTGACGGCACCGTTCTGGTGACGACACTCACCGGGGACGAGCGGACGTGCCGCGTCGAAATGCGCACGCGCGAAGCCGCTTCCGGGTGGGTCAGACACGCCACCGCCACCCTCACCCGCGATAGCGAACGCGCGCTGCCCCTGCCGCCGGCCGACGAACCCGCCGCGACCGCTCTCGACCCCGACGAGCTCTATGCGCGGTTGCGCGGCGCCGGGCAGCAACACGGCCCGGCCTTCCGGGGGATCGAGGGCCTGGCCGTCACCCAGTCCGGTGCGGCCCGCGCGGACGTGCGGCTGCCCGCACCGGCCAGGACGGGGTCCCGCAACCTGGTGCTGCACCCGGTCATGATGGACATCGCGGTGCAGGCGCTCGGGGCCACGCGCGCCGCGACCGACCTGGCCGACGGGCAGAGCGCCCGCGAAACGCTGGTTCTCCCCGTGCGTTTCGCCGGCATCCACGTGTACGGGAACGTGGCCGACGGCGTCCGCTCGTTCGGCTCGCTCGCCCCCACCGACAGTCCGGACCGGCTCGTCGGCCACGTCGTGCTGACGGATCAGGACGGTCGCGTACTGCTCGTCATCGACGAGGTCGAGATGGCGGTGCTCAGGTCGGGCGGCGGCGCAACGGAACTCAGCGCCCGCCTGTTCGCGCTGCAGTGGGAGCCCGCCGCCCTGGACAAGCCGGCCGGGCGGCTCGGTGGCCTGCTGCTGATCGGGGACACGGACAACGGCGACCCGCTGCTGCCCGCGCTGCGGTCGGCACTGCGCGACGGCGCCGACGAGGTCGAGCTGGTCTCCCCGGCCGACGTGGCGCGGCTGCGCGCGACCATCACCCGCACCCCGTGGGACGCCGTCGCAGTGGTCTGCCCGCCGCGGCACGCCGACGAATCGCTGCCCGACCAGGACCAGCTGGCTTTGGCGCAGGCGCGCACGCTGCTGATCGCCGACATCGCGAAGACGGTGACGCGGATGGGCGCCCGCAACACCCCCCGGCTGTTCGTCGTCACCCGCGGCGCCCAGCAGCTCGATCCCGCCGATCGGGTCACATTGGCGCAGGCGGGGATTCGCGGCATCGCCCGGGTGCTCACCTTCGAGCATCCGGAATTCAAGCCGACGCTGATCGATGCCGACCCCGACGGCGTGGATTCGCTCGCCGGTCTGGCCGCCGAGCTGCTCGCCGGGTCGGACCACGACGAGATCGCCCTGCGGGCCGGGCAGCGCTATGTCAACCGGGTGGTGCCCGCGCCCACCACCCCGACCGGTGCCCTCGCGCCCGAACCCCGCCGCACCGTGGTGAACCTGGACGCCGGGGGCGCGGTGCGGCTGCAGACCGACCAGCCCGGGCGCCTGGACGCTTTGAACGTCCACGCGGTCAAGCGGATTCCGCCGGGACCCGGTCAGGTGGAGGTTCGGGTCGTCGCGGCGGGCCTGAACTTCAGCGACGTGCTCAAGGCGATGGGCGTGTACCCCGGGCTCGACGGTGCGCCGCCCGTGATCGGTGGCGAGTGCGTGGGCCTCGTGACCGCCGTCGGCCCGGACGTCGACTCCGTGCGGATCGGGCAGCGCGTGATCGCCTTCGGCCCGGGCACTTTCGCGACGCACGTGACCACGCTTGCCGACCTCGTCGCGCCCGTGCCCGACGCGCTGCCGGACGGCGAGGCGGCCGCGTTCGGCATCGCCTATCTGACCGCCTGGCATTCCCTGTGCGAGGTCGGGCGGCTCGCCCCCGGCGAACGCGTGCTTATCCACTCCGCCACCGGCGGTGTCGGACTGGCCGCCGTTTCGATCGCCCAGATGGTCGGGGCGCGGATCTACGCGACGGCCGGCTCGGACGCCAAACGCGACATGCTGCGCGGGCTTGGCGTCGAGTACGTCGGTGACTCGAGGAGCGTGGATTTCGCCGACGAGATACGCGACATCACCGACGGTTACGGCGTGGACGTGATCCTCAATTCCCTTCCGGGCGAAGCCATTCATCGCGGCGTCAAACTCCTCGCCCCCGGCGGCCGGTTCATCGAACTGGGCAAGAAGGACGTCCACGCCGACGCCGGCCTGGGGTTGGCCGCCCTGGCGAAGAGCGCCTCCTTCGCCGTGGTGGACCTCGACCTGAACCTCAAACTGCAACCGGCGCGCTACCGCCGCATGCTCGCCGACATCCTGCGGCACGTGTCGCAGGGCGCCCTGCAGGTGCTGCCGGTCACCGAGTTCGGTCTGCGCGACGCGGCCGATGCGTTCGCGCTGATGGCCTCCGGTCGGCACACCGGCAAGATCGTCGTCTCGATACCGGCCGGCGGCAGCATCGACGCGGTCGCCGCACCGCCACCGCACCCGCTGGTCAGCCCGGACGGCGGCTACCTGATCGTCGGCGGCATGGGCGGCCTCGGCTTCGTCGTTGCGCGGTGGCTGGTCGAGCAGGGCGCGGGATTGGTTGTGCTGAACGGACGTTCGGCCCCCGTCGGGGACGTCGCCGACGCGATCGCGGGGCTCACCGCCGCGGGCGGCCGCATCGAGGTGGTGACCGGCGACATCGCCGAGCCCGGCACGGCCGATCGACTGGTGCGGGCGATCGAAGACGCCGGCGTGCGGCCCGCCGGAGTCCTGCACAGCGCCATGATCCTCGACGACGAGATCGTGCTGAACATGTCCGAATCGGCCGCACGGCGCGTGTTCACCCCGAAGGTCGCGGGCAGCTGGCTGCTGCACCGGGCCACCGCCCACCTGGATCTCGACTGGTGGTTGACGTTCTCGTCGGTGGCCTCCCTGCTGGGCGCTCCCGGCCAGGGCGCGTACGCGGCCGCCAACTCCTGGGTCGACGGCCTGGTCGCCCACCGCCGCTCGGCGGGGCTCCCCGCCGTCGGAATCAACTGGGGCCCATGGGCGGAGGTCGGCCGCGCCCAATTCTTCGCCGACCTCGGCGTCGCGATGATCACGGTCGAACAGGGCCTGGAAGCGATGCAGCTGGCCCTGGCGGCCGACCGCGCGCGCACCGGAGTGTTCAGCCTCGACGCGCGGCAGTGGTTCCAGTCCTTCCCCGCCGCGGCCGGTTCGTCGCTGTTCACCCACCTGCACGACTCGACAGGCGAACGGCGCGCCGGTGGGGGCGCCATCCGCGCCGAGCTGGACGCCACCGACGCCGGTGAGCGCCCGGCCCGCCTCGCGGCCGTGATCGCCGACGAGATCCGGGCGGTGTTGCGCTCGGCCGAGCCGATCGATCCCGGCCGCCCGATGGAGTCGCTCGGCCTCGACTCGCTGATGGCGCTCGAATTGCGCAACCGGCTCGAATCCAGCCTGGGCACAACGCTGCCGGCCGCCCTGGTCTGGGCGTACCCGACGATCACCGACCTCGCGGGCGCGCTGTGCGAGCGGTTGGGTTACGCGACACCGACCGACGAGGAGCGTCCCCCCGACGGGGAGGCCGAGCTATCGGACGAGGAGATGGAGTTGCTGTCCGATCTGGTGGCGGCGAGCGAGCTGGAGACCGCGACCGGGGGCGGCGAGCAATGACGAGCATCGCCGAACGCGCGGCGCAGATGTCGCCCAAAGCCCGCGAGGTCCTCGCCCGTGAGCTCGTGCGCGCGGGCACGGCTTTCCCGACCGAGATCGCCGAACCGGTGGCCGTGGTCGGCATCGGCTGCCGGCTGCCCGGCAAAGTGTCTGGGCCGGAGAGCTTTTGGCAGCTGCTGCTCGACGGCCGCGACGCCGTCGGCGAGGTGCCCCCCGACCGGTGGGACGCCGACGCGTTCTACGACCCCGACCCGCAGGCGCCGGGCCGGATGACGACGAAGTGGGGTGGTTTCGTCGACGACGTCGGCGGTTTCGACGCGGACTTCTTCGGCATCACCCCCCGCGAAGCGATCGCGATGGACCCGCAGCAGCGCATCCTGCTCGAGGTCGCGTGGGAAGCGCTCGAACACGCCGGCGTGCCTCCGGATTCGTTGAGCGGCAGCCGAACCGCCGCAATGATGGGCGTGTCGGCGTGGGACTACACCATCCTCAACCTCGAGCGGCGCGCCGAGATCGACGCGTACATGAGCACCGGCAACCCGCACAGCGCCGCGGTGGGCCGGATCTCCTACCTGTTGGGGCTGCGCGGCCCGGCGGTGGCCGTCGACACCGCCTGCTCGTCGTCGTTGGTGGCGATCCATTTGGCCTGCCAGAGCCTGCGGCTGCGGGAAAGCGACACCGCACTCGCCGGCGGTGTGCACCTGTCGCTGTCGCCGTTCACCAGCATCGCCCTCTCCAAGTGGTCGGCCCTGTCACCGACGGGCCGGTGCAAGACCTTCGACGCCCTGGCCGACGGGTTCGTGCGCAGCGAGGGCTGCGGCGTGGTGGTGCTCAAGCGGTTGTCCGACGCCACCCGCGACGGCGATCGCGTGCTCGCCGTGGTCCGCGGTTCGGCCATCAACCAAGACGGCCGGTCCAACGGCATGACCGCGCCGAACGCGGCGGCGCAGCGCGACGTGATCACCACCGCCCTGCGCCAGGCCGACGTCACGGCGGACAGCGTCAACTACGTCGAAACCCACGGCACCGGAACCATACTGGGCGATCCGATCGAGTTCGAGGCGCTGTCCGCGACGTACGGGCTTGCGAAAGGTCAGAGCGAGGGCGGCTGCGCCCTCGGGGCGGTCAAGACCAACCTCGGGCATCTCGAGGCCGCCGCCGGGGTCACCGGATTCATCAAAGCCATCCTGGCGGTGAACCGCGGATTCATCCCACCGAACCTGCACTTCACCCGGTGGAACCCGGCGATCGACGCGTCGTCGACCCGCCTATTCGTGCCGACCGAGGGCACCGCATGGCCGGCGGCCGGCACCCGCCGGGCCGCGGTTTCGTCGTTCGGCCTCAGCGGCACCAACGCGCACGTGGTGATCGAGCAGCCGCCCGCCCCGGCGGATCCGCAGCCGCGCCCCGCGCCGACGGTGTCGACGCTGGTGGTGTCCGGCAAGACCCCGCAGCGGGTGGCGGCGATGGCCGCCACGCTCGCCGACTGGCTGGGCGCCCCCGGCGCGGCGACGCCGCTGGCCGACGTCGCGCACACGCTGAGTTCCCGCCGGGCCCAACACCCTTGGCGCGCGACCGTGGTGGCCCGCGATGGCGCGGCCGCGGTGGCGGGGTTGCGGGCCCTGGCCGCCGGCGCCCCGGCGCCCGGGGTGCGGGGCCCGGTCGAGTCGACCCGCCGCCCCGGCACCGTGTTCGTCTATTCCGGGCAGGGCGCGCAATGGGCCGGCATGGGCCGCCGGCTGCTGGCCGACGAGCCCGCCTTCGCGGCGGCGATCGCCGAGCTGGAACCGGATTTCGTTGCCCAGACCGGCTTTTCGCTGCACCAGACGCTGGCCGAGGGGCGCACGGTGGCCGGCATCCAGAACATCCAGCCGGTGCTGGTGGCCGTCCAGCTCGCGCTGACCGCGCTGTGGCGCCACTACGGGATCGAGCCCGACGCGGTGATCGGGCACTCCATGGGTGAGGTTTCCGCCGCGGTGGTGTCGGGGGCGCTCACCCCGGCGGAGGGGCTGCGGGTGATCGCCACCCGGTCGGCGCTGATGGCCCGGTTGTCCGGGCAGGGCGCGATGGCGTTACTCGAACTCGACGCCGAGGCGGCCGGAGAACTGATCACCGACCACCCGCAGGTGACGCTGGCCGTGCACGCCTCGCCGCGCCAATCGGTGATTGCCGGCCCGCCCGATCAGGTGGACGCGGTCATCGCGGACGTGGCCGCCCGCAACCTGCTGGCGCGACGCATCGAGGTCGACGTGGCCTCGCACCACCCGATCATCGATCCCATCCTCCCCGAATTGCGTGCCGCGCTAGCCGATTTGGCGCCAAAGACGCCGACCATCCCGATGATCAGCACCACGAGTCCGGCTCCCGGCCCGCTGCTCGACGCCGACTATTGGGCGGACAACCTGCGCAACCCGGTGCGCTTCCATCAAGCCGTCAGCCAGGCCGGGGCCGACCGGCACACCTTCATCGAGATCAGCCCCCACCCGCTGCTCACCCACGCCATCGCCGACACCCTCGGCACCGTCGCGCAAGCCGTCGGCACCCTGCACCGCGACACCGACGACACGATCACCTTCCACGGCCAGCTGGCCGCCGTCTCGCCTCACCCGCCCGTCGCCGGCCGCGGTCGCCTCGCCGACCTCCCGGTGACGCCGTGGCAGCACACCCAATTCTGGGTCGCCGACCGGGCCGGGATGTCGGAGTCGGTCGCCGGCCACCCGCTGCTGGGGACCCACGTCGAAGTGCCGTCCAGCCACGATCACGTGTGGCAGGCCGACGCCGGCACCGCGGTGTCCCCCTGGCTCGCCGACCACAAGGTGTTCGGACAAGCCGTGATGCCGGGCGCGGCGTTCGCCGAGATCGCCTTGGCCGCCGCGAGCGAAGCGCTGGCCGTCCCCGTTGGCAGCGTGTCGATCAACCAGCTCGAAGTCGAGCAGATGCTCAACCTCGGCGACCACACGCGGCTGACCACCCAGCTGACCCGGGGCGCCGACGACAAGACCCGGATCGAGATCTACTCACGGTCGGCCGGCGGCTGGACCAGGCACGCCACCGCGCACGCCGAGACCCGGGCGTCGGACGCCCCTCCCGACGCGCCCGCACCCATCGGAGACGCCGGACCCGCGATCAACCCCGCCGACCTGTACGGCGTGCTGCGCCACGCCGGCCAATACCACGGCCCCGCCTTCGCGGCGCTCACCGAGATCCACCGGCTGCCCGGCGGTTTCGTGGAATCCGAGATCGTCCTCCCCGACGAGGCGCCCCGGCATCCGGGTTTCCGGCTGCACCCCGTCCTGCTCGACGCGGCGCTACAGAGCCTGGCCGCGGCGATGCCGGACGACGAACTCGCCGGCTCCGCCGAGGCCAGTTATCTTCCGGTGTCCTTCGATGCCATCCGGGTCTACGGCGACCCGGGCCGGCGGGCCCGCTGCCGGGCCCAGCTGAGCAATCTCGACGAGGGCGGCGCGGGCAAGCTCGGCCGGATCGTCTTGACCGACGACGCCGGGACGGTCACGGCGGAGATCAACGACGTCTATCTGCGCCGCGTCGAACGCCGCAGCGTGCCGCTTCCGTTGTCGCAGAAGGTCTTCGACACCACCTGGGTGCCCCAGCCGATCACGGCCGTTCAGGCCGAGACCCCCGGCAGCTGGCTGGTGCTCACCGACCGCGGTGCCGCCGACCGCGCGGACGCCTTCGCCGCGGGCTGGCGCTCACCGGCACGCCGGCTGGTCACCGCCGACCTGCACGACGTCGCCGCCGTGCTCGCCGCGTTCGCCGACACCGCGGGCGACCCCGAGCACCCGCCCGTCGGCGTGGTCGTGTTCGCGGCGCCCAGCCCCGACGTCACGGACGGCGGCATCGACCAGGCCCGCGAAACGGTGTGGGCGGTCTCGACCGTCGTCCGCGCGATCGTCGGCGGCTGGCACGGTCAATCACCGCGGCTCTGGCTGGTCACCGAGGGCGGCCTCGCCGTGCGCGACGAGGCCGGCCGCCCCGGGGTCGGCGCGCTGAAGGGCCTGGTGCGGGTCCTGGCCTACGAGCATCCCGAGCTGCGCACCACGCTGGTCGACCTGGACGCCCACGGGGACCCGGAGGCGCTCAATACCGAACTGGCCGCGGCGATCTCGGACCCGATGGACGACATCGTCGCGTGGCGGGGCGGGCAGCGCCACGTGGAGCGCCTCACCCGGGCGGTCATCGGCGAACCCACCACCCGAGACGTCGTCCGCCGCGGAGCGTCTTACATCGTCACCGGCGGACTGGGCGGCCTGGGCCTGGTCATGGCGCGGTGGCTGGTGGACGGCGGCGCGGGGCGGCTCGTCCTCAACGGCCGCAGCGAACCGTCGGAACAGCAGCGCGCGGTCCTGGCCGAGCTGGAGCGGGGCGCCGAGATCGTGGTGGTCACCGGCGACATCGCGGCCGAGGGCGTCGCCGAAAAGCTGGTGGCGGCCGCGGGCGAGACGAACCTGCGCGGCGTGTTGCACGCGGCCGCCGTGCTCGACGACAGCCTGGTGTTCTCCATGACCAAGGACAGCGTCGAACGGGTGTGGGCGCCCAAGGTCATCGGGGCGCTGCGCCTGCATCAGGCCAGCGCGAACTGCGAATTGGATTGGTGGCTCGGGTTTTCCTCGACCGCCTCCATGCTGGGCGGGCCGGGGCAGGCCTCGTACGCGTGCGCCAGCGCGTGGCTCGACGCGCTGGTCGATTGGCGGCGGGCGGCGGGATTGCCTGCGGCGGTGATCAACTGGGGCCCGTGGGCGGAGGTGGGTCTCGCCCGCGCGTTGACCGGCGGCGCGCTCGATCCCATCACGCCCGCCGAGGGCACGGCGGCCATGGAGCCGCTGCTGGCCAGCGGCAGGTGCCACACCGGCGTGGGCCGGCTGCGGCCCGACCGGGCGCTGATCGCGTTCCCGGAGATCCGCAACCTCGGCTACTTCACCAACGTGGTCGCCGAGCTGGAAACCGCGGGTGACGGCGGCGACTGGGCCGGTCCCGAAGCGCTGACCGGGCTGGAACCCGGTGCGGCGCAAGCCCTGATGACCGAGCGGCTGCGCGCGCGCATCGCCGCGGTCATGGGGTACGCCGACCGGTCGGCCGTCGACCCCGGCGTGCCCCTCATCGAGTTGGGGATGGATTCCTTGATGGCCGTGCGGATTCGCAACTCCGCCCGCGCCGACTTCGGAGTCGAGCCACCGGTGGCCCTCCTGCTGCAGGGCGCCTCGTTGCACGACCTCACGGCCGACCTGGTTCGCCAGCTCGGCCTGGCCGGCGACGGGGGGCCGGACGAGCAGAAAGACGCGGTTCGCGACCGGGCGGCGCAGCGCGCGGCCGCGCGCCAACAAGCCGCACTGCGGCGGAAGCGAGGACATCAAGCATGAGCACGAACGGGTCGACGGACTCACCGCCCAACGCGATCGCGGTGGTCGGCATGGCCGGAAGGTTCCCCGGCGCCAACGACGTCTCAACATTCTGGGACAACCTGCGGCGGGGCAAGGAGTCGATCGCCACGCTGTCCGAGCAGGAACTCAAGGCCGCCGGCATCCCCGACGAGGTGCTGGCGAACCCGGCCTACGTGCGGCGCGCCCCCCTTGTCGACGGGGTCGACGAGTTCGACGCCGAGTTCTTCGGGTTCCCCCCGCAATTCGCCCGGATGCTGGATCCCCAGCACCGGCTGTTCTTGCAGTGCGCGTGGCACGCGTTCGAGGACGCCGGCTGCGACCCCGCCGAGTTCGACGGCTCGATCGGCGTTTTCGGGACCAGCTCCCCCAGCGGCTACCTGCTGCACAACCTCTCCTCGCACCGCGCCCAGGACGCCTTCATTGGGACGGGCCTCAATTTTGAGCAGTTCAACCTGTTCCTGCAGAACGACAAGGACTTCCTGGCGACCCGGGTTTCGCACCAATTCGATCTGCGCGGGCCCAGTCTCACGGTCCAGACCGCATGCTCGTCGTCGCTGGTGGCGGTCCACCTGGCGTGCCAGAGCCTGCTCAGCGGCGAGTGCGACATGGCCCTGGCCGGCGGGGTGTCGCTGTCGGTCCCCCACCACGTCGGGTACTGGAACTCGCCGGGCGCCATGGTGTCCGCAGTGGGCCACTGCCGCCCGTTCGACGTGCGGGCCGACGGCACCGTCTTCGGCAGTGGCGTGGCCATCGTCGCGCTCAAGCCCCTGCAGGCCGCCCTCGACGCCGGCGACCGGGTGCACGCCGTCATCCGCGGATCGGCGATCAACAACGACGGATCGATGAAAATGGGCTACGCGGCGCCGAATCCGGCCGCCCAGGCCGACGTCATCGCCGAAGCCCACGCGGTCGCCGGCATCGACTCCGCGACCGTGAGCTATGTCGAAACACACGGAACCGGCACGCCGCTGGGTGATCCCATCGAGGTCCAGGGATTGCGATCCGCCTTCGCCGTGTCGCAGACCCCCCGCCCGGGCCCCTGCGTCCTCGGCTCGGTCAAGTCCAACATCGGGCACCTGGAGGTGGCGGCCGGTGTGGTGGGTCTGATCAAGACCATTCTGTGCCTGCAGCACAAGGCGATTCCCGGCACGCTGCACTTCACCAGTCCGAACCCCGAGCTGCGTCTCGACGAGACCCCGTTCACCGTCCGAAGCGCATACGACGCGTGGGAGTGGGACGGCGTGCGCAGGGCCGGGGTCAGCTCGTTCGGGGTGGGCGGCACCAACGCGCACGTCGTGGTGGAAGAGGCGCCCCCCGCCCCCGAGCGGGCGGCGCCCGCGGGCCCCCAGGTCTTGCTGGTCTCGGCGCAAAGCGCGGCCGCGCTTGACGGGTCGCGCGCCGCTCTCGCCGACGCGTTGGCCGCCCCGGACGGCCCCGAACTGGCCGACGTCGCCCACACCCTCACCGGGCGCCGCAGGCACCGGCTCACCGTGGCGGCCGTGGTGCACGACCGCGAGCACGCGGCCACGGTGCTGCGGGCGGGCGAGCACGACAACGTCTTCGTCGGCGAATCGCTCGACGGCGGCGAGGACCCCGCGCATCGGGTCGTGTTCATGTTCCCCGGTCAGGGCGCCCAGCACGTCGGCATGGCCAGGGGTCTCTACGACACCGAGCCGGTGTTCGCCGAGCATTTCGACGCGTGCGCGGCGGGATTCGGCGACGAGATGGGGATTGACCTGAAGGCGCTGATATTCGGTGACGCCGCAACCGATCTGGAGCGCATCGACCGCTCCCAGCCCGCCTTGTTCACGGTCGAATACGCCCTGGCGCGGTTGGCCGAACACTACGGGCTGCGCGCCGGGGCGTACATCGGCTACAGCACGGGTGAGTACATCGCGGCCACGCTGGCCGGGGTGTTCGACCTCGAGACGGCGATCAAGCTGGTGGCCTTGCGCGCCCGGCTGATGCACGAGTCCCCGCCCGGTGCGATGGTCGCCGTCGCGCTAGGCCCCGACGACCTCGCCCCCTACCTCACCCCCGGGGTCGACTTGTCCGCGGTCAACGACCCCGGCAACTGCGTGGTCGCCGGCCCCAACGACGAGATTCGCGCCTTCACCCAGCGGCTACGCGAGGCGGGCATCACCGCCCGGCGGGTGCGGGCCACCCACGCATTCCATTCCAGCGCAATGGATTCCATGGCGGCCGAGTTCGGCGAATTCCTGTCCGGCGTCGAGCTTCGCCGCCCGGACACGCCCCTGCTCAGCAACCTCACCGGGACCTGGATGACCGACGAGCAGGTCACCGACCCGGCCAGCTGGGCGCGTCAAATCAGTTCCACGATCAGGTTCGCAGACGAACTCGACGCGCTGCTGACCGATCCCGACCGGGTGCTCGTCGAAGTCGGCCCCGGGGGCAGCCTGACGGGCTCGGCGATGCGACACCCGAAGTGGTCGGACGGCCACCGCGCGGTTCGACTGATGCGGCACCCGATCCAGAACACCGACGACCGGGACACCTTCCTGCTCGGGCTCGGCCAGCTGTGGTCGGCCGGGGTGCCGGTCGACTGGGAACCGCTGACCGGGCCGACGCCGAACCCTGTCTGGCTACCCGGTTACGCCTTTGCCCGCGAACGGCATTGGGTCGACCCCAAACCGCTCGCCTGGCTCGAGCACCCCGCCGAGGCGCCCGGGGCGCCGGTCGCCGCCACCAACGGCGCCGCGTCGGCGAACGGGCAGTCGCACACCGAGGCCACGCTGCGGCAGATCTGGATGCAATGCCTGGGTCTGAACTCGATCGGTCGCAACGACAACTTCTTCGACCTCGGCGGCGATTCGCTGATCTCGATCGGCATCGCGACCAACGCCAGCAACGCCGGGCTGGACGTCACGCCGCAGGATCTGTACGGCAACCCGACCTTGGCCACCCTGGCGGCCCACGTCGACGCCAAGTATGCCGCGGGCTCGTTGGCGAAACCGCCTGAGGCCGCCTCGTTCCCGGCCATCCCGCCGGGCGTCGCGCGGTTCCTCGAGACCGGAGTGCGGCAGCCGGGCAGCTGGCGGATCCCGCTGATCCTGCGCCTCGACACGGGTGTCGGCGTCGACGACGTCCGCGCGGTGCTCACCGCCTTGGTCAATCACCACGACGCGTTGCGCCTCGAGCTCGTCGAGCGGGCCGGCACCTGGGAGCAGCGCATCGCGGCGCCACGGGAATTCGACCGGCTCTCCTCCCGGACGCTGCCCGACACCGAGCCCGAGGCGCAGCGCGCGGCGCTGCTCGACATCGTGGCCGAGCTGGCGGCCCACGACGATCTGACCGCACCGCTGACGGCCAGCTACATCCGCGGCCCGCACGGCGCGTGCTATCTGGCGCTGTCCCTGCACGAGATCGTCGCCGACACCACCTCCCGCGAAATCCTGGTCACCGACCTCTTCACCGCCTTCACGCAACGCGTTGCGGGCGAGGAGATCTCGCTGGCCCCGGCCACCACCTCGTGGCGGGATTGGTCCTTGCGCGTCGCCGCCCTCGCGACGCACCCGGCGGTCCTCGAGACGCGCGACTTCTGGTTGGACGGCTCGATGCGGCCGACCCTGCGGCCGGCCGACACCGAGGCGACCGAACCGCCGCGCGGTGACGACCTGGCCAAGGTGTCGACGGCGCTGACGGTCGAGCAGACGTCCGAGCTCGACGACGCCCGGCGCGCGCTCGGGTGGTCGGTAGACGAGATCCTGCTGGCGGCGCTGAGCCGGTCCATCGCCGAGACCGTCGGCGCCGGCGTGGTCGCCGTCGACCTGGAGGGGGCCGGACGTTCGGTGCTGCGCCCGGATGTCGACCTGCGCAGAACCATCGGGCGGTTCACCACGATCTATCCGGTGCCGCTGCGGTGCGCCACGCCCGACGACACGGGCGCCAGCGAGCTGCTGACGGCCGTTCGTGACACCCTCAAATCCGTTCCGCACTACGGGATTGGCTACGGGCTGCTGCGGTATCTCTACGCGCCCACCGCGCGGGCGCTGTCGGGCGCGCACCCCGCGGATGTTCACTTCCGCTACGTCGGCGTGGTTCCCGAGCTGCCGCCCATCGATGCGCCGGTGCAATTCGACTCCGACGCCGCCATGCCCGTGCGCGACACGATCCCGGGCCTGGGTCATGCCATCGAGTTGCGCGTCTACCGGCACTCCGGTGTGCTGCACCTCGATTGGTGGTACGACACCCGCCGGGTGCAGGGGGCGCGCGCCGAGGCGCTGGCGCGGTGTTTCCCGCTGGCGCTGCGGGCGCTGATCGGCGACGCCATCGCCGCCGGCGACGCCGACATGGACGGGCAGCCGGTGGAATTGGCGTTGGTGGACCTGTCGGCCCTGGACGCGGGTTGAGGGGGGCCGAGTGATTGACGCACGGACAGCGACCGACAAGGCGGTCGTCGTCGACCGGGTTCGCAAGACCTTCGGCGACTTCGTGGCCCTGCACGAGGTCAGCTTCGACGTCGGCCGCGGCGAGGTGCTCGGGCTGCTCGGGCCGAACGGTGCGGGCAAGACCACCCTGGTGGACATCCTGTCGACGCTGAGCCGGCCGGACAGCGGCCGCGCGGTGGTCGCCGGCTACGACGTGGTGTCCGAACCGGCCGGTGTGCGCCGATCGATCATGCTCACCGGCCAGCAAGTCGCGATCGACGACATGCTCACCGGGAGCGAAAACCTGGTGATGTTCGGCCGGCTGTTCGGCTTGCACAAGTCGGCGGCGCGCGCCCGCGCCCGGCAGCTCATCGATGAATTCGACCTCGCCTACGCCGCCGACCGGCGCGTCAAGACCTATTCCGGCGGCATGCGCCGCCGCATCGACATCGCCTGCGGCCTGGTGGTCCGCCCCGAGGTCGTCTTCCTGGACGAACCCACCACCGGGCTGGATCCGCGTAGCAGGCAAAGCATTTGGGACCTGGTCGGCAAGTTCAAGGACGACGGCATCGCCACGCTGCTGACGACGCAGTACCTCGAGGAGGCCGACGCGCTGGCCGACCGGATCGTGGTGATCGACCACGGGCGGGTCATCGCCGAGGGAACGGCCGACGAGCTCAAGGAGCGCACCGGCGGCAGTTATTGCGAGATCGTGCCGCGCCGGTTGACCGACCTGCGGGCGATCGCCGATGTCCTGGGCCCGCTGGTGCCGGACAAGATCCGGGCCGCGCTCACGCCCGATTCGGATCGGATCACCATCCCCGCCCCGGACGGCGCACGCACCCTCATCGAGGCCGTGGGGCGACTGGCCGCCGCCGGCATCGAGGTGGCCGACGTCGCCCTGCGGCGCCCGTCGCTCGACGACGTGTTCCTTGCGCTGACGGACGACTCGCCCGCCGCGCGCGCCCCCGTCGCGACCCAGGCCGTCGGGTGACCGCGACCGCCAGCCCCGAACGCCACCCGTCCACGCTGACGCAGTGGTGGGTCCTCACCGTTCGCTTCATCGCGCCCACCCTGCGCAACGGCGAACTGCTCGTGACCGTCGCATCCTCGGTGGTGTTCACGGCCGGCTTCTACATCCCGCTGCACCAGATCATGGGCACCGCGACCAAGGGACTTTCCAGCAGTTACGCGCAATACGTCATGCCGTTGATCGCGTTGCAGGCCATCACCTTCGCCGCGATGTCGACGGCGTTTCGGGCCGCGACCGACTCGGTGCAGGGCATCAACCGGCGGTTCAGATCCATGCCGATGGCCCCGTTCGCCCCGGTGGGCGCCCGCATCTCGGCCGCGGTGTACCGCTGCACCGTCTCGGTGGCGGTCGCGGTGGTCTGCGGCTATGTCATCGGGTTCCGGTTTCACCGCTCGGCGATCTACGTCGCGGCCTTCTGCCTGTTGGTGGTGGCGGTCGGATCGATCCTGTCCTTCGCGGCGGACCTGGTCGGCACCGGAACCCGCAACCCCGAGGCCATGACCCCGTTGCTCATCCTGCCGCCCTTGATCTTCGGCCTGCTGTCCACCGGAGTCCAACCGGCGCAGCAGTTTCCGCACTGGATCCAGCCGATCGTCCGCAACCAGCCGGTGTCGCAGTTCGTGATCGCCTTACGCGCGCTGGCCGGGGACGCCGCCCCGTTCGGCGGATCGGTGACCTGGCCGGTGCTGGCGCCGACGCTGGCGTGGTTGTTCGGATTGACCGCGCTGCTGATTCCGGCGTCGGCGATCGTGTTGGCCAGGAGGTCGCGATGACGGTGCTGGATTCGCCCCGCTACCACGAAGACTCGGCACGCGCACTGGCGTCGCAAACCTGGGTCCAGACGCGGCGGATCCTGCTGGGCTGGGCGCGCGATCTGACGACCGTGATCGAGGCACTCGTCCTACCGGTCCTGTTCCTGTTGACGTTGAACATCATTCTCGGCAACGTCATTTCACAGGTCACCGGCCACAGCGCGCTGTACGGCACGGTTCCGCTGAATGCGCTGGCGGCCACGATAAATGGGGCCGCGATCGGAGCGATCGGCCTCATCGGCGAGCGCTCCAACGGCCTGCTGCGCCGGCTGTGGGTGGTGCCCGTGCACCGCGCGTCGGGCGTCTGTTCGCGAATCGCGGCCGAGATGATCCGGATCGTGATCACCACCCTGGTCGTGCTGGCCGTGGGAATGATGCTGGGCTTCCGCTTCCGGCAGGGCGTGCTCGCGAGCCTCACCTGGTTCGTCGTCCCGATGATCTTCGGGCTCGCGTTCGCCACCCTGATCACGATGGTGGCGCTGTACACCGCCAACAACTTCCTGCTCGAAACGGTCACGCTCGGACACGTTCTCGCCGTGGTGTTCTCGACCGGCTTCCTGCCGGTGGATCAATTTCCGAAGTGGGTGCAGCCGGTGGTCGCGCACCAGCCGATGAGCTACGCGATCGAGGCGATGCGCGGCCTGTCGCTGGGCGGGCCGGTGCGCTGGCCGATGATCGCCACGCTGTTGTGGGCCGGCGGCATCACCGCCGTGTGCATCGTGCCGGCGCTGGCCGGCTATCGACGCGCCAGCACGAGCTGACGAGGAAGTGGTGGGCATGTTTCCGGGATCCGTCATCCGCAAGCTGACGCGCAGCGAAGAGGTGTTCGCGGTCAACGAAACCTATTTCGCCTTCACCGCTTTCATCACCGGCCCCGTCGACCTCGACGCGATGGCCGACGCCTTCGACGCGCTGCTGGAGTCCCACCCCGTGTTCACCGGCCGCCTGGAAAAGGGCGACGACGGCCGCTACCAGATCGTCGCCGAAGACCTGATGCACACCGGCATCTGGGTGGTCGAGGACGACGCCGAACCGGGCGCCGCACCGGCGACGGCCGGCATGCGCCTCGACCAGAACCAGACCTTGCTCAACCTTCGGCTGAAGCGCGGCGGCGCGCGCACCGAACTCACGCTCTACACTCACCACAGCCTGGCCGACGCCCACCACGCGTTCGGTCTGCTCGAGGAGCTCTTCTCCCTCTACACCGAAGTCGTCACCACCGGCGCGCCGCCCCCGATCACGCCGCAACCCGCGCCCGAGGCGCTGGAGCTCCTGCTCGAACAGCGCGGTGTGACAAAACAGCAGCGGTCCGGGCTGGAGAAGCTCTTCAAGGCGATGTTCGCCTACGACCTGCCGACCCAGGATAAGCCACCCGTGATGCCGAATCCGGATGCGATACAACCCATTCCGATCGCGCGGATACGGTTCACCGAGGAGGAGACGGCGGAGCTGGTCGAGTTCGGTTCGACCAATCAGCTCAGCCTCAACTCCGTGGTAGCGGCGGCCATCCTGCTGGCCGAGTGGGAATTGCGCGACACGCCCCACATCCCGATTCCCTACATCTATCCGGTCGATCTGCGCTACCTGCTCTCACCGCCGGTGAGTCTCACCGGCGGCACGCTGCCGCTGGGCGTGGCCACCTACCTCGCCGAGATCAGGGCCGACACCGATCTGGTGGATCTGGCCCGCGGAATCGTGGACTCCTTCCGCACCGACCTGTCGGACGGGGTAATCCAGCAATCCGCGCTGCATTTCAACCTGCAGTATCAGGGCACTCCCGCGGGGCTCCCCCCGGTCGTGCTGTGCACGGACACCGGCACCATCCCGCCGCTGCGCGTACCCGACGAGATCGAGCTGGAGGACTTCCAAAGCGAGCTCTACTTCCCCACCCGCGCCCCGGTGGACCTCTACAGCGTCGGAACTTTCGCGAACCGGTTGTTCATCGAGCACCACGCGCACCTGCCGGGGCGCGAAAAGACCTTGGCGGCAATCCATTCGCGGCTCTGCTCGCTGGTCGAGGAGGACAGCTGGGCCATGGAGTGAGCCGGCATTTCAAGACGGCGTGGGCGCACCGGCCCCCTCGGCCACCAGCGTCTCGGTCAGATGCAGGCTCAACGAGCGCGCGGAGTTGTAGGTCGCGACGACCTTGGGGGTGATCCGGATCCCGGTTTCGGCCTCGATGCGCGTCCGCAGTTCGAGGTTGCCCAGCGAGTCCAGTCCGTGATCGGCGAACGGGCGATCGGGATCTATTGTGCGGCGCAGGATCAACCCGGTCTGCTCGGTGATCAGGCGCCGGAGCCGGGCCGGCCACTCGTCGGGTGACAGCGAGCGCAGTTCGGCGCGCAGCGTGGCGCCCTCGCTTCCGTGCTGTACTCCGGCGGACCGGAACGCTTCGGCGAACGGGCTGCGGTCCACCAGCGCGGCGAGCCACGGCGCGCCGGTCGTCGGCACGTAACCGGTGTACCCCCGGTCGTAGCGCAGCAGCGTCTCGAACGCCCGCGCACCCTCGTCCGGGGCGATCATCGTGGTGCGGCCGCCGGCCGCCAGGAACGTGGCGCGGCCGATCTCGCCCCACGCGCCCCACGCGATCGTGGTCGCGGGCAGGCCCTGGCTGCGGCGCCAGTGGGTGAACGCGTCCAGCCAGCTGGAGGCCGCGGCGTACGCGCCCTGACCCGCCGAGCCGAACAGCGCGGCCACCGACGAGAAGGCGCAGAACCAGTCCAGCGGCTGGCCGGCCGTGGCATGGTGTAAGTTCCACACCCCGTTGACCTTTGGCGCCCAGTCCTTGTCGATCAGCTCGTCGGTGATGTTGGCGAGCACGGCGTCCTCGACCACCGCGGCGGCGTGCAGCACCCCGCGCAGCGGAAGTCCGGTCGCGGTGGCCGCGGCCACCACCCGGGCCGCGGTGTCGGCCTCGGCGATGTTGCCGCTTTCCACCACCACATCGGTCCCGGCGGCGCGGAGGCGTTCGATGGTCTGGCGCGCCTTGGCGGTGGGGGTGGACCGGGCGGTCAGCACGATCCGCCCGCAGCCCGCCTTGGCCATCTCGGCGGCCAGGAACAATCCCAGCCCGCCCAGGCCGCCGGTGACGATGTAGGCGCCGTCCGCGCGGAAGACGGGCGCCCGCTCCGGCGGCAGCACCGCGCGGGTCTGTCCGTCGCGCGGCACGGTGAGCACCAGCTTGCCGGTGTGCTCGGCGCCGCTCATCACCCGGATCGCCGTCGCCGCCTCCGATATCGGGTATTCGGTGCAATTCGGTTGTGGCAGATCACCGTCGGCGATCCGCTGGTAGACCGCCCGCAGCAACTCCTGCACCCGCCGCGGGTGCGTCTTGGTGAGCAGCGCCAGGTCGACGGCGTAAAAGGTGAGGTTGTGGCGGAACGGAAACAGCCCCAGGCGGGCGTCGTCATAGATGTCCCGCTTGCCGATCTCCACGAACCGTCCGCCGTAGGCAAGCAGGTTCAGCCCGGCGCGCTGGGCGGACCCGGTCAGCGAGTTGAGCACCAGGTCGACCCCGTACCCGTCGGTGTCGCGCCGGATCTCGTCGGCGAACGCCGTGCTGCGTGAGTCGTAGACGTGCTCGATGCCCATGTCCCGCAACAGCGCTCGCCGCTCGGGGCTGCCCGCGGTGGCGAAGATCTCGGCCCCCACCATGCGCGCGATCGCGATCGCGGCCTGACCGACACCGCCGGTGCCGGAATGGATCAGCACCTTGTCCTCCGCCGAAATCCTGGCCAATTCGCACAGGCCGTACCACGCGGTGCCGTACGCGGTCGCCGCGGCGGCGGCCTGGCCGGCGGTCATGTCGGCCGGCACGGGGGCGACGAGCCGGGCGTCACAGGTGACGAACGTGCCCCAGCTACCGTTGCCGAAGCCGGAGAAACCGCCCACCCGGTCGCCGACCCGGTGCTCGGTGACCCCCTCGCCGACCCGGGTGACCACACCGCCCAGGTCGAATCCCAGCTGGTGCGGCTCGCCCTCCAGGTCAGGGTAACGGCCAAGGGCGGCAAGCACTTCGGCGAAGTTGACGCTGGACGCGTCGATCGCCACCTCGACCTCGCCCGGGCCCGGCGGCGTGCGGTCGAGGGCGACGAACTCGAGCGTCTGCAGGTCACCGGGGTGGCGCACCACGACACGCATCCGGTCGGTTTCATGGTCGACGGTGGTGAGCCGGCGTTCGTCGGGACTCAACGGCGTGCAGCGCAGCCGCGCCGTGTACAAGTGACCGCCGCGCCAGGCGGTCTCGTCTTCGGCCGAACCGGAAAGCAGTTCGTGCGCCGCCCGCTCGACATCGTCGTCGCTCTCCAGGTCGATCTGGGTGGTGCGCAGTTGGGGGTTCTCGGCGCCGACCACGCGCAGCAGGCCGCGCAGCCCGGCCTGCACCAGGTTCGGTTCGTCCTCGGCCAGCACGATCTGCGCCCGCCGGGTGACGACATACAGCCGCGGCGGCGTCGCCGACATCTCCGGCAGGTCGCGGATCATCCGCACCACGTGGCGCACCTGTTCCCGGCCCTGCAGCAGGCCCTGCTCGTCGGGCGCCCCGGCCGGCGGCGGGCACACGATCACCACGCCTTCCAGTCCGCCGCGCACCGCCGCGCCCAGCCGTTCGGCGTTGGCCCGGTGGTCGGACAGCTCGGGCCAGTTCAGCGTGTCGCATTGCGCGCCTGCTGATTTCAGCGCATCGGTCAGCCTGGACTCGAGCAGGTCGGCCTCGGCGGTGTTGATCAACAGCCACGCGCCGAGGACCCGGTCGGGCGCCGACGGCGGCGCCTGCCGCTGCCAGTCGACGGTCAGCAGCCGCTCGGCCATCAGCCGGTCGGCCCCGCCGCCGCTGATCCCCATGCGCAGGCCCTGCACCGCCAGCAGCACCGCGCCGTCGGGGTCGAGCAACTCGAAATCGACGTCGACCGACGACCCCGTCGCCGCGGCCAGCCGCAGGTGGCAGTAGCGCGCGCCGCGCGTCGGGCCGTACCGGCGCAGGCGGGCAACGCCCAACGGCAGCAGGCTTTCCCGCGCGGCCTCGTTGACGGCGGGGTGCGCCAGCACGGTCTGGAAGCAGGCGTCCAGCAGGGCGGGGTGCACGCCGTAGCCGCCCTGCTCGGCGCGGACCGCGCCCGGTAACGCGACCTCGGCCACCACGCTGCGGCTCTTGCCCTCGGCGGTGCGCGTCGAGACCAGGCCGGCGAAGGCGGGACCGTAGTCGACGCCGCGCTCGGCGAACGACTTGCGCAGCGCGGCACCATCACTGGGTAGGGGGTGGGTGGCCAGCAGGGCGGCGACGTCGCGTCGCTGCGGTTGATCGGCCGGGTCGCCCGCGCGCAGGACCGCGGCCGCGCTGCGGATCCGCTCCCCGTCGCGCTCGGTCTCCACGACGAAGTCGGCGACGCCGGCGTCGGTGACCGAGGCCACCGCGCTCACCGGTGTCCGGTCCCCCAGCAGCAGCATCTGCTCGAAGCGGACGTCACGGACCTCGGATTCCGGCCCCAGCACCGCGGCGGCGGCCGCCAGCGCCATCTCGCAGAATCCGGCGCCGGGGAAGGCCGCAACCCCGTTCACCCGGTGGTCGGCCAGCCACGGCAAGGCCGCGGTGCCGACCTCGCCCTGCCACGCGTGCCGTTCGGGTTCCTCCGGCAACCGCACGTGCGCGCCCAGGAGCGGGTGCGCGTCGAGCGTGAACCGGCCGCGCGACCGCGCCCCGTCGGTGTCGATGAGCAGCCGCTGGTGGGTCCACGTCGGCAGCGGCGCGTCCACCAGCCGGCCGGCCGGATAGAGCGCGGCGAAGTCGATGGCGGCGCCGGCGCTGTACAGGTCCGCCAGGAACTCCCGCAGACCGTGCGGCACCGGCTGGTCGCGGCGCATGGCGCCGAGCGCGGCGATGGTGACGTCGGAGGCGGCCGCGTTCTGTTCGACCGCCCGGATCAGCAGCGGATGCGGGGCCGGTTCGCCGAAGACGCGGTGGCCGACGTCGAGCGCCGCCTGCACCGCGGCGGCGAACTTGACCGACTGCCGCAGGTTGTTCACCCAGTAGCCGGCGTCGAACGCCGGTCGCACCCGTGGATCGTCAAGCGTCGCAGAGTAATACGGCACTTCCGGGGCCGCCGGCGTCAGGTCGGCGAGCTGGTCGGCCAGGTCGGCGAGGATCGGATCGACCTGAGACGAGTGCGAGGCGACGTCGACGGCCACCTCCCGGGCCATCACCTCGCGGGCCTCCCACTGCGCCACCAGATCGCGCACCGTGCGCGTCGCTCCGCCGATCACGGTGGAGTTGGGCGAGGCGATCACCGAGACCACCGCGTCGCTGATCCCCCGGGCGGCCAGCTCGTCGCGCACCTGCTGGGCGGGCAGCTCCACCGATGCCATCGCCCCCGCGCCCGCGATGCGCGCCATCAGCTTGGACCGCCGGCAGATCACCTTCACCCCGTCGTGCAGCGACAGCGCCCCGGCGACCACGGCCGCCGCGATCTCGCCCATCGAGTGGCCGATGACCGCCCCGGGCCGCACGCCGTAGGCCCGCATCGCGGCGGCCAGCGCGACCTGGAAGGCGAACAGCGTCGGCTGCACCCGCTCGATGCCGGTGACCGTCTCAAGGGCCGACATCGCCTCGATCACCGAGAAACCCGACTCCGCCGCGATCAGCGGCTCGGCCTCGGCGACCGTGGCGGCGAACACCGGCTCCTTGGCCAGCAGCTCCGCGCCCATCTGAGCCCACTGCGAGCCCTGTCCGGAAAACGCCCACACGGGCCCGCGGTCGTCGTGACCGGCGGCCGGCGCGTACGGTGTTTCGCCGCAGGCGATTTCGCGCAGCGCGCTGCCCAGCTCCTCGAGGCCGTCCGCGGCGATCGCGGTGCGCACGGTCCGGTGCCCGCGCCGCCGCGCCAGCGTGTAGGCCAGGTCGGCGGCGGACACCGTGTCGGTGTCCAGCCAGTCGGCCAGCCGCCGCGCCGTGCGGCGCAGCTCGTCGGCGGAGGTGGAGGACAACGGGAACAGCAGCGGCCCAGGTCGTTCCGCGGCCGCATCGTCGGCCGGAGGTTCGGGCGCCTGTTCGATGACGGCGTGCACGTTGGTGCCCGACATGCCGAACGAGGTCACCCCGGCGCGCCGCGGTCCCTGGCCCTTGTCCGGCCACGGCGTAACCTCCTGTGGCACAAACAATCCGGTTTCGATGCGGGCCAGCTCGTCGGGCAGGCGCCGGAAGTGGGCCATCGGCGGCACCGCGCCGTGGCGCACCCCGAGCACCGCCTTGACCAACCCGACCGCGCCCGCGGCGGCCTCGGTGTGCCCGACGTTGCTCTTGGCCGACCCGAGGGCGACGCGGTTGCCGCCGGCCCCGTAAACCTCGGTGAGACTGGCGAATTCGAGGGGATCGCCCTTCGGGGTTCCGGTGCCGTGCGCTTCCACCATGCCGACGGTGGCGGGGTCGACGCCCGCCGCGTCCAGCGCCGCGCGGTACACCGCGGCCTGCGCATCCGACGACGGCGTCGTGATGGTCTCGGAACGGCCGTCCTGGTTGACCGCCGTGCCGCGCACCACCGCCAGGATCCGGTCACCGTCGCGCACCGCGTCGGGCAGGCGCTTGAGCACGACCACCGCGCACCCGTCGGAACGGACGAACCCGTCGGCGGCGGCGTCGAACGTGTGGCAGCGGCCGGTGGGCGAAAGCATGCCCTGTGCGGACGCCGACGCCGACACGCGGGGGTCCAGGACAAGCATGGCGCCCCCGGCCAGGGCGAGATCGCTTTCGCCGGTGTTCAGGCTCGAGCAGGCCAGGTGGACGGCCAGCAGCCCGGACGAACAGGAGGTGTCGAGCGTGACCGCGGGCCCGACCAGCCCCAGCCCGTAGGCGATCCGGCCGGAGGCCATGGAAAACGGGGTGCAGGTGTAGCCGTAGGCGTCCTCCATCACCCCGGCATCGCCGCTCATCAGCGTGTAGTCCTGCTGGCACATCCCCACGAACACGCCGGTGCGCGAGCCGCTCAACTCCGGCGGTGCGATGCCCGCATGCTCGATCGCTTCCCAGGACGTCTCCAGCAGCAACCGGTGCTGCGGGTCGATCGCGGTCGCCTCGCGTTCACCGAAGCCGAAGAAAGCGGCGTCGAAGCCGCCGGCGTCGTCGATGAAGCCGCCCCAACGCGAGACCGAGCGCCCGTGCACCCCGCGCTCGGGGTCGTAGTGGTCCTCGACGTCCCATCGGTCGGTGGGGATCTCGGTCACCAGGTCGTCGCCCCGCAACAGCGCTTGCCAGAACGCTTCGGGGGAGTCGATCCCGCCCGGTAGCCGGCATCCCATTCCGATGACCGCAATGGGGGTGACGCGTGGTTCCATCGCCGCTGTACCTCGTCTCAGGCCAACCGGCGATGCTGCGAGTATCACCGGCGCTAGTGAAATGTGAGGGCGCAGCGCAGCATCGCTCGCGCCCCCCAACCCGAGCGGGTCTCGACGCGGAACCCAACGAAGCGCCAAGCTTAGACGCTCGAAGCAATCGGGGTGGGGTGAATGCACCGATTTCGGCCGCCCGCCCCCACCCCGTGGCCGGTGAGCTGCGGTTATCGGCCGCGGGCCACCGGTTGCCATATACCCCCATAGGGTATATCGTGGACGGAAAAATCCGAGCCACGAAGCGAGGACCACGTGACACACAGGGCGCTGTCGGCGATCGGGCACGCATTGGGCCTCGCCGGGTCGATGACGTGGGAGATCCTCTGGGCGCTGATTCTGGGCTTCGCGCTGTCGGCGGTCGTGCAGGCGGTGGTGCGGCGCTCGACCATCGTCGGGCTGCTGGGCGACGATCGACCCCGCACCCTGGCGGTGGCCGCCGGGCTCGGGGCGGCGTCGTCCTCCTGCTCGTACGCCGCGGTGGCCCTGGCCCGCTCGTTGTTCCGCAAGGGCGCCAGCTTCACCGCCGCGATGGCCTTCGAAATCGGTTCGACCAACCTGGTGGTCGAGTTGGGCATCATCCTGGCCCTGCTGATGGGCTGGCAGTTCACCGCCGCGGAGTTCGTCGGCGGCCCGCTGATGATCGTGGTGCTGGCCGTGCTGTTCCGGTTGTTCGTGCGGTCGCGGCTGATCGACGAGGCCCGGGCGCAGGCCGAGCGGGGTATCGCCGGATCGATGGAGGGCCACGCCGCCATGGACATGTCGATCAAGAAGGACGGCACGTTCGCGCAGCGGCTCTTGTCCGGGGAGGGCTTCACCTCGGTTTCGCACGTGTTCGTGATGGAGTGGTTGGCGATCCTGCGGGACCTGGTTCTGGGCCTGCTGATCGCCGGTGCGATCGCGGCGTGGGTGCCCGAATCATTCTGGCGTGGCTTCTTTTTGGCCGACAGCCCGGGCTTGTCGGCGCTGTGGGGACCGATAGTGGGACCGGTCGTGGCGATCGTGTCGTTCGTCTGCTCCATCGGCAACGTGCCGCTGGCCGCGGTGCTCTGGAACGGCGGCATCAGCTTCGGCGGTGTCATCGCGTTCATCTACGCCGACCTGCTGATCCTGCCGATCCTGAACATTTACCGGAAGTACTACGGCACCCGGATGATGCTCACGCTGCTCGGCACGTTCTACGCCGCGATGGTCGCGGCCGGCTATTTGGTCGAATTGATCTTCGGCGCAACGAGTCTCATCCCGAAGCAGCGCAACGCCACGGTGATGGAAGCCACGATCTCGTGGAACTACTCCACCTGGCTGAATATCGTCTTCCTGGCCATCGCGGGCGTGCTCGTCGTCCGGTTCGTCAGCACGGGCGGAATCCCGATGGCGCGGATGATGGGTGGCTCGCCCGACAGCGGGCACGACCACGAGTGCCACTAGCGGCCAACGGATTGTCTCCGGCGGCTTTGGGGGCGATGATCTGGCGAAGTGATCGGCAACCGCCAAGAAGGAGTCGCTGAAGATGACGGAGATATCCATCGACGGCCACGGCCCGCGGCGCCGGGTGCTGCTCCTCTACTACACCTTCACCGGGCAGACGCTCGCGGTGCTCGAGGCGGCGGCCGAGGTGTTCGGCGAGCGGGGCTGGGAGGTGCACCGGGCTCCGATCACCTTCACCGATCGGCGCTACGCCGAACGCTTCTCCCTCTTCCCGTTGCGCCACGCGGCGCTTGACCTGCTCAGCGTCCTGCCCGCCCAGCTGCGCCGGGCGACCGGCGAGATCCAAACCCCGGACGAGGTTCGCGACGCGAGCTACGACCTGATCTGCATTGGATCCTCGACATGGTGGTTCACCATGAACATGCCGATGCGTACTTTCTTGAGGTCGGACGAGGCGCGAATCCTGCTCGCCGGCAAGCCATTCGCCGCGTTCTGCGTCTGCCGCCGGTACTGGCGCGGCAATTTCGCGGCGGTCCGCAGGCTCGGGGAGAGGCTGGGCGGCAGATATGCGGGCGGGGTCCATTTCGAATACCTCGGCGGCCAGGTCGCCTCGGGGCTGTCGCTGATGAGCTATTTGCGGTCGGGCCGCTACCGGAACCGCTATTTCGGCCTGCGCATCCCGGCAACCAACGTGCAGCCCTACCAGCTGGAGCAGACGCGGATCTTCGCTCGATCGCTCGCCGATCGGCTGGCCGCCGACGCCGTGGCGACCTGACTCAGCCCAGCCGGATGGTGTTCATCGACACCCCGGCGGCGGGCAGCCGTGCCAGCAGCGCGTCGCCCATCGCCGCCGCCGGCGTGAGCACCCCCGTGAGGTCGCTGAGCCGATCCCGGTCGAGCGCCAGCGCGAGGCCACTCTCGCCGAGCAGCACGCCGGTCGCGTCGTAGGCGTCCCGCTGCTGGGAGAAGGTGCCCAGATAGCGGGCGCCCGACGTCGTCGTCGTGTACGTCTCGACCGTGAAGTGGCCGCGCTCCCGCATCGCCTCGCTGGGCCCCGTGCCGGGCTTGGCGAGGGGCTGCAGCCATCGCTGGGGCACCCGCCGGAAATGCCTGGTGCCCAAGGCCCAGCCGGCCCTGAGCGCACCCGTGACGGCCGCGGACGCGACCGGCGCCGCGGCGGAGCGGCCGAGGCTCATGGTTTCCGAGTAGCGGAACCGCCTGCCGTAGGCCCAGTGCTGTAAGGCGTTGCTGCGTCGCACTATTCGCGTGTTGTGCGGCGCCCACACCAGGGCGCCCAGCCAGAAGCCGGCGAGCTCGGGGGCGATCCGGGCGCCCGGGCGCCACCGGAAGTCCGGTTGCCGACCGAGGTCCGGTTCGGCGCTGCGGTCGGTGGTCAGGGTGTACGGGTCGTTCATCAGCCGGCGGGCTTCGACGTCACCGGACGCGGTGCGCATGGATTCGAATTCCGAGGCGACGGTGCCCCCGGAACCGCCACCCTGGAAGAAGGAGCGGAACACGAAGGTGGTGTCGCACAGCTCCCCCGCGCCGTCGCGGGCCGCCCGGCGATACAGCTGATAAACGTTCAGATCCGAAGGCAGGGAGGCGAATCCGCACGAGACGACGATCCTGGCGCCGGTGTCGACGGCCTGCCGGTGGTAGCGGTCGATGCTGTCGCGCACGAACATCACCTCACCGGTCAGGTCGGCGTAGTCCGTGCCGGCCTTCGCGCAGGCCGCTACGACCGGCAACCCGTAGCGGGTGTAGGGACCGACCGTGGTGACCACCACCCGGGTGCGGGCCGCCATCGCGTCCAGCGTCGACGGGTCCGACACGTCGGCCACGATCAACGGCCAATCCCGCGCGGCCGTGCCGAGCGCGCTCCGGGTGGCCGCCAGCCGGTCCGGCGAGCGACCGGCCAGCGCGATGCGCGCCGCGCCCGCCGCGCCGGACAGGTAGCGGGCCGTCAACTCGCCGGAAAAGCCGGTGACACCGTAGAGGACGATCTCGAACTCACGCTCCGCCGAACCCATCGCTCGATCTCCTCACGCGCTCCGAGGCGCCAGAGCCGTCGTCAACGGAACTTGTTGCGCCCCAAGGCTTCAGGGCTTGCCGGCGAGCTTCTCGCGCAGTCGGCGGTTGACCGGTTCGGGTAGTAGCTCGGAAACGTCGCCGCCGAACATCGCGACCTCTTTGGCCAGGGACGACGAGACGAACGAATAGCGAGGTGTCGTCGCGACGAAGAAGGTGTCGACACCGGCGATGTGCTTGTTCATCTGCGCCATCTGCAGCTCGTATTCGAAGTCGGTGCCGGTGCGCAGGCCCTTCACGATCGCGGTCATCCCCCGCGCCCTGACGAAGTCGACCACCAGGCCCTGCCCGGCCTCGACCCGCAGGTTGGGCAGGTGCGTGGTCGACTCGTTGATCATCGCGATCCGCTCCTCGAGGTCGAACATGCCCTTCTTGGCGGGGTTGGTCAGGATCGCCACCACCACCTCGTCGAACTGGGCCGACGCCCGTTCGAACACGTCGATGTGGCCCAACGTCACCGGATCAAACGACCCCGGGCATACCGCGCCGCTCATAGCGCGCGCCGACGACGATGCAGAACGCAGTGATGAAGAGGAGCGGCGCCCATGACGACAGACGGTACACGCCCGCCTCACACCCGCTCGGCCATCTCCAGCCGGGTGTCGCCGTACCCCCGCGGGGCCCACACCGACCAGCCGGCCGGCCAGGCCAGCGGCGCTCCGGCCGCCGGGCGCTCCACCACCGCCACGGTGCCGACGCTCGCCCAGCCGTGGGCAACCAACGCGGCCAACACGGCCTCCACCTCGGCGGCGTCGACGTCGTAGGGCGGGTCGGCCAGAACGAGGTTGACCGGGCTCGCGGTGCCGGCCGCCAACACGGTCGCGACCGCGCCGCGGCGCACCGTCGCACCGGTCAGGCCCAGCGTCTCGATGTTGCGGGCGATGACCGCCGCGCTGCGGTGATCGGACTCCACGAACAGCGCCGAGGCCGCCCCGCGGGACAGCGCCTCCAAACCCAGTGCGCCCGAACCGGCATAGAGGTCCAGCACCGCGGCGCCCGCCAAATCCCCTCGGGCGGCCAGGATGTTGAACAGCGACTCGCGGACGCGGTCGGTGGTCGGCCGGGTTCCCCGCGGCGGGACGGCGATGCGCCGGCCGCCGGCCACGCCGCCGATGATCCGGGTCACCTGCCGGCACCTACAGCAGCGTCGACCAATAGTCCCAGAACCGCGCCAGGATCAGCAGGAACACCGCGGTGAACCACAGCGCGACGATCGACCACCGCCATTGGTAGAGCACCCACACCACGCCGCGCCCCCGGCGCTGCAGCGCCGGGCGGCACACGATCGAGGCGACCACCACCAACAGCGTGATGGTGACGGCCCAGACGACCATGCAGTAGGGGCACAACGCGCCGATGGTGTACAGGCTCTCGTAGATCAGCCAGTGCACGAACGCCGTGCCGAGCAGCACCCCGACCGTCAACCCGATCCAATACCATTGCGGCAACTGAACTTTCGTCACCGCCAGCAGGCCCGTGACGACCACCACGGTGAAGCCCACCAGACCGAGCAGCGGGTTGGGGAACCCCAGCACGGACGCCTGCGGGGTGACCATCACCGAGCCGCACGACAGGATCGGGTTGAAGTTGCACGACGGCACGTACGCCGGGTTGAGCAGCAGGTCGATCTTCTCCACCGTCAGCGTCGCGGAGGCGCCCAGGCCGATCACTCCGGCGATCAGCACCCACCACGCGCTGAGCGCCGGCAGGGCCTCGGGGCGCGATTCCGGTGTCGGGTCGGCGGTTTCGGCGGGCGCCGGCGTGGTCACGCGGCCGGGGGGGCGGCGGCGCCGTCGATGCCGGGCACGTCACCGACGATGCTCTTGATCTTGGCGACCAGCGCATCCGGTGTGGACGGGTCGTAATCGTCCCCGTTGATCTTGATGGTCGGCGTGGCGTTGATCTTGGCGGCCGCCGCCTCGCCGGTGACCTTGGCAATGTACTTGCCGCTGTTGATGCAGTCGGGCACCTTGCCGGCGGCGCCGGCCTCCCGGGCGATCTCGATCAACCGGGCGTTGTCCGGGAAGCTGCTGCCGCGCTCGCTGGGCTGCAGGTCCGTGGTGTACAGCGCCGTGTGGAACCGGCGGAACGCGTCCATGGACTCGTCGGCCACGCACAGGGCCGCGGCGCCGGCCCGCGACGAATAGTTCTGGTTCCTGGCGTTGTCGAGGATCGACACCATGCTGTAGTCGGCCGCGATCGCGCCGACGTCGATGAGCCTGGAGACCGTCGGGCCGAAGGTGCGCTCGAAGTTGCCGCAGGCCGGGCACAGGAAGTCCTCGTAGAACGTGACGACGGCCTTGGGGTTGTTGGTGCCGGGCTGGGTGACCAGCTTGCTCGACGTCACCCGCACGGTGTCGCCGGCACCGATGGCCGCGGTCTTCTTGTGGTGCGTCACGACGATGTAGGAGACCAGGGCGACCAGGAAGATGACGACGATGGCGGTCCCGCCGATCTGCACGAGTCGGCCCGATTTACCGTCGGCCGACTTCATGTCAAAGCGCGGGGGGCGTTTGGGTTTGTCGGCCACAGTTTGCGCGATCCTTCGGTATTCGGGTGGACGTCAGGCGCCTCTAGATTACCGGCGCCGCCGGCGCGACAGGTCAGACCCGGCTCAGGTGGGCGCGCAGGGCCGAAATCAACTCGGTGGTGGCGGCGGCGCAGCCCCCGCCGAGCTGGAACAGATTGACGAAGCCGTGCGTCAACGACCCCATGCACCGCAGGTCGACCGCGGTCCCGGCCGCCTCCAGCGCCGCCGCGTAGCTCTCCCCCTCGTCGCGCAGCGGGTCGAACCCGGCGACCGCGATCAACGCCGGCGCGAGCCCGGCCAACGACTCGGCCAGCAGCGGCGACACCCGCGGATCCGCCCGGTCGATGCCCGAACCGCGCAGGTATTGCGACTCGAACCAATCGATGTCGCGTTTGGTCAGCAGGAAGCCGCGGGCGAACAGGCTCAGCGAGCGGGTGTGCGTGCTGAAGTCGGTTCGCGGGTAGATGAGCCACTGCAGCACGGGGGCGGGCCCGCCCTCGTCGCGCGCCAGCTGGCTGACGACGGCGGCCAGGTTGCCGCCCGCGCTGTCCCCGCCGACCGCGACCCGGCCGGGTGCGGCGCCGAGTTCCTCCGCATGGTCGTGCGCCCACCTGAAGGCGGCGTAGGCGTCCTCGACCGCGGCGGGCGCCGGGTGCTCGGGGGCCAGCCGGTAGTCGATCGACAGCACGTGGATGCCGGCGTCGCGGCACGTCAACCGGCACAGCGCGTCGTAGCCGTCCAGGTCGCCGATCGTCCATCCGCCGCCGTGGTAGAAGACCAGCAGGGGCGCGGACACGCCGTTGGCGGGACGGTAGTGCCGCGCCGGGATCTCGCCGGCCGGCCCGGGCAGCGCCAGTTCCTCGACGTCGACGTGAATCTGTGGGCCGGGAAGCTCGAGCAACAGCTGGCGCAGCTGAGCGCGGGACGTGGCCGCGTCGTCGTCGGCGACCAGGCCGTCGATGCCGACGGCGCGCAGACCGGCCAGCATCAGCTGAAGGGTGGGGTCCAGGGTGTTGCCGTCGATGGTCACCGCGCGCCCACCGAAGAGCGCACGCTTGGCGGGCGTGGGGATCCAGGGAATGACCTTGACGCCGATCGTCGAGACCGCGCCCTGCATGCGGCTGGCCAGGCGCATCGGCACGTGTTTCGGCCCGAGGTGAAGGTCCGGCGCGGGCACGCTCTTGGTCATGGCCACTCCCTCGAATACAACGTGGTAAAGCTCGACGACGGACGGATGTGCGGTCCGCGCCCTCGCCTCGGCGTCTTCCGGCCTCCCGCGGCCACCGCACAACTACGGTCAGCGCCTGGCCGCACACCGATTACCGGCCGGTTCATAACCCGTGCGACCAACTCTACGTGGTGACGAATTTGCGAAATACAGGCCACGTCCCGATATCACCGCGCCCCGCCCCGGTGTTGGTGAGGTGGTATTTTCCAAGCTCGGTAATATCGTGATCCCCAAGCCGGTAACCGCCTCATGGATTGCGAGCAGCTTCGACGTGTTCGATTTCGAACTCAGCGCCGCGAACTCAGCGCCGATTCAATGGCGTCGATCTCCTCGCTCGATGGCGGCACCCGGTCGGGTCCACGCACCTTCAACCTCACAGGCAGGTGAATGACATTGGCTGGCGATTCGGGCGCTGCCGTGCCCTCGATAGCTCTTAATGACGAAAACACGATGCCGGTGCTTGGACTTGGCGTCGCGGAGTTGTCGGAGGACGAGACCGAACGCGCGGTGTCCGCGGCGCTTCAGGTTGGCTGCCGGCTGATCGACACCGCCTCGGCTTACGGCAACGAAGCCGCCGTCGGCCGCGCGATCGCGGCCTCCGGGATTCCGCGCGCCGAGCTGTTCGTCACGACCAAGCTGGCGCCGGCCGACCACGGGTTCCTGCGCTCCGAGGAGGCCTGCAAGGAGAGCCTGGAACGGCTCGGCCTCGACTACATCGACCTCTACCTGATCCACTGGCCGGTGCCGTCCCGGGGCGAATACGTGAATTCCTTCGGCGGGCTGATCCAGTGCCGCGGCAACGGGCTCGCGCGGTCGATCGGCGTCTCCAACTTCACCGAGCTGCACCTCACCGACGTCATCGACCTGACGTTCGTCACGCCGGCGGTCAATCAAGTCGAGCTGCACCCGCTGCTCAACCAGGCCGACGTGCGCAAGACCGACGCCGAGCACAACGTCGTCACCCAGGCCTACACCCCGCTGGCGCTCGGCAAGCTGCACGACAACCCGACCGTGACCTCGGTCGCCGGCGAATACGGCAAGACGCCGGCCCAGGTGCTGCTGCGGTGGAACCTGCAGCTGGGCAACGCGGTCGTCTTCCGCTCGGCCAACCCGGAGCACATCGCCGGGAACCTCGACGTGTTCGACTTCGAGCTGGCCGCCGAGCACATGGACGCGATCAACGCGCTCAACGACGGCACCCGGTTGCGGCCGGATCCCAACACCTTCGAGGGCTAGCCCGCCGGGCAGGTGGCCGCCGCCTGACGCAATACCCCCGTCGACGGCTGGTCCACCGGTAACGCATAGCCGCGCAGCACGGCGATGAACTGCATGGCGTACTGGCAGGCGAACGCGGCGTTGGGCGGCATCCATTGCGCGGGCGCCGCGTCCCCCTTGTCCTGGTTGGCCTGTCCGTCGACGGCCAGCAGGTTGGCGGGGTCGTTGGCGAAGCGCAGCCGCTCGGCGTCGGACCACCCGTAGGCGCCCATGTCCCAGGCGTAGGCGAGCGGGACGATGTGGTCGATCTGGACCGCCTCCCCGACCTTGGGGCCGCGCTGAAACGCGATGGTCTTGTTGGTGTAGGGATCGTGCAGGGTTCCGGTGGCCACCGCGTCCGGGCACCGTTTGGTGAAGACGTACGTCTTGTCGACGAGGTCGCGGTTGAGGATGTCGTCGCGGGTGTCGCAGCCGTTGTGACCCAGCGGGGCGTCGTTGTCGTCGTCCCACGCGTCGCCGAACGCCGGCCTGCGGTAGTCGTACCGGTGCGCCCGCAGCGGCAGTACCGGGATGCCCGCCAGCACGTCGGAGCCGGGTTGCACCGTGGGGACGTCGGCGCGCGCCGCGTATTCGGCGGCGTGCCTGGCCGCCGTGGATCCCACCGTCTGGTAGGCCACCAGCAGCGCGAGCGCCGCGGCCGCGGACAGCCACAGCAGCACCCTGCGGTTCACAAGCGCCGCTCCTCCTCATCGCTGCGCTCTGCATCGTCGCCGGCGGTCACGACTTGTCCAGGTATTCGATCCGGTCACCGGTGACGAAAGGCGCTGCCAGCAAAGACAACTCGGGGTTGCCCGGGTTGTCGGCGTAGCTGCGGACGCAGGACTCGCGCGCGGCCTCGATGACGTCGCGATGGTCGGCCAGCGAAAGCAGGCGCAGGTTGATCGCGCGGCCGGACTGGTTGCGGCCCAACACGTCCCCCTCCCGGCGTTCCTTGAGGTCCAGGTCGGCCAGCGCGAACCCGTCCAGGGTCGCGGCCACCGCGGACAGCCGCCGGCCCGCGGGCGACTCCGGCGAAACCCAGCTGGCGAGCAGGCAGAGGCTGGGATGGCTGCCGCGGCCGATGCGGCCCCGCAGCTGATGCAGCTGGCTGATGCCGAAGCGGTCGGCATCCATCACCAGCATCACGGTGGCGTTGGGCACATCCACACCGACCTCGATGACGGTGGTGCACACCAGCACGTCGATGTCACCAGCGCGGAACGCCGCCATCGCCGCGTCCTTTTCGTCGGCGGACAACCGGCCGTGCATCAGGCCCAGGCGCACATTCGCCAACTCACCCGAACGCAGCCGGGCGTAGAGACCCTCGGCGGTTTCCGACGGCCTGGTGTTCTGTTCCTGATTGTCCGCATCGTCGGTTTCGTCGATCCGCGGCGCGACCACATAGGCCTGGCGGCCGGCGGTGACCTCCTCGCTGATGCGCCGCCAGGCCCGCTCCAGCCACGCCGGCTTGTCCTTGACGAAGATGACGTTGCTGGTGATCGGCTGCCGACCGCGCGGAAGTTCGCGCAGCGTCGACGTTTCCAGGTCGCCGTAGACGGTGAGCGCGACCGTGCGCGGTATGGGTGTAGCCGTCATCACCAGCAGGTGCGGGGTGACACCGGGACGGGCCTTGGCCCGCAACTGGTCTCGCTGTTCGACCCCGAAGCGGTGTTGCTCGTCGACCACCACCATGCCCAGGTTGTGGAATTCCACCGCGTCCTGCAGCAGCGCGTGGGTGCCGACGACGATCCCGACCTGACCGCTGGCCACCTCGTCGCGGACGTGCTTCTTCTGCGCCGCCGTCATCGAACCCGTGAGCAGCGCGACGCGGGTCGCGTTGTCGGCGCCACCGAGCTGACCCGCCATCGCCAACGGGCCCAGCACGTCGTTGATCGACCGGAGATGTTGGGCGGCAAGGACTTCCGTGGGCGCCAGCAACGCACACTGGTAGCCGGCGTCCACAAGTTGCAGCATCGCGAGCACCGCGATGATGGTCTTGCCCGAACCGACCTCGCCCTGCAGCAGGCGGTTCATCGGCCGGGTGGCCGCCAGCTCCGTCGCGAACACGTCGAGCACCTCGCGCTGGCCGCCGGTCAGCTCGAACGGTAAGCGCCCCAACAGTTCCGCGGCCAAGCCGTCGGGCCGCGCCGGCGCCGCGGGCCCGGACTCCGACAGTTCGCTGTGCCGCCGGGCCACCAGCGCCCACTGCAACCCGACGGCCTCGTCGAAGGTCAGCCGCTCCCGCGCCCGCCTGCGCGCCGCCTGCTCTTCGGCCAGGTGGATGTCGCGCAGCGCGCGATCCTCGGAGACCAGGCCGTGATGGTCGCGCAGCTCCGCGGGCAGCGGGTCGTCCACCGGATCCAGGACGTCGAGCACCTGGCGCACGCACCGGAAGATGTCCCAGCTCTGCAGCTTGGTGGTCGCCGGATAGATCGGGAAGAAGGCCCGCTCGAACGCCGCCATCTGCACCTCCCCGGTGGTGGCCTGCGAGGCGATGGCGATGTTCTTCAGCGAGCTCGTGCCGCGGTTCTTGCCGTCCGGGGAGTCGAGGATGAGGAACGCCGGATGGGTCAGCTGCATGACGTTGTTGAAGAAGCCGACCTCTCCGGAGAGCATCACCTTGGTGCCCTTGGTCAGGTCCTTCTTCAGGTAGTTCGCGTTGAAGAACGTCGCGGTCACCTTGTTGCGGCCGGCGCCGAGGGTGATGCGGTGGCACACCCGGTTCGGGGTCTTCTTCATGGGGAACGTCTTGGTTTCGGCGATCGTGTCGACGATCGTGATGTGCTCGCCGGCCGGGGGCTTCTGATCGTCGGAGTCCCAGCGGGTCGCGCCCTCGGTGTAGCTGCGCGGATAGTGGCGCAGCAGGTCGTCGACGGTGCGGATGCCCAGCTCCTCGTCGAGCTGATCGGCGGCCTTGGCGCCCACCACGAAGTCCAGCCGGTCGCGCAGCGTGGCCACGGCTACTCGACCCCGATCAACAGCGCGTCCCCGCGATGCCCGGTGCGGTAGGTGACCAGCTCGGTCCCCGGGTGATGGTCGTGCATGTGCTCTTCCAGGACGTCGGCCACGGCCGTGACGTCGTCGTCCGTTTCGATGCCGGCGCCCACCAGCACGGTCACCAGGTCACCGCCCGAGGCCAGCAACAGGTCGAGCAGGCCGATGGCCGCCGCGACGGCGTCGGCGGCCACGATCAGCACCTCGTCCCCCGCGATGCCCAGGCCGTCGCCGGGCTGGCAGCGCCCCGCCCAGGTCAGCGCGCTCTCGGTCGCGATGCGCACCGAGCCGTGCCGGGCCGCACCCGCGGCGCGGGCCATGGTGTAGCCGTCGTCCACCGCCTGCCGGCCGGTTTCGTGCACGGCGAGCGCGGCCAGCCCCTGCACCATCGATCCCGTCGGGATCGGCACCACGTCGATGCCCCAGCCGATGGCAGCGGTGCACCCGGCCACCAGCTCCTCGGCGGGCACGTAGCCGTTGGGCAGCACCATCACCTGCGCGGCGCCGGTGTCGACGACCGCCCGCATCAACTGGTGCGCGCTGATGGTGGTGACCGGGTCGCCGCCGCCCGCGTCCCGCTGCAGCACACAGGCGCCCTCGCCGCCGAACAGTTCGGCGGCGCCGTCGCCGAGGTCGACGGCCAGCACCGCGCGTTCCCGCGTCCAGCCGCCGGCCGGCAGCCCGGTGGCGCCGGAGCTCAACGCCGAAATCACGATGCGGCTCAGCCGCCCGGCGGCCAGCCCCGCCTCGACCGCGGCGCCGGCGTCGTCGGTGTGCACATGCACCGAGTAGGTGCGGTGGGCCGGCGACGGCGCGGCGGCGATGCCCACCGAATCGCCGAGCTCCCCGAGCCGGTCCCGCAGGGCGTCCGCCGCGGCCGGTTCGCATCCGTCGAGGCGGTACATCACCTCGAACTGCGGCGCGGGGCGTTCGGCGGTGCCCTGCGGTTGCGGTGCGCGCGGCGACAACTCGTAGACGGTCCGGGCGGGCGCCTGCCCGGTGACGGTGGCGCGCAGGGCGTCCAGCAGGACCAGCAGGCCGCGGCCACCCGCGTCCACGGCACCCGCGTCGGCAAGCACGTCGAGCTGCTCGGGCGTCTTTTCCAGGGCGACCACCGCCGCATCCCCGGCGGCCATGAGCGCCGGGGTGAGCCCGTCCCCGGCTTGGGCGCACTCCCCGACGGCGTCGGCGGCGGCCCGCAGCACCGACACGATGGTCCCGGGGATTTCCTGGCCGCCCATCGAGGCGATGACCAGCTCGACACCGCGGCGCAGCGACGCGCCGAGCGTGGGGGCGTCGATGTGGGGCAGTTCACCGCCGGAGTCGGCCGCCGCGGCCGCGGTCACGTCGGCGACGCCGCGCAGGATCTGCGACAAAATCACGCCGGAGTTGCCGCGGGCACCGTTCAGGGCGCCGGCCGACATCGCCGCGGCGGCCCGCGCGACGCACGCCGACCCGCCCTCCGAATTCAGCCCGGCGTTGGCCTCGGCCAGCGCCGATCGCATGGTGAACAGCATGTTGGCGCCGGTATCGGAGTCGGCCACCGGGAAGACATTGAGCCGGTTGATCTCGTCGATGTGGGTGATGAGGTCGCTGACGGCGGTGTGCGCCCAATCCCGCAAGGTGGTCGCGTCCAGCAGGCGTTCCGACGGTCCCAGTGTTACCCACCTCCTCCACAACCAGCGTGGGCGCCAGCGTAGCCCGGTGGCACCGGCCGCGGCCGCCCGTGACCACCACCCGCCGGCGGGGTGATCCGGCCCATTGAGCCTAGCCAGACGGGGCGACAGCGGTCCCGATCGTTTTGGCGGTTGCCACGCCGATCACCTATCCTGGTTGGGCCCGGTCAACCGGGCTGTCCCGGCCACGTGTCAGACCGCCGAGCCGGACCCCCGAGATTTGAGGAGCTTGAACCATGGCCGCTGTGTGCGACATCTGCGGGAAAGGCCCCGGCTTCGGCAAGTCGGTGTCGCACTCCCACCGCCGCACCAGCCGCCGGTGGGACCCCAACGTCCAGACGGTGCACGTTGTCACCCGCCCGGGCGGCAACAAGCAGCGCCTCAACGCCTGCACGTCCTGCATCAAGGCCGGCAAGGTCGTCCGGGGCTGAACCGGAGCTACATCACGACGTGCCCGGCGTCGACGGGTATCGACACGCCCGTCACGTAACGCGCGCGCGGGCCCACCAGCCATAGCACCGCTTCCGTCACGTCTTGCGCCTCGACCAGCGGCACGTCGGGCAGCAGCATCTGGGCGACGGCCGGGTTCGGGTTCTCCAGCATCCGGTTGACGACGAAGTCGTTGAGGATCATCGGCGTCGTGACACCGGCCGGGTGAACGGAATTGACCCGAATCTTGTGCGGCGCATAGGCATTCGCTGCCGACCGCATCAACCCCACCACCCCATGCTTGGACGCGGCATAGGCGAACATCGCCGCACTCCCGTCTCCGCCCTTGCCGGTCAGCCCCTGCGACGAGCTGATGAGCACCACCGACCCGCCCCTGCCCTTGTGGATGATCGACGGCACCGTCGCCAGCATCGTGTGCCACACGCCCTTGAGGTTGGTGTCCACGATCGTGGTGAACACCGGCTCGGACTCGATGTCGGTGAGCCCGATCGCCACCACCCCGGCGTTGGCGACGACGATATCGACCTCACCGAGAACGTCGATTGCGCTTTGCACCCCGGCCTGCAATTGCGGCAGGTCCCGCACGTCGGCGACGACCGGCACCACCTTGCGGCCCGCCGCTTCGACCAGCCGCGCGGTTTCGTCGAGATCCGATTTGCTACCCAGGGGGTAGGGAATCGCGTCGATGTCGGCGCAGATGTCCACCGCGATGATGTCGGCGCCCTGTTCGGCGAAGGCCACCGCGTGGCTGCGACCCTGGCCGCGCGCCGCGCCGGTGATCACGGCGACCTTGTTGTCGAGTTCACCCATGACTACACCTCCAGTGTCGTGCCGGTCTCTTGTTCGGCGAAGGCCACCAGGCGCGCGGCCGCGTCGTAGTCGCAGGCGACCGGCGAGCGGCCGGCGAGCACCGGGCCGCCGCGCAGGCCGAACCTGCCGCTGACGCCGACGTAGCTGCCCGGCGGTATCGGTTCGCTGATGCAGTACAGCGTGGGCGCCGCGCCCTGGTCGATGTCGTTGGCCAGCCGGTCGGCCACCGCCTTGACCGCTTTGTGGCTTACCGCCATCAGCGGCGAGTCGCCGACCTGCGACAGATTCGAGGCCACCCAGCCCGGATGGGTGAGCTGGCTGACGATGGGCGATCGCGCGGCGCGCAGCCGGCGGTCGAGCTCCAGGCCCCACAGCATCACCGCCAGCTTCGACTGCCCGTAGGCGCCGAGCCTGGTCCACTTGTGCCGGCGCAGGTGGAGGTCGTCCAGGCGCAGCGTCGCCGATCGGTGCGCGTCGGAGCCCACGTTGATGATCTGCGACCGGATCCGGGGCAGCAGCAGGTTGGTCAGCGCGAACGGCCCGAGCAGGTTAGTGCCCAGCGTCTTCTCGAAGCCGTCGACCGTTTCGGTGCGGCGCTCGGTCAGCGCGCCGGCGTTGTTGATCAGGATGTCGACGTCGTCGCCGACCGACTGCGCGAACGCGCGCACCGACGACAGATCGGCGAGGTCGACCCTGGCGACCGCGGTGGATCCGCCGATGTCGGCGGCGCGCTGCTCACCCAGCTCGGTGTTGCGAACCGCCATGATCACGTGCGCGCCGGCATTGGCCAGGGCGCGGGCGGTCCCGAGCCCGACGCCGTTGGTCGCTCCCGTCACGACGACTCGTTTGCCGGTCAGGTTGCCGAGCCGGGACGGCGTCCAAGATAGGGTCACGGCGATCAAGAGTAATGGTCGGTTCTATGTAAATTGGACCGGTTCTGCCACCATTGTTCGCGGAAGCGGCGGAGACGGGCCCGACAGGTGGTTTCACATGAGTGACAGCGCAACGGAAATCACCAACCTGATCTACACCTACGCCGAGCTTCTCGATGGCGGCGACCTGGACGGGGTGGCCAGGCTCTTCGAGCACGGCCGGATCTGCGGCGTGGAGGACGGACCGCCGGAGACGGTGTTCGCCGGCGCCACCCGGGTGCGCGAGATGTATGAGATGGCCACCCGCATCTACTCCGACGGCACGCCGAAGACCAAGCACAACACGACCAACGTGCAGCTGTATATCGACGAGGCCGCGGGGACCGCCCGCAGCACGTCCTACTACTGCGTCACCCAGGCCACCCCCGACCTGCCGCTGCAGGTGATCGTGACCGGGCACTACAAGGACACGTTCCAGCGGGTGGACGGCACCTGGCGGTTCGACAGCCGCACGATGTTCGTCGACCAGGTCGGCGACGTCAGTCAGCATCTGAAGTTCTGAACCGGTCGGCTAATTACGTTGTAGGACAACATTTTTGGAAAGCGCATCGAAAGAAGAGCGAATGCCCGATGACCCCGTTGCCACGGCCTCCCAGCACGAACAGGAACTGGCCGCCCTCGAGCTGATCGAACACCCCACCGTCAGGGCCGCCTACCAGGCGGTGGCGCAGGCGTGGCTGGGCCGCGCGAAGGCGTCCGAGGCGATGCGGGAGCGGTTCGACGACGCGTTCGCCGAGGTGATGTTCTCGGCCGCGGTGTGGTCGTCCAACCAGGACAAGCTGCGGCCGAAGGTCAGCTGCATCACCCGGCTGGCGCACCCGGTCGACGGCCGCCGCATCCCCGGATCTCGTTGGGGCATCGACAATCCCGACAGCGTCTACCGGGTGATCCCGATCTCCGGCGACGAACGCTACGAAATTCACGGCCGGGTGGGCGAGCACCGCATGACCGAGAACTACTTCACGCTCTGGGACGCCAACATGGGCACCGTCGACGTGCTCAACGGCCGCACCATGCACGTCGACTCCGACGGCAGCTACACGATCACGGTGGACGCCGACCCCGCCGGTGGGCGGCCCAACCATGTGCGGACCACCTCCGCGGCGCACGAGTTCTACATCCGGGACGTGTTGTTGGACTGGGGGCGCGACGACCCCAATCACATTGAGGTGCAACGACTTGGCGGCCCCCCGCTAACGCCCGCGCGCACGCGCGACGAGCAGGCCGAGGCCACCGCGGCGATGATGGAGTACTTCGCCAACTTCACCGGCAAGCTCAGCCACGGCGTCTACAAGATGCCGCCCAACCACTTCGACCTGGCGTGGTCGGCCGACAAGGCCGGCGCGATGCGCAACCAGGTGTACGTCATGGGCCGCTTCGATCTCGCCCCCGACGAGGCGTTCGTGGTGGACCTCAACGACGGTGGCGCCGAATACTTCACGGTTCCGCTGAGCAACATCTGGGGCACCACGCTCAACATCCTCGACCGCACCGGCAGCCTCAACAAGGCGCAGTCGGTTCCCAACGAGGACGGCAGCACGTACACCTACGTGATCGCGCCGACCGACCCCGGCGTGGCCAACTGGATCGACTCCGACGGCCTGAGGGAAGGGATCCTGACCCTGCGGATGGCCGAATTCGGCGAGTCGGGCCCCCGCGAGGACCTCGGCGCGCGCGGGCGGGTCGTCAAGCTGGACCGGCTCGACACCGAGCTGCCCGAGCTGCCACGGGTGAGCCCGCAGGAGCGGGCCGCTCAACTCGCCGACCGGCGGACGGCGTATCTGCGGCGCCTGCCCGAAGGGGCGGCCTGAGATGGCGCGTTGGCTTATCACCGGATGCTCCACCGGCTTCGGCCGTGAAATTGCCCGCGCGGCACTGGAAGCGGGACACAGCACGGTGGTGACCGCCCGGCGCGCCGACGCGGTGCGGGACTTCGCCGACGAGTTCGGGGACCGCGCCCTGGCCGTCGCGCTCGACGTCACCGACCCGAAGCAGATCGCGGCCGCGGTGTCGGCCGCCGACGACGCGTTCGGCGGCATCGATGTGCAGGTCAACAACGCCGGTCACGGATACCTGTCCGCCGTGGAGGAAGGCGAGGACGCCGAGGTCCGAAAGCTGTTCGACGTCAACTACTTCGGTGCGGTCAACATGATCAAGGCGGTGCTGCCGGCCATGCGTGCGCGCGGCGGGGGGCACATCATCAACATGTCGTCGATGACCGGCCTGGTGGCCAACCCGCCCAACGCCTACTACTCGTCGACCAAGTTCGCGCTCGAGGCGATCACCGAGGCCCTCGCCACCGAGGTGCGGCCGCTGGGCATCAAGGTGACCGCGATCGAGCCGGGGGCCTTCCGCACCGACTGGGCGACCCGATCGATGAAGGAGTCGACCACGCCGATAGCCGATTACGTCGACGTGGCGGCGCGCAAGGACCTGATCAAGCAGTTCGCCGATCACCTGCCCGGCGACCCGCGCAAGGTCGCCGAAGCGGTGCTGATGGTGACCACCCTCGACGAGCCGCCGCTGCGGCTGCTGTTGGGTCGCGACGTGCTCAAAGCCATGCGCGACAAGATCGCCGCGCTCTCGTCATCGATCGAAGAGTGGAAGTCCGTCACCAAGGACGTGAACTTCGCGGATTAGCGACGACTGTGGGTGGCATCAGGAGTCCTCACTCGTCGAGGAACACGGCATGCTCGTCCACCGCGTCGCGCCCAATGCGCAACTTGTTGGCGGGGAAATCGGGGTCGGAGTAGCCGATGGACAGGCCGCACAGGATGTTCAGCTCCGGCGGGATGTTGAGCTGCTCGCGCACCACGTCGGGATAACCGGCGATCGCCACCTGCACGCAGGTGCCCAATCCGCGCGCGGTCAGCGCCAGCAGCAACGTCTGCAGGAACATGCCCACGCCCATGCTGTCGGCGTAGCCAAGGTCGCGGTGCATGCACACGATGGCACCCAGCGGGGCGCGGAAGAACTCCCAGTTGCGCAGCACGGCGATGCGTCGGGCCTCGCTGTCGTGGCGGGCGATGCCCATCGAGCCGTACACGTGTGCGCCGGTGTCACTGCGGAAATGGGCGAACTCGGCCGGCAGCTGCGGCACCCGGGGCGGTTCGGCGCGGGCCTTCTCCAGCATCGCGGTCACCAACCGGTCGCGGGCGGCGCCGGAGACGAAAACCAGGTGCCAGGGCTGCACGTTGGAGTTCGACGGCGCACGCATGGCCAGCTCCAGCGATTCCCGCACCAGGTGGCGCGGCACCGGGTCGGGCAGGAACAGCCGCGTCGAATGCCGCTGCTGAATGGTGTCTTCCAAGTCGTACATAGCTTCATGGTGTCAGGCGCCCGCGGCGATCGTGAGCGCGGCGAAGCCGGGCGAAACGGGTCGCCGCCACCAAGCCACGCCGATCGTGAGCGCGGCGAAGCCGGGCGAAACGGGTCGCCGCCAACAGCCCGCGCCGATCGTGAGCGCGGCGAAGCCGGGCGAAACGGGTCGTAACGTCAAACGGGTTCGTCGTCGTCGGTGTCACGGAGGAATCTTTCGGGGTGGTGGAAGTTGTTGGTTCTGGGTTGCCCACGGTCCAGGTGCGCGGGCGGGAGCCATTCCGTTTCGCCACGGGCGTTGGTGCGGGTGGTCCAGCCCGTTTCGGCGAGTCGGTTGTCGGGCCCGCAGGCCAGGGTCAGGTCGTCGATGTCGGTGCGGCGGGTGGCTTGCCAGCCCGTGACGTGGTGGACCTGGCTGTGGTAGGCCGGCGCATCACACCCCGGCCTGGTACACCCACGGTCTCTGGCGTACAACATGATTCGCTGCGCCGGGGAGGCCAACCGCTTGGTGTGGTGCAGTGCCAACGACCTGCCTTCGTCGAAGATCGCCAAGTAGTGGTGAGCGTGGCCGGCCCAGCGGATCACATCCGCCATCGGCACCAAGGTGCCGCCCGCGGTCAGCGCCTTACCGGCGGCCGCCTCAAGATCCTGCAACGTGGTGGTGACCACGATCGACACCGGCAAGCCGTTGTGCTGACCCAGATCACCGGAGGCCAGCAGGCCGCGCAGCGCCCCCAGGAAGGCATCGTGGTTGCGCTGCGCCGGGCTGCGAACATCGCGACGCACCGCATCCTGGTCGGGGGCCGCGTCGACGAGCGGGATCTCGTCCTCGGGGTTGCACGCGCCCGGGGCGGCCAGCTTGGCCAACACGGCCTCGATCGCCGCGCGCAGCTCCGGGGTGACCAGGCCGCTGAGGCGCGACATGCCGTCGCACTCCTGCGCGCCCAGGTTGATCCCGCGCTTGCGGGCCCGCTCGGCGTCGCTGAATTCCCCATCGGGGTGCAGCCAATCCATCAACCGCTTTGCGTAGGTGGCCAATTCGTCGGGGCGATAGCCGGCGGCCTTGACGGCCAGGTCGGCTTCGGCGGCCTGCCGAGTCAACGCGTCGACCTCGACCGGCAGATGGGCCAGGAAGCCGCGGATCACCTTGACGTGCCCCTCGCCGATCAGCCCTGCGCGTTGACCGGCCGCGGTCGCGCTCAACTTCGGCGGCAACGGCTCACCGGTCAACGCCCGGCGCTCGCCCAGGTCGGCGGCTTCCTCGATGCGCCGGCCCGCCTCGGCCTTAGTGATCCGCAACCGGTCGGCCAGCCCCACCCGCAGCGAGCCACCCAACTCTTCGGCACTGGCCTGCGCGGAAAGTTGATTGATCAACGCATGCTGAGGCGCCCGAAGCCGGCGGGCCACGCTTTCCACCCGCTCCAAGGCGCGCAGCCGCTCCGGGGTGGTGAGGACGTCAAAGGACAACTCACACAAGCGGTCAGCGTCGTCGTCGAGCGCGTCGATGACCTCGACGATCTCCTCACGACTACTGACACCCATGCCTCAACTCTAGGAACACCCACCGACAAAAAAGCCCGCACTGTGACCAGTGAAACCAAAGTGGCACAAGGGATTACAAAGCAATTGCGCGGAACCGCCCTAATCGCGGACGACAATGACCGTCTTGCCGGGGCGATGGCCCGGGTGGTTGCGGCTTTCGAACGCCTCCCGCCCCCTTTCGAGGGGGAACGTCTGCGCGATTTCCACGCGCAACCGTCCGCTGTCGACCAGCGCGGCGAGCTCGGCAAGCTGATCGCGATTGGGTGTGACGATGAAAAACGTTGCCGTGACGCCGTATTCGTCGGCTCGGCCCGCGGGCGGCGGCGCCGACAGGGTGATCAACCGGCCGCCGCGCCGCAGCGCGGGAAACGACCGCTCCAGCATGTCACCCCCGACGGTGTCGATCACGACGTCGTAGGTCGCGTCGTCGAGCGCCTCGGTCCGCACGTCGATCACCCGGGTGGCCCCGTATCCACGGACCAGGTCGCCGGCGTCGCTGCGCACGGTCGCGGTGACACGCGCGCCCAGCATCGCAGCCAGCTGGACCGTCAGCGCGCCCACCCCGCCCGCGCCGCCGACCACCAGCACTGCCTCGCCGGGCTGCACGCCGGCGTGGTCGACCAGTGCCTGCAAGGCGGTCAGCCCGGGCATCGGCAGCGCGGCGGCGACGGCGTGCGACGCCGTCGACGGCTTGGGGGCCAGGTCCGCCGCCGGGACACAGACGAATTCGGCGGCGGCGCCGTCGCGGTCGAAGTCGATGAGCCCGTACACCTCGTCGCCGGGCGCGAAATCCGCCACGTCCGGCGCCACCTCGCCGACAACGCCCGATACCTCGTGGGACGGGATGACCGGTGTCTGGCTCACACGGGTCCAGGTCTCGTCCCACGTCAACTCGTCGAACGTGATGGCCGCGGCGTGGACGGCCACCAGGACTTCGCCCGGCGCCGGGGTCGGTACGGGCGCGCGCTCCACGACGAGTCGTTCCGGGCCGCCCCGGTGGTGGGCCCGCAATGCGGTCATCTCGGTCACGGCAGCCTCCAATCGATCGGGTCGGCGCCCATGCCCGTCAAGAGCTCGTTGGCGCGACTGAACGGACGCGACCCGAAGAATCCCCGGGACGCCGACAGCGGTGAGGGGTGGGGCGACTCGATCGCCACGCAATTGCCTTCGGCGAGAATCGGTTTCAGCGTCGAGGCGTCGCGGCCCCACAGGATGGCCACCAGCGGCTGCGAGCGCGCGGCCAGCGCTCGGATCGCGCACTCGGTCACCGCCTCCCAGCCCTTGCCCCGATGCGAGGCCGGATTGCTGGGCCGCACGGTGAGCACCCTGTTCAACAGCATCACGCCGCGCTCGGCCCACGGCGTCAGATCGCCACACGACGGCGGCGGGTGACCGAGGTCGGCAACGTATTCGTCGAAGATGTTGGACAGGCTGCGCGGCAGCGGGCGCACGTCGGGGGCCACCGAAAAGCTCAGTCCCACGGCGTGTCCCGGCGTCGGGTACGGGTCTTGCCCGACGATCAACACCCGGACATCGTCGAATGGAAAGGTGAACGCCCGCAAGACGTTCGGACCCGCCGGCAGGTACCTGCGCCCGGCGGCGATCTCGTCCCGCAGGAACTGGCCCATCGCGGCGACCTGATCGGCCACCGGCTGCAACGCCGCCGCCCAACCCTGCTCGACGAGTTCAGCCAACGGGCGCGCCGTCATCGCGGTCCCTTTTCACTCACCGCGCCACCCTAACGGTCATACGACTGCCAGCCGGCGTAGCCCGTCCACGCGCGCCCGTCGACAATCACCTCGGGCTTGCCCTCGAGCACCCGCCCGATGATCCGCCATCCGGCCGGCGCGGGCCCGGCGAAGCAGGCCACCAGGGCGTGGTCTTCGCCGCCGCCCAGCACCCACGGCCACGGGTCGGCGCCGACGGCGGCGGCCGCCGCGCTCAGTGCGTCGCGGTCCGCGGCCAGCGCCGCCGTCGACAGGTCCATCGCCACCCCGGACGCCTCGGCGACGTGGCGCAGGTCGGCGACCAGGCCGTCGGAGACGTCGATCATCGCCTGGGCTCCCCCGGCCGCCGCCGCCAGCCCCTGCCCGTAGGGCGGCTGGGGAACCAGGTGCCGGCGGCGCAGCGCGTCGAAACCCTCAATCCCCTTGCCGAACAACGAGAGCCCGGCCGCCGAGCGACCCAATTCACCGGCGACCGCGATCACCGAGCCCGCCTTGGCGCCGGACCGCAGCACCGGCGCGCGGCCGTCCAGGTCGCCCAGCACTGTCACGGAGATCACCCACTGCGGGCAGCTGACGAGATCGCCGCCGGCGATGCCCGCGCCGATGCGCTGGGCCTCGTCCCACATCCCGCCGACCAGCGCGTCCACCTCCGCCACCGGGGTGTCACCGGGCCCGCCGAACGCGACCACGAACGCCGTGGGGCGCGCGCCCATCGCCTCGATGTCCGCTGCGTTCTGGGCGATGGCCTTGCGGCCGACGTCGTGGGGCGTCGACCAGTCCAGCCGAAAGTGCCGGTCCTGCACCAGCATGTCGGTCGACACCGCGAGCCGCCCGTCCCTGGCCTGCACCACGGCCGCATCGTCGCCGGGCCCGACCGCGACCGCGGCCGGCTGTCGGCGGCCGCGCACCAGCCGATCGATGACCGTGAACTCACCGAGTTGCTGCAGGGTGGGATTCGATGCGTCGTCGGGCACGCCACCTCCTCCGCGCGTCCGGGCCCGTGCGGGCCGCTATCCGCTCTCCGACCTGCGGTAAGTTCAGTAACTGCCCGCGCGAGCGGCCCGCGCCAGTGTAGAGCCCCGCGCCGTCGTGCCAGAGATAGGAGGTGCGCGGGCGGTGACGACCGACGCCGATACCGGCCCCGCCGGCGATGAGGGACCGCCGACCGCGCTGATCATCGCCGCGGTCGCCGTGGCCGTCGTGGCGATCGGCGCGATCCTGGTGATCGCGGCCAACCGCCAGGCGCCGCCGCAACCGGTCGCCCTGGCGGCCGCCCCGGCGCCGCAGGCCGACAGCCCCGCGTGCCGGGCACTGGCCGGGGCCCTGCCGCAGCGGCTCGGCGACTATCAACGCGCGCCCATCGCGCAGCCGGCGCCCCAGGGCGCCACCGCGTGGCGCGCCGGGCCGGACAGTCAGCCCGTGGTGCTGCGCTGCGGGCTCGACCGCCCCGCCGAGTTCGTGGTCGGGTCCCCGATTCAGGTCGTCGACCGGGTGCAGTGGTTCGAGGTGCGTCCCGAGCAGCAATCCGCCGGTGACGCGGGCCGATCCACCTGGTATGCCGTAGACCGGCCGGTGTATGTGGCGCTCACGCTGCCGGCGGGGTCGGGCCCGACGCCCATCCAGCAACTCTCCGAATTGATCGACCACACCATCGCGGCGGTGCCGATCAACCCGGGGCCAGCCCACTAGCCCGATGGTGGCGACCCGCTTCGCCCGGCCACGCCGCGCTCGCGATCGCCACTAGCCGATGGTGGCGACCCGCTTCGCCCGGCCACGCCGCGCTCGCGATCGCCACTAGCGCAAACCCACGCCCCGCGCCAACGCCGTTTCCACCATGGTTGCCAGCAGGGTGGGATAGTCCACGCCGCTGGCCGCCCACATCCTCGGGTACATCGAGATCGTGGTGAACCCCGGCATCGTGTTGATCTCGTTGAGCACCGGCCCGTCGTCGGTGAGGAAGAAGTCGACGCGGGCCAGACCCTGACAGTCGATGGCCTTGAAAGCGCGGATCGCCAAATGCCGGATGGCGTCGGCGATGTCGTCGTCGACTTTGGCCGGCACGTCCAATTCGGCTGCGTCGTCGAGATATTTGGTGGCGAAGTCGTAGAACGAGTCCTCACGTCCCCGCACCCCGGCCACCCGGATCTCACCCAACGTGCTGGCTTCGATTGTGCCGTCGGGCATTTCGAGCACTCCGCACTCCAGCTCGCGGCCGGTGATCGCCGCCTCCACGATCACCTTCGGGTCATGGCGGCGCGCCAGGGCGACGGCGGCGGCCAGCTCGTCCCAGCTCGACACCCGGGTGACCCCGATCGAGGAGCCGCCCCGGGCGGGCTTGACGAACACCGGCAGGCCCAGCCGCTCGCACTCCTCGGGCCGCAGGGTCGAGCGCGACGGGCGCAGCACCGCGTACGGGCCCACCGGCAGCCCCTCGGCGACGAACAGCTTCTTGGTGAACTCCTTGTCCATGCCCGCAGCGCTGGCCAGCACGCCCGCGCCGACGTACGGCACCCCGGCCAGTTCCAGCAGACCCTGGATCGTGCCGTCCTCGCCGTAGGGACCGTGCAGCACCGGGAACACCACGTCGACGGACGTCAGCACCTCACCGGCCCCGGGCGACAGGGAGACCAATTGGCCGCCGCGGCCCGGGTCCGCCGGCAGGGCCAGCTCCGTGCCTGACTGAGCCGTGACCTCGGGCAGTTGCCGGTTGGTGATGGCCAGCGCGTCCGGGTCACCGTCGGTGAGCACCCACGACCCTTCCGGGGTGATGCCGACCGCGACCACCTCGAACCGCTGCGGGTCGAGGTTGCGCAGGATGCTGCCCGCGGACACGCACGAGATGGCGTGCTCGTTGCTGCGCCCGCCGAAGACGACGGCGACGCGCACGCGGTTCCCGCTGGCACTCACAACCTAAAGAGGCTACCGGTTGCGCGGCGCTCGGGCCGGGTGGCGGGTCGCTAGCTGGGGTTTCGGTCGACGATCACTCGGGCTTGGTCCTGCGGCCCAGCAGCAGGGCCATCGCCTCGTCCACCGACAGCCCCTTGTGGCAGACCCGGTGCACGGCGTCGGTGAGCGGCATCTCCACGTCGTAACTCGACGCGAGCGCCAGCACCGATTCACACGACGTCACGCCCTCGACGACGTGGCCACCGCCCGCTTGCATCGCCGACTCCATCGTCCCGCCGCGGCCCAGGCGTTCGCCGAAGGACCGGTTGCGCGACTGCGGCGACGTGCACGTCGCCACCAGGTCGCCCACCCCGGCCAGGCCGGCCAGCGTGGCGCCCTTGGCGCCGAGCGCGATCCCCAACCGGATGATCTCGGCCAGACCCCGGGTGATGATCGCGGCCGCGGTGTTTTCGCCGAGCCCGACGCCTGCCGCCATGCCGCACGCGAGCGCGATGACGTTCTTGCAGGCGCCGCCGATCTCGGTGCCGACGACATCACTATTGGTATAGGGGCGGAAGTAGCCGGTGTTCAGCATGCGCTGCAGCGCGACGGCGCGGCCGGAATCGCTGCACGCGACGACCGTGGCGGCGGGCTGGCATTCGGCGATCTCGCTGGCCAGGTTCGGTCCGGAGATCACCGCGACCTGCGCCGGGTCCACCCCCGTCACCGACACGATGACCTGACTCATCCGCATCAGGGTGCCCAGCTCGATGCCCTTGGCCAGGCTGACCAGGGTGGCGCCGTCGGGCAGCAGCGGCGCCCACCCCTCCAGGTTGGCGCGCATCGTCTGAGCGGGCACCGCCAGCAGCACGGTCGAGGCGCCGTCGAGCGCATCGGCCGCGTCGGTGGTGGCGCGGATGCCGGCCGGCAGCGCCGTGCCGGGCAGATAGTCGGGATTGGATCGGGTGGCGTTGATGCGGTCCGCCACATCAGAGCGACGGGCCCACAGCGTGACCTCCGCGTCCGGTTCCGCGGCCTCGACGAGCACCTTGGCCAGCGCCGTGCCCCACGCGCCGGCGCCCATGACCGCGACGGCGCCCTTTGAGCCGGTCATCGACCACCCCCGTCTTCTTCTCCAGCGTGTTGCAGCCGCTACACCCTAGATCAGCGGACGTCAGGCGAGCCAGCGCGTCCGTCGCTGGCAGGATGAGATGTCATGAGCGGCATACGAGCCGACGACGCCGGTAAAGACGTTGCCCTGATTGTCGCCGTCAAGCGGTTGGCCGCGGCCAAGACGAGGCTGGCCCCGGCTTTCTCGGCGCGCACCCGGGAGAGCGTGGTGCTCGCCATGTTGATCGACACCCTCACGGCCGCCACCCGCGTTGATGCGTTGGGTTCCATCACGGTCGTCACACCCGACGAGGCCGCGGCCGCGGCGGCCACCGAGCTGGGGGCCGAGGTGCTGGCCGACCCGACGCCCGAGGGGCACGGCGACCCGCTGAACAACGCCATCGCCACCGCGGAGCGGGCGGTGGGCGGGTTCTTCCCGAATATCGTTGTGCTGCAAGGCGATTTGCCCGCGCTGCAGACGCAGGAGCTGGCCGAGGCGATCACCGCGGCGCGGCAGCACCGGCGCAGCTTCGTCGCCGACCGGCTGGCGACCGGAACCGCCGCCCTCTTCGCCTTCGGCGCCCAGCTCGATCCGCAGTTCGGCGCCGATTCGGCGGCGCGGCATCGGCGTTCGGGTGCGATCGAACTGACCGGCGCGTGGCCGGGCCTGCGCTGCGACGTCGACACCCCCGACGACCTCGCCGCCGCGCGCCGGCTTGGGGTCGGGGCCAAGACCGCCCGGGCGCTCGTGCAGCAGTGAACCTGGCGGCACCTGTCGTCGGGGTGAACGTCGTCCCAACGGGGAATGGATGTCAGTCGAGCGCTAGCAGCATCGGCGCGTGATGAGCAATGATCGCAGGGTGACTGAAACCGAAGCCGAGGCGCGCCCCGACGAGAATTTGTGGCATCCAGACTCGGCCGTGGCGGCACCGCCCGCCGCGACGCCGTCCGCCATCACCGACCTGCCGGAAGACCGCTACCTCAACCGGGAACTGAGCTGGCTGGACTTCAACGCCCGCGTGCTGGCGCTGGCCGCCGACAATTCGTTGGCCCTGCTGGAACGAGCCAAGTTCCTGGCCATCTTCGCCTCCAACCTCGACGAGTTCTACATGGTCCGCGTCGCCGGTCTCAAGCGCCGCGACGAGATGGGGCTGTCGGTTCGCTCGGCCGACGGCCTGACGCCGCGCGAGCAACTGGCCCTCATCGGCGAGCAGACCCAACGCATCGCGACCCGGCACGCGCGGGTGTTCCTCGATTCGGTGCGCCCGGCGCTCGCCGAGGAAGGCATACATATAGTCACGTGGGCCGATTTGGACCAGGGTGAGCGCGACGAACTGTCGACCTATTTCCACGATCAGGTCTTCCCCGTGCTGACTCCCCTCGCCGTCGACCCCGCCCACCCCTTCCCCTTCGTCAGCGGCCTGAGCCTGAACCTGGCGGTGATGGTGCGCCAACCCGAGGACGGCGGCCAGCACTTCGCGCGGGTGAAGGTGCCCAACAACGTCGATCGCTTCGTCGAATTGGGCGCCCGCGGCCATACGGACGAGGCCGAGGGGTCCGGGATAATCCGCTACCTACCAATGGAAGAGCTGATCGCGGCCTTCCTGCCGGTGCTGTTCCCGGGCATGGAGATCGTTCAGCATCACGCTTTCCGCATCACCCGCAACGCGGACTACGAGGTCGAAGAGGACCGCGACGAAGACCTGCTGCAAGCCCTGGAACGGGAATTGGCGCGCAGGCGATTCGGGTCCCCGGTGCGACTCGAGGTCGCCGACGACATGACCGAGAGCATGCTGGAATTGCTGCTGCGCGAACTCGACGTGAATCCGGGCGACGTCATCGAGGTGCCCGGCCTGCTGGACCTGTCGTCGTTGTGGCAGGTCTACAGCGTAGACCGACCGGCGCTCAAAGACCCGGCTTTCGTACCCGCCACCAGCCCCGCATTCGTCGATCGCGAGACGCCCAGGAGCATCTTCGCGACGCTGCGCGAAGGCGATGTGCTGCTTCATCATCCGTACGAATCGTTCTCCACCAGCGTGCAGCGATTCATCGAGCAGGCCGCGGCCGATCCGAATGTGCTGGCGATCAAGCAGACGCTGTACCGCACATCCGGCGATTCGCCGATCGTTCGGGCGCTCATCGCCGCCGCCGAGGCGGGCAAGCAGGTGGTGGCGCTCGTGGAGATCAAGGCGCGCTTCGACGAGCAGGCCAACATTCGCTGGGCGCGAACGCTGGAGCAGGCGGGCGTGCACGTCGTCTACGGCTACGTCGGGCTCAAGACGCACTGCAAGACCTGCCTGGTGGTGCGCCGCGAGGGTTCGGCGATTCGCCGTTATTGCCATATCGGAACCGGCAATTACAACGGCAAGACGGCGCGACTGTACGAGGACGTCGGGCTCTTGACGGCGTCGCCCGAGATCGGCGCGGACCTGACCGACCTGTTCAATTCGCTGACGGGCTACTCGCGCAAGGTCTCCTACCGCAATCTTCTGGTGGCCCCGCACGGAATTCGCACCGGCATCATCGAACGCGTCGAGCGCGAGATCGCCGCCCACCGCGAACACGGCAACGGGCGGATCCGGCTGAAGATGAACGCCCTCGTCGACGAGCAGGTCATCGACGCGCTGTATCGCGCGTCGATGGCGGACGTGCGGGTGGAGGTGGTGGTGCGCGGCATCTGCGCGCTGCGCCCCGGCGCCGAAGAATTCTCCGAGAACATCGCGGTCCGTTCGATCCTCGGTCGCTTCCTGGAGCATTCGCGCATCATGCATTTCAATCGCATCAACGAGTTCTGGATCGGCAGCGCCGACATGATGCACCGCAACCTCGACCGGCGCGTCGAGGCGTTGGTTCAGGTCAAGGATCCGCGGCTGACCTCATACCTGGACGACCTGTTCGAGTCCGCGCTGGATCCGTCCACCCGCTGCTGGGAGCTGGGGTCCGACGGGCAGTGGATCGCGTCGCCGCAGGAGGGCCACACCGTGCGCGATCACCAAGTGTCGTTGATGGAGCGGCACCGCAGTCCGTAACCCCCTGTGCGGTGATTTACGGTTGTTCTCCGGCCGCACCGCGCGGCCCCGACCGAATTGACCTGCAGGAGTTGATTTGCCGACCAAGAGCTCGCGTTCGGGAAGCCGGATCGTGCACGCCGCCGGAGCGGTGCTGTGGCGACCGACCGATTCGGCCAACCCCGGCCTCGAGATCGCGGTGATCCACCGCCCCCGCTATGACGACTGGTCGCTGCCGAAGGGAAAGGTGGACCCCGGCGAGACAGCGCCCGTCGCCGCGGTGCGGGAAGTGTGCGAGGAGACGGGGCAGCACGCCATCCTGGGCAGGCGGCTCGACATGGTGAGCTACCCGATCGAGGCGGGCGTCAAAAAGGTGTACTACTGGGCTGCGCGCAGCACCGGCGGTGAGTTCACCCCCGGCAACGAGGTCGACGAATTGGTGTGGGTCCCGATAACCGACGCGTTGAAAATGCTCAGCTATTCTCACGATCGAAAGATGTTGCGTCACTTCACAAAACATCCCGCCGACACGCACTCCGTGGTGGTGGTGCGGCACGGCACGGCCGGCCGGAAGTCCCGCTTCAAGGGCGACGACACCCAGCGACCGCTGGACAAACGGGGACGCGCCCAGGCGGAGGCGCTGGTTCCGCAGCTGCTGGCCTTCGGCGCCACCGACGTGTACGCCGCCGACCGGCTGCGCTGCCACCAGACGGTGGAACCGCTGGCCGAGGAGTTGGGCGTGACCGTGCACAACGAGCCGACCCTCACCGAGGAGTCCTACGCCAAAAGCCCCAAACGTGCCCGGCGTCGGGTCCTCGACATCGCCGGGCAGCAAGGCACACCGGTCATTTGCACACAGGGCAAGGTGATTCCCGACTTGATCGCGTGGTGGTGTGAACGGGACGGTGTCCGCCCGGACAAGTCACGCAACCACAAGGGCAGCACCTGGGTGCTGTCGCTGTCGGGCGGCAAGATGGTGGCGGCCGACCACATCGGCGGCGCGCTGGCCGCCAACGTGCGGGCATAACACGCGAATACCCTTCGGGTGCATCGCTGCGACCCGAAGGGTATTCGCGTTTGATCTACTGCCGCCTAGCGGCGACCGCGACGCGCGGCGGCCTTCTTGGCCGGAGCCTTCTTTGCGGCGGTCTTCTTGGCCGGAGCCTTGGTTGCGGCCTTCTTGGCCGGAGCCTTGCGGGCCGGAGCCTTCTTGGCGACGGTCTTCTTGGCCGGAGCCTTCTTGGCGACGGTCTTCTTGGCCGGAGCCTTCTTGGCGGGAGCCTTCTTCGCCGCGGCCTTCTTGGCCGGGGCCTTCTTCGCCGCGGCCTTCTTGGCGGGGGCCTTCTTGGCAGCGGTCTTCTTGGCCGCGCCGCTTGAAACTACACCACGCTTCACTGCAGGTCCTTCCGACGGGAGACGCTGTGCGCCAGAGACAACCGCTTTAAATTGAGCACCGGGACGGAACGCCGGGACGGAGGTCGGCTTCACCTTCACCGTCTCGCCCGTACGCGGGTTGCGGGCCACCCGGGCCGCGCGACGCCGTTGCTCGAAAACACCGAACCCGGTAATGGTCACGCTGTCGCCCTTGTGCACCGCGCGCACAATCGTGTCGACGACGTTCTCGACGGCAGCGGTCGCCTGCCGTCGGTCGGTGTTCAATTTCTGTGTGAGCACATCAATGAGCTCTGCCTTATTCATCCAATCCCTCCGACGCTAGTGGTCCTCGATTTGAACCGACTAGTGCACACGGTAAACCCTCACCCAGCAAATTTCCAAGAGCCACGCGCAATTTCAGGGTCGGGCATTGCGAAGTTTTCGCAATCCGGTTGCCGCCCTTGACCGGTGGCGGAGTTGGAAATCGGCCCGGTTAGTTAGGTGGGCGAGAAAAAATTCCGGCCTTCTCGACCGTTCAGGGAGCGGGCAGAGTGCGCGGTTTCCACTGCGGGTACGCGGCTTCGTATGACTCGATTTTGTCGAGTTTTCGCAGCGTAAGGGCTATATCGTCGAGCCCTTCCAACAGTCGCCAGGCGGTGTGGTCGTCAATCTTGAACGGCAGCACCGTCGTTCCCGCCGTGATATTTCGATCTTGAAGATTGGCAGTGATTTCCAGTCCCGGGCTCTGCTCGATCAGCTTCCAAAGTAGTTCCACGCCGTCTTGGGAAACTTCGGCGGCCAACAGGCCCGCCTTGCCGGCGTTGCCCCGGAAGATGTCACCGAACCGAGACGAGATGACCACCCGGAAGCCGTAGTCCATCAGCGCCCACACCGCGTGCTCGCGCGACGACCCGGTCCCGAAATCGGGTCCGGCAACGAGGACCGACCCCCGGTCAAAGGGGCTGAGGTTAAGCACGAATGAGGGATCCGAGCGCCAGCTCGCGAACAAACCGTCCTCGAAACCGGTTCGGGTGACGCGCTTCAAATACACCGCCGGAATGATCTGATCGGTGTCGATATTGGACCGCCGCAACGGCACACCGATGCCGGTGTGGGTGGTGAATGCTTCCATGCTGATGCCTTCTTACTCGATTGGGTCAGTTCAAATCGGCCGGGGCGGACAGGGTGCCGCGAACTGCTGTCGCGGCGGCAACCGCCGGAGACACCAAATGCGTGCGGCCGCCTTTCCCCTGGCGCCCTTCGAAGTTGCGGTTGGACGTCGCCGCGCACCGTTCCCCCGGCGCCAGCTGATCCGGATTCATCCCGAGGCACATCGAGCAGCCGGCCTGTCGCCATTCGGCGCCCGCTGCGGTGAAAACCTCGCCCAGCCCTTCGGCTTCGGCCTGGGCGCGCACCCGCATGGAGCCGGGCACCACGAGCATCCGCACCCCCGGGGCCAGCTTGCGGCCGCGCAGCACATCCGCGACGACCCGCAAATCTTCGATACGACCGTTGGTACAAGAGCCGACGAACACGGTGTCGACCGCGATGTCGCGCATCGGAGTACCCGGTCGAAGGTCCATGTAAGCCAACGCTTTCTCGGCGGCCTGCCGCTCGGCGTCGCCGGTCATCAGCTCCGGGTCGGGCACGGCCGCGGCCAGCGGCACGCCCTGCCCCGGGTTCGTTCCCCACGTCACGAACGGGCTCAACGATGTCGCGTCGAGATGGACCTCGGTGTCGAAGACGGCACCGAGGTCGGTGTGCAGCTCCCGCCAATAGCGCATCGCCGCGTCCCACTGCGCGCCCTGCGGCGCGTGCGGCTTGTCGCGCAGGAATTCGAAGGTGGTGGCGTCCGGGGCCACCATGCCCGCGCGGGCGCCGGCCTCGATGCTCATGTTGCAGATCGTCATCCGGCCTTCCATCGACAGCGATTCGATGGCGCCGCCGCGGTATTCGATCACGTGCCCCTGCCCGCCGCCGGTGCCGATCTTGGCGATCAACGCGAGGATGATGTCCTTGGCCGTCACACCGGCGGGCAATTCCCCGTCGACGTTGACCGCCATCGTCTTGAACGGCCGCAGCGGCAACGTCTGGGTCGCCAGCACGTGCTCGACCTCCGAGGTGCCGATGCCCATCGCCAGCGCGCCGAAGGCGCCGTGCGTCGAGGTGTGACTGTCCCCACACACCACCGTCATTCCCGGTTGGGTCAGACCGAGCTGCGGCCCGACGACATGCACGATGCCCTGCTCGATATTGCCCATCGGATAGAGGCGAACGCCGAATTCGGCGCAGTTGCGGCGCAACGTCTCGACCTGGGTCCGCGACACCGGGTCGGCGATCGGCCTGTCGATGTCGACGGTCGGCACGTTGTGGTCCTCGGTGGCCAGTGTCAGGTCGGGGCGCCGCACTCCCCGGCCGGCCAGGCGCAGCCCGTCGAAAGCCTGCGGGCTGGTGACCTCGTGCACCAGATGCAGATCGATGTAGATGAGGTCTGGCGCGTCAGCCTCTCCTTTGTCCACAACGTGGTCCTCCCACACCTTTTCGGCCAGGGTGCGCGGCTTGCCGGATCCCATCGCGAATTCGCCTCGATTCCCTCACGCGCGGCTCGCCGATCGACCATGGGCTGTGATCTCAGAATGCGAGACGCTAGTATCTTCTTGTGAGACAGCATAGCGGCATCGGCGTCCTCGACAAAGCCGTGGGCCTGCTGCACACGATCGCCCAATCCCCCTGCGGATTGGCCGAACTGTGCGAGCGCACCGGGCTGCCCCGGGCCACGGCGTATCGGCTGGCCGCCGCACTCGAAGTCCATCGCCTGCTGGCCCGCGACGACGAAGGGCGGTGGCGGCTCGGGCCGGCCGTCAGCGAGCTCGCCGCTCACGTCAACGATCCGCTGCTGGCCGCCAGCGCCGGGGTGCTTCCCCTGTTGCGCGAGACCACCGGGGAGAGCGTGCAGCTCTACCGCCGGGAGGGCACCGCCCGGGTGTGTGTGGCGGCCCTGGAACCCGCTGCGGGCCTTCGCGATACGGTCCCGGTCGGGGCGCGGTTGCCGATGACGGCGGGCTCGGGCGCCAAGGTGCTGCTGGCCCACAGCGACGCGGCGACCCAGAAGGCGGTGCTCCCGACGGCCAAGTTCACCGAGCGCACGCTGGCCGAGGTGCGGCGACGCGGCTGGGCGCAAAGCGTGGCCGAGCGTGAGCCCGGAGTCGCGAGCGTCTCGGTTCCCGTGCGCGACAGCCGCGGTGCCGTCGTCGCGGCCATCTCGGTGTCGGGACCGGTCGACCGGATCGGCCGTCGGCCCGGCGCACGCTGGGCCGCCGATCTGTTGTCGGCCGCCGAGGCGCTGACGCGGCGGCTGTAGGGCCGAGTCGAGTGTGCATCGATGGCGCCGCGGGTGTGACTACGGCGGTGAAATCGCCAAAATCCCGCCGCACACGCACACCCGATGCCGTCGGCGCACACTGAACGCCACCGGTGCACACGCGACGAACTTGTCCTGACAGACTGACCGCCATGGGAACGAATCAGCGCGCGAGCATCGTCATGTCCCCGGACGAAATCGCGGACTTCGTCGACAAGAGCCGCACCGGGACGCTGGCCACCATCGGCCCCGACGGTCAGCCGCATCTGACCGCGATGTGGTACGCCGTCGTCGACGGCGAAATCTGGCTGGAGACCAAGGCCAAGTCGCAGAAGGCGGTCAACCTCAACCGGGATCCGCGGGTGAGCTTCCTGATCGAGGACGGGCACACCTACGACACGCTGCGCGGGGTGTCGTTCGAGGGCGTCGCGGAGATCGTCGACGATCCGGACGTAGCGCACCGGGTCGGGGTCAGCGTCTGGGAGCGCTACACGGGCCCCTACACCGACGACATGAAGCCCTTCGTGGAGCAGATGATGAACAAGCGCGTCTGCGTGCGCATCGTGGCCCAGCGCGCCCGCTCGTGGGACCACCGCAAACTCGGGCTGCCGGCCATGCCGGTGGGCGGCTCCACGGCACCGGCTGTGTTAGGAACCGGTCAATAATTTTGTAGCCCCGATGGGATTCGAACCCACGCTACCGCCGTGAGAGGGCGGCGTCCTAGGCCGCTAGACGACGGGGCCAAGAAACGATCCAGAGACGATCCGGAGTGCCAGCATAGCTCACACCCGGTAGCCCACCTAATCGCTTGAGGTGGCGAGATTTTGCTGGGGTACCAGGACTCGAACCTAGAATGGCTGAACCAGAATCAGCTGTGTTGCCAATTACACCATACCCCATTGGCTGCCTAAAACCGCTGGTCAGCGAGCCTTTTCACCCTGCTCGGGAGACCGCCGCTGCCCGCCGTTGTCGGCCTTTGTAAACCGCAGAGCAGACTACCAAAGACTCGGCACACAATCCGCACGCGAGGTCTTCGCCTACCCGCCGACCGTTTCGCGCGCGGCGCGTAGCCGCAGCAAGCTGCGCTCGCGGCCGAGCAGCTCCAGCGATTCGAACAACGGCGGGCTGACCGTCGTTCCCGTGGCGGCGACCCTGATCGGGCCAAAGGCCTTGCGCGGTTTGAGGCCCAGGCCGTCGATGAGCGCGGACTTGAGGGCGGACTCGATGTCGGCGGTCGTCCAGTCCGCCACGCCGTCCAGCGCGGTCAGCGCCGCGTCCAGCACCGCGGCCGCGTCCGCCCCGAGTTCCTTGGCGGCGGCCTTGGGCTCGATGGCGTATTCGTCGTCGTTGAGGAACTTCAGCAGCTCCCACGCGTCGGCGAGCACGACGATGCGCGTCTGCACCAGGTCCGCGGCCGTGGCGAACGCAGCTTCGTCCAATCCGAGGCGGTGGCCGTGCGCCTCGAAGTAGGCACGCAACCGGCCGGCGAAGTCCGCCGGCTCGAGCATCCGGATGTGCTCGCCGTTGAGCGCGTCGGCCTTCTTCTGGTCGAACCGCGCGGGATTGGAATTGACGTTCACGACGTCGAAGGCGGCCACCATCTCGTCGAGAGTGAACAGGTCGTGGTCGTCGGCGATGGCCCAGCCGAGCAGCGCGAGGTAATTGAGCAGCCCCTCGGGGATGAAGCCGCGGTCGCGGTGGGCGAACAGGTTCGACTGCGGGTCGCGCTTGGAGAGTTTCTTGGTTCCCTCCCCCAATACCGTTGGCAGGTGGGCGAACTCCGGGATGCGCTCGGCGACGCCGATCCGGATCAGCGACTGGTACAGCGCGAGCTGCCGCGGGGTCGACGGCAGCAGGTCCTCGCCCCGCAGCACGTGGGTGATTTTCATCAACGCGTCGTCGCACGGATTGACCAAGGTGTACAACGGATCTCCGTTGGCGCGGGTCAACGCGAAGTCCGGCACGGAGCCCGCGGCGAAGTTGGTAGGCCCGCGCACGAGGTCGTTCCAGCCGAGGTCTTCGTCGGGCATCCGCAGCCGCACCACCGGCTTGCGGCCCTCGGCGAGGAACGCGGCGCGTTGCGCATCGGTCAGCTGCCGGTCGAAGTTGTCGTAACCCAGTTTCGGGTTGCGGCCCGCCGCGATGTGGCGCGCCTCGACCTCTTCCGGGGTCGAGAACGCGTAGTAGGCCTCGCCCGCCTCGAGCAGCTTGGCCACCACGTCGCGGTAGATCTCTTTGCGCAGCGACTGGCGGTACGGGCCGTAGGGCCCGCCGACCTCCGGGCCCTCGTCCCAGTCCAGGCCGAGCCAACGCAGCGCGTCGAGCAGCGCCAGATAGCTTTCCTCGCTGTCACGTTCGGCGTCGGTGTCCTCGATGCGAAAGACGAAGGTGCCGCCGGTGTGCCGGGCATAGGCCCAGTTGAACAGCGCGGTGCGAACCATCCCGACGTGCGGGGTGCCCGTGGGCGACGGGCAGAACCTGACGCGGACTTTCGTTTCGTCGGTCACGACTTTCCCTTACGGACCACGGGATTGGACAGCGTGCCGATCCCCTCGATGGTGATGGCGACGGTGTCGCCGTCCTCGATCGGACCGACGCCGGCGGGGGTTCCGGTGAGGATCAGGTCGCCGGGCAGCAGCGTCATCACGGCCGAGATCCATTCAACGATCGCACCGATGTCGTGGATCATCAGCGAGGTCCGGCTGTGTTGCTTGACCTCGCCGTTGACCTCGGTTCGGATTTCGAGGTCCGCAGGGTCGACATCGGTGACGATCCACGGCCCGACCGGGCAGAACGTGTCGTGCCCTTTCGCCCGGGTCCATTGGCCGTCGGCCTTCTGTTGGTCGCGGGCCGACACGTCGTTGCCGATGGTGTAGCCGAGGATGCTGTCGGCGGCTTCGGCGGCCGAGACGTCCTTGCAGGGCCGGCCGATGACGGCCGCCAACTCCCCCTCGAAATGCACCGGTGATGCGTTGGCCGGCAACCGAATCGGCACGTTCGGGCCGATGATGGCCGTGTTGGGCTTGAGGAAGATGATGGGGTCCGGCGCCGCCGGGCCGGTCAGCTCGGTCATCTCCGCGATGTGATCGGTGTAGTTCTTGCCGATGCAGACCACCTTGCTCGCCAATATCGGGGCCAGCAGCCGCACATCGGCAAGCGGCCACGACCGGCCGGTGAAGTTCGGCGTGCCAAAGGGATGCTCGGCGATTTCGCGGGCGACCATTGCAGCGGGATCGGCGAGTTCGCCCTCGATGCTGACGAAGGCGACACCGTCGGGGCTGGCGATTCGACCAAGGCGCATTTCGTTGAGCCTACTAATGAGGCGTAGCAGGCGGCATAGCCGGGCATCGCATCTGAGGCCGCCGCGCAAGCCTCACCAGCATTTTCACCTGTTTGTGCAAGCATGGGGAATGCAAACGGACGCGGCCCCCACGCGCGAGCTGGGCGCGGCCGGGCGCTGGTCCATCATGGTGGTATCGCTGATCGCCACCGCGAGTTCCTTCCTCTTCATCAACGGCGTCGCGTTCCTCATTCCCTCGCTGCAATCAGCGCGCGGAATCCCGCTCGACGAAGCCGGTCTGCTTTCCTCGATGCCCAGCTGGGGCATGGTGGTCACCCTGGTGTTGTGGGGCTACGTACTGGACCGGGTGGGCGAGCGTCTGGTGATGGCCGCGGGCTCGGCGCTCACCGCGGTGGCGGCCTTCGCCGCAGCGTCGGCGCATTCGATGGTGCTGATGGCCGTCTACCTGTTCCTCGGCGGCATGGCCGCGGCCAGTTGCAACACCGCCGGCGGGCGGCTGGTGTCGGCGTGGTTCCCGCCGGAGCAACGCGGCCTGGCCATGGGCTTCCGCCAAACCGCGCAACCCCTCGGAATCGCCTTGGGGGCACTGGTGATTCCGGAGTTGGCCGAGCACGGCCCCAGCTCGGGGCTCAGGTTCACCGCGTTGGCGTGCGCGTTGGGCGCGGTGGCCAGCGCGGTCGGCATCATCGATCCGCCCCGAAAGCCGCGGGCCGACGCCACCGTCTCGGAACTCGCCAGCCCGTACCGAGGATCGTTGACACTGTGGCGAATTCACGCGGTGGCGGGTCTGATGATGGTGCCGCAGACGGTAACCGTGACGTTCATGCTGGTCTGGCTGATCAAGAATCTGCACTGGTCGGTCGCGGCCGCCGGCAGCCTGGTCACCCTCTCGCAGCTGCTGGGCGCGATCGGCCGCGTCCTGGTGGGCCGCTGGTCGGACCGGATCGGGTCGCGGATGCGACCGGTCCGCATCATCGCGATCGCCGCCGCCGTCACCCTGTTCCTGTTGGCCTGGGCCGACTTTCTGAACTCGGGCTATCAGGCGCCCCTGATGGTGGTGATCTCGGTGATCGCCGTGCTCGACAACGGGTTAGAGGCCACGGCCATCACCGAATTCGCCGGACCCTTCTGGAGTGGCCGCGCGCTGGGCATCCAGAACACCACGCAACGGGTGATGGCGGGCGTCGCGCCACCGCTGTTCGGCGCGCTGATCACCGCCGCGAAATATCCGAACGCGTGGATACTGTGCGGACTGTTCCCGGTCGCCGCGGTGCCGCTGGTGCCGGCGCGGTTGCTCCCGCCGGGACTGGAAACTACAGCGCGGCGGCAATCCGTTCGCCGACTCCGGTGGTGGCGAGCCGTTCGTTCCCACGCGTCGCCAGATAGGTCTCGACCGCCCGGTCCACCCGGCTAGCGGCTTCGTCCTCACCGAGGTGGGCGAGCAGCAACGCCACCGACATGATCGCGGCGGTCGGGTCGGCGATGCCCTGACCCGCGATGTCCGGCGCGCTGCCGTGCACCGGCTCGAACATCGATGGATTGGTCCGGGTGGCGTCGATATTTCCGCTGGCGGCCAAGCCAATTCCCCCGCACACCGCCGCCGCCAGGTCCGTGATGATGTCGCCGAACAGGTTGTCGGTGACGATCACATCGAAGCGCCCGGGGTCGGTGACCATGAAAATGGTGGCGGCGTCGACGTGTTGGTAGGCGACCTCGACGCCGGGGTAGTCCTGCCCGACCTCGGCGACGATCCGCGCCCACAGCTTGCCGGCGAAGGTCAGCACGTTGGTCTTGTGCACCAGCGTCAGGTGTTTGCGGCGGCGCTGCGCGCGTTCGAATGCGTCGGCCACCACGCGGCGCACGCCGAACGCCGTGTTGAGGCTGACCTCGGTGGCCACCTCGTGGGGCGTGCCGGTTCGGATCGCACCACCCGTGCCGGTGTATGGGCCTTCGGTGCCCTCGCGCACGACGACGAAGTCGATGCCGGGGTTTCCGGCGAGCGGGCTGCTCACCCCGGGATACAGCCGCCCCGGTCGCAGGTTGACGTGATGATCCAGCTCAAAACGCAACCGCAGCAACAGGCCCCGCTCCAGCACGCCGCTGGGCACCGACGGATCGCCGATCGCACCGAGCAGGATGGCGTCGTGCTGGCGCAGCTCGGCGAGCACCGATTCCGGCAGCAGTTCACCGCTGGCGTGATACCGCCGGGCGCCCAGGTCGTATTCCGTCTTTTCGACACCGGGCAGCACCGCGTCGAGGACCTTGACGGCCTCGGCCGTGACTTCCGGCCCGATGCCGTCGCCGCCGATCACCGCGAGCCTCACGACAGATCAACCACCTCAAGCTTGTTCGCGCCCACCGCCGCGCCGATCGCCGACCGCACCTCGCTCGGCACGTCCCGATCCAGCCGCAGCAGGATCGTCGCGCCCGGGCCTTCGGCGTCCTCGGACAGCTGCGCGGCTTGGATGTTCACGCCCGCCGAACCGAGCAGGGTGCCGATCTTGCCCAGCGCCCCGGGCTCATCGGCGTAGTTGATCACCAGGTTGGTGCCCTGGGCGCGCAGATCAAAGTTGCGGCCGTTGATCTGCACGATCTTTTCCACCAACTGCGGCCCGGACAGCGTGCCGGCGACGTTGACGGCGGTGCCGTCGTGAGCGACGGCGCGGACGTCGACGACGCTGCGGTGGTTCGGACTTTCGGAGGCGGTGGCGAGCTCGGCGGTGACGCCGCGCTCTTCGGCCAGCGCCGGCGCGTTGACGAAGGTGACCGGACCCTCCACCACCGCCGAGAACAGCCCACGCAGAGCCGAAAGCTTCAGCACCTCAACGTCTTCGGACGCCAGCTCGCCGCGCACCTGAACCGACACCGATACCGGCGGCCCGTCGGACAGCGAGGCGGCCAGCACCCCGAGCTTGCGCACCAGGTCCAGCCAGGGCGCCACCTCCTCGTTGACCGCACCGCCGCCGACGTTCACGGCATCGGGAACGAATTCCCCGGCCAGCGCGAGCTTCACGCTCTCGGCGACGTCGGTGCCCGCCCGGTCCTGGGCCTCGGAGGTCGACGCACCCAGGTGCGGGGTCACCACCACCTGGGGCAGCTCGAACAGCGGGCTATCGGTGCACGGCTCCTTGGCGAACACGTCGATGCCGGCCGCCCGCACGTGTCCGCTGCTTACGGCTTCGGCCAGCGCGGCCTCGTCAATCAGGCCGCCGCGGGCGGCGTTGACGATGATGACGCCCGGCTTGGTCTTCGCCAGCGCTTCCTTGCCGATCAGGCCCGCCGTCTCGGGCGTCTTCGGCAGGTGTACCGAGATGAAGTCGGCGCGGGCCAGGAGGTCGTCGAGCGGCAGCAGTTCGATGCCCAGCTGCGCGGCCCGGGCCGGCGACACGTAGGGGTCGTAGGCCACCAGGTGGGTGCCGAAGGCGGTCAAGCGCTGGGCGACCAACTGCCCGATCCGGCCCAGGCCCACCACGCCGACCGTCTTGCCGAAGATCTCGGTGCCGTTGAACGACGACCGCTTCCACGCGTGCTCGCGCAGCGAGGCGTCGGCGGCCGGGATCTGCCGGGCGGCTGCCAGGAGCAGCGCCAACGCGTGCTCGGCGGCGCTGTGAATGTTCGAGGTCGGGGCGTTGACCACCAGCACGCCGCGCTCGGTCGCGGCGTCCACGTCGACGTTGTCCAGCCCCACCCCGGCCCGGGCCACGATCTTGAGCTTGGCGGCGGCCGCCAGCACCTCGGCGTCGACCGTGGTGGCCGAGCGCACCAGCAGCGCGTCGGCCTCCGGCACCGCGGCCAGCAGCTTCTCCCGGTCCGGCCCGTCCACCCAGCGCACCTCGACCTGGTCTCCCAGGGCGGCGACGGTCGATTGGGCGAGTTTGTCGGCGATCAATACAACAGGCAGATTCACCCGGCCAGCCTATCGGCTGGCATCGAGGCGCTCACCACTGCCGTGAACTGCGCCGACCCGCGATGGCGCGCACAGTCCTACCATGCCCATGTGACCAAACTCGCGATCATCTACTACTCGGCCACCGGGCATGGCACCGCGATGGCGCAACGCGTCGCCACCGCGGCCGAATCCGCGGGTGCCGAAGTCCGCCTTCGACACGTCGCCGAAACCCGCGACCCGCAATCGTTCGCCCAGAACCCGGCCTGGACCGCCAATTACGAAGCGACCAAGGACCTTCCGGCGGCGACGGGTGAGGACATCGTGTGGGCGGACGCGGTGATCTTCGGCTCACCGACCCGCTTCGGTTCTCCCGCCGCGCAATTGCGCAACTTCCTCGACTCGCTCGGCGGGTTGTGGGCCGAAGGCAAGCTCGCCGACAAGGTGTACGCGGCCTTCACGTCGTCCAACACCCTGCACGGCGGTCAGGAGACGACCTTGCTGTCGCTCTACATCACGCTGATGCATTTCGGCGGCATCATCGTCCCGCCCGGCTACACCGACCCGTGCAAGTTCGTCGACGGCAATCCGTATGGGGTCAGCCTGGTCTCAACGCACGACAACATCCACGAATTCGACGAGGCCACCGAGAACGCCCTGGACCACATGACCCGCCGCGTGCTCGAGGTCGCGGGCCGCCTTCGCGACACTTAAACCACGCACACGACACGCCGTAAACGGTCGCCGTGGTTTAAGTTTCGCGGACCGGCGGCCCGCGTGAGGCTACGCCGTCTCGGTGATCGGCCGGTCGACCCAGCTCATCAGGTCGCGCAGCTTCTTGCCGGTCACCTCGATCGGGTGCTCGGCGTTCTCCTTGCGCAGCTGCTCCAGCTGCTTGTTGCCGCCCTCGACGTTGGCCACCAGCTTCTTGGTGAACGTGCCGTCCTGGATGTCGCGCAGAATCTCGCGCATCCGCTCCTTGGTGCCGGCGTCGATGACCCGCGGACCCGACAGGTAACCGCCGAACTCGGCGGTGTCGGACACCGAATAGTTCATCCGGGCGATGCCACCCTCGTACATGAGGTCCACGATCAGCTTGAGCTCGTGCAGCACCTCGAAGTAGGCCATCTCCGGCGGGTAACCGGCCTCCACCATCACGTCGAAACCGGTCTTCACCAATTCCTCAGTGCCACCGCACAACACGGCCTGCTCACCGAACAGGTCGGTCTCGGTCTCGTCCTTGAAGGTGGTCTTGATGACGCCGGCGCGGGTGCCGCCGATGGCCTTGGCGTAGGACAGCGCCAGCGCCTCGCCCTCGCCGGTCGGGTCCTGGTCGACCGCGATCAGGCAGGGCACGCCCTTGCCGTCCACGAACTGGCGGCGCACCAGGTGCCCGGGCCCCTTCGGCGCGACCATCGCGATGGTGACGTTGCCGGGCGGCTTGATCAGGTCGAAGTGGATGTTGAGCCCGTGCCCGAAGAACAGCGCGTCGCCCTCGGAGAGGTTGGGCTCGATGTCGTTCTTGAAGATGTCGGCCTGCGCCGTGTCGGGCGCCAACAGCATGATGACGTCGGCCCACTTGGCCACCTCGGCGGGGGTGTCGACTTCCAGCCCCTGCTCTTCGACCTTGGCCCGCGACTTCGAACCCTCCTTGAGCCCGACGCGCACCTGCACACCGGAGTCGCGCAGGCTCAGCGAGTGCGCGTGCCCCTGGCTGCCGTAACCGATCACCCCGACCTTGCGGCCCTGGATGATCGAGAGGTCGGCGTCGTCGTCATAGAACATTTCTAGTGCCACTTCTGAATTTCTCCTTGTGTATTACTTGGCCGTGGCGATGCCGCGCGGACCGCGGGACAACGACACCACTCCGGACTGGACGATTTCGCGGATACCGAACGGCTCCAACACCCGCAGCAGCGCCTCGATCTTGCCGCGATCACCGGTCGCCTCGATCGTCAGCGCCTCCGGCGATACGTCGATCACCTTGGCGCGGAACAGGTTTACCGCTTCGATCACCTGGCTGCGGCTGCCGGCGTCGGCGCGCACCTTGATCAGCGCCAACTCCCGGGACACCGACGTGTCCTCGTCCAACTCGACGATCTTGATGACGTTGATCAGTTTGTTGAGCTGCTTGGTGATCTGTTCAAGCGGGGTCTCCTCGGCGCTGACCACAATGGTCATGCGGGACATGTCTTTCTGCTCGGTGGCACCGACCGCCAGCGATTCGATGTTGAATCCGCGCCGCGAGAACAGCGCCGCCACCCGCGCGAGCACACCGGGTTTGTCCTCGACCAACACCGACAGCGTGTGCGTGTTCATCAGGCGTGCCCTTCGCTCTCGTCGCCGAACAGGGGACGAATGCCGCGCGCGGCCTGAATCTCGTCGTTGCTGGTGCCGGCGGCCACCATCGGCCAGACTTGCGCGTCGGCGCCGACGATGAAGTCGATCACCACCGGACGGTCGTTGATCGCGCGGGCTTGGTTGATCACGTCTTCGACGTCTTCCTCACGCTCGCAACGCAATCCGACGCATCCCAGCGCCTCCGCCAGCTTCACGAAGTCCGGGATGCGGTGCGAGTGCGTGGCCAGATCGGTTTGCGAATACCGCTCCTCGTAGAACAGCGTCTGCCATTGGCGCACCATGCCGAGGTTCCCGTTGTTGATCAGCGCCACCTTGATCGGCACGCCCTCGATCGCACAGGTGGCCAGCTCCTGATTGGTCATCTGGAAGCAGCCGTCGCCGTCGATGGCCCACACCTCGGCCTCGGGGCGAGCCATCTTGGCGCCCATGGCCGCCGGGATGGCGAACCCCATGGTGCCCAGCCCGCCGGAGTTGATCCAGGTGCGCGGCTTCTCATAGGAGATGAACTGCGCCGCCCACATCTGATGCTGCCCAACGCCGGCGACGTACACGGCGTCCGGGCCGGCGATCTGGCCCAGCTTCTCGATGACGTATTCCGGCCCGAGGCTGCCGTCGCTCTGCGGGCCGTAGCTCAGCGGGTAGGTGGACTGGACGCTGTCCAGGTAGGCCCACCATTCCGTCATATCGATGTTGCCGGGGATGTCGTAGTGGCGCAGCATCGCGATCAGGTCGGTGATGACCGCTTTGACGTCGCCGACGATCGGCACGTCGGCGTGGCGGTTCTTGCCGATCTCGGCCGGGTCGATGTCGGCGTGGATGACTTTCGCCTCGGGCGCGAAGGTGTCGAGCTTCCCGGTGACCCGGTCGTCGAAGCGGGTACCCAGGGCGATCAGCAGGTCGCTGCGCTGCAGCGCCGCCACCGCGGCGACCGTGCCGTGCATGCCGGGCATGCCCATGTGCTGGCGATGGCTGTCGGGGAACGCGCCGCGCGCCATCAGGGTGGTCACGACGGGAATGCCGGTCAGCTCGGCCAACTCGAGCAGCTGCTCGGTCGCCTCGCCGCGGATGACGCCACCGCCCACGTACAGCACCGGCTTGTTGGACGCGGCGATCAGCTTGGCGGCCTCGCGGATCTGCCGGTTGTGCGGCTTGGTGTTCGGCTTGTAGCCGGGCAGCTCCATGCGCGGCGGCCAGCTGAACGTGCACTGGCCCTGAAGGACGTCCTTGGGGATGTCGACGAGCACCGCCCCCGGGCGGCCCGAGGACGCGATGTGGAAGGCCTCGGCCATCACCTGCGGGATCTCGTCGCCGGAGCGGACCAGGAAGTTGTGCTTGGTGATCGGCATCGTGATGCCGGAGATGTCGGCTTCCTGGAAGGCGTCGGTGCCGATCAGCGTGCGACCGACCTGGCCGGTGATGGCGACGACGGGCACCGAGTCCATCTGCGCGTCGGCCAGCGGGGTGACCAGGTTGGTGGCGCCGGGCCCGGACGTCGCCATCATCACGCCGACCTTGCCGGTGGCGTGGGCGTAACCGCTCGCGGCGTGGCCGGCGCCCTGCTCGTGCCGAACCAGCACGTGGCGAAGCTTTTTCGAGTCGAACAGCGGGTCATAGACCGGCAAGACCGCGCCACCGGGGATGCCGAAGATGACCTCGACGTCGAGCTCCTCCAGCGATCGGATCACCGACTGGGCGCCGGTAAGCTGTTCGGGCCCAACGCGTTTCGGCTTTTTGGCGGGGGCGGCGGCGGGAGTTTCCGCCGCGTCGGAGGCGACGTCGGCGGCACGCTGTGGCGAGGTGGCGTGCTGCCTGGTGGGTGCGCTCACTGTCTTTTGTCCTTATTCACTCTGGGAGTCTCGTTGGGGCAACAAAAAACCCCCGACAGCTCTTCTGCTGCACGAGGGTTGCGCGTTGGTCTGGATAGCTTCAAATGCCGAAGAGGCTAGTCAGGCACCAACGCGCCGACTAATTACTACGAGCATCCCGGGCTGTCCGGCGGTATCCATAACGTCCGACGGTAGCCTTCGCACAGCTCAGCAGTCAAATCCGCTACCGTCGGCTCGCGCGGAGGTCCGGTGCATCGCTGCGGGTGAAATGATGGTCGGGTGGCTACCGGTTCGTCTTCGAACACACCCGTCGTGATCAAGGTGTCCCCGATCGCGCACCTGGCGGTCGGATTCACCACGCTGGGGTTGCTGATACCGGTGATGCTGTGGCCGCCCTCGGCGCCGCTGCTGCTGATTCCCCTGCTGCTGTCGGCCATGATCGTGCGGCTGCGCACCGTCGCCGACGATAACGGCGTGACCGTTCGAACGCTGCTGGGCAGCCAGACGGTGCCGTGGGACGAGATCGACGGGCTGCGCTTCCACCGCGGCTCGTGGGCCCGCGCGCACCTCAAGAGCGGCGCGGAGCTGCGCCTGCCCGCGGTGACGTTCGCGACGCTTCCGGAGCTGACGCAGGCCAGCTCGGGACGCGTGCCCAACCCCTATCAGTGACGGTCAGGCGATCGGGTTGACCCCGTTGAGCAGCACCCACACGGCGATGCCGGCGGCGATGCCGACCAGCAGGGCGACGAACGACCCGATGAAGGGCCGGTGGGCCCAGCCCCGGCGCGCGTCCAGACCGTAGCGGCCGGGTCCGCACAGGATGACCGCGACGGCCAGGACGATCAGGGTGATCTGGTATTCGTGCCCGTCCGGCAGGAAGTACGTGAAGGTGTGCGGATGCGGGCGGGCCGTGATGGTGGCCAGCATGCCGTTGATCAGGAACGCCAGCGCACCCGCCGCGGCCACCGGGGTGAACAGCCCGAGGATCAGCAGCACGCCCGCGACGAGCTCACCGCCGGCGCTGACGTAGGCCAGGATGTCGGCGTGCTGGTAGCCGACGTCGGACAGCGAGTTCTTGAACCCGCCGACGCCGGAGCCGCCCCACCAGCCGAACAGCTTCTGCAGCCCGTGCGCCGCCAGCACGACCCCGAGGCCGACCCGCAAGATCAGCAAACCCAGGTGCTGGGTTCCGCGCCGGCCGACTTCGTGCAGCCGGCCGTGGTGTTCGTCCCCGTCGATCTCGGCAGGCTCGGCGGCCGCGTGCCGGGACTCCTGCGGCTGCACGTAGGGCAAGGGCTCCTGCTGATCGAGGACGTGGTAACCCGTCGCCCGGGACCCGGCCGCGCCGGCGTGGTCGCCCATGTAGGGGATGACGGTGGTGGTTCCGGTGGAGGGGTTGAAGTCGCCGGGGTAACCGACGGGCGTCAAGTCGTCTTCGGGGTCGACCACGCGCGCCGTGGCGGGGCGTCCCGGGGTTGGCTCCGGGGATTCGCCGGGCCGCTGCCAATGTCCGTCATTCGGTTGACTGGTCACGGGTGTCAGGGTAAGGGCAGTTGGCGCCGAATTGGGGATTTGAGCGGCGCTTTCGCCAGGCAATCGGTGGTTTGCCCGCCAAACAAGCCCGGATTGGCCGTGCGGGACGCTGCGGGCGGTCGAAAACGGCCGAATCCGGCGGTTTCCGACCGCCGAGAAAAGGGTGCCGATCATGCCGCCCCGGGCGGCCCGGCGCATGCGTGTGGCGGCGGCGGGCGCACTATCCGTAGCCTGTCGGTCATGCGACTACGGCGCTCGGTTCGGTGCGGGATCGCCGCGCTCTGCGCGACGATGCTGGTCGCGAGCGGGTGCGCGCGGTTCAACGACGCGCAATCGCAGCCGTTCACCACCAACCCCGAGCTCAAGCCCCAACCCAGCTCGACGCCTCCCCCGCCACCGCCGCTGCCGCCCACGCCGTTCCCGAAGGCCTGCCCGGCGCCCGGCGTCATGCAGGGCTGCCTGGAGAGCACCAGCGGCCTGATCATGGGGCCGGACAGCAAAACCGCGCTCGTCGCCGAGCGCACCACCGGCGCCGTCAAGGAGATCTCGGTCAGCGCCGAGCCGAAGGTGAAGATGGTCATCCCGGTCGACCCGTCCGGGGACGGCGGCCTGATGGACATCGTGCTGTCGCCGACCTACACCCAAGACCGGCTGATGTACGCCTACATCAGCACGCCGAGCGACAATCGGGTGATCCGGATCGCCGACGGCGACATCCCCAAGGACATCCTCACCGGGATACCCAAGGGCGCGACCGGCAACAGCGGGGCGCTGATCTTCACCAGCCCCACCACGTTGGTGGTGATGACCGGCGACGCGGGCAACCCGGCGGCGGCCGCCGACCCCAAATCGCTGGCCGGCAAGGTCCTTCGGATCGAGCAGCCGACAACCATCGGTCAGGCGCCGCCGACGACGGCGCTGTCGGGTGTGGGCTCCGGCGGCGGGCTGTGCATCGACCCGGTGGACGGCTCGCTCTACGTCGCCGACCGCACGCCGACGGCGGATCGGTTGCAGCGCATCACCAAAGCCTCGGAGGTCTCCACGGTGTGGACCTGGCCGGACAAGCCCGGGGTGGCCGGCTGCGCCGCGATGGACGGGACCGTGCTGGTCAACCTCATCAACACCAAGCTGACGGTGGCCGTGCGGCTGGCTCCGGCGACGGGCGCGGTCACCGGCGAACCCGACGTGGTGCGCAAGGACACGCACGCCCACGCGTGGGCGTTGCGAATGTCACCGGACGGAAACGTCTGGGGCGCAACGGTCAACAAGACCGCCGGGGACGCCGAGAAGCTCGACGACGTGGTGTTCCCGCTGTTCCCGCAGGGCGGCGGCTTCCCGCGCAACAACGACGACAAGACCTAGCGAAACCCGGCCTTCGTCAACCCTGCCCGCAGGCGGCCAGCACCAGTTCGCGCACCCGCGCCGCGTCGGCCTGCCCGCGGGTGGCCTTCATCACCGCGCCGACGATCGCGCCCGCCGCGGCAATTTTGCCGCCGCGGATCTTTTCCGCCACATCGGGATTGGCGGCCAGCGCCTCATCGACCGCCGCCTGTGTCACCGAATCGTCGCGCACCAGCTCGAGGCCGCGGGCGCTCATCACCTGCTCGGGGTCGCCCTCGCCGGCCAGCACCCCCTCCACGACCTGGCGGGCCAGCTTGTTGGACAGCTTGCCCTCGTCCACCAGGGCGATCACCGCGGCGACCTGAGCCGGCGTGATGGCCAGTTCGTCCAAGCCGATATTGGCCTCGTTGGCCTTCTGCACCAAGAAGTTCCCCCACCAGGCGCGCGCCTGCTCGCTGGCGGCGCCGTGCTTGACGGTCTCGGTGACCAGTTCCACGGCACCGGCGTTGACCAGATCGCGCATCACCTCGTCGGAGACGCCCCAGTCCTGCTGGATTCGCTTGCGGCTCAGCCACGGTAGCTCCGGGATGGTCTGGCGCAGCTGGTCGACCAACTCGCGACTGGGCGCGACGGGTTCCAGGTCGGGCTCGGGGAAATAGCGGTAGTCCTGAGCGGTCTCCTTGGCGCGGCCCGGGCTGGTGTATCCCGCCTCGTGAAAGTGTCTGGTCTCCTGGATGATCCGGCCGCCGGACGCGAGGACGGCCGCCTGCCGCTGCATCTCGTAACGGACGGCGACCTCAACGCTTTTCAGCGAGTTGACGTTCTTGGTCTCGGTGCGAGTGCCGAATTCGGTGGTTCCCGTCGGCATCAGCGACACGTTGGAATCGCAACGCATCGAGCCCTGGTCCATCCGGACGTCGGATACGCCTAAGGCGCGCAACAGGTCTCGCAAGGCGGTGACGTATGCGCGGGCGATCTGCGGCGCCCGGGCCCCGGCGCCGACGATGGGCTTTGTCACGATTTCGATCAGCGGCACGCCGGCGCGGTTGTAGTCGAGCAGCGATGTCGTCGCGCCGTGGATGCGGCCGGTCTCGCTGCCCAGGTGGGTCAGCTTGCCGGTGTCTTCCTCCATGTGCGCGCGCTCGATCTCGACCCGCCACGTGCTGCCGTCTTCGAGCGGCGCGTCCAGGTAGCCGTTGATGGCGATCGGCTCGTCGTACTGGGAGATCTGGTAGTTCTTCGGCATGTCCGGGTAGAAGTAGTTCTTCCGGGCGAAGCGGCACCACGGCACGATCTCGCAGTTCAGCGCCAGCCCGATCCGGATGGCCGATTCCACCGCGGTGCGGTTGAGCACCGGCAGCGACCCCGGCAGTCCGAGACACACCGGGCAGACCTGGGTGTTGGGTTCGGCGCCGAACGCGGTGGAGCAGCCGCAGAACATCTTGGTGACCGTCGACAGCTCGACGTGCACCTCGAGGCCGAGGACGGGGTCGAAACGGTCGATGACCTCGTCGTAATCCATGAGATCGGCGCTGGCGGCAACACTCATGCCGTCGATCGTAGTGGGCGCGTCGGCGGGGGAACCGCCCGCTTGCGGGTGACCGGGCGAACTCAGGGCCAGTGCGGCGAGCGCGGCCTTGGCAATCGGTCGGGCTCGGATCCCCTACCGGGAAACATGTCGGCTAGCACGGCCGCCATCTCGAGGTAACAGCGCCGGCTTTCCTTGCTCAGTCGATCCAGCTCGATCTGTTTGCCTTCGTGGATGTGCCGATCGAACGGCAGCACCACCGTCGCGGCGATGCGCGCGGACAATCGCTCGATTTCGTTGGCGGCCAACACCTCCACCTTGGCCGGCTCGACGTGGTTGACCGCCAGGATGGTGCACCGCACCAAAGCCTGATATCCGTTGTTGCCCAACCAATCCAGCGTGGTCGCCGTCTTTCGTATCGCATCGATCGAGGTGCTGGTCACCACGACCAGCGCCCGCGCCTCGGGTAAGACGGCGTCCATCACGCCCGAGTTGAGCGCCTTGGCGCAGTCCAGCAGCATCACCGAATAGTGGTTGCGCAGCAGCGAGAACGCTTTGACCACGTCGCGGCGCTCGAGCCGCCAATCGGTGTGCGCGTAATCCGGCAGGCCGAGCACCTCCAGGCCGAAGTTGTTCATGTAGGTGTGCGCCCGGATGTCCGGATAGTCGGTGACCGTCTTGTCCCTGAGCAGGTCGGCCATCCCCAGCGGATTCAGCCGGCCATGCCGCTCCGCCAGGTCCCCGGCATCGATGTCGACGGCGATGATCCGGTCGCGCCGCACGTCGGCAAACGTCGACCCGAGCAACTCCACGACCGAGGTCTTCCCGACACCGCCCTTGAGGTTGAGGACGGCGATGGGGAACGCGCCGCCCACGTCCGCGCGGATGCGGTTGCGGAGCTCCGCCGTGTACTGAGCGGCTTTGCCGGGACCCAGGTCGACGCCGGTCACGCGGTGGACCACGTCGCGCCAGCTGAAGCCCGAGGAGTCGGCGGGTTGCCCCTGGTCCAGGCCGTCGAGTGCGGTCCCGCCGGGCGGCCGCGGCGCGACTGGCGCGGGTCGGGCGGGCCGGATGGGTGGCCGGGGCACCGATGGGGCTGTTCGATAGGGCTGGGGCATGGTGGGCGCCCGGGCGTCGAGATCGCGCCACCTGGGAGGACGCTGCGGGCGAACCGGCGGGCCCGGTGGTCCCGCCGACGATGCGGGCTGCTGAACGGGTCCGCGAATCGAGCCGCGGTTGCTCATACCCCCCGTATAACCGTCGGCAAGCGTTTCGGAAACCACGAATTTGGGCCGCCGCGTCGAAGCTGGCCACTCGGCCGCAAACTCGAGCCGTCGCCCTCAGCCGAAGAAGGCGGCGGCGTCGTCGTAGCGACTCTCGGGTACCAGCTTGAGTTGGCGCACCGCGTCGGCCAGCGCCACCCGGCCGATGTCCTGCCCCCGCAGCGACACCATCTGCCCGTACTCCCCCGCGTGTGCCGCGTCGGCGGCGTTGACGCCGAACCGCGTGGCCAGCACCCGGTCGTAGGCCGTCGGCGTGCCCCCGCGCTGGACGTGGCCCAGCACGGTCACCCGGACGTCCTTGTTGATCCGCTTCTCCACCTCGGCGCCCAGCTGCGCGGCGACACCGGTGAACTTTTCGTGGCCAAACTCGTCAAGTCCGCCCTCGCGCAACGAGATTGAACCCGGCACGGGTTTGGCGCCCTCGGCGACCACGCAGATGAAGTGCGAATCTCCGCGCTGGAAGCGGCGTTTGACCAGCCGGCACACCTCCTCGACGTCGAAGGGCTGCTCGGGAATCAGCGTCATGTGCGCGCCGGACGCCAGGCCGGCGTTAAGCGCGATCCAGCCGGCGTGCCGGCCCATCACCTCGACCAGCATCACCCGCTGATGCGATTCGGCGGTGCTGTGCAACCGGTCGATGGCGTCGGTGGCCACCGTCAGTGCGGTGTCGTGGCCGAAAGTGACGTCGGTGCAGTCGATGTCGTTGTCGATGGTCTTCGGCACGCCGACGACGGGCACGTTTTCCTCCGACAGCCAGTGCGCGGCGGTCAGGGTGCCTTCACCGCCGATGGGGATGAGCACGTCGATGCCGTTGTCGTCCAACGTCTGCTTGATCTGGTCCAGCCCGGCGCGCAGTTTGTCCGGGTGCACCCGGGCGGTGCCAAGCATCGTGCCGCCCTTGGCCAGCAGCCGGTCGTTGCGGTCGTCGTTCTGCAGTTGGATGCGCCGGTTTTCCAGCAACCCGCGCCACCCGTCCTGAAAGCCGACCACCGACGAGCCGTACCGGGCGTCGCAGGTGCGCACCACGGCCCGAATGACGGCGTTCAGCCCCGGGCAATCGCCGCCTCCGGTGAGAATTCCGATCCGCATGCCCTTATCTTGCCCTGCGCGCCACCGGCACGGCAGCGAAAGTCAGATGGCCGACGGCAGCGGCCCGCGGGCGGCCTCGTAGGCGGCGCCGACGCGGTAGAGGCGGTCGTCGGCCAGCGCGGGCGCCATGATCTGCAGGCCGACCGGCAGGTCGTCGTCGGGCGACAGCCCCGACGGCACCGACATCCCGCAGTGGCCGGCAAGATTCAGTGGCAGCGTGCACAGGTCGAACAGGTACATCGCCAGCGGATCGTCCACCTTCTCCCCCAACGGGAAGGCGGTGGTCGGCGTCGCGGGCGACACGACCACGTCGACGGACTCGTACGCCCGGTCGAGGTCGCGCCCGATCAGTGTGCGCACCTTTTGCGCCTGGTTGTAATAGGCGTCGTAGTAACCGGCCGACAGCGCGTAGGTGCCGATCATGATGCGCCGCTTGACTTCCGGCCCGAATCCGGCGGCGCGGGTCAGCGCCATCACTTCCTCGGCGCTGTGCGTGCCGTCGTCGCCGACGCGCAGCCCGTAGCGCATGGCGTCGAAGCGGGCCAGGTTGCTCGACACCTCCGAGGGCAGGATCAGGTAGTAGGCCGCCAGCGCGTATTCGAAGTGCGGGCAGTCCACCTCGCTCACCTCGGCGCCCAGTTCGGTCAGCGTCGCGACGGCGGCCTCGAACGAGGCCAGCACCCCCGGCTGGTAGCCGTCGCCGCGCAGTTGCTTCACCACGCCGACGCGCACGCCCTTGAGGTCCCCGGCCGCCCCGGCCCTGGCGGCGCCGACGACATCGGGCACCGACGCCTCGACGGAGGTGGAGTCGCGGGTGTCGTGACCGGCGATCACCTGGTGCAGCAGCGCGGTGTCCAGCACGGTGCGCGCGCACGGGCCGCCCTGGTCCAGCGACGACGCACACGCCACCAGCCCGTACCGCGACACGGTGCCGTAGGTGGGCTTGACCCCGACCGTCGCGGTCAGCGCCGCGGGCTGCCGGATGGAGCCGCCGGTGTCGGACCCGATGGCCAGCGGCGCCTGGAACGCGGCCAGCGCGGCCGCGCTACCGCCGCCGGAGCCGCCGGGCACCCGGTCGAGGTTCCATGGGTTGCGGGTCGGGCCGTAGGCGGAGTTCTCCGTCGACGAGCCCATGGCGAACTCGTCCATGTTGGTCTTGCCCAGGATTGGGATCCCCGCGGCGCGCAACCGCGTGGTGACGGTGGCGTCGTAGGGCGAACGCCAGCCCTCGAGGATCTTGGACCCGCAGGTGGTGGGCATGTCCACGGTGGTGAACACGTCCTTGAGCGCCAGCGGCACCCCGGCCAGCGGCGACGGCAGGCGCTCGCCCGCGGCCACCGCCTCGTCGACGACGGCCGCCGCCCCCAACGCCTCGTCGGCGGCCACATGCAGGAAGGCGTGGTACCGGTCGTCGGTCGCGGCGATCTGGTCCAGGCACGCCTGGGTGACCTCGACCGACGACAGCTCCTTCGCGGCGATTCGCGCGCCCAGGGTCGCCGCGTCGGATCGGATGATCTCGTTCACTCGCTGTCCCCCAGGATCTGCGGCACCGCGAAGCGGCCGTCGGCGGTCTCGGGCGCCTCGGCGAGCGCTTCGGATTGGGTCAGGCAGGGGGTCGGCTCGTCCGGGCGGGTGACGTTCACGTCCTTGAGGGGGTTGCCGGTCGCTTCGACGCCGGTGACGTCGACCGCCTGCACATGGCTGACGTGGGTGAGGATGGCGTCGAGCTGGCCCGCGAAGCTGTCCAGCTCGGCATCGGTCAGCGCCAGCCGGGACAGCCGCGCCAGGTGCGCCACCTCGTCGCGGGAGATTCCAGACACGATCCGAAAGCCTAGCCGCGAGGGTGCGGCCGGGTTCACGGCCGCCGGTTATCCGCAGAAATGCAGTGGACACCTCGCTGTGCAACAGTGTTGGCCGTGCCGTCCTATCTATTGCGCATCGAGCTGGTCGACCGCCCAGGCAGCCTGGGCTCGCTGGCCGTGGCGCTCGGTTCGGTGGGCGCCGACATCTTGTCGCTCGACGTGGTGGAGCGCAGCTCGGGGTACGCGATCGACGACCTGGTGATCGAGCTGCCGCCGGGGGCAATGCCGGACACGCTGATCACCGCCGCGGAGTCGCTTGCGGGTGTGCGGGTGGACAGCGTGCGTCCGCATACCGGGCTGCTCGAAGCCCACCGCGAGCTGGAGCTGCTCGACCACGTCGCCGCGGCCGGTGACAGCGCGTCGCGGTTGCAGGTGCTGGCCAACGAGGCACCCCGGGTGCTGCGCGTCAGTTGGTGCACCGTGGTGCGCGGTGCGGGCGACGAGCTGGAGCGCCTGGCGTCCAGCCGGGGCGCGCCGGAGACGCGGGCGGTTTCGGCCCCGTGGCTCCCGATCGAACGGGCCGCGACGTTGGACGGCGCCGCCGAGTGGGTACCGCAGGCGTGGCGCGACATGGACACCACGATGGTCGCCGCCCCGCTGGGGGACCCGCACACGGCGGTGGTGCTGGGGCGCCCGGGCCCGGAGTTCCGGCCGTCGGAGGTGGCCCGCCTGGGCTACCTGGCCGGCATCGTGGCCACGATGCTGCGCTAGCGCGCTCGCGCCGCCACCGGGTCGTGGCGCGCTTGACCTGCCACCACCGGGTCGTCGTCTTCCCACAGCAGCAGCTGACGCACCGCGGGGCGCGGCCCATACGGCCGGAGCATGGCGCTGGCCGGGCGCGGGCGCACCCGCTGCGGCCACCAGAACCAGCGACCGAGAATCCTTGCGACAGAAGGGGTCATGAACGAGCGCACGATCAGCGTGTCGAACAGCAAACCGAGGCCGATCGTGGTGCCGATCTGGCCGAGCACCTGGAATCCGCTGAACACGAACGCACACATGGTGACGGCGAAGACGATGCCGGCGGAGGTGACCACCGATCCGGAGCCCGCCATCGCCCGGATGATGCCGGTGTTCAAGCCGGCGTGTATTTCTTCCTTGAATCGGGAGATCAGCAGCAGGTTGTAGTCGGACCCGACCGCCAGCAGCAGGATCACCGCCAGCGCGAGCACGACCCAGTACAGCTGGATGCCAAAGAGGTACTGCCACACCAGGACTGATAGCCCGAACGACGCACCCAACGACAGGGCCACCGTGCCGACGATGACCAGCGCGGCGATCAGGCTGCGCGTGATGATCATCATGATCAGCAGGATCAGGCTCAGCGCGGCGAACGCCACGATCATCAGGTCGTACTTGGCGCCGTCCTGAATGTCCTTGTACGTCGCGGCGGTCCCACCGAGATAGATTCCCGCGTCGGCCATCGGCGTGCCCTTGAGCGCCTCGTGCGCCGCCTTGGCCATGGGATCGATGTGCGAAATGCCCTCGGGCGTAGCCGGATCGCCTTCATGGGTGACGATCATGCGAGCGGCCTTGCCGTCCGGCGAGAGGAACAGCTTGAGCCCGCGCTTGAAGTCGGGGTTGTTGAAGACGTCGGGTGGTAGATAGAACGTGTCGTCGTTCTTGGCCGCGTCGAAGGCCCGCCCCAACGCCGTCGCGTTGTCGATCGCGGCGGCGGTCTGCGCGTAAATGCCGGACAGCGTGGCGTAATTGGCCAGCGTCAGATCACGATTGGTCTGCTGGCTGTCGATCTGCGGCGGTATCAGCGCCACCAGTTTGGGCTGCAGCGCGTCGAGCTGGTCGAGGGAGGCCGTGAGGTTTTCGAACTTCTCGGTGAGCTGGTCGATGCCGTCGAGCGCGTCGAAGAGCGAGCGAAACGCGAAGCAGACCGGGATGTCGAAACAGTGCCGCTCCCAATAGAAGTAGCTGCGGACCGGCCGGAAGAAGTCGTCGAAATTCGCGATCTTGTCGCGCAGATCCTGGATCGTGCCGAGCGTGTCATGGAAGCTCTGCGTCTCGTCGTGGGTGGTGTTGGCGAGTTGCTGCTGCAATACGTATTGCTGCCTCAAGATGTTGATGGTCTTGTTCAACTCGTTGGCCTGCTTGAGGGCGTCGTTGGCCCGATCTTGTTGGTACGTCAGGTTTTCCTGCTGCGCCGCGCTGGAATTGCTGACCACGAACGCGAGCGAGCTGTGAACCAGTGGGGTGCCCAAGGGCCGGGTGATGGTCTGCACCTGCGCCACGCCGGGAACGTGGAACACCGCCTTGGCCACCTTGTCCAGGATGAGCATGCTTTCCGGATTGCGCATGTCGTGATCGGTTTCCACCATGAGCAATTCGGGCTCGAGCCGGGCCCGCGAGAAATGCTTCTCGGCCGCGGTGTACCCGATGTTGGCCGGCGCGCTGGCGGGCATGTAGGGACGGGTGTCGTAACTGGTCTTGTACCCGGGCAAGGCGATCAGCCCCACCAGCGCCAGCGCGCAGGCCGCGGCGAGCACGGCCCCGGGCCAGCGGACGATGGCGGTGCCGATCCGCCGCCAGCCGCGCGTTCTGATCGCCCGCTTGGGGTCGAAGATGCCGACCTTGGCGCCCAGGGTGAGGATGGCCGGCCCCAGGGTGAGCGCGGCGAAAAGCGCGACGACGATGCCAAGCGCGGCGGGGATGCCCAGGCTTTGGAAGTAGGGCAGCCGGGTGAAGCTCAGACAGGCGACCGCGCCGGCGACGGTGAGCCCGGAACCCAGCACGATGTGCGTCGTCCCGTGATACATGGTGTAGAAGGCCTTTTCGCGATCCTCACCGGTGCCACGCGCCTCCTGGTAGCGGCCCACGAAGAAGATCGCGTAGTCGGTTCCCGCGGCGATCACCAAGAGCGTCAACAGGTTCGTCGCGTAGGTCGACAACCCGATGACGCCGGCGTTTCCGAGAAACGCGACAAGGCCTCGGGCCGCGGACATCTCGATCAAGACCGTGGCGAGCACCAGCAGCGTGGTGAGGAACGATCGGTAAACGAAGAACAGCATCAGGGCGATCACGCCGACGGTGATCGCGGTGACTTTCGCGGTTCCCTTGCTGCCGACGTCGAACTGATCGGAAATCAGCGGCGCCGCACCGGTCACATACGCCCTGACACCGGGCGGCGGCTTCAGGTGCTCGACGATGTCGCGCACCGCGCCGACACCCTCGTTGGCCAACGCCGAGCCCTGGTTGCCCGCGAGAAACAGCTGGACGTAGGCGGCCTTGCCGTCGCCGCTCTGCGACCCGGCCGCGGTCAGGGTGTCGCCCCAGAAGTCCTGCACGTGTTCGACGTGCTTCTTGTCCTGCTCGAGCCTGCGGACCAGTTCGTCGTAGAAGCGGTGCGCGTCCGCGCCGAGCGGCTGGTCACCTTCCAGCACGATCATCGCCGAACTGTCGGTGTCGAATTCGTGGAACTTCTCGCCGATGCGCTTGATCGCCTTGAGCGACGGTGCGTCGGGTGAGTTCAGCGCGACGTTGTGGGTCTTGCCAACCTCTTCCAGCTGCGGCACCGCGATGTTCGTGATGGCGGCCAGCGCCACCCAGAAGAGCAGGATCGGCAAGGCCAGCCGGCGGATGCTGCGCGGGACGAAGCTCCGCGACTCTTGCTGGTCGCTCATCCGGACTTGTCCAGGCAGTAGGTGTAGGCGTCGACTTTGTCAACGGTGCGTTGGTCTTTCACCTCGCCGTTGACGGTGATGCGGCAGCCGAGGGTGTCGCCGTTGCCCTGCGCGACGACGTTGCCGAGGACGGCCGGCTCCGTCGTGGTGATGGTGAACGACCACGGCAGCGTCGCGTCCTTGACTTGCTGGGGCTGGGCGTTGACATCAAGGTAGTTGATGGTCGCGGTCGCGCCGGGCGCGCCGAAGACCTCCAGCACCACCCGTTTGGGGTTGAACGGAACGATCTCGTTCGACAGGCCGCTGTTGGCCGACGTGGTGTCGTGCGAGCCGAAGATTCCGTGCAGGCGGTAGATGGCGAACCCGGCGAGCGCGACGACCAACACCGCGACCAGCACCATCCACCCTCGCCTGACCAGTGAGGTCACCGAAATCCCCTTCACCCGTTCACCTTTCGATCATCGGGCGACCAGATCACCCCCGGCGCGACGGCGGCTGCCGGCGGGCCGGGCGTGATCAACAGCTATGACAGTACGGTACTGGACCGTACTGCACAAGAGACGCGCGCGTACACATTCCGCCTCGGCGGTTAACGCGCGGTTACCCCTTGGTTCTGGTCAAACCCGGGATGAGAAACCCGTCCACAAGCGCTTGGACGGTGCGGCGGGTGGGCGGCCGGCCGGGAATGATGGACCGGAAGATCAGATAGCCGGGCAACAGATCCCACAGCTCGTCGCTGATCACGTCCTCGGTGATCTCACCGCGATCGACGGCTTGACGCAGCACGTGTTGAATCAACGCCTTGCGCTGCTTGAGGAATTGCTCCTGCATGGCCTCGTTGAGCGCCGGGTGCCGCGACACCTCGACCATCACCGCGCGGATGGTGCTGGCGTGCTCGCGGCCATGCTGACCACACGTCTCCCCCAGGCTCAGCAGGTCGCCGCGCAGCGTGCCGGTGTTGGGCGCGACGGCGACCAGGCGGACCCCTTCGGTGAAGGCGGCCAACACCAATTCGGCCTTCGAGGACCAGCGCCGATACACGGTGGCCTTGCTCGCGTGGGCGGCGGCGGCGACGGCGTCGATCGTCAGCTGGTCATAGCCGTGTTCCTGCAGCAGGCGCAGCGTCACCGCCAGAATCTCGCCCTCGCGGGGCGACCACGGTGACGTCTGCGCGTACGCCTCGGCCGTCTGCGTCATAGCGCCCACGATAGGACTGCCGGGGCGATGCGGGCTAATTATCGCCGGATGGCCGTGCGGGCCCGGGTTAGTCCGCCGGGGTTTTCGGCGGCCCCTCGGCCAACAGCTTGCGGAAACCGTCCTCGTCGAGGACCGGCACGCCGAGCTCGACCGCCTTGTCGTACTTGGAGCCCGGCGAGTCGCCGGCGACGACGTAGTCGGTCTTCTTCGACACCGAACCGGCGGCCTTCCCGCCGCGCGCGATGATCGCCTCCTTGGCTTCGTCACGCGAGAAACCGGTCAGTGAGCCGGTGACGACGACGGTCAGCCCTTCCAGGGTGCGGGCCACGCTGGCGTCGCGCTCGTCGGCCATCCGCACCCCCGCGGCCCGCCACTTGTCGACGATCGCGCGATGCCAGTCGACGGTGAACCACTCGGTGAGCGCGGCGGCAATTGTCGGGCCGACACCCTCGACCGCGGCCAGCTGCTCGGTGGACGCCGACATGATCGCGTCCAGGCTGCCGAACTCGGTGGCCAGGGCGCGCGCGGCAGTCGGCCCGACGTGGCGGATGGACAGCGCCACCAGCACGCGCCACAACGCCACCGCCTTGGCCTTGTCCAGGTTGTCGAGCAGCCGCCTGCCGTTGGCGGACAGGGCGCCGGCCTTGGTGCGGAACAGCTCGGTGCGCAACAGGTCGTCCTCGGTGAGGGTGAATAGGTCCCCCTCGTCGGCGATCACCCCGGCCTTGAGCAGCGCGATGGCCGCCTCGTAGCCGAGCCCCTCGATGTCGAACGCGCCCCGACCGGCGACGTGAAAGACGCGCTCCCGCAGCTGCGCCGGGCAGGACCGAGCGTTGGGACACCGGATGTCGGCGTCGCCCTCCTTGGCGGGGGCCAGCGTCGTGCCGCATTCGGGACACGTTGTGGGCATGACGAATTCGCGTTCGGACCCGTCCCTCAGGTCGACGACGGGGCCGAGCACCTCGGGGATCACGTCACCGGCCTTGCGGATCATCACGGTGTCGCCGATCAGCACCCCCTTGCGCTTGACCTCGGCGGCGTTGTGCAGGGTGGCCAGGCCCACCGTCGACCCGGCGACCTTGACGGGCGTCATGAACGCGAACGGCGTGACGCGGCCGGTGCGCCCGACGTTCACGCGGATGTCGAGCAGCTTGGTCTGGGCTTCCTGCGGCGGGTACTTGTACGCGACCGCCCACCGCGGCGCCCGGGATGTCGTCCCCAGCCGGCGCTGCAGCGTGAAGTCGTCGACTTTGATCACCACGCCGTCGATTTCGTGCGCCAGGTCGTAGCGCTGCTCGCCCCAGTAGGCGATCCGCTCTTCGACCGCGGCCAGGCCGTGCACCCGCGTCGTCTGCTCGGCTACCGGCAGTCCCCAGGCCTTCAGCGCCGTGTAGGCCTCGTGCAGGGTTTTCGGCGAGAACCCGTCGGTGCGGCCGACGCCGTGGCAGATCATCCGCAGCCGGCGCCGGGCGGTGACCGCCGGGTTCTTCTGGCGCAGCGACCCGGCCGCGCTGTTGCGCGGATTGGCAAACGGCGCCTTGCCGTCCTCGACCAGGCTGGCGTTGAGGGCCTCGAAATCGGCGAGCAGGAAGAACACCTCGCCACGCACCTCGAGCACCGCGGGAATCGGGAAGTCGTCACTGGCGCTGAGCCGTTCGGGCACGTCGTCGATGGTGCGCGCGTTGAGGGTCACGTCCTCGCCCACCCGTCCGTCGCCGCGCGTGGCGGCGCGTTCCAGCCGGCCGTCGCGATACACCAGCGACAACGCGACGCCGTCGATCTTGAGTTCGCACAGGTAGTGCGGGTCGCGGCCGATCTCGTTCTCGACGCGGTTGCTCCAGGCGATCAGCTCGTCGCGGTCGAAGACGTCATCGAGGCTCAGCATCCGCTCGAGGTGCTCGGCCTCGGTGAAGTCGGTGGCGAAGCCGGCCCCACCGACCAGTTGCGTCGGGGAATCCGGGACGCGCAGCTCGGGATGACGATCCTCAAGCGCGACAAGGTCGTTGAACATCTTGTCGAATTCGGCGTCGGAGACGATCGGAGCGTCCTTGACGTAGTAGCGGAACTGGTGTTCGCGGACCGCACCGGCCAGTTCCTGCCACTTGCGCCGAACCTCGGGTGACACCGGATCAGCTTGTGGCGAGCTCACCCTCGCAGGCTATCCGAGGCCGCCGACACCACGCCCGCAAGGCGGCCCGAAACTCAGGTCGCCGGTTCGGTCTTGTCCGGGAAACCGCCGAATGGAACTTCCACGCCTTTTTGAATTGACAAAGCGGCAGCCTGAATCAGCAAAGCAACACTGAGCACGCCGACCCATATCCAGGCCTCGCCCGGACTGATATGCGTGGCGGTGTTCGCGTAGCGCAATTTCACGACCGACCGCACCATCACGGCGGCGACCACGACCACCGTGATGTACGGGACGGTCGTTCGGAATTGTCGCGCGAAGCGGCCGACGGGTTCTTCCGAACGCCGCCTGTTGATCCCGAGGAACCACGCGACCGCGCCGACGAATCCGACCGCCAGCGGTATCGGAATCGCGAGCCGCACGGCCCAATCCCACAGCGGCTGCAGCGGTTGGTGTTTGTCCGGATCACCCAGCGCCAGCGCCAGGTGTGTGAGCGTGTCTTCGACGAGGAACACCGAAATGGGCGGAACGAGCACCACCAGAACGAATACGCAGTGCTTGGCGAGCACGCCCGCCGAGCCCGAGAAGAACTGCACGATCGCGTTGAGCAGCATGTAGATGGAGGCGGCGAACGAGACAGCGGTGAGCACCTCCGCCGACGCGGCCCGTCCCTCGGTCAGCGAGCATCCGCTTTCGCCGGCCAGCAAGGCGTATCGCAGGGTGGTCAGAAACAGGCCCAGAAACGCACAGACCAAGGCGATTCCCACTTGCGTCTCGTGCTCGACCTCACGCGGCTCCAGCGGACGACCCTCGCCGCGGCGCCGGTAGGCGCGATCGATTACGAGATTTATGACGACGAAGGCAAACCCGGCGAGGATGCCGGTGAATTGCGCGTAACTGCGGGCGACGATCGATACGTCAAAGCCCGTCCAAAGGGTGCAGGAGTCCGCAAGTTCGCTCATGACCATTGTCGAGATGGTAGTCGCCGCGTGTTTGCTGGCGATCGGTTTTCAAGCGATGGCTAAATGGCGTCGGGGTCCTGCGCGAACGCCTCCGCCGCCCGGCGGGCCAGCCCGATCGCCAGGCGGGCCCACTCGGGCGTCGCGCCGGCCAGACCACACGCGGGGGTGACGCCGATGCGGTCGCGCAGCGCCGAGCGCGCGAAGCCAAGGCGATCCGTCACCGCCACCAGCGCGGCGGCCACCTCTTCGGCCGACGGCCGCCGCGGCGGAGCGCTGGCGGCGACCACGCCCAGCATCACCGCGCGACCCGATTCGACGAAGGCGGCGATGCCATCGAGATCCGCCGCGGCCAGGGTGGCCGCGTCCACCGAAACGGCACCGAAGCTGCTGTCCCGCAACATGTTCCACGGCAACTCCGGCGCGCAGCAATGTAACAGCACCTCGCCTCCCACCGTTCCGACGCAGTCGTCGAGCAGGGCGAGGGCCACCGCCTCGTCCAGCGGCGCCACCGGGCTCAGCGCCGTCACACCGGCCAGCCGTCCGCCCAGTGCGATCGGCAGCGAGGGCTCGTCGAATTGCACCACCACCGGCGTCTCGAGCCGGCGGGCCAGTGCCGCGCGGTGGGCGGCGACGCCTTCGGCCAACGACGCCGCCAGATCGCGCACGGCGCCGGGGTCGGTGATCGCCCGATGGCCGTTGGCCAGCTCGAGTTCGGCCGCCAGCGTGATCGGTCCCGGAGCCTGCACCTTGACCACGCGGTCGCCGCCGCGCAGGCCGGCCACCTCCCAGGCCTCTTCCAGCGCGTCCATGTCCTCGTCGAGCAGGCTGACGGCGCGGCGGGTGACCGCGCCGGGCCGAGCGGCGACGCGGTAGCCGCGCGGCACGGTATCGATCGCCACGTCGACGAGCAGCGCACCGGCCCGGCCGAGCGTGTCCGCGCCGACGCCTCGGGCGGGCAGCTCGACGATGTGAGCCAGCCCGCCGGCCAACTCGCCGACGACGACTTCGGCGGCCTCCCGTGGCGCGCTGCCGGGCCAGGATCCGACTCCACTAGCCGTCGCGAAAACACTCACCGGCCCAACCGTATTCGACACCACCCCGGCCGGGGTCCGCCAGGGGGTGCGTGCCGTAGGACGGCACGGGTAGGTTCGACGCAAGAAGGGTGCGGAACATGTCGCGGATGGCGAGATCGGCACGGCCGCTGCTGATATGCGGGGCCGTGGTGCTGGCTGCGGCATGCACCCGGGTGACCGACGGCGCGGCGGTGGCCGGATTCGGTTTCCCGCGCCGGGACGTGCAGGGGATCAACGTCGACACCATCCTGTTGGACCAGTCGCGGATGCGCGCGATCACCGGCGCGGGCGATCACCTGACGATCATCCCCTCGATGGACGGCACCCGCCCGGTGGACATCGAGGCGCTCGCCGGCACCACGCCGCGCGAATGCCGGTTCATCTATGCCGAGACGGCGACGTTCGGGCCCGACGTCGAGGAGTTCCACAAGACGACCTTCCAGGACCCGCCCGACGGCGCGCTGATCTCTGAAGGTGCCGCCGCCTACCGGGACGTCGACATCGCACAGCGCGCGTTCGGCGCGCTGGTGACCACGGTCGGGGATTGCGCGAACGGCTCCGACGGACAGCAATACGTCGGCGACTGGAAGGCCGACGGCGGTTCGCTACACCTGCGGCCGGGCGGATGCGGCCGCGACTACCGGCTGCGGTCGGTGGCCATCCTGGAGGTCACCTTCTGCGGCTTCGCGCAATCGGTGTCCGACATCGTGATGACGAACATCGTGGCGAACATGCCGTCCTAACGCGCCGTGCGGGTGATGGTGGCGCTGCCCAGCACCTCGTCGCCGTCCGGGTCCGGGCGATACAGCACGAGCGTCTGGCCGCACGCGACGCCGCGCAGCGGGACACGCAACCGCACCACCAGCTCGTCGCCCACCAATTCGGCTACCGCCCCGGCGGTTTCACCGTGCGCCCGCACCTGCACCTCGCATTCGACGGGGCCCGAGGGCGGCCGTCCCGAAGTGAAGACCGGCTCGCGTCCCCGCAACTCGCGCACGTCGAGGTCGGCGGCCTCCCCCACCCGCACGGTCGCGGTGTCGGCGTCGATGGCCGTCACATAGCGGGGACGACCGTCGGGACCCGGCCCGGCGATGCCGAGACCCTTGCGCTGGCCGATGGTGAAACCGTGCACCCCGTCGTGCTCGGCGAGCACCACACCGTCGGCGCCGACCACGGCCCCGCGGCGGACCGCGATGCGCTCGCCCAGGAAGGCGCGGGTATTGCCGGACGGGATGAAGCAGATGTCGTGACTGTCCGGCTTTTCGGCGACCGGCAGGCCGCGGCGCGCGGCTTCGGCGCGGATCTGCGACTTGGGGGTGTCGCCGATCGGAAACGTGGCGTGCGCCAGCTGCCCCGCGGTCAGCACGGCCAGCACGTACGACTGGTCCTTGTCCGGATCGACCGCGCGGCGCAGCCGCCCGCCGGACAGCCTGGCGTAGTGGCCGGTGGCCACCGTGTCGAAGCCCAGCGCAAGGGCTTTCGCCGACAACGCCGAGAACTTGATGCGCTGATTGCAGCGGATGCAGGGGTTGGGTGTTTCGCCGCGCGCGTACGACGACACGAAGTCGTCAATCACGTCGGCCTGAAACTTTTCCGCGAAATCCCAGACATAGAAGGGGATTCCGAGCACGTCGGCGACGCGACTCGCGTCTGACGCGTCTTCCTTCGAGCAGCACCCGCGCGAGCCGGTACGCAAAGTGCCCGGGGCGGTTGACAACGCCAGGTGCACGCCGACCACGTCGTGCCCGGCGTCGACCATGCGTGCGGCGGCGACCGAGGAGTCGACGCCGCCGCTCATCGCGGCGAGAACCTTCACCTAGGACGCTCCCGCCGCGGCGAGTGCGGCCCGACGGGCGCGGTCGACCGCCGCCGGCAACACCTGCAACACCGCCTCGACGTCGGCGTCAACACTGGTGTGCCCCAACGACAGTCGCAGCGACCCGCGGGCGCTGGCAGGGTCTGCGCCCATGGCGATCAACACGTGCGACGGCTGCGCGACGCCGGCGGTGCACGCCGATCCGGTCGAACACTCGATTCCGTTGGCGTCCAACAACATCAACAGCGCGTCGCCCTCGCAGCCGCGGAACGTGAAGTGCGCGTTGCCGGGCAACCGCTGGGGGTCGCGCCCACCGTTGAGGCTGACGTCCTCGATGCCGGCCAGCACGCCGTCGATCAGCCGGTCGCGCAACGACCGCAGCCGCGCGCTGTTCGCCTCGATCCCGTCCACCGCGATTCGCGCCGCGGCCGCCATGCCGACGGCACCGGCGACATCGGCCGTGCCGGATCGGATGTCACGCTCCTGGCCGCCCCCGTGCGCCAGCGGCACACACGTCACGTCGCGGCGCAGCAGCAGCGCGCCCACGCCGGGTGGGCCGCCGAACTTGTGCGCGGCCACGCTCATCGCCGAGAGCCCGCTGGCGGCGAAGTCCACGGGCAACTGCCCCACCGCCTGTACGGCGTCGCTGTGCATCGGAACCCCGAATTCGGCGGCGACCGCGGCGAGCTCGGCGGCGGGCATCACGGTGCCCACCTCGTTGTTGGCCCACATCACCGACACCAACGCGACATCGTCGTGGTTGTGCAGCGCCTCGCGCAGCGCGGCCGCCGACACCGAGCCGTCGGCGGCGGTCGGCAGCCAGGTCACCTCGGCGCCCTCGTGTTCGGCCAGCCAGTTCACCGAGTCCAAAGCGGCGTGGTGTTCCACCTCGCTGGTGATGATGCGCCGGTGCCGCGGTTCGGCGTCCCGGCGGGCCCAATAGATGCCCTTGACGGCCAGGTTGTCGCTCTCGGTGCCACCGGCGGTGAAGATGACCTCCGACGGCCGTGCGCCCAGCCGGTCGGCGATCAGCTCGCGGGATTCCTCGATGCGCCGCCGCGCCGTCCGGCCGCTGGTGTGCAGCGAGGAGGCGTTGCCGACGGTGCCGAGCACCGCCGTCATCGCCTCGACGGCGGCGGGGTGCATCGGCGTGGTAGCGGCGTGATCCAGGTAGACCATGACCCGACCCACGATACCGGCTGGTCGCGAGGCCTCCGGCTACGAGGCCACCAGCACGGGCCGGTGATCGGCGTCCCGGGTCGGCCCGACGCACGCCACCGACTGGCAGCGGGTCGCCAGGGCCCGCCGGTCGGTCCCCGGCAGCTGCAGAGATTCGACGTGCACGCGCGCCAGCGTGCGGCGCACCGTGAGCAGCCGCCGGATGGACCGTGGCAGCGTCTCGTCGCCGACGAACGCGGGCACGGTCGAGACGCTGCCGTCGACGTGGTGATAGGTCAGCCGAAGCGGCTGCACCGGGCGGCCGGCGTCGATCGCGGCCTGGAACATGGCCGGGTAGAACGCGCCACCGCCCCGGTGAGCCTGTCCGGCCTCGCCCACCGCGGCATCGTCGCCGCGCCGGCCACACCACGTAGTGCCCTCCGGGAAGCACACCACCGTCTGGCCGCCGCCCAGCCGGCGGGCGACGGCGTCGACCACCGCCGGCAGCCGGCGCAAACTGGACCGCTCGATCGGGATGATCTTGCACATGCGCGCCACGATTCCGGTGGCAGGCCCGGTGAACATGTCGGCGCGGGCGACGAACGACCCCGGCAGCACCGACCCGATGGCGAAGACGTCGAGCCAGGACATGTGCGGGCTGACGACCAGGACCCCGCTCAGGTTGCGAATCGGGCTGCCGGACACCGTGATTCGGACCCCCAGGCAGCGCAACACCATCCGGCAATAGATGCGCTGCACCCGCGTGCGGCCCGGCAGCGGTGCCGCCAGCAGCACCACTCCCGGCGCCAGCAGCAGCGCCAGCAGGACCCGAAGCGTCACCCGCAGCGCCACCAACAGCGGCGGCGACGGGGCCACGTCGCCCAGGCCCACGCAACCGGCGTCGCACGATGCGCGCGGTAGCCAGGAGTGCGCGGTGCCGGCGGGGGCGTTCATCGGTCGCCGCCGGCCATCTCCGAGGCGGCCGACACCGACCGCAACCGCTTGAGATATCGGGTATCGGCGCGCCGCTTGTCCAGCAGGACGCAGAAATCGCCCACGCCGAAATCGGGGTCGTGCGCCGGCTCACCGCACACCTGGGCGCCCAGCCGCAGGTAACCGCGCATCAGCGCCGGAACCGACGGCCGCGCCGGCGCCGGAATGTCGTCGAGCGCCGTGCCGTCGACGATCACCGGCCGGTGTGGGCGCACCCGGTAGTGCGCGGGTGCGGCGTGGCGGCTCAGGATGAAATCGCGAACCCCGCGCAGCTGGCGGCCCGGCACCCGGTTTTCGGGGTCGTCGGAATCCCCGCCGATGGGCACCGACACGCAGCCGGTCACGTAGTCGTAGCCGTATCGGTCCAGGTAGGCCAGGATCCCGGCCCACATCAGCAGCACGACGCCGCCGTTGCGGTGGCCGTCGCGCACCACGGCGCGTCCCATCTCGACCAGCGACGGCCGCAGCGGGTCGAGCGCGCGGATGTCGAATTCCGTCGCGGTGTAAAGGCCCCCGGCCGCGATGGCGCCCGCCGGGGCCAGCATGCGGTAGCAACCCACCAGCTCGCCGGAGGCGTCGTCGCGCACCAGCAGGTGGTCGCAGTGCTCGTCGAACCGGTCGACGTCCCGTCGCTCGTCGTCGTTGGTGGGCAGTGCGAAGCCCGGCGTGCTGCTGAACACGTCGTACCGGAGCCGCTGCGCCGCCTCGATCATGCTTGCGTCGGTGGACAGCAACAGCGAGTAACGCGGCCCGCCGGACGACGCCGTCGTCGCGCCGTCGGGCTTGTCGCTCGGAATCAGGACAGAAGCAATGCTCATGTCAATCAACGTTGCGTAATCGATGAGCGAGTCGGCATCGTCGCTGTGACGTGTCCGTGCACGTCAGGTGACGAAATGTGGTTGCCAGGCGGCGGCTGTGACCTGCGTCGCGGTCGTTTCCGGGTCGCGGCGCGCCTTTGCGGGTATGCGGTCCGCCATGATGTTCACCGCCGACCGCGCGATCGCGGCGCCGCCGTCGGCGGTGTGGGAATTGCTGGTCGATCTGGACGCGTGGCCCAAATGGGGTCCGTCGATTCGCGGCGCCAGGCTCGACGAACCGCACACCGAGTTGGGTCTGCACGCAACGGGCACCGTGCGGACGCCGCTGTTGCTCGAGGTCCCGTTCGTCATCACCGAATTCGAGCCGGGGCGAAGCTGGGCGTGGAAGGTGGCCGGCGTCCCGGCGACGCGGCACTGGGTCGAGCCGATGGGCGACGGGGCGCGCGTGGGGATGGCCGTTCCGTGGTGGTCGGCGCCCTACGTCACCGTGTGCTCAATTGCGTTGCGCCGCATCGACGCAATGCTGACCGGGACCCGTTGACGCGGCCCCCGGATACGCAAGAGCCCCCGACACCGGGTCGGGGGCTCTCGGGCTGAGGGTCTCAGCCCTTGCGTGCCTTGATGGCCTCGGTCAGCTGCGGGGCGACCTTGAACAGGTCCCCCACCACGCCGTAGTCGGCGATCTCGAAGATGGGCGCCTCTTCGTCCTTGTTGACCGCGACGATGGTCTTGGACGTCTGCATGCCCGCGCGGTGCTGGATGGCCCCGGAGATGCCGAGCGCGATGTAGAGCTGTGGCGACACCGTCTTGCCGGTCTGCCCGACCTGGAACTGGCCCGGGTAGTAGCCGGAGTCGACCGCGGCGCGCGACGCACCGACGGCGCCGCCCAGCGAGTCGGCCAGCTCCTCAACCACGCTGAAGTTCTCCGCGCTGCCCACGCCGCGGCCACCGGAGACCACGATGGTGGCCTCGGTGAGCTCCGGGCGGTCACCGGCGACCGCCGGCTCGCGAGAGGTGATCTTGGTGGCGTTCTCGGCGGGTGCGGGCACCTCCACGGTGACCTGTTCGCCCGCGCCGGCCTGCGGCTCGGCGTCGATGGCGCCGCCGCGCACCGTGATGACCGGGGTGTCGCCGTTGGCCTGCGACTCCACGGTGAACGCGCCACCGAAGATGGAGTGCACCGCCTTGTTGCCCTCCTGGACGCCGACCACGTCGACCAGCAGGCCGGACCCGATCCGGGCCGCGAGCCGGCCCGCGATCTCCTTGCCGTCGGCGTTGGCCGACAGCAGGACCGCGGCGGGGGCGTTCGACTCGGCCAGCGAGGCGAGTACGTCGACCACCGGGGTGATCAGGTAGTTCTCGGCGTCGTCGGACTCGGCGACGTAGATCTTGGCGGCGCCCGCCTCCTTCAGCCCGTCGACCAGCGGCGCGGCCGTTCCCGGCTTGCCGACCACGACGGCGGCCGGCTCGCCCAGCGCGCGGGCGGCGGTGATCAGTTCGGAGGTGACCTTCTTCAGTGCGCCTTCGGCGTGCTCAACGAGCACCAAAACTTCTGCCATGGTTTCTTCGCTCTTCTCGTCTGTGGGTTCTGTGCTCGTCTAAATGATCTTCTGGCCGACCAGGTACTGGGAGATCTGGCTACCGCCCTCGCCTTCGTCGGTGACCTTCTCACCCGCGGTCTTCGGCGGCTTCGGCGTCGACGACAGCACCGTCGACCCGGCGTTCTCCTGCCCGACCTCGTCGCTTTCGACGCCGATCTCCGAAAGGGTCAGCACCGTGACCTCTTTCTTCTTGGCCGCCATGATGCCCTTGAAGGACGGGAAACGCGGCTCGTTGATCTTCTCGGTCACACTGACCACCGCGGGCAGCGCCGCCTCGAGCGTGAACACGCCGTCGTCGGTCTCGCGCTCGCCGGTGACCTTGCCGCCCTCGATGGACAGCTTGCGCAGGTGCGTCAGCTGGGGCAGGCCCAGGTACTCGGCGATGATCGCCGGCACCGCGCCGCCCGAGCCGTCGGTGGACTCGTTGCCGGCGATGACCAGCTCGGTGCCCTCGATGGTGCCCAGCGCGCGGGCCAGCGCCCACGCCGTCTGCACCACGCAGGAGCCCTTCATGCCGTCGTCCTTGAGGTGCACGGCCTTGTCGGCCCCCATCGACAGCGCCTTGCGGATCGCCTCCGTGGCGCGTTCGGGGCCCGCGGTCAGCACCGTCACCGAACCCTCGCCGCCCTCACGCTCGCGGATCTGCAGGGCCTCTTCGACGGCGCGCTCGTTGATCTCGTCCAGCACCGCGTCGGCGGCCTCGCGGTCCAGCGTGTAATCGCCGTCGTTCAGCTTGCGCTCCGACCAGGTGTCTGGGACCTGCTTGATCAGGACCACGATGTTCGTCATGAGTGTGGTTCGTCCTCCTATTGAAGGAGTCCCGCAGCAGTCGGCCACGAGACTTTCAGTACGCGTTTCGCAGCGCACGGTCGTGTTACTACTCGGTAACTTTGTGCAGCCTGCATTCACACCATAGCGGGTGGTACTGCGGGTTCTTCCGGCGTGTCCACCCCCCGCAACCGGGGGCCGCCCGTTCCCGGTTCGCGAATCCGACACTTCGCGTTAGCCTGCCTATGCGATGAGCGCAACCGTCCCCGACGTTCCCCGGCCAAGCCACGGCGATCCCCTGCCCGCGGCTGATCCCGTCTTGACGTTGACCGGCGAACGCACCATCCCCGATCTCGACGTCGAGAACTACTGGTTTCGCCGCCACCAGGTCGTTTACCAGCGGCTGGCCGGGCGTTGCGCTGGCCGCGAGGTGCTCGAGGCCGGGTGCGGGGAGGGCTATGGCGCGGACCTAATCGCCGGCGTCGCACGCCGCGTCGTCGCCGTCGATTACGACGAGGCCGCGGTGGCCCACGTGCGGGCCCGCTACCCGCGCGTGGAGGTCATGCGGGCGAACCTGGCCGAGCTGCCGCTGCCCGACGCGTCGGTCGATATTGTGGTCAACTTCCAAGTCATCGAGCATCTGTGGGATCAAGCACAATTCGTCGCCGAGTGCGCGCGGGTGCTGCGCCGCGGCGGCCTGCTGATGGTGTCCACCCCCAACCGGATCACCTTCTCCCCCGGCCGCGACACCCCGATCAACCCGTTCCACACCCGCGAACTCAACGCCCGCGAGCTGACCGAGTTGCTCGTCGAGGCGGGTTTCCGCGACGTGTCGATCAGCGGGTTGTTCCACGGACTGCGGCTGCGGGAGATGGACGCCCGCCACGGCGGCTCGATCATCGACGCGCAGATCGAGCGGGCCGTCGCCGACGCGCCGTGGCCGCCCGAGCTGGCCGCCGACGTCGCCGCGGTGACGTGCGACGACTTCGAGATCGTCGCCGACGACCGCCGCAACATCGACGACAGCCTGGATCTGATCGCGATTGCGGTGGCGCCGTGAGCAATCCGCACGACCGGGTGCCCGGCATGTTCACCCTGGTCCTGCACACCCACCTGCCGTGGCTGGCCCATCACGGCCGCTGGCCGGTCGGCGAGGAGTGGCTCTACCAGTCCTGGGCCGCGGCCTATCTGCCGCTGATGCGGGTGCTGACCACTTTGGCCGACGAGGACCGCCGCGGCCTGATCACGCTGGGCGTCACCCCGGTGGTGAACGCCCAGCTGGACGACCCGTACTGCCTGGACGGCATGCAGCACTGGCTGGCCAACTGGGGGCTGCGGGCGGCCGAGGCCGCCAGCATGCGGTCGGCTCCCCGATCGAAGTCGGCCGGCTATCAGGCCTGCACGCCGGAAGCGTTGCGCGCCTTAGGAATTCGGGAATGCGCCGAGGCCGACGCCGCGCTGGAGGACTTCGCCACCCGATGGCGGCACGGCGGTAGCCCGCTGCTGCGCGGCCTGATCGACGCCGGCACGGTCGAGTTGCTCGGCGGGCCCCTGGCCCATCCGTTCCAGCCGCTGCTCGCACCGCGGCTGCGCGAGTTCGCCCTGCGGGAGGGGCTGGCCGACCCGCAGCAGCGCCTGGCTCATCGCCCCAGTGGGATCTGGGCGCCCGAATGTGCTTACGCGCCAGGCATGGAGGACGACTACGCGGCCGCGGGCGTCACCCATTTCATGGTCGACGGGCCGTCGCTGCACGGCGACACGGCGCTGGGCCGGACCGTCGGCGACAGCGACGTGGTGGCGTTCGGGCGCGACCTGCAGGTCAGCTACCGGGTGTGGTCGCCCAAGTCCGGCTATCCGGGTCACGCCGCCTACCGCGACTTCCACACCTATGACCACCTCACCGGGCTGAAGCCGGCGCGGGTCACCGGCCGCAACGTGCCGTCCGAGGGCAAGGCGCCCTACGACCCCGCGCGCGCCGACCACGCCGTCGACGTCCATGTCGCAGACTTCGTCGACGTGGTCCGAAACCGGCTGGCGAGCGAATCCGAGCGGATCGGCCGGCCGGCCCATGTCGTCGCCGCCTTCGACACCGAACTGTTCGGCCACTGGTGGTACGAGGGCCCGACGTGGCTGCAGCGGGTGCTGCGCGCGCTGCCCGCGGCCGGCGTGCGGGTGGGAACGTTGAGCGACGCCATCGCCGGCGGATTCGTCGGGGGCGCAGTGGCTTTGCCGCCCAGTTCGTGGGGCTCGGGCAAGGACTGGCAGGTGTGGGCCGGCGACAAGGTGGCCGACCTGGTCCAGCTCAACAACGAAGTGGTCGACACGGCGCTGAGCACCGTCGACAAGGCGCTGGCGCAGCGCTCGTCGCTGGACGGGCCGCTGCCCCGCGACCACGTCGCCGACCAGATCCTGCGCGAGACCCTGCTCACCGTCTCCAGCGACTGGCCGTTCATGGTGAGCAAGGACTCGGCCGCCGACTACGCGCGCTACCGCGCGCACCTGCACGCGCACGCCACCCGCGAGATCGCCGGGGCCCTGGCCTCGGGCCGGCGGGACACCGCGCAGCGGCTGGCCGAGGGATGGAACCGCGCCGACGGGCTGTTCGGCGCGCTCGACGCGCGCAGGCTGCCCCGATGAGGTGCCCGGCCGCGTGAAGATCCTGATGGTGTCGTGGGAGTACCCGCCGGTGGTGATCGGCGGGCTCGGCCGGCACGTGCATCACCTGTCGACCGCGCTGGCCGCGGCCGGTCACGAGGTCGTGGTGCTTTCCCGCCACCCCTCGGGCACCGACCCCAGCACGCACCCGTCGTCGGACGAGGTGGTCGACGGTGTCCGGGTGATCGCGGCCGCGCAGGACCCGCACGAGTTCTCCTTCGCCACCGACATGATGGCGTGGACGCTGGCGATGGGCCACGCGATGATCCGCGCCGGGCTGTCACTGAAGAAGCGCGGCAGCAACCGGCCGTGGCGCCCCGACGTCGTGCACGCGCACGACTGGCTGGTGGCCCATCCCGCGATCGCGCTCGCCCAGTTCTACGACGTGCCAATGGTTTCCACCATCCACGCCACCGAAGCCGGACGGCATTCCGGCTGGGTGTCCGGTGCCATCAGCCGTCAGGTGCATGCCGCGGAGTCCTGGCTGGTGCGCGAATCCGATTCGCTGATCACGTGTTCGGCGTCGATGGCCGACGAGATCACCGAACTGTTCGGCCCCGGCCTGGCCGGAATCACGGTCATCCGCAACGGCATCGACGCGGCGCGCTGGCCGTTCGCCGAGCGGCGGCCGCGGACCGGGCCGGCCGAGCTGCTCTACCTCGGGCGGCTGGAGTACGAGAAGGGCGTGCACGACGTCATCGCGGCCCTGCCGCGGATCCGGCGCCGCCATCCCGGCACCACGCTGACCATCGCCGGGGAGGGCACCCAGCAGGACTGGCTCGTCGAGCAGGCGCGAAAGCATCGGGTGCTCAAGGCCACTCGGTTCGTCGGGCACCTCGACCATGCCGAGCTGCTGGCGGTGCTGCACCGGGCCGACGCCGCGGTGCTGCCCAGCCACTACGAGCCGTTCGGGATCGTCGCGCTGGAGGCCGCCGCGGCGGGCACACCGCTGGTCACGTCGAACATCGGCGGCCTGGGCGAGGCGGTGATCAACGGGCAGACCGGGGTGTCCTGCGCGCCCCGGGACATCGCCGGGATCGCCGCGGCCGTGGGCGCCGTGCTCGATGATCCGGCGGCCGCGCAGCGCCGCGCCCGCGCCGCCCGCGAACGGCTCACGTCCGCGTTCGACTGGAAGACCGTGGCCGGCGAGACCGCGCAGGTGTACCTGGCGGCCAAGCGCGGCGAGCGCCAGCCCCAGCCGCGCATGCCCATCGTCGAGCACGCCCTACCCAACCGCTAGCCTGCATAGATGGGGCTGGAATTTTCGAGCGTGGTCGACGCGCCGATCGCCGACGTCTTCGCGTGGCACGCCAGGCCCGGCGCGTTCGCCCGGCTCTCGCCGCCGTGGCAGCCCATGCGGCTGGTCAGCGAGGCCGCCTCGCTCAAGGACGGGCGGGCGACGCTGGCCCTGCCCGGCGGGCTGCGCTGGGTGGCCGTCCACCAGGCCGACGGCTACGACCCACCGCGGCGCTTCGTCGACGAAATCGGCAGCGGCGGCCTGACTTCGCTTCCGGCCCGAATCGCGATGCGGTGGAGGCATGTTCACGATTTCGAGGACCTCGGCGATGGCCGCACCAGGGTGATCGACCGGGTCGACACCCCCGCGCCGGCGTCGCTACTGCGGCCGATGTTCGTCTACCGGCACCGTCAACTCGCCGATGATATGGCCGCGCACCGGCTGGCCGCCGCGAACGGGCTGGCGCCCCTGACCGTCGCCGTCACCGGGGCCTCGGGACTGGTGGGTTCCGCACTGACGGCGTTTCTGAGCACCGGCGGTCACCGCGTCATCCGGTTGGTGCGCCGCCCCGCGCGCGGCGACGACGAGCGGGAGTGGGACCCCGAGGATCCCGATCCGGGAGCCTTCGCCGGCGTGGACGCGGTCATCCATTTGGCGGGCGCCTCGATCGCCGGCCGGTTCACCGAGAAGCACCGAAAGGCCATCCGCGACAGCAGGATCGGCCCGACTCGGCGGCTGGCCGAAGCGCTGGGCCGCGCCCCGGCCCGCCCGGCGGTGCTCGTCTCGGCTTCGGCGATCGGATACTACGGATCCGACCGGGGCGATGACATCCTCACCGAGGACAGCGACCGCGGTGAGGGTTTCCTCGCCGATGTGGTCGACGACTGGGAGGCGGCGACCGCGCCCGCGGAGCAGGCCGGGGTGCGGGTGGTGCGGGTGCGCACCGGCATCGTGCAGTCGCCGCTCGGGGGCACCTTGAAGCTGATGCGCCCACTGTTCGGCGCCGGCCTGGGTGGTCGGCTCGGCGACGGCCGGCAATGGCTGTCCTGGATCGGGATCGACGACCTGGTTGACATCTACCACCGCGCCCTCTGGGAGGGCTCGCTGTCGGGCCCGGTGAACGCCGTTGCGCCGCAACCGGTTCGCAACAGCGAGTACACCCGCGCGCTGGCCGGTGTGCTGCACCGGCCCGCGGTGCTGCCCGTCCCGTCGCTGGGGCCCCGGCTCCTGCTCGGCGAGCAGGGCGCGCGCGAATTGGCGTGCGCAAGCCAGCGGGTGCTGCCGGCGAAGCTCACCGAGGCCGGCCACCGATTTCGCCAGCCCGATCTCGATCAGGCGCTGCGGCACCTGCTCGGGCGCGAGAGCTGAGGAAAAGACCCTCCCCATTTCTGCCTGATCAAGCCCCCTAGCAGTCCGGAGATGGTTCAATTTCTTAATGATTTCCGGTGCGCTGGTCCGGCGTCGGACCGGCGCGGCCATCATAGGCATCATCGCGGTGGCCGTGCTGGTGCTCGCGCCGCGTCAGGCCCGGGCCGAATCGACCGAGGCGGACAGCACGACCGACGTGGAATGCCGCGGCGCTACCCGACCGGTACCCACGACATGGTCTTTCCCGAGCACGCCCCCGCTGGGATTGGTGTGGCTGCAGCACGGTTTCGTCGAGGGCAGGAGCCTGTGGTCGGCCTTCGCCACCGAGGTCGCCGACAGCGGTTACCTCGTGCTGGCCACCACACTTTCCACGGTTAATCCCCTCGGCTGCACGGTGGAACACCTGATCGACAACACCGGCTTTCTGGGCAACATCGCCGATGTCTTTGCCCACAAAGACGATCCGCACGGGGCGTTGGCGATGTCCCTCGCGACGGCCGCGGCGGCGGCCGGCCACCCGGTGCCACCGCTGCCCGAGAAAATGGTGTTCGTGGGGCATTCGGCGGGGGCCGAGGCCGTCGAATACGTCGCCGAGCGCCTGCACACCACCTACCCGGCGGCGTTCACCCAAGTGCGCGGCGTCGTCAGCGAAGACGGCGTCAAGTCGTTCATCGGTTCCAACACCGACGACGCGCTGGCGGGCCTGGCGGGCACCACCCTGCCCGTTTACGCCACGGCGTCACCGCACCTGCTGTGCAACTTCTTCCAGCGCGGCACGAAGGCCATCGAACGGTACCTGGCGGACCGGCCCTTTCACGGCGTCAAGATCACAACCGGCGCCCATGGCGACGCGCTCGGCCCGTCGTCGCCGGGCTACGAAAACCTCGTGTGCGGCCGCCCGAAGCCGGACAACATCGCGGCGGTCTGGGGGCTGACGCGGGGGTGGATCGCGGACATGATCGCGGGAACGACCACTCCCGACTTCTATCCGGGCGGAGGCTATTACACCGAACTCGAGACGGCCGGCACCATCACCACGCTGCCGTGACCAATCACGGCAGCGACCGAACGGTGAGCGGCCCCACGGTGAGCGGCGTTGCCACTGGTCCCGGTGATGACGATTCGCTTGGGCATGGCGATCTCCTAGTCCGCGGCTCTGCCGTGCCGGCTGCGCCGATAGGCCCGGGCGCGTAGGTCGGCGAGCCACCGCGGATGCAGGCTCAGGCCCGGCGCGGTGTTGACGACGGGATCGAACGACACGTCATGCGCTCGTTCGGGGTCGACGACGCCGGTGAGCGCGAGCCGACCCAGCGGCGCGAAATCGCCACTGCCGCAGGCCTGGTCGAGCGACACATCGATTTCGCCGTGTTCGAGCCGCTTGCGCACGCTCTCCAGCGAGAGGCCGAGTCCGTCGATGTGGCTCACGATCCGCGCCCGCAGCCACCAGTTGTCGCCCTGGTAGTGCAGCGGCATCAGGGTGGTCAGCGTCTGGCCGCTCCACGAGATGGCCGGCCGCAGCGCCAGCGCCCTGGACAACACCCCGGAGCCCGAGGAGACGACCAGGATGTCCCAGGGCCCCGCCCCCTGGGGCGGGGTCACCCGGAAGGCCAGGCCGATGAAGTCGGGCAAGGCCCCCGGGGTGCCGCTGGCCTTCGACAACCGCGCGACGATTCCCGACGAGGCGATCGGCAGCCCCTCGCCGGCGGGCGCCAGGCGTTCGATGAAGCCATCGGCCAACACGCCGACCGGATGAAACAACCGCTTGCCTCGGAGGGCGGAGCCCCATTGGAAGGGCAACGCGACCAGATCGGAAACACTCACCGGCGGCGGGTTCCCGTTTCCGCGCGGCGGAAACCCGCGGCGTTCCTCACCCGCTCATGCGGATGTCAGCGTCGTCTCGTCGTGGTCGGCCCCGCCCGTCGCGCGGGTGACCGCACGGCCGATCGGTGGGACGCGGGTGGCTCGGACGTAGACGGTGTCGCCCTCGCGCAGCGCCAGCGCTTCGGCGTCACCGCGGGTGATCTGGGCGGTGAACGGCCCGCCGCTGGCGGAACTGGTCAACTCGACCCGCACCTCGAAGCCCAATGTGACCACCCGGTCGACGGTCGCGGCCACCACGCCGACGGATGCCGCGCTGCCGTCACCGCCGGCGATCGCCATCTGGGGATTGCGACCCACCCGGATGTCGTGCGGGCGGACGAGGGCGCCGTTGAGCTCCGACACCGCACCGAGAAACGACATCACGAATGGGTTGGCCGGGGAGTCATAAACGTCGCTGGGCGACCCGACCTGCTCGATGCGCCCCTTGTTGAGCACGGCGATCCGGTCCGCCACGTCCAGCGCCTCCGTCTGATCATGGGTGACCAGGACGGTGGTGACGTGCACCTCGTCATGCAGGCGCCGCAGCCAGGCGCGAAGATCCTCGCGCACCTTGGCGTCCAGCGCGCCGAACGGCTCGTCGAGCAACAGCACCTGCGGGTCGACCGCCAGGGCCCGGGCCAGCGCCATGCGCTGACGCTGGCCGCCGGACAGCTGATTCGGGTAGCGGCCCTGAAATCCCGTGAGCCCCACCACCTCCAGCAGGTGGTCGACCTTCGCCTTGATGTCGGCTTTCGGCCGTTTGCGGATCTTCAGACCGTACGCGACGTTGTCGCGGACGGTCATGTGCTTGAACGCGGCGTAGTGCTGGAATACGAAGCCGATGCCGCGCCGCTGCGGCGGCACGTTCGTCACGTCGCGATCCCCGATCGTGATCGTCCCGCCGTCCGGCTGGTCGAGGCCCGCGATCGTGCGCAGCAGCGTCGACTTACCCGAGCCGCTGGGACCCAGCAGCGCCGTCAGCGAGCCGGTGGGTACGACGAAGTCCACGTGGTCCAGGGCGACGAAGTCGCCATAGCGCTTGTAGGCATCGCGCACCGTGATCGCATGCGAGTCGGGATTGTTGCTCTGGGTCATGTCCGAGTCTCCTTGTCAAACCTCGATTTTCGCGCGCGCTCGGCGAATCTGCAGAACTACCTTGACAATCAGGAATGTGATCGCCACGCCCATCATCAACGTCGACAGGGCGTAGGCGCCGTACTCCGCTCCCCGGTTGTAGCGGTCGTTGACCAGCAGCGTGAGGGTCTGCGACTCCCCCGGGAGATTGGACGACACCATGATCACCCCGCCGAATTCCCCGAGGGTCCGGGCGGTGGTGAGCACGATGCCGTAGATCAGCCCCCATCGAATCGACGGCAACGTGATCCGCCAAAACGTCTGCCTCCACTGGGAACCGAGGGTGGCGGCCGCCTGCTCCTGCTCGATACCCACCTCTTGGAGTACCGGCTGAACCTCGCGCACCACGAACGGCAGCGTGACGAAGATACTGGCCAGCACGATGCCGGGGGTGCTGAAAATGATCGTGAGGCCGAGATCCTTCTCGACGAAGCCCAACAACCCGGCCGACCCCCACAACACGATCAGGGCGACGCCCACGATGATCGGCGACACGGCGAACGGGAGATCGACGACCGTCTGCAGCACGCCGCGGCCGCGAAATCGGCCGCGGGCCAACAGGAGTGCGACCAGCACCCCGAAGATGACATTCAGCGGGACGACAATGGCCACCACGAGCAGCGACAGCTGCAACGCCGAGATCGCGGCGGGCGTGGTTATCCAGTCGTAGAACTGGCTGACGCCGGGTCGAAACGTCCGCCACAGAATGATCGCCACCGGAGCGATCAGCATCACGCCGAGGTAGATCAGCACCGCGAACCGCGTCAGGTAACGGCCCCAGCTCACCGGCGTCACGGGGCTTTCTCCTCACGGCGCGCCCTGCGACCACCGACGATGCGCAACAGGAACAGCACGGCGAACGAAATCGACAGCAACACGATCGATATCGCGGCGGCGCCGGTCCGGTCGTCGTTCTCGATCAGGGCGCGGATCCACTGCGAGGACACCTCCGTCTTGCCGGGCACCTGCCCACCGATCGTCACCACCGAGCCGAATTCGCCGATGCAGCGCGAAAACGCCAGTCCCGCACCGGATAGCAGCGCCGGAAGCAGCGACGGCAAGATGATCGACGTGAACACCTTCGGGCCGGTGGCACCCAATGAGGCGGCCGCCTCCTCGACTTCGCGGTCGATCTCCAGCAACACCGGCTGAATGGCGCGCACGACCATGGGCAGTGTCACGAAGATCAACGCCACCGTGACGCCCGGCGGAGTGTGCTGCAGATGGAGACCGATCGGGCTGTTCTTGCCGTAGAGGGCAAGCATCACCAGGCTGGTGACGATGGTGGGCAACGCGAACGGCAGATCGATGATGGCGTCGAGCACGCCCTTGCCGATGAAGTCGTCGCGCACCAGCACCCAGGCGGTCGCCAGGCCGCACACCAGGTTGATGATCGTGACGACCACGGAGACCATCAGGGTCACCCTGAACGACTCCAGCGCGGCGTGCGAGGTGATGGCCAGCCAGAAGGCCTCCCAGCCCCCACCCACGGCCTGCCAGGCGATCGCGGCCAACGGCAGCAGCACGATCAGCGACAGCCACAGGCCCGCTATCCCGACTCCGAGCGGCATTCCGCCCGACGGGCCGGGAGGGCGTGCCGGCGGCCGATGCGGCAGCCGGATGCCGGGCGGGGCGAGTTCGGGCCGGATCGCCTCAGGGTCCGGGATGACGGCGGCCGTCATCCCGTGGCCTTCAGGTAAACCTTGGTGATGCTGCCGGTGCTCTTGTCGAACAGCTGCCGATCGACGTTGGCCCACCCGCCGAGGTCGGTGATCGTCCACAACTTCATCGGCACGGGATACAAGCCGCGGAACTTGTCCGCCACGGCGGGCTCGACCGGCCGAAAACCCGCCTCGGCCCATATCCGTTGCGCCGCCGCCGTGTACTGGAAGTTCGCGAAGGCGATCGCGGCGTCGAGGTGTTGACTCGTCGCGATGACGGCCAGCGGGTTCTCGATCTTGAACGTCTGCGACGGGGTGATGTGTTCGACCGGCTTGCCTTGCCGCTCAACGGCGATCGCCTCATTCTCGTAGCTGATCAGCACGTCGCCACTGCCTTCCACGAAGACATCGGTGGCCAGCCGCCCCGAACTGGGCCGCAGCTTGACGTGTTCGTGAACCAGCTTGCTGATGAATTCGATGCCGGCTCCGGTATCCGTCCCACCGCCGCTCTTGGCCGCGTACGGGGCAACCAGGTTCCATTTGGCCGAACCCGAGCTCAGCGGGCTGGGCGTGACCACCTCGATGCCGGGCCGCAGCAAGTCGTCCCAATCCCAAATGTTCTTCGGATTCCCCTTGCGCACAACCAAAGTCACCACAGACCCGAATGGAATGCCTTTCCTGGCATCTTTGTCCCAATCCGCGGAAACCTTGCCCGCCTTGACCAATCGGGTGATGTCGGGCTCGACCGAGAAGTTCACGACGTCGGCCGGTTTGCCTTCCACCACGCCGCGAGACTGGTCGGCCGAGGCGGCGTACGACGCGACCACCTGCACGCCCCTGCCCTCGACCGAGCCGTTGAACGCGGAAATGATCTTGCTCCAACCGGGTTCGGGGACCGAGTAGGCGACCAGGGTGATCTTGGTGTTCGCGCTCGTCGGTCCGCCGCCGCCTACGGCATCGCTGGCGCCCCCGCCACATGCGGTGACGAGCCCGATCAAACCGGCGAGGGCGGCGAGTCGCCGCCCGCGCCGGGCGCTGCTGGTGCTGCTGAACATTGATGGCCTTCCGGGGCGGAGCGTGATCCATGCGTCCCGTAGCTGCGGATGGGCGTCTCGACCGTCACCCGGGGTGAAGTGATCCGGTCCGCGCGCGGGATGGTCAGCAACGACAACAGCGCACGACCACCGAGCAAACATCCCGTGCGACGCGCATGGCCCGAAGCGTAACAATGCGCGGGTGGCTTCGCGGGTCGACAGGGGCGCCACGTGGCGGACGCGACCGCCATTAAGCCAAGGGACGTTTCGGGTGGCCGACGGCGCGTTTACCGACGCGTAACACCCACCCGGCGGCCGGACGGTTCAAAACGTGGGCCCCGCCGGGCGTGCCTTCCAGCAACGCCAGCCGACCGCAGCGTCCACGCGCCGCTCGGCGCGAACCCTAATTCGCAGGCAACACGATAAAGCCACAGCGTGAAGACGTCCCGGTGACCGCCGGACTCGCCGGGCGGGCCGACCGGGCGCGCGGAGACTCGACCGGCTGGCGGACGCGGACGACGCCGCTCGGCGCGGACGTGGCGACGGCCGGGCCCCGATGGTTGCGGCGTCGTCCCTTGGCGCGTGGACGTAAAAGTCACGGTGATGGAAATGAACTTCAGACGTGCCGGCCGATCATGCGCGCTCCGTCCGACGGCTGTGGCGGCTGGTTCTGCGCGCGCCCGTCGATGGCGACCTGCTGCATGACCGCCTGCCACGACTCCATTTCGGGCACCGCTCCCCAGATGCCCTCGAACAACCCCACGATCACGGCCGCGCCGTCGTCGGTGAGGGCATACACCGGGCCACCGAAGTCGCGACTGTCCACGGCGACGTCGGCGACGATGAAGCGGCCGTTGCTGACCGAGCTGATCGACCCGCAGCGTTGGCCAACCGACCGCCGGAACTGGCACACCGGGAGGCCGGGTTGTGCGCGCAGGCCCGGCGTGGATTTCAGTTGGCGGCCAGTCGGAAGCACGTCGGTGGCGCTCACACCGGAGGCAAGCGCGATCACCTCGTATTCGACCGGCGACATCGCCCCGTCCGCCGCTGCGTCGTCGGCGGTCTGGCGCCGGGCTAGCACCACCGTCCCCAGCGGGTGTCCGTCGTGATCGGTGACGGCCGCCTCACCGTTGCCGCATTGGCCGCTCGTCACGGCCACCCTCAGGCGCGGCTCGACGAGGCCGATCATGCAAACCGTGGCGCCTTGCCGAATCTCCATGCCCGGGAAGGCCGTGATGGCCGGGTCCGCCACGGCCTGCGCCGATGCGCCGACGGCCAGCAACGCGACCGCGAATGTGGTCGCCAGGCGACCGTACCGGCAGTCGACCGTTCCCATTGGGCCCCACCACCCCTCACATCCGTCCGAGGGATTCGCGGACACGCTATGGGCCCGTGATTACCCGCGGGAGGCACCGCCAAACCGCCCGGGGCCAGGCGAAACGGTCATGGCTCGGCGCTGCCCAGATCGCCTTGAAACCGGCGCATCGCGTCGATCAGCGCGCCGAGCACGCGATGCGCCGCCGCCAGGTCGGTGTCGGGCAGCTCCTCGAGGGCAACATGGGTGTGTTCGCCGAGGGGACTGAAGAACGACCGGGCGGTGGCCAGACCGGATTCGCCGTGTCGCAAGACCACCTTTCGGCGGTCATCGGGGTGGGAATCCCGACGAATATGGCCGGAGTCGATCAGCCGATCCACCAGGTAGGTGATGGCCGAACCGGACAGGCCCATCCGCTGGCTGAGATCACCGGAGGTCATCGGACGTCCCGCGAGCTCCGCCACCGTGACGTACATCAGCGCGCGAAAGTCATTGGGCCGCAACCGGTGTGATGCCGCGAACTGCCGTCCGATCTGGTCTGATTCGGTTGATATCTCCCGCAGATCGGCGGTGATCAGCGACTCCAGCGCGTCGCGTCGGCGGCGCTGCTCATCAGCGTCCATAACGGTGTGCAGCATATCCCCGAACGCGGGGAAATTTCAGTTGGTTAATGGTTAATTACCTGAAACGCCTCCCCGGCAGACGCCCTAGGACTGGCGCTGCGCGATGAACTTCAGTAAGTTAATGTTTAAGTAACTGAAGGTGATGGGCGACCCGGGCGCGGACCGCTAGGCCGTTTTGTCGGTCCGAGCAGCGGGTATGACCGCCGGTGTTTGGGCCGTCCTAGCCTGGGAATGCCAGCCGTCCGGGAGGGAGCGCGTGGCCAAGATGGGTGCTTTGTCGTTGACAACCGCCACCGAGTCGCCGGCCCGCCCGGCGCAATGGGCCGGCACCGCCCCCTTCGAAGAGTGGCGTTCGGACGTGCGGCGGGGAGTTCTCGCCCACCTCGCAGACTTCCTCGAGCCGCGGCGATTCGAGTTGGGCGACACCCGCGTCGACGCCGCCGGCGAAATCTTGCTCGACTTCACCTCGGGCGGCAAGTGCCTGCGGTCGACCTTCGTGTACCTGGGGTGGCTCTGCGGCGCCGCGCCCGGTGCCGCGGCGTTGCGCGCCGCCGCCAGTTTCGAGTTGCTGCACGTCTTCGCGCTGCTGCAAGACGACGTCATGGACGGTTCGGCCGAACGCCGGGGCCGTCCCGCGGCGCACCGGCAATTCGCCCAATGGCATCGCGAGCGCGGGCTATCCGGCTCGTCACGGCGGTTCGGCGAATCGGCCGCCATCCTGCTGGGCGACCTCTGCCTCATCTGGTCCGAGCAGATGCTGCGCGAGAGCGGCGTCGACGCCCGGGGTTTGCGCCGGGCGTGGCCCCGGTACGACACGATGCGCACCGAGTTGGCGGTGGGCCAGTTCGCCGACCTGACGAGCGACGTTCGGCACATGCCCACGCTGGAGGCCGTGCTGGATGTGGCGCGCCGAAAGTCGGGCAACTACACCGTGCGGCGGCCGCTGGAAATCGGCGCGACGATGTCCGATTGCGACGACCGGACGCTGACCCAGCTCGGCCGGTACGGCGCCGCCGTCGGGGAGGCGTTCCAGCTGCGCGACGACGTGCTCGGCGTCTTCGGCTCGCCCTCGACCACCGGGAAGCCCTGTGCCGGAGATCTGTTGGAGCGCAAGGCAACCAGTGTCGTGGTGACCGCTCACCAGCTGGCCGATCCGCCGACCCGGGCCGAATTGTCCGAACTGATGAACGGCCACTTCCTTGGCGACGACGCGCTCGAGCGATGGAAAGCGTTGATCGTCGCGACCGGGGCCCTGAAGCTGATCGAGGAGATGATCAGCGACCGGGTCGCGGCCGCCCGCGAACACCTCGGCGACACCTCGATCGACGAGCCGGTCCGGGCCGCGCTGGACCACATGGCGACCGCCTGCACGGATCGTGCCGAATGAGCGCGATGAGTTTGGGAGCATGGTAAAGATGCGGACCATCGAAGGACGCAGCGAGCACGTGGTGGTGGTCGGCGCCGGCCTGGCGGGACTGTCCGCCGCATTGCACCTGGCCGGCCGGGGCCGCACGGTCACCGTGGTCGAGCGCGAGCCCTGGCCCGGCGGGCGGGCCGGGCGGCTCGACGTCGACGGCTATCGCATCGACACCGGGCCCACGGTCCTGACGATGCCGGACATCATCGACGAGGCTTTGGCGGCGGTGGGTCAAAGCTTGTCCGGCCGGCTGGAGCTGCTGCCGCTCGATCCGGCCTACCGGGCGGTGTTCGCCGACGGCAGCGCGCTCGACGTGCACACCGATCCGGAGCGGATGACGACCGCCATCGAAGAGTTCGCCGGCTCCGGTCAGGCAGCGGGCTACCGGCGGCTGCGCGAATGGCTCAAACGGCTGTACCGGATCGAGTTCGACGGGTTCATCGCCGCCAATTTCGACTCCCCGTTGTCGTTGCTCACACCGCAATTGGCACGGCTGATCGCGATCGGCGGTTTCCGCAAGTGGGATCGCGTGGTCAAGCGCCACCTCAGCGACGCCCGGCTGCAGCGGGTGTTCACCTTCCAGTCGCTGTACGCGGGCGTGGCACCGCGAAACGCCCTGGCCGTCTACGCGGTCATCGCCTACATGGACACCGTCGCGGGGGTGTTCTTTCCGCGCGGCGGCGTCCGTGCGCTGCCCGACGCGTTGGCCGCGGCGGCCGCCGACGCCGGGGTCGAATTCCGCTACGGCGCCACGGTTACCGGGCTGGACCGCACCGCCGGGCGGGTCACGGCCGTGCGGACGGATCGCACGGATCCCATCGCCTGCGACGCGGTGGTGCTGACCACCGAGTTGCCGAAGACCTATGAACTATTGGGACGCACGCCGCGCCGACCCCTGCGGCTGCGGGCGGCACCGTCGGCGGTGGTTGCCCACCTGGGCTGCCGCCGCGTCGCGTCCGAGGCGGCGCACCATACGATCCTGTTCGGTGAATCCTGGGATCAGACCTTCACCGACATCATTCGCGATGGACGACCGATGCGGGATCCGTCGCTGTTGGTCACCCGTCCCACCGCGAGCGACCCGACGCTCGCCCCGGACGGGCGCGACCTGCTCTACGTGCTGGCCCCGGCGCCGAATCTGGATCGCGGCGCCGTCGACTGGGACGCGGTCGGCACCCGGTACGTCGACACCCTCATCGAGCATGTCTCCGCCCGCCTGCTGCCCGGGTTGGCCGACGACGCAACGATTTTGGACGTCGTCACGCCGGCCGACTGGGCGCGTCAGGGCATGGCCGCGGGCAGCCCGTTCGCGCTGGCGCACACCTTCGGGCAGACGGGTCCATTCCGGCCGGCCAACATGGTCCGCGGCGTCGAGAACGCCGTGCTCGCCGGGTCGTCGACGGTGCCCGGCGTCGGCGTGCCCACCACGCTGATCTCGGGCCGGCTGGCCGCCGACCGCATCACCGGCCCCAATGCCGGCCGGGCCACGACGACGCACCACGACCTGAAAGCCGGGCTGACATGATCCGCAGCGAGTTGGACGCGGCCGGAATCGACGATCCGCGGCTGCGCAAGGGGTATCGGCGCTGCCGGGAACTCAATGCCGCACACGGCCGCACCTTCTTTCTGGCCACCCGCCTGCTGGCGCCCGACCAACGACCGGCGGTGCACGCCCTCTACGGGTTCGCGCGCTACGCCGACGACATCCTCGACGACCTGAACCCGCAGCTGAGTACCGACGTTCGCGGCATGCGCCTGCAGCAGCTGGCCGACCAGTTCTTCGCCGGCGGAGACCATCTCGACGATCCCGTGCTCGCCGCGGTCACCCACACCGCGCGCCGGTACCGGATCGCGACCGAGTTGTTCGACGACTTCCTGGCGTCGATGCGGATGGACCTCACCATCACCGACTATCCCGACCGCGGTGCGCTCAACCTCTACATGCGCGGGTCCGCCGAAGCCATTGGGCTGCAAGTACTTCCGGTCCTCGGCACCGTCACGTCGGTCGAGGAGGCCGCGCCTTATGCCGCGGCGCTGGGCAGGGCATTCCAGCTCACCAACTTCCTGCGCGATGTCGACGAAGACCTGCTGCGCCAGCGGGTCTACCTGCCGGCCGACGAACTCGCCGCCCACGGGGTCGATCGCGAGCTGCTCACCTGGTGCCATCAGCACCGCCGAACCGACCCGCGGGTCCGCGAGGCGCTGGCGGCTCAGCACGAGATCACCCGGGACACATACCGTTTCGCCGCCGACGGGATCGCCATGCTCAGCCCGCGCTCACGACCGTGCGTGGCCACCGCGGCGGCGTTGTACTCGGAAATCCTGGACCGCATCGAAGAAAGCGACTTCGCGGTGTTCACCCACCGGGCCACGGTCGGCCGGGCCCGACGACTCCAGGCTGCCGGTGTGGGGCTGATACGGTCGTGGCGGGCGCGCAACAGTTCGCCCGGTGTTTCGGATGCCCCGGGGGCCGCATGACCGATCGCTGGCAATATCTGCTGGTTCTGGCGGCATGCCTGGCGATCACCGCGCCCCTGGAGATGTTCCGTCCCGGCGTCTACCGGCAATGGCGGCGGCTCGCGAAGGCGGTCGCGCCGGTGACCGCGGTGTTTCTGCTCTGGGACGAGATCGCCATCGCCGCGCACGTCTGGACGTACGACGCCGCCTACATCACCGGCGTGAACATCCCGTTCCGGGTGCCGATCGAAGAGGTGCTGTTCTTCGTCGTCATCCCGATTTGCGCGCTGCTGACCTACAACGCCGTGAGCACCATCCTGGACAGGGTCCACCGCCGATGACCGGCCTGGGCTACACGCTGCCGGCCGTCGCGGCCGTATTGGCAGTCTGCGCATGGGAATTGGCGGTCCTGCGCACCGGCCTCTTCCGTCGACCGGCCTACTGGCTGTCGATGTTGATCATTCTCGGATTCCAGGTTCCGGTCGATGGCTGGCTGACCAAACTCAGCTCCCCGATCGTCCGCTACAACCCTCGCCACATCATCGGCCTGCGCTTCCCGTTCGATATCCCGGTCGAGGACTTCTTGTTCGGCTTCGCGCTTGCCACCGCGGTGCTACTGCTCTGGGAACGCCAACGTGCGCGTCGGTGAAGCCCGGCCCACCCCCGGCGAATTGTCGGCCGCGTTCGACGCGGGGGCGACGGCATACGACCGGCTGGTGGGCTCCAGCCCCGGCTACCACGAACACCTGCTGCTGTCCGCGCGCCGCCTGCGAATCCCGGACCGCGGCAGGGGCTTACGGCTGCTCGACGCCGGGTGCGGAACCGGCGCGTCGACGGCGGCGCTGCTGGCCGTCGCCCCGGAGGCCGAGATCGTGGCCGTCGACGCGTCGCGGGGCATGCTCGACGCCGCGGCCGCGAAGGACTGGCCGCCGACGGTGCGGTTCGTGCACACCCCGGTCGAGCAGCTGGCGGAGCACGGCATCCGCGGGCCGTTCGATGGCATCCTGGCCGCGTACCTGATCCGCAACCTCGCCGACCGGGACGGCCAATTGCGGAAGCTTCGGGCGCTGCTGCGGCCCGGCGCCACCCTGGCGGTGCACGAGTACTCGGTGCGCGATTCCGCGGTCGCCACCCGCATCTGGCACGCCGTGTGCTGGGGAATCATCATTCCCGCCGGGTGGTGGCGCACCGGGGACGCGACGCTGTACCGCTACCTGTGGCGCAGCGTGCTGCAGTTCGACGGCGCGGCGCGATTCCGGGAGCGCCTCGCCGATGCGGGCTTCACCGCGGTGCACAGCGAAACGATGCCCGGCTGGGAGGCCAACATCGTGCACACGTTCCTGGCGGACGCCCCGCTATGAACGTCACCGACCGCCGGCGCGAGACACGGCCGGCGCCAACCGGATTGCCCGACGCCGGCGCGCTGGCATCACGACCCCGGGTCGTCGTCGTGGGCGGCGGCATCGCGGGGCTGACCGCCGCCACCGGCCTGGCCGAACGCGGTGTCGCCGTCGAGGTGATCGAGCGGGAGGCCTACCTCGGCGGCCGGGTGGGCGGCTGGACCGAGCACCAGGACGGCGCCGCGCTGGCGATGAACCGCGGCTTCCACGCGTTCTTCCGCCAGTACTACAACCTGCGTGCCCTGCTCGGGCGCATCGATCCGCAGCTGCGGATGCTCACCGCCGTCGACGACTACCCACTGATCGACGGCGCCGGCCGGCGCGACACCTTCCGGGGGCTGCCGCGCACCCCGCCGTGGAACGCGGTGGCCTTCGCCGCGCGCAGCCCCACCTTCCGGCTTCGCGACTTCCTTGCGATCGACGCCCGGGCTGCCGCGCCGCTGGCCGCGGTGTCGGTTCCGGACATCTACGGGCGCCTCGACCACTTCGACGCGGCAACGTTCTTGAAGAGCATCCGATTCCCCGAGGCCGCAAGGCATCTGGCGTTCGAGGTGTTCTCACGCAGCTTCTTCGCCGACCCGTCGAAGCTTTCGGCGGCCGAGTTGGCGACGATGTTCCACATTTACTTCCTAGGCTCCTCCGAGGGCCTGATCTTCGACGTGCCCACGTCGAACTACGACAGCGCCCTGTGGCAGCCGCTGCGGCGCTACCTCGAGGCTCGGGACGTGCGCTTCCGGCTCGGGACCGGCGCCTCGCGCATCGACATCGAGACGTCGGGATCCTTCCGGGTGCGGACCGATTCGGGTGACGACGTGGAGGCCGACGCCGTGGTGCTGGCCACCGACGTGGCCGGCCTGCAGCGCGTCGTCGGCGCATCGACCGGGCTGGGCACCGATGACTGGCGCGCGCAGGTCGCGCGGCTGCGCACGGCGCCGCCGTTCGCCGTGCATCGGTTGTGGCTCGATCGCCCGGTCGCGGACCGGCGACCGGCGTTCCTGGGCACGGCCGGTCACGAGCCACTGGACAACATCAGCGTGCTCGAGCGTTACGAGCGCGAAGCCGCCGAGTGGGCGCGCGCGCACCGTGGATCGGTGGTTGAGTTGCACTCCTACGCCCTCGATGCCGCGCCGTCGCGCGCGGCGGCGCTACGCCAGCTGCACAAGGTGTACCCGGAAACCGCTGCGGCGCAGATCGTTTGCGAACGGCTGCTGCACCGCAGCGACTGCCCGCTGTTCGCCCCCGGGTCCTATGCGGACCGCCCCGCCGTGGTTACTCCGCAGCCCGGGCTGTTGTTGGCCGGCGACGCCGTCCGCATCGACCTGCCGGTGGCGCTCATGGAGCGCGCCGCCACCACGGGTTGGTGCGCCGCGAACCATTTGCTGGGACGATGGGGGCTGGCCGGGCACCCGTTGGTCACCGTACCCACCCGTGGCCGATCACCCCTGCTGCGATGGCTCGCCACCCGGGAAGGAGCCGCCCGCCGATGAATATTCGCGAACAGCTACAGCAGCTGCGGCCCGCCGCGTGGCCCAAAGACTGGCCCCTGCAGGTGATCCCGCGCGCGCCGTGGGCCGAGCAACGCCCAACCTACCGTCAGGCGCAACCCGCGATCATCGAGGGCGCGCTGGAACGGGCCCGGCAACGGCCCACCGGAAACTGGTTCGCGTTCGCCGGCAGTGCCGATGTGCGGCCGGGGCGGCCGTTCGGGGCGCGGGTGGCCGGGGTCGAGATAGTCGCCTGGCGCGACGGGGACCACCGGCTCTGTGTGGGCCCCCGCAGTTGCCCGCACCTGGGGGCCGATCTGGCCACCGGGACGGTGCACGACGGCACCCTGATCTGCCGATGGCATGGGCTGGCTTTGGATGGCCGCGGCCGCGAATTCGGTTGGAGCCCATTGCCAGGCCACGACGACGGGACCCTGGTCTGGGTGCGGCTGGACAAAGCCGGCGGGGAGGCCCCGTTGCCCGAGCCCGTGATCCCGGCCCGGCCGGCCGGCGAGACGCTGTCCGCCGTTGCCCGCATGGCGGGGGTGTGCGAGCCCGACGACATCATCGCCAATCGCCTCGACCCCTGGCATGGCGCCTGGTTTCACCCGTACTCGTTCACGCGCCTCGAAGTGCTCACCACGCCAACCGAACATGCCGATCGCTTCCTGGTGGCGGTGACGTTCCGGATGGGCCGCCTTGGCGTTCCCGTCATCGCGGAGTTCAGCTGCCCGGAGGCACGCACCATCGTGATGCGCATCGTGGATGGCGAGGGAACCGGAAGCACCGTCGAAACGCATGCCACGCCAATGGGTTCGGGTCCCGACGGACATCCCCGGACCGCCGTCCTGGAGGCGACCATCGCCCATTCGGACCGACCCGGTTTCCGGCGCGCGTCACGCGTCGCCCCGCTGATCACGCCGCTGATGCGCCTCGCCGCAAGCAGACTGTGGCGCGATGATCTCGCCTACGCCGAACGCCGCTACCAGGTCCGCGCCGGGCTCGCCTGACCTGACTCCGTCGGCGGGCCCACCGCATCCGGTTGCGGCGCCCGGGACCTGCGGCGCCACAACGCCCACGTGCCCACCGACAGCAGAATGACCGACAGGACCAAGGCCGGCCACAGGGCGATCTGCGCGAGCCACAAATCCCGCTGCAGGCGCATCACTTTGCGCCGGCCGCGCCAGACGCGCTGCGGCATCTCTTTCACAGTCATCGCAGGCCACATACCCCACCCCGGGCCGATTAAACGGGTTTGACACCCGCCGCTGGGGGCTAGTCACCAGCATGAGCACTGAGTCGAGCGTTTCCCCCGAGCCGTCATCTCGATCCTTCACCCGACTAGCGGCGGCGTGGTGGGCGCTTGTCGTCGGCCTGTTGATCCTCATCGTTCTGCTCATTTTCGTCGCGCAGAACACCGAATCGGTAACGGTGCACTTCCTCGGTTTCCACTGGAACCTGCCGGTGGGTGTGGGCTACCTGTTGTCGGCGGTGGCGGGCGCGACCACGACGGTGCTAGTCGGCGCCGCCCGGATGATCCAGCTGCGCAGGGCCGCCAAGAAGCAGCTGCGCACACTTTGATCTCCGCGCGCGCAAAGCAAAGCCCTTGCTTGACAAGCGCTCACGGGGGACCACCGCTGGCGCAAACGCAGATTTGTCAGTAACTTAAACATTAAGTTTATTAACTTAATGGGCTCATCTCGGGGGATTCGGGCCTTGTTTCAGCCGGAATGCCAGAGCACGGATTGGGGAGGAACCATGGGCGACAGCGGTGCAAGCGAAGCCGTCGCGCGGGCGGTGGGCAAGCTCACCGAGGCTCTGGAGACCGTTGAGCGCGCCCGGGGGCACCTTTACTCGTTCCACCAGCTGACCGGGCGCGCCGACCTGCAGCTCGACGAAGCGGTCGCGCAGCTGCGCGACCTCGGACACTTCGATCTGGCGCAACACATCAGCCACGAATTGATCGGGCGCAACGTGTTACCGGGCCGGTGGACGTTTCAGGTCGTCGACGACTACGACGACGGCTACTACCGGTGCTTCCAAGAAGTCGAGCACCTGGTGCGTAGTCGGCTCACCGGCGGCCGCCGACACGTCTACGAAGCGCAGCTGAAGGAGAGTCGGCGCACGCACGGCCACCCGGCTCACGACGCCGTCCCCGCCGACCACTCGGCGAAGGAGTGATTTGATGCATTGCGTCGTGTTCGGCGCCACGGGATACCTGGGCACGCGGCTCATCCCGCGGTTGCTCGAAAACGGGCACAGCGTGCGCGTTCTGGCGAGGGACCCCGCGAAGCTCGACGAGGTGTCCTGGCGGGACCGGGTGGAGGTCGTGCAGGGCGACGTCATCGATGCGGCCGCGGTGCGGCGGGCACTCGAGGGTCGACAAGTCCTGTACTACCTGGTGCATTCGCTGATGCGGCCCGATTTCGTCGACTTCGACGAGCGCGCCGCCCGCAACGTCGCCGAGTGCGCGGCCCAGGCGGGCCTGGCGCGCATCGTCTATGTCGGGGGCATCACGCCCGACGGGCAGGAGCTGTCCGATCATCTGGCGTCTCGCGCGCAGGTGGGCGAGCTGTTCCTGGCTTCGGGTGTGCCCGCCGTCGAGTTGCGCGCCGCCGCCATCATCGGGGCGGGCTCGGCCAGCTTCGAGATGCTGCGGTACCTCACCGAGCGGCTGCCGCTCATCGTCGCGCCGCGCTGGTTGCGCACCCGCGTCCAACCCATCGCCGTCCACGACGCGCTCTACTACCTGGTGCACGCGGCGGAACTGCCCGCCGAGGTCAACCGGCCATTCGACATCGGCGGGCCCGACCGCTTCACCTACACCGAAATGATCCGCAAGTACGCCGTGATCGCGGGGTTGCCCAGGCGCCCCGCGGTGCCGGTGCCGTTGCTGACCCCGCGGCTGTCGGCGCCCTGGGTGGACCTGCTCACTCCCCTGCCCCGCCAACTGGCCGTGTCGCTGATGGAGTCGCTGGAAAACGACGTGGTGTGCGCCGACCATGACATCGCCCGCTACATACCCGATCCCGACGGCGGGCTGACGCACTACGAGGAGGCCGTCGAACTCGCGCTGGCGCACGTGCGCGAAAAGGACCTGCGCACCCGGTGGTCCCGCGGCGACGCGAACGGGGCGCCTTCCCAACCGCTGCCCACCGACCCGGAGTGGGCGGGTGGGTCGCTGTATGAGGATGTGCGCCAACGCGATGGCCGCACCGATGCCGAAACGCTTTGGCGGGCCATCCAAACCGCCGTCGCCCAGCGCAACTGGTCGGCGCTCCCGTTGGAATGGCCGCTGCGCGGCTGGATCAACGGGGCGCTGCGCATGGTCCGGCCGCGGCGCCGCCCCCTCGACGGGCAGGAGCTGCATGAAGGCGAGGCCCTGGATTGGTGGCGCGTGGAGCGCATCGACGCGCCCCGGCGGCTTCGGCTGCGCGCCGACATCCCGCTACCGGGGCGATTATGGCTGGAGCTGTCCGCGACACCGGACGGCAACGGCGGCTCGCGGTACCGCCAGCGGGCGTTGTTCCAGCCGTATGGACTTGCGGGACAGCTTTTTTGGAACGCGTCGGCGCCCTACCGCGATGTGGTGTTCGGCGGCATCGCACGCGACGTCACGGCCACGGCGCACTGATGAACGGGGAAGCGACATGAGTGACCGGAAGTTTCACAAGGGCGACAAGGTGGAGTGGAAGAGCCACGGCAGCACCGTGCGGGGAACGGTCGAAGGCGAGATCACCTCGGACACCGAGGCCGCCGGACGCACCGTGCGCGCGTCCAAAGACGAACCTCAGTACAAGGTTCGCAGCGACAAGACCGGCGCGGACGCGGTGCACAAGCCGAGCGCGTTGCGCCCCGCGGACTGAACCGAAAAGGCGATGGATGATGGCAGACGATGACGAGGCAACCACCTGGAATCGCTTCCGGGAAACGGTCAACATGACCGCGACCGAGCTGGAGCACTGGCTTGCCACCGAGCAGTCGCAAAGTGTGGGCCAAAAGCGGGGCGGCGACGAGTCGACCGGTCACGCCAGCGGTCGGCGCATTGTCGACATACTCAGGGCCAAGCGGAGCGATCTCACCGGCGACGACTTCGCGCATATGCGCAAGGTGGTCGGTTATGCCAAGCGCCATTTGGCGCAACGCCCCAAGGGCGATGTCGACGAGAGCGCTTGGCGGTACTCGCTGATGAATTGGGGCCACGACCCGACGAAGCCGTAACCCGCTCGGGGAGATCACCGGCCGATCGGGCAGAAAATGCGAGACACTTGCCGGGGTTCGTGGGTCGCGCGTGGCGATCGCCGATACGCTAGTCGGCGTATCTCGCAAGAAGGACACCGATAAGTGACCAAGCGCGGCGCCGTCGATCGGCGACTGAACCGAGCCGAACTCGAGAAATTGATGTCGGCCGACATGCGCGCACTCACGGCGCACTCGGACCGCATCGGCCGGCACTTCGCCCGTCAAAACGACGTCGGCGGCACCGACTTGCACGCCTTGCTGCACATCATGGTTGCCGAAACGGCCGGAACACCGATGACGCCGGCGCAGCTGCGGCAGCGCCTGGACGTGTCGCCCGCGGCCATCACCTACCTGGTGGACCGGATGATCGACTCCGGCCACCTGCGGCGCGAGCCCGATCCCACCGACCGGCGCAAGACACTGCTGCGCTACGAGGAACCGGGCATGGCGTTGGCCCGCTCGTTTTTCACCCCCCTCGGGGCGGAATTGCACAAGGCCCTCGCCGATGTCCCCGACCGCGATCTGCTCGCGGCGCACCGGGTTTTCACGGCGATGACGGAGGCGATGGTCACCTTCGAGGAGCAACTCGGCGGAGCGGCCCCCAAGCCGCCCGACAACGACACCAAACCGGCCAAGACCCGGCGCCGCGCCGTGTCCAAGACCGGCGATCGCCCGGCCTAGCTGTACTCGGCCAACAGGTTGGTCACAGTCGGCTGATGGGTGGTAGGCCGGCGAGTGCGCTGTGGCGGCGTTG
>NZ_LZHV01000061.1 GCF_001667275.1 Mycobacterium sp. ACS4054
CCCCGGCGGCGGCGGCTGCGCGGGGAACCCCGGTGGGCCCGGCGGCACGCACAGCGGACCCGGCGGCCAGCAGGGCGGACCGGGTGGCCAGCAGGGCGGACCGGGCGGGCAGCAGGGCGGACCCGGCGGGCAGCAGGGCGGACCCGGCGGGCAGCAGGGCGGACCGGGTGGCCAGCAGGGCGGACCGGGTGGCCAGCAGGGCGGACCCGGTGGGCAGCAGGGCGGACCTGGTGGGCAGAACAACCCGCAGCAGGGCGGCCAGAACAACCCCCAACAGGGCCCGCAGAACTCGCCGGCACCGAACGACCAGGGCCCCCAGCAGGGCGGCCCGAACAACCAGCCGCCGGGTGAGCACGGGCAGAACCCGCCGGGCGGGCAGACCAACGCGCCGGCGAACGGGCAAAACCCGCCGCCGCAGGGCCGGCAAGCGCTCAACCCACCGAGCACGCAGCCGGCGCACCCGCCCTACATTCCGCGCGGGACGTACGTCAGTGGGAACGCCCAAATAGGCGGGCCCGGCGATGCGCGGGCGGGCTTCAGCGTCGTGGACCACGGGGCGCCCCCACCGCCGCCGCCGCGAGGCCATGGCTGGAACGACGGCCCGGCCCCCGGCCACCCGCCGCCACACTGGGTGGGCGCACCGCCTCCGGGGGGCTGGGACGGCCCGCCGCCTCCCGGCGGATGGAACCGCCCGTGGTCCGGGCCGCAGCGTGACGTCGTTCTCGCGCAGGCCGATTTCGGGCCGTTCCAGTACGAGACCTACACCGCCATACCGGTTTTCAACTGGCAGTTCGGCGGTTGGGGCTTCTGGTACATGGGGGTTTGGGTTCCGCTGTACTGACGGGCCGGCCCGAACCGAGCCGCCGACGGGCGCGGCCGCCGTAGCCGGTTGCGCCCGTTGCCGGGCGGCGAGCCCGCGGCCGTGGCAGGCTCCGGGCATGGATGTGCGAGAGAACGTCCGCCGAGCCATCGACGTGATGACGGCTTGGACGTCCGACAGCGGCAACGAATTCGCGTGGACCCGGCTCGTCGAGAACGTGATCGACGAGCCCGATGGCGAGATCATGCTGTTGATGGGCTTCGTCAACCTTGCCGGTGAGCTCGGTATCAAGCTGGAGAGGGCCACCGGTCAAGACGTGCGATCGCACCTGCAGGACATCGCCCTGAAGTACCTGTGACCCGGGTGGGCTACTGCGGATGGGTCGCCAGGTAGTCCTCGACCGGGATCGGTGACGATGCGGCGTAGCCGACCGGCAGCAACACATCGCCGGCAGTGGTGACGTAATAGACATCCCACCGGTAGTAGGTGGGGAAAGCGGCGGGATCGCTCCCAATCAGTGCGGCGTACTGGTCGACCGCCTGGACGTAGGCGTGGGCGTGGTTGTACCCGTAGATGGCGCGATCGTGGTCATTGGCAAAGCCGTTGGCGGCGAGGAATCGGCCCGCGGCCATGATGCTGTCGCGCGGGGAGTTGACGTCGCCGCCTTGGCCGTAGGTGGCGAACGTCGACGGCAGGAACTGCATGGGCCCCTGCGCCCCGGCCGTGCTCACGCCGTTGATGCTGCCGAATCGGGTCTCGACGAGGTTGATCGCGGCCAGGTAGTTCCAGCCGACACCGGTCTCCGCTTCCGCCGCGTGGTAGTCGCTCATCAGCTCGTCGGCGGGAATGGGGGGGTCGATCCGCCACGGGGGCAGCGCGCTTTTCGCAGGGGTCATCGACTGCAGTTGTCGTCGGGCATCGAGGTTGCGGTCGTAGACGTCCACGAGTTCCGACGGGATCCGCGGCCGGGTGATGGAGTCCCATTCGGGGTGCCGCCCGATGGCCCGGTAGGCGGCCTGCTCGCGGTGCGCCGCCGCCGACAGGGCAGGTTCCGGGGTCGACGGGTCACGCAGCGCGCGTTCGTCGGCGACGAGGTCGTCGGATACCTGCGCCGGGTCCGACGCCAGCTGGGGCTGCGCGCCGAGGGGTGGATTCGGCGCTGCCGCAAGGGTTCTCGACGCGGCGGGGGTGGCGGGCGCGGTGACTGCGGTTGAACCGGTCGTCGCGGGCTTGGCGGTCGACGCCGAGCAGGCGACGGCCGCGAACACGACCGCGCCGACGAGCGGCGCCGCGACGGCACGGTTACGGCTCACTAGGGTTCTCTTTCGTCGAGTTGCCGTGAACAGTCTTTCGCATCGAGGGCCTTGACAGCAATGCCGTAACGGCCCCTGGCGAATGCCGTTTCGAGTTGCGGGCGGCCGCAGGCTATTTCACACTGGAGGATCGGCTTCCCAGCAGAGTGGAACAGTTACATGCCCGACCGCGAACGCACCGCCAAACGAACCGTGATTCGTCGAGCTTCCGACCGCGCGGACTCGAATTTCGCCCGTCGCCTAATCGGTCCGGTGATGATCGCGGCGATGGTCACGGCGCTTTTCGGCGCACCGGATACTCGCCCGCAGTTGCCACCCGGGTGCGCGATCGGTTGGACGATGGTCGGCGGCGTGCTGATTTACGTGCCGGACTGCACGCATCGGTCGCCCGCTCCACCGCCGCCGCCGGACGGGCCCCCGCCCAACCCCGCTCCACCGCCAGCCGATCAGTAGTTTCAGCGGCGGCGCATCCAGATGATGATGCCGACGACAAGCACCACGATCACCAAGACCGCAGGCGCGACGCCGCTCGAACGCCGCGCCGCGGAATGCCCCAATGCTGTTGGCTCGCTGACCTTCTGGGGTGGGGAGGCAACTTCGGGCGGCGGGATGCTTGGCCCGGGGTGGCTGTCGAGGGTTCCCATCTCCGGCTCGGGCGGCACCGCGCCCGGCGATGCGGCCTCGCGCTCGAAAACCGCTCCGGAGGCCGCGGACTGCTGCTGGTCGCGGTCGCTTCCCCGCCGCGGCACCCAGGCCTCGTCCCCCAACTCGTCGGGAATCAGCCATAACAGCAGGGCCAGGTTGACCACCGCCAGGACGCCGTGCAGGACGATGTCGGCTGCGTGGAACCCCAGCGGCGTCGGCGTCGTACGCGCGGTGGCGACGCTGCTGAAAAACAACAACAGCGTGTAACCCACGGCACTCAACGCCGTAACCGCCACGGCCGCACGGCGTTTGGCGACGGCCGCGATGGCCAGCACTCCGAGCGCCAGCAGTGTCGCGCTATGCGCCGGAGCCGACGCCAGGCCGAGAACTGGGACGCCGGTCGGGCCGGCGTGCGGATGCAAGGCAGCCGAAAGCAGCCCGGCGACGCCGAACGCGCTCACCAACACGCCCTCGGCGAGCAGCCACCAACGCCCGGTGCGGAAACGTCCCGGGTCCGTCGGGACCCTGTGCAATCCCGACGTCAGCCCGGGAACGGGCCCCGCCGTAACCGGCATCGCGGACCTCCAGAGTGAACGGCAAGTCTTTGATATCGGCTACCCACTGCGGCCGGCCCTACGCATGCGGTTCTTGGTCCCGGCGGCTCGCCAAACGCGCGTCAAATAGCACTTTCGCAGCAACGCTGACGGGGATACGATCTCCCTGCACGGAGATTGGCGGTGCTCATCATGGCTAATCATTTCGCACTCATCGGCCCAGCCGTAATCGGTCTGGCCATCGCGACCACGTCCCTCTCGCCGGCGGTGAGTAGAGCCGCCGAATGTGGCCAAGGCACGGTCTACGACGCACCGTCCAATACGTGTGTCGTGCTGGCGCAGGCACCCGAACCAGTGGCTCCGCCACCGCCTCCGGAAGCGCCACCCCCGCCACCCCCGCCGCCTCCGCCACCGGCGTGGGGCGGCCCCAGGCCGCATGTCTGGGTCAGCGTCTGCGCGCCCATCCCGTTCGTGAACATCTGCGCGGGAATCTGACGCCATTCATCTCGACGGCCCGGGGATTGAACTCGCCCGTCGGAATTGGCCGCGAAGAGGTTTCGCTATATCGCGGCGCCGTGACCCGTTGAAGAATAGGATCCCGTTCGTCCCACCGGTCGCCGATATGGTGCGAGGGAAATCATGTCCTATCTCTTCCGGAGCAGATTCTCGGTCGCAGCGGTCATTTTCGCTTTAACCGTTGCCGCATGCTGCTCGCCTTCCCGGCCACCGGACGCTTGCGCGGCCCTGTCTGAAGAGATGTCGCAGCCCGCTGCCAGCGCGGATATGGACATGGGTATGGACGCCATGGACGGCGTGGGGATGCTGAGCCCGGAGACCAAAGCCTGTCCCTTGTCTGTCCTGACCGAGAATGATCCAGCACCGCCGCTCTATTCCGCCATCGGAAGCGCGCATTGGTACGTGCCGGTGGGCCAAGATTATTTTGACCAAGGCTTGAGATTCTACTTCGGATTCAACAACCGCGAAGCCTATCGTGCATTTCGCAAAGCGGCCGCCGAGGCCGAGGACAAGGGAATCAGTTGCGCGGCATGCTATTGGGCCCAGGCGCTCGTGCTTGGAGTCGACCTCAATATGTCGAAGGAGTTGCCGCTCGACCGCAAGACTGCGAATGAGGCGCTGCACCGCGCCCTGGATGCCAGTCCAAGTCCGGAAGACCGGGCGATCACTTACGCCTTGTTCGAACGCTATCAGAACTGCAATCCCAACGAGCAGGACGATGCCGAAGAGAGGAAATGTCAGAAGATTCGTAACCGGACCTATTACGACGGCATGAAATCCGTGCTGGAAAGGTTCGGCCGAGATGACCCCAACGTCGTCACGCTGTTCGCCGACGCCGCGATGAACCTCACACCATGGGGCTACTGGTATCAAGACGGGAAGCCGGTCGTTACGTTCTCCGCGCAGATCACCGAGGCGAGGGACGAACTGGAGAGGGCGCTGAAATTCGTCCAACGCCCGCGAAATGAAGGACCCATCCATTGGTATATCCACTTGATGGAGCAGTCGCCGTGGCCGGACGCGGCCAAGCAATACGCCGACTGGCTGGGACCGCTCGCGCCGAATTCGGGTCATCTCGTCCACATGCCGTCGCACATCTACTACCGCATGGGCGACATGCAGGCCGCGATCACGGCGAACAAACGGGCGGTCGATGCGGACGAAAGGTATTTCGCCCAGGAGCCGACTCTGTATCGTCCCGACGGCGACCGCTATAAGTATGGGTACTATCCCCACAATATTCATTTCGTCATCGACGCCGCAGCGTTGACCGGCGATAAGGATGACGTCAACCGTTATGCGGACAAGCTGCTCGAGGCGGCTCCCGACAAAGCGAACGGGCTCCGCGCGGACCTATACCGGGCCGTCTACTATCTCACCAGGTTGAATTTTTCCAGCACGGCGGATATCCGTAAATTCGTCGAACCCAATCCTTTTGAGGCACAACCGCTCGCCAACGTTGCCTACGACTTTGCGCAACTGATGGCGGATATATGGGAGGGGCAAGATTTCAAGCAGTCGGCCGGCAAATTCGACACCGACCTCGCCGCGTACCGCAAAGCAACGGACAGATCGAACCCGACCTGCAACATTTACGCCCCCCAACGTCCTCCCGATCTGTGTCTGGCCGCGATCCTCGACAACCTGAGACGTGCGCGTACAGCCGCCGCAACCAAGAATTGGAGTGAAGCGCTGGCCGCAGCGGAAAGCGCTCGGAAGATCCAGGACACCCTGCGCTATGACGAGCCTTCCCTGTGGCCCTACCCCGTGCGCCAGACGGAGGCCTCGATTCTGATCCGCAAGGCGGATGCCGATAACACGACGACGCCAGCGGGCCGAGGCGATCTCGCGGAGGCCAAGCTGCGTCTGCTGGAGAGCCTGAATAAGGCAGCCACCGACGATCCGACCCAGATCCCGACTGGGAAGTATCCCGGAAACGGCTGGGCCTATTACGGGCTGTGGGAGATCGCGACGCGCGACGGCTCCCTGCCGGCCGATGTCGCGAAGGCCAGGGCAGAACTCGACGCCCACTGGATGGGGACCGCTGAGTTCCAGACGCTCGATCGCATGTAGGGCGGCGCGCATCCCAGCAGCGCACCCCCGGGCCAATCGCATGAAACGGTACTGGCGAGCATCGCGCTTGGACGCAAGCGATGACACCGCGGGCCGCTGGGCGGTGGCCGTCAGGTGTGGACGATCAAACCCGCTTCGGTGTATGGAGCGGCCTGGGCGGGATCGTTGATCGTGAGGTAGAGCTCACCCCCCGCCGGCATAACGAAGCCGACGAACCCATGCGCGGTCTGGCCGTCGTGTAGGCCGCCCTGCTGCAGCGGGGGCATCTTGTCGAGCCGCCTGAAGTCGACCGCCATTGATGCCGGCCGGGGAGCATCGCCGGGGCGGGTCCATGGCTCATTGCCCCCGCCGTATCCGGCAAACATGTAGGCCTGGTCGAACTGGAAGAACCGGTGGGACGTCCCGGTGATGGTCAGCTCCACCACGTTGCAGCCGGGGTCACCCGACGCATTCGCGAAATGGGAGGCGCAGCCCGGCGGCAACCACGTCGCACTGTTGACGGTGATGTCGGCGGTTGCGCCGCCGGCCGCCCGCACGTGCAGAGGCACACCCATCTCGCCGATCGGGAACGGTGGATTTTCGGACGTGGGCTCAGCCGAACCGGTGGCACACGAGCACGCGGCAAAGACCACGGCGACCGCGGCCGCGGCACCTACAGTTTCCGCGCGCACCCACAGGACGTTACCGCAACGCTGCCGCGAAAACGCGCGTCATCCATCGGCAGTCACCGTATCGAGCCCCCTGTCAGGATTGAACTGACGACCGCTCGCTTACAAGGCGAGTGCTCTACCACTGAGCTAAGGAGGCGGGATCAAGCCGGGTCAAGCGTAATCGGTCACTCGCCGCTGTCGATCACGCGCGTTGAGCGCACCGGACGCGACGACGGGCGCCGTCGGCCCGGCAGCGGAATGCGGTCGGTGATGTTGCTCAGGGGGTTGACCACCATGGTGAGCGCGACGACGGCGTCCTGCAGCGTGGCGATCGCCGGTTCCAGCGCTTCCATCCCGGGCGTCAGCCGCGCCAGGGCGTCGGCGACGTCGGCGAGCTGATCCAGCGGACCGCGCTTCGCCGTCAACTTGTCGACCAGCCCGCCCTCGCTGAGCAGCCGGTCGGCCAGCCCGTCCTCGGCCAGCAACCGCTCGATCAACCCGTCCTCGGCGACCAGCTGGTCCGCCAGCCCGCCTGGCTGCAGCGTGCGGTGCAGGCCGCCGCCCTCCGCGGTGAGGCGGTCCAGCAGGCCACCCTCCGACGTCAGCATGTCGACGACACCGCCCGGGCGCAGCAGCCGGTCGATCGGCCCGTCCGGCGCGACCGCCCGTCCCAGCGGCGCGTCGTCGTCCAGCAGTCGGGCGAGCCGGTTGGCGCGCACGATCGCGTCGTCGATTCCGAGCATGGACGTCATGGCGGTGGTGCCGGCGGTCCCGCCGTCACCCAGAGCTCGTTTCGCCACCCCCACCGCCGTGCTCGCGACGGTCAGGCTGGCATCCGCGGCGGCGAGCCCGACCCGTGCCGGGGCGGTCGCGGCCGAGACGATCCGTGCGGCGAAGTTCATTCCACGAGTTTATTCGCGACGCGGACGCACCGACTTGCGCAGGTCCAAGCCGATGCGAGGATTCCTGGCAGACTACTATCAGAGTGTTGGCACTGAGCTTTCAGCAATCACACAACCTTCACATAGCTAACGTTCAACAAGAGGCAGAAGAACCTGATGACCGCGGCAACCCCAACCGAATCGAAACCGGAGGCTCGCGTCCTCGTAGTCGACGACGAGGCCAACATCGTCGAACTGCTCTCAGTGAGCCTCAAATTTCAGGGTTTCGAGGTCTACACCGCGACGAACGGAGCCCAGGCCCTGGATCGTGCGCGGGAGGCACGTCCCGACGCGGTGATCCTCGACGTGATGATGCCCGGCATGGACGGGTTCGGGGTTTTGCGTCGCCTACGCGCCGACGGTATCGACGCGCCCGCGCTGTTCCTGACGGCCCGAGATTCTCTGCAGGACAAGATCGCCGGCCTGACCCTGGGCGGCGACGACTACGTCACCAAACCGTTCAGCCTCGAAGAGGTGGTCGCCCGGCTGCGGGTCATCCTGCGCCGCGCGGGCAAGGGCGGAGCCGAACCGCGCAGTGCCCGACTGACTTTCGCCGACATCGAACTCGACGAGGAAACGCACGAGGTGTGGAAGGCCGGCGAACCGGTCTCGCTGTCGCCGACCGAATTCACGCTGCTGCGTTACTTTGTGATCAACGCGGGCACGGTGTTGAGCAAGCCCAAGATCCTCGACCACGTCTGGCGATACGACTTCGGAGGTGACGTCAATGTCGTGGAGTCCTATGTTTCGTACCTGCGGCGCAAGATCGACACCGGGGAGAAGCGCCTGCTGCACACCCTGCGCGGCGTCGGTTACGTGTTGCGGGAACCGCGCTGAGCGCGCGCCCGGTCATCAGCGTTAACAATCATGGCCACACCGCATCGACGTGGATTGCCGCTCCGGGTAGGGCTGGTCGCCGCCACCCTGGTGTTGGTGGCGTGCGGGCTGGCGGTCTCGGGCATCGCGGTCACGTCGATCCTGCGGCACAGCCTCGTCACGCGGATCGACCAGACGCTGCTGGACGCGTCCCGCGGGTGGGCGCAGGCACCCCGCCGGCAGTCGCCGCCGCCCTACGAGGGGCCCGACCCCGGCCGGCCACCGTCGAAGTTCTACGTGCGGGGCATCGGCATCGACGGCACGCCGTTCACCGCCATCAACGACCGCAACGCCGAACCGGCCTTGCCGCCCAACAACGACGTGGGCCCCAATCCGACGACGCTGCCGTCGGTGAACGGGTCGGACATCCAGTGGCGCGCGGTGTCGGTGCGCGGCCCGCACGGCCTGACGACCGTCGCGATCGACCTCTCCGACGTCCAGCACACGGTCAGCTCCCTGGTGTGGCTGCAGATCGGCATCGGGGTGGCGGTGCTGGTGGTGGTCGGCATCGCCGGCTTCGCGGTGGTGCAGCGCAGCCTGCGGCCGTTGTCCGAGGTCGAGCAGACCGCTGCGGCGATCGCCTCCGGTCAGCTGGATCGCCGTGTGCCGGAACGTGATCCGCGCACCGAGGTGGGTCGGCTATCGCTCGCGCTCAACGGCATGCTTTCTCAGATCCAGGAAGCGCTCGCGTCCTCGGAGTCCTCGGCCGCGAAGGCCCGCGGCTCCGAGGAGCGGATGCGGCGGTTCATCACCGACGCCAGCCACGAACTGCGCACCCCGCTGACCACGATCCGCGGCTTCGCCGAGTTGTATCGCCAGGGCGCCGCGCGCGACGTCGCCATGCTGCTGTCGCGGATCGAGAGCGAAGCCAGCCGGATGGGGCTGCTGGTCGACGACCTGTTGCTGTTGGCCCGCCTCGATGTGCAGCGGCCACTGGAGCACAACCGGGTCGACCTGCTGGCGCTGGCCAGCGACGCCGTGCACGACGCACAGGCGATCGATCCGAAGCGCACCATCGCCATGGAGGTCCTCGACGGACCCGGCACCCCGGAGGTGCTCGGCGACGAACCGCGGATCCGGCAGGTGCTGTCCAACCTGGTCGCCAACGCGTTGCAGCACACGCCCGCGAACGCCGACGTCACCGTGCGGGTCGGCACCCACGGGGACGACGCGGTGCTCGAGGTGGCCGACCAGGGTCCCGGCATGACCGAGCAGGACGCGTCACGGGTGTTCGAGCGGTTCTATCGCACCGACTCGTCGCGGGCGCGCGCCAGCGGCGGCACCGGCTTGGGTCTATCGATCGTCGACTCGCTGGTGCGGGCGCACGGCGGCGCCGTCACGGTGACGACCGCGCCCGGGCAGGGCTGCTGCTTCCGCGTCACGCTGCCGCGGGTCAGCGAGGTGCCGGCGCAGGAGCCGGTTCACGCCAACTGAGCCAGGGCCGCCTTGATCTTGGCCTGCGCCTCGTCCAGGGATTCCGCCGACGGGTTGCGGTCGACGTTGGCGAAGCCGAAGTCGCTCAGGCGGCGGGTGGGAAACACGTGCACGTGCAGGTGGGGCACCTCCAGCCCGGCGATGATCACCCCCGCCCGCTCGGTCCGGAAGGCCTTGCACACGGCCTTGCCGATCAGCTGACTCACGGCCATGATCCGCGCGAACGTCGCGCCGTCGACGTCCTGCCACTGATCGATTTCGGCGCGCGGCACGATCAGCGTGTGCCCCTGGGTCATGGGCTCGATCGTCAAGAACGCGACGACGTCGTCGTCCTCGTAGACGAAGCGGCCCGGAAGTTCACGGTTGATGATCTTGGTGAAGATCGACGCCATGGCCCCAGCATAGGGGCGGCGAAATTGCCGCCATGGTCGCGGTCGGCGTCGCGTGACGACCGTGACGGCAATCTCGGCGATGAGTTTTGCGGGCGCCGACGGTCAGTCCAGGCACGGACCCACAATTAGGAGCTTCATGTCACACGTGCGTGTGCACAACTTCTCGGTTTCCCTCGACGGATTCGCCACCGGTACTGGCCAAAGCCTGGATGCGCCTTTCGGGCACGCCGGCGGCCGGCTGCACGAGTGGTTCTTCAAGACGCGCACCTTCCGAGCGATGCACGGCGAGTCGGGCGGGTCGACCGGCATCGACGACGCGCTGGCCAGCCAGTGGGAGCCGGGCATCGGCGCCGAGATCATGGGCCGCAACAAGTTCGGGCCGCAGCGCGGCCCATGGACAAGCGGTGACGAGTGGAAAGGGTGGTGGGGTGCCGAGCCGCCCTTTCACACGCCGGTCTTCGTGCTCACCCACCACCCGCGACCGCCGATCGAGATGGAAGGCGGCACCACCTTTCACTTCATCGACGCTCGCCCGGAGCAAGCCATCCAGCTGGCCCGAGAGGCGGCGGGGGATCGCGACATTCGCCTCGGCGGCGGGCCTTCGACCGTCCGGCAATTCATCGCCGCCGACCTGGTCGACCACCTGCACGTCGTGGTGGTGCCCATCGTCCTGGGGCGGGGGGAGTCGTTGTGGGAGGGGCTCGAGGACTTCCAGCAGCGGTTCACGCCTGAGTCGGTGAGCAGTCCCAGCGGCGTCACGCATCTGATCTTCACGCGCCGCTGACCTCACCGCGGCGTCACTCCTGGCCGAACTCCATCACGTCGAGGTTCCAGTAGCCGCGCATGTTGGTGATCAGCCCGGCGTCGTCGACCTTGTAGGTGAACACGCCGCGCACCTTGCTGGTCATCCCGCCCTCAAACTTGCTCTGCAGCACCAGGATATGAGCGATCTCGTTGGGCGAGCTCGACGGGAAAGTCTCCTCGCAGGTGATGGTCAGCTGATTCTTGGCGATGTTGTTGTCGAAGAACTCGCCGACGGCCGCCTTTCCGCGGATCCCCGTGCCGTCGGGATTGGTGACCGACTTGCCGATCGGGTCCTCGATGACGACGTCGTCGGTCATCAACGCCAGCCAGCCGTCCCGGTCTTTGCCCTGAGCGCAGCGCCACGAGGACTGCGACGCGGTCAGCGCCGGGGATTGGGCGGTTTGGGTCATCGTTGTTTCTCCTGTCACTAGATTGCGCACGCGGCGCGTGCGCCTTCCTCGGTGGCCTTTCGGATCAGCCCCAGTCCGGTGCAGTCGCCCGCCGCGTGCACGTCGGCGCCGGGCAACGCGGCGATCAGCGCGTCGAACAGCGTGGTGTCGGCCTCGACCGCGCCGGCCAGCACGACGCTGTCGGCCCGCAACCGCCGGGTGGTGCCGCCGGCGGGGGTGAACATCACCGCTTCCGGGGTGATCCGTTCCACGCGTGCCCGCACGTGCACGGCGACGCCCAGCCGGTCGAGTCGATCCATGTGCTCAGTCTTGCGCTTGTTGCCCACTTCGGGCGCGATGTCCTTGCCGGATTCCACAATCGACACCAGCCGACCCCGGCTCGCCAGAAACTCGGCCAATTCCAGGGCGACCAGGTCTCCGCCGACGATCGTGACCCGGCGCCCGACGGGCATCCATGCGCGACTGGCCAGCCGGACGGCGGCGGGCCGCACCAGGCGCTGCCGCCAGCCGCCCAGCGCGGACGCCCCGAGCCGCTGCCATGCCGGGGCGCCGAATTCCGCTCGGCCGCCCAGCAATTCACGCAATCCGGGCCCCGTATGCACGTGCGGCAGGTCGGAGCCGGGGATCGTCGGCACCGCGAGACGGCCCCCGGTCGCCACGACCACAGCGTCCGGGCCGGCGTCGACGATGTCCCGAGCCGAAATCTCCTGGCCCAGCCGTACTTGCGCGCCGCTGAGCCTGATCTCGTCGCGCAGGTAGCGCAGGAACGGCTGGTTCTCGGGATGCAGCACCGACGCCCAGCGCAGCGCCCCGCCCAGCGCGGCGCTGCGTTCGAACAGCGTGACGCGGTGGCCGCGTTCGGCGGCGACCCGCGCCGCCTCCAGGCCGGCGGGCCCGCCGCCGACCACCACGACCCTCTTCGCGCGCGTGGCGCGGGCCGGCGACAGTTCGCGCTCCTTGCCGGTGCGGGGATTGACGGCGCAGTCGACGGAGAAACGCTGTTCCATTGCATCGATGCAGTTTTCGCAAGAGATGCATCGACGGATCCGGTGCGGCCGCCCCTCGCGGAGTTTGCGCGGCAGGTCGGGGTCGGCCAGCAGGGGACGGCCCATCGCGATGAAATCGGCACGCCCGTCGGCCAGGATCCGCTCGGCGCGGACCGGATCGTGAATGCGGCCCACGGCGATCACCGGCACGTCGACCGCCTGCTTGACCGCGGCCGCGGCGCCGACGTTGAGCTCCTCCCCGTCGTCGGCGCCGTTGACCATTCCGGTCACCAGCCGGTCGATCACCCCGCCGCTGACATGGAAGGCGTCGACACCGGCCGCGACGAATTCCGTTGCCAGCTGCGCGGTCTCGAAGATCGGGCGGCCACCGGCGACCCGTTCGTAGCCCGAGATGCGCAGCGTGATCGGGAGGGCGTCACCAATCTCGGAGCGGATCGCGGCGAGCGCATCCAGCACCACCCGTGCCCGGCCGCGCGCCGAATCGCCGCGGTACTCGTCGGTGCGGCGATTGCGTTGGGGCGCAAGGAAGGAGCCCAACATCATGTAGCCGTGCGCGGCGTGCAACTCGATGCCGTCGTAGCCCGCCTCGACGGCACGCCGCGCCGCGGCCTTGAACAGATCGAACACCCCGCACAACTGGTGCTTCGTTATCTCGGCCGACGGGCGCCCCGTGAGGTAGGAGGGGATCACCGACGGCCCCAACGATGTGACACCGAAGATCTCGGGCCCCAGACCGTCCGGTCCTGCGTGCACGATCTGCGGCTGGATCTTGGCGCCGTGCTCGTGCACGACCTCCACCAGCGCCCGATGCGCGCCGACGGCCTCGTCGGTGGCCAGGTGCAGACCGCCGGGCGTCTCGGGGTGTTGATGGTCAATTCCCGTGGCGCCCAGCGTGATCAACCCCACCCCGCCTCTGGCACGGGCGGCGAAGTAGTCACGGGTGCGCTGGGACGGCAGCCCGTCCGGTGTGCCGTACATGGTCTCCATCGGAGACATGACCATGCGGTTGCGCACCGTCATGGCGCCGATCCGTCCCGGCGCCATCAGGTGACCGAACCCGGTCACTGAAGGACCAGTGGGTGGGGGAGTTACCGGTCGGCGTCCGTGTACCGGATGACGCCGCGAATGTTCTTGCCGTCCAGCATGTCCTGGTAGCCCTCGTTGATCTGCTCGAGGCGGTACTGGGTGGTGACCATGTCGTCCAGGTTCAGCTTGCCGGCCTTGTACATCGACAGCAGCTGCGGGATGTCGTACTGGGGGTTGCCGCCGCCGAAGATGGTGCCCTGCAGGTTTTTCTGCATCAGGGTGAGCATCGCCAGGTTCAGGTTGACGTTGGTGTCCAGCAGGCTGCCGATGGCGGTCACCACGCAGGTGCCGCCCTTCTGGGTGATGTTCAGGTAGTTGTCGATGTCGGAACCCTGAAGTTCGCCCACGGTGACGACAACCTTGTGGGCCATCAGGCCGTAGGTGACCTCCATGATGCCCATCAGCGCCGCGTTGATGTCGGGATAGACATGCGTCGCACCGAATTTCAGCGCCTGGTCGCGTTTCCACTCGACGGGGTCGATCGCGAAGATGTAGCGCGCGCCGGCGTTGACGGCGCCCTGCAGCGCCGCCATGCCGGCGCCGCCGGCGCCGACGATCGCGACGTCCTGACCCGGCCGGATGTCGGCGGTGCGGACCGCCGAGCCGTAGCCGGTGGTGACGCCGCAACCCACCAGAGCCGCCACCTCGAACGGGACGGACGGGTCGATCTTCACCACCGAGCTGCGGTGCACCACCATGTAGGGCGAGAACGTGCCCAGCAGCGTCATGGGGAAGACGTTCTGGCCGCGGGCCTGGATGCGGAAAGTGCCGTCGGAGACCGCGGCGCCGCCGAGCAGGCCGGCCCCCAGGTCGCACAGGTTACGCATGCCGGCCTGACAGGTCGGGCATTGGCCGCAGGACGGGATGAACGACAGCACGACATGGTCGCCCGGGGCGATGTCCTCCACGCCCGGGCCGACGTCGGTGACGATGCCGGCCCCCTCGTGGCCGCCGAGCACCGGGAAGCCGGCCATCGGGATGCCGCCGGTGACGAGGTGATGGTCGGAGTGGCACATGCCCGCCGCTTCCATCTGGATCTTGACCTCGTGCGCTTGCGGGTCGCCGATCTCGATTTCCTCGATAGACCAGGGCTGGTTGAACTCCCAGATCAGTGCGCCTTTTGTCTTCACGATGGTCCTGACCCCATTTCGCCTTTGAATCGATCAGAGCTGCCCGGCTCCTTCATGCCGGACAACTTGGTGACGGGCGCCACAGGCACCCTTGTCGCGTCAGCATAGCGCGTGCAACAAATCAAATGCTTGGTTGGTCCGTCATCGGTCCGCGGTCACCAAATCGGGACGGGTGCCTGGCCAAGCGGGTAGTAGCCCGGCAGCTTTTCGCCGGCGAGGCTGCGCTCGATCCGCTTCTGCATGCCGGCACTGAGGTCGCCGGACTCGATCAGCGTCGCGAACATCTTCGCCACGTGACCGAAGTCGAAGAAGTCGCGCTGCCACTCGATGAGGTTCTCGGCGTTGAGGCGGAACCAGCTGCCGCCGATGCCGTAGATCTCGTCCTGGGTGCCGTCGGCCTTGTTGACGATCTGCTTCCAGAAGCCGACGATCTCGCCCTGCTTCTCGTCGATGAGTACCTTCTGGTACTCGTACACCCAGTTCTCCAGGCCCTCCATTTCCAAGCCGAGGGCGATGTCGCGGATCTCGTCGACGCCGACGCACATGACGTCTTCCTTGGGGCCGATGTTCCAGCCGTAGGTGGCGTCGTGCGTGTAGAAGTCCGCCAACGGCCGCCAGTCACCGGCCTTCTCGCAGTCCTTGTTGGCCTGCAGCCAGCGGTCGACCCATGCCTCGAGTTCCTCGCGTGACGCCATTATTGATCTTCCTTCTCTTTGATGAACAGTGCATGCGTTGGGCACATGTCGACCGCGCGCTCGACTTCGTCGCGGGCGTCTTCGGGCGGTTCGGGGTCGAGGATCTCGACCTTGCCGCGCTTGGGCACCCGAAAGTAGTCCGGCGCCTCAAGTTCGCACATGGCGTGGCCCTGGCACAGATCCAGATCGGCTTCGATTCGAAAACCCATGATTGGTCAGGCTTTCCGCTTGCGGTAGCGCACCTTGGCCGGCCGGGCAAGCTGGACGACCATCTTGGAGTGGTCGTTGTGGTAGCTGTCGGCCGGCTGGGCCATCTCGAACTCGTACTCGCGCAACAGGACCGAGAAGATCGCCTTGATCTGCATCTGGGCGAACGCGGCACCGACGCAGCGGTGTCGCCCGGCGCCGAACGGAATCCAGGTCCACCGATTGACGATGTCGGCCTGCTCGGGCTTGTTGTAGCGATCGGGCTTGAACGCATCCGGGTCCGGGAAGTCCTCGGGAATCCGGTTGCTGATCGCCGGGGAGGCGGCGACGAAGTCGCCGGCGTGAATCGGAAAGCCCTCGACCTCGAACTCGCCCTTGGCGACCCGCATCAGGATGATGAGCGGCGGGTGCAGCCGCAGCGTCTCCTTGACCACGTTGTCGAGCTTCGGAATCGACCGCAGTGCATGGAAACTCACCTCCTGGCCGTCGGCGTAGAGCTCCTCGAGCTCGGTGAGCACCTCGGCGTAGATGTCGGGGTGGCGGATCAGCTCGATCAGCGTCCACGCCGAGGTTCCCGAGCTGGTGTGGTGGCCGGCGAACATCAGCGAGATGAACATCCCGGTGACCTCGTCCGCGGTGAACCGGGGGTTGCCGTCCTCATCCTTGATCGACACCAGCACGTCGAGCATGTCGCGGTCGGTCTTGTCCTTGGGTGGATTGGCCACCCGCTGGTCCATGATCTCCTGCACCAGCGCAACGAGTTTGACGCGGGCCTCGTCGCGCCGTTTAAAGCTTTCGATCGGCAGGTAGGGGTCGACGTAACACAGCGGGTCGGTGCCGCGTTCCAGCTCGTGGTAGTACTCCGCGAACCGGTGGTCGAGCTGGTTGCGGAATTTCACGCCGATCAGGCAGGCGGTCGAGGTGTAGATGGTCAACTCGGAAAAGAAGTCGAGCAGTTCGATCTCGCCCTCGTCGCCCCAGTCGGCGATCATCCCCTTGACCTGAGCCTCGATGGTCGCGGCGTGCCCCTTCATCTGCTCACCGCGCAGCGCCGAATTGTGCAGCATCTCCTTGCGCCGCTCGGGGCTGGCGTCGAACACCACGCCCTTGCCGAAGATCGGCGTCATGAACGGGTAGGCCTCGGCCTGGTCCAGCTCCTCGTCCGCCGAGCGGAAGAAGAACTCGTTGGCCCCCGCGCCGGAGAGCAGGATGACATGCTTGTCCACCAGCTGGAACCAACCGACGTCGCCACACTCGTCGCGGACGCGCTTCATCAAACCGATTGGGTCGGTGCGGAATTCCTCGAGGTGGCCGTGCTCTTCCTCGCCGCCGGAAACCCGCGGCACAATCGCTGTGGTCATGGCATCCCCTCTTCGCCGAGTGCGAGTTTCTGGCGATCCTTCTTGTCGGCCAACGGGGCTTCGGGCTGAAGCTCCATGTTCGCGATGAAGCCACCGCGGGGCGTCTCGGCGACGAACGTGATGGCGCGCGCCAGGTCCGCCGCGCGCAGGAAGTAGTCGTGGCGGGCCTGGCCCCATTTGGCCCAGTCTTCGAGTGCGGGGCCGATCTTCTCGGCCGGCAGGCTCCAGCCCATCGAGGTTTTCGTCGGGCCGGGATGCACGATCGAGGCCCGCACGCCGGTGCCCTCGAGCTCCATCTGGAAGTTGGTGACCATCGCGACCAGGGCGGCCTTGGCGGCGCCGTAGGCCCCCATGTGCGGTCGCTGGCGCAGGGCCACGTCGGACCCGACGAAAATCAGGTCACCGCGCTGCCGCTCCAGCATGCCGGGCAGCACCGCCGCGGCCAGGCGGTTGGCGCCGACGAGGTGAATCTGCAGCTGCGATTCGAATTCGTCGGTCGTGATCTCGGCGAGCTTGCCGAAGTAGGTGTCGCCGGCGCCGGCCACCAGCACCTCGATGTCGCCCAGGGCGTCGACCGCCTGCGCGACAAAGGATTTCACCGAGTTGGGGTCGGTGACGTCCAGGTGGAAGCCGACCGCCTCGCCGCCTTCGGCGTTGATCTTGCCGACGATGTCGTTGAGCTTCTCCACCCGGCGGGCACCCAGGGCGACCGGGAAACCGTGCGCCGCCAGCTCGATGGCGGTGGCCTCTCCGATGCCGGACGAGGCGCCGGCGACGATCGCCGGCCTGCGCTCGGGCAGGGGGTCAAAGCGGGGCATTCAGCGGACCTCCACGGTCATTGGTAGGTGAGCGAATCCGCGGACATTGCTGGAGTGGACGCGGACGGCGTTGGCCTCGTCCACCTCGTATCCGCGGATTCGCTTGAACAACTCGGTGAGCGCGACCCGGGCTTCCATGCGTGCCAGATGCGCGCCCAGGCAGAAGTGTGCGCCACTACCGAAACTCAGTAACTTGGGCCCGATTTCGCGCCCGATCAGATAGTCGTCGGGGTTGTCGAAGACCCGTTCGTCGCGATGGCCCGAACCGGGCAACAGCAACACGACGTCGCCGTCCGGGATGGTGGTGTCGTAGAGGGTGAGCTCCCCGGAGACGGTGCGGGCCAGGATCTGGCTGGACGTGTCATAGCGCAGGGTTTCCTCGACCCAGAGCGGCACCAGCGAAAGGTCGGCGTAGACCCCGGTGAGTTGATCCGGATTCTTGTGCCCCCAAAACGCCGCGTTGGCAAGGAGTTTGGTGGTTGTCTCGTTGCCGGCGATCACCATCAGGAACATGAAGCCGAGCACTTCGTCGTCGGTGAGCCGGTCGCCGTCGATCTCGGCCTCAAGCAGTGCGGTGGTCAGGTCGTCGGTGGGCTTGGTGCGCCGCTCGGCCACCATCTGCTGGTAGTACACGATCAGGTTGAGCGACGCCTCGACGGCTTCCGGCGGCACGTCGGTGACGCCTTCCTCGCGGTGCATCACGCCGTCGGCCCAGGCGCGGACCTGGTCTCGATCCGGCTCGGGCACACCCATCAGCTCCGAGATCACATCCATGGGGAGTTTTCCGGCGAACTCGTCGATGTAGTCGACCGCGCCAACTCTCGCGTTCTGCAACATGGTGTCGAGGTGTCGTGTCGCGATCTCGGTGACACGGGGCTCCAGCTCACGAATCCTCCTGGGCGTGAACCCCTTCGACACCAGCGTCCGCAGCCGCAGATGGGCGGGATCGTCCATCGCCAGGAACGACATCGTCTTGGACGCGTGCGGGCCGCGCGACGCCGGATCCAGTGAGACGCCGTACTTGTTGGACAGCGTCGTGCTGTTGCGGAACCCTTGCAGCACATCCTGGTGACGGGACAGCGCCCAAAACTTCAGGTCCTCATTGCGATATAGCGGAGCCTCGTCGCGAAGGCGCTTGTAGTACGGATACGGATCCTCATGGAAGTCGTAGTCGTAGGGATCGAGGACCAGGTCGTGGTCGCCAACGTGAACGGTCATCCGGTTTTGTTCTCCTGGCTAGTCTCTCCCGCGCCGGTCAGGATCAACCGCACGACATAGGCCAGCCTGTCGGCGATTTCGCGGTAGGTGAATTCGCCGCTACCGGCCTGAACGAGCGCCCCGAAGAACGACATTTCCAGCGCCGAGACGGCGGTGGGGTCGGCGTCCGGACCCATGGCGGAGGTGATGCGGCGGTGAATCTCGGCACCGATCCGGTCGCGCGCGGCGGCCACCGCCGGCTCCGCTCCGCCGCTGAGTAGCGCGGTCGTGCAGGCGGCGCTGACCTCGGGCTCGTCGGCGACCACCAGCGCCAGGTGGCGCAACGCCTGTTCCACCCGGTTGGGCATCGGGTCGTTGACATCGGTGAAGTAGGGGACCTGCCGCACCAGGTCGAGATAGACCTCGGCGATCAGGTGGTTCTTCGAGGAGAAGTAGGTGTACGCGGTCGCCGGGGCGACTTTGGCGCGGGCCGCCACCGCGCGCACCGTCAGGTCGGCGTAGGACTTTTCGCGCAGCGTCTCGATGCCGGCCGCAAGCACCTTGCGGAAGGTCTCCTCCTGGCGGCGGTTGCGCGCCGGCCGGCCGGCCTGGTCTTCGGCCTGCGACGTGATCGTCACCAGTGCATCGCTGGACACATGTCCAAGCTATCGGACTGACGAGACCGGAAGCAAGCCCGGCCGGGGAAGATGCTCGTTAAAGTGCAATTTCTCGGCCATAAGCAGCGGGCGGCGGGATCGGGCCTTGCACCGCCGACGGCTGGGCGGCTATGGTTCGATTCGAAAATATCGGACAACTGTCCACCGACCGCCCACACGATTTGGTCCGCACAGACGGGAGCGCGAGATGGCCTTGTTGGCCGAAGGCGTGAGCTCACTGTTCATCGACGGCAAGATGTCGCCCGGCAGCGCCGGCACCTTTCCGACGATCAACCCGGCGACCGAGGAAGTCCTCGGGGCCGCGGCCGATGCCGACGCCGCGGACATGGACCGCGCCATCGATGCCGCCCGGCGCGCCTTCGACGAGACGGACTGGTCGCGCGACACCGAGCTGCGCGTGCGATGCGTGCGGCAGCTGCGCGAGGCGATGCAGCAGCACCTCGAAGAGTTGCGCGACCTCACCATCGCCGAAGTCGGCGCGCCGCGAATGCTCACCAGCATCGCCCAGCTCGAAGTTCCGGTCAACGACCTCGCGTTCGCGGCCGATACCGCCGAATCCTACGAGTACAACCAGGATCTCGGCCTGGCGTCGCCGATGGGCATTCCCACCCGTCGCACGATTGCCCGCGAGGCCGTCGGTGTCGTCGGCGCGATCACTCCGTGGAACTTTCCCCACCAGATCAACCTCGCGAAGATTGGGCCCGCGCTGGCCGCCGGCAACACCGTCGTCCTCAAACCCGCCCCCGACACACCGTGGTGCGCGGCCGTGCTGGGGGAGTTGATCGCCGAGCACACCGACTTTCCGCCCGGTGTCATCAACATCGTCACGTCCAGCGACCACGGCGTCGGCGCGCTGTTGGCGAAAGACCCTCGGGTTGACATGGTTTCGTTCACCGGTTCGACCGCCACCGGCCGCAGCGTGATGGCCGACGGTGCCGCCACGATCAAGAAGGTCTTTCTCGAGCTGGGTGGCAAGTCGGCGTTCATCGTCCTCGACGACGCCGACTTGAGCGGAGCGGTGGGCGTGGCGGGGTTCTCGGTGTGCATGCACGCCGGGCAAGGGTGCGCGATCACCACCCGGTTGGTGGTGCCGCGGGCGCGCTATGACGAAGCCGTCTCCATCGCGGCCGCCACGATGGGCGGCATCAAGGCCGGCGACCCGACCGATCCCGGAACCATCTGTGGCCCAGTGATTTCGGCGCGGCAGCGCGATCGGATCCAAGGCTATCTCGACTCAGCCATCGCCGAGGGCGGGACTTTCGCGTGTGGGGGCGGGCGGCCGACCGACCGTGAGGTCGGTTTCTTCATCGAGCCCACCGTGATCGCGGGTCTGGGCAACGACGCACGGTGTGCGCGCGAGGAGATCTTCGGCCCGGTCCTGACGGTGATTCCGCATGACGGCGACGACGACGCGGTGCGCATCGCCAACGATTCACCATACGGGTTGTCGGGCACCGTGTTCGGCACCGACCCGGACAGGGCGGCCAGGGTGGCCGCGCGGGTCCGCGCGGGCACGATCAATGTCAATGGCGGCGTGTGGTATTCGGCCGACGCACCGTTCGGCGGCTACAAGCAGTCCGGAAACGGCCGAGAGATGGGTCTGGCCGGCTTCGAGGAGTACCTGGAAATCAAGACCATTGCCACAGCGGTGAACTAGAGGAGCTCGAGAGCATGCGGTTTGAAAACAAGGTCGCCATTGTCACCGGCTCGGGCGGCGGTATCGGCCAGGCCTACGCCGAGGCGCTGGCCCGCGAGGGCGCGGCGGTGGTGGTAGCCGATATCAATGCGGAGGCGGCCGAGGGGGTGGCCAAGCAGATCTCCGCCGACGGCGGCGCGGCCATCAGCATCCCGGTCGACGTGTCCGACCCGGCCTCTGCCAAGGCGATGGCCGATCGCACGCTGGCCGAGTTCGGCGGCATCGACTACCTCGTCAACAACGCGGCGATCTTCGGGGGTATGAAGCTGGACTTTCTGCTCACCATCGACCCCGAGTACTACAAAAAGTTCATGAGCGTCAATCTCGACGGGGCGCTGTGGTGCACCCGCGCCGTCTACAAGAAGATGGCCAAGCGGGGCGGTGGGGCGATAGTGAACCAGTCGTCCACCGCGGCGTGGTTGTACTCGAACTACTACGGCCTGGCCAAGGCGGGCGTGAACGGTCTGACCCAACAGCTTTCGCGTGAGCTGGGTGGCCAGAACATCCGGATCAACGCGATCGCGCCAGGGCCCATCGACACCGAAGCCAATCGGACCACCACCCCACAGGAGATGGTCGCCGACATCGTCAAGGGTCTTCCCCTGTCACGCATGGGAACCCCCGAGGACTTGGTCGGGATGTGCCTGTTCCTGCTTTCCGACGAGGCTTCGTGGATCACCGGGCAGATCTTCAACGTTGACGGCGGGCAGATAATCCGGTCATGACGAACGACTTGAAGCTCGGGTACATCGGCCTGGGCAACATGGGCGCACCGATGGCCACGAAAATGACCGAATGGCCGGGTGGCGTAACGGTGTACGACATCCGGACCGAGGCGATGACCCCGCTTGCCGAAAAGGGTGCCCGCCTGGCCGACGGCGTGGCCGACGTTGCCGCCGCGGACATCGTTCACATCACCGTCCTGGACGATGCGCAGGTGCGCGAGGTCATCGGTGAGCTGGCCGCGCACGCCAAGCCCGACACCGTCATCGCGATCCACTCGACGATCAGCGACACCACCGCCGTCGACTTGGCCCGCGAGTTGAAGCCTCGGGGCATACACATCGTGGACGCCCCGGTCAGCGGAGGCGCGGCGGCCGCCGCGAAGGGCGAGCTGGCCACCATGGTGGGGGCCGAGCGCGAGGTCTACGAACGAATCAAGCCGGCGTTCAAGCACTGGGCGGCGATGGTCGTCCACGCCGGGGAACCCGGTGCGGGTACGCGAATGAAGCTGGCCCGCAACATGTTGACGTTCACCTCCTACGTCGCTGCGTGCGAGGCGATGAAGCTGGCCGAGGCGGCCGGCCTTGACCTGCAGGCGCTGGGCCGGGTGGTGCGCCACACCGACGCGCTCACCGGTGGTCCTGGCGCCATCATGGTGCGCGAGAACATGAAAGACCTTGACCCGGAGAACTTTCTGTATCAGCCGTTCTTGCACACTCGCGGCCTGGGGGAGAAGGATCTGAGCCTGGCGTTGGCGTTGGGTGAGGCGATTTCGGTCGATTTGCCGCTGGCGCAGTTGGCATATGCGGGCCTGGCTGCCGGCCTCGGCGTGCCGCACACAGAGAAAGAGGCGTGATGGACGAGCTTCGCCGCAAGGGCCTGGAAAAGATGAACGAGGTCTACGGCTGGGAAATGCCCAACATCGAGGGCGACGCGTACTTCGATCTGACCGTCGACCATCTGTTCGGCAGCATCTGGACGCGACCGGGATTGTCGATGCGCGACAAACGCATCATGACGCTCACGGCGGTAACCGCGGTCGGAAATCGCGACCTGGCCGAGATCCAGATCAACGCCGCGCTGCTGAACGGGGAGCTCACCGAGACCGAGCTGAAGGAGATGGCCGTCTTCCTCACCCACTACCTCGGGTTCCCGCTGGGTTCCGCGCTGAACGGCGCCGTCGATGCCGTGGTGGCCAAGCGCAAGAAGGCCGCGGCCAAAGGGGCGGCAGAGGACAAGAAGGCCAATGTGGAAGATGCAGTGAAGATGCACCGGGGCAACGCTCGCGACTAGGGGTGGCGCGAGGCTTCCTGGGCGAGTTGCACTCTCGAGCTGAGGCCTAGCTTGGAGTAGACGTGGCCGAGGTGGGCTTGCACGGTGCGCGCGGAGACGAATAACCGCGCGGCAATATCCTTGTTCGGGAGTCCCTCGCTGACGAGCCGCACCACGTTGATCTCCGCGGGGGTCAATGAATCCCAGCCGGCTGCCGGCCGTTTGCGCTCGCCGCGTCCGCGTCTCGCATAGGCGATCGCTTCGTCGATGGACATGGCTTCACCTTCGGCCCATGCTTCCTCGAATGCGTTGTCGCCCATAGCCGCACGCAGCTCAGCCACCGACGCGTCATGCGACGCTTCGTAGATTTTGAAGCGCACGTACCCGCGGCGAAGGCGATCTGCCTGCGCCGCTCCGAACAGGCGAGCGGCTTCTTGGTGGTTGCCAGCGTCGGCGGCAAGGGTCGCGAGGCACTCGAGCACCTCAGGAAGTAGCCATCGACCGTTGCCACTGACCGAGCCCGTCAGGGCCTCGCAGGCGTCACGCTCGGCCAGGTTGCGATCGCGCTGCGCGATCGCGACGCGCGCACGAGTCACGTGCGCTTGAACTAGATGCAAACCAGTGGCTACGGCGACGACTTCGTCGGCGAAGCGCCGTGCCGCTTCCAGATCGCCCTGCGCGAGCGCAAGTTCCGCGATTGGGACGACATTGACAACCGCCAGTCGAGGCTGGATGTCCATCAGTTGCCGCGCTCTCTCAACGGCACCGGCCGCCGCCTCTAGATCACCCGCGGCTAGCGTCGCGACGGCCAAGGCGGCGTACGCAAAGCCCTGGTTGAAGGCGCCGAGGTCGGCCGCCGCCTCCACGCCGGCGGTCGCGGCGTTTTGGGCCGCGCTCGTGTCACCCGACCAGGCGAGCAGGTGTCCCAAACTGATCAGGCTGCACATCCTCCACATCTGGTCGTTCGCGGCTTCCGATTCGACGGCCAGGGAACGGAATTCAGCGACGGCTCCGGCGAGATCCCCCTCCCACTGCCGTGCCAGGGCAACGCACCAGCGGCACCCACGTGAGCTGTACCCGTCACCGATGGCGTCGGCGACATGACGGCCTTCTTCGCCTGCCGCGCGCGCCGCGATCGCGTCACCCTTTCCGGTTACCGCCGCAAACGCCTGGTAAGCCAGGATCTGGCTGAGGCTCCAGTCGTCGCCCAATGCGCGGGCGAGGCCGAGCGCCTCGTCAAAGTATGGGCCCGCGGCCTCGGGGTCGTAGGCAGCGATGAGCCCGCAACCGGCAAGCGCCCGCACAAGCAAGGCCGGGTCACCGACCTCACGCGCGATCGCGAGAGCCTCCAACGCCTCGACGTCGTCGTAAATACTCTGGGCGGCACCGAGTGTGGCTTTGTCGGCGAGCGCTCGAGCGCGAACTGCGGGTGGCAGATCGATACGGTGCGAAGTCGCGTCGCCGAGTGCAGCGTCGAACCACGCCATCCCCTCCTGGACGCGCCCCCGGGTGACCCATAGCGGGTGCAATGCCGACGCGAGCTGCAACGCCGTTGCGATTTCTGCATTTTCTCGACACCACGCGAATGCAGACCGCAGGTTGTCGATCTCGGTTTCGGCAAGCTCGACGCGCCGTTGATGGCCCGAGCGGCCGGGAGTGTCCAGCAGGGTCGCCGCCTTGGTGTAGTGATCGCGGTGGCGGGTGCGAACCGCGTCGGCTTCGCCGGATTCGCTCAGCTTCTCAAGAGCGTATTGGCGGACCGTCTCCAGCATTCGGTAGCGCGTCCCGAAGTCGCTGTCGTCGGCCACGACGAGCGACTTGTCGATGAGCAATGTCAGCTGATCGAGGGTCTGGTAGCGCTCGATGTCGCTGTCGGCGCACACGGCCTGCGCCGCATCAAGGTCGAATCCACCCATGAAAACCGCGGCCCGGCGGAACAGGACACGTTCGGGCTCGGTCAACAGCGCATGTGACCAATCGACCGAAGCCCGGAGTGTCTGTTGTCGGCGCACGGCCGTTCGCGCTCCGCCGGTCAGCAGCCGGAAACGGTTGTGCAGGCTGTCGAGAATCTGCACTAACGAGAGCGCCCTAACCCTTGCGGCAGCAAGCTCTATCGCCAGCGGTATGCCGTCGAGGCGCCGGCAGATCTCGGACACCGTTTCCGAGTTCTCCTCGTTCACAACAAAGTCAGCCCGCACCCGGCGCGCGCGGTCGGTGAACAGCGCGACAGCCTCACCGGCCAGCGACAGGGAGGGCACCGCCCACGCGACTTCGCCCGCCACTCGGATCGGCTCACGGCTGGTGGCGAGGATTGTCACCGCCGGGCAAGTCGCCAGCAGCGCAGCGGTTAGCGAGGCACACGCGTCGATCAGGTGCTCGCAGTTGTCCAAGACGATGAGCATGTGCCGACCGGCGATCACCCGGGTGAGCGTGTCCATCGTCGAGCGGCCGGCCTGGTCGGGCAACCCAAGCGCGCGAGTCGCCGCAACCGGTACGGTGTCGGCTTCGGCGATCGGCGCCAGATCCACGTACCACACTCCGTCGGCGAAATCGCTCTCCATCTCGTCCGCGACCTGCACTGCCAAACGTGTCTTGCCGACGCCACCCGCCCCGGTCAATGTCACGAGCCGGTTCTCGCCGACGATCTGCCGCACGGTCTTCATTTCGGCGCCGCGGCCGACGAAGCTCGAAAGTTGAGGCGGAAGATGTTGTTTTCCAGTCGTTTTCGATGCGCGCAGGGGTGGGAAGTCATTGCGGAGGCCGGCGTGACACAACTGCGTTACCCGCTCGGGCCGCGGCAGGTCCCGCAACGGGTGGGTGCCCATATCAAGCAGCCATGTTTCGGCAGGGAGCGCGTCGGCGATCAGATCACTTGTCGTAGCTGACAGGACCGTCTGGCCCCCGTGAGCCAGATCGCGCAGCCGCGCGGTCCGGTTGATGGTCGGCCCGACATAGTTTGCTTCGTCCCGCAGTCGCACTTCGCCGGTATGGAGCCCGATCCGAAGGCTGATTGGCGCGAGCGGCGTGAGCTGCAGCCGCAGCGCAAACGCGACCGCGTCGCTGGCACGGGCGAAGGCTACGACGAAGCTGTCACCCTCGCCTTGCTCCACCGGGCGCACCCCCCTGTACTCGTCCACCAGGTCCGACACCGCGCGGTCCAAGCGCGCGACAGCGGCGCTCATTTCGTCGGGCTGGGTCTGCCAGAGCCGCGTCGAACCCTCGACGTCTGCGAGCAGCAACGTCACCGTTCCAGTCGGGAGCTCGCTCAGGCCCAAGTCGCTCCAGTTCGATAGCGGCGTTTCGGTGCGCCGGTCGGTCTCAGTCATGTTAGCCAGCATGCGTCGTCTGCACGGCCCAATCATCAGCCGAACCGCCTAGATGCCCGCCCGCATGCATTCGGTTGGTCTAGGCCAATTGGCCGATGCGTTAGGCCGTCGGGAGGCCCCATAGTGACCTGGTCGGAGTCAAAGGAGATAGGGATGAACACAACCACCTCGATCGATGCCCACTTCACGACGGGGGTTCTGCACGGCCACTACGACAGTCGCTTCGAGGATCTGGTCGCGGCCCTCGCCGACGAGGTCACGACCGGCGGCGAGCTCGGTGCCGCGATCGCCATCGACGTCGACGGCGAGCTCGTCGTGGACATCTGGGGCGGGCACGCCGACAGGGCGAGAACCCGCGAATGGTCGCAAGACACCATCGTCAACGTCTTCTCCAGCACGAAGAACGTGACCGCCCTGGCGGCATTGATGCTCGTCGACCGTGGCCTACTGGACCCGTTCGCTCCCGTCGCCAGGTACTGGCCCGAGTTCGCCGCCAACGGCAAGCAGGACATCGAGGTGCGCCACATCCTGAGCCACACCTCCGGGGTGTCCGGCTGGGAGATGCCCTTTTCCCTCGAAGACGTCTACGACTGGGACAAATCCACTTCGCAGCTGGCCGCCCAGACACCGTGGTGGGCACCCGGCACCGCGTCCGGCTACCACGCCGTGACCATCGGCCACCTGGTCGGTGAACTCGTCCGGCGGATCACCGGCACGACTCTGAAACAGTTTGTGCGAGAGCAGATCGCCGAGCCGCTGGGCGCCGACCTGCAGATCGGCGCCCGGCCGGAGGACGATCACCGAATCGCCGAGCTGGTGCCGCCCCCGCCGCTGGACGTGCCGCTGGACGCGGTCCCCCACGATCACCCCATGTACAAGACGTTCGCCGCAATTCCCCCCACGCCGGAGGCCGCGCTGGCGGCGGAGACGACCGCGTGGCGCCGCGCGGAGATCGGCTCGGCCAACGGGCACACCAACGCGCGCTCACTGGTTCGCGCCCTATCGCCAATTGCTTTGGGCGGCAGAGCCAATAGCGTACGGATCCTAGGGTCCGACGCCATAGACCTGATCTTCCAGGAGCAGGCCAACGGCACCGATCTGGTGCTGGGCATGCCTGCGCGGTGGGGCATCGGCTTCGCCCTGCCCCACGCCGAGGCCGTGCCCGACATCCCCAACGAAAGAGTCTGTTACTGGGGCGGTTGGGGCGGGTCAATGGCGGTCATGAACCCCGACCGCCGCACGACGTTCGCGTATGTCATGAACAAGATGGGGCAAGTCACGTCGGCCGGCACCGATCGGACGCGCAGATACGCGCGGCTGATCTACGAGGGACTCGGCTGACGGGTAATCAGTAAGGCCGCCCACCTTCGGGCATCACGTACTCGGAGATCGGTGCGGATACACCGTTGACCGACGTCCCGCCGTTGAGAATGCCCGGCGCCATCTCCAGCATGTTGTTCGGAAAACCGAACTTCGGCCTGGTCAGCTCATCGAGCCGGGTTAGTTCGTCGGCGCTCAGGCTCACGTCGACGGCGCGGAGGTTGTCGTCCAGTTGGGAGAGCCTGCGCGCCCCGATGATCACGGACGAGACCGCTGCCTGCGCGTGCACCCAAGCCAGCGCCACACTGGCGACGGTCGTTTGATGGGCCTTCGCGATGGTCTCGAGTTCGTCGATCAGCGCGTAGGTATTCTCGTTCAGGAAGGCGTTGACCATCGCGCCACGGTCGGCGTCCCGCCCGCCGGCATTGGCCCGGGTGTACTTGCCGCTGAGCACGCCACCCTTGAGCGGCGACCACGGTGTGATGCCGAGGCCGAATTCGGACGCCATCGGAACCAGTTCCTGTTCGATCGAGCGTTCCAGCAGCGAGTACTCGACCTGCAGGCCGACGAAACTCGACCAGCCGCGGAACTTAGCAATCAGGTTGGCCTGGGCGATCTTCCACGCCGGGGTGTCCGAGACGCCGATGTAGCGCACCTTGCCCGCGCGAACCAGGTCGTCGAGCGCCGCCATCGTTTCGTCGATTGGCGTGTTCGCGTCCCAGATGTGTAGCCAGTACAGGTCGATGTAGTCGGTTTGCAGACGCCGCAGCGAGTTTTCGCACGCGTTGATCAGCGACTTGCGGCCGGAGCCGCCACCGTTGGGATCGCCCGGGTACAAGTTGCCGCTGAACTTGGTGGCGATGACCAGCCGATCCCGGCGGCCGGCGTCGCGCCCGATGTGATCGCCGATGATCTTCTCGGAGTGGCTTCGGGTGTAGAAATTGGCGGTGTCGATGAAGTTACCGCCGAGGTCGGTGTATCGATCGATGATCTGTTGGGACTCTTCCACACTGGTGCCCCAGCCGAGGTCCTCGCCGAACGTCATGGCGCCCAGGCACAACGGGCTGACGCGTAGGCCAGAGCGTCCGAGTGTCACGTACTGATCCAGGGGCATAGAGGCCGCTTTCTGGTAACTTGTTCGATTATGTTTTTGTACATCTCTAAACTAGTTCATGTCTGAACGATCTGGCAAGTCGGCGGCGGTCGACGCCGCCAGAATCTGGTCGCTGAACTACCGGGTGCTGCTGTCGGTCATCTCGTGCGCCGAGGCTGACATCTGCGCACTGGGACTCGAGTCCAAGGAGTTGTTCCTGCTCGCGGAAATCGACGAGCACCCCTACCCGGCCGAACTCGCGGCAACGTTGAGCATGCCCAAGGCGACGGTCACGGTTTACCTCAAACGGCTCGAGGCCGCCGGCTTCGTGCGTCGCGAGATCGACGCCACCGATCTGCGGCGTCATCGACTGCTGCTCACGCCGGCCGGGCGCAAAGCCGCCACCGACGGCCTGGCGTTGCTGTCCGCCGAGTTCGACAAGCGTCTCGGCCGCCTCACTGTCGCGCAGCGAAAAGACCTGAAGAATCTCCTCGAAAAGATCCTGTAGGCGTTTGGCGTTTGCCCGGGCTAGTCTGACGTGTCGTGCGAGTCCTGGTGATCGGTTCGGGTGCCCGAGAACATGCGCTGCTGCTGGCGCTTCGGAAAGACCCGCAGGTCACGGCGCTATCCATTGCTCCCGGCAACGCCGGCACCGCCCGGGTGGCCGAGCAGCACGACGTCGACATCACCTCGAGCGAGGACGTCGTCGCCCTGGCGCGCGACGTCCGGGCCGACCTGGTGGTCATCGGTCCCGAGGTGCCGCTGGTGCTGGGCGTGGCCGACGCCCTGCGAGCCGCCGGTGTCGTCTGCTTCGGGCCCGGCAAGGACGCCGCGCGCATCGAGGGTTCCAAGGCCTTCGCCAAAGAGGTGATGGCCGCCGCGGGCGTGCGCACGGCGGACAGCGAAACCGTCGACAGCCCCGCCCATTTGGACGCCGCGCTGGACCGGTTCGGGCCGCCGGTCGGCGACCCGGCCTGGGTGGTCAAAGACGACCGGCTTGCCGCCGGCAAGGGCGTGGTGGTGACCGCGGATCGCGGTGTCGCACGAGCGCACGCCGCCGGGCTGCTCGAGGCGGGCCACCCGGTGCTGTTGGAGTCGTTTCTGGACGGACCCGAGGTGTCGCTGTTCTGCGTGGTCGACGGCGAAACCGTGGTGCCGTTGCTGCCGGCGCAGGATTTCAAGCGTGTCGGCGACGGCGATACCGGGCCCAACACCGGCGGCATGGGCGCTTACGCGCCCGTCGCGTGGCTTCCCGACGAGGTGTACCGGGACATCGTCGGTAATATCGTCGAACCCGTTGCGGCCGAGATGGTTCGGCGCGGCAGCCCGTTCAGCGGGCTGCTGTACGTCGGGCTGGCGATCACCGGCAACGGGCCGGCCGTGGTCGAATTCAATTGCCGCTTCGGCGATCCCGAGACCCAGGCCGTGCTGGCGCTGCTGGAATCGCCGCTCGGGCAGCTGCTGTACGCGGCCGGTACCGGCAAGCTGGCCGACTTCGGTGAGCTGCGCTGGCACGAGGGAGCGGCCGTGACGGTAGTGCTGGCGGCGGAGAACTATCCCGGCCGTCCCCGGGTCGGGGATGTGGTCGCCGGCTCCGAAGTCGAGGGGGTGCTGCACGCGGGCACGGCGCGGCGCGACGACGGCGAGGTCGTGTCGTCGGGCGGCCGGGTGCTGTCGGTGGTGGGTACCGGCGCCGACCTCGCCGCGGCGCGGGAACGAGCATACGAGCTGATGCGTTCGATCCGATTGCCGGGCAGCCACTTTCGCGGCGACATCGCGCTGGCGGCCGCGGAGGGCAAGATCAGCGTCTAGCAGCCCGCGGCCTGGCCGTCGCGGCGAGGGTCGCTCGCCGCAAGATACCCGCCGTCCAGGCGCCAGATCGCCTGGCAGCTGCCGAACTGGTTGTAGTCGTCGACGGCGACCAGGTCGTGTCCGCGCAGCCGAAGCTCGTCGAGCGTCGCCCGCGGGAAGCCCTTCTCGCAAGCGACCTGCAAGCCCTGGACCCACCGGAACCGTGGTCCGTCGCACGCGGCCTGCGGATTCTGGCCGTGATCGGCGATGCGCACCATCACCTGCGTGTGCCCCTGCGGTTGCATCGTTCCACCCATCACTCCGAAGCTCATCACCGCGGCGCCATCCTTGGTGACGAAACCCGGGATGATGGTGTGGTAGGGCCGTTTTGCCGGCCCCACCCGGTTCGGATGGCCTTCGGCCGCAGCGAAATTCGCACCGCGGTTCTGCAACGATATGCCGGTGCCGGGCACCACGACGCCGGATCCGAACCCCATGTAGTTCGACTGGATCATCGACACCATCGTCCCCGCGGCGTCGGCCGCGGTCAGATACACGGTTCCCCCGCTCGGGGCGCCCGCGGACGCCGGCATCGCCCGCGCGCGATCGATCAGCGCCGCGCGCCGCCTCAGGTATTCGTCGTCCAGCAGGCGCTCGGGTCGCACCGGCATGTATTCGATGTCGGCGACGTAGGCCTGCGCGTCGGCGAAGGCCAGCTTCACCGCCTCGATCTGCAGGTGCACGCTGTCGGCGGAATCGACTGGGAGCGAGGCCATGTCGAAGTGTTGCAGGATTCCCAGGGCGATCAGGGCCACGATGCCGTGGCCGTTGGGCGGAATCTCGTGCACGGTGTACCCGCGGTAGGTGGCGCTGATGGTCCCCACCCAGTCGGCACGGTGAGCGGCGAGGTCGTCCGCCCGCATCGCGCCGTCGTTAGCGCTGGCGTGCGCTTCGAGTTGGGCGGCCAGCTCGCCGCGGTAGAACGCCTCGCCGTTGCTCGCCGCGATCTTTTCGAGCGTGGTCGCCTGCTCGGGGAAGCGAAACCGTTCACCGGGTTTCGGCGCCCGGCCGGCGGGCATGAACGCCGGGGCGAATCCCGGCTGCTTCTCGAAGAGCGGCACTTGCGCTGCCCATTGCTGCGCGACGATCGGCGAGACCAGGAAACCGTTGCGGGCGTAGTGGATTGCGGGTTCGAAGAGCCTTTCGAACGGGAGCTTGCCGAACTTGGCATGCAACTCGGTCCATGCCGACACCGCGCCGGGCACGGTCACCGCGTTCCAGCCGACCGCCGGAACGGCATTGCCGCCGAAGTATTCCGGTGTCCAGGCCACGGGCGAGCGGCCGGACGCGTTCAGGCCGTGCAGCTGACGGCCGTCCCACACGATGGCGAAGGCGTCCGAACCGATGCCGTTGGACACCGGCTCCACCACGGTGAGGGTGATGGCGGTGGCGATGGCCGCGTCCACCGCGCTGCCGCCCTCGGCGAGCACCCGCAGGCCGGCCTGGGCGGCCAGCGGCTGTGACGTGCACACAACGTTTTCCGCCAGGATGGGCTTTCGCGGCCACGCGTAGGGGAAATCCCAGTCGAACGGTGCGGTCACCTTCGCGAGCGTAACGCCACACCCGCGGGTCCGAAATCACGCCGCCAACAGCGGCGCCATCCACGTCAGCTCGGCCGGCAGTTGGGAACTCCAGAACTCGCCGTTGTGACCGCCGGGCGAGAAGCCGCCCGCCGGCGGATGGGGCAGTTGCGCGATGAACTGCTTGGTTGCGGCGAAGAACGGATCGCTGTCGCCGCAATCGACGCGAATGGGAATGGAGCCCAGCGCCGGCATCCCGAACACCGAGTTCGCCGCGAAGTCGTCGGGCCCGTCGAACGCCCCGGGTGCCGCCGCGCCCGAGGAGAGCCACAGGGCGGGACTGACCGCGCAGATCGCCGCGGTGCGCGCCGGGCCCAGCCGCCCGCCGAGCAGCAGCGCGCCGTAGCCGCCCATCGACCAGCCCAAAAACGCCAGCCGGGAGGTGTCCAGGCCCTGGGTGCTCAACATCGGGATCAGCTCGTCGAGCACCATGGCCCCGCTGTCCTCGCCGGACGCCCTCTTGTGCCAATAGCTGCCGCCACCGTCGACGGCGACCACCGCGAACGGCGGCAGCCCCGCGTTGACGGCCTGCGCCAGGCCCTGTTCGACCCCGCCGGCCATCACCGTCGACGCGTCACTGCCCTTGCCGTGCAGCGCGATCACCGGCCGCAGCGGCTTGGTCTGACCGGGTGGCCGGGCGATGGCCCAGTTGGTGTTGATTCCGCCGCGCGCCGCCGAGACGAAGGAGCCCGTCACCATCGTGGGCGCCGGCTGACCCGGCGGAGCGGGTTCGAGGGGCGCCGGTGGCGGTGGCGCCAGCGGCGCCCGGGTGCCGGCCGGCGACGGCATGGCCTGAGACGGTCGCGGCTTGAGCAGGATGTCGAGCGCATACGCGCCCGCCGCACCGGCGCCGAGGCCCATCAGGGCACGGCGGCTCAAGTCGGGCATGCCGGCCATCATGCCACGTTGGTTTGGCGAAGCGTTTGGCGGAAATGGCAATGCAGTACCACTTTGGCTGGCACGATGGCTACTCGTGACGGCAGCAGTCACTCCCAAGGGAGAACGTCGACGGTATGCGCTCGTGAGCGCCGCCGCCGAGCTGCTTGCCGAAGGCGGCTTCGAGGCGGTGCGGCACCGCGCGGTCGCCCGGCGGGCCGGACTGCCGTTGGCGTCTACGACGTATTACTTCTCGTCCCTTGACGATTTGATCGCACGCGCCGTCGAACACATCGCGATGATCGAAGTGGCGCAGTTGCGGTCGCGGGTCACCGCGTTGTCCCGCCGCCGCCGCGGACCCGAGACCATCGCCGAGGTGTTGGTCGACCTGCTCGTTGGGGACGTGTCCAGTCCCGGACTGAGCGACCAATTGATCTCGCGCTACGAGCGACACATCGCGTGCACGCGGTTGCCCGCGTTGCGCGAAACCATGCGTCGCAGCCTGCGACAGCGCGCCGAGGCCGTGGCCGAAGCCATCGAGCGCTCGGGCCGGACGGTGCACATCGAGCTGGTATGCACGCTGATCTGCGCGGTCGACGGCTCGGTGGTGTCCGCCTTGGTCGAGGGACGCGACCCCCGCGCCGCGGCACTGGGAACGGTGGTCGACCTCATCGACGTGCTTGCACCCATCGATCAGCGGCCCGTGCGGTCCGCGGGCAGCGATGGCGTCACGATGTATCCCGTGGCGAAGTCGCCGTAAATCGTCACCTCCGCCGGGCGACGCTGCGCGTAGAGCGCCACATAGGCGCAGACGACCGCGTCGACCGGATCCTCGGCGCGGCGCAGCTCGCTTTTGCGCTCAGCTGTGGTTACGCGGTTGCGCAACCGAAGCCAATCGTCATGGCCCGACACGTGTAGGGGCACCGCGGCGTGCGCGAGTTTCTCGATGCCGTCCATCAGCAAGAGCAGCTCGGATTTGAGCTGCTCGAGGCCCCGGCCCGGCTTCGCCTTGTACTTCAGTGTTCGCTCCAGCCGAAACAGCACCACGGTCGCCGGATGGGGGTAGACCTCGATGGCGCGCCGCGGGGCCGCTGACCGGGGATCCATGTCGAGCCCCATCGCGTGCGCCAGGCGCGCCGCGCGCGGCCCGTCGGCGAACTCGGGCTTTGCGGTGTTGGCCGGGTGCGCCCCGGCTTGGAACCTGCGAAAGTCGCGGTTTAGCGCCGCTTCCGCGGGACGCTGGCCGGTCGGGTTGGTCACCACCAGCGGCGCGTCGAAGCCAACGAGGCAACTTCCCTGCACATAGGGCGACAACGCGGCCAGCACCGCGGCGTCGTCGCCGGCGGCACCGACGTGCACGAGGCGGCCAACGTCGTCGACGACCGCCACCCCGGTGGGGTTGCGCCCGGCCCAGGCCAGATCGACGCCCGCGAAGTACATCCCGCACAGGATATGGCGCCGCTTTGAGTCACATCGGTCCCATTGGCCCCAATTTCCGGCGGGATCGGTGAAGTGCCCGCCTCACAGCGGCAATTCGGCGACGAGGTGGGCCGACGGGTGTGCGGGCCGATGGCACCAATGTGACCGCAAGCCGGTCAGCGGGGGAGGCCGATCGTAAGCTCTATGTCTGTGAGCATTCCGAACGTCCTGGCCGCCCGGTACGCCAGCGCGGAGATGGTCGCGATCTGGTCGCCGGAGGCCAAGGTGGTCGCGGAGCGCCGGCTGTGGCTCGCGGTGTTGCGGGCCCAGGCGGAACTCGGGATCGATGTGCCGTCGGAGGCCATCGCCGACTACGAGCGGGTGCTCGAGGACGTCGATCTCGCCTCGATCGCCGGCCGCGAACGGGTGCTGCGCCACGACGTCAAGGCCCGCATCGAAGAGTTCAACGCCCTGGCCGGTCACGAACACGTGCACAAGGGGATGACCAGCCGCGACCTCACCGAGAACGTGGAGCAGCTGCAGATCCGGCGGTCCATGGAATTGGTGTTCTCCCATGGCATTGCGGTGGTGGCGCGGCTCGCCGAGCGCGCGGTCGCCTACCGCGACCTGGTGATGGCCGGACGCAGCCACAACGTCGCCGCGCAGGCCACCACGTTGGGCAAGCGGTTCGCGTCGGCCGCGCAAGAGACGCTTGTCGCCCTCACCCGGCTGCGGGAGTTGATCGACCGCTACCCGCTGCGCGGCATCAAGGGCCCGATGGGCACCGCGCAGGACATGCTGGACCTGCTGGACGGCGACGCGGCCAAACTGGCCGAACTCGAGCGACGGGTCGCCCAATTCCTCGGTTTCGCAACGGTTTTGACCAGCGTCGGGCAGGTCTATCCGCGTTCGCTGGACCACGACGTGCTCTCCGCCCTGGTGCAGCTCGGTGCCGGGCCGTCGTCGATGGCCCACACCATCCGGCTGATGGCCGGGCATGAACTGGTCACCGAGGGATTCGCGGAGGGCCAGGTCGGGTCGTCGGCGATGCCGCACAAGATGAACACGCGCAGCTGCGAGCGCGTCAACGGGCTGCAAGTGGTGCTGCGCGGCTACGCCTCGATGGCCGCCGAGCTGGCCGGCGCCCAGTGGAACGAGGGCGACGTGTTCTGCTCGGTGGTGCGCCGAGTCGCCTTGCCGGACAGCTTCTTTGCCATCGACGGTCAGATCGAGACGTTCCTGACGGTGCTCGACGAATTCGGCGCCTACCCCGCGGTGATCACCCGCGAGCTGGACCGCTACCTGCCGTTTTTGGCCACCACCAAGGTGCTCATGGCCGCGGTGCGTGCGGGCGTCGGGCGCGAGGCGGCGCACCACGTGATCCGCGAACACGCGGTCGCGACCGCCCTCGCCATGCGGGAACACGGCGCGGAACCCGATCTCCTGGACCGGTTGGCCGCCGACGAGCGGCTGCCGCTGGACCGGGCCGCCCTGGATGCCGCGCTGGCCGACAAGAAGGCGTTCATCGGCGCCGCCGGCGACCAGGTGGACGAGGTGGCCGCCATGGTCGACGCGCTGGTGAGCCGTTACCCGGACGCCGCCAAGTACGCCCCGGGTGCGATCCTGTGACCCTCGCCGGCGCACTCGCGGGGATCGACTTCACCGATCTGGACAACTTCGCCAACGGCTTTCCGCACGACCTGTTCGCCATCCACCGCCGCGAGGCGCCCGTGTACTGGCACGAGCCCACCGACAACACACCGGACGTCGAGGGCTTCTGGTCCGTCGCCACGTACGCGGAAACGCTTGAGGTACTGAAGGATCCGGCGACGTACTCCTCGGTCACCGGCGGGGCCCGGCCGTACGGTGGCACGCTGCTGCAGGATCTGGCCATCGCGGGCCAGGTGCTCAACATGATGGACGACCCGCGTCACTCGCAGATCCGCCGGCTGGTCAGCTCCGGCCTGACGCCGCGAATGATCCGGCTGGTGGAAGACGATCTGCGGGCGCGGGCGCGTCGACTGCTGGATGCGGTGGTGCCCGGCGAGCCGTTCGACTTCCTGGTCGACATCGCCGCCGAGCTGCCGATGCAGATGATCTGCATCCTGCTGGGAGTGCCTGAGTCCGAACGCCATTGGCTGTTCGAGGCCATCGAGCCCCAGTTTGATTTCGGTGGTTCACGCAAGGCGTCCCTTTCTCAGCTATCGGTCGAAGAGGCCGGATCGCGGATGTACGCTTACGGCCAGCAGTTGATCGCGGCGAAGCGGGCGGAGCCGACCGACGACATGCTGTCGGTCGTGGCCAACGCGATGGTCGACGATCCGGATGCGCCATCGCTTTCGGATCTCGAGCTCTACCTGTTCTTCAGCCTGCTGTTCAGCGCGGGCGCGGAGACGACGCGCAACGCGGTCGCCGGGGGGCTGCTGGCGCTGGCCGGCCATCCGGAGCAACTTCGGGCGCTGCGTGCCGATCTCGACTCGCTGCCGACGGCCGTCGAGGAGATCGTGCGGTGGACGTCGCCGTCGCCGTCCAAGCGACGCACCGCCACGCGTGACTCCGCTCTGGGCGGGCAGACCATCGAGGCGGGACAGAAGGTTCAGGTCTGGGAGGGCTCCGCGAATCGCGACGCCGGCGTGTTCGAGCGCGCCGACGAGTTCGACATCACCCGAAAGCCCAACCCGCATCTGGGTTTTGGGCAGGGCGTGCACTATTGCCTGGGTGCCAACCTGGCGCGACTGGAACTGCGTGTGCTCTACGAGGAGTTGTTCTCCCGCTTTGGTGCGGTGCGGGTTGTCCGGCCCGTCGAATGGGCCCGCAGCAATCGGCATACCGGAATTCGGCACCTGGTGGTGGAGCTCGTCGAGGGGCGGTGACGATCCGACGCGCCGATGTCGCGCCGACACCGGACATCTTCGCCGCGGTGATGGCGACCGGGATCTTGTCGATCGCCGCGCGCAACCACCGCTACAGCTGGATCAGCGACGCGCTGGGCGTGCTCGCCACCGTCGGCCTGGTCTTGCTGGCGGCCGTGGTGGCCGTTTTCGTTGGGCGCCGCGGGGTGCGCTGGGATCTGAAGGACCCCGACGTCACCCTTCGGTTGTTCACCTTCGTCGCCGCGTGCGCGGTGATCGACACCCGTTTGTCGTCGAACGTGTGGGTGGTGCGGGTGCTCGGCGCGGTGGGCCTGTGCTCATGGCTGGTGTTAATCGGGCTCAGCGCGCGAAACATGCTGGCGTGTCGGTTCACGGCGCTGCGTGACCAAGCACATGGGGCGTGGGAACTGGCCAGCGTGGGAACGTCCGGGTTGGCCATCGTGATAGCGCGGGCGGCAGCTCACACCGGCCATCGCTGGTGGCTGGCCGTTGCCGTGCTGCTCTGGGTGGCGGCGATCGGCATCTACGCATTGATTACCTGGCTGATGCTCTGGCGGGTCGTCAACGAGCGGCAGGACCGCGACGGGTTCGAGCCCGACAGCTGGATCCTGATGGGCGGCATGGCGATTGCGACCCTGGCCGGTGACAACGTCGGGTCGCTGGCCCCCGCGTGGCTTGCCGGGCCGGTGCGGGCGGCCACGATCGTGACGTGGGTGGTGGCCACCCTGTGGATACCGCCGCTGATCTACTTCGGCCTGCACCGGATCAGCCGGCGCCCCAGCATGTTGCACTTCGCCGGCGTCTGGTGGGCGTTCGTGTTCCCGTTGGGCATGTATTCCGCCGCCAGTTACGCCATGGCCGTCGAAATCTGCCAGCGGTCGTTGCTCACGGTCTCGCTGGTTTTCTTCTGGGATGCGTTGGCGGCGTGGCTGGTTGTCGCCGTCGCCGGGCTGCTGCTGCTCGGGCGCGCGGTCTTACCGTCCGCCGATCGAGATGCCGGCCGCCCGTAGCTCGAGCGCGGCCAGCGCCCGGATGGTGACCGGATCTTCGCGCCGCCACCCACCGACCGGGTCCGCGCCGACGGCGGCGAGTTGTCCCGGCGGCCGGTTCGTCAACGCCCGCAGGGCAAGCAGCTGCTCGCCGGCCGGGGTGGCGGCCAGCGCGGTAACCGTCAACTTGCGCCGAAAGAACCGCAGCCGCAGCAGAAGCCACGGCACATCCGCCACGAGGATCGGGACGGCGGCGATGGCCATCGCCAGCAGGATCGCCAACCAGCTGGCGGTCGAGTCAAGGTCGTGGCCCGCGCCCGCCAGGTCGAGAGCGGCCTGGCTGGCGGAGTTCAGTGGCTTGCTGACGGCGTCGCCCACCACGGGAATGTGCTGGGCGCCGTGCCCGGCGGAGGCCAGATTGCCGGCGATGCCGTGCGCGCCGCTCTCCACCTGCCGGCCCGCCTCGGCGATCGTCGAGACGGCGTCGTAGACGGCCAGGCCGACGAGCAACCAGAGCGCCGTCCACAAGGTGATGGCGAAGTCGCTGAGCAGCTGGGCCATCAGCCGGCCCGGCCGGGTGGAGTAGGGCAAGAACCGCGGTGTCATGTTTTCGATCCCAGCACAGCTCCCGCCACAAGTCCCGTGTCCAGGTGACCGATAGGCTGGCCCGATGCGCCCTGCACTGTCCGACTACCAGCACCTGGCCAGCGGCAAGGTCCGCGAGATTTATCGCGTCGACGACGATCACCTGCTGCTGGTCGCGACCGACCGGATCTCGGCGTACGACTACGTCCTGGACAGCACGATCCCGGACAAGGGCCGCATCCTGACCGCGATGAGCGTCTTCTTCTTCGGTCTGGTCGACGCCCCCAATCACTTGGCCGGGCCGCCGGACGACCCGCGCATCCCGGAGGAGGCGCTGGGGCGCGGCCTGGTGGTGCGGCGGCTGGACATGCTGCCCGTGGAGTGCGTGGCGCGCGGTTACCTGACCGGGTCGGGTTTGCTCGACTATCAGGCGACGGGCAAGGTCTGCGGCATCACCCTGCCGCCCGGCCTGGTAGAGGCCAGCAAGTTTTCCGAACCGCTGTTCACGCCGGCAACCAAAGCCGCGCTGGGCGACCACGACGAGAACATCTCGTTCGACAGGGTGATCGAGTTGGTGGGTGGCGTGCGCGCCAACCAGCTGCGCGACCGCACGCTGCAGACTTACGTTCAGGCCGCCGATCACGCGCTGACGAAGGGAATCATCATCGCCGACACCAAGTTTGAATTCGGCACCGACGCACGCGGCAACCTGTTGCTGGCCGACGAGATCTTCACCCCGGATTCCTCGCGATACTGGCCCGCCGAGGACTACCGGGTCGGGGTGGTGCAGACGAGTTTCGACAAGCAGTTCGTCCGCAACTGGCTCACCAGCCCCGAGTCCGGCTGGGACCGCCACGGCTCGCAACCACCACCGCCGTTGCCCGAAGACATCATCGACGCCACACGGGACCGTTATATCGATGCCTACGAACGCATTTCGGGTCTGCGCTTCGGCGACTGGATCGGCGCATGACGCAAACACCCGTGCCGCCGGTCGCCAAGCGGCAGGAGACCCGCCGCCAGCACCATGGGGACGTCTTCATCGATCCCTATGAATGGTTGCGCGACAAGTCCAGCCCCGACGTCATCGCCTACCTCGAGGCGGAGAACGACTACGTCGACCAGATGACGGCGGATCTGGAACCGCTGCGGCAGAAGATCTTTGATGAGATCAAGGCGCGTACCAAGGAGACCGATCTTTCGGTTCCGACGCGGCAGGGCGACTGGTGGTACTACGCCCGCACGTTCGAGGGGAAGCAGTACCGGGTTCAGTGCCGTTGCCCGGTAAGCGATCCCGATGACTGGGATCCGCCGGCTTTGGAAGAGGACACCGAAATTCCCGGCGAGCAGATCCTGCTGGATTCCAACGCCGAGGCGCACGGCCACGAATTCTTCGCGCTCGGTGCCGCCACCGTGAGCCTGGACGGGAATCTGTTGGCGTATTCCGTCGACACCCTCGGCGACGAACGCTATACGCTGCGCTTCAAGGACTTGCGCACCGGCGACGTGTATCCGGACGAGATCGCCGACATCGGGGCGGGTGCGACTTGGGCGGCCGACAATCGGACCGTCTACTACCTGACCCTGGATGCGGCCCACCGACCGGACAAGGTCTGGCGCTACCGCGTGGGTTCGGGTGAACCGTCAGAACTGGTGTATCACGAGGCGGACGAACGGTTTTGGCTCGGCGTGGGGCTGACCCGGAGTGAGGCCTACGTGTTCATCGCGTCGGGTTCCTCCATCACCTCGGAATTCCGGTACGCCGAAGCCGCGGATCCGCATGCGGCGTTCACCGTCGTGCTACCCCGGCGGGAAGGCATCGAGTACGCGGTCGAGCACGCCGTGGTCGGCGGCCAGGACCGGTTCTTGATCCTGCACAACGAGGACGCGGTGAACTTCACGTTGACCGAGGCGCCCGTCAGCGACCCCACCCGGCAGCGCACGCTCATCGGTCACCGCGACGACGTCCGGCTCGACGGCGTGGACGCCTTCGCCGGCCATCTGGTGGTCAGCTACCGGCGCGAGGCGTTGCCGCGGCTCCAGGTGTGGGACATCGACTCCGACGGCGAATACTCGGAGCCCGAGGAGATTACGTTCGACTCCGAGCTGATGTCGGCCGGCCTCGCCGGCAACCCGAACTGGGATGCGCCCAAGCTGCGGATCAGGGCGGGGTCGCTAGTCGTCCCGGCCCGGGTATACGACATCGACTTTGCCACCGGCGAACGGACGTTGCTGCGCGAGCAACCCGTGCTCGGCGGTTACAGCACCGCCGATTACGTGGAGCGGCGCGATTGGGCGACCGCGGACGACGGCACCCTAGTCCCAGTGTCCATCGTGTACCGTGCCGGCATCGAATTCCCGTCTCCTGCACTGCTTTACGGGTACGGAGCCTACGAAATCTGCACCGATCCGAGCTTCTCCATTGCGCGGCTGTCGCTGCTGGACCGCGGCATGGTGTTCGCCATCGCCCACGTCCGCGGCGGCGGTGAGATGGGGCGGCCGTGGTACGAGCACGGCAAGCTGTTGGAGAAGAAGAACACCTTCACCGACTTCGTCGCGGTGGCAAGGCATTTGGTGGACACCGGAGTCACCCGGCCGCATCAGCTGGTCGCGCTGGGTGGTAGCGCGGGGGGCTTACTGATGGGGGCGGTCGCCAACCTGGCGCCGGACCTCTTCGCGGGAATCCTCGCCCAGGTCCCGTTCGTCGACCCGCTGACCACCATCCTGGACCCTTCTTTGCCGCTGACCGTCACCGAATGGGACGAATGGGGAAACCCATTGCAGGACAAGGACGTCTACGCCTACATGAAGTCATATTCGCCCTACGAGAACGTCGAGGCCAAGCGGTATCCGGCCATCCTGGCGATGACCTCCCTGAACGACACCAGGGTCTACTACGTGGAACCCGCGAAGTGGGTGGCGGCCCTGCGGCATGCCAACGCAGACGGCAGTCCGATCCTGCTGAAGACCCAGATGAACGCCGGGCACGGCGGAGTCAGCGGACGCTATAAGGCGTGGCAGGAGACCGCGTTCCAATACGCCTGGTTACTAGCTGCCGCCGACGGCCACCACGGTGGCGGCGGCCAGGAAGACGATCTCGGCGGCGATCCGCAAGGGTAGCCGCGTCGTCATCGACTTGGGTGGGTCGGGCATTCCGGCCGCGTAGAGGTTGGCCGGAAACATGGCCAGCATCAACGCCAGCAGGCAAAGCGCCGCGACGACGCGGGTGGCCGGCAGCAACAGGCCCACCGCCCCGAGCAGCTCCAGCACGCCGGTGACGGTGACCAACAGGCCCGGCGCCGGCAAGCGGGGCGGCACGATGGCCACCAGGTCCGCCCGCATCGGTGGGGCGAAGTGCGCGATCCCGGTCAACACGAACATCACGGCCAGGCCGACGGCTATCGCAGCGGTCCAGCTGTTGACATAGGTAAGGCCGGCCCAGCCGACAAGTCGAGCGACGAGGCTGGCTGCTAACAGCACGATCAAGGGTGCCATCACACCCTCCTAATCTAGGCAGTGACAAGTTCTGGTGGCGCCAAGGTACCGCCCCTATCTAGCCACTGTCAAGATCGACCGCTATGCTGGCGACATGCCACGTTCGACCTACCATCACGGGGACCTGCGCGCCGTGATCCTGGCGGAGGCCGCCCGGCTGGTTGCCGAGCGGGGCGCGGACGGCCTGTCGCTGCGCGAACTGGCCCGGGGCGCGGGGGTGTCCCACGCCGCGCCCGCGCACCACTTCACCGACCGGCGGGGCCTGTTCACCGCGCTGGCGATCGAGGGTTTCCAACTGCTGGCGGCCGCCCTGATCGAGGCGCGAGGCGACTTCGCCGATGCGGCCCTCGCCTACGTGCGCTTCGCCATCGATCACCCCGGGCATTACGAGGTCATGTTCGACAAGTCGCTGCTCGACGCGTCGAATGCCGAACTGATCGCCGCCGAGGCCGGCGCCGGGGCCGAACTAGCCCGCGGGGTGGCGACGCTGGAGGATCCCAACGCCCGAGCCGATCCCACGGGCGCCCAGTTGGCGGCATGGTCGCTGGTGCACGGCTTCGCGACGCTCTGGATCAACGGTGCCGTCAGCGATCAGGTACGTGCGGCCGACCCGGCGGACGCGGTGCGGCGGATCACCGCGATGGTGTTCAAGGCATAGATGCGCGTTACGCGTCGAGGGCCTGGATCGTGGCCTTCTTGGGCAGGAACGCCGCCGGGATGATGGTCGACACGATCAACACGACGGCCAGCACGAACACCACCGTGTAGGCGTGCGAAAGACCGTGGCTGACGACGCTCGCGAAATCGGGGTTGAGGCTTTGCCGCGGAATCGCCGACGGGTCGACCGGCACCCCGCGGTGGCTGGCGTCCTGCTGCATCGCCGCCAGCTTGTTGGCCGCGAGGATGTGGTCGTTGCGGTTGAACTCGTTGGTGAGGATCACCGCCATCAGCGAGGCTCCGATCGAGCCGCCGACCTGCTGATTGACGGTGATCAGCGTCGTACCGCGGGCGACCTGGCTGGGCTTCAGCGCCTGCAGGACCGTCGAGGAGATCGGCGTCGTGGTGCAACCGATACCCATGCCCATGATCAACAGCCCGGCGAACAGCATCGGGGTGTAGTCGGCCTGTCGTGAGACGCCGAAGGTGAAGATCCCCAGGCCCAGCGCCATCAGCGGCAGCCCAAGCAGCACCACCTTGCCGGACCCGTGTTTGTCCGTGAACGCGCCGGCAAAGGGCAGCGTCAATACGGCGCCGATCCCCACCGGGACCATGCGCATTCCCGACTGCATCGGCGTCTCGTGCAGGACGAGCTGGAAATAGCTGGGAAGAAGCACCCCGGTGCCGACGAAGGCGACGGAGAACACCAGCAAGGTGATGTTGGCGTGGGTGACCACGCGGTTCTTGAACAACCTCAAGTCGATGAGCGGATGGTCGGCGCGATACCAGGCGTGGAAGGCGAACGCGACCATCAGCGCCAAGCCGAGGATCATCGGCCCTAGGACATAGCTGTCGGCGATCGTGCGCCGCCCGGGGATCGACGACACCCCGGCCAGGAAGATTGCCGCGCCGGGCGACAGCAGCAAGAGCCCGACGACGTCGAGGGTTTCCGACCGAGCGGGGCGATCCTTCGGGAACATCACCGCAGCGAGGGCCACCGCTACCAGCCCGACCGGAATGTTGATCAAAAAGATCGACTTCCAGCCGTAAGCGCCCACCAGCCAGCCGCCCAAGACCGGCCCGCCGATGGGGCCGAGCAGGATGGGAATTCCCCCTACCGCCATCAGCCGGCCGACGCGTTTCGGGCCCGCCTCGTGGGTCAAGATGACGAAGCTCAGGGGCACCACCATGCCGCCCCCGATGCCCTGCAGCACCCTGAAGATGATGAGCAGCAAGATGTTTGGCGCCAGCGCGCAGAGCAGTGAGCCGGCGGTGAACGCCAGAACCGACCCCATGAAGAGCCGTTTGGTGCCGAACCGGTCGGCCGCCCACCCCATCAAGGGGATCACCGTGGCGAAAGCCAGCATGTACCCGGCGATCGTCCAGGACACGATGGCCTGGGTGGAGTTGAACTGCGCGATGAACGTGCGTTGCGCGACGGCCACGGCGGTGTTGTCCATGATCGCCATCACGCAGGCCAGGCCGCACACGCCGGCGATCTTGAGCAACTTCGCGTCGAGCTTGTCGGGGTATTCGCGTGCGTCCGAGCCCGGTTGCACCGGGACACCGGGCAAAGGCACACGGGAAGCCGCGCTAAGTGGCTTCTCCGTGGCGTCGCTCAACATGTCGGTACCATATCGAGATTGTTCCCGCCGCCACCGGCTTTTATGCTTATTCGCTTTTCGGCTCCTTTTACACTTTCGCCAACAGCGCCGGCTCAGGTTCTCAGCTCGACCGACGAATCCATACCCGATGAGCTCTTTGGAAAACGACCCGAGACCCTTGCACCGATCGTCGTAGCGATCGGCGGCGGCGCCCCCCGAAGCAACGGCCCGCGCTACCCGCTTGATGTTTGCGCGTGCTTCACCATACTCGATTCGAGTGCCCGCGCCGGTGAGTTCGCCGGCGCGATCGGAAGTTGGCGACCTATCCCGCCACTGTCTGGGTTGCCGGCTGCTTCGGAAGAAACGACGCCGGGATAAATGTGGTCAACACCAAAACGACCGCCACCACGAATACCGCCGTGTACGCGTGGGCGAGGTCGTGCAGCAGGTGGGCCGAGAAGTCGGGGGCCAGCGTCTGCCGCGGAACGGCCGCGGTATCCAGCGGGAGGTTGAGGCGGGCCGCACTCTGCTGCAGCGCCGCGAGTTTGTTCGCGGCGACGATGTTGTCACTCCGGTTGAACTGGTTGGTCAGGATCATCGACATCAGCGCGGTGCCCATCGATCCACCCACCTGATGGCTGACGCTCATCAGCGTCGTCCCCCGGGCGATCTGGTGCGGGGCGAGCGCCTGAACCGCCGCGACGGACAGTGGCATCATGGTGCAGCCCATGCCGAGGCCCATGATCGTCAGCGCGACGAGCAGCGTGGGCGCGTAGTTGGCCTGCTTGGCGACGCCGACGGCGAAGGTGCCCAAGCCGGCGGTGATCAGCACGATGCCGACCAGCAGGATCTTGCCGGGCCCCTGCCGATCGACCAACGGTCCGGTCAGCCGCATGGTCAGCATGGCGCCGAGCCCCTGGGGAATCATGTGCAAGCCCGCCTGCATCGGCGTCTGGTGCAGCGCCTGTTGGAAGTAGCTGGGCAGCAGCAGGGCGGCACCGAAGAAAGCGGTCGCGAACACCACCATCGTGATGTTGGCGTGGGTGAGCACCGGGTTGCGGAACAGCCGCAGGTCGATGAGGGGGTGATCGGCGCGACGCCACGCGTGCGCGACGAAGGCGGCGATCAGCGCCAGGCCGACGGCCGCTGGTACCAACACGTGGCGGTCGGCGACGGTGCCGCGGTAGGGGACGGACGACACCGCGAACAGGAAGGTGGCCAGGCCCGGGGACAGCAGCAGGACACCGACCAGATCGAACGTCTCCGACCGTGCCGGATGATCCCGGGGAAAGATGACCGCCGCGAGGACGATGGTGAGTAACCCGATCGGCAGGTTGATCAGAAAGATCCACCGCCAGCTCGATGTGCCGATGAGCCAGCCGCCCAGGATGGGGCCACCTATCGGTGCCAGCAGCATCGGGATGCTCAGGATCGACATGAGGCGGCCGAGGCGCCGGGGACCCGCTTCGCGGGTCATGATCATGAAACCCAGCGGCAGCAGCATGCCGCCACCGATGCCCTGCACTGCCCGAAAGACGATGAGTTGCAGGATGTTCGAGGCCAGCGCGCACAACAGGGAGCCCAGGGCGAAGGCCAGCACGGAGCCCATGAAGAGCCGTTTGGTGCCGAAGCGGTCGGCCGCCCACCCGGTGACCGGGATGACCGTGGCCAACGCCAGGGTGTAGCCGGTCATGGTCCAGGCGACGACGGCCTGCGAGGAGGCGAACTGGTCGATGAAGGTGCGCTGCGCGACGCTGACGACGGTGACGTCGATGATCGCCATGACGGTGGCCAGGATGCACACGCCGGATATCCGCAACAGGCCGGCGTCGAGCTTGTCGGGATAGTCCCGCTCGCCCGCGCCCAGCTGCGGGGCGGGGACGTAGGGCAGCGGGGTGTCGGCCGCTGCGTACGGGGCCTGATCCATGGCGTTGCTTAGCATATCGAACCGATCGCATTCCCCGACCTCTGGGAACCGTTTGCTGCGCCTTCGGGCGGGTACCGATATACGCCTGCCGTCTGCGTGTCCTTCACCATTCCGACACCTGAGATCGTCAAACTGCGGGTGTGGCTGGAAAATTGATCGTCTCGGTCTCGGGGATAGGCGAACGCACCCTCGGCGACGTCGAGGCGTTCTGCGCACAAATGGATGCCCGCAACGTCCCGGTGTCGCTGCTGGTGGCTCCCCGGCTCAGCGGTGACTACCGCCTCGATCGCGACCCGAGCACCGTCGAATGGCTGACCAACCGGCGGTCCGCGGGCGACGCCATCGTGCTGCACGGCTACGACGACGCGGCCACCAAGAAGCGCCGCGGTGAATTCGCCATCCTCCGGGCCCACGAGGCCAACCTGCGGCTGATGGCCGCCGACCGGGTGCTCGAGCACCTCGGGCTGCGCACGCGGCTGTTCGCGGCGCCCGGTTGGGTGGTGTCCCCCGGCGTCGTCAAGGCGTTGCCGGACAACGGCTTTCGGCTTCTCGCCGACCTGCACGGGATCACCGACCTGGTTCGGCACAGCACCGTGCGCTCCCGCGTGCTCGGCATCGGGGAGGGCTTTCTCACCGAACCGTGGTGGTGCCGCATGGTGGTGCTGTCCGCCGAGCGGATCGCCCGCCGCGGCGGCGTGGTGCGGGTCGCCGTCGCCGCCCGCCACCTGCGCAAACCGGGCCCGCTGCAGGCGATGGTGGACGCCGTCGATCTGTCGTTGATGCACGGCTGCGCACCGACGGTGTACCGCTGGGTACGCGACAAGGCGATCCTCGACGCGGCCTGACCAAGCGTCCCCTCGACCCCCGCAGCTCGGGCACTACCCTGGTCCGACATGAGCGATTCTTCGGCCGCGGTGTTCGGCGCCGACGCCATCATCGTCGGAGCCGGACTCGCGGGGTTGGTGGCCGCGTGTGAACTGGTGGACCGCGGGCTCCGGGTGCTGATTCTCGACCAGGAGAACAGCGCGAACTTGGGCGGGCAGGCCTTTTGGTCGTTCGGCGGCCTGTTCTTCGTCGACAGCCCCGAGCAGCGCCGGCTGGGCATCCGGGACAGCCACGAACTCGCCCTGCAGGACTGGCTGGGCACCGCGGCGTTCGATCGGCCGGAGGACTATTGGCCGCGCCAATGGGCGCACGCCTACGTCGATTTCGCGGCGGGCGAGAAGCGCCGTTGGCTGAGCGACCGGGGGCTCAAGATTTTTCCGCTGGTGGGCTGGGCCGAGCGCGGCGGTTACGACGCGCAGGGGCATGGCAATTCGGTGCCACGCTTCCACATCACCTGGGGGACCGGCCCCGCGCTGGTCGAGATCTTCGCCCGTCAGTTGCGGGACCGCTCGACGGTGCGCTTCGCGCACCGCCACCAGGTCGACGAGCTGATCGTCGAGGGCGGCGCGGTGACCGGCGTTCGGGGCACCGTGTTGGAGCCCTCGGCCGCCCCCCGGGGGGTGCCGTCCTCACGAACGGTCATGGGGCAGTTCGAGTTTCGTGCGCCCGCGGTGATCGTCACCAGCGGCGGCATCGGCGGCAACCACGAGCTGGTGCGCAAGAATTGGCCCAAGCGGATGGGCCGCATTCCCGAGCAGTTGCTCAGTGGCGTGCCCGCGCACGTCGACGGCAGGATGATCGGCATCTCCCAGCAGGCCGGCGCGCGGGTGATCAATCCCGACCGGATGTGGCATTACACCGAGGGCATCACGAACTACGACCCGATCTGGCCGCTGCATGGAATTCGCATCATTCCCGGGCCGTCGTCGCTGTGGCTCGACGCGACCGGCAAGCGGTTGCCGGTGCCGTTGTACCCCGGTTTCGACACCCTCGGCACACTGGAACACATCACCAAATCCGGGTTCGACTACACGTGGTTTGTGCTGAACGCCAAGATCATCGAGAAGGAGTTCGCGCTCTCCGGGCAGGAGCAGAACCCCGATCTGACCGGGCGCAGCGTGCTCGAGTTGCTGCGCAACCGTGCCCGCTCCGGGCCCCCGGGGCCGGTGCAGGCGTTCGTCGACCGTGGGGCGGACTTCGTCAGCGCAAAATCGTTGCGGGAGTTGGTGACCGCGATGAACAAGCTGCCGGGCGTGTCGCCGCTGGACTACGCCACCGTCGAGGGGGAGGTGACGGCCCGCGACCGCGAGGTGGCCAACAGGTACAGCAAGGACGGCCAGATCACCGCGATCCGCGCCGCGCGCGGGTATCTGGGGGACCGGCTGGGCCGGGTCGTGGCACCGCACCGGCTGACCGATCCGAAGGCGGGGCCGATGATCGCGGTCAAGTTGCACATCCTGACCCGAAAGACCTTGGGCGGCATAGAAACCGACCTGGCCGCCCGCGTGCTGAAGGCCGACGGCACGCCGCTGGCCGGGCTGTACGCCGCCGGCGAGGTGGCCGGGTTCGGCGGCGGCGGCGTGCATGGCTACCGCGCCCTGGAGGGCACCTTTCTGGGCGGGTGCATCTTCTCCGGGCGGGCCGCCGGTCGCGGTGTTGCCGACGACATCGCCTAGCGCGGCCCTCGGCGTGCGTGGCGCGCTAGAAGGTGATCGCGTCCTCTTCGGGCAGTACCTGAAAGTCGGTGGTGGTCATCTCGGTCAGCCGGCCGTAGTAGATGCCGCGCGCGTCCGGGGCGATGATCCCTTGGTGAATCGGCACGGCGCGCTCGGGTGCCACCGCTCGCAGGTAGTCGACGGCCTCGGAGATCTTCATCCACGGGGCGGCCGCCGGCGTAGCCAAAACGTCCACCGGCTCGTCGGGCACGAACAGCGCGTCGCCGGGATGCATCAGCCGGGCGCGGTGGCCGCCGTCGCCCACGAGAAACGAAATGTTCTCTATCACAGGGATTTCCGGGTGGATGACGGCGTGTTTGCCGCCGACGGCGCGCACGGTCAGCTCGCCGATTTGCAGCTCGTCACCCACGTGCACCGCCTGGCACGGCGCGCCCAGCTGGGACGTGGTTTGCGGATCGGCGTACAGGGCGGCGCCCGGATTGCCCTCGAGCAGGGCCGGCAGGCGGGCGACATCGACGTGGTCGGGGTGCTGATGGGTGATCAGGATGGCCGACAACCCCGTTATGCCCTCGAAGCCGTGCGCGAAGGTTCCGGGATCGAAGAGCACCCGCGTGTGGTCAAATTCTGCAAGTAGACAGGAGTGGCCGAAATGCGTCAGTTGCATGTCTACGATTGTGCCCTGACGGGAGAGTGATGCCGATGCGGGTGATCCTGGCGACCATGGTGGTGGTCGGCGGCCTCGCGTTCGCTTTCATCGTCGTAGTGCCCGCGCATGCCGAGCCCCAGGCCTGCCCACCCGTGTGCGACCAGATCCCCGACTCCGCGTGGATCCCGCGACGCGCCATTCCGCTGGACGCGGCCTACGGCTGGCCCGCGCTGGCGAACGTCGCGGTGCAGGTGACCGGGGCGACGCCCGGCCCGCGATTCCGGTTTGAGGAGCTCTGTTCCGCACCCCCGGTGCCGCGCGACCCCCGCGACTCGGCGGTGGTCGCCCGCGCCACGGTCGCCCACCCGGACGGTCAGTGGCAACTGCAGGCTCAAATCCTGCACTGGCGCGGCGACACGGCCAACGGCGGCGCCATCGCGGCGTCGGTATTCGGCAATGCCGTCGCCGGGTTGCGCACCTGCCAGCAACGGGCGCCGCTGCAGTCACCGTCGATCACGGGGGACGACGCGAATCGGATGGCGGCCGTGATCAGCGGTCCCGTGGTCATGCACACCTACCTGGTCGCCCACCCGGCGAGCAGCACGATCAGCGAACTGACCCTCTGGTCGTCGGGTCCGCCGCAGGTCCCGTGGCCGGCGATGGCGGACGACTCGGTGCTGAACGCCATGATCGCACCGCTGTGCGACGCCTACATTGCCTCGTGCCCGTAACGGCCGAGCTGCGGTTTCGCCGGTAGAGTTGGCCCGGAAACAAACCTGAGGAGGAGCGCCGGTGGGCCGGGTAGTCGTTCACGTGATGCCCAAAGCGGAGATTCTCGACCCGCAGGGTCAGGCGATTGTCGGCGCCCTGGGCCGACTCGGTCATCCCGGGATCTCAGATGTCAGGCAGGGCAAGAGATTCGAACTAGAGGTGGACGACACGGTTGACGACACGGCGCTGGCCGAGATAGCGGAATCGCTGTTGGCGAACACCGTGATCGAAGACTGGACGATCAGCCGGGAGAAGCAGTGACGGCACGGATCGGCATCATCACCTTCCCCGGGACCCTGGACGACGTCGACGCCGCCCGCGCGGCGCGGCGCGTCGGCGCCGAGGCGGTGAGCCTCTGGCACGCCGACGCCGATCTCAAGGGCGTCGACGCCGTGGTGGTGCCCGGCGGCTTCTCCTATGGCGATTACCTGCGGGCCGGCGCGATCGCCCGGTTCGCGCCCGTGATGGGCGAGGTGGTGGCCGCCGCGCATCGGGGCATGCCAGTGTTGGGCATTTGCAACGGATTTCAGGTGCTCTGCGAGGCGGGATTGCTGCCCGGCGCCCTGACCCGCAACGTGGGTTTGCACTTCGTCTGCCGTGACGTGTGGCTGCGGGTGGCGTCCACCTCGACGGCATGGACGTCGCGCTTCGAACCCGACGCGGACCTGCTGGTGCCGCTGAAGTCCGGCGAGGGCCGCTACGTCGCCCCCGCCGACGTGGTCGAGGAACTTCAGGGCGAAGGCCGGGTGGTGTTCCGCTACCACGAGAACATCAACGGCTCGCTACACGACATCGCGGGCGTCAGTTCCGCCAACGGCCGCGTCGTCGGGCTGATGCCCCATCCCGAGCACGCCATCGAGGCGTTGACAGGGCCCTCCGACGACGGCCTGGGGCTGTTCTATTCGGTGCTGGACGCCGCCCTTTCGGTCTAGGCGCGGATTCCCGCGGCGGCCCGCAACTCGGCGAACGCCGCGCTGATGGCGTCCGTCGCCTCGTGCGCGTCGTTGAACGTCTGGTCGTCGGTGAGCACGGCGACGCCCAACTGGTCGACGTAGCTCCATACGGTGATATTGACCGGGGCGCCCGGTGAGAGCACGCCGGTCGAGTAGATCTCGCTGACCGCCGCGCCGCCGAAATGACCCCGCTCTCGCGGCCCGACCACGCTGGAGACCGCGACGTTCATCAACTTGTTCGGGGCGTCGCGACGGCCCAGCCAGCGGAAGGCCGCCGGGGCGACCGCGGTCGGCAGGTAACCCATCATCCGGCCGTAGAGCTGCGGGCCCATGATCTCGTGGTCTTCCTTGGCAATTCGGGTCGCCAGCGCCACCAGCCGGGCCCGCTCGGCGGGATCATCGACGTGCACCGGCAACGAGATCATCAGACCGCTGATCTCGTTGCCGGTGATCCGGTCCGACTTGTCCGTGGCCGTCGGCACCGAGGCGATGAGCGGCCGGTCCGCGGCGCCGTCGTAGGCCAGCAACAACGTCCGCAGGCCGCCGGCCGCCATCGTCAGAATTGCGTCGTTGACGGTGATTGCCAGCGCCTTGGCCGTGGCTTTCACGTCGGCGAGCGGCAGTGTGGCGCTGGCGAATCGCCGCTGGGGCGACACCACGTGGTTCAGGAACGTCGGTGGGGCGTCGAACGCGTCGGCCAGGTCCGGGTGGGTCCCGCGTTCTTTGGAGCGCCGGCGCACCCGCGCCATTCCGACCGTTGCGTCCCGAATAAGACCCGGCAGCTCGGTGATCTGCCGAACATGGTCCCGCGCGGCGGCCCGCAGCAGGTCGGCCCGCGAGGCGGTGACACCCGCTTCGTCGTTCTCGCGTTCGTCGGTCGGGGCGTCCTCGAGATCCATCGCGCGCGCCAGCAGGTTGACCGATGCCACCCCGTCGGCCAGCGCGTGATGAACCTTGCCCACCAAGGCGAACCGCCCGCCGGCCAGTCCCTCGGCGAAGTGAAACTCCCAGAGCGGGCGGCCGCGGTTGAGCGGCGTCGAGGCGATCCGGCCGATCACCTCGTCGAGTTCTCGACGGCCGCCCGGCGCGGGCACCTGCACCCGGCGCAGGTGGTAGTCGAGGTCGACCTCGCAGTCCTCCTGCCACATCGGGTGATGCAGCTGCCAGGGAATGTCAACGAGCTTGTAGCGCAACGGCTCCAGCAGGTGCAGCCGGCGGCGCACGTGACGGCGAAACTCCTCGAAACCGAACTGCGAATCACCGGGGTCGATGACGGCCACTTTCAATGTGTGCGTGTGCAGGTTGGGCGTCTCGCTGTAGAGCAGCATGGCGTCCATGCCATTGAGTCTTTTCACGCGCCACCTCTCCGCGCCGGCGCTGGAATCAGCTTGTGGTGTAGAGGCTTTCGCATGGCGTGCAGGCCCGGGCCATCGGTGGTGTCGGTCAGCCGAGGATGGGGAGCCGGCGCGCAGCGGCGAGTCGCTTCAGCGCCGCCTCCATGACGGCGCGCACGTGCGCGTCCACCTCGTCGACGTCGGGGTTGTCGCCGAACTGGGCGGCGACGTCGATCGGTTCGAGCACCTCGGTGACGATCTTGGCGGGCAGCGGCAGGTTGGGCGGGAAGATCACGCTGAGGCCGAAGGGCAAACCGAAGCTGACCGGCAGGATGTCGATGCGCGCCTTGGTCAGGCCCAACTTGCGCGCCACCCAGTTGCCGCGGGTCAAGAAGAGCTGGGTTTCCTGGGCACCGATCGAAACCGTGGGCACGATCGGCACCCCGGCCTCGATGGCCGTCCGCACGTAGCCGGTGCGGCCGTTGAAGTCGATGGCGTTGGCGCTGAAGGTGGGTCGGTAGGAGTCGTAGTCACCGCCCGGAAAGACCAGCACCACCGCGCCGGAATGCAGGGCGGCGGCGGCGTTTTCGCGACTGGCCTCGATGACCCCGACGCGGCGCAGCCAGCCGTCCAGGGGACCCAGGAACAAGCCGTAGTGGCCCAGCGTGTAGACGGGGCGGTCGTAACCGAATCTCTCGTAGAACGCCGGGGAGAAGATCAACACGTCCGGGGTCAGCATGCCGCCGGAGTGGTTGGACACGACCAGCGCTCCACCGGAGGAGGGGACGTTGTCGATGTTGCGCACCTCGGCCCGGTACCACCGTTTGATGACCGGCCCGATGGCCCTGACGACCTGCTCGGTGAAGGCCGGATCCCACTTGGTGGTCTCGTGGTTATCGGCCGTCTCAGCCCCGTTGCCCTTCATGGCTCCCCGCTGTCGTGTTCCTGCCATTTGCCATGGATTGCCGATGTGACGCGGATCTCAAACCCGGCGCCTGCACGACATAGGTTACTCTCCAAAAAGGAGAATGTCATATCCGTTTGCTGGGACGCTGGGTCAACCGGCGTCGCGCACCAGGGGGTGCGCCGTCGGCAGCTCGGCGGCGGGGCTCAAGTCGCCGAAGAGGTCGGTCGCGTCCGCGATGGTGTGGTCGACGAAGGCGCTGAAATCTTCGTAGGAAACGGTGTCGCGGATCCAGTGCGACCTGCGCGCCACCACGCCGATCCGCTGCGGGTCGGAGGAGCCGTGCACGATCGCGGTCACCTCGCGCTCCTGGCGGTTCCACGTATCCGAGAAATGCGTCAGCCAGGGGCGCTCGGCGGCAGGGAAAAAGCAGGCCGGCATCACCCGAATGATCAGCACGTCGCCGTGCTCGGGTGAGATCTCGAGATGCACGTGCAGGCGCCTCGAGGCGGACGAGTGGGCGTTGGCGACGAAGAAGTATTCACCGTCGTGGTGGCCACGGAAGTAGCGTCGCCCGCGGCTGCGCAGGTAACGCTCGACCAGGTCCGCGCAGGTGAGCTCTTTCGCCATGAAAACATGCTGCGGCCAGTGGCTTTGCGGATGCTGGGAGACAGGCCATGAGCCACCGAAGAATCAGTTGAGAATTTGCTGAGCGGACGGATGCCGCGCGGTTCAGCCGTCGGCTCGCCCCGCGGTGAAGGTCGCCGGGGGGGTTGGTCGGATTACCCTGGTGGCGAACGATTTTCGCGCAGCCACAGGGGAGCCGAGGATGGGATTCGCGGTGGACCGCATCGATCACGTCGTGCTGAACTGCAACGACGTCGAGCAGACCGCTGCCTGGTACGAACGGGTGCTCGGCATGCGGCGAGAAACCTTCGGCTCGTCCGGCCGTGTCGCTCTGCGGTTCGGGGACCAAAAACTCAATCTGCGCCCGGTCGGTGCCCTGACCGACGACCCCGACTGGGCCACCGGATCCGTCGAAGCGGCCGGTTCCGAGGACTTGTGCTTCATCACCGCAAGCAACCCCGACGAGGTGCGCGCCCACCTGCTCGAGTGCGGCGTCCGCATCGTCGCTGGGCCCGTGACCAGAACGGGCGCCCTCGGCCCGATGACCTCGCACTACTGCCGCGACGTCGACGGGAATCTGGTCGAGATCGCCGTCTATTGAACGGTTCTACAGGGGATACAGCGCCGGCAGATTCACCACGACGGCCTCCTGGGTGCTGCGCGCGATGACCACCTCCGCCGGTGTGTTCGGGTCCGGGTTCTCCTCGCGGTGCGGCAGGTACGGCGGGATGAAGACGTAGTCGCCGGGCGACGTCGCGATGCGCACCTCACGGGTGCCGTCGTGGAAGACGAATTCCGGGTGACCGCTGCGGACGAAGATCGCGGTTTCCGAGTCGCCGTGGTGATGGTTGGACGAAACGGTCGACGGCATCGCGTGGGTCTCGCCCATCCAGAGCTTCTCGGCGCCCACCGACGCACCGCTCAGGGCGGCGAAGCGGCGGAGTCCCTCCGACTGCGCGGTGTCGGAGCTGATGTCCGACGCCCTGACGTGGTGCACCCGGTTGTTGACGGCCGCAGTCGTCGTCTCGTCGAAATCTGGATGGAATCCGTCCGCGGTGGCCATGGGGTCAATTATGGTCCGACGCATCCCGATACGCTTCGAGGAGCCGCAGCCACAGCTCGCTGACCGTGGGGAAGCACGGCACGGCGTGCCACAACCGGTCAATGGGCACCTCGCCCGCGACGGCGATGGTGGCGGAATGGAGCATTTCGGTGACTCCCGGCCCGACCAACGTGACCCCGAGCAAGCACCCGCGGTCGAGGTCCACCACCATCCGTGCCCGCCCGGCGTACCCGTCCGCATAGAGCTTCGCACCCGTCACCGTCTCGCCGACTTCGACGTCCACAGTGCGCACCCGGTGTCCGGCCCGCTCGGCCTGCTGGGCGGTCAGGCCGACCGCGGCAGCTTCGGGATCGGTAAAGAACGCCTGCGGTACGGCGTAATGGTCGGCGGTGGTGGCATGCCTTCCCCACGGTGCGGTGTCCAACTCGGTTCCCGCCGCGCGCGCTCCGATCACCGCGCCGGCAATGCGGCCCTGGTACTTGCCCTGATGTGTCAGCAGGGCCCGGTGATTGACGTCGCCCGCCGCGTAGAGCCACCCGTCCTCGATGGCACGCACCTGGCAGGTGTCGTCGACGTCGAGCCAGTCGCCGGGTGTCAACCCGACGGTGTGCAGGCCGATGTCATCGGTGAGTGGTGCGCGGCCCGTCGCGAAAAGCACTTCACTCGTCTGCAATTCGGAGCCGTCGTCCAATTCGACGTTCACCTCTCCGCCGTCGGGCCGGCGCAGCGCGCGGACCGATACACCGACGCGCACGTCCACGCCCGCGTCGGCGAGGCCCTGGCCGATGAACTCACCGACGAAGGGCTCCATCCGAGGTAGCAGGCCCGATCCCCGCGCGAGCAGGGTCACCTGGGCACCCAATCCCCGCCATGCAGTTGCCATTTCGACTCCTACGCCGCCCGCGCCCACCACGGCGAGCCGCTCGGGAACGTAGCTGCTGTCTGTGGCTTGGCGATTGGTCCACGGCCTGGCTTCGTCGATGCCGGGAACGTCGGGCAGGATTGGCCGGCTTCCCGTGCAGATCACGACTGCGTGCCGCGCGGTCAGTACGGACGTGGCTCCATCGCAGGCGGTGACCGTGACTCGCCGGGCGCCGTCCAAGCGGCCATGCCCACGTACCAAGGTGGCACCGATTCCACCCACCCAGTCGGCCTGGCCGGTGTCGTCCCAGTTGGTGACGTATCGGTTGCGGCGGCCGAAAACCCCCGCAACGTTGATGGGGCCGGTGACCGCCTCCCGTGCGCCGTCGACTTGGCGGGCCTCCGAGATGGCAATGACCGGACGCAGCAAGGCTTTACTGGGCACGCAGGCCCAGTAGGAACACTCGCCCCCGACGAGTTCGCGTTCGACCATGGCGACACTTAGGCCCGCGGCCCGGGCGCGCTCTGCGGCGTTCTGCCCGATCGGCCCGGCCCCGAGCACAATGACGTCGTAACCGAGTTCTTCGTCTGCTGCCATCGTTCCCTGGTCCTCCCCGGTTGTCTTCAGTTGTCGATGAGCTTGACGGCCAGTTGGCGCAGGTCACTCGCCACGAGATTCGGTTGGGGCAGCCCGTGGACGGGCAGCGGTGGATTGCCGGGCCGTGCGATGAGCGCCCCGCTGAAGCCGACATTCTGGGCGCCGAGGATGTCCCACACGTGGGCCGCCACCATCATGCAGTCGGCCGGGGCCACTTCGAGCGTCTCGCAGGTGTACCGGTACACGGCGGGCGACGGCTTGAAGGCGAGGCAAGCGTCGACGCTTAATTGGTGTTCGAAGAATTCGGCCAGACCCGAGCTCTGCAGCGCCGTCGGTCCGTCCGGGTTCGGCGGGGAATTGGTCAACGTGACCAGCCGAAAACCGTTGTCTCTCAGCCTGGCAAGCCCATCCGCCGCATCCGGGTGAGCCGGCATGGTGAGCAAGCCTGTCCTCAGGCGGTGCACGTCATCGTCGGAGACGTCCACGCGGTGGACATCGCCAACCATGCGGAACACCCCTTGGGCCAGCGTGGAGAAGTCCACATAACTGTTCGCCAATGTCACAGACATCGAGTACATGACCAGCTGGGCGAACCACTCGCGAAGCACCCGCTGATCGCCGAACACTTCGCCGAAAAGCGGTGAGAGCGACTCGATGTCGACCAATGTCTCGTTGACATCGAAAACCAGGACGGACGGTACGAGCATGCCTAAGCCTCAGTCTTCTTCAGGGTGGGAACGTCCGGCCGGAGGTACCCGATCAAGCACAAACAGATCAAAGCCATGCCGACGAACGGCCACCAAAGCGCGGCCACGCCGGCGGCTGTGAAGACGCCGATCGTGATGAACGACCTCATCCGCAACAACCTGCGCATTCGATCTGTGAGGTCTGCTGGGGCGGGTCGGTCGACCACTTCCCAGCACAGCGCGAGATAGGTGATATTCACCAGCACAAACACGAACGCATATAAGGCCACGGGCGCGGCGGCAAGCCTACTGTCTGCGATCCACTCGGTGGTTATCGGGATGAGCGAGACCGAGAACAAGTGCGCGAAGTTCGACCACACCAACCGCGGCGTCGCCAACTCTGCGTAGCTGAACAGGTGGTGATGGTTGACCCACACGATCGCGATGAACAGGTAGCTGACCACATAGCTCAGTCCGGTGGGCCAAAGCGGGACGAGCGCGCTGAGGCTGGGGGCGGTCGGAGGCTTGAGTTCGAGCACCAAGATCGTGATCAGCACCGCGAAGACGCCGTCGGAGAACGCTCCTATCCGGTCGGGACTGGTTTTCCGCCCGACCATTACGCCTCTCCGTGCGATCGGTGGTTCCGTTCTCGCAGCACTCCGGCATTGCCCCCGGAGTCGCGAAATTCCGAGACCTCATCGGGATCGAGCCCCCGGTCGACGCCGTGGGGAATGACGGTCTGGCCAGGCTCCAGCCGCAGCTGCTTGCCGTCGAGGTAGACGTCAATCTTGTCCGGTTCGAAGGACACCAAGTCGCTGACTCTTATCACTTCGCGCCATGCGTTCCGATACGACCACGCCGCGCGCTTGCGGTCGCCGATGTCGTAGTAGGAGCAGATCCCCTTGTATGGGCAAAAGGTCTGCGTGTCAACCAGTTCGAGGGCAGATTCGTCAATGTCCTCGCGTGGCACGTACCACCGCGGCGCGAATCCGGATTCGTACAAAGCCAGCGGGTGCTTGGTGTCGGCAATCACCCGATCGCCGTCACGAGCGATGAGATGTCTTGAAGTGGAACGGGTATCGATCCGATGATAGGCATCGGCAGCATGCCCGGCGATCCGTTCGTCCTCTTCGTAGAAAGCGTCCATGGCGCGCCAGGCGAACGCGAGGCGCCCGTCGAGGATCGATGCATACGGTGGCAGGGCCGTGTGCTGCCAGGCGGCATGCCTGGCCTCCCGCTCGGTGGCTTTGATGGTGAACCACTGCGTGTCGCCCAGTTCCTGATGCTGTGTGAGCCTGTCCTCCGCCGAAAGGACTCCGGCCTCGATATCGCAGCGCGGGAAGTAGGCGACGGGATAACGCCCTGGCTCGTGTAACAGGATCACGTCTTGGCTGTCGGCAACCCATGTCTCAGCGAGGCGAACTCGCATGCGCCTCCTCAGCGGCTCGGCGTACAACAGTCGCCCTGGCAACGGCTGTGCAGTCAGAAAGTGTCCCACCGATCCCGTGGCCAGCGGGCCCTGCTGCCATGCCAGCCCCATGACCATCCCCCTTATGTCGATCCCTTGTGCAACAACTGATCGCGCCGGATCACGACGATCGCCTGGCCTCCGGAACTCCGGCTTCCACCGCTTGGTGCGCCTCGTGGACGCCAGACGGCTTGGCCGCGAGCCAGCCGCTGCACCCCGCAACTGAATGGGCCAGTTGACCCACTTATTATGGGCTAGCTGTCCCAATCTGTCCAGACTGCCTTCATCTGCCTCGCCGGGAGGAGCCTCGCCGCGTCGTAACGGGGGGTCCCTTGCGCGTTTGGGGCGCAAAGGATCGGACGTATTCGACGGCGGCGTTGACGGCGGCGCGCAGCGGTTCCGGATCATTGGTCGCGTGCGTCAACATCGCGCCACCCTGGTGCGCGACCACCAGCGATACCGCCAGGTGCCGCGGATCGGTGTCGGGGCGCAGCTCGCCACGCCTGCGCATCGCCGAAAGGCCCGCCTCGAACAACTCGATCCACTGGTCATAACCGGCCGAGAGGTCGTCGTGAATTTGATCGTCGGCGTCGATCAGCTCACCCGCCAATGACCCGTAAACACAACCGCCCACGCGGTAAACGGCCTTTGTGGCTGCGATACAGGCGTCGGCCCACGCCTGCAGGGCATCAAGATCGTCCAGGGCGCCCAACAGCGGTTGTGTGTGGAAAGCTTGCACATCCTCCCGGCGGGCGGCAACGACCTGGCGGGTCAGTTCGCGTTTGTCCCGGAAGTAGTGCGAAATCTGTGAGCCGCCTACCCCCGCCGCGCGCCGTACCTGCTCGATGCTCGTGTTGGCGACGCCGCGCTCAAACATCAATCGGGCGGCTACGTCGACGATGCGCGCGCGAGTCGCTAGTCCCTTGCGGGTGAATCTCGCTGAACTGTCGTCACTCACGTGGCGGACCCTGCTGCGGCCGCGGATGCGCCGAGCGGGGTGGGCAACCCGCTCGGCGGGATCGGTAGCGAAGCCGCGTAGGTAGTTGATCGCGAAACGGATCGCGTCGGCGTGCGGCCACGCCGCCCGGTAGGTGAAGGACAAGGTGCCTCCGCCCTGGTGAGCGGAGACCATGATCATGGCCAGTCGTCGGGGGTTGGCGTCCGCGGTGAGGGTCCCGTCATGTTTCATCTGCTGGAGCCCCGCCTGGAGCAGGTCGATCCACTGCCAGTAGCCGGTCGCCAGCGCCTGACGCGTTGCGGCGTCTGACTTCGCTAATTGCGCGGCCAGCGCGTGGTAGGTGGGGGTGCCGAAATAGCCGATGCTCCTGAGATATTTCATGTTCAGGTCGATCCAGCGCTCGAAGTCGTCGAACGAAGCCAAACCTCCAAGTTTTGGCTGCCGGTGGAAGGCGAGGACCACAGCGATCTGACGTGCGATGACCGCGCGAAGCAGTGCGGCTTTGTCGGCGAAATAATGACCGAGTTGGGAACCGCTGACCGATGCCGCCTTGCGGACGTTCTCCATGTTCGAGGCAGATAGGCCCTCGGTGACGATCAAACGGGCCGCCGCTTCGACGATGCGATCCCGGGTGGCACGCCCCTTGGGGGTCAACCGTTGTCCGTCTTGAACATCGGGATGAGCCATCGCGTCAGGTTAACCCGCGGTCGCCCTGAACTATGGGATATCCAACCCATTGAGGCCGCGCCGGGGGCGGTCAGGCAGCCACGTGAACCTCGGCGAGGAAGCCGTGGATCAGCATTGCCACCTCCTCCAATGCGGACTCCAGCAGGAAGTGCCCGCCATCGAGCAAGCGGATTGTGGCGTTGGGGAGGTCGTCCGCGAACGCCTCGGCTCCCGCTGGACCGAAGATCTCGTCACCACGACCCCACACCGCCAGCAGCGGAACCTGCGTGGCGCGCAAGTATTCGTGCAGGTACGGGTAGAGCGGCGCATTTGTGGCATAGTCCCGGAACAGTTTGAGCTGCACAAGGTCGTTGCCCGGCCGCGATATAAGCGCATAGTCGTGGCACCAGGATTCGGGGTCGATCAGGGTCTCGTCGGCAACCCCCGTGACGTACTGCCACCGGGTGGCGTCAAGCGTGAGGAACTGGCGCACAGCCGCTTCGGTGTCGGGTGTTTGGTCGCGTTGGTACGCGCGGACGACCTTCCAGAAGCTTTCCACGAATCCCGCCTCGTACCCATTGCCGTTTTGGGTGATGATCGCGCTGATCGTCGACGGGTCGCGCAGCGCCAGCCGCCAGCCGATCGGCGCGCCGTAGTCCTGGACGTACATGGCGTATCTGGCGATGTGAAGCTTGCGTAGCAACCCGGCGGTGAGGTCGGTCAACGCGTCGAAGGTGTAATCGAACTCGTCCACTGACGGCGCATCGGAGAGGCCGAAACCCAGGTGGTCCGGCGCGATGACGCGGTAGCGCTCGGCGAGGGCCGGGATCAGGTGGCGAAACATATAGGAGCTGGTCGGAAACCCGTGCAGCAGCACCAGCGCGGGGGCGTCCGGGTCACCCGCTTCGCGGAAAAAGAGCCGGTGGCCCTCGACGGTGGCGTAGCGGTGATGGACAGCCGGCATGACTTTCTCCTGAGATTTCGCCGCCGAAAGCCCTGCGACATTCGGCGTACATCACGGAATTCACGGTGCCGAACCATTGTGGGTTAGCTAACCCAGTATGCATCAGCGTAGTCCCGGCGCAACAGGGGCTACGTGTTGCCCCACGTGGCGGGCGGGCATATTCTCAGCCAGCCCTCTCAATTCAGGGCTGTGAGGTGACATCGTGGGCAAGCTGGTTTCGGTAAACGTCGGCATGCCCAAGGACGTGCGGTGGCACGACAAGACCGTCTACACCGGGATCTGGAAACGCCCTGTCGAAGGGCCGGTCATGGTGCGCCGCCTGAACATCGACGGCGACGGGCAGGGCGACCTCGGCGGCCACGGCGGCGAGCAGCGCGCCGTCATGGTGTATCAGACCGAGTCCTACGACTTCTGGAAGAAATACCTGGGTCGAGACGACCTCGTGCCAGGCCACTTCGGGGAGAACTTCACCATCACCGGACTGGCCGACACCGACGTGTGCATCGGCGACCGCTACCAGATCGGCGAAGCCGAGTTCGAGGTCACCCAGCCCCGCGTCACCTGCTTCCGCGTCGGTCTGCGGATGAACGAACCCAGAATGCCGAACCTGCTTGTCTCCCAACACCGCCCAGGATTCTACTTCCGGGTGATCACCGAGGGACGGGTCCGCGCGGGTGATGACATCGTGCGGACCCGACGTGGTCGCCACGAGCTCAGCGTCGCCGACGTCGACGCATTGTTGTACCTGCCGAACCGGGACCTCGCCCTGCTGCCCAAGGCTGTCGACGTCCCCGCGCTCAGCCCCGGCTGGCAGCAATCGTTCCGGGACATGCTGGACCAGGAATCGCCGGCTCAGATCCCGGCAACCCCACCGGCGTGGGATGGTTTTCGCGCCCTGCGCGTCAGCGCGATAAACCGGGAAAGCCCGCAGGTGGTGTCCATCCAACTGGAGAGCGACGACCATGTCGCATTGCCACCGCCGCTGCCCGGGCAATACCTCACCGTGCGGGTTCCCGCCGGCGCACCGGCGCCATTGCGGAGTTACTCCCTCTCCGGAGATCCCGGCGCGGGGCAGTACCGCATCAGCGTCAAACGCGAAGAGCACGGTCTGGTGAGCCGATGGCTGCACGAGCACATCGAGCCTGGTTTCGTCATCGAGGCCGCCGCCCCGCGCGGCGACTTCTACCTCACCGATGCCGCCGGTCCGGTGTTGCTGATGTCGGCGGGAATCGGGATCACTCCGGTCTTGGCGATGCTGCATGCGCTCGCGGCGACAAGCAGTGACCGCGACATCTGGTGGTTGCACACCACCCGCAATCAGGAAACGCAAGCATTCGCGGCCGAAGTCGCCGGCCTGATCGAATCGCTGCCGGGTTCGCGACAGACGGTCTTCTACACGCAATCACAGGGGCGGCTGGACCGATCGGCCATTGCGACGCTCGGCATTCCGGCCGATGCCACGGCATACCTCTGCGGCCCAACCCAATTCATGACCGACATGCGCGAGGCTTTGGCGGCCGGCGGTCTTGACCCCGGGCGCATCCACAGCGAACTCTTCGGCGCCCTGCCACCGATCAACCCGGGCATCATCGACGACGCCGCCCGCCAGCCGCCACATTCCCCGCCGGGACCGCCGGGACCGGGACCGTCGATCACGTTCGCCCGCAGCGGTTTGACGGTCCCCTGGTCATCGCAGTACGGAAGCATCCTCGAGTTGGCCGAAGCCTGCGACGTGCCCACCCGGTTCTCCTGCCGGAGCGGGGTCTGTCACGTGTGTGTAACCGGAGTGGTCGCCGGCAGCACCATCTACTGCCAGCAGCCGCTGGAGCCGCCCGAGCAGGGTTCGGTGCTCGTCTGCTCGGCCGCGCCGGACAGCGACTTGGTGCTCGACCTGTAACGAAAAGCGGTTGCGTCAGGCGGCAATGGCTCGCTGACCGCCGCTTGCCTGCAGCACCGCACCGTTGACGTAACTGGCGGCAGTGGAGGCGAGAAACAGTACTGCACTTGCGATTTCGCTAGCCTCGGCGGGCCGGTTCAGCGCGGTGGTGGCGCCAATGGTTTCCAGTAGGCCCGGTAGGCCGGCGACTCCGGGGGTATCAGTCGGCCCCGCGGCCACCGCGTTCACCCGGACTCCTGACCGGCCGAACTCGTCCGCCCAGACCCGCGTCAACTGCTCCAAGCCGGCCTTGGTGGCGCCATAGATGCCCGCGCCGCTGGCCGGCACCGAGGCCGCGACGGTGCTCACGTTGACCACCGCGCCCCCGCCGCGCTCGACCATGCCCGGGACCAGTTGCTGGACCAAAATGTAAGGGGCGCGCAGGTTCACGTTCACGTGTTCGTCGAACGCCGCGTCGTCGGTGTCCGCGGTGGCGCCGAGCCGGTAGATGCCGGCGTTGTTGATCAGAATGTCGACTGCTCCCGCCTCGGCGGCCAGCCGGCGCACATCGTCGCCGTCGTTGAGATCGGCTGCGACGAAACGTGCTTTGCCGCCCATGTTTTCGATATCGCGCACCGTCTTTGCGCCGCGTTCGGCGCTGCGCCCGTGCACAATCACCTCGACCCCGCGTTCGGCCAGTTGTATGGCGATTTCGCGGCCGATCCCGGAGGTCGCTCCAGTCACCAATGCGGTGGACCCGGCCATTGTTGCTGCCATCGAACCCTGCCTTCGGAAGAAGTTCACTTGCTTTTCCGTCAGCAGCGGCTCGGCGGCATTTATTCCTTACGACGTCAGCGGGACCGACGCCTCCGCGGTGTAGCACAGGAACGTCAGCGTCTCCTGCAGATACAGCGCAACGGTGTCCGCATCATGGCTGGTGTATCCGATCGAGACGTCCGTCCCGAGTTGCAGATCGAAGTCGCCACCGCGGGTGGTCAGCACGAAGGCGCCGTCGATGGCCGGCGCCCAGATGATGTCCCCGGGAACCAGCCGGTCGATGTGCTCGAGGATCGGATAGCCGTGTTCGGTGGTCTCGCTGACCTTCGTGTAGACGTCGGCGGACAGCAGCACCGAATACGGGCCGTCGACGCCGGCCAGCCGCAACTCGGAAATGGCCTGGGTGATGACGTCGGGAATCTCGCGTGGATCGGCCGGCAGGGTCAGCGGCTTGTTCGAGCTGGCGGAGCGGATGCCCTCGATCGAGGCGGCGGCGTATCCCTCGAAGATGGCGCGGTCTTCGGCGAACGCCAGCTTCTTGGCGGCCTCCTTGACCGGGTCCCAGTCGGAGTCCTGGGCGCCCCGTTCGACATTGTCGATCTCGTAACGCGATAGGGTGAACGGAACGCGAAGCCGGACAAGGGGTTTACTCGCTCGCACGTGAGCCTCGACTCCTTCGGAGGGCGAAGCGATGTCGATCAATCGGCCGGTGCTGACGCCGGCGGTGACCGGCCCGCCCGGCTCGCTGACGTCGACCACCCGCCGCCCGGCGACATGGCGTTTGAAGGTCCGGGCCGCCTCGGTCTCGATTTCCTCCCAAGCCGCGTCGGTGACCGGTGCCAGGTCACGGTAGAGGTTGTTCATGAAGCTGTTCCTTTCAGGCTGCCGATCGCAAGTGAGCCGTTTTGTGCCGCAGGTGTTTCCGCCACCGGCGCTGCCGGAAGTGGCGGTGGATCGTCGAGGAAGTCGACGGTGGGGGAGAAGAACAGGCCGCCGGTGACCGCGGTGGAAAATTCCAGGATGCGGTCGGTGTTGCCGGGCGGGTCGCCCAGAAACATGTTGCGCAGCAGCCGTTCGGTGACCTGAGGCGTACGGGAATACCCGATGAAGTAGGTGCCGTACTCGCCCTTGCCGAGTTCACCGAACGGCATGTTGTGCCGCACGATCTTCAACTCGGTGCCGTCCTCGTCGGTGATGACGTTGAGGGCGATGTGGGAGTTGGCCGGCTTCTCGTCGTCGTCGAGTTCGAGGTTTTCCAGCTTGGTGCGGCCGATCACCAATTCCTGCTCGTTGACGGATAACGAGTTCCACGAAGACATCTCGTGCAGATACTTCTGCACGTGCACGTAGCACGAGCCTTCGAATTCGGGATCCTCGGCGCCGATGGCGGTGGCGCTGACGGCCAGCGGTCCGTCCGGGTTTTCGGTGCCGTCGACGAAGCCCAACAGGTCGCGGTTGTCGAAATAGCGGAATCCGTGCACCTCGTCGACGACGGTGACGGCGCCCGCCATCGACCGCAGGATGCGGTCGGCCAACTCGAAGCAGACGTCCAGGCTCTCGGCCCGAATGTGAAACAGTAGGTCCCCCGGCGTGGCCGGGGCGGTGTGTTGCGGGCCCGTCAGTTCGACGAACGGGTGCAACTCGGCGGGACGCGGCCCCGAGAACAAACGATCCCAGGCGTGCGAGCCGATGGAGGCGATGGCCGACAACCGTTTCGGCGGCTCGCGAAACCCGATTGCGCGCACCAGCCCGGAAATGTCGGGCAGCGCGTCATGCACCGTGGCTTCTCCGCCGTCGTCGATGGTCACCACGAGGAAGACCGCCGCAGGCGTCAACGGCTCGAGGATCGGCTGCGGCTGGACGGGAGGCACATGGGCGACCCTAGCGTGGCGACGGCGAGCGCCGGAAGGGCGCGAGTAAGGAGCCGCGCAATGGGACCTAGCGTGGCGACGGTGAGCGCCGGAAGCCATGATGATCATCATGTCGGCCAGCGCCGCAGGCCTCTGCGATTTCATCGACGCTTCTCCGTCGCCGTTTCACGTCTGCGCCACGGTGGCCGCGCGGCTGACCGCTGCCGGGTACACCGAACTGAGCGAGGCTAAACGCTGGCCGGAGGAACCGGGCCGCTACTTCACGGTGCGGGCCGGCTCGCTGGTCGCCTGGAATTCCGAGGGGGCCGACGGTCCGTTCCGCATCGTCGGCGCGCACACCGACAGCCCGAATCTGCGGGTCAAGCAGCACCCGGACCGGGTGGTCGCCGGTTGGCGCGTGGTGGCGCTCGAGCCCTACGGCGGGGCGTGGCTGAACTCCTGGCTCGATCGCGACCTGGGCATCAGCGGACGGTTGTCGCTGCGCGCCGGCGCCGGAATCGAGCACCGGCTGGTCCGGATCGACGAGCCGATCCTGCGGGTGCCGCAGCTGGCCATTCATCTGGCGGAGGACCGCAAATCGCTGACGCTGGATCCGCAGCGGCACGTCAACGCGGTCTGGGGCGTCGGTGCGGACGCCAAGTCGTTCGTCGACTACGTCGCCGAACGCGCCGGGGTGGACCCGACCGGCGTGCTGGCCGCCGATTTGATGACCCACGACCTGACCCCGTCGACCGTTGTCGGCGCCGGCGCCGACCTGCTCAGCGCGCCCCGGCTGGACAACCAGGCCAGTTGTTATGCGGGGATGGAGGCGCTGTTGGCCGCCGGGCCGCGGGGTTTCCTGCCCGTGTTGGTGCTTTTCGACCACGAGGAGGTCGGGTCCTCCTCCGACCATGGCGCCCAGTCAGACCTGCTCGGCACGGTTCTGGAGCGGATCGTGCTCGCGGCCGGCGGCACTCGCGAGGACTTCCTGCGCCGGCTGCCCGACTCGTTGCTGGCGTCGGCGGACATGGCGCACGCCACGCACCCCAACTACCCCGAGCGGCACGAGCCCGGCCACCTGATCGAGGCCAACGCCGGACCGGTGCTCAAGGTTCACCCGAACCTGCGTTACGCCACCGACGGACGGACCGCCGCGGCGTTCGCGCTGGCCTGCCAGCAGGCGGGGGTCGCGCTGCAGCGTTACGAGCATCGCGCCGACCTGCCGTGCGGGTCGACGATCGGGCCGCTCGCCTCGGCGCGGACCGGCATCCCCACCGTCGACGTGGGTGCCGCGCAGCTGGCGATGCACTCGGCGCGGGAGTTGATGGGCGCCGAGGACGTGGCCGCGTACGCGGCGGCGATGCGGGCGTTTCTTTCGCCTGAGCCTTCGTGAGCCGATAGAGCCCAGCGGTTCTAGATGACCACCGGGTGGGCGATCGCGGTGAGCGCGAAGGTCGCGGCGTTGAGGGCGAGCAGGAATCCGGCGAATGCGAACTGGCCGGACATGTCGTTGGCGAGCACGTGGGTGTACATCGCGCAGACGAAGAAGATGATCAGTCCGGCCGCCGCGGCGATGCCGATGGGCGGAATCCATAGTCCGGCGATAAGCCCAAGGGCGCCCAGGGTTTTCATGGTGCCGATGGGAAACGTCAGCCACGACACCGGCACCCCGGCGCGCTGCATGGGCGGGATGATCGGTGCGAAGTGGACCAGCGCGCTCACGCCGGAGAATCCGTTGAGACCGATGGCGAAGATCGTCACGACGAGGTATGCGGTGTGCATGTTGCTTCCTTTTGTGGTCGATCAACCGGGGCATCGCCCGGCGTCAGTTCGCGGGGATCGGGTCTAGCCGGAACACCGCGATGCGGCCGGCCAGCGCTTCGACCTCTTCCGGATTGCCTTGATGCACCAGGCCGGAACGTTTCAGGAACCCGACGCCGATCGGCACCTCGATCGGATATTGGCGTAACACCGGGCGGGCTTGCTCGGCGGTCAGCTCGGTTATGGCGACGCGCCGCGTCTTTCGGCCCTTGCCGAGCGTTCCCGTCCCGGCGGCGCGGGCGTTGCGCGCCCAATCGGCGCCGGGGAATCCCGCCACGGCATAGAGCTGGCCGTCGAGCGTGAACGGTGTCATCGGGGTGCTGCGCGGTCGGCCCGTTTTGCGTCCCGGCACGGTCAAAACCATGGGTGGCCCGGTAGGTATGCCGAGTTTTTGCATCGCGATCATGAACTTGTTCATCGGCTTCAGCCAGCGCGGGGGCGTCGGGTTCGACATCACTTCTCCTTCTGCGTATCCCGTTGCGGTGGGACCGGAATGGGTTGAACCGATCACCAGCAACCCGCATACAAGGACGGGTCAACGGCGCCGGAAGTTACACACGCGGGCGTAACTTTTTGCCGCCCTGTCTCGTCGTCAATTCCTGAGTAGTCCGACGCCGACCTCCGGAGGAAGACCATGACAGACGCAAAAGGGCGCGGCCGACGCTGGCCCCGCGTGATCGCCCGTGTCACCAGCGCGACGCTGGCAATCCTCGCGTTGGCCCAAGCCGTGTTCGCCGGCAGTTTCCTCGGCGGTCAGTACAACGCGTTGCTGCTGCACTCGGCCGGCGCGAAAGTGACCACAGTGCTTTCCGTCGTTCAGGTGGCGGTGCTGGTGATCCTGAACAGGACGGGCGGGCCGCGATGGCCGATAGCGGTAGGGGCGCTGGTGACCATCCTCTTCGTCGCCGAGTTCGCCTCGGGGGAATTGCGGCTTACGGGCCTACACGTTCCGCTCGGGGTGCTGTTGATCGTGGGAATCCTTCGGCTGACCGCAGCGGTGTGGCGCTTGCCGCTGACCGCACCCTCGGCGTCACCACGCCCGGATGTGATTCGTGAATCGTCGTAGCGCGTTGCGGCTGGGCGCCGCCGCGACGGGGATCGGATTCGTCGCGACCAGTTGGCCGTTGGCCGGCGCGCTGCTGGGCTCCGCGGAGCCGGGGCGGCTCCTGCGCAGTCAGGCCAGAGTGCCCGACCGCTATCAAGTCCCCTTGCCGATCCCGGAGGAGTTGTTGCCGGTGAGCACCGATGCCCTCACCGACTACTACGAGATCACCCAGCAGGTCACGCAATTGCGTATCCTGCCCGAGTTAACCACTGCCGCATGGACTTACAACGCGAGCTTTCCCGGCCCCACCATCACTTCACGATCCGGGCGGCGCACCGTCGTGCGGCACCGCAACGCCCTGCCGACACCGGTCGTGGTGCACCTGCACGGCGGGCACACCCCCGAAGACCACGACGGGTACCCGACCGATTTCATCCTTCCGCAGTCCGGTCAAACCGCCGCCGAGGACATGGCCCGCAACAGCGTCGTCGGACAGCGTGAATACGTCTATCCGATGAACCAGCGCGCCGCGACGTTGTGGTATCACGACCACCGCATGGGCTATACCGGCGCCGCTGTGTGGCGCGGCCTGGCCGGATTCCACCTGGTCCGTGACGACGAGGAAGACGCGTTGCCGTTGCCTCGCGGCGGGCGGGATATCCCGCTGATGATCACCGATCGTGCCTTCGCCGCCGATGGCTCCTTCCGATACCCGGCCGCCGGTGGCGGCGGGGTCATCGCCGACTACATGAACGGCGTGCTCGGTGACGTCATCCTGGTCAACGGTGCGCCGTGGCCGGTGCTGCAGACCGATCCCGCCCATTACCGCCTGCGGCTACTGAACGCATCCAACGCCCGCCGCTACCGGCTGCAGCTGGACCCGCAGCCCCCCGGCGGTTCGGGGCTGGTGCAGATCGGCAGTGACGGTGGGCTGCTGGCGCGGCCGGTAGGCCACGACTACATCGACATCGCTCCGGCCGAACGCTTTGATGTTGTGGTTGATTTCAGCCGCTACCGGCGCGGCACCCGGGTACGGCTGCTCAATCGGTTGGGTGCCGAAAGCACAAGCGAGGTCATGCGATTCGACGTCGTCGGCACCGACCTGTCCGACGACGCCACCATCCCCGAACGGCTCAGCAGCGGGCTTGGGGGTCTCGACCGACACGCCGCCGTCGCCACCCGAACGTTCCTCTTCCGCCCGAACAGAGGCGGCGTGTGGACCATCAACGACCTGTCGTATCAACCGGGCCGGCCGCTGGCTCGCCCCAAGCTCGGCACCACCGAAGTCTGGCGGTTCATCACCGAGTTCCACCATCCCGTCCACGTGCACCTGAACCCGTTCCGGGTGATCTCCCGCAACGACCGCGCGCCCGGACGGTTCGACGGGGGCTGGAAGGACACCGTCGATGTCCGCCCTGCCGAAGCGGTCGAAGTCCTCACCCGGTTCACCGACTACACCGGCTCGTACCTGCTGCACTGCCACAACCTCGAGCACGAGGACATGGCCATGATGGCCGACTTCCGCACCGTCGACTGACCCTGCACCGCTGAACCGGCGCCGATCCCTTCAACTGCGCCATTCCGAGGCCTAGGGTCGGCGGTATGGCGCTCACCGTGGAGATGATCACCTTCGACTGCAGCAATCCCGCGCAACTGAGTGGCTGGTGGGCCGAGCAGTTCGGCGGGACGACGCAGGAGCTGCTCGCCGACGAGTTCACCGTGGTGAGTCTGGCCGACGGTCCCCGGCTCGGATTCCAGAAGGTGCCCGACCCCACGCCGGGGAAGAACCGGTTGCACCTCGACTTCAGCGCCGCCGACGTCGACGGCGAGGTGTCTCGACTGACGGCCGCCGGGGCCACCGAGGTAGGCCGGCACTCATTCGGCGCCAATTTCCGCTGGGTGGTGCTGGCCGACCCCGAGGGCAACGTCTTCTGCGTGGTCGGTCAATAGCCGCCGCGGCGAGCCGACGGCGATAGCGGCGTCACCCTAGACTGTCTGGCGTGACTGTCTCCGGGACGAGCGCCCGCACCCAGGCGATCGACACCGTCGAGCATGCCGCTGCCAGCCCCGACCAGCCGCAGCCGTTCGCCGAGCTGGGGCTCAAAGACGACGAGTACCAGCGCATTCGCGAGATCCTGGGCCGCAGGCCCACCGACACCGAGCTGGCCATGTACTCGGTGATGTGGAGCGAGCACTGCTCGTACAAGTCCTCCAAGGTTCACTTGCGCTACTTCGGCGAGACCACCACCGACGAGATGCGCGCCGGCATGCTCGCCGGCATCGGCGAGAACGCCGGCGTGGTCGACATCGGCGACGGCTGGGCCGTCACCTTCAAAGTGGAATCCCACAACCACCCGTCCTACGTCGAGCCGTACCAGGGCGCGGCGACGGGCGTCGGTGGCATCGTCCGCGACATCATGGCCATGGGCGCCCGACCGGTCGCCGTGATGGACCAGCTTCGGTTCGGAGCCGCCGACGCGCCCGACACGCGCCGCGTGGTCGATGGGGTGGTCCGCGGCATCGGCGGCTACGGCAACTCGCTGGGACTGCCCAACATCGGCGGCGAGACCGTCTTCGACGCGTGCTACGCCGGCAATCCGTTGGTCAACGCGATGTGCGTGGGCGTGCTGCGCCAGGAGGACCTGCATTTGGCCTTCGCGTCGGGCCGCGGAAACAAGATCATCCTGTTCGGCGCGCGCACCGGGCTCGACGGCATCGGCGGGGTGTCGGTGCTGGCGTCGGACACCTTCAGCGCTGATGGGGGGGCCGAGAACTCCCGCAAGAAGCTGCCCTCGGTGCAAGTCGGCGACCCCTTCATGGAGAAGGTCCTCATCGAGTGCTGTCTCGAGCTCTACGCGGGCGGCCTGGTGATCGGCATCCAGGACCTCGGGGGAGCTGGATTGTCTTGCGCCACATCCGAACTGGCGTCGGCCGGGGACGGCGGGATGGCGATCGAACTCGACACCGTCCCGTTGCGGGCCAAGGACATGACGCCCGCGGAGGTGCTCTGCAGCGAGTCGCAGGAGCGGATGTGCGCGGTGGTCGCGCCGGAGAACGTGGACGCCTTCCTGGCGGTGTGCCGCAAATGGGAGGTGCTGGCCACGGTGATCGGCGAGGTCACCGACGGGGACCGGTTGCGGATCACCTGGCGCGGCGAGACGGTCGTCGACGTGCCGCCGCGCACCGTCGCGCACGAGGGGCCGGTGTATCAGCGACCGGTCGCGCGGCCCGAATCGCAGGACGCCCTGAACGCCGACCGGTCCACCCGCCTGCCGCGGCCGACGACGGGGGACGAGCTGCGCGCGACTTTGCTTGCGCTGCTGGGCAGCCCGCACCTGTGCAGCCGCGCCTTCATCACCGAACAGTACGACCGCTACGTGCGCGGCAACACCGTGCTGGCCGAGCACGCCGACGGCGGCGTGCTGCGCGTCGACGAAACCACCGGCCGCGGCATCGCCCTCTCCACCGACGCGTCGGGGCGTTACACGCTGCTCGACCCCTACGCGGGAGCGCAACTCGCGCTGGCCGAGGCCTACCGCAATGTAGCCGTCACCGGCGCGACCCCGGTCGCGGTCACCAACTGCCTCAATTTCGGTTCTCCGGAAGACCCCGGGGTGATGTGGCAGTTCTCGCAGGCGGTCCGGGGGCTGGCCGACGGCTGTGCGGCCCTTGGCATCCCGGTGACCGGCGGCAACGTCAGCTTCTACAACCAAACCGGGTCGGCGGCGATTCTGCCCACGCCGGTCGTCGGTGTGCTCGGCGTCATCGACGATGTCGGCCGGCGCATCCCCACCGGCCTCGGTCGCGAACCGGGCGAGACCCTGATGCTGCTGGGCGACACGCGCGACGAATTCGACGGTTCCGTCTGGGCGCAGGTGACCGCCGACCATCTGGGTGGCTTGCCGCCCGCGGTCGACCTGGCGCGCGAGAAGCTGCTGGCCGAGGTGCTGACCGCGGCGTCCCGCGACGGGCTGGTGTCGGCGGCGCACGACCTGTCCGAAGGCGGCCTCGCGCAGGCGATCGTGGAAGCGGCTCTGGCGGGCGAAACCGGTTGCCGCATCGTGCTTCCCGAGGGCGCCGATCCGTTCGTGACGTTGTTCTCCGAGTCGGCGGGCCGGGTTTTGGTGGCGGTGCCGCGCACCGAGGAGAGCCGGTTCCGGGCGATGTGCGAGGCGCGGGTGTTGCCCGCGGAGCGCATCGGCGTCGTCGACCAGGCCTCGGACGCGGTGGAGGTGCAGGGGCTGTTCACCGTGTCGCTGGCCGAACTGCGCGAGACGTCGGAGGCGGTGCTGCCCCGCCTCTTCGGATGAGCCTTAGCGACGAATCCTGATGGGCGAGAGCCGTTTCCGTCGGGCCCGCGCGTTCTCCCTGGCCGCCGCCCTGGTCGGCTGGAGCTTCATCGGCCCGCGACTGCCCACCCCATGGCGGGTCACCCTGCAGGCCGGTGCGGCCGGCCTGCTGGTGCTGGCGACGCGCGCGCCGCTGGGCCTGGAGCCGCCGCGGCTATGGGCCGGGCTGCGTTTGGGATCCGCGGCCGGTGCGGCCGTGGCGAGCGCGGTCGCCGCGACGACGGCCGTGCCCTCGGTGCGGGCGTCCATGGCCGGCCGGGATCCGGCCGGGTCGGTGCCCGGCTGGCTGCTGCTGCGGATTCCCGTCGGCACGGTTTGGGCCGAGGAGGCGGCGTTCCGTGCGGCGCTCACCGCCGTTGCCTCCGGGGCGTTCGGCCGGACCCGCGGAAGGTTGTTGCAGGCGGCCAGCTTTGGGCTCTCCCACATCGCCGACGCGCGCGCAGCGGGCGACCCGGTGGTGGGCACCGTGCTGGTGACGGGCATCGCGGGCTGGCTGTTCGGTTGGCTGGCGGACCGTTCCGGCAGCCTCGCCGCGCCGATGTTGGTGCACTTGGCCATCAACGAGGCCGGCGCGATCGCGGCGCTGAGCGTCGGGCGTCACGGGTTGATGGTGTAGTCGCCCAACTGGCGGCCCCACACGTGCTCGGTGAAAAGCGGTGAGCCCAGTTCGAAGTGGTTGTAGGGAGCCATGCTCGCGCCGGTGTCCATCACCAGGAAGGGCGCCGGCCACAACTGCCGGGTGATCGTCTGCCAACAGCCCGGCCGCCCGCCGGGGCCGCCCCTCGCATTGGTCCGCGGCAGATTCTCCGGCCAGATATACGGACTGGGCGCGCCGGTGATCGCGCCGGCCGCGTGGGCGCCCAGCGAATAACCGTTGTCGCCAAGGGCGTTGTGGATCTTGGGCGCGACGTCGTTGAAATTGCGGATGGTGCAAAAGATTTCGGGACTGTACTCGTCGAGCAGCTGGCTGGAGCCAACCAGATCCGCGGCCCCGCGCGTCAGGTACGGTCCGCCGCGTTCGAAGACGTCGGCGCCCGCACCGCCCAGCCCGGCCGCCGCCAGCAGCGCCGCGTCCAGATCGGATTGCTGGCGGTCGAGCGTGCGCGCAGTGGTCACCGCGTGGTCGAGCGCCTCCCACAGGTCCGGCGAGGCGTCGGCGTAGGTGTCGCCGAGGGCGGCCAGCCGCGCGAGGTCGGCGCGGATCTCGGGCATCCGGGGATTCACGTCGTCGAGGATCGTGTTGCCGTTGATCAAAGAGGCGCCGAACTTTTCGCCCAGTCCGGTCAGGGCTTGTGCGGCGCCGGCGAGCGTGAGGTTCACCTTGACCGGATCCACCTTTTCCGCGATCGACAGGAGCGTCTGGAACACGGTGTTGAATTCCGTGGTCACCGAGGTCGCCTCGATCACGGTCGACGGCGTGATCGACCGCGCCGCTGGGTGCGGAGGCGAACTCAGCGCGACGTATTTGTTGCCGAACACCGTGGTCGCCTTGATGGTGGCCGCGACATTGGCCGGGATCATCTCGACGTATCGGGGGGTGATGTCCAGCGCCACCTTGGCGGCCGGCTTGCCGTCGCGGGTGATCTCGGAAATGCCGGCCACCCGGCCGATCTGGACCCCGTTGTAGGTGACCTTGGAGCCGGGATCCATCACCAGGCCCGCCCGGGCGGCCACCATCGTCAGCCTCGTGGTCCGCGTGAGGTCCCCCCGGAACTGCAGGTACAGGAGCGACCCGACCACGCCCATGATTACGAGCGTCACGAGGCCGACGGACTTGTACGGTGGCCCGCGCCGCAAGCGACGACGCTCCATGAGTTTGAGACCCTAGGGTATGGCCGCTCGTCAAAAGGCCGATCCGGCAAAGACCCGGCAGGCCGTGTTGGCCGTCGCGGACTGGCTGCGCGACGAATCCCGGCCCGCCCCCGACCGCGAGAGCCTCGCCGCCGCCGTCCGGCTCACCGCCCGCACCCTGGCCGCCGTGGCGCCCGGCGCCAGCGTCGAGGTGCGGATCCCGCCGTTCGCCGCGGTGCAGTGCATCGCCGGGCCCCGGCATACCCGCGGCACCCCGCCCAACGTGGTGGAGACCGATGCGCGCACCTGGCTGCTGCTGGTGGCCGGAAAGCTGTCGTTTTCGGCGGCGAAGGCCGCCGGCGCGCTGCGCCTTTCCGGGTCTCGAGCGGGTGAGATCGAACACTGCCTGCCGCTGTTCGATGTCGGCTGAAGATAACCCTGAACTGCAGGTTTAGGGTCGGGCGAGGGAATTTTTGGCGCTCAACACGCGCTGCAAATTCGCGGTCGCGGGTGTCGGACCCGTAGACTCCGTTACGTCACCAACCGTTCCCCGGGGAGCCGCCCAATCGTGACCGTCCAGGAACCCGAGCAGGACCTGAACTCGCCCCGTGAAGAGTGTGGTGTATTCGGGGTCTGGGCCCCAGGCGAGGATGTCGCAAAGCTCACCTATTACGGCTTGTACGCGCTGCAGCATCGCGGGCAGGAAGCCGCGGGTATCGCCGTCGCCGACGGATCCCAGGTTCTCGTCTTCAAAGACTTGGGCTTGGTCAGCCAGGTGTTCGACGAGCAGACGCTCGCGGCCATGCAGGGACACGTTGCCATCGGGCATTGCCGCTACTCCACCACGGGCGACACCACGTGGGAGAACGCGCAGCCGGTGTTCCGAAACACCGCCGCCGGCACCGGCGTCGCGCTGGGCCACAACGGAAATCTGGTCAACACCGCCGAGCTCGCCGCCCGCGCCCGCGACGCGGGGCTGATCGCCCGTCGCTGCCCCGCCCCCGCGACGACGGACTCCGACATCTTGGGCGCGCTGCTGGCCCATGGCGCCGCGGATTCCACCCTGGAGCAGGCGGCGCTGGACCTGCTGCCGACCGTGCGCGGCGCGTTCTGCCTGACGTTCATGGACGAGAACACGCTGTATGCGTGCCGCGATCCGCATGGGGTGCGGCCACTTTCGCTCGGACGCCTGGACCGCGGCTGGGTGGTGGCCTCCGAAACGGCCGCGCTCGACATCGTCGGCGCATCGTTCGTGCGCGATATCGAGCCGGGCGAGCTGCTGGCGATCGACGCGGACGGGGTGCGCTCCACGCGTTTCGCCAACCCCACGCCCAAGGGCTGCGTCTTCGAGTACGTCTACCTGGCCCGCCCGGACAGCACGATCGCCGGACGGTCCGTGCACGCGACCCGGGTGGAGATCGGCCGCCGGCTGGCCCGTGAATGCCCCGTCGAAGCCGACTTGGTGATCGGGGTGCCCGAGTCGGGCACGCCCGCCGCGGTCGGGTACGCGCAGGAATCCGGCATTCCGTACGGGCAAGGCCTGATGAAGAACGCGTACGTCGGGCGAACCTTCATCCAGCCGTCCCAGACCATCCGCCAGCTCGGTATCCGGCTGAAGCTCAACCCACTTCGCGAGGTCATCCGCGGCAAGCGGCTGATCGTCGTCGACGACTCGATCGTGCGCGGCAACACCCAGCGCGCGCTGCTGCGCATGCTGCGCGAGGCCGGCGCCCTCGAAGTCCACGTGCGCATCGCGTCGCCGCCCGTGAAGTGGCCCTGCTTCTACGGCATCGACTTCCCGTCGCCGGCGGAGTTGATCGCCAATGCCGTGCAAGACAAAGAGGAAATGCTCGAAGCGGTGCGGCACGCCATCGGGGCGGACACCCTCGGCTACATCTCGCTGCGCGGGCTGGTCGCGGCGTCCGAGCAACCGGCCTCGCGACTCTGCACCGCGTGCTTCGACGGCAAGTATCCGATCGAACTGCCCGAGGAGACGGCCTTGGGCAAGAACGTCATCGAGCACATGCTCGCCAACGCCGCGCGGGGAGCCGGGCTGGACGATTTGGCGCCCGACGAAGTGCCGATCGTCCACTGACGGACGCCGGATCCGCCCCTTCCAAGACGTTTGATAACGGCGGTCGGCGGCGCCCGGTAGCCTTTATCGCGATGACGGATCCCGGAAAAAGCCCCGGACGAAACCCGGGCAGCCACGGCATCACCTACGCGTCGGCCGGGGTGGACATTGAGGCCGGCGACCGCGCCGTTGAAATGTTCAAGCCGCTGGCGACGAAGGCCACCAGGCCCGAGGTGCGGGGCGGCCTCGGCGGGTTCGCAGGGCTGTTCGCCTTGCGCAACGACTACCGCGAACCGCTGCTCGCGGCGTCCACCGACGGTGTGGGGACCAAACTTGCTGTCGCCCAAGCGATGGACAAGCACGACACCGTCGGCCTGGACCTGGTGGCGATGGTCGTCGACGACCTCGTGGTCTGCGGTGCGGAGCCGCTGTTCCTGCAGGACTACATCGCGGTGGGCCGGACGGTGCCCGAGCGCCTCAGCGCGATCGTCGCGGGCATCGCCGAGGGGTGCGTGCGGGCCGGCTGCGCGTTGCTCGGCGGCGAAACCGCCGAACACCCGGGGCTGATGGAACCGGACCACTACGACATCTCGGCCACCGGCGTCGGCGTCGTCGAGGCCGACGACGTGCTGGGCCCCGACCGCGTCAAGCCCGGCGACACCATCATCGCGATGGGATCCTCGGGCCTGCACTCCAACGGCTACTCGTTGGCCCGCACGGTGCTGCTCGAAATCGACCGGATGAACCTCGCCGGCTATGTCGAGGAGTTCGGCCGCACGCTCGGTGAGGAGCTGCTCGAACCCACCCGGATCTACGCCAAGGACTGCCTGGCGTTGACCGCCGAAACCCATGTCCGCACGTTCTGCCATGTCACCGGCGGCGGCCTGGCGGGCAACCTGCAACGGGTCATCCCGCACGGCCTGGTCGCCGAAATCGACCGCGGGACCTGGACGCCCGCCCCGGTGTTCCCGATGATCGCCCAGCGCGGCCGGGTGACGCGCGAGGAGATGGAGAAGACCTTCAACATGGGCGTGGGTATGGTCGCCATCGTCGCGCCCGAGGACACCGACCGTGCCCTGGCCATCCTGACGGCCCGGCATTTGGACTGCTGGGTGCTGGGGACCGTCGGCAAAGGCGGCAAAGCGGGCCCGCGGGCAAAGCTCGTGGGGCAGCACCCCAGATTTTAGAAAGCTGGAGCGAAGCTAGCGCCGGGGTTCAGCGACGCCAGTCGTCGCTGTCTTCCCAAGAGTCGCCGGCGCCGTCGTCCTCGAGTTCGGTGGAGTCGTCGCCCGTTCCTGACAACTCGCGCTGAAGCCGCGTGAAGTCGGTTTGCGGGGAACTGTATTTGAGTTCACGAGCAACCTTGGTCTGCTTTGCCTTAGCCCGGCCGCGGCCCATGGGGGAACCCCCTCGCGCAATAACGGAGCGGCCCGAATCAGGCGGCTCCGATCTCTTGGTGTCGTTATTGTCCTGTTGACAGTTTACCGTGCCTTGCGGTTGGGCGTCGGTGCCCCCCGCCGCTGTGGCGGACGTCATCGAGGATTATCTCGCACCGCCCCGCAACCGTTCAACGGCCAGTCTGCCCGCGCCGATCTGTTCCGCCGGCGGCAGCGAATCGGCGTCGATCACCGCAGCGACCGACGCCTGCGGGCCGGTCGCCAGTTCGGTGTCGCCCGGCACCCCACGCTTGAGCAGCGCCAGGGCCACCGGCCCGAAATCCACGTGATCCACCACCGTGCCGAGTCGCCCGACGGCGCGCCCGCCGGCGAGGACGGGGTCGCCCGTCGCGGGCCGCTCCACCGAGCCGTCCAGGTGCAACAACACCAGCATCCGGGGCGGTCTGCCGAGGTTGTGGACCCGCGCCACGGTCTCCTGCCCGCGATAGCACCCCTTGTCCAGGTGGACGGCGGCACCGATCCAGCCGACCTCGTGCGGAATCGTGCGCTCGTCGGTGTCGACGCCCAGTCGCGGGCGCAGCGCCGCCACCCGGTGCGCCTCGTACGCCCAGACCCCGGCGCGCCGCAGCCCGGCCTGCACCAATCGGTCCTGCCAGGCGGCGGAGTCGGCGCGCGGGACCAGCAGATCCAGTTCGATCTGGTCGGCGGGGGCGCCGGGCATCCGCCGCACGAAGCCACCGCCGGCGAGCGGGGCCGCGGTCAGCTCGGCGGGCAGGTCGTCCAGGCCGAGCGCGTCGAGCACCGCCCCGTCGGCCAGCCGCGGCCCCAACAGCGAGAGCACCGCCAGGTCGGCGGCCGCGGGCGCGGCATCGGACCAGAAGACCATCTTGCGCAGGTAGTCCAGCAGCGGTTCGCCGCGCCACGGCTCGGTGTCGAGGTAGGTCGTGCCGCCGAGTTCCGTTTGGATCCAATGGTCTTCGACGCGGCCCTGGCCGTCGAGGCTGAGGTTTTGCGTGCTGGCCCCGTCGGGGAGATCGCTGACGTGCTGGGTGGAGATGTTGTGCAACCACTTCCGCCGATCGCCACCGGTCAGCGTGAGCACCGCGCGGTGTGATCGGTCGATCACTACCGCGTCGGTTTCGGCCGCGCGCTGCTCACCGAGGGGATCGCCGTAATGCCAGACGGCCCCCGCGTCGGGGCCGGCCTCGGGCGAGGGCACTGCAGAAGACACACGTCAACTCTACGGACCCTCGGGCGCTTCGTCGCCCAACGTGCGGCCAGCCGCACAGCCGCCGCCGAGGGTGCGGCCAGCCGCACGCTCGCGGCTAGGCTTTACCCCCATGGCAGGCCAGAAGGGTGTGATCGTCACGCTGGACGGCGAGATCCACCCGTCGGATGCCCCGCTGCTGCACGCCGACGACCTGGCGGCGGTGCGCGGCGACGGCGTCTTCGAGACGCTGCTGGTCCGCGACGGCCGACCCTGCCTTATCGAGTCCCACTTGCAGCGGCTGACCCACTCGGCACGGCTGACCGACCTGGCGGAGCCGGACTTGCCCGCCTGGCGCGGCGCGATCGAGATGGCCACCCGGCAATGGGTCGCGGGCACCGACGACGAAGGCGCGATGCGGCTGATCTACAGCCGCGGCCGGGAGGGCGGATCGACCCCCACCGCCTATGTGATGGTCAACGCCGTACCCGAACGCGTGACGGCGGTTCGGCGCGAGGGGCTCGCCGCGGTGACGTTGGCACGCGGGCTACCCGCGGTGGGCACAGACGCGATGCCGTGGCTGCTGGCCGGCGCCAAGACGCTGTCCTACGCGGTCAACATGGCCGCCCTGCGGCACGCGGCCCGGCAAGGAGCGGGAGACGTGATCTTCGTCAGCTCGGACGGCTACATCCTGGAAGGCCCGCGCTCGACGGTGGTGATCGCGACCGACGGCTCCGACGGCAACCCGTGCCTGCTGACGCCGCCGCCGTGGTATCCGATTCTGCGGGGCACCACGCAGCAGGCGCTGTTCGAGGTGGCCAGGGCCAAGGGCTACGACTGCGACTATCGCGCGTTGCGGCCCGCCGATCTGGTTGCCGCGCAAGGGATCTGGCTGGTCTCAAGTATGACGCTGGCCGCCCGGGTGCACACCCTCGACGGCCGTCCGCTGCCCCGCTCGCCGTTGGCCGCCGAATTCGCCGCGCTGGTCGACTCGGCGATCGTCAGCGATCGCTGAGCGCTGAATTGTGTTGTCGGCTCGCGGAATCGCGGGTACGGTCGGCCGTACACAAGAAGGGAGGTGGTCCGGGAAATTGATAGCTTCATGGACATGTGAGGTGGCTGCGCGCTAGCAGCAGTGGCTCTCGAATAGCTGGCGATTTACGCGCGCTAGCGAATTCCACGCAGTCACCCGGCCCCCGAGCTTCCGGTCTGTCCAACCTGGAACCTTGCTCGGGGGCCGCGCCATGTCTGCGGCCGTTACTGGTTCACCTTCGCCGCGATCTGCCCGGCGAGTTTGCCCGCCTGGCCCGTTTCGGCGTCGGGCCCGCACAGCAGCAGGTCGACGACCACACTGGACGCCGCGTGCAGCGCGTGGTGGCAGATCCGGGTTCCGTCCGCTTGGGTCCGCTGCTGGAAAATCTTCGGCGGCGCCCCGGTGACGTCGCCGAACGTCCACCCGCTGCTCTTGCCGTTGAAGCTCACCGTGACCGATTGCCCGGCGCACGCCCTCCACTTGTCCGCCGACAGCTGCACGAACGCGGCGGCCTTCTCCGGCGACGCGAACTCCACGACCGCTTCGTAGAGCCGGTGCGGCGGGTTTTCGCCGGCGGTGTGCACGGCCTGCCCGCTCACCGCGGTGTAACCGTCCGCGCCCTTGTAGGCCGCTTCCTCGATGGGTTCGAACGGGCCCTTGCAGTCGGGGTTGGACACCGTTGCCCTCAAGTTGCGCAGTTGCGCGGCTTTCTCGGAGACCACCAGGTTCGGGTCGCCCACCACGGCGCCGACATCGGCGGGGCCGAGGAGATACGAGTCGAGCTTGGAGCCGTCCCCGGGAGTCGGAACGTTCCCGACATTCGGGGCTGGGTTCGAGCCCGTCTGAACCTGATTCGGGCCGTTGCCCGCCCTGCTGGCGGGCTTGGTCTTGCCGCCCTGCATGGTGAGGACGACGACGACCGCGATTGCCGCGATCACCGCGACGGCAACGCCCCCGATGATGAGCAGCCGCTTGTTGGATCCGCCCGCCGCGGCACCACCGACCGCGGTGGGCGCGGCCTTGGCCGTCGGGCCGCCGGGCTCGGGGGTCGCGTCGGGCCGGGGTGCGACGGCGGTGGGTGCTTCCCCCTCCGCGTCACCGGCCGGTTTGCCCGCCGACGAACCGCCCTTGGCCTCGATCTCGGCCAGCACATTGTCGATTTCGGTCCGGGTGCGGTAGGTGACGTCGTGGCGCAGGCGCAGCATGCGCAGCAGCTGGGCGATGTCGCCCCGCGCGCTGGGGTCGTCGCCGTCCTCGTCGAATCCCTGGCGCAGTTCGATGAGGAGTTGGGTCTGCTGCTGCGGGCTGAGCTCCTTTTCGGCGAGGGTGTTGCCCAGCCGGGTGATGTAGCCGAACGGCACCGGCGGCTCTTCGGGCAGCGGGTCCGGCAACGGCACCGGCTTGCCCTGCAGGGCGTGCACGGCCGTCACCAGCTGGATGCCGGCGTCGACCGTCGGTTCGCGGTAATCGATGATCTGCAGCGTGGCAAGGGGATTCACGCGCATGCTGTCGATGTCGCCGATCCGTACGGGAAGGATCGGCCGGTTCAGCGCCCGCGCATAACGCAATTCGGCCTGACTCGGCTTGGACTGCAGCCAGTTGTTGGACAGCGCGACGATGAACACGTCACACGAGCGGATCTGCTCGAGGAGCTTGTTCCACCACGAATCGCCACCGCCGAGCTCCTGGTCGAACCAAACCTGTTGCTGTGCGCGCCGAAGCGCGGAAGTCAGGGCGTCGACGGTCGCCCTGTCCTGGCTCGAATAGCTGATGAACAGCGGCATCGCGGTCTCCTACGGGGAGGCGTAGCAAACGAACGGGCGGAATCGGCGCACGCGGCTATTGGGCATGCGCCGATACCGTATCAGTGTCGGGCCCCCTCGGACGGCGCAAATCTACTGCTATTCGGGGCGGCGACGGCTAAAAGTCATTCACGGCCCCCGTCGACCGCGGAAGCTTCCTCGGGCGGGTGAAATTCGGCGTAGCGACGCGCGAATTCGGCACCGGGAACCGGCCACTGTTCACCCGTGGTTCCGCGCACCACCCAGTCACCTTCCGCCGCGGTCGTGGGCCCCTCCAGGGTGTTCACGGTCTCGCCCGCATGGGCGGGGCGGGCTTGGACCCGCCCTTTGCGCTGCCAGCGGCCGTCGCCGGCGGGCTCGTAGGTGTCCCGGAAGATGTCGTCGCGGACCGACCACACCTTGCCGTCTTCCTGGATCGCCCAGTCGCCGGCGTCGGCGCTCATGGTCTGCCCCGAATCCGACGTCCACGTCCATGGGGCGCTGCGCTGTTCGGCGGTCACCGTCCCCACCCGCGTGAACGACTGCCAGAGCGGGCGCGACCGGAAGCCCAGCTGGCGCAGGCTCCACAGCGTGCCCGCCAGGCTGCGCACCGCGGCGTTGAGCAGGCCAGGGTCGCTCTCGACCGCCGACCAGTCGACCAGCTTGTCGTGAATCTTGCGCGAATCGTCGCGCGGCGAACCGTATTTCCACCCGTTGCGGCGGTAGTAGCGGCACCAGTCCTCGTGCTCCGCCCTGGCCATGCTCAACGCCGCGTCCTGGTCGAAGCCCATCAGCGCGAGCTGCTCCAACGGCGGCAGCCCCACCATTTCGTTGCCCGACAGCTGCGCCGGCGGGCTGCCCCACGTGTTCCAGGTGTGCCCGGCGATCTGCTCCACCATCCACAGCGCGTTGCGCACCTGCCGCCGGTTGGACCCGCGGTAGAACTCGTTGAGTTCGGACCACGGCATCGCGGCCGGGGACCGCGGCGCGTCCGGGTCGATCGTCGAGACATATCGCTCGTGGATCAGCCTGGCCGCGCGCTCCCAGGCGTCCTGCACCTGGCCCTCTTGGGTGTCCAGCACCAGCGAGTAGGACTGCAACCGCCCGACAACCTGGATCGAGTCGTCACTGATGCTGGTGTTGAGGTCGGAGGCGTAGATGGGCATGTCGGGGAAGCGGGCCGCCAGCCTCGCCGCGGTGGTCGCCGCATGGGAGTCCACGAAGATCACCGCGCTGGCCGCCGGGTCGGCGTCGCCGATCAGCTTCAGCATGGTCGGAACCGTCGGCGCCTCCGCCGTCGCATCGATCGCCGGCCCCTCCGAGGCGAATCCCGCCTGCCGCCGGTAGAACTCGTGATCGGCCAGGTATTCCGCGGCATCCCTTTCGACCAGCGTGAGGGCGGGCAACGGGACCGCGCCGGAAGGCGTGTAGAACTCGCGTTCCAGGGCGCGCTGCGTCAGGTCGGCGCACAGGGCCAGGGTCAATTGTGAAGTGCCACAGACGAATACGCGCTTGGTTCGGCCCGTCGCGATGATGCTGTCGAGCAGCCTGTCCGCGGTCACCTCGTACTTGCCGACCACGTCGGCCGCCCACCGGGTGTCCGATCCGCCGAACTGCTGGGCGCGCCAGGCCTGGGCCAGCCACGGGTCGTCCATCCGCACGATGAGCGGCAACCGCCGCTTGCGAGCGACCTCGTCGAGCCGGCGGCTGATCAGGTCCAGCCACAACAGGTTGATCGCCGGGTCGGGCGCCATCAGGTAAAGCCGGGACAGGTGGCGCCACAACCGCAGCGAGACCAGGGTGGACGGGTTGTTGAAGTCGACCAGGACCACCCGGGCGCCCTGCCTGCGGGCCCGCTGCACCCGGTCGTCGCTGGCGCCCGTGATGACGACCAGCGTGCTGCGCCGGTCCAGTGTCCGCGCGACGGCGCTGATCATCGATTGGCTGTCGGCGTCGACCCCGACGATGGCCGTGACGGAGTCGGCCAGGTTGGCCCGCAGCCGGTCCACCTGGGACCGGAAGACGCCGACCACGACGCCGCCCAACCCGGTGAAGATCGCCGACAGGGCGGCGATACGGGCCAGCTCCAGGCCGACCGGCGTGGGGTTCGGGCAGGTCCGCCCGCTCACCGAGAAGTCGCCGGTGCCGCCCTTGACCAGGCTGGCCGTGGCCATCAGCGGAGTGAACAGGGCCGGATGGTTCGCATCGTGACACCCCCAGTACGAGGTGAGGCCCAGCAGCGCCGTCAGCGGGACGAGGGCGGCGATCAGGGTGAACGACACGCCCACCACCCGATGGCTGCTGCCCGAGCGGACGGTCAGAACCGACGCCCAGATCAGCACGGTCACGACGATCGCGAGGGTGGGCATCGACCCGGGCCGCCCGAACCACGAGAGGCCCGGCGGCAGCCTGTCGATCAGGGAGGGCTGCAGGTCCAGCACAGCGAGATAGCCGATGAGCAGCAGGCCGACCGCGGTGACGCCCCAGCGCAAAATGGGCGAGGGTGCCCTCCTGGGACGCATCCGCCGATCTCCCTTCGCGGGGCTGCCCGGACGTCGAACAGTACACGCAAAAGATCGACCGAAGGCAACGATTTCGGGCCGGTGCGCGGCGCCCGGTTGCCCCGGCGGGCAACGGCTGGTCGGCTATCCGGCGTACCGGGAGAGCCGCGCCGAAAGATGGGGTACCAGGCCGCCGTCGGCGTCCACCCGCTCCTCGACGTAGGCCAGGTCGCCGCCCTCGACGATGCCGTAGAGCCGCTTGGCACCGCCGACGAGCACGCCCGATCGGCTGCGGGCCAGCGCATCGGTCACCAGTTCCCACGACGACTGGGTGCGCGGCCGCCCGTAGAACAGCTCGACGTAGCCGGCCGAATGCGCCAACAGCAACTCGATCGCCTGAGATTCGCTGGGGTCGTCGGGGTCGCTGACAAAGCGCCAGAAGCCCGTCTCGCGCAAGCCGTGTTCCTGGTAGTCGCCCGTTTCGCTGAGCCGCCAGGAGCGGGCTTCCCAGTTGAGGTAGTCGCCGCCGTCGTGCGAGACCACGATCTGCTGACCGAACCGGTAGTCCCCGTCGTGTCCGCGGCCCTCGCCCTCCCCGCGCCACACACCGACCAGCGGCAGCAGGGCTAGCAAGGCGTCGTTCAGATTGGCGCCTTCGCGCAGGTTGGCGGTGTCGGCGGGAACGGGCAGATCGTCGAAGGCGGGGATGTTGCGGCCGGCGGTCAGCTTGGCGCGCTCAGCGGCGGCGGCCACAGCACGATCGCCGGAACCCGCGGAACTCAGTGGCTCGTCGCCGGGGGTGGTCACGATTCGTCGGTGATCAGCCGGTACAGCACGTACAGCGCGAACCATGAGATCACCACGACCGCCACGACCAGCATGATCTCGAAGAAAAGCACCACGGGGACAAGTCTATTCGCCCCGGGAGATCCCGGTCAGGGTAGCCGGGGTCTCAGGCGATCTTGACGTCGACCTCGTGGATGCCGGCACCCGACGGGCTGACCACGGCGTTGCCGTTGCCGGCCGCCGACAGCGCGCGCAGCGTCCAGGATCCCGGCGCGGCGAAGAACCGGAAGTCACCCGTGGCGGACGCGACGACCTCGGCCGTGAACTCGTCCGACGAGTCGAGCAAGCGGACGAACGCGCCGCCCACCGCCTGGCCGTCGCTGTCCACGACGCGGCCGGTGATCACGGTTTCCTTTTCCAAGTCGACGCTGGCGGGCAGCGTCACTCCTTGTTTCGGGGCAGAGCACATATCAGCTTCCCAACTCGATCGGGGCACCCACCAGGGAGCCGTATTCCGTCCAACTTCCGTCGTAGTTCTTGACGTTTTTGTGGCCGAGTAATTCCCGGAGCACGAACCAGGTGTGCGACGACCGCTCGCCGATCCGGCAATACGCGATCGTTTCCTTGGTTCCGTCCAGCCCGGCGTCGGCGTAGAGCTTGGCCAACTCCTCGTCGGACTTGAAGGTGCCGTCCTCGTTGGCGGCCTTGCTCCACGGCACGTTGATCGCCCCGGGAATGTGGCCGGGCCGCTGGCTCTGCTCCTGCGGGAGGTGCGCCGGCGCCAGGATCTTGCCCGAGAACTCGTCCGGCGAACGCACGTCGACCAGGTTCTTTTCGTTGATCGCCGCGATCACTTCGTCGCGGAACGCCCGGATGCTGTTGTCCGGGGCCGCGGCGGTGTACGAGGTGGCCGGCCTGCTCACGGCGTCGCGGGACAGCGCGCGTCCGTCGAGTTCCCACTTCTTGCGTCCGCCGTCGAGCAGCTTGACGTCGACGTGGCCGTACAGCTTGAAATACCAGTAGGCGTAGGCGGCGAACCAGTTGTTGTTGCCGCCGTAGAGGATCACGGTGTCGTCGTTGGCGACGCCGCGTTCGCTGAGCAGCTTCGAGAATTGCTGCGCGTCGACGAAGTCACGCTTGACCGGGTCCTGCAGATCGGAGCGCCAGTCCAGCCTGATCGCGCCGGGGATGTGGCCGGTGTCGTATGCGCTGGTGTCCTCGTCGACCTCGACGAAGACGACACCGGCGGCGTCGAGATTGCTCTCGGCCCAGTCCGCGGAGACCAGGACGTCGGAGCGTGCCATGCGGGGGATCCTTTCGATCGCTTTGAAATGAACAGTTCAGGCGGTGCGCGCGGCGCCTCGCAAACGCGCGACCAGGGGGTAGAGCTGGCAGCCGAGGCAGATGCCGAAGGCGGCATTGAGGAATGCCGCGATGAGCGCGGCGGCGGTGGCGATCACGCCGACCAGGAAAGCCCCCGCGGCGAAAGCGGCGACGCCCGTGACGGCGAAGAGCAGGCCGACGAGCTGCGCGAACTTCAGCGGGGCGACCGGTTCGCGCTCCCGGACGGGCCCGATGCGGGGCGCGACGAAGCCCGCGAAGACGCGCCCGTACGGGTGCTTGCGGGGGCCACCGACGGCCCCGACGGCGAAGATGACGGCCTGCACCCCCAGAATGACCGCCGCCGCCAGCGGGCTGACGGCGGATACGGCGAGGGTGATCACCAAGACCACGGTGGTGACCCAGGCGGCGAACCTTGGGCCGCGCACGTCGACGACGTCTTGCTGGGTGGCGGTGTTGCTCGGCACGGTACTACTCCTGGATACGCCTGTTGCTTATGGGAACGAACGACGGGAGAGGGGCCTCGGTGACGTTCCGGGGCTGCCCTGAGTGCTTACGCGAAAGCGCGCGGCGACTCAGCAGCTACAGCGACAGCAACAGCCCGCGGTGCGGCACAGATCGACTGCGCGGCGTTGGGTGAGCATGGGCTCAATGCGGGCTTGCACGTCGGCAAGCTTACCGAATGACCGACGGCGATCAAATCCGCGGCGGCGGCCGCAGACGCAGGTACGGGGTCACGACTGCTTGAAGCCGTCCAGATTGACGGTCACCCCGGAGCTGATGCCCTCGATGATGACGTCGGAGCCACGCGCCCCCTCGGTCTTCGGCGCCACCCCGAACGGAAGCCGCTGGTTGGGCACCCGGGTGCTGAAGGCCCGTAGCACCGCATCCCGCTTCTCGTCCGGAACGGCTTGGTCCGCTGTATCGGCCCCGGTCAGGACGCCGGTCGGCGTGATCACCAGCGTCGTCGGATCGTCGGGGGCGATGGAGAGGTCCACCGAGACGCTCACCCGGTGCTCGAAGCCGACCGAGTGCGGCGTGCCGCTGAACACCAGGCCGTGGCTGTCGGAGATGCCCGACGCGGTGACCCCGCCGGTTGCGGTGTTGGTTTCCTTTGGCGGCGCTTCGACCATCAGGTCGCTGATGCCCATGTACCGGCCCAGGTGTGTCGAGTCGATGATGATGCGGCTCTCGAGTTTGCCGACGGGCAGCCTCGCTTCGGGCCCGATCAGCCAGGAGGTGTGGGTCAGGTCGACCGAGTACATCGTGGCCTCGAGGGTGGCCTTACCGACCGTGGCGTGGTCGACGGCGTTGGCCTTGATCTCCAGCTGGTTGTAGTGGTGGCGCATCGCCTGCGGGATGAAGGGGAACGCCACGATGGCCACGAACGGGTCGGACCTCAGGCCGGCCGCTTTGCGCACGCTGCACGACAGCCGGTATTCGGCGTAGATGCTGCTCCCGTAGTCGACGCCGAAGGCGCCGAGGACGACCACGGCCACGGCGATCGCCACCGCCGCCAGCCCGATCAGGACCTTGCGCACCCGCATATTGTGGCGTAACCCTGTTCCCGGGACGATGACGGGCCGCCCGGGTGGCGGGGCTCACACTGCGGTCGTCGCCACGCAGAAATGGCAGGTGGCAAGTTATCGTTAGGTGACCTGGCAACTAACGCGTCGTTGCGTTCCGAATTGTGGAAGATGCCGTTCCCCCGAGTTGGAGGGGCTAGTTGGAGCTATTACTGCTGACCTCGGAGCTGCATCCCGACCCGGTCCTGCCGTCGTTGTCGCTGCTGCCCCACACCGTCCGTACGGCGCCGGCGGAACCGTCCTCGTTGCTCGAGGCCGGGACGGCGGACGCCGTGCTCGTGGACGCGCGCACCGACCTGTCATCCGCGCGAGGGCTTTGCCGGCTGCTGAGCACGGCGGGCCGATCCGTGCCCGTCCTGGCGGTCGTCAGCGAGGGTGGCCTGGTCGCGGTCAGCGCGGACTGGGGCCTGGACGAGATCTTGCTGCCGAGCACGGGCCCCGCCGAGATCGACGCCCGGTTGCGGCTGGTGATCGGGCGCCGCGGCGGTCTGGCCGACCACGAGAGCGCCGGCAAGGTGAGCCTGGGTGAGCTGGTGATCGACGAGGGCACCTACACCGCGAGGCTGCGGGGGCGCCCGCTCGACCTGACCTACAAAGAGTTCGAGCTGCTCAAGTACCTGGCCCAGCATGCGGGGCGGGTGTTCACCCGCGCGCAGCTGCTGCATGAGGTGTGGGGATACGACTTCTTCGGCGGCACCCGCACCGTCGACGTGCACGTGCGCCGACTCCGCGCCAAACTCGGCCCCGAATACGAGGCGTTGATCGGCACCGTCCGCAACGTCGGGTACAAGGCCGTCCGGCCCGCCCGCGGTCGCGCGCCGATCGCGGGCCCCGCTGAGGATGAAGGCGTCGACGACGTCGAGTCCGAACCGGAAGAACTGCCAGAGCCGCTGGGCGACCCGTTGCGCAGTCAGTGACCGCACCCGTCTGGCGCTCGACGCTGACCGCGGACGAGCAGCGGCAAGTGCGCGAACTCGTCACGGCCGCAACGGGATTCGATGGGGTGGCGCCGGTCGGCGAACAGGTGCTGCGCGAGCTCGCGCACGACCGCAGCGGGCATCTGCTCATCACCGAGACCGACGAGATCGTCGGCTACCTCAATCTTTCGCCCGATGCCGCCATGGCCGAACTCGTGGTGCAGCCGCGGCTGCGCCGGCGTGGCTTCGGGACGGCACTGGCGCGGTCGGCGTTGGCCAAGACCGCCGGGCGCAACCGGTTCTGGGCGCACGGCACCCTCGAACCGGCGCGGGCCACCGCCTCCGCGCTCGGGCTGGTGCCGGTGCGCGAACTGCTGCAGATGCGGCGCACGCTGCGGGACACGCACGACCTGATTCGCCCCGTGCCCGGCGTGCGGGTCCGCACGTACGCCGGCAGCGGCGATGACGCCGAACTGTTGCGCGTCAACAACGCCGCCTTCGCCGACCACCCCGAGCAGGGCGGCTGGACCGAAGTCCAGCTGGCCGAGCGGCGCAACGAGCCGTGGTTCGACCCGGCCGGGTTGTTCCTCGCGTTCGACGACATCGGCGGCGACGAGGCGGGCAAATTGCTGGGCTTCCACTGGACCAAGGTGCACACCGATGAAGGCGGCCTGGGGGAGGTCTACGTCGTCGGCGTCGATCCCTCGGCGCAGGGCCGGGGCCTGGGGCAGATGCTGACGGCCGTCGGTATCGCGTCGTTGGCGGACCGGCTGGCCGACGCGGCCGAGCCGACCGTCCTGCTGTACGTGGAGTCGGACAACGTCGCCGCGGTGCGCACCTATCAGCGCCTGGGCTTCAGCACCTACAGCGTGGACACCGCCTACGCGGTCGCCGCCGACTGACCGAGCGCGGTCCCGCACCCCGGTTGTTCACCTGCTTTTGGTAGTGAGACCGGCGGCGAAGCATATTTCGTCGCGACCTGGCAACCTGTTGGGGGGTTGGGTCGGCGGGTGCGTCAGGAAGCGGGTTCGGTGAGGCTCGACAGGGGAGGCAAAGCGCTGACCGCGCTCGCCGCGGTGGCGGCGATCGGTGGTGGCGCATTGACCGGCTGTGGGGGTGACCAGAACCGCCACGCCGCGTCGCCCGCGGCGGCCTCCGGGCCGACCGGCACGGCCGGCTGTAGCGGCAAGAACAACCTGACGGCGGAGGGCTCGACGGCACAGCAGAACGCGATGGCGCTGTTCAACCAGGTCTGGGGCCAGTACTGCCCGGGCAAGAGCGTGTCATACAACCCCACCGGTTCCGGGGCCGGGCGCGAGCAGTTCATCGCCGGCCATGTGGACTTGGCGGGCGCCGACTCCCCGCTGGCCGCCGGCCAGATCGGCCCGGCCGCCGCCCGCTGCGACGGGAACCCGGCGTGGGACCTTCCGCTGGTGTTTGGACCGATCGCGTTGGTCTACAACCTCGCCGGGATCCCGCCGCTGGTGGTCAGCAGTGACGCGCTGGCCAAGATCTTCAGTGGGCGGATCACCGCCTGGAACGACCCGATCCTGGTGGCTCTCAACCCCGGCGTCCCGCTGCCCAACACCAAGATCACCCCGATCTACCGGATGGATTCGTCGGGAACCACGGACAACCTGCAGAAATATCTGACGGCCGCCGCGCCGCAGAGCTGGACCAAGGGCGTCGGCAACGAGTTTCAGGGCGGCGTGGGCGAGGGGGCCACGAAGTCTGCCGGTGTCGTTCAGGCCGTGCGGGGCATGCCGGGCGCCATCGGGTACGTCGAGAAGGGCTTCGCCGACCAGGCCGGCATGCCCTATGCCCAGATCGGCACCAACAAGGGTGCCGTCATCCCGCTCACCACCGAGACGGCCGGTAATGCCGTCCGCGCGGCCAATTTCGTGGCCGACGGCAACGACCTGGTGCTCGATCTCAATCCGATGTACGCCTCTCAGGAGCCGGGCGTCTACCCGTTGCTCATGGCGACGTACGAGATTGTGTGCTCGAAGGGCTCCGACCCCGACACCACCGGGGCCATCAAGTCGTTCCTCACGGTGGCCGCCGGCAGCGGCCAGGCCGATCTGCCATCGGCCGGTTATGTGCCGCTGCCCGACAAGGTCAAAGAGCGACTGGTTGCCACGATCAACGCCCTGCAATGACGGCGTGGACCAGGCCTTGCGGCGCGAGGGGGCGTTACCGGGCATGATGTACATCCGGGACCGGCGCCAACGCCGGTGTGAACCCGCTCCCCGCGGAGCGGTTGTGGGGTGCGGCCCCAACCCTCATCCTGGTGTTCGCCACCATCAACAGCGGGGCCCGGGTCGGAGTGGATTCCGTGGCACGAAGAAGGCATAGGCAGGAGCAGTAAGAGTGGCCAAACGGTTGGACCTCAAGGCCGTCAACATCTACTACGGTGCGTTCCACGCGGTCGCGGATGTGACGCTGTCCATCCTGCCGCGCAGCGTCACGGCATTCATCGGCCCGTCGGGTTGCGGCAAGACGACGGTGCTGCGCACGCTCAACCGGATGCACGAGGTGGTCCCCGGCGGACGGGTGGACGGCAACGTGCTCCTCGACGACGAGGACATCTACGGCGCCGGCGTCGACCCCGTCGGTGTGCGCCGGGCAATCGGGATGGTGTTCCAGCGGCCGAATCCGTTCCCCGCCATGTCGATTCGTGACAACGTAGTGGCCGGCCTGAAGCTGCAGGGGGTGCGCAACCGCAAGGTGCTCGACGAGACCGCCGAATACTCGTTGCGCGGCGCGAACCTGTGGGATGAGGTCAAGGACCGGCTGGACCGGCCGGGCGGCGGATTGTCCGGAGGCCAGCAACAGCGGTTGTGCATCGCGCGGGCGATCGCCGTGCAGCCCGACGTGCTGCTGATGGACGAGCCGTGCTCCGCGCTGGATCCGATCTCGACGATGGCCATCGAGGAATTGATCAGCGAGCTCAAGCAGGACTACACCATCGTCATCGTCACCCACAACATGCAGCAGGCGGCCCGAGTCAGTGACTACACCGCGTTCTTCAACCTGGAAGCCGTCGGCAAGCCGGGGCGGTTGATCGAGGTCGACGACACCGAGAAGATCTTCTCCAACCCCAGCCAGAAGGCCACCGAGGATTACATCTCCGGCCGCTTCGGCTGAGACGGGCGCGTTTTCGCTTACTGCGAGGCGGGTTTCGCTTCTTCTTCGGGCAGCCTGCCGGTCGCCTGGAAGATGACCCGCCGCGCCACCTCGACGGCGTGGTCGGCGAAGCGCTCGTAGAACCGGCCCAGCAGGGTCACGTCGACGGCGGCAGCCACACCGTACTTCCATTCGCGGTCCATCAACACCGAGAACAGATGGCGGTGCAGATCGTCCATGGCGTCGTCCTCTTCGCGGATCCGGGCGGCCTTCTCCGGATCGCGGGACATCACCACCTCTTGCGCGCTGTTGCCCAATTCGACTGCCACCCTGCCCATTTCGGCGAAGTACCCGTTGACCTCTTCGGGCAGCGCGTGCTGCGGATGCCGGCGGCGAGCGATCTTCGCGACGTGCAGGGCCAGCGCACCCATCCGGTCGATGTCGGCCACCATCTGAATCGCGCTCACGATCGACCTCAGATCACCGGCGACCGGCGCCTGCAAGGCCAGCAGCACGAAGGCGCTTTCCTCGGCTTGGGCGCTCAGCGCCGCGATCTTTTCGTGGTCGCTGATGACCTGTTCGGCCAGCACCAGGTCGGCCTGCAGCAGGGCTTGGGTGGCCCGCTCCATCGCGATGCCCGCCAGCCCGCACATCTCGCCCAGTCGCTCGGATAACTCCGCGAGCTGCTCGTGGTAGGCGGTCCGCATGTCGCCAAGCCTACGTTCTCGGCGCGGAAAAGGGGCGGTGGAGCGCCGCCAAATGCGCTTATTCGCAGGTGGTGTCGGCGGCGTTGGTGACAGTCAGGTCCTCGGGGAGTTTGGCCGGGGCGCTGCCGGAGCCGCGTTCGATCTGCAGGCTGATCGACGAGCCGCTCGGTTGCGGAGTGGCAACCGACTTGAAGTCGGGTCCGAGCACCACCTGCACCACCTGCCCGTAGCCGGAAACGCGCTGCACCTTCGCGTTGGTGAACGAGGACGCAACCGTCGCCGCGGCCTGCTCGTTGCCGGGCGAGAACAACACGGTCGTGGTGTTGACGGAGCTCGGGTAGTCGTCCGGCGTCATCACGTTGAAGCCGCTGCGCTTGAGCTGGCTGGTCGCGGTGGCCGCCAGCCCGCTCTGCGTCGTGGCGTTGGAGACCCGCACGGTGACGTCGCCCGGGGTCGTCGTGGTGACCTGTTCCTGTCGCGGCTCGGGCGGCGCGGTCGGTGCCGGCGCCCTCTTGGTGGCGGGCGCCTTCGTCTGCCCCGATTTCTCGTCGGAGGTCCCGAGATTCTTTGCGTTCTGGTCGTTTTCCTCGGGCAGCGGATCATCGTTGATGATGGCGTCGAACAGCGCGCGCATGTCCGCCATGCGCGGCGGCTCATCGCCGTTCTGATCGGTGACGCCGGTCGGCACGGTGACGAACGTGACGTGTCCGGCCGCCATGCCTTGCAACGACTGGCCGAGCTGGATCAGGTCCTTCGACTGCACGTTGTCGACGATGGTGTCGCTGATGAACATGTTGACCACGCTGTTCAGCTTGTTGAGGTCCAGCAGCGTGTCCTCGGAGATCAGCGAACGCAGCAGCGACGACAGGAACAGCTGCTGGCGTTTGATGCGGCCGTAGTCCCCGTTGGTTTCGGTGGTGACCTGCCGGGCCCGCACGTAGTTGAGGGCGGTCGGGCCGTCCAGGACCTGGCGGCCGCCGTGCTCGAGCACGGTGCCCAGCTCGTAGTCGTGCAGCGCGGTTTTCGAGCACACCTCGACGCCGCCCAGGGCGTCGACCATCTTGGCGAACCCGGAGAAGTCGACGGCGATGAAGCGGTTGATGCTCAACCCGGACAGTTTCTGGATTTCTTTCACCAGACATTTCGGCCCGCCGAAGGCGAATGCGGAGTTCAGCTTGGTCTCGGTGTAGACCATCTTCGGGCCCCAGGTCTTGGTTTTCGCGTCGTAGAGGGGCCCGTATTTGCCCGTGTCCGGGTTCCACGCCTCGCATTGCATCGGGGTGATCGCCAGGTCGCGGGGGAACGACACCGCCACCACGCGTTTGCGGTTGGCCGGGATGTTGACCAGCATCACCGTGTCCGACCGCGCGCCGCCGGCGTCCTCGGTGTCGCCGGCGCCCATGTTGGCGTTGTCGCCGGCGCGCGAATCCATGCCGACGATCAGGAAGTCTTCGTCACCGTATTGCCCGTTGCGGTCGCGAATGTCATCCGAACCCTGGTCGAGGGCGCTGATGGTGTTGAGCCGCGCGTTCTTCGACGTGCTCCATTGCCACGCCCCGCCGGTCATGGCCACGGCGAGCACGGCGAGCAGCGCGGCCACCGAACGCCCCGCCAGCAGCATCGGACGGTGGCGTCGGCCCGCTTTCCCCTCGCCGGCGGCAGGCGCCACATCCGAGGCGGGCTCGTCGTCGCTGCGATGGTCGGACAGGTCGGGGAGTTCGGAGACCGCATCCAGCGAGTAGGCGAGGTCCTCGATCACCTGCGTCTGCTGCAGCTCTACCGGCACACCCGGTTCGGGCTCGGCGGGCTCTTCCTCGGGCTCGGCCCGGCGGTGCGTGGACCGGCCCGTCTGCGGCGCACCGAGTTTGGCGATCAGATCGGCGACGCTGAGCCCGCCCCCGGTGTGGGACCCGGAATCGTCAACGTCCTCATCGGCGGGGTCCGGGGGGAGGGCATCCACCGCGGTCTCGGCCTGCCAGAGATGGCGGCTGTAGTCGGACGGGGGCTCCGAGAACCGCTCCCATGGGGCGGCGCCCAGCGCTGCCCGCCGAGCGCCGGGAGTGGCGTCGTCCTCGGCGTCACTCATGTCCTACCGGCCTCCGAAGCTCCGATGCAGATGTCAGCGTGTCCGTGCAATTCCGCCAGCGCTTGGTGTTGTCAGCGCGGCGGGTCGTGCCACCCGTGGGCCGCACTCCTTTGTCGCGGTCGGGCGTCGGCGCGTTACCCGTCCGCGGGAACGCGCAATGCGGCAAGGTCCACATGCTACTGAGTAATCGGTCGAGACGCGATTTTCCAGCGGTGGATCAGCCGCCGGAGTGCATCACGTCGGCGCCGGCCGGGACGGTGCAATCGTCGGGATCGGCCAGCCAGCCCTCGGGCAGCGCCACCCGGGCCGGTGAGCCCTGCCGGCCCCGCGGGCCGCTCGCCGCGTCCGGGAACGGCACGGTGGGGTCCAATTGGCTTAGCAGCGAGTCGAGTTCGTCGAGGGTCTTGACCATCGCCAGCGCCCGGCGCAGCTCCGAGCCGGCCGGAAAGCCGTGCAGGTACCAGCCGATGTGCTTGCGGATGTCGCGCATGCCCTTGTCCTCGCCGAAGTGCGCGGCCAGCAGCCGCCCGTGTCGGCGGACGATGTCGGCGACCTCGCCCAACGTGGGCGGGGTGGGGGCCGGGCTATCGGTGAACGCGGCCGAGAGCTCGGCGAACAGCCAGGGCCGGCCCAGGCAGCCGCGGCCGATCACGACGCCGTCGCACCCGGTGGTGGCCATCATGGTCAGGGCGTCGCTGGCGTCGTAGATGTCGCCGTTGCCCAGCACCGGAATCGTCCGCACGTGCTGCTTGAGCAGGGCGATCTGCTCCCAGTCGGCGGTGCCGGAGTAGCGCTGCGCCGCGGTGCGGGCGTGCAGCGCGACGGCGGCGGCGCCCTCGGCCTCGGCGATGCGGCCGGCGTCGAGGTGCGTGCGATGCTCGTCGTCGATGCCGACGCGGAACTTGACCGTCACCGGGATCCGGGTGCCTTCCGTGGCGCGCACCGCCGCCGCGACGATCTTCCCGAACAGCCGGCGCTTGTAGGGCAGCGCCGCGCCGCCGCCGCGCTTGGTGACCTTGGGCACCGGACAGCCGAAATTCATGTCGATGTGGTCGGCCAGTCCCTCGTCCGCGATCATTTTGGCGGCCGCGTACGTGGTCGCCGGGTCCACCGTGTAGAGCTGCAACGAGCGGGGCGACTCGTCGGGCGCGAAGGTCGTCATGTGCATGGTGGCCGGGTGCCGCTCGACGAGCGCGCGCGCCGTCACCATCTCGCAGACGTACAGCCCGCTGACGGTGCCAACCTTCGCCTGTTCCAGTTCCCGGCACAGCGTCCGGAACGCGACGTTGGTCACGCCCGCCATCGGGGCCAGCACCACCGGGCTGGGGAGCGCGATGGGACCGATCCGCACCGCTTGGTTACCGCCGGCTCATGGTCAGCGTGCCCGCGGTCTGGTGCAGCTCGAACGCGGTCGTCCTCTTGCCGGTGCGGGCTTCCCGCTCGAGCTGGCGTTGCTTCGAGATCTCGAACTTCTCGCAGGTTTGCTCGAGTTCCTTGATCAGCAGCGCAAGGTCGTCGCGCATGGCGGCCGCCTCGCCGGTGAAGTCCTCGCGCTCGAAGATGCGCCATTTCTTCAGCACCGGCATGACCACGTCGTCGAGGTGAATGCGCGGGTCGTACACGCCACCCACGGCGATGGCGACGGCCTTCCGGCGGAACTCAGGTACCTGATAGCCCGGCATCTGGAAATTGCGCAGCACCTTGTGCAGCGACTTCATCGCCTGGTTGGGCGCCGCGCTGAACCCGGCGTCGCTGACGTCGCGGTAGAAGATCATGTGCAGGTTCTCGTCGGCCGAGATCTTGGCCAGCAACTGGTCGGCGATGGTCTCATTGCAGGCCTTGCCCGTGTTGCGGTGGGAAATCCGGGTCGCCAGCTCCTGGAACGTCACGTAGATGACCGAGTCGAACAGGCTCTCGGCGAACAGGTCGGCGCGAATCTGCTGGTTCTGCCCCGGGCTGAAGCCGCGGTTCACCACCTCGATGCGCAGCTTCTCCAGCTCGACGGGGTCGACGGCGCGGGTCACCACCAGGTAGTCGCGCAGCGCGATTCCGTGCCGGTTCTCCTCGGCGGTCCAGCGGTTGACCCACTGGCCCCACGGGCCGTCCAAGCCGAAGTTCATCGCGATCTCGCGGTGGTATGACGGCAGGTTGTCCTCGGTCATCAGGTTCTGCACCATCGCCACCTGGGCGAGGTCGGAGAGCTTGCTCTGCTCGGGATCCCAGTCCTGGCCACCGAGCGCGTAGAAGTTCTTGCCGTCCGACCACGGGATGTAGTCGTGCGGGTTCCAGTCCTTGTGCATGCTCTCGTGGCGGTTCAGGTATTGCTCAACGAACGGCTCGAGCTCGTGCAGCAGCTGTAGGTGTGTCAGCTCGGCTGACATTGGGCCTCCAGTTATCTGTGTCGGCGGGTAGCAGTCAATATATCTGTGTACTTCAGTAGCATCAAGCTGCCTGGCCGCGCGTCGCGTCACGGTTGAATTCCACTTTGCGAAACGCCCGATCGGCCCCGCAGGCCTTCAGGATTGCCGCCGGGCAGCGGCGGATAAACACCTGGTCGCGCGCTACCCGAGCTCGGGTGCCGGCACGTACGGGGCCGCCGTGATGTACAGCATGTTGACGCAGTAGTCGATGAACTGCTGGCGCGTCGCGCCCAGCCGCCCGTTCAGGTACGCGGTGAACAGGCTGGACAGGCCGCCGATCAGGCTGGTGGCGATCATCTTTTCCAGTACCGGATCGCCGATCCGCGACAGCTTGCGCTGCAGCAGTTCGATGAAATTGGGCATCCACTCCGCGCCCGAGCGGGTCAATATCGGTTCGGACGCCGGCGCCAGCAACAGCACCCGCCCGCGGACCGGGTCGTCGACCATCAGCTCGACGAACTTTTCGACGGCTTCGCGCGGGGTATTCGCCGACGTGAGCGCGCTCATCGCGCGCGTGCACACGTCGTCGTACACCGCGCGCACGAATTCGTCACGGTCCGAGAAGCTTTCGTAGAAATAGCGTTCGGTCAGCGCGGCCTTGCGGCACACCGCGCGCACGGTCAGCGCCGGCCGAGCGTCGCTGCCGAGCAACTGCACGCCGGCGTCGATGAGGTTGTCGCGACGCAGGGCGAGGCGATCCCCCAAGGGGACGCCGGTCCAGCGGCCCCGGCGTTGACCGGACTGCACATCGCTCCTAAGCTCGAAACTGACAACGCATGTAGTCAGTTTGCCGACACCTGTAGGAATTCACTAGTGACTCAACATACGTCCGCACCGGTGCCACCGACCAGCGGTCACGACGCGCCCGACGCGTCCGGTGCCGTAGCCCAAGGCTGCCCGGCGTCGGCGATGGGCTACGAGACACCCCCGACACCCCTGGGCCCCGACTCGCTGACCTGGAAGTACTTCGGCGACTGGCGCGGGATGCTGCAGGGCCCGTTCGCGGGCTCCATGCAGAACATGCATCCGCAGTTGGGCGCCGCGGTGGAGCAACACTCGACGTTCTTCCGCGAACCCTTGCCGCGGGTGATGCGGTCGCTGTACCCGATCGGTGGCGTGGTCTTCGACGGCGACCGGGCTCCGATCACGGGTGCCGAGGTCCGCGACTACCACACCGACATCAAGGGCGTGGATGACCAAGGGCGCCGGTATCACGCACTCAATCCCGACGTCTTTTATTGGGCGCACTCGACGTTCTTCATGGGCACGATCCTGGTGGCCGAGCGGTTCGGCGGAGGTCTGACCGAGGCCGACAAACGCCAGCTCTTCGACGAACACATCCAGTGGTACCGGATGTACGGCATGAGCATGCGGCCGGTTCCCCAGAGCTGGGAAGAGTTCCAGGCCTACTGGGATCACATGTGCCGCAACGTATTAGAGGACAACTACGCGACGCGGGCCGTGCTGGACCTGACCCTATATGACAAGCTGCCCATCGCTCCCTGGCTCCCGGATTGGTTGTGGGGCGGCCTGACCAGGCTGTCGCGGCCGTTCTTCGTCTGGCTCACGGTCGGCCTGTATCACCCGGCAGTGCGCGAACGGTTGGGCTTCCAGTGGTCCGACCGCGACGAGTGGCTGCACCGCCGCTTCGGCAACCTGGTGCGGCTGGTCTTCGCGTTCGTGCCGCCCCGGTACCGCAAGCACCCGAGGGCCCGCGCCGGCCTCGACCGCGCGGCCGGGCGCATCCCGGCCGACGCGCCCCTACCCCAGACGCCGGCGCGCAACCTGCCGCCCGTGGACGAGCGTGGCGACCCGAAGCATTACTGCCCCGTGGTCTCCTGAGCCGCGCCGCATGCGCTAGGGATGGGAGTGACCGTGAACGTCTTCCAGGCCGGCCTGGTGCACGTGCTGATGAGTGTGCTCGGTCCCGTCGCCGTGGGTGTGTGAGTGCTCGTGCTGCACGTGCTCGTGCTCATGCGTGGTGTGCGCGTGCGCGTGCATGAAGTCGCCATGGTCGTGTTCGTGCTCATGGGGCGTGTCATGGGTGTGTTGCTCGGTCACCGCTGAGTCTCCTCGGGTCAACTGTGCTGTGCTGCTTCGGGATTCACTTGGCGCCGGTGCGCCGCCGGTTGGCCGGGCGGGCCGATTCGCTGACGGCCTTGAGCCCGGCATCCCCGCGGTGATGACCGGGCACGCCCGGTCCGGCGTGTTCGGCGTTGAAGACGGCGTCGATGACGAGCTGGCGGACGTGATCGTTCTCCAGGCTGTAGAAGATCGTGGTTCCCTCGCGGCGCGTGCTGACCAGGCGCGCCATTCGCAGCTTCGCCAGGTGCTGGGAGACCGAGGGCGCGGGCTTGCCGACGTGCTCGGCCAGCTCGTTGACCGACATTTCCCGGTCGGTCAGCGACCACAGCACCTGCACGCGGGTGGCGTCGGCCAGCATCCGGAAGACCTCGACGACCAGGCTGGCCTGGTCGTCCGGCAACCGCCCTGCGCTACTATCTGCATGCATACGCAAATAGTAGTCAAGATGGCCGGTGCTTGCCAGCGGTGATCTTCCTCAGGTTGGGACGACCGTCGACCGGCGCTGGCCGCCGTTTCGTTCGTTCCAGAACCGGTACACCTCCACCGCCCCGTCCTGCGGCCGGTAGCGCATGGGCAGCCGCCGCTGGTCCCAGCTCTTGGCGAATTCGTCGTAGAAGGTGGACACCTCGAAGTACTTGCGGTCGTCGAGGTAGTACTGCTCGTAGTCCTCGCGCGCGATCAGGAAGATGACTTCCTTGGGTGAGCAGTAGTACAGCGAGCCCAGGCACATCGGGCAGGGATGCGCCATCACGTAGATCGTGGCGTCGACGAGGTGCTCGGTGCCCAGCTTCGTGCACGCCTCGCGGATGGCCAGGATTTCCGCGTGCGCGGTCGGGTCGTTCGTCTGGGCCACCTTGTTGGCGCTCTGGGCCAGGACCTCGCCGTCCTTGACGATCACCGTCGCGAATGGGCGACCACCCTCGGCGACGTTTTGGCGAGCCAGGTCGATCGTCCGCTGCGCAAAGTCGGTCACACGTCGCAGGGTAGTCGCGCCGGGGCTGGGAATCGGGCCGGTGATACTGATAGATTGCCTATTTAATTTGGGTCGGGATGAGGGAGCACCATGGCGCGCACCGATCGTGATCGTTGGGATCTGGCGACGAGCGTGGGCGCGACGGCGACGATGGTCGCCGCGCAACGGGCCCTGTCCACCGACGAGAAATTGATCGACGACCCCTACGCGGCGCCGCTGGTGCGCGCCGTTGGGATCGACGTCTACGTCCGGATGGTGAACGGCGAGATCCCGGCCGGCGGGACCGCCGAGTTCAACCCGCACCGGCTGGCGCGGAGTATGGCTTGTCGCACAAGGTTTTACGACGACTTCTTCCTGGAGGCGACGCGGGGTGGCATCGGCCAGGCGGTGATCCTGGCGTCGGGCCTCGACGCGCGCGCCTACCGCCTGCCGTGGCCGGCGGGCACCGTCGTTTACGAGGTCGACATGCCCGAGGTGATCGAGTTCAAAACCCTGACCCTCGAGGATTTGGGAGCCGAGCCGACGGCGGAGCGGCGCACGGTGGCCATCGACCTGCGCGACGACTGGGCCTCCGCGCTGCGCGAAGCCGGATTCGACGCGCAGGCCCCGTCGGCATGGAGCGCCGAAGGCCTGCTGGTGTACCTGCCGGAGGAGGCCCAGGACGCGCTGTTCGACAACATCACCGCCTTGAGCGCGCCGGGCAGCCGGCTGGCCTTCGACTTCGTGCCCGACACCGCCGTTTTCGCCGACTCGCGTTGGCGCACGCACTACGAACGGATGAGCGAACTCGGGTTCTCGGTCGACTTCAATGACCTCGTGTACCACGGCGAGCGCAGCCACATCGTCGACCACCTGAGCCAGCGCGGCTGGGAGACGTCGTCGCGGACCGTCGCGGAACTGCACGCGGCCAACGGCTTTGTCTACGCCGACGACGACGTCGCCCAGGCCTTCGCCGATGTGACCTACAGCAGCGCGGTGCTCGGGTAGCAAGGCTCATTCGCTGGCGGCGCAGATCTCCATGTAGCGCTGTTGGGCTCCGGCCTCTACCGCGTTGCGCTGTTCCAGCACCATCACGCAGCGCAAGGCAAGATCCACCGATCGGTAGCAGTGATGCGCGATGAGCGCCAGGTGCTTGAGTTGCTCGTCGTCCATCGCCTCGGCCCGAGTGAATTCGCGAACGTAAACGATGTCTGCCTCGAGGAGTTGATTGAGGGCCTGGCTCGGATCGTTATTTACCACGCATGGAGCGATCGGCCATTGCTTGATCGCCGTGAAGCAGTGCGGTATGAAACCTTGTCCGCGGAGCTCCAGATCGACGTCCCCGAGGCCTGGTTGGTCCTGGTACAGCGTCACGAACGAAATCTCTGTTTGGATCGCAACCGCCTCGGCGAGCTTCGCTTTGGCCCCACGCAAAACCGCAAGCTCGCTTCCCTGGGCGTCAACCTTGAGGAAGTCGACGTGCTCAACCTCGGGCACTTCATCGAGCCTGCGGGTGTGCACCTCGACGCGCTCGATTACCTCGCCGAAATACTCGAAGGCCCCAAACACACGCAACGCCGTGGCGTCCGGCTCGTAAAGGCTTGTCATACCCGAGGAGCGACAGATTTTGAGCGTGTGTGTCTCGCCATCACCGATCGCATACGGCAAATATGTCTCGTCGGGCCCTTTGTGAGTTTCCAGCTGAAGCAGCGCCTCCTGCTGGGGTTCGAATCCCGTCACGCGGCAGAGTCCCGCGGCGAGCATGGCTGCATAGGGCGGTTCGCCGTCGATAGGGTTTGCACCGACGTCCACGACGTCCGTGAGGCGCTGCGGAGACAGCAGCATGCGGAATGCGGTGCTCATCGCTCCATGATCTCGAACGACGATTCGGCCAGTTCGGCGCCACGCTTTGAGGGCATCATCGATCTGCCTGGGCCGAACACGTTGGTGCCCCCACCAGGGCTCGAACCTGGGACCTGCGGATTAAAAGTCCGTAGCTCTACCAACTGAGCTATAGGGGCCGCGGAGATTCAGGATACTTGGGCCCCAAACGCGGCTCGTTTGAGGATTGGGCCTGCGGTGACCTAAGCTGACGTGGCTCCTAACGAAACCTCGTTGTGAGTACCCCGGAGTGATTCGGTTCTGGCCCCCATCGTCTAGTGGCCTAGGACGCCGCCCTTTCACGGCGGTAGCACGGGTTCGAATCCCGTTGGGGGTACGCGACGCGGTGACGCGAAGCAGCAGCAAGGCCCTGTGGCGCAGTTGGTTAGCGCGCCGCCCTGTCACGGCGGAGGTCGCGGGTTCGAGTCCCGTCAGGGTCGCCAAATCGGCGAGGCACTTCATGCCTTCCGGCCAGGTAGCTCAGTCGGTACGAGCGTCCGCCTGAAAAGCGGAAGGTCGGCGGTTCGATCCCGCCCCTGGCCACCAGCAGTAGCGCAGTCCGTGGTCTAGAAAACATCGTGCTTGCGCGGCCGCAGCCGGGGTATTCGTCTTCCCACGATGCCAGCAATGTCTGACCGGCCCACGGACGAACTCGACTCTTGTGTGCGCGTTTACGGGACGCGGGTCCACAACCTCCGGGGGGTCGACGTCGCAGCGCCCCGCGACGCGCTGGTGGCATTCACCGGGATCTCCGGATCCGGCAAATCGTCGTTGGCCTTCGGGACCATCTATGCCGAGGCCCAGCGCCGCTACTTCGAGTCGGTAGCCCCGTACGCCCGTCGGCTGCTGCTGCCGGCCGGCGCGCCGAAGGTGGATGACATCACGGGTCTACCGCCCGCCGTCGCATTGCAGCAGCGCCGCGGTTCGGCGACGTCGCGGTCGACGGTCGGCACCGTCACCACCCTGTCGAACCTGCTGCGGATGCTGTTCTCGCGCGCCGGAACCTACCCGCGTGGGGCCACTGAAAGACTCGACTCCGACGCGTTCTCCCCGAACACCGCCGTCGGGGCGTGCCCCGAATGCCACGGGTTGGGACGAATCCATCGGGTCACCGAAGAGACACTGGTGCCTGACCCGTCGCTGAGCATCCGCGAAGGCGCCGTCGCCGCGTGGCCGGGCGCGTGGCAGGGCCAAAACCTGCGCGACATCTTGGTCACGCTGGGGTACGACATCGACAAGCCATGGCGGAAACTCCCTAAGCGTCAACGCAATTGGATTCTGTTCACCGACGAGCAGCCAACGGTCGAAATAGACCCCCGCCAGCACCCCGTGCAGGCCGATTACTACTACAACGGCACGTTCTCCAGCGCCGAACGCCACGTCCGCCACACGCTGGCCAACTCGCATAGCGCGATGATGCGCCGCCGCGTGCTGCAATTCGTCGACACCGTCGACTGCCCGGTCTGCGAGGGTTCCGGGTTGCGACCGGAAGCGCTGAAGGTGACGTTCGCCGGGCGCACCATCGCCGAATACGCGGGGATGCCGTTGGCCGACCTTGCTGACGCGTTGCGCCCCACGGCTTCTCGGACCGACGCCGCCGCCGCGTACGAGTCAACGGAATCCGGTGAGTTGACGGAGGTGGCGACGATGATCGCCGCCGACCTCGTCGCACGCCTGCAGGTGCTCCTCGACCTCGGCCTCGGCTATCTCACGCTTAGTCGCCGAACACCGACGGTGTCACCCGGCGAATTGCAGCGCTTGCGACTTGCCACCCAATTGCGCGCCGGCTTGTTCGGCGTGCTTTACGTGCTCGACGAGCCGTCGGCCGGACTGCACCCCGCGGACGCCGAACCGCTACTCGACGTGCTCGATCGCCTGCGGCGCGCGGGCAATTCGTTATTCGTGGTCGAGCACGACATGGACGTGGTACGCCGTGCCGATTGGGTCGTCGACGTCGGACCCGGGGCGGGCGAGCTTGGTGGGAACGTGCTCTACAGCGGCCCGGTGCCGGGCCTGGCAGACATCGAGGAATCGGTCACTCGCAGTTACCTTTTCGACGGGGCCGGTCCGACGCCTCGCCAACCGCGCACACCGTCCGGGCAGCTGCGGTTGCGCGGGATCTGCTTTCACAACCTGCGAGACCTCGACGTGGACCTGCCACTCGGTGTGTACACCGCGGTCACCGGGGTGTCCGGTTCGGGCAAGTCGACACTGGTCGTGAAGGTCCTCGGCGACGTCGTGAACAGCCATCTGGGCACCGGGCGCGCCGCCGAGCCGGCCGCATCCGACGACGACGAAACGGACACCGAAGTCGTCGATCTGGATCGCGACGCCAGCGCCGGCGTGACGGCGGAGGGCGTCGAGGAGATCAATCGGCTGGTATTAGTCGACCAGCGTCCGATCGGGCGCACTCCGCGCTCGACACTGGCGACCTACACCGGCTTGTTCGACGCCGTGCGCCACGAATTCGCCGCGACGCCAAAGGCCCGCCGCCGCGGTTGGACAGCGGGCAGGTTTTCGTTCAACGTCTCCGAAGGTCGCTGCCCCACCTGTCAGGGCGAGGGGTTCGTCTCGGTCGAATTGTTGTTTCTGCCAGGCACATACGCCACCTGCCCGGCATGCCACGGAGCGCGCTACTCCGACGAGACACTCGAGGTGCGTTACCGCGACCGTACGATCGCCGACGTGCTCGCGATGACCGTCGATGAGGCCTCGGACTTTCTTGCCGACGTGACGAAGGCAGCGCGGAGCCTGACCACGCTGCAAGAGGTCGGACTGGGATACCTCCGCCTCGGACAGCCCGCGACCGAGCTGTCAGGCGGCGAGGCGCAGCGGATCAAGCTCGCCTCCGAGCTCCAGAGGCCCCGCCGAGGGCATACCCTCTACGTCCTCGACGAGCCGACCACGGGGCTCCACCCCGCCGATGTGGATCTGCTCGATCGTCAGCTGCACCGCCTGGTCGACGCCGGCAACACCGTGGTGGTGGCCGAGCATGACATGCGGATGGTCGCGGGCGCGGACTGGGTGATCGACCTGGGGCCGGGGGCCGGCAACGACGGTGGTCGCGTCGTCGCGGCGGGCACGCCGAATGAGGTTGCGCGCGCGAAACACAGCCGGACGGCGCCGTACTTGGCGAAACGGTTGGCGTCGTCCGCTGCTCGGTGAAAAGTCATGCCGCTTGACGCTGCGGCGCCCCAACAAGTTTCGCCCTACGCGTGGCGGCACACGCCATCGTGCGCCTTCGCCAGCCAGTACACGGCACGCTCGATCGTCGGCACGATGTCGGTGATCTCGATGGAGCCCGCCGCGAACTGCCCCAACGCCCCGTAGACCACGCCGGCCAGGATGACACCCAGGTCATCGGCGAAGCGCTCGTCGCAGTCCTGCATGACCGACCGCGCCGCGGGCGCGACGACGTCGAAGCCGCGCTGGGTGAGGCCGTCGCCGCCCGGCCCGTCCTTGGCCCGCACGTACGCCTGCAGCATGCGCGGGTGCTTCTCCCACGGTTCGAAGATCGCCCGAAAGATCCACATGAGCCCGTCGTAGAGCGACTCGTTGGCCCCGGAGTGCGAGGCGACGGCGGCGTAGCGGTGGGTGTCCATCCACCACCGCAGGGCCGCGACGATGAGGTCGTCCCGAGTGGGGTAGCGCTTGTAGATCGTGGTGAGCGACATGCGGGCCCGGCGGGCGACCTCGCGCAGCTGGACGGCGTCGTAGCCCTCGGTGTCGATGAGGTCCACGACGATGTCGATCAGGGGATCGGGGGCGGCCTGTGTGGGCGCCGCCGATACGTCCCGCCGCTGCGGTGAGCCTTTACCGACCACGATAACGATGTTACTGTCCCAGCCAGAGTAACGCAGTTACTCAAGAAAAAGTGCAGGCGGCGAGGCGAGCGAGGGCGCGGTGGGTGGTCTAGACGGCAAGGTGGCGTTCATAACCGGGGTGGCGCGTGGGCAGGGCCGCAGCCACGCGATCCGGCTGGCCCGCGAGGGCGCCGACATCATCGGCATCGATATCTGCGCCGACATCCCGGCGAACGGATACGCGATGGCGCGACGCGACGAGCTCGACGAAACGATCGGCATGGTGGAGGCCGAGGGCGGCAAGATGCTCGCAACGGTGGCCGACGTGCGCGAGTTCGATCAGGTGAAGGCCGCGCTGGACGCCGGGGTGGCACACTTCGGCCGGCTCGACATCGTCTGTGCCAACGCGGGAATCGCGCCCGTGGCCTTCCGGCAGCTCAGCATCGAAGAGGAGCTGGCGCAGTGGCGGGCCGCGATCGGGGTCAATCTCGACGGCGCCTACCACACCGCGTGGGCGGCCGTGCCGCATCTGCTTTCCGGACAGCGCGGCGGTGCGATCGTGTTCACCAGCTCGACGGCCGGGCTGCGGGGGTTTGGTGGTCTGCAAGGCGGCGGCCTGGGGTATGCCGCCTCCAAGCACGGGGTGGTCGGGTTGATGCGGGTCCTGGCGAACTCGTTGGCGCCGTTCAACATTCGGGTCAACACCGTGCATCCCACCGCGGTCCGCACGATGATGGCCGTCAATCCGGCGATGACGGAGTTTCTGGAGAGCTTTCCCGAAGGCGGGGCGCACCTGCAGAATCCGATGCCGGTGGAGATGCTGGAGCCCGAGGACATCAGCGCGGCGATCGCCTATCTGGTCTCCGACGAGGCCAAGTACGTCACCGGGGTGACGTTCCCCGTGGACGCCGGCTTCTGCAACAAGCTGTGAGCCCCGCGATGCAACCTCGAGCGACGGGCCGGGTGGCCGGCAAACGGGTCCTCATCACCGGCGCCGCTCGCGGGATGGGACGCAGCCACGCGGTCCGGTTGGCCGAAGAGGGCGCGGACTGCCTGCTGGTCGACATCTGCGACACTCCCGACGGTTTGGAGTACGCGCTGGCGACCGAGGACGATCTGCGCCAGACCGCCAAACTCGTTGGTGAGCTTGGGCGGTCGGCCGTGTGCAAGGTGGTCGACGTGCGGGACGCGACCGCGCTGAAGGCCGCCGTCGACGAGGGCGCCGACGAACTCGGGGGCCTGGACGCCGCGGTGGCCAACGCGGGCGTGCTGACAGTCGGCACCTGGGACACCACCACTCCGGAGCAGTGGCGGCTCGTGGTGGACGTCAACCTGATCGGCGCCTGGAACACGTGCGCCGCGGCATTACCGCACCTGCTGGCCGCGGGCGGCGGCAGCCTGGTCAACATCAGCTCGTCGGCCGGTATCAAGGGGACCCCGCTGCACACGCCGTACACGGCCGCCAAGCACGGCATCGTCGGCATGAGTCTCGCGCTCGCCAATGAGCTTGCCGCACAGAATATCCGGGTGAACACCGTGCATCCCACGGGCGTGGCCACCGGCATGGCCCCGCCGTCGATGCACCAGCTGATCGTGGAGAAGCGACCCGACCTGGGGCCCATCTTCATGAACGCGCTGCCGGTTCTGATGACGGAGGCGATCGACGTGAGCAACGCCGTGCTGTTCCTGGTTTCCGACGAGGCCCGGCACGTGACGGGCTTGCAGTTCACCGTCGACGCGGGGGTGACCATCAGATGACGAGCAGCCCGAATCAGCGACGCGAGCGCGGCCTGCGGGTGTTCGCAGAGGTGATGACCGTCGATGCGCCGACGGACACCAGCCCGGCGATCGCCGATGGGCTCATCGACTTCGTGTTCGCGGAGGTGTGGACGCGCCCCGGCCTGAGCCGGCGCGACCGGCGGTTCGTCACGCTGGCGTGTGTCGCCGGCGCCGACGCCACCCCCGCGCTCGAACAACACGTGTACGCCGCGCTGAACAGCGGGGACGTCACGATCTCCGAAATGCGGGAAGCCGTCCTGCATTTCGCGGTTTACGCCGGGTGGCCCAAAGCCTCGCAGTTCAACATGGTCGTCGACGCGCAGTGGGAGCGCATTGCGCGCCAGCGCGGTGACGGCGGTCCGCCGGCTCCGGCGTTGCTGCCGCTGCCCACCCCCAGCGATCCCGAAGCGCGCCTAGCGGGCGGCGAGGCCGCGTTCCGCGACATCAACTGCCTGCCGTTCGCGCCTTCGCGAGACAACCCGTACTCCGGTGCGGGCATCCTCAACTTCGTGTTCGGTGAGATGTGGTTGCGGCCGGGGCTGGGGATGAAGGAACGGCGCCTGATCACGTTGGCGTGCGTGGGGTTTCAGGACGCCCAATATCCGATCATGTCCCACGTCTACGCCGCACTGAAAAGCGGTGACGTCTCGTTTGACGAGATGGAAGAGCTGGCCCTGCATTTCGCCGCGTACTACGGATGGCCGAAGGCGTCCTACCTCAATCAGGTCATCGCCGAGCAAAAGCAACGCGTTCTCGACGAGGCGGCCTCGGCGGTTCGGTGACGCTTCACGAATGGCCCCCGAGCACGGGAAGCAACAGCCGGGACGCGGAGCGCACCGTGTTCAGGCTGGAGGTGCCGACGCTGGCATGCCGGAAGTTCATGATCGCCGGCATCGAAGGGTCCTGGTCGTCGCTGGTGAGCGTCACGCGGATGCGGTGGCCCGCCTTGAACCGGCGGGCGTTGGGAACCAACGGGATTCGGTACTCGACGTCCTCGCCCAGCGGGACCGCCTGCGGGTTGCGACAGGGCAGCGCCGGCGCGCCGGGGCGACTGGCCGCTTCGTCGACCTCGCGCAGGCTGGCGCGCAGCCAGCCCGCGGTTACGTCGGTCGACTCCCCGTTTGGCCCCACGTCCTGCAGCGTCGCGATCCATGCCGTGTCGAGAGCGGTTGCCGAAGCGACCAGCCGCAGCTCGATTTCGCCCACCACGTCCAGGTCCGAAACCAGCGGGGCGCCGGTCCAGGCCAGCATCGGTGGCGGATCGATAACGCTGGGCTTGACGCGGCCCAGACCCGTGCCGACAGTCATGAATTCGCGTCCGCCCGGCTCGCCCTCGTCGTCATCCAGACCGCCGTCGGCGCGCAGGGCCAGTTCGCGGTGGGCAGCTTGCGACGGCGGCCACACGTCGGCGGTTCGCCACTCGTCGGCGCCGGGCAAGAAGTAGCGGATCGGCGGGCCGTCGATGATCCCGGTGTCGCGCCCCTTCAGCCAATGGTCGTACCAGGCCAGGGCTTCGGTGTGCATGCTTTCCCACGGCCAGGTCAGTCCGAACTCGCCGAGCATGCCCATCCGCACACATGCATTGTCCGACAGGCCTTTCCACGTGGCGAACGTCGAGGGCAGGTGTAAGGGCACGTTCTGCCAGTCACAGCCGAGGTATACCGGGATGTCGATCTCCTTGAGCAGTGGCAACACGTTTCGTTCTTCCCACCACGCGTCGCGCGTCGGGTGCTTGACCGCCGCCTCCTGCCACAGTTCGTCCCACGGGTGCGGGTTGTGGGGCAGCCGAAGCAACTGACGCAGCATGGTGACCGCCGCCTCGCCGTTCTTGGTCTCGAACTTCTTGTGCACGCCCGGGCTGTTCAGCACGCGGCGCGCCAACCCGATTGGCTTGCTGCGCCACAGCTTGTCGCTGCGGTCGGAGGTCAGGCCCATCATGGCGAGGAACGGGGTGACGAACGACGAACTCAGCAGCCCGTGGTGGTTGGCGCCCTCGTACAGGTCGGCCGTCACGGCAAGGGGGAAGATCGCCTTGAGGTGCGGCGGCCGCTCGACGGCGGCCTCGAGTTGGGTCATCGCGAAATAGCTGATGCCGATCATGCCGACGTTGCCGTCGCACCACGGCTGGGCCGCGACCCACTCCACCAGGTCGTGCACGTCGCGGCGCTCCTGGGCGTCGAAGAAGTTGAAGGTGCCCTCGGAGCCGCAGGTGCCGCGGAGGTTGGCGATGACGTGCACGTAGCCGCGGGGCACCCAGAAGTCGGTCCTGCCGGCCTCGATGAATCCCGCCGGGGCGCCGAGGTCTTGCATCTGCCGCGGGTACGGCGAGGCGGCCAGCAACGCCGGGAACCGGCCGTCGGCGTCCGGCCGGTGGACATCGGCCAAAAGCGTTGTGCCGTCCCGCATCGCGATCGCTTCATTGATGTCTGTGCGCGTCGCGTACTGCGGCTCGCTGAGGTTGCGGTATTCCCGTCCGGTGGTCTGTGGGCCGTTGAGCGGAGCCATATTTTCACGCTACGTTGAAACTAGTCTCAACGCAAGATGAAATTTCGGCTATGGTGGGACGGTGGCGCGGCGATCGATCACCCCGGGCCCGCGTGACGAGCGCGGCGTCTTGGCGGCGCGCATCCTGGCCGCGGCTCGTGATGAATTCGCCGAACACGGCTGGGCCGGCACGGCCATTCGCGCCGTCGCCCGCACCGCCGACGTCGACCCGGCCCTGATCTACCACTACTACGGCTCCAAGGAGGGGCTGCTCGACGCGGCCACCACGCCGCCGCAGCAGTGGCTCGACGCGGTGGCCGCGACGTGGGCGACGGCCAAAGCCGAGCTCGGTCGGCAATTGATCCGCACCGTGCTGGACACCTGGACCGATGAGGAGGTGGGTCCGATTCTGCGCGCGGTGGTGCTGACCGCCGCGCACGAAGACAAAACGCGCGAGAAGCTACGGCTGATCGTGGAGCGCGGCCTGGTCGGCGGTTCCACCCTGGGCGCCGACGAGGACGAACGGCTGCGGCGCAGCGGCCTGATCGCCACCCAGCTTATCGGCTTCGCGTTGCTGCGCTACGTCTGGAAGATCGAGCCGATCGCGTCGATGCCCGAGGACCAAGTGGTCGCCGCCGTGGGGCCCAACCTGCAGCGCTACGTCGACGGCGACATTGGGTAGCAGCTAACGCAATTCGGGCCGGCCGACCGGGGACAATGGCCGGATGCGTGTTTTACCCGCGGTTCTCGCGCTTGCGGTCGCCACGGCCGCGATCCCCGGGGTTACGGCCCAGGCGGGTCCCGACGTTCCGCCCGTGAGCGATGCGGCGCGCGCGGCCGGATTCGTCGACGTCCGCGGCGTCGTTCCCGACGCCATCATCGACCTGCGCTACGCGACGACCAACAACTTCACCCACACGCAGCTGTACCCCTCCGACGCGCGATGCCTGGTGCATCAATCCTTGGCGCCGGGGCTGGCGGCGGCCGCGTCGGCGCTGCGCCCGCAGGGGCACGTCCTGGTGTTCTGGGACTGCTACCGGCCGCATGACGTCCAGGTCAAGATGTTCAACGCCGTGCCCAACCCCGCGTGGGTCGCGCGCCCCGGCCCGTACGCGCGCAGTCATGAGTCGGGGCGCTCGGTGGACGTCACGTTCACCACGACGCAGCAGCCGTGCGCGTCCGGGCAACACGCGGACGGACTATGCCTGGCCGACATGGGCACCGACTTCGACGACTTTTCCTCCCGCGCAAACGCTTTCGCCACCCAGGGGGTCAGCGTCGACGCCCAGGCGAACCGGGCCGCGCTGCGGAACGCAATGAAATACGGCGGGTTGGCGCCGTACTCGGGGGAGTGGTGGCACTTTGACGGCCCGGGCGCCGGGGTCGACTTGCCCATCCTCAACGTGCCCGTGGACTGATCTCACATATCGAGACAACTGATTCATATTATGGATGAGCCGGTACGCTTTCAGGAATGACCGACGAGCGCGGAGCCACCTACACCCACGGCCACCACGAGTCGGTGCTCCGCAGCCACCAGCGGCGCACCGCGCAGGACTCGGCCGCCTACCTGCTGCCCCACCTGAAGCCCGGCCTGTCCGTGCTGGACATCGGGTGCGGTCCCGGGACGATCACCGCCGACCTCGCCGCCCTCGTCGCACCCGGGCCCGTCACGGCCGTCGACCAGGTGGCCGACGTCCTGGGCGTGGCCCGCGGCGAGATCGAGCGACGAGGCCTGTCGAACGTTTCGTTCGCGACCGCCGACGTGCACCGGCTCGACTTTGCCGACGGCACATTCGACGTCGTGCACGCGCATCAGGTGCTGCAACACGTTGCCGATCCGGTGACGGCCCTGCGCGAGATGAGGCGGGTATGCGCACCCGGGGGCGTGGTGGCCGCGCGGGACGCCGACTACGCGGGATTCATCTGGTTTCCGCAACTGCCGGCGCTCGATCTGTGGCGCGATCTCTACGAACGGGCCGCCCGTGCGAACGGCGGCGAGCCCGATGCGGGACGGCGGCTGCTGTCCTGGGCCCAACAGGCGGGCTTCGACGACGTCACGCCGTCGGGCAGTGTGTGGTGCTACGCGACCCCCAGCACCCGTGAGTGGTGGGGCGGGATGTGGGCGGACCGGATACTGCACTCGCGGATCTCGAGCGACCTGCTGAGCCTCGGTTTGGCCACGCCGGCGCAACTCGACGAGATCGCCGCGGCGTGGCGCGCCTGGGCCGGCGCCCCCGACGGCTGGATCGCCCTCCCGCACGGCGAAATCCTCTGCCGGGCGTAGCCGCCCGGACGTATTTGACCAGGTCAGGCATACGGTATTGGCATTCTCTTTTTTTGCAAGTACGTTATTCATCGATGGATAACGCTGCCCAGACACCATCCGGCATTCCACTTGCGCCGGTGTACGGCCCGGGGGACATTGCGGCGCCTCCTCCGGCGCCGGGGGAATTCCCGTTCACCCGGGGTAACTTCGCGTCCGGCTACCGCGGCAAGCTCTGGACGCTGCGCCAGTATTCGGGCTTCGGCACCGCCGAGGAATCCAATCGCCGCTACCGCTACCTGCTCGAGCAAGGCGGGACGGGGCTGTCGGTGGCGCTGGACCTGCCGACCCAGTGCGGCTACGACTCCGATGATCCCGAGTTCGGCGAGGAGGTCGGCCGCGTCGGCGTCGCGGTGGACACCCTGGCCGACTTCGAGATCCTGTTCGACGGCATCCCGCTGGACAAGCTCAGCACGAGCATGACGATCAACGGGACGGCGGCCATCCTGCTGGCGTTCTACGTCGCGGCCGCGGAGAAGAAGGGGGTGCCGCGGGCGAAGCTGACCGGCACCATCCAGAACGACATCCTCAAGGAGTACGCGTCCCGGGGAACCTGGATCTGGCCGCCGGAGCCGTCGCTGCGGCTGATCGCGGACACGATCGAGTTCTGCGCGGCCGAGGTGCCACGCTTCAACGCGATTTCGGTGGCGGGCGCGCATTTTCGCGACGCGGGCGCCAACGCGGTGCAGGAGATGGCGTTCACCCTCGCCGACGGGGTGACGTATTGCGACACCGTGGTGGAGCGGGGTCGGATGACGATCGACCAGTTCGCCCCGCAGATCTCCTTCTTCTTCTACACCCATGGGGACTTCTTCGAAGAAATCGCCAAATACCGTGCGGGGCGGCGCCGTTGGGCGACGATCGTGCGGGAGCGGTACGGGGCGACCACGGACAAGGCATCGATGTTCCGCTTTGGCTGCGTGTGCGGCGGCGCGTCGCTGTACGCGCCGCAGGCGCACAACAACGTCGTCCGGGTCGCGTACGAGGCGATGGCCGCGGTCTTGGGCGGTGTGCAGTCGATGTTCACCGCCGCGTGGGACGAACCGTTCGCCCTGCCCACCGAAGAAACCACAACACTGGCGCTGCGCACTCAGCAGATCCTCGCCTATGAGACGGGCGTCGCCAGCGTCGCCGACCCCCTGGGGGGCTCCTACTTCGTCGAGTCACTGACCGACGCGACCGAAGCCCGGATCGTAGAGATCATGGACGACCTGGAACGACACGGCGGCATGGTCCACGCCATCGAGGACGGCTACCTGCAGGGCCTGATCGCCGACGAGGCCTACCGCGTGCATCAGGACATCGAGGGTGGCTCCCGGCCCGTCGTCGGAGTCAACCGGTTCGTGACCGACGAGCCCGAACCCGATGTCGTGACCTACGAACTGGACGCGGAGGGCCGCGATCTTCAGCTGAAGCGCCTCTCCAAGGTGAAGGCCGAAAGGGATTCGGCCGCGGTGCAATCCAGTTTGACGGCGCTGTCGCGCGCCGCCGAAGGAGACGACAATTTGATGCACAAGCTGATCGACTGCGCCAACGCCTATTGCACGGTCGGCGAAATGGTCGCCGCGCTCAAGGCGGTGTGGGGCGAGTTCCAGCAACCGGTGGTGTTCTAGTGGCGGCCCGGATTCTCGTCGCCAAGCCCGGCCTGGACGGCCACGACCGTGGCGCCAAGATCGTCGCCCGCACCCTGCGCGACGCCGGTTTCGAGGTGATCTATACCGGCATCCGGCAGCGCATCGAGGACATCGCCTCGATCGCCGTCCAGGAGGACGTCGCGGTCGTGGGCTTGAGCATCCTGTCCGGCGCGCACCTGGCGCTCACCGCCCGCACCATCGAGGCGCTGCGGGCCGCCGACGCCGCCCACGGCGCCGTCGTCGTCGGGGGAACGATCCCGCACGCCGACGTGCCCAAGCTGCTCTCCGCCGGCGCCGCAGCGGTATTCCCCACCGGCACACCGCTCGACGTGCTGGTGCGGGAAATCCGCACCCTGACCGGCACCCCCGAACCCGTGGAGGAACAGTGCGCGTCGGAGTGATGATCGGCGCCGAGCGCGGCGACATGGCCCGCAAGGTGGACAGGCTGGCCTCGGACATCGCATGGGCCGAGGCCGCGGGGCTGGACACCGCGTGGATGCCGCAGGTGCCCAACGACTTCGACTGCCTGACCATGGTTTCGCTGATGGCCGCGCACAGCTCGCGCATCGAGCTGGGCACGGCGGTGGTGCCGCTGCAGGCCCAGCATCCGATCGCCCTTGCCCGCCAAGCGCTCTCGACGCATGCCGTGGCGGGTGGACGGTTGGCGCTGGGCGTCGGGCCGTCGCACCACTGGATCATCCGTGACATGCTCGGCGTGCCGTACCAGAAGCCGGCCGCCTACACCCGCGACTACCTGCAGGTGCTCAACGCCGCTATCGCCGGGCCGGGACCGGTTGACGTCGAAAATGATTCGTTCACCGTGCACAATCCGCTGGCGATCGGCGCGGACACTCCGATGCCGGTGCTGCTCGCCGCGCTGGGGCCGGTGATGCTGCAGATCGCCGGTGAGCTCGCCGACGGCACCGTGCTGTGGATGGCCGACGAGCGGGCCATCGGAGACCACATCGCGCCGAAGATCACCAAAGCCGCCGCCGACGCCGGACGCCCCGCGCCGCGCATCGTCGCAGGCATCCCGGTATGCCTTTGTGCGCCGGCACAAGTCGACGAGGCCAAGGAGCGGGCCAACCGGATCCTGGGTGAGGCCGAGGTGTCGCCGAACTACCAGCGGCTGCTGGACCGCGGTGATGCCCGCGATGTCGGCGACCTGTGTGCGGCCGGTGACGAGCAGGCCATCCTGACCCGGATGCGCCGATTCGCCGACGCCGGCGTGACCGACCTGTCGGTGCGGCTGCTGCCCATCGGGGACAACCGCGAGGAGCTGGTCGCCTCCAAGCGCCGCACCCGTGAGATGATCGCCGCGCTCGCAACGGAATTGCGGTGACGTCTACCGGACCGCTCGCGGGGATACGCATCCTCGAGGTCGGCACGATGCTGGCCGGCCCGTACGCGACCATGCTGCTCGCCGACCTGGGCGCCGAGGTCACCAAGATCGAACCGCGTGGCGGCGAGATCTCCCGCGGTGTCGGGGCCACCTACTTCGCCAGCCTCAACCGCAACAAGTCGAGCATCTGTCTGGACCTGAACTCGGATACGGGTCAGCAACGCCTGGGTGAGCTGGTGGCCGAATCGCATGCGCTGCTGGTCAATCTGAAGCCATCGGCGATCCGCCGTCTTGGGTTGACGTATGAGACGCTGCGACGGCACAACGAGCGCATCGTGTGCGTGGCGATTACGGGCTTCGGCCTGTACGGCGGCGACGATCCCGCCTTCGACTATGTGGTGCAGGCCGGTGTGGGCACCGCCGCCCTGACCGGTGACCCGGACGGCCCCCCGACCCTGCCGGGTTACTCGTCGGCCGACAACTCCACCGGGATGACCGCGGCGCTGGGGCTGTTGGCCAAGATCATCTCGGGCACCGGCGGCCAAGTCGACGTCTCGCTGCGCGACGTCATGCTCTCGCAGCTGAACTATCACGCCTCCGCGTATCTCAACAGCGGGGTCCGGCCACAGCGGCGGCCCCACGGGGCGCATTCCTACTATGTTCCGGCCCAACTCTTTCCGACCGCCGACGGGTATCTGGCGCTGTTCATCACGCACGACGGCTTCTGGAAGTCGTTCGCCGCCGAAGCGGGCATCGGGGGTTTCGAAACGATGGCCGAGCGTGTGGCCCGCCGCGACGAGGTGCTGGCCGTCGTCACGGCGATGCTGGCCACCGACAGCGCCGCCGGCTGGGAGCGGCGGCTGCGCCCGCTCGGGGTGCCGGCGGCGGCGGTCCGGACGCTGCCCGAGGCGCTCGACGCGACGCCGGAAGTCGTTGTGACCGCGGGGGATTTCCGCCTCGTCGGGAGCCCGATCCACGTCTCGGGCTACGAGCCGCAATACCGGCCGCCGCCGGAATTGAGCGACTAATCCGCCGAGTGTGCGGCTGGCCGCACACTCGGGCTCGACTGTGCGGCCAGCCGCACGCTCGGCGTCATCGACACGTCGCCATCGGGATTAGCGGCTCCGCTCGCTGGTCGTCTTGAACAGTTTCGGAATGGGCGCGGGATCCAGTAACAGGGCGTCGGACATGTGCAGCTGGCCGGCGTTGGCGATCATGTTGTCCAAGATGGCCTGCAGGTCGTCGCCCTCGAGTTCGTAGATGGCGATATAGGGGCCCTGCCCGTCAACGGGGCGCAGCCGTCGCGCCGCGACTATTCCGTCGAGCGCCAGCAGTTCGGGTATGTGGACTTCGTCGTACCAGGTGTTGTATTCCTGTTCGCGTTCGGGCGAACTGGGCCGACTTTCGACGTACATGATTCCCTTGGCCATCGCCGCCACCTCTCCTCGGGCCGCTACTCGTAGCGCACCGTGACCGACTCCGAATCCGGCACGCCCTGGCACGTCAAAATGTAGCCCTCGGCGACCTCGTCATCGTCCAGAGCGTCGTTCACCCGCATGGTCGCGTGGCCCTCCTCGAGCTTGGCCATGCACGTGCCGCAGTTACCGGCCTCGCAACTGAACGGCGGTTCCAGGCCGGCCCGCCGCGCGCTCTGCAAGAGCGTCTCGCCGGGGACCAGCGGCACCGAGACCTTCTTGCGGTCCATGTGGATGGTCACCGTGCCCGCGCCGGAGCCGTTTGACGGATTTGTCACCCGTGGGGTCTCCTCGATGCTTCGGGTGACTGTCACCTCGACCGCCCCCTCCCGTACTTGCATTCTTCACTATAGAGAATACTATTCTCACAGAGCGATAGGATCTTCTCAAGCTTGTGGGGATGTCAGGTCAGCCCGGCCTGTCAGGGAAGGACGGGACGTGACCGAGCCGGCCGCGGTCGTGTTCGAGGAACGGCGTTTCAGCCCGGCCCAGCTCGACGCGCTGGCCGACGGCTGGGCCGCAGCCCTGGCCAAGAACGGTGTCGCGGCAGGTCAGCGGGTCGCGGTGATGGCGTCCAACCGCCCGGAATTCGTCACAGCCGTGCTGGGAATCTGGCGGCTGGCCGCCACGGCGGTGCTCCTCAGCCCGGCCTGGAAGCGCGACGAGGTGGACCACGCGCTCGCAATCACCGAACCGGCGCACGCCGTCGGGGACCATCCGGTGCTGGCCGGTGTCATGCCGATGCTGCACCTCGACGAGCCCGTCGCCCCCGGCGAGCCGACGAACGCGGTACCGCCGCAGGCGTCCGACGCGGTGCTGGTGTTCAGTTCCGGCACCACCGGGTTGCCGAAGGCCGTCCGGCACACCCACGCGGCGCTCGACGAGGCCGTGCGGCAGTGGCGTGAGGCGTTGCAGCTGACCCGGCACGACCGCATCCAGATCGCCACGCCGCCGTCGCACATCCTCGGCCTGCTCAACATCCTCACGGCCCTGCGCACCGGGGCCAGCCTGCGGCTGCATTCCCGGTTCGACATCGAACGGATGCTGCATCACATCGAAAACGACCGCATCACAGTCGAAATGGCGGTCGCACCCATCGCGCTGGCCATCGCCTCGCATCCCAGGCTCGAGTCCTATGACCTGTCCTCGCTGCGCTACATCATGTGGGGCGCCACGCCCGTGAGCGCCGACGTCGCGCGGACCGTGACGCGGCGCACCGGCGTGGGCTGGGTCCCGGCCTACGGGACCACGGAACTGCCTGTCATCGCGTGCAATCCGATCGAGGGCGCGCGCCTGGATTCCGTTGGGCGTCCCGTGCCGGGCGTGGACGTGCGGGTGGTCTCGCTGGAGACGGGCGAGCCCGTCTGCCCGGGGGAGATCGGGGAGATTCAGGCGCGGTCCGCGTCGCTGATGGCCGGTTACCTGCCGCCGGAAGCGACCGCCGAGGTAATCGACGACGGCTGGTACCGCACCGGCGACGTCGGCTGGATCGACACCGGCGGCTGGCTGCGCATCACCGACCGCCGCAAGGAGATGATCAAGGTGCGCGGCTTTCAGGTCGCGCCCGCCGAAATCGAGACGGTGTTGCACGGCCACCCGGCCGTCAAAGACTGCGCGGTGTTCGGTGTGCCCGACGGGCTCAACGGGGAGGCGGTGGTCGCCGCCGTCGCGACGTGCGCGCCCGTCGATGCCGGTGAACTCACCGCCCGGGTGGATCAGCGGCTGGCTTCCTACAAACACCTCAGCCGGGTGGTGTTCGTGCCCGACATTCCTCGCCTGCCCTCGGGCAAGGTACTGCGCCGAGTGCTGAAGGAGCGCTATGGATGTACGTCTGACAGCTGAACAACAGCAACTGCGCGACGCCGCCGCCAAGTTCGCCGATGACCTGGGGCCCTCGGCGGTCCAGGATCTCGACGACCAGGGCCGAATTGCGCGTCTGGACAAGCAGATTGCCGGGACGGGCTGGCGGTCACTGCGCTCCGACGGGGCGTCGGGCGTCGAGGTGGCCATCGTCGCCGAGGAATTCGGGCGCCGGCTGGTCGACACTCCGTTTCTCGGTCCGGTGCTCGCCGACGACCTGGCCCGCCACGTCGGCGCCGACGGCGCGGGCGCGACAATCGCGGTCGACGGTCGCGCCATCGACGCGCGGGGCGCCCAGCGAGCCCTTTGGGTTTCCGATGGCGGGGTGCTCGCCGCCGAAGTTCAGGACTTGATCGATGGTGTGGACCTGACCCGAAGCGACGCCACGATCGCGGGAACGCCGGTGGCGCTGGGCGAAGTGTCCGCCGACGTCGCGGCGCAATGGCGAGCGCTCGCGCTGGTCGCCACGACGGCGGACCTGGTCGGTGTCGCCCGGGGTGCGCACGCCGTCGCGGTCGACTACGCCAAGATCCGCGAGCAATACGGCAAGCAGATCGGGTCTTATCAGGCCGTCGCCCATCTGCTGGCCGAAAGCCTTGCACTGATTGAAGGTTCGATCAGCGTGTCTCGGCACGCCGCATGGGCGGTCGACGAGCTGCCGCCCGCCGACGCCATCCGTGCCGCGCAGATGGCCAAGGTCTACTGCGCGCGCGCCGCCCGAACCGTCTGCGAGACGGCCATTCAGGTGCACGGCGGGATCGGCAACACTTGGGACTGCCTGGTGCATGTCCACCTGCGCCGCGCCCTGATCTCGACGGAGCTGTGGCCCGTCGCGTTGAAGGAGATCGATCTTGGACTTTCGTGACTCACCAGAAGAAGCCGCCTTCCGGCAGCGACTGCGGTCCTGGCTTGCCGTGCACGCGAAGGAATTCTCCGGGTCCGGCGACGAGTACTGGGCCCGTCAGGCCGATTGGCACCGGGCCCTGTACCGCGAGGGCTTCTTCGGGCTGTCGTTTCCCCGGGCGTACGGCGGGCAGGAATTGCCGCCGGTCTATGACGTCATCGTGGACGAGGAACTCGCCCGGGCCGGCGCCCCGCCGCGTCCCAGTGTGGGTTATCTGATCTACGGGATCGGCCGGCACGCCAATGACGAAGTGCGCCAACGGTTCCTGCCGGGCATCATCGACGGCACGGAGCGCTGGTGTCAGGGCTTCAGCGAGCCCGGCGCGGGCTCGGACCTGGCCTCGCTGACCACGACCGCGCGCCTGGAGGGCGACACCTACGTGGTGAACGGGCACAAGATCTGGACCAGCTACTCCGATGTCGCGGACTGGTGCCTGCTGCTGGCCCGCACCGATCCCGACGCCAAGCGGCACCGCGGCCTGTCGGCCTTCGTGCTTCAGATGAAACAGCCTGGGGTGCAACAGCGCCCGCTGCGCATGATCAACGGCGTGACCAACGAATTCGGCCAGGTGTTCTTCGACGACGCGAAGATACCGGCCGACCGGATGGTCGGAGCCCCGGGCGACGGGTGGGCGGTCGCCATGACCGTCGTCGGCCACGAACGCGAACCCTCGACGCTCGGTTACGCCGCCCGCTACGGCAAGCTGGTGCGAAGCCTGTACGCCCGCAACGACGGACCGGTGTCCGAAGAGCTCGCGTGGGCGGCGGTTCAGTCGGAGATGCTCACCCATCACGTCCGGCGGCGGTTGTCCGAACAGCTGGACGGGGTGTCGCACGGGCCCGAAGGCTCGCTCGACAAGCTGCTGATGACCTGGGTCGAGCAATCCGTGGGACACGCCGCGCTGGCGGTCACCGGGACCCGCGATCCGGACCTGCTCGGCGCGTACCTGTACAGCCGCGCGCAGAGCGTGATGGGCGGGACATCGCAGATACAGAAGAACATCATCGCTTCACGCATTTTGGGATTGGCGGAGTGATCGCGAACGCGGGCGTAGCCCGGGTGAAGCGGGTCACGACTATAGAAGGAGTGATCGCGAACGCGGGCGTAGCCCGGGTGAAGCGGGTCACGACTATAGAAGGAGTGATCGCGAACGCGGGCGTAGCCCGGGTGAAGCGGGTCACGACCATAGAAGGAGTCTGACGTGTACGACATGCCTGCCGAAATCGACGTCCAAGCCGACGGTCCGCTGCGGATCATCACCTTGAACCGGCCGGACTCGCTCAATTCGGTCAACGACGACCTGCACGTCGGGCTCGCGCGCCTGTGGCAGAGATTGACCGATGACCCCACCGCCCGCGCGGCGGTCATCACCGGGGCGGGCAGGGCGTTTTCGGCCGGCGGGGACTTCTCGTATCTCAAGGAGCTGTCGGCCGATGCGGACCTGCGGGCCAAGACCATTCGGGACGGCCGCGAGATCGTGCTGGGCATGGCGCGCTGCCGTATTCCGGTGGTGGCCGCGGTCAACGGCCCGGCCGTGGGGCTCGGCTGCAGCCTGGTGGCGCTGAGCGACATCGTCTATATCGCCGAAGAGGCCTACCTCGCTGATCCGCACGTGCAGGTGGGATTGGTTGCCGCCGACGGCGGTCCGCTGACCTGGCCGCTGCACATCAGCCTGCTGCTGGCCAAGGAGTTCGCGTTGACGGGCACCCGGATCAGCGCGCAACGCGCCGTCGAACTCGGGCTGGCCAACCACGTCGCCGCCGACCCGCTCGCGGAGGCGATCGCTTGTGCCAAGAAGATTTTGGAGCTGCCCCAGCAGGCGGTCGAAAGCACCAAGCGGGTGCTCAACATCCACCTCGAGCGGGCGGTGCTGGCCAGCCTGGACTATGCCCTGTCGGCCGAGCAGCAGTCGTTCACGACCGAAGACTTCCGGACGATCGTCACCAAGCTGGCGGCCGGCAAGAACTGAGGGCGCCGCTCAGTCGTGCAGCCGCAGAAAGTCGCGCATCACTCGGTCGAACTTGTCCGGCTCCTCGATGAAGGGCATGTGAGCGGTCGACTCGAACAGCTCATAGCGCGAGCCGGCGATGCGTCGATGCATCTCCCACATGTGTTCGGGCACGCATTCGTCGAACCTGCCGGCGAGGATGAGGGTCGGCAGGGTGATTTCGGCTAACCGGTCGAAGACGTCCCAGTCGCGGACCGTCCCCACGATGCGAAAGTCGCTCGGCCCGAACATGGTCTCGAAGATGTCGGTGCCCATGTTGGCGAAGGCTTCCAAAAGCTCTGCGGGCCAAGGGCGCACGCGGCACAGGTAGGTCTCGTTCCAGGTGCGGATGGCATCCTGGTATTCCGCCGCATGCGTGGTACCGGCGGCCTCGTGCCGATCGATGGCGGATTGCGTTTCGGGATCGAGTTCGGTTTTCAGCCGGGCCACCATCTGCGAGAACTGTGGGATGGACGCGATGCTGTTCGAAATGGTGAGGCTGACGGCTCGCGACGGCACGTCGAGCGCGTACTGCTGCGCCATCATCCCGCCCCACGAGTTGCCGAAGAGGTGAAAGCCGTTGAGGCCGAGGCCCTTTACGACGGCGTCCATTTCGGCCACCGACCGTTGCATGGTCCAGAGTTCGCGGTTCGTGGGGCGCTCGGAGTTGCCGCATCCGAGCTGGTCCCAGAAGATGACTTCGCGCTCGTCGGCCAACCGCTGAAGCGAACGCAGGTAGGTGTGCGGCAACCCGGGCCCGCCGTGCACGACGAGCAGGGGAAGGCCCGGTCCGCCGCCGACGCGCTCGAACCACACGTTGCCGCCCGGAACCGCGATCATTCCGTCCATTGCCGACGAGCCTCCTGGTTGGCGAGCAGACGCAGAATCGCACCCCGCGATGCTGGTATATGCGATTTTGCGACTGCTCGCGAGCCGACCGCTCCTTGCAACGCTGACTCTCAGAATGAGAGAATAGTGTTCTCATAAATCGCGGGGGTCGTCGAACTCCCGCAACGCGCTCGCTGAACGGAGAAGACCCGTGCCTGACGCCGTCATCGTGTCCGCCCTACGCACGCCCATTGGCACTGCCCGCAAGGGCACGCTGCGCGACACCAGCGCCTTCGACCTCGCGCACCACGTGGTCTCCGAAGCCGTCAGGGACTTGGACCCCATGCAGGTCGACGACGTGATCCTCGGGGAGGGGCTGTATGGCGGCGGCGTCATCGCGCGCCACGCGGCCATCACCGCCGGCCTGACCCAGGTGCCCGGCCTGGCGAACAATCGCCACTGCGCGGCCGGCCAGGCGGCGGTGCAGAGCGCGGCGGCGAGCGTGCGTGCCGGCATGGATCAGCTGGTGATCGCCGGAGGGGTCAACTCGGCCTCCACCTCGCCGCGCTCCCGGATCCACGCCGACGGGGAGTGGGTCGACTGGTTTCCCCCGACCCACCCCGACAGCCCCGAGGCGCCCAACCTCGACATGTCGATCACCGTCGGCTGGAACGCCGCCGTCAAGGCCGGCGTGAGTCGCGAGGAGATGGACGCGTGGGCGCTGCGCTCGCACCGCAACGCCATCGCCGCGATCGACGAGGGCCGCTTCAAAGAAGAGATCGTCGGAATCGACACGCCGCACGGGCTGTTCACGGTCGACGAACACCCGCGCCGCGACACCACCATGGAGAAGCTGGCCGCGCTCAAGCCGCTACACCCCGAAATCGAGGGCTTTTCGATCACGGCGGGCAACGCCTGCGGCGCCAACGACGGTGCGGCCGTGCTGACCATCGCGAGCGACGGGCTTGGCCTCCCGGCTCTGGCCACCGTGCGGTCCTGGGCGTCCGTCGGGGTCGACCCGGCGATCACCGGGCTGGCGCCGGTCGAGGCGATCCCGAAAGCCCTTGCGCGCGGCGGGCTTTCGGTCGCCGACGTCGACCTCTTCGAGATCAACGAGGCCTTCGCCGCGATGTGCGTGGCCACCGTCAAGCTGCTCGAGCTCGACCCCGACATGGTCAACGTGAGCGGCAGCGGGTGCTCGTTGGGCCACCCGGTGGCGGCGACGGGAGCCCGGATGCTCGTCACGCTGATTCATGAATTGCGCCGCCGCGGCGGCGGCATCGGGGTCGCGGCCATGTGCGCGGGCGGCGGCATGGGGTCGGCCACCGTCATCGAGGTGCCAGCCCCCTAAATGGACATCGCCGAGCTGATCGAGGGCGCGCGCAAGGGATCTCCGCGCGCGGCGGGTCGGCTCCTTTCCCTGGTCGAGGGCGAACGCCGCGACGAGGTGCTCGCCGGTATCGAACCGTCACCGGTGAACGTCATCGGCATTACCGGGCCGCCGGGCGCGGGCAAGTCCACGACCATCGCCGCCCTCGTCGGCGCCTACCGGGAGCGGGGGGACCGGGTGGCGGTGCTGGCCGTGGACCCGTCGTCACCGTTCAGCGGGGGGGCCCTGCTGGGCGACCGAATCCGAATGGCCGCGCACATCAACGACTCCGACGTGCTGATCCGGTCGGTGGCCACCCGCGGTCACCTCGGGGGCCTGGCCGCCGCGGTCCCCGCGGCCATCCGGCTGCTCGGGGCGATCGGTTACCACGTGGTCCTGCTGGAGACGGTGGGGGTGGGCCAGTCCGAGATCGAGATCGCCGCCGTCGCCGACCCGACCGTCGTCATCCTCAATCCCGGTGCCGGCGACGCGATCCAGGCCGCCAAGGCGGGCGTGCTGGAGGTCGCCGACATCGTCGTCGTCAACAAGGCGGACCGCGACGGCGCCGAACAGACCGTGCGGGATCTGCGCGCCGAGACCGATGCGCCGATCGTGAGTCTCGTCGCCGACCGCGGCGAGGGGATTGCGGAGCTGGTGGCCGCGATCGAAGACCACCACCGCGCCGACAGCCGCGCCCGCCGGCGGGCGCGCGCCCGGGCGCAGATCCTGTCGCTGGCCCAAACCCGGCTGCGGGGCAGGCCGGAGCTCGACCGGCTCGCCCAGACCGTCGTCGACGGTGACCAGGACCCGTACTCGGCGGCCGACCAGCTGCTCTCGCCGACCCCCTGCGACCAGGACTAAGCGCTCTTCGTGTCCCCCGATCGGGGGAACCGGGATTCACCCCGTTCGCGGACCGATCGGCGGAGTTGCGGCCGGGCAAATCTCCCTACCTTGATCTTGTGCCCAACGGCACGATCCGCGATGAGTGAGGAGACCCCGCAGATGGCTCGCAACCCCGAAATGTCGGCCGCAAACGTCGGTGAGCAGCTGGAGCTGTACCGCCGCATGTGGGTCCTGCGACTGCTCGACATGGCGCTCGAAGAGTCGCGCATCGACGGGTTGCTCAACGGACCCATGGTGGCCGCGTTCGGCCAGGAGGCCGTGGCCGTCGGAACCATCGCCGCCCTGCGGCCGGGCGACATCATGAGCACCTCGATCCGCCATTTCGAGCACGCCCAGCGGGTCGGCCACCTCCTGCCCCTGGGGCCGGCCATCGCCGAGATGATCACCCCCCGCCCGGCCGTGGCCGTCGGTCGCAAGGAAAGCCCGTTCGCGACCGAATGGAAGCAGATCTTCGCCGGCGCGGACCCGTTGCGGCAGTCGATCCTGTTCGCCCTTGGTGACGCCTATGCCCAGCAGGTGGCCGGCGAGGGCAACGTCACGCTGTGCGTCATCGGGGATGACGCGGTGAATTCCGCGGAGTTCAAATCGGCCGCCGCCATAGCGTTGTCGTGGCGGCTCCCCGTGGTGTTCGTCGTCGAGAACATCCGCGAGGCATCCGGCGTGCGCCGGGGCCCGCGGGAGCGCCACGGACTACCGGTGCTGTCGGTGGACGGCAAAAACGTTGGAGCCGTGTATGATTCGGTCTCCCAGGCGGCGGATCGCGCGAGCGCCGGCGCCGGACCCAGCATGGTCGAGGCGGTCACCTACCGCACCAACCACCCCTCCGGCGTCGACCCACTGGTTTTCGCCCGACGCGAGCTGACCCGCGCCGGTGTGAGCGCCGGCCACCTCTACGAGGTGGAGCGCCGCGCTCGCCACCTGGTGGCCGAGGCCGCGGCCTTCGCGAACGCGCTGCGGGCGGAGGGGGCGGCGGCCGTCAGCGAGCCGGACCACTGGTCGGCCGCTAGCTGAGCAGTCCTTGCCGCATCGCCTCGGCGACGGCGGCCGCGCGATCGCTGACGCCGAGCTTTTCGTAGAGGCGTTGCACGTGCGTCTTGACCGTCGACGGGGCGACGTACAGTTCGCCGGCGATCGCGGGGATGCTTTGACCACGCGCGATCCGGTTCAGCACCTCGCGTTCTCGCGCGGACAGGACGGGTCCGGTCGGCTCGGCCCGGTGGCGGATCTCCGCGGTGAGGCCCCCGACCAGGGCGGGCGCCACCACGTCGCGGCCCTGCGCGCAGTCGAGGACGGCCTTGACGATCTCGCTGCGGGTCGAGTCCTTCAGCACGAACCCGGCGGCGCCCTGCTGCAGTGCCTGGTACACGATGGCGGGCTCGTCGTGGGCCGAAATCAGCAGCACGCGGGTCGGCAGTTCCTGCTTGCGCACCGCCGCCGCCACCTGGCCGCCGTCCATGCGGGGCATCCGGAAATCGAGCAGGGCGACGTCGGGCCGGTGCTGCTTGATCAATTCCAATGCCGCCGAGCCGTCCTCCGCCTCGGCGACCACATCCACCGAACCGCTCGCCGAGAGCGCACGCACCACGCCCTCACGAAAGAGCGGGTGATCGTCGCCCACAACCACCCGCACCATGTCGGGCGTCGCTGGGCCGGCCATGGCGATGAGTTTAGCCCGCAAAGCGTCGATCAAATTGGAGAAAAGTGCGATGCGTGTCCGGGCGCTTTGCCGTGAGATGACCGCGCGGGTGAGTACGGTGTTCGCGTGGCGGTCGCCAGCGACGCGGAACTGGGCCGGGTGCGCAAGCTTCACCAGCTGCGCTCCTACCGGCTCGCGTCGGTCCTGCGGGTCGGCGTGGTGGGCCTCATGGTGGCCGCGATGCTCAGCGGCACCCGCCGGTCGGAGTGGGCTCAGCAAACTCAGCTGATCGTGGCGTACGCGGTCGTCGCGACGTGCGCGCTGGCGCTGGCCTTCCCGCGCAGCCGGCGATCGCTCGGCCGGGGCCGGCTGGCCCAGGTCGGCCGCCTGGAGCCCTTCACGTTCACCGTCATCGACGTGGTCGTGCTGACGGTCTTCCAGGTTTTGTCCACCAACGGCCTCCATCCCCTCCTCATCATGACGGCGCTGCCGATCCTGATCGGCCTCGACGTCTCGTCCCGGCGGGCGACGGTCGTGCTGATCTTTTCGATGGTGGGTTTCGCGATCGCGGTCCTCGAGGACCCGGAGATGGTCGGCTCGATCGGCGTCACCGAGGCCACGTTTCGGTTCCTGCTGTACGGATTCCTGTGTGTCACCGCGTTTGTGGCCGTTCGGGTCGAGGAGCGGCACACCCGTTCGGTGGCCGGGCTCAGCACGCTGCGCGAGGAGCTGCTCGCTCAGACCATGACCGCGTCCGACGTCGAGCAGCGGCGGATATCGGAATCCATTCACGACGGCCCGCTGCAGGACATCCTGGCGGTGCGTCAGGAACTCGTCGAGTTGGACGCGGCGCTGCCCGGTGATGACCGCGTCGCGCGCGCGATGGCCGGTCTGCAACTGGCCTCGGAGCGACTGCGGCAGGCGACTTTTGAGCTGCATCCGGCCGTCCTCGAGCAGGTCGGCTTGGCGGCCGCGGTTCAGCAACTGGCCACCGTCACCGCGCAACGATCCGGTATCGAGATTCAGACCGACATCGATTACCCGATTCGCAGCGAGATCGACCCGGTGGTCTTCGGTGCCGTGCGCGAACTGCTGTCCAACGTGGTGCAACATTCGCGGGCCGACAGCGCCTCGATCATGCTCGGCATCACCGACGAGACCTGCGTCTTGCATGTAAACGACAACGGCGTGGGGTTCGACGACGAGACGATGGCGCGCCGCCTGGGCGAAGGCCACATCGGAGTCGCTTCCCACCGGGCCCGCATCGAGGCCGCCGGGGGAAGGTTCATCTTCCTCGACGGGCCGGTGGGCACCCACGTTTGCATCGAGCTGCCGATCGCGCGATAGGCCGCCACCCACATTCGCGGCCCGCTACTTCAGGTCGACGGACTTCCCGGTGGCGGCCGCGTGGCCGGCGCGGTAACCGAAAACCATTGCCGGACCCAGTGTCCCGCCCGCACCGCCATAGGCCCGTCCGGTGACGCCCCCCATCGCATTGCCCGCGGCGAACAGCCCGGGTATCGGGTCGCCGCCGACGTGCAGCACGCGCCCGTCGCGATCGGTGCGGGGGCCGCCCTTGGTGCCCATCGCGCCGATGCACACGGGCACCGCATAGTAGGGGGCGGTGTCGATCGGGCCGAGGGTCTTGCCGGCGAGGGTGGTCGCGCTGTCGTCGCCCCAATAGCCGTCGTAGGCACTGGATCCGCGCCCGAAGTCGGGGTCGGCCCCCGCGGCCACGTGGCGGTTCCAGTCCTCGACGGTGCGGATCAAGCCGTTGGCGTCGATGCCCGCCTTGGCGGCCAACTCGGTGAGGTCGGCCGACTCGCAGAACCAGTCCGGAACGGGCTGCCCCGGTTCGACACCCAGGAATCCGTAGCGCTGCAAGTGAATTGCATCGAACACCATCCAGCCGCGGTCGTTGACGTAGCCACCGCGGGGATCGAGGTAGTGGAAGGCGCCGGCCATCGAGTTGTAATCGCATGCCTCGTTGACGAAGCGGCGCCCCGCCGAGTTGACGATGATGCTGCGTGGCCGCGTTCGTTCCAACCGCACGCTGCGACTGCGGGGCTTGCCGTCGATGGTGTCGCCGGGGATCTGCACGATCGGTACCCACCAGGCCTCACCCATGTTCGCCAGGTCGGCGCCGTGTGCCATCGCCATGCGCAGACCGTCCCCGGTGTTGTTTGGCGGAGAGACCGCGCCGTGCATCGGGCCACGCAGAAAGGCCTGCGCCAGAGCGGGATCCCATTCGAAGCCGCCGGTGCCCAGGATGACGCCGTGCCGGGCGCGAACGTTGACGGTGCGTCCCGCAAGGCTGATCCGCACCCCGGTGATTTCTCCGCCCTCGGCGATCAGTTGTTCGGCGCGCGCGCCGGTGTGCGGGGTGACCCCGGCGTCCAGCAGGCCTTTGAGGAGCCCCGCGATCAACGCGGTGCCGGCGACGCAGAGGTGGCTGGTTCGTTCGTCGATCGCCGCGTGCAGACGCGCCCTGGTCTCGGCGTCGAAACCGACGTTGGACCAGTCGGCGGGAAACGACGTGATCCGCGTGGCCCATTCGCCCAACTGCGCGAGATCGAAGGGAGCGGCAGTAAGCGATCGGCCTCCGGTCGGTTGCCCGCCCGGCAACTCGGGCTGATAGTCGGGGAAACCGGTGGCGATCTCGAAGCGCAGGCCGCTGTGTGCCTCGACGAAGTCGAGCATGGCCGGACCGGTGTGCACGAACGTCTCGACCAGCTCGTCGTCCATCGAGCCGAGGGATTGCGCGCGCAGGTATCGCAGCGCGTCGGCGGTCGTCAATTCCCCTTCGGGCGAACGATTATGGGCGGGAATCCACACCACGCCGCCCGACACCGCGGTGGTGCCGCCAACGGTTGGCGCCTTCTCGAAGACCTCCACCGAAGCCCCGGACGCCACCGCGGTGAGGGCGGCGGTAAGCCCGGCGCCACCACTGCCGAGTACGACTACGTCGGCTTGCATGTCCCACGACATGGATCGGTATCCCTTCAGCTCAGCAGTTCGGACAACTGCCTCGCGGCTTTGACGACTGCGTCTTTTCCGCGCATCACCACGTCTTCCCGGTGCGAGATGAGGTTGATGCAGGTTGGCGGGGACGGGGCCGGGCGGCGCACCGCGACGGCGAGGCCGTAGGTGTTCGGCTCGATTTCGCCGTACGTGGTCACCCACCCGCATTCGCGTGCGCGGGTGACCAGGTCCCGTTCCCCCGGACGCGGGGGCATGCTCGCGAGCAAGGCGATTCCGGCGGCGCCGCGGTTCAGGGGGTAGCGGCTGCCTTCGTGAAACGACAGTTGGTAGGCCACGTGGCTGGGCACGATCACCGCGATGGCCACCTGCTGGTCGCCCTCGGCGATGAGCAACGACACCGTGGTGCCGAGCTCGTCGGCCAGCGCACGCAGCGTTGGCAGGCTGAGTTGGCGCACGTTGCGGTCGAATGACGCGCCCAGAACGGCGAGTCCGGCGGCGGGCCGATAGCGCCCGTCCTCTCCCTTGGCCACCAGCCGGAACTCCGCCAGCGTCGTCAGCAGCCGGTAGGCGATCGTGCGATGCACCCCGACTTGGTCGGCGAGCTGCTGCACGGTGAGCCCGGCGGGGGACTCCGCGACCATTTGCAGCGCGGTCAGCCCCCGGGCCAGCGTCTGCGAACCGGTTCCCGAACCCGTCACAGCCTTGACAGACCCAGGCCCGAGAGCGAAGCTCTATATATAACGCACATTAGTGTGCGATATTAGCACACACGATACGTCAAAAACGAGAACGAGATTTCCCCGACTTTGGGCCAGAGAGGGATCGTGGCGGAGTTCGAGAGCATCTGGAGCGATCTTCAGGGCGTCGCGTTTGAGCAGGGCTACCTCCAGGCCGGCGGCGTGCGGACCCGCTACCTGCGGGCCGGCGACCCGGGCAACCCGGTGCTGATGCTGCTGCACGGGTCCGGCGGCCACGCCGAGGCGTACGTGCGCAACCTCGCCGCGCACGCCGAGCACTTCTGGACCTGGTCCATCGACATGCTGGGCCACGGTTACACCGACAAGCCGGGCCACCCGCTGGAGGTCCGCCACTACGTCGAGCACCTGATGGCCGTCCTGCGCACCATCGGCGTCGATCGCGCCGGCATCAGCGGCGAATCGCTGGGCGGCTGGGTGGCGGCCCGCGCCGCGATCGACCATCCCGACGTGGTGGACCGGCTCGTCCTCAACACCGCCGGCGGTTCCCAAGCCGATCCCGTGGTGATGAAGCGGATCATCACCCTGTCGATGGCGGCCGCCGAGGACCCGACGTGGGAGACGGTCCAAGCGCGGATCAAGTGGTTGATGGCGGACAAGTCCAAGGACTACGACGACTTGGTCGCCAGCCGCCAACGCGTCTATCGCCAACCGGGATTCGTCGATGCCATGCGCGACATCATGGCGTTGCAGGACCCCGAGATTCGGGCGCGCAACATCATCGGCCCGGACGAATACGGCGCGATCATCGCGCCGACGCTGGTGCTGTGGACCAGCGACGACCCCACCGCCGACGTCGCCGAGGGTCGCCGCATCGCGTCGATGATCCCGGGCGCGCGCTTCGAGGTGATGCCCGGCTGCGGGCACTGGCCGCAGTACGAGGATCCGAAGACCTTCAATCGTTTACACCTCGACTTCCTGTTGGGGCGGTGATGGTCGAGCGGGCGGGAATCGAGACCGACGTAGTCGTGGTCGGGGCGGGACCGGTCGGCCTGACGTTAGCCAATATCCTTGGCCTGCGCGGCATCCGCACGGTCGTGGTCGAAGAACGCGACACGCTGATCGACTATCCACGTGGGGTGGGGCTCGACGACGAGGCGCTGCGGACGTTCCAGTCGGTGGGGCTGGCCGACCGGGTCGTCCCGCACACGGTGCCCAACCAGATCCTGCGTTTCGTCGACGCCAAGCGCCGCGTGCTCGCCGAAATGGCCCCGCCCGACGCGCGTTTCGGTTGGCCGAAGCGTAACGGCTTCGTCCAACCGCTTGTCGACGCCGAACTGCTGGCCGGCTTGGACCGTTTCGAGCACGTCGACGTGTGGTGGGGACGTCCGATGACGGCATGCCGGGAAGACGCCGACGGCGTGACCGTCGAACTCGGTGGCGGACGCGACCACGAATCGTCCAGCCTACGAACGCGTTACGTGGTCGGCTGCGACGGCGGTCGCAGCATGACCCGCCGCATGATGGGCGTGTCCTTCGACGGGACGACATCCTCGACGCGCTGGCTGGTGGTCGACGTCGCCAACGACCCGCTCGGCCACCCCAACAGCGAGGTCGGCGCCGACCCCGAACGTCCGTACGCCTCGATCTCGATCGCGCACGGAATCCGGCGGTTCGAGTTCATGATTCACGCCGACGAAACCGACGAGCAGGCCGAAGACCCGGCGTTCCTGACCCAGATGCTGGCCCGGATGGTGCCGCACCCGGAGCGCGTCGACGTGATCCGGCGGCGCGTCTATACCCACCACTCGCGGATCGCCGGCGCGTTCCGCAAGGGCCGGCTGCTGCTGGCCGGGGACGCCGCGCACCTGATGCCGGTCTGGCAGGGCCAGGGCTACAACAGCGGAATCCGCGACGCTGCCAATCTCGGTTGGAAGCTCGCCGCGGTCGTGAGCGGCCGGGCCGACGAGAAGCTGCTGGACACCTACGACATCGAGCGGCGCAAGCACGCGCGAGCGATGATCGACCTCTCCACCATGGTGGGTCGAGTGATCTCGCCGACCAACCGCAGGGTGGCCGGCGCGCGCGACCTCCTGGTGCGCTCCGCGTCGATCGTCCCGTCGCTCAAGCGCTATGTCCTGGAGATGCGGTTCAAACCGATGCCCCGTTACGAGCAGGGTGCCGTCGTGCACAGCGCGCCCGGGCGGGCGGATTCACCGGTGGGCACCCTGTTCATCCAGCCACGGGTCGACACCCGCGAGCAGCGGGACGTGTTGCTGGACGACGTAATCGGCGACTGGTTCGCCGTGCTGTGCTGGAACAACAACCCGCGCAAGATACTCGGCGACGTCGCCTTCGCGAACTGGAAAGCGCTGGGCGCGAAGTTCATTGCGCTGCGACCCCTGACCCAGCTGCATTGGACCGGACACGACGATCCCGACGTCGTGATCGTCGGCGACGGTAGCGGTGCCGTCAAATCGTGGTTCGACACCCACCAGGAGTCGGTGTTGTTCCTGCGTCCCGATCGGTGCATCGCCGGCGCCTGCATCGCCCAGCGCGCCCCCGACCTGAGCGCCGCGCTCCTTGCCGCGCTCCCCCTCACCCCGAGAGGGGGTGACACGCAAAGTGGCACTGGCTCTGTGCTGTATGTCGCACAGCCCGCTCCTGAATCTTCCGGGGCCGCCGCAGGACCTGCTTGACGACATCGAAGCCGCGATCGCCGACGCGCGACGGTTCGTCGCCGACTACGACCCCGAACTCGTCGTCATCTTCTCCCCGGACCACTACAACGGGTTCTTCCACAAGATGATGCCGCCCTTCTGTATCGGCACGAGCGCCAACGGGGTTGGGGATTACGGCACCCATGCCGGCCCGCTGCACGTTCCCGAGCAGCTCGCCACCGAGTGCGCGGAAGCCGTGCTCGACGCCGGGGTCGACATCGCGGTTTCGGCCTGCATGGAGGTGGACCACGGCACCGTCCAGCCGCTCGAGAAGCTGTTCGGAGAGGCCACTTCCCGCCCGGTGATACCGATCTTCATCAACGCGATCGGCGTGCCGCTGGGGCCATTACGTCGTTGCCGTGCGCTTGGGACCGCGGTCGGCTCGTATCTGGCCACGTTGGACAAGCGGGTGTTGCTGCTGGGATCCGGCGGCCTTTCACACAGCCCGCCGGTGCCCACGCCGGCCACCGCGCCGCCGCCGGTGCTCGAGCGCATCGTGCACGGCCGGCCGATGACGGCCGAGCAGCGGCAGGCCCGGCAGGCCGCCGTGATCGACGCGGCCAAGCGCTTCGCGGCCGGCGACAGCGACCTGCAGGCGTTGAACCCGGTGTGGGATCAGCGCTTTCTCGAGATCATCGACGGCGGGTGGCTGGACGAACTCGACCAGTGGTCGAACTCGTTCGTCGCCCACGAGGGCGGCAGCTCGGCCCAGGAAATCCGAACCTGGGTCGCGGCGTTCGCGGCGCTGGCCCGCGGCGGGCCCTACGACACCGTCGAGCGCTACTACAAACCGGCCGAAGAACTGATCGCCGGCTTCGCCATCAGAACGGCCGTGCCGAAATGACCGGCGCGGCGGACGGTTTCGACCACGTGGTCGACGTGCTCGTCGTCGGATCGGGCGGCGGAGGGATGACCGCCGCCCTGACGGCCAACGCCGCCGGCCTGGACGCGCTGGTCGTGGAGAAGTCCTCGTACTTCGGTGGTTCCACCGCGCTGTCCGGGGGCGGCATCTGGGTGCCGGGGGCGCCCGCGCAGCGCAGGGAGGGCTACGCGCCGGCACCCGAGGGTGTGGTCGAGTACCTGCGGCGGATCACCGACGGACTCGTCAGCGAGGCGCGGATACGGCAGTACGTCGAATCCGCACCAATGATGCTCGCCTTGCTCGAACGGCTCTCCGGCTGGTGTGAATTCGTCTGGAAGCCCGGTTACGCGGACTACTATCCGGAACTTCCCGGCGGGTCCGAACTCGGCAGCACGATCAACGTGCCGCCCATCGACCTGCGCGCGCTGGGCCCCGACGAGCGGCGCCTCCTGCGACCCCTCGCACTGGCGCCCAAGGGAATCTGGCTGGGACCCAAGGAACTTCGGGCCTTCTACCGGATCCGGCAATCCTGGGCCGGCAAGGGCGTACTGCTCAAGCTGATCGCGCGGATGGTCAGGGCGCGGGTGTTCGGCGAGCGGATGGCCGCCATCGGGCAGTCCCTGGCCGCCCGCCTCAGACTGACCATGACCGAACGTGGCATCCCGCTGTGGCTGGACTCGCCGATGACCGAGTTGCTCACCGACGCCGACGGCGCGGTGACGGGTGCGGCGGTGGAACGAAATGGAATCCAGCAGCGGATCGGCGCGCGCTGCGGCGTCATCCTGGCTTCCGGCGGCTTCGACCACGACCTGGCCTGGCGCAAGGAACTGCTGCCCGTGGTGGACCAGGACTGGAGTTTCGGTAACCCCGCCGCCATGGGAGACGGCATCCGCGCGGCCCAAAAGCTGGGCGCCGCAACCGACCTGCTCGACGAGGCGTGGTGGTTTCCCGCCATCCAATGGCCGGATGGCCGCATGCAATTCATGCTCAACGAACGCATGATGCCGGCACAGTTCATCGTCAACGGCGACGGCAAGCGCTTCATCAACGAGGCGGCGCCCTACATGGATTTTGGCCACGCCATGATCGATGGCCACCAGAGCGGGGTCACCCACATCCCCTGCTGGCTGATCACCGACCACAGGTCGTGGAATCGCTATGTCATCGGCGGGCACCTTCCCATCCCCAAGATCCCGGGTGCGCCGGTGCCCACGGGCCGTAAGGTCCCCCGGGCTTGGCTCGAATCCGGCGTCGTCAAGGCGGCGGGGACGTGGGAGGAGATGGCCGCCGCGATCGGCGTGCCGGCCGCGAATCTGGCCGAAACCGCCCGCCGCTTCAACGAACTCGCCCGCACGGGTCACGACGACGATTTCCGCCGGGGCGACAGCGTCTACGACAACTACTACGGCGATCCGACCCTGCCCAACCCGAACCTGCACCCGCTGGGCGACCCGCCCTACTACGCGTTCCGGATCGTCCTCGGCGACCTCGGCACCTCGGGTGGCCTGCGCACCGACGAATACGCGCGGGTGCTGACCGACGATGACAGCGTGCTGCCCGGGCTGTACGCGGTGGGAAACACCTCCGCGCCGGTGATGGGACGCAGCTACGCCGGGGCGGGCGCCACCATCGGCCCCGCGATGACCTTCGGGTTTGTTGCGGCGAATCACATTGCCGCACATGCAGCCAACCGGACCCTTAATTCTCATAGGAGGTAGCGATGAAAGTATCCCTGTTCTACGAGTTCGCCCTGCCGCGGCCGTGGGCACCCGACGACGAGCACGTCATGATGCAAGAGTGCCTCGACGAGGTGGAGGCCGCGGACAAGGCCGGCTTCTCCACCGTCTGGCTGACCGAGCACCACTTCCTCGAGGAGTACTGCCACTCGACGGCGCCCGAGATATTCCTGGCCGCAGCCAGCCAGCGGACCAAGAACATCCGGCTGGGATTCGGCATCATGCACCTGCCGCCGGTGGTCAATCACCCGGCCCGCGTCGCCGAACGCATCGCCACCCTCGACCTGCTCTCCAACGGCCGAGTCGAATTCGGCACCGGGGAATCCTCCTCAGTGGGTGAACTCGGTGGATTCAACATCGATCCCGCCGACAAGCGGGCCCAATGGGAGGAGGCCCTCGAGGTCTCGATCCGCTGCATGATCGAGGAGCCGTTCACCGGCTTCAACGGTGAGCACGTCCAGATGCCGGCCCGCAACGTCGTTCCCAAGCCGCTGCAGAGGCCGCATCCGCCGGTCTGGGTCGCATGCACGCGGCCGGCCAGCGTGCAGATGGCCGCCCAAAAGGCTATCGGCGCTTTGAGTTTCGCCTACACCGGCCCGGGGCCGCTGACCGAGCGGGTGAACGGCTACTACAAGGAATTCGAAGAGAACGGCGTGCCCGTCACGCCGCGCATCAATCCGAACATCCTGGCCATCGGCGGCGACCTGTCGATGATGGTCGCCAAGACCGACGAGCAGGCGCTGCAACGGCTGGGGCAGGGCGGCGGCTTCTTCTCGTTCGGGATCATGCACTACTACATGACGGGGGTGCACACCCCCGGACGGACCGGCGTGTGGAAGCGGTATCTCGAAGAGGTCGAAAAGGATCCGACGCTGGCGTACGGCCCGGGGCGGGGGGCGATCGGATCGCCCACGACCGTCCGAGAATTCCTGCGCGGCTACGAGGAAAGCGGCGTCGACGAGATCATCCTGCTGCTCAACCCCCGCAGCCACGAGGGCACCATGGAGTCCATCGAGCTGATGGGCAAAGAGGTGCTGCCCGAGTTCATCGAGCGCGACGCGAAGGCGGTGGCCGAGAAGGCCAAGCGGCTCGAGCCCGTCATCGAAAAGGTGGAGGCGCGGCGGCCGGCATCCACGGCACCGCAGTTCGACGAACGGTACTCGTTTGGCGGCCTGCCGACCGGTCGGGGCGGTAAGTTCACCGCAAGCGAGATCCCCGAAGCCATGGCGGAAATAAACGAGGGCCGCGTGCAGGCGGCCCAGCGGTTGAAAGAACAGCAGCAGCAGAAGTGACTCGGTGAAGGTCGCTGAACTAGGAGACGGCCTTGGGAACCATCGACGCGCTCTGGCGTTACGACGGCCGCCGGGCGGTGGTGACCGGATGCGCCTCGGGCATCGGTGGGCATGTGGTCCGCCAGCTCACGGAACTGGGTGCCGATGTCATCGGGCTGGACAAGTGCCGGCCCGACTTCGGGCTGACCGACTTCCGTGAGATCGACCTCGCTGACCGGCATTCGATCGACGACGCCGTGGCGTCGATCGGGGGACCGGTCGACGCGCTGTTCAATGTCGCCGGTGTCTCGTCGGGGATCGGTAACCCGGCGCTGGTGGCCACGGTGAATTTTTTGGGCCTGCGCCACCTGACCGAGTCGCTGGTACCGATGATGGTCGCGGGATCGTCGATTGTCAGTGTCTCATCGCTCGCCGCGGCTTCCTATCGCGAACATGCCTCGGCGGTGGCGCCCCTGCTGAACACCGCGACGATGCAGGAGGGCATCGATTGGTGCCACGCCAATCCCGAGATCTTGGGCAACGGCTACCAGCTGTCCAAAGAAGCGATCATCTTCTATACCGCGCGAAGCGCTACGCCGCTGGGCGCCAAGGGCATTCGCATCAACTGCTCGGGGCCCGGGGTCACCGAGACCCCGATCCTCGATCAGCTGCGCACGGCCTACGGGCAGGGCTTCCTCGACGACATCCCCAAGCCCCTAGGCAGGGTTTCCGACCCCGCCGAGCAGGCGGCGGTGTTGCTCTTCTTGAATAGTGGTGCCGCCAGCTATATCACGGGGCAGATCCTCTGGGTCGACGGCGGCAACGTGGGCGCCGCGATTGCGCGTGACCTCCTAGGGCAGGAAGGAGCCCCGTGACCGACTTGACCGATTTCCGACGGGTCGCGCGTGACGTCTCCAATTGGGGACGGTGGGGTGACGACGACGAGCTGGGCACGCTGAACTTCATCACCGCGGACAAGATCGCCCAGGCCGCGGGTTTGGTCAGGCACGGCAAGGTGTTTCCGCTCGGCGTCGACTTCGGCGCGTCGGGGCCGCAGGGCGCCTTCGAGTTCCGGCACAACCCGGTCCACGTCATGACGGTGGACGGCGGCGACGTGAACACGCTAGCCAAGTATGGACCCAGTTGGCCACGTAACCCGTTAGCGCAGCAGCTGAGTGGCTACATGACCGCCGACAACCCGTTTCGTTTCAACGACGACATCATCATCATGCCGTTGCAGGCGGCGAGCCAGTGGGATGCGCTGTCCCATGTCTACTACGACGATCACCTCTACAACGGCTTCGCCGCGGATTCGGTGACCAGCATGGGCGCCTACCACTGTGGCATCGACAAGGTCGACGTCAAGGGCATCACGTCCCGCGGGGTGTTGCTGGATTTGGTTCGCCACCGGGGCGCCGAGATCTTCCTCGAAGCCGGCAACCCGATCTCCCCGGAAGAACTCGACGACGTGCTTCGCGCGCAGGGCGTGACGATCGGGCGAGGCGACATCGTGCTGATCCGGACCGGTTGGTGGACAAGGTTTGCCATGACGGGGAACAAGACCGAGGGCTACTCCGGGCTGGACTGGCGATGCGCGCAGTGGCTGCACGATCACGAGATCGCCGCGGTGGCCGCCGACAACCTTCAGGTAGAGGACCTGGTGTCGGGCGTGGAAGGAGTCACCTTTCCCCTGCACCTGCTCTGCCTGCGGGACATGGGGATGATCTTCGGCGAATACTGGGATCTCACCGCGCTGGCCGAGGACTGCGCCGCCGACGGCGTGTACGAGTTCCAGCTCGTCGCGCCGCCCCTGCGGGTCGTCGGCGCCGTGGGCTCACCGGTGAACCCGATAGCGATCAAGTGATCCAGACCCGTCGCAAGACCATGTTGGTCGACGGCCTGCTCACCAGTTATCTGGAAGCGGGCGACGGCGAGCCGGTGGTGCTACTGCACGGCGGTGAGTTCGGTGCCTGCGCCGAACTCGGCTGGGAGCGCAACATCGCGGCGCTCGCCGCCCGGCACCGAGTGCTGGCGCCGGACCAGTTGGGCTTCGGGCAGTCGGCCAAGGTGATCGATTTCGTGGACGGGCGCGCGATGCGAATCCGCCACGTGGCGCGGTTCTGCCAGCTGCTCGGCATCGACTCCGCGCACTTCGTGGGCAACTCGATGGGCGCCATCAACCTGCTCACCGACGCCACCTCGGACACGCCCCTGCTGCCGGCCCGCAGCCTGGCAATCATCTGCGGGGGCGGCGAAATTCAACAGAATCAACACTTCGAGGCGCTGCAACAATATGACGCCACGCCGACGGGCATGCGCCGCATCGTCGAGGCCCTGTTTCACGACCCGGGATACCCCACCGATGACGAGTACGTGCGGCGCCGGTACGAGTCCAGCACCGCGCCGGGGGCATGGGAGGCGGTGGCCGCGGCGCGATTTCGTCGCCCGGGTGCCACGCCGTCCGGCACGCCGTCGAGTGCCCGGGCGTACGAGCGCATCACGGTGCCGACGCTGGTCGTCGAGGGAGGCCACGACAAGCTCCTTCCCTCCGGCTGGGCCGCGCAGATCGCCAGGCAGATCGACGGCGCCCGCTCGGTGGTGGTCGACCGGGCGGGCCACTGCCCGCAGATCGAGCAGTCGTCGGTGGTCAACGAGTTGTTGCTGAATTTTCTGGCCGACGCCTGACCTGCTAGAACACGTAGTCCAGCCGGGTCTGCATGCCGGCCTCCTGGTGATAGGTGTTGTGGCAGTGCAACACCCACAGGCCCGGGTTGTCGGCCACCAGAACGGCGAGCAGCTTCTGCTTGGGCAGCACCATCAGGGTGTCCTTGCGCGCACCGGGGCTACCGTCGGCCTTGATCAGTTGGAAGGTGTGCCCGTGCAGGTGGATCGGGTGATACATCATGGTGGGGTTGTCGAACGTGATGGTGGGCCGTTCGCCCTCCCGGACGTGCAGGGGTTCGGTGTTGCTGTAAGGCTTTCCGTTGATCGTCCAGTTGTATTGGACCATGTTGCCGCCCAGCACGACCGGAAGGTTCAGGCCGGGCTGCGGCCGGCCCAGGTTGACCGGGGTTGTCGCGGTGAACATTTCAATCGTGCCCACTCGCCGGTTCAGCTCGGGCGGCTGAAATCCCGGGTCCGGCGCGCTGCCGGACCCGGTGGACAGCAGCGCGCGCGCCAGTGCGTTTTTGCCCTCCGCCAAGGCGACCAGCGGGAAGACGCCGTCCGCGGCGGTCACCACGACGTCGTAGCGTTCGGCCATGCCGATGAGCAGGGCGTCGACCTGGACCGGCACCACGGGGTATCCGTCGGTGTGGGTGACCGTCATCGAATGACCGGCCAACGCGACGCGAAAGGTGGTGTCGGAGCCGGTGTTGATGAATCGGATCCGGATGCGCTGGCCGGGCTTCGCGTTGAAGGTCATGGGAGCGGCGGGAATTCGCCCGTTGACCAGATAGTAGGGGTAGGCGATATCTCCCGCGTCGCCACCGAGCAGATCGCTCTTACCGACGTTCCCCTCCGGCATCGGGGCGGGACTCGGCGCGCTGGTCGGTGTCGTCGAAGTCTCACTGCTCGACGTCGTCGTCGCGGTCTCGCTGGTGGTCGACGTCGTCGACGTGGTGGGTGGCGTTGTGGTCGTGGTCGGGGGAGGGCTCGGCGTGCTGGGCTTGTTCGGGCTGGTCAGTTCGGTGTAGAGCTGCTGCGGAGACTTTCCGAGTCCGTCGGTCCAATCGTCAAGGACCACAATCCATTCGGCGTCATAGTTGCCCTCGGTCGGGTCGTCGACGATAACCGGGAGGTACAGGCCCATGTCCGCGTCCAGGCCGGTGTGCGGATGGGCCCAGTAGGTGCCCGAATTCGGGACGGAGAAGCGGTAGGTGAAGTCCTGGCCGGCGGGGATGTTCGGCGTGGCGGGCGCGGCGCCGTCCATATCGTTGCGCAGGGCGACGCCGTGCCAGTGCACCGATGTCGGGTGGTCGAGCCGGTTCGACACCGTGACCACCAGCTCGTCGCCGATTCGCGCCCGGATCGGTGAACCCGGGATGGTGTTGCCGTAGGCGAACGTACGGACAACGGGCCCACCCAGATCCACCTGGACCTGCTGGGCGGTCAGGCTGGCGGTGACGGTTCGGCCGCTGTGCGGCCGGGCGGCCTCCGCCGCGTCGATGGCGGCGGCCAACTGGGCATTGGCCGACGGCGCGGGCTTGGACTGACTGCACGCCGCGAGCGCCAACCCTCCGGCGATGCCGGCCGCCATGAATCCGCGCCTGGTCAGCTGAGCGCTTTGGGCGGTGACATCGCTCGTGGGGGGCACAGGCATCGCCGCTCCTCGTCGTCATCGATCTTCGGCGTCTTATACCGTGCTCGGCCGGAGGGCTCAGCGCAACTACCGCCGCGGTTGATGTCGCAACGGCGGTCGGCTACTTGGCGTCGCTCGACACCCCGGCCATCCAATCGCCGAACGTGGTCGGGTAGATGGTCGCGTCTTCGCCGTCGACCGGAACGATGCTGCGATCGTCGAGCAACGCGCCGTAATAGCGGACACCGTCGTCGGTGATCACCTGGCGATGGTCGCCGGTGGCCGCGAACCGGGCCCGGATGAAGTCGTCCATACCCTGCTTTTCCGGCCCGGCGATATTGATTACGCCGTTGACCGGGTCCCCGGCCGCGGCGCGGGTGACGGCCGTGGCGACGTCCGCGGCGGCGATGGGCTGAAACGCGCCGTGCGGGGCGCGGACCGTGTCGCCGTCGGCCATCGAATCGGCAATGCCGCCAACGAATTCGAAGAACTGAGTCGCCCGCACGATCGAATACGGGAATCCCGATTCCACTATCTCTTTTTCCTGAGCCACTTTTGCCCGCATGTAACCGCTTTCGGCCGCCCGGTCGGCCCCCACGATCGAGAGAGCGACGTGGTGCCGCGCGCCGGCGGCCCGCTCCGCGTCGAGGAGGTTGCGGGTGGAGGTGGTGAAGAAGTTCAGGACATCGTCGTCGGCCCAGGACGGCGAGTTGGAGACGTCCACAACGGTGTCGACGCCGGCGAGGGCATCGGCGAGGCCTTCCCCGGTGATGGTGTTGACCCCCGAGCTCGGCGAGGCGGGGATGGCCTCGTGTCCCAGCTCGGCGAGCTGGGCGACAACCTGTGATCCGATGAGTCCGCTACCCCCGACGACCAGAACCTTCATGAGCTTCCTCCCGAGTTTCCCGATGAACTGGCGCTCCCAGCATGGCGGGTGTGTGGGGTGAGCGAAACCCTTTGGGGCCTACCGATCGCCCGGGCCCGCTTAAATCAACTGCTTGACTTAACGCGGTCGGCGCGGATTAACTCGTCGGGTGGTCAACGAATTGGAAGGCAAGGTCGCCATCGTGACCGGCGGCGCCTCCGGCATCGGTCGCGGAATCGTGGAACGGTTCGTGGCCGAGGGGGCGCGGGTCGTCATCGCCGATGTCGAGGCCGAGAGGGGAGAGCAGCTGGCCGCCGCATCGGGCGCCGCCGCCCTGTTTCGGCGAACCGACGTCTCCGATCCCGAACAGGTCGCGGCGCTGGTCGCCGCGACCGTCGAGACGTTCGGCGCCCTGCACATCATGGTGAACAACGCCGGAATCTCGAGCCCGTTGCGCCGGTTGCTCGACGATGATCTGGCCGACTTCCACCGGGTGATGGGGGTCAACGTCCTCGGGGTGATGGCCGGCACTCGAGATGCCGCTCGGCACATGGCCGAAAGCGGTGGCGGATCGATCATCAACCTGACGTCGATCGGTGGGATCCAGGCGGGCGGCGGGGTGATGATCTACCGCGCATCGAAGGCCGCAGTCATCCAGTTCACCAAGTCCGCCGCAATCGAACTGGCGCGCTACGAGATTCGGGTCAACGCGATTGCCCCCGGCAGCATACCCACGCCGATCCTGGCGTCGTCGGCGGTCGATGTGGATCCAGACGAGCTGGCGCGGTTCGAGGCGAAGATTCGGCAAGGGATGCGTGATGACCGGCCACTGAAGCGCGAGGGAACGCCCGATGACGTCGCCGAGGCGGCGTTGTACTTCGCCACCGACCGGTCGCGCTATGTCACCGGGGCCGTGCTGCCGGTAGACGGGGGGACGTCCGCCGGCAAGGTGATCCGCCCCCGCAAGGGCGAGTGAGGGACCGCGTCAGGGCTCTTCCGCCGGATGCCCGGCGTGGGTTTCCAGGCGGAGCCTGGCCAGCGCCTGGGCGCGTTCGAGGTCTTGCGCCCCAACGCTTTCCATGACCACGCTGTGGGAATGTGCCAGCACACCGAGCACCGCTTCGCTGGGCAGGTCGGGGAACTGGCGCCCGAGCACCTCCGCCGCCCTTCTCAACTCGAAGAGTTTCGGATACGCGCGCTCTTCCGGCGTCGGCGGTACGACGCGGGTGACGTCCTGGGCGTGCTGCAGCACGGCGACGGTCTTCTTGCCGTCTTTGATCGGGTCGTTCATCGGTGTCCAGACCCGGTAGACGAATGCGCCCGGGTTCTGCCGGTCGGGAAGGTCGTAGCGCTGGACTCCCATCCAGTGCCGGACCCCACGGCGGAAGACCAGATCAAGCGACGCGGAGACGTTGGCCACGCCGTCCGCTTCGGGATCGGCCGGGTTGTCCGGGAAGACGTCGAACAGCTGGTGGCCCACCAACTCTTCGCGCGGATGCCCCGACACGCGTTCGCAGGCGGAGTTCACCGCGCGGATGCGCAAGTCGGCGTCGGCCAACAGGTACGGCGACCACTTCGACTGGAACCACGCGGAATCCTCGATCGCCGATACCCGGCTGGCTGACAACATCCCGCACCCACCAATGATTCACCGTCCTGACACCGCCGCGTTCCCGAACGCAAGAGGCCATCGTGACCCAGCGCGGAAGCCTCGGGCGAGGGACCTTTGTCACCCATTGCCGGCTGAGTGGCACCGAAGTGGGCGCGAGCGGGCGCCAACTAATTAAATCAATCGCTTGACTTAATCGCTGGGCCACGGTTGACTAGCCGGGTGACCACCATCGGCCGGGCAGTTCGCACCGAGCGGGCCAGTTCCACGCAGGAAGCGATCCTCGTTGCGGCCGAGCGGTTGTACGCCGAGCACGGCATGTTCGCTGTGTCCAACCGGCAGGTGAGCGAGGCCGCCGGCCAGGGCAACAACGCCGCGGTGGGCTACCACTTCGGCACGAAGGCCGACCTGGTCCGCGCGATCGAACACAAGCACCGGGGACCGGTCGAGCAGCTGCGCGAGCGGATGGTGGCCGAGCTGCTCGAAGCGGGTGGTTCGACCGAGCTGAGGGACTGGGTGGCCTGCCTGGTGCGACCGCTCACCGATCATCTGGAGGAGCTCGGCAATCCCACCTGGTATGCGCGTTTCGCGGCGCAGGCGATGACCGATCCCGCGTACTACCACATCATCGTCAAGGGGGCCCTCAGCTCGCCATCCCTGGTGCAGGTGGTCGAGGGCATCAACCGCTGCCTGCCCGACCTGCCGGCCGAAGTGCACTTCGAGCGAAACATCATGGCCCGCAACCTGTTGATGCACACCTGTGCCGACCGGGAACGATCGCTTGCCGCGGGCGCCTCGCCGCCCCAGCGCTCCTGGCGGGCCGCCGCCTCGGGTCTCATCGATGCGATTGTGGGCCTGTGGCTGGCGCCCGTCACCCCGTACGAATGAGAGGTCTGCAGATGAAAGTGACTGTCGACCAAGACGTCTGCGCTTCGTCGGGCAATTGCGTGCTGAACGCGCCCGATGTGTTCGACCAGCGCGACGAGGACGGCGTCGTTGTCCTGCTCAACCCCAATCCATCCGCCGATGAGGCGGAGGGCGCCCGGCGAGCGGCCGCGGCGTGCCCCGCGCTGGCCATTCAGATCGAGGAATGAGATGTCAGAAACGCTGACGAACGCTTCCGCCGTCGAGGCGACCGAGATCCCGGATTATCCGATGCCGCGGCGGGCGGGCTGCCCCTTCGCGCCGCCGCCGGATGTCATGGCGCTTGCGCAAGAGCGACCCTTGTCCCGGGTGCGCATCTGGGATGGGAGCACCCCGTGGCTCATCACCGGCTATGAGCAAGTGCGGGAACTGTTCTCGGATTCGCGGGTCAGCGTCGACGATCGGCGGCCGGGGTTTCCGCACTGGAACGCGGGCATGTTGTCCACAGTGCACAAGCGGCCGCGGTCCGTCTTCACCGCCGACGGCGAAGAGCACACCCGGTTTCGGCGCATGTTGTCAAAACCCTTCACGTTCAAGCGAGTTGAGGGCCTGCGCCCGACCATCCAGCAGATCACCGATGACCACATCGACGCGATGCTGGCCGGCCCGCAGCCCGCCGATATCGTCACCGCGTTGGCCTTGCCGGTTCCGTCGCTGGTGATCAGCGAGCTGCTCGGTGTCCCCTATGAGGACGCCGAGATGTTCCAGCACCACGCCAACGTCGGGCTCGCGCGCTACGCGACGGGCGAAGACACCGTCAAAGGCGCGATGAGTCTGAATAAGTACCTCGCGCAACTGGTCGAGGCCAAAATGGAGGATCCGGCGCAGGACGCGGTTTCCGACCTGGCCGAGCGCGTCAAGGCCGGCGAACTGAGCGTGAAAGAGGCGGCCCAGCTGGGCACCGGGCTGCTGATCGCCGGGCACGAGACCACCTCGAACATGATCGGTCTCGGGGTGCTGGCCCTACTGGTCAACCCGGACCAGTTGGCCGTCCTGCGCGACGCCGACGACGACAAGGTCATCGCCAGCGCGGTCGAGGAATTGTTGCGCTACCTCAGCATCATTCAGAACGGGCAGCGCCGCGTCGCCCTCGAAGACATCCACATTGCCGGGGAGACGATCCGCGCCGGCGAAGGCATCATCATCGACTTGGCCCCGGCCAACTGGGATCCGGACGCCTTCCCCGAACCGGACCGGCTGTACCTGCACCGCTCGGGGGCCGACCGCAACGTCGCCTTCGGCTACGGCCGCCATCAATGCGTGGGCCAACAGCTCGCCCGTGCCGAGCTGCAGATCGTCTATCGCACCCTGTTCCGTCGCGTCCCCACGCTGGAACTGGCCATCGGAGTCGAGGACGTGCCCTTCAAGGACGACCGGCTCGCCTACGGCGTCTACGAACTTCCGGTGACCTGGTAGCCCCAGGTCGCTACTCTCAACAATGCCGATCCGAATGGAGGGTCAATGATGACGACTCAAGCAAGCACCGTTTCGCTTTACCCACCCGAAGGCTTCGGCGCCCCCAAGAATCGCCGCGGTCACGCGTCGGGCGCGGATGTCGGCCTGCCGGCCGGGACCGTGGTGTTCTCCGCGGACAACCACATCTCGTTGGCGGACGACATTTTCTATCAACGCTTTCCGGACGACCTCAAAGACAAGGCGCCGCGGATCTGGTACGAGGACGGCGCCTATCAGGTCGGTCGCAAGGGCCAGTCCTTCCTGCCCGGCGACTTCAGCGCGGTGCTGATGCAGTACGACGACCTGCCCGGGGCCGCGAGTACCAATATCGAGGCGCGCATCCAGGAACTGCGCGACGACGGGGTCGACAAGGAATTGGCCTTCCCCAACGCGATTTTGGCGCTCTTCCACTACCCCGACAAGAAGCTGCGCGAACTCGCCTTCCGCATCTACAACGAGTACATCGCCGAACTGCAGGAGCGCTCGGGCGGCCACTTCTACGGCGCCGGGCTGATCAATTGGTGGGACCCGCAGGGCGCGCGCAAGACCCTGGAGGAGCTGAAGTCCCTGGGGCTGAAGACCTTTCTGATGCCGCTGAACCCCGGTAAGGACGACGACGGCAACCCGATCGACTACTCCAGCACCGCGATGCGGGCGGTGTGGGACGAGATCGAGGCCGCCGGCCTTCCGGTCACGCACCACATCGGGGAAACGCCGCCGAAGAGCCCGACCGAGTTCAACAGCGTCGTCGTCGGCATGATGATCAACATCGACGGGTTCCGGGAGACGTTCTCCAAGTACATCTTCGGCGGCATCCTGGACGACCATCCGGGCCTGCGGATCGGTTGGTTCGAGGGCGGCATCGCCTGGGTGCCGTGGGCGCTGCAGGACGCCGAACACCTGGTGGCGTCCTACCGGCACATGTTCAACCGCCCGCTGCAGCACGATGTGCGGTACTACTGGGACAACCACATGAGCGCGTCATTCATGGTCGATCCGCTCGGCCTGCAGTTGATCGACAAGATCGGTGTGGACAAGGTCATGTGGTCCAGCGATTACCCGCACAACGAAAGCACCTACGGCTATTCCGAAAAGTCGCTGGCCGCGGTCGTCGACGCCGTCGGCCCCGCCGACGCAGCGAAAATCGTGAGCGGCAACGTCACGAAGTTCCTGGGCCTGTAGGGGGCCCGATGACAACGTTCGCGCAAGCGGGCGCGGGCACCGGCAGCCTGGTGATACCCGAGACGCCCGATATGGGCCGCATGCGGCGTGAGACCGGGGCCCGGCTGCGCTCGGCGATGGCCGAGCGCGGCGTCGACGCGCTGATTCTGCTCGGCAACAGCGCCGTGGTCTATGCCACCGGCACCAGTTGGCCGCTGGGCGATGCCGGTTTGTCCTATGTCGAGCGACCGGTCGCGGTGGTGCTCGCCACCGACGAGTGGCCGCACTTGTTCCTGCCGTTCCGCGAGGGCGCCTCGCTGGAGTCCGACTTGCCGGCCGATCACGTGCACGGGCCGGTGTATCTCGAATTCGACGAGGGGGTCGAAGGATTCGCGCGCCGGCTGGCCGATTTGGTTCCCGTCCAAGCGGTCGTAGCGGTCGACGAGTGCACCGGCGCCATGTCGCGCGCCGCGAAGACGTTGTTCCCCGGCGGACCGCCCGTCGACGCGTCGGCAATTGTCAGCGCCGCCAAGGCGGTCAAGACGCCGGATGAGTTGTCCTGCATGCGCACCGCCATCCGGATCACCGACGAGGCGATGGTCGAGGTCCACAAGCGGTTGGCCCCGGGAATCCGACAGTCCGACCTGTCCGCGAGCTTTCTGCGGCGGGCCTTCGAGCTGGGCGCCACGGCCAGCATGCTCGAACCGATCTGGCAGGTGATGCCGCCCAGCAAGGCCGAGGGCGTGTGGACCACGCACGGCGACCTTGCGCTGCCGCTGCTGAGCACCGAACGCGAACTGGCCGAGGGTGACGTGCTGTGGACCGACGTCAGCATCACCTACCACGGCTACTGCTCGGACTTCGGGCGCACCTGGATCGTCGGCAAGGACCCGACGCCACGCCAGCGGGCGCAATTCGACAAGTGGTTCGAGATCATGTCCGCCGTCCTGGGTGTCGTGAAGGCCGGCGCCACCGCGGCGGACCTGGGGCGGGCGGCCATCAACGCCAACGGCGGCGCCAAGCCGTGGCTGCCGCACTTTTACCTGGGTCACGGCATCGGCGTGAACGCCGCCGAAATGCCCATGATCGGAACCGATCTCGGAGCGGACTTCGACGAGAAGTTCGTCCTGCGAGCGGGCATGGTGCTGGTCCTGGAACCGGTGGTGTGGGAGGACGGCACCGGCGGTTACCGCAGCGAGGAGGTCTTGGTAATCACCGAGGAGGGCTGGATCCGATTGACCGACTACCCGTATGACCCCTATGGCAACTGAGGTCCTGCCCGACAACCGCGCGCTGCGCTGCGGTCGGCGCCAGCGTGTGCTGGATCAGATGGCGGCGCAGGACCTCGACGTCCTGGTGCTGGGTCGCCAAGCCAACGTCCGCTACGTCACGGGGGCGCCGCAGTTGTGGGTCGCCGGCACCCGGCCGTTCGGCCCGACGTGTGTGCTGGTGCGCTCGACCGGGGCGATACATCTGCTCAGCACCTGGGACGAGGGCGTTCCCGAGGACATCCCGCACGAGAACCTGTACGGCATCTCGTGGAACCCGATGAACACCATGTCCGCGCTGCAGCGCATCGACGGGGCGGACACGGCCCGGCGGGTCGGAACCGACGCGATTTCACCGGTTTTCGCTCAACTGCTGCCGACGGCGTTCCCCAATGCCGAACTCGTGGACGGCGAGCTGGCGATGCGGGCCGCCCGGCGCGTCAAGACGGCCGAAGAGGTGACGGCGCTGCGGGAGGCCATTTCGGTCGCCGAGTCGGGCTTGGCCGCCGCCGTGTCCGAACTGCGCCCGGGGACAACCGAACAGGCGCTGGCCGGCGCGTTGCTGGAGGCCATCGCGGGCGGCGGCGTCAGCACCCCGTCGAACCAGGACGTCGCGTGGGTGACGTCGCCCGATCATCCGTGGCAGCGCCCGGCAGCGGACGGCCGGGTCAACGACGGTGACCTGGTGGCGTTCTCGGCCGGCGTGCTGGCGGGTGGCTACATCGGCGAGGTCGGCCGCACCTGGCCCGCGGGCACCGCGCACGGCGCCGGGGCGGTGTATCGGCGTTGGGAAGGCTTGTGGGACAGGCTGTTGGCCGCCTGCCAACCCGGCGCGGGGGCGAGCGAATTGCTGGACGCGTATCGGGCCGCGGGGGAGCCGGCGCCGCCGATGCCGGTGGCCCGCGGCCTGGGCATGGGCTTCGACCCGCCCGTCATCTCCAAGCACCTGCCCGCGACCGCGGCCGGGGAACGGCTGGAACCGGGCATGGTGCTGGCCGTGACGGGTTACGTCTGGGAACAGGGGATCGGCGCGGTCTTCGGGCGCGAAGCCGTATTGATCACCGCCGACGGCCCCGAGGTGTTGACCGCCAGCCCGTTCTGGCGCGAATAGCCATGACCGGCAAGTCCCCACCCGGGCCCGAGGAGATCGTCAAATATCACAAGGATGCCGAAACCCGAATCGCCACAATCACGTTCGATCGGCCCGGCCAGCTCAACGCGCCCACCATCGCCGCCCGGCTGCGCTACGCCGACCTGTTGCACCGCGCGTCCATCGACGACGAGGTCAAGGTGCTGGTGGTCCGCGGGGCCGGCGATGACCTCGGCTCGGGTGCGGACCTCACCGAGGAAATGGCGGCGCAGAACTCGGAGGATCCGAGTGACCGGCTCGCCGAATACCGGGTCGGCGGCGACGAGGTCAGCTTTCCCCCCGAGGGCTCGTTTCGGCGCGGCGCGACCCTGGGCCAGTGGTACGCCAACCCGAACTCGGGCATCCGCGGCCTGCAGGACTTCAAGAAGATCAGCATCCTCGAGGCCAAGGGTTACTGCTACGGCTGGCACTTCTACCAGGCGGCCGACGCGGATCTGGTGATCTCCAGCGAGGACGCGCTGTTCGGGCATCCCTCGTTCCGGTATTACGGCTGGGGGCCACGAATGTGGTGGTGGGCGCAGACCATGGGGATCCGGAAGTTCCAGGAGATGGTCTTCACCGGAAGGGCTTTCACCGCCGCGGAGATGTACGACTGCAACTTCCTCAACAGCGTGGTGCCGAGAGAGGAGCTCGAGGCGGAGGTGCAACGCTATGCGCTGGCGTGCGCGCGCAACCGCCCCACCGACACGGTGTTCATGCAGAAGGTCTTCTTCGAGATCATGAAACAGTTCCAGGGCGAGTACATGGGCAGCATGTTGAGCGGGTTCTTCGAGTCGATGGGCGGCGTCGTCCGCCCCGACGGTGACGACTTCATGCTCCCCGACGCCGTCGACCGGGGTCTGGGCGCGGCGGTGAAAGACAACGACGACAAGTTCCCGCCGGAATGGCGCTTGAGCAAGAAGGGACGCAAGAACGGGGAAGCCAAGAAGGAGCACGGCCGAAAGCGGAAGCGGTAGTGGGGGAATCCACCGTCGAATTAGCGCTGGCCGGCTACACCGTGGTCGAACTGTCCACCGGAATAGCGGGCGCCTATTGCACCAAGTTGCTTGCCGACGGCGGGGCGGATGTCGTCAAAGTCGAGCCGCCAGAGGGTGATCCGCTGCGCCGCTGGTCCGCGTCGGGGGCCGTGATACCACCCGGCGGCGACGGGGCGTTGTTCAGCTTTCTGGCCGGGTCGAAGCGCAGCGTCGTTGCGGATCCGGCGGTCGCCGCCGACGTCGCGCTGGTCGACGCGCTGCTGGCCGCCGCGGACGCGGTGGTGTGGTCCGGCGGCTCGAAAGTCGCCGAGCACCCGGACTTCACGCCCGCGGCGCTGCACCGCCGTCATCCCCACCTCACCGTCCTGTCGATCACCGCCTTCGGGCTGGAGGGGCCGTGGCGCGGCCGGACGGCCACCGAATTCACCCTGCAGGCATGGTCGGGCGGCATCGTCGGCCTCGGGCGCGGCGAATCGGACCGCGCCCCGGTGTTCGTGGGCGGCCAGGTCGGGGACTACTTGGCCGGGGCGTATGCGAGCGCGGCCATGCTCGCATCGCGCTACGGCCGGGCCGGCGGCGCCCCCGGCGAACTGCTCGACCTGTCGATGCTGGAAACCCAGATCCTGTGCCTGACCTATTACCCCGTCACCTATTTCGAGATGCTCGGGCGGCCCTGGCGAGACGCGCGGCGCGTCACCGTTCCGGGCGTGGCACGCGCCAAGGACGGGCTGGTGGATGTCGGCTGCGGGACCGCGCAGCAGTGGTTCGACCTGTGCGCGATGGTCGGCCACCCCGAGTGGATCGACGAGGATTCGGAACTGACCATCACCGAGCGCGCCACGCTGAACGCCGACGAGATCTACGCATGGTTCGAAAGCAACACGGTCGACGAGATCCGGGAACTCGCAACGGCCTTCCGGATTCCGAACGCACCGGTCGCCAACGGCGCCAACGTCGCCTCGCTCGACCACTTCCGCGAACGCGGCTCGTTCGTGCCGGACCCGTGCGGCCGCTTTCAGCAACCGGGCCATCCCTACCGGTTGAGCCCCGCGCGGTTGCGCCCGCCGCAACCGGCCCCACGCCTGGGCGAACACACGGCGCATTACCGCGCGGCCGACCTGGCTCCCCGCCCCTTGCCGGTCGGGTCCGCAAATCGGCTGCCCCTGAACGGGATTCGCGTCCTCGACATGACGACCTTTTGGGCCGGTCCCTGCTGCACCCACCTGTTGGCGATGCTGGGCGCGGAAGTCATCCATCTGGAGTCCACCCGCCGTCCCGACGGGACGCGACTGATCGCCGGCGTGCCCGTCACCGAAAACCAGTGGTGGGAAAGGTCGCCGATCTTCGCGGCGCTCAACACCAACAAGAAAGGGCTCACGCTGGACCTGCACAGCCAGCGCGGCCGGGAGCTATTGCGCCGGCTCATCGCGACCTGCGACGTGCTGGTGGAGAACTTCACCCCCCGCGTGCTCGACCAGCTCGGCCTCGATTTCGCGGCGGTTCGACGGATCAAGCCCGACATCGTGATGGCGCGGATGCCCGGCTTCGGCCTGCAGGGCCCGTGGCGCGACAACCCGGCATTCGCCTACGTCATCGAGGCGGCGGCCGGGCTGACCTGGCTCACCGGATATCCCGACCGCACACCGTACGACCCCTACTCGATCGGCGACCCCAACGCCGGCCTGCACGCCGCGAACGCGCTGCTGCTGGCGCTCGAACACCGGCGCCGCACCGGGCAGGGCGTGTTCGTCGAAGCGGCGATGGTCGACGCCGCGCTCAGCATCGCCGCCGAGCAGATCATCGAGCACTCCGCTTACGGGGCGCTGCTGGAACGCGCGGGCAACCGAGGTCCCACGGCGGCGCCGCAAAACCTCTACCGCAGCGCCGACGTCGACGAATTCGGGCGGCTCGACAGCTGGGTGGCCGTGGCGGTGTGCACCGACAAGCAGTGGGGCGGTTTGTGCGTGGCGATCGGATCCCCCTCGTGGGCAACGGATCCCAAGCTGGCCACCGCAAGCGGGCGCAGGGAGCACCACGACCTCATCGACGCGCGGATGGCCGCGTGGTGTGAGCGGCGCGGCGCGGACGATATCGTCGCGACCCTGTGGGACGCCGGCGTTCCGGTCGCCAAGGTCATGCAACCCCACCGCCAGGCGGAACTCACTCAGCTGACCTTCCGGGGCTTCTTCGAGGAAGTCGACCACCCGGTGAACGGTCCGGCTAGGCTCAGCACCGTGCCGATGAGGTCGTCCGCCGGGCCGTCGAAGTTCCACCACCAGCACGCGCCGCTGCTGGGGCAACACAACCATGAGTTGCTGGCCGAGCTGGGATTGAGCGACGCGGAAATCGCCGACCTGGAAGCCGGCGGCGTCATCGGCCGCGCACCGGCGATGTGACCGACGATGGCGATCGATCCCTCGAACATCCTGCTCACCGGCCGCGTGGCGGTGGTGACCGGCGGCGGCGCGGGCATCGGCCGCGGGGTCGCGGCCGGGTTGGCGGCCTTCGGCGCCTCGGTGGCCATTTGGGAGCGTGACCCGCGCACCTGCGCGCAGGCCGCGGAATCCATTGGTGCCCTGGGTATTCCGACCGACGTGCGCGACAGCGCCCAGGTCGACGACGCGTTGCGGCGCACGACCGCCGAGCTTGGCACGCCGACGATCCTGGTCAACAACGCCGGAGGGGTGTTCGCGTCGCCGCTGTTGGAAACCACCGAGAACGGTTGGGATGCGCTCTATCGGGCCAATCTGCGCCACGTGCTGCTGTGCACGCAGCGCGTCGCGCGGGCGATGGTGTCGGCGGGCCAGGGCGGCAGCGTCATCTCGGTGACGTCGATCGAGGGCGTGCGCGCCGCCCCCGGCTATGCGGCGTATGCGGCGGCCAAGGCCGGGGTCATCAACTACACCCAGACCGCGGCGCTGGAGCTGGCGCCCCACGGCATCCGGGTCAACGCGATCGCGCCCGATATCACACTCACCGAGGGGCTGGCGCAGCTCGGCGGCGAAGCGGCGCTGGCCCGGGTCGGCCACGTCGTGCCGCTGGGGCGCCCCGGTCATGTCGACGAAATCGCCGGTGTCGCGGTGTTTCTGGCGTCCCGAATGTCGGCCTACCTGACCGGGCAGACCTTGCACGTCGACGGCGGCACGCACGCGGCGAGCGGTTGGTATCACGATCCGGCGACGGGCGACTACCGGCTCGGCCCGTCGGGCTAGTGGGCCCACCCCTCGGCGGCCTGCTCTTCGAAAGAGCGGTCGATGCGCTCGAACCTGCGGCGGATCGAGGCGCGGGCGGCTTCGTGCGGCAGCACGTACAGGCGATTGGCCAGAATCGCGTCGGCCGTCAACCGGGCGACGTCGCCCACGCCGACGCCCTCGTCCTGCGTCGGCAGGGTCCCGCCGGCCGCTTCCGGCGAAGAGCTCATCCCGTAGTCCGCGCCCATGATCCGCTCCGAGTTGGAGACCAGCTTGGTCTCCACGACCATCGGGCACAGCACCGATACGCCGATTCCGGCGTCCTTGACCTCACGGGCGAGCGTCTCCGCCAGCCCGACCACGCCGTATTTGGCGACGCCATAGGCCCCGAGGCCGGCGTTGGGCACCAGGCCGGCGAAGGACGCGGTGAAGGCGATGTGTCCGCCGGTGCCTTGTTCGAGCAGCCGCGGCACGAACGCCTCGACGGCATGGATGGAGCCCCACAGGTCGATGTCGATCACCCAGCGCCAGTCGTCGTGGGTCATCTGCGCGATCGGACCCGCGACCACGATGCCGGCGTTGCTGAAGACGACGTCGACGCTGCCCAGCAGGCGGAAGGCCTCGTCCGCCAGGTGAACCACCTCGTCGAGCTGCCGGACGTCGCACACCACGCCGTGCGCGTCGAATCCCTGGGCGCTCAGGTGGTTTACCGCCTGCTCCAGGCCGGGTTGATCGACATCGGCGAGCACCACGCGGGCCCCCCGGCGGACGAACTCGGTGGCCGTGGCCAGACCGATACCACTCGCACCGCCGGTGACGACCGTTCCGCGACCTTCGAATCCGTCCATGGGACGGCACTCTATTTCAGGCAGCTACCGGCATCGATGGGCAGGGTCACTCCGGTGATGTAGCGGGATTCGTCCGAGGCGAAGAACAGCACCGCATTGCTGACGTCGATCGGCTCCACCCACGGGATCGGCATGGTGTGGAAAAGCTGACAGATCGGCGCCATGTCGTCGGGTCCCGGGTTCTCCAGATCCGGGCGGAACATCTTGAAGGTGCCCTCGTTGTGCAGCATCGGCGTCTTGACGTGGGTCGGATGCACCGAGTTGACCCGAATCATGTGCTGGCCCAACTCGACTCCGAAGGCCCGCATCAACCCGACGACACCGTGCTTGGCGGCGACGTAGTGTCCGGTGTGGGGGTAGGCCTTCAGCCCACCGACCGAACTGGTCAGGATGATGGAGCCGCCGCGGCCGCCCGACTTCAGGTGCGGCACACCGGCTTTCACGGTCTTCCAGACACCAGCCAGGTTGATGTCGATCATCTCCGTCCAGTCTTCTTCGCTCGTCTGGTCCAGGGTGTCACCGCCGTTACCGATTCCGGCGTTGGCCACGATGATGTCGAGCCGCCCGAGTTGTTCGACGCCGCTGTCCACCGCGGCCTTCAGCGCGGTGTAGTCGCGCACGTCGACCTCGGCGGTGAAGATCCGCCGGTTGTGCCCCTTGACCAGGTCGGCGGTCTCGGCGAGGTCTTCGGGCGTGGACGCCGGGATCGCGGTGTCGGTGACGCCGTCGCGGATGGGCTTGCAGATGTCGATCGCGATGATGTCGGCACCCTCTTGCGCCAACCGCACCGCGTGGCTGCGGCCCTGTCCGCGCGCGGCTCCGGTGACGAAAGCGACTTTGCCCTCAACACGTCCGGTCATGGCTACCTCAACTCCTGACTACTTGTCGCACGCCTCGGCGCCGGCCCTGTCGCGGTGTCAACGACGAATCCGTTTTGGCTATCTGTGATTCTAAATATTAGAGAATCTGATTCTCGGCAGCAAATGGCGTGCGCTATGTGATCAGTGGAGCGGGGACGCGTTAGCCGACGAAGCCGCGCGAGCAGAAATCCCACACCTCGTCGCTGGTGATGGGATGGATGGTCGCGTCGTCGGAGCCGCCGCTGGACTGGGCGATGAACATGACGGTCTGCATGGTCATCGCGGCCACGCGCTTCGCGTTGACGCCCTTGCGCAGCTTGCCGGCGTCGTAGGCCGCTTCCATCAGTTCGGTCAGCAAAGCCAACAGCGGGGCGTGCGCCACCTTGACCTCGGCGGGATGCGTAACCAGCAACCGCGGTGCGAAGTCGGTGAACAGCGGCCGCTTGGCCGTCGGATCTGGGCGGGAGGCCTCATAGAGGAGCTGGACGGCGACCTTCAGCCGCTCCAGGGGATCGGCCTGGCTCTCCGTGGCGGCACGAATCTGGTCGGCGGACCGGCTCAGCGCGTCTTCGAACAGCGCCAGCAACAGCTCGTGCTTGCCGTCGAACTGCAGGTAGAAGCTGCGCAGCGACTGACGCGACCGGTCGACGACTTCCTGGACGGTAAAGTCCGTGGAGCCCTTCTCGATGATGATGGCCTGCGCGGCGTCGAGGAAGCGCTGAACACGCTGCGCGGCGCGCAGTTTCGCCGTTTTGATGGACCTCTCGACGGCGCGCTGCTTCCAGGCCGGCTCTTCGCTCGGACTGGTCACGGCCGACTCACCTGATTGCCGCGAGGGGAGAACATGATTGGACTCTACCGGAGAACGCCGTGACATCGCTGCGCTCGACCCCCTCACGGATCATGTGTCTGAGATTGTAACTTTCTCGTCACGAGAATACTATTCTCTTAGACGTGTGTTTGGAAGCGTAATCATAAGAGCGAACCGCGCCGTCGGCGGAAATCATGATCTACCGACGCAGCGGACTGCTCACGACCGTTGCGGGGAGTTCCGTGCAGCTCGCCTTTGACGCCGACGTGGAGGCGTTCCGCTCCGAATTCGTCGACTTCCTGAACGCGCATCTGCCCTCCGAGGCCGAGGCGTTCGAACGGCCCCGCTCCAGTTCGCACGTCCCGGAGTGGGCCCGGCGCTGGCAACGACTGCTGTTCGACAGCGGGTGGCTGCTGCCGGGCAACCCGCCCGAGTTCGGCGGGCGCAACGCCACGTTGTTGCAGCAGTACGTGTACTTGGAGGAGCTGGGGCGCCGGCGCATCTATCAAAGCTTCAATCCGCAAGGCGTGGGCATCATCGCGGCCTCGTTGTTGTCCTTCGGGACCCCCGAGCAACAGCGGGAGTGGGCGGTGCCGATTCTGCGGGCCGACATCACCGCGTCGCTGGGGATGAGTGAACCCGGAGCGGGTTCGGACCTCGCGTCGCTCAAAACACGGGCGGTGCTCGACGGCGATCACTTCGTCGTCAACGGGCAGAAGGTCTGGACGTCGGGCGCCCACGATGCCGACGTGCTGCTGACGTTCGTGCGGACCGACCCAAAGGCGCCGAAACACAAGGGAATCAGCGTGCTACTGATCCCGACGGACACGCCCGGTGTGGTGCGCCGACCGTTCGCCTCGATGTGCGACAGCAACGAAATCGACTTCAACGAGGTGTTTTTCACCGACGCGCGGGTGCCGGTCGGGAATCTGGTGGGCGAGCTCAACGGGGGCTGGCGCGTGGCCACCGGCTCCCTCGGACACGAACGCGTGATGCTGTGGATGGGGTACGTCGACCTGTTGCACGAGTTGAGCATCGATTACCGGCCGTCCGGTTCGCTGGAGCGGGACCGCTACGCCACCCTGGTGATGGACGCCTACGCGCTGCGATTGCTGGGGTCGGCGGAACTGTCCCGGGCCGCGCGTGGGGAAGAGGACGTACCGGCCCAGTCGGTGCTCAAGCTGCTGGGTTCCGAGGCGCTGCAACGGGCGTCGCAGGATGCGCTGGACTCCGCGGGCGCCGACGGGCTCGTCTACCGCGCGGTGACGGCCCCCTTCGCCCCGCTGAACCTTGACAGTCACTACCGCAGCTGGTTCGACCGCTACGCGCGCAGCTTCGCCGCGACGATCGCCGGCGGCACGTCGGAGATTCAGCGGAACATCATCGCCGAGCGGGTGCTCGGGTTGCCACGGAACTAACGGGCGTCCACCCAGGCGTAGTAACCGATCGCGACGATCCCGGCCGCGATCGACACCGCCCCTAACACCATGCCCGCCAACGCGGTTCGCGCGTTCGTGGCCTCGCCCCGCTGCGCGCGCCGGCCGGCGACGTCTCCGGTGATCACCGCCGCTATGCCGAACGGCACGCCGAGCAGCATCCAGCAGGTCAGCAGCGCGACCACGCCGACGAGCAGCGCAGCGACGCCCATCTCGTTTCGTGGTGCGTCGGGCTGGCTCATCGGGTCCCATCTTCTCGGCGGCCAGACGCAGTCTACGCGCAGCTTTGCGGTCCCGTTCGGCTAGAGCTGGGCCAACCGCGGGGCGGACCCGTTATCCAGCAACGCCTTTCCCGCCTCGCGGGTCAGTTCGCGCGCGCTACCCAGCAACCCGTCCAGGATCAGCGACCGTTTGACGTGGTGGTGCAGCGGATGCTCGGCGGTGAAGCCGATCCCGCCGAGCACCTGCTGGCAGTGCCGGGCGGTGGTCAGCGCGGCCTGGCCGGCGGCGGCCTTGGCCAGCAGCGAGGCCAGGCCATCGTGGTCTCGGGACTGCGCGGCGACGTGCAGGGTCGCTTCGGCGCCCTCGATCGCGACGAGCGTCTCGGCCAGCCGGTGCCGGATCGCCTGGAACGAGCTGATGTGCCGCCCGAACTGGACGCGATCGAGGGCATGGCGGCGTGCCAGGGACAGCATGGCCCGGCTCGTGCCCAGCAACCACCAGCCCAGCGCGCGCCGCCCCGCGTCCAGCGCGGCCGGCGGCAGCGAATCGCCCCGCCGGGCGCGACGTAGCGGCAGCGACTCGTCGACCGCGGAGCCGACGGCATCGCCGCGTTCCCAGATCACCCAGGAGCCGCCGGCGAAGGGCAGCGGCGGGGCGCCCCCCGGCGCCCCGCCCGTCGCCCGCAGCACGACGTCGTTGAGCACCGGGGCGTGCGCGCCCGTCTCGCCGAGCAGCCGGAACACCAAAGGGACGGCGGCATCGGACATTTCGTCCAGCATGTCGTGCCAGCCCAGTTCTTTCAGCGCCGCGTCGAGCTTGGCCCCGGATGCGGCGGCCATCGTCGTGCGCAGCGAACCTTCCAGCAGGCGCAGCGACTCGGGATCCGTCGACTCCACGGTTCACTCCTTCCCGAGGTCGAGCAGCCGGCGCGCGATGATGTTGCGCTGGATCTCCGCGGTGCCGCCGTAGATGGTCGCGGCGCGCGAGTACAGGTACTCCGACCGCCACGGCGTGTCGTCCAGCTCGAGCGCGCCGGGCAGCAGGTCGCGGACGGTGTCGTAGAGGCGCTGCTCGGCGCCGGCCAGCAGCACCTTGTCGATGGACGTGTCCGGCCCCAGCCGCGCACCGGCGCGCAGCCGGTGCTGGGTGTCGCGGGACCGGCAGCGCAATGTGTGCAGCGCTAAATAGGCTGCGCCAAGGCTGGATTCGTCGGTGTCGGATGCCTGCGCGATGAGTTCGTCGAACCGGGAGTACAGGTAGGCGATGCGCTGCCAGAAGCAGGTGGACCGCTCATAGGGGAGCAGGTCCATCGCGAGTTTCCAGCCGTCGCCGGGCCGGCCGAGCATCCGGCCGGACGGGATCACCACGTCGTCGTAGTACACCTCGCAGAACTCGTCCACGCCGTGCATCGTCCGCAGCGGCCGGACCGTGATGCCCGGGGTGTCGAGGTCGACGAAGAACGCGGTGATGCCGTCGTGGCCGGGCGCGGTGCGGGTGAGCAGGATGCAGCGCGTCGAGAATTGCGCGAAGCTGGTCCACACCTTCTGCCCGCTGACGATCCAGTTGTCGCCTTGCTGCGTGGCGCGGGTGGTCAGCGAGGCGAGGTCGCTGCCCGATCCCGGCTCGGAAAAGCCCTGGCACCAATGTTCTTCGCCGCTGAGCAGCCGCGGCACCATCTCGGCGGCGAGCTCGGCCGGGGCGTAGTCGATCATCGTGGGTGCGAGCACCTCGAGCATCGAATAGGGCCCGGGTTCGGCGAGTCGGCGACCGACCACCTCTTCGCCGACGATCGCGCGCAGCACCGCGGGACCGCCCAGCCCGCCCACTTCCGTGGGCCAGCCGTAGCGCATCCAGTCGGCGTCGTAGAGCGCGCGACTGACCCTGGCGAACTGCCGCATGTGGCCGTGCAGCGAGTGATCCGCCCCGGGCGTCAGGTCGTTGTCGTCGAGCCACGCGCACAAACCCGCGCGGAACTCCTCGACATTCACGGTGTGGGACGGCCGACGGCGTGCGGGCGCCCGGAGTCGTGCACGCCGCTGCGCCGGATGAACGTCATGGCACGGGTTTTCAGCCGCCAGCCGTCGGTGGTGCGGGCGTAGGTGTCGCGGTAGTAGCCGATCCGCATGTCATGCGTGGCGTGGTCGATGAAGCACAACGGCTGGGTCCCGCTCGCGGAATCGCCGTCGATGTTTTCCACCAAGGCGGTTCCGGTGAGGAACAACCCTTTTGGAGCCGCCGCCACCAGCTCGGGGAACCTGTCCAACTTATACGTGGAGCCGAATGCGCTGTAGGTTCCGTCCGGGGTGAAGACGTCGATGAGCCCGTCGATGTCTTCCTGGGTGATGGTGACCGCGTAGCGGGCCAGCAGCTGCTGAATCTCGACCAGGTCGTCAGTTCGAGTTGGCTGATTTGTCGACATAGACCTTGCCGCCTTTCATGACAAAGCTCACGTTCTGGGTAACGGTGATGTCTTCCAACGGGTTTCCCGGCACCGCAATGATGTCGGCGAGCTGGCCCGTCGCGAGCCGTCCGCGGTCGGTCGAGTTGATCAGCTCGGCCGCGGTCACCGTCGCCGCCCGCAACACCGCCAACGGCGGCAGCCCCCAATTGACCAGGGTGACCAGCTCGTCGGCGTTGCGGCCGTGCGGGATCGCGGGCGCGTCGGTCCCGACCGCGATCTTCACGCCGGCTTCGTAGGCAGCCAGTATGGACGTCCGCGCCTTGGGGAACATCTCGGCGGCCTTGGCCTGCAACGCCGGCGGCGCGTGCGAGACGTCCATCGCGTCTCCGTCGGCCAGGCGCCGCGTACTCACCAGGAAGGTGCCGTGCTCGACCAACGACGCGATCGCGTCGTCGTCGATCAAGAAGCCGTGCTCGATGCAGTCGATGCCGGCGTCGACGGCGTGCATGACCGCCTCCGCGCCGTGCGTGTGCGCGGCCACCCGCAGGCCACGGCGGTGCGCCTCGTCGACGATCGCGCGCAGCTCCTCATCCGAATAGTGTTGCGCGCCGGGCGGTCCGGTCAGCGACATCACGCCGCCCGAGCAGCAGACCTTGATCAGCTCGGCGCCGTGTTTGATCTGGTAGCGCACGGCCTTGCGAATCTCGTCGACCCCGTTGGCGATGCCTTCCTCGACCGTCAGCTCCAGCGCGTGGGGCGCGAACGCCGCGAACATCGTCGGGTCCAGGTGGCCGCCGGTGGGAGTGATCGCATGCCCGGCCGGCACCACCCGCGGGCCGTCGATCCAGCCCGCGTCAATGGCCCTGCCCAGCGCGACATCCAACAGGTACCCACCGGTCTTGACGAACAGGCCCAGGTTGCGCACGGTGGTGAATCCGGCGCGCAGCGTGCGCCGCGCGTTGCCGACCGCGCGCAACACCCGCGTCGGCGGGTCATCCTGAACCTGTGAGAGCCCGGGCTTTTCGCCGCGACCCCCCATCAGCAGGTTGACCTCCATGTCCATCAACCCGGGCAGGAGGATCTGGTCGCCGAGGTCAAGGACGTCGCCGTCGGGATCGCCCCCGACGCCGACGATCCGGTCGCCCTCGACCTGCACCACGCCGGGCCGCAGGATCTCGCCGGCGTCGACGTCCAGCAGTCCCGCGGCCTTGAGTGTCAGCACCTTTTTAGATCACCGGTTCCTTGATGCACTCCACCCAGGCCGCGCCGCTGTCGGGCACCCGCGCTTGTTTCCACGCCTCGATCGGAAACGACACCATGACAAGCGACTGCATCATGTGCATGAGCGTCTGTGCGTCCTCGGGCAGATCGTCTAGTGGGTACTTGTCACAGTAGGCGATCACGTCGTCCAGCCGCGGGAATGCCGCGTCGTAGAACGCCTGCATTTCGGCCATCGTCGAGGCCAGCCGCTTGGCGTAGCGCTCGGGTTCGGTGGCCAGGTCCCAGTCCAAATAGGGTTCGAGATCGGCGAATTCAGACGGAAGCGCCATTGCGCTGGTACTCCTTTACATAGTCACCGGTCGTCTTGTGCAGATGGCGGATCAAGACTTCCTGATCGCACAGCAGGAACTCTTTGACGGCCCGGGTACCGATCATGGTCTGGGTGGCTTCCAGCGTGTTGGCGTCCTGCAGCGCGTATTCCTTGAAGGTCACGGCGGCCAACTCCTGGGCCAGGCGCTCCCGCGCGTTGCGTGGTGGGACGAAGTACAGCGTGCACTCGAAGATGTGCTTGTCCACCGCGGTCGGCCAGTAGTGGTAGGTGAGGAACCAGCCCGGCTCCCAGATCAACAGCATGAAGTTCGGGTAGAAGAGCCACGAGTCGATGCCCCATTGCGGCACCCGCTTCACGTTGACACCCGGTGGAAGCTCCAGCTTTTCGATGATCTCCGGCTTGTCCCACGGTCCGAACAAGCCGCTGCGCAACACCTGGTCCATCGGCTTGACCATGGACATGTCCGTCGGCGGTGCCTGGCCACCCCACGTCGACTGCAGGTTGTGCGGGCCGGCCACCTCGTAGTGCAGCGCCTCGTAGCCGTACTTCTGGATCTTGGCGGCTTCTTCCTTGGTGTACTGCCCCTGGTGCAGGATCGGCGCGTGGTAGAACTCGACGAACGCGTCGATGAACAGCTTCCAGTTGCTGCCGACCTCGGCCCGGTAGGAGTAGGTCTCCGTCATCTCCCCGAAGGGGTAACCCTCGATGCTCTTGGCCAGCGGCCCGAGGTAGTCGATCAGCGGCGCCGCGTTGTCGTCGAAGTTGATGAAGATGAAGCCTTCCCACACCTCGCAGCGGACGGGCGCCAGGCCGTAATCGGCCTTGTCGAGGTTGAAGAACTCTTCTTCCTGCTGGACGAAGGTCAGGTCGCCGTCGAGGCTGTACCGCCAGGCGTGGTACTTGCAGGTGAACTGGCGGCAGGTGCCGGAGGTCTCCTCGTTGGGGAAGTCGTTCCACACCAACTTGTTTCCGCGGTGGCGGCAGACGTTGTGGAACGCCTTGACGGCCCCCTCCTTGGTCTTGACGATGATCACCGATGTGCCCTTGCCGGCAGACGGCAGTTCTCTGGTGAAGTAGCTGCCGGCGCGCGGCAGGCGGTTGACCCGGCCAACATTGAGCCAGGTCTTCCTGAAGACCGCCTCGCGCTCGGCCTCGAAGAACGCCGGATCGATCGAGTCGGTGTAGTCGACCGGTGCGGTCCCGAGTTCGGGATAATTTTCTGTCCAGCTGCCGGCGGCCGGCTTCGGGAAGTGGGGCAACGTTCTTACCTCTCTTATCGTTGCTGATCGGCTTGTTCGAGCTGCACGCCAAAAGTGTTGAAGGCCATGGCCAGCGCGGCATAGCAGCCGACCGTGAATACGAAGTCCATCCGCTGCTGGTCGTCCAGGCGTTGGCCGAGCGCGAACCATGTCTCGTCGGAAAGCTGCGATTTCTCCTCGAGCTCGTCGACGACGTCGATCACCGCGCGCTCGAACTCGTCGGCGGCCTCGCCCCGTCTCACCGCGGCGATCTCGTCGTCGGTGATTCCCTCGTCCTTGGCCATGCGGACGTGGTGCGACCACTCGTAGGCGCAGTCGCGGCGATGCGCGACCCGCAGGATGGCCAGTTCGCGGATCCGCGGGGGCAGCGTGGACGAGGTCAACAGGTGAACGTTGAACCGCAGAAACGCCTTGGCCAGCGCCGGGTGGTGGGCCAGGGTGCTGAGCGCGTTGTTGGACTCCGCGTTGCGCATCGCCGAGAGCGCCTTATGGGTGGCGTCGTCCCACTGATCAGCCGGCAGCGGCGGCAACCGCATCCGCGCTCTCCTCTCGCCATCCTCCCGGCCACCTCTCGGTCAAGGAGAATCGTATTCTCATTTCCAACCAATAGAGTTGCATGAATCGCGCGGCCGGTCAATGCCGCCGGTCGGGGGCCGGTCCGGGGGCGGATGCCGGGCGCGCCGGCGACGGTCGCGGCGCGCTTTTTGCAGCGCAAACGGCGGCGAACGGACCGCGTTACCCCGACCCGCTGCGGCCACCCCGGCCCGGCGCCGCTTCGGGCCGGCCAAATTAGTGGCGGGTTCCGCCGCTGGTCAGACGACGAACGCCGGTCGTGGTGTCCGCTGGATGTTGATTCTCGCCTGACGAGAAGATAGTTTTCATTTTAGTGATCTTGGCACGGGACAGCGATTCGCCGAGGCCGCGTGGGAGCGGAATCGAACAGACGGACCCGATGGAAGGGCAACGGCCATGAACAAAGAAGACATGATGCTGATCAGCGTGGACGACCACACCGTCGAGCCGCCGGACATGTTCAAGAACCACCTGTCGAAGAAGTACATCGACGACGCGCCGCGGCTGGTGCACAACGCCGACGGCTCGGACATGTGGAAGTTCCGCGACACGGTCATCCCGAACGTTGCGCTGAACGCGGTCGCCGGTCGGCCCAAGGAGGAGTATGGCATCGAGCCGACGGGGCTCGACGAGATCCGACCGGGTTGCTACAACGTCGACGAGCGCGTCAAGGACATGAACGCCGGCGGCATCCTGGCCTCGATCTGTTTCCCGTCCTTCCCGGGCTTCGCCGGGCGGCTGTTCGCCACCGACGACCCGGAGTTCTCGATCGCGCTGGTGCAGGCCTACAACGACTGGCACATCGACGAGTGGTGCGGGGCGTACCCGGCCCGGTTCATCCCCATGGCGATCCCGGTGATCTGGGACGCAGAGGCCTGCGCGGCCGAGGTGCGCCGGGTGTCGAAGAAGGGCGTGCACGCGCTGACCTTCACCGAAAACCCCGCCGCGATGGGCTATCCCAGCTTCCACGACGAGTACTGGAACCCGCTGTGGAAAGCGTTGGTGGACACCAACACCGTGATGAACGTGCACATCGGGTCCTCGGGGCGGCTGGCCATCACCGCGCCGGACGCGCCGATGGACGTGATGATCACGCTGCAGCCGATGAACATCGTGCAGGCCGCCGCCGACCTGCTGTGGTCGCGGCCGATCAAGGAATATCCGGACCTCAAGATCGCGCTGTCCGAGGGCGGAACCGGCTGGATCCCTTACTTCCTGGAGCGGGCGGACCGGACCTACGAGATGCACTCCGCCTGGACCCACCAGAACTTCGGCGGCAAGCTGCCCAGCGAGGTTTTCCGCGACCACTTCCTGACCTGCTTCATCAGCGACAAGGTCGGCGTCGCGCTGCGCAACATGATCGGCATCGACAACATCTGCTGGGAAGCCGACTACCCGCACAGCGACTCGATGTGGCCGGGTGCGCCCGAAGAGCTGTGGGACGTGTTGTCCCTCAACAACGTTCCCGACGACGAGATCAACAAGATGACCTACGAGAACGCCATGCGGTGGTACTCGTTCGACCCGTTCACGCACATCTCGCGCGAACAGGCGACCGTCGGCGCCCTGCGCAAGGCCGCCGAGGGACACGACGTGTCCATCAAGGCGAAGGGCCACGACAAGGACTCCCGAGGCGGCTCGTCCTTCGCGGAGTTCGCGGCCAACGCGAAGGCCCTCACCGGCAACAAGGACTAAGGTCGCCGGTCCCGCGAGCAGACGCAAACTCGCATAACTCCGGTGGCGACTATGCGAATTTGCGTCTGCTCGCGCTGAACGAAGAGGAGAGCCAGCAGTGCCCGGCGCCGGAATGAACTTCGAGCTGACCGATGACCAGGAGCTGATCCGCCGGTCGGTCGCCGAGCTGGCGAGCAAGTTCGACGACCAGTACTGGATGGAAAAAGACTCCGCGCACGAGTTCCCCACCGAGTTCTATAAGGCCATCGCCGACGGCGGTTGGCTGGGCATGACGATTCCCACCGAATACGGCGGTCACGGCCTCGGGATCACCGAGGCCACCATCCTGCTCGAGGAGGTCGCCAAATCCGGCGGCGCCATGAACGCCGCCAGCTCGATTCACCTGTCCATCTTCGGCATGCAACCGGTGGTGGTGCACGGCTCCGACGAGCTCAAGGCCCGCACACTGCCCAAGGTCGCCACCGGTGAGGTGCACGTGTGCTTCGGCGTCACCGAGCCCGGCGCGGGGCTCGACACGTCGCGGATCACCACCTTCGCCAAACGCGACGGCGATCGCTACATCGTCAACGGCCGCAAGGTCTGGATCTCCAAAGCGATGGAGTCGGACAAGATCCTGTTGCTCACCCGCACCCAGAGCTACGACGAGGTCACCAAGAAGACGGACGGGATGACCTTGTTCATCACCGATCTCGACCGCAGCCGGGTCGACGTTCGGCCCATCCGCAAGATGGGTCGCAACGCCGTCAGCTCCAACGAGTTGTTCATCGACAACCTCGAAGTACCCGTCGAGGATCGAATCGGCGAGGAGGGCAAGGGTTTTCAATACATCCTGGACGGCCTGAATCCGGAGCGCATGCTGATCGCCGCCGAGGCGCTCGGCATCGGTCGGGTGGCGCTGGACAAGGCGGTGAAATACGGCAACGAGCGCGAGGTTTTCGGCCGGCCCATCGGCATGAACCAGGGCCTGCAGTTCCCGCTCGCCGACTCGCTGGCACGGCTCGACGCCGCCGAGCTGATGCTGCGCAAGGCCACCTGGCTGTATGACAACGGCAAACCCTGTGGGCGCGAGGCGAATACGGCGAAATATCTGTGCGCCGACGCGGGCTTCACAGCCGCGGACCGGGCGTTGCAAACCCATGGCGGCATGGGCTACGCGGAGGAGTACCACATCACCCGGTACTTCCGCGAGGCCAGGCTGATGAAGATCGCGCCGGTCAGTCAGGAGATGATCCTCAATTTCCTGGGATCCAACGTCCTGAAATTGCCGAGGAGCTATTGAGCGCGACCGAGGGGGCCGTGCTGCTGTCAGAGGACCGCGACGGGGTACGCACGCTCACCCTCAACCGGCCGCGTCGTAAGAACGCGATCAACCCCGAGCTGTGGGTCGCGTTGCGCGACGCCCTGCACGCCGCCGGGCACGACCGCACCGTGCACGCGCTGGTAATCGCCGGGGCCGGCGGCAGTTTCTGCTCGGGCGCCGACATCTCGGTTCCCGACGACACCCATCCGAACTACAAGCTGCAGCGCCTGACCGACGTGGCGCTGGCCCTGCACGAGCTGGCCATCCCCACGGTCGCCAAGGTGACCGGAGTGGCCGTCGGCGCGGGATGGAACCTCGCGCTCGGCTGTGACTTCGTCGTCGCCACACCGGAATCGACGTTCTGCCAGATCTTTTCCAAGCGGGGCCTGTCGATCGACCTCGGCGGTTCCTGGCTGTTGCCCAAACTCGTTGGCCTGCAGCAGGCCAAGCGGCTCGCGCTGCTCGCCGAGACGATCGACGCCGGGGAGGCCCACGCCCTGAACCTGGTGACGTGGGTGGTGCCGGGCGAGCAGATCGACGGCTTCGTCGACGACCTCGCGGGCCGCCTGGCGGCCGGACCCCCGATCGCGCTGGCCCACACCAAGGCCCTGCTGAACGAGGGCGCGCACGGCACCATGCGCGACGCGCTGGCCAACGAGGCCCGAGCGCAGGTCGGCAATTTCGCGACGGCGGACGCGGCCGCGGCGTATGCCGCCTTCGCCGCACGGCGGGAGCCGTCGTTTACTGGCCGGTGGACGCTATCGAAATCCAAGGATGCGGAGTAGGGACATGCGGGAAACAGTCATCGTCGAAGCCGTGCGCACCGCGGTGGGGAAGCGCAACGGCGGCCTGTCCGGGGTGCACCCCGCCGACCTGTCCGCCGTCGTCCTCAACGAACTGCTGGAACGCGCCGGGGTCGGCCCGGAGATCGTCGACGACGTGGTCTGGGGTTGTGTGTCTCAGGTCGGCGACCAGTCCAGCAACATCGGCCGCTACGCGGTCCTGGCCGCCGGCTGGCCGGAGACCATCCCGGGGACCACCGTCAACCGCGCGTGCGGGTCCAGCCAGCAGGCGCTCGACTTCGCCGTGCAGGCGGTGATGTCGGGCCAGCAGGACGTCGTCGTCGCCGGGGGCGTCGAGGTGATGAGCCGGGTTCCCCTCGGTTCGGCCCGGGCGACCGGCATGCCGTACGGCCCGAAGGTCCTCGCCCGCTACGACGACTTCTCGTTCAACCAGGGGCTGTCGGCGGAGATGATCGCCAAGAAGTGGGGATTCTCCCGCACCCGGCTCGACGAGTACTCCACCCAGTCGCACGAGCGGGCCGCCGCGGCCCAGGACGCGGGCGCGTTCACCGATCAGATCGTTCCGGTGTTCACCGACGACGAAACAATCGTTGCCGCCGACGAGGGCGTGCGGCGGGGCACAACGGTCGACAAGCTCGCCGGACTCAAGCCGGCGTTCACCGAGGACGGCGTGATCCACGCGGGCAACTCCTCGCAGATCTCCGACGGCGCGGCCGCGCTGCTGGTGACGACGGCGGAGATGGCGGTGGAACTGGGGCTCACCCCGCTGGTGCGGTACCTGGCCGGCGCGGTGACCGGGGCGGATCCGGTGCTGATGCTCACCGGGCCGATCCCGGCGACCGAGAAGGTGCTGAAGAAGGCCGGCGTGCCGCTGGCCGAGGTGGGCGTGTTCGAGGTGAACGAGGCCTTCGCGCCGGTGCCGCTGGCGTGGATCGCCGAGACCGCGGCGGACCCCACCCTGGTCAACCCGCTCGGCGGTGCCATCGCGCTGGGGCACCCGCTCGGCGCGTCCGGGGCGGTGCTGATGACCCGGATGGCGCACCACATGCGCGCGAACGGGATCCGCTACGGGCTGCAGACCATGTGCGAGGGCGGCGGCACCGCCAACGCCACCCTGGTCGAACTCGTGGGCTAGCCCCGGCGAGGCCCCACCGCGAGAAAACCGTCCCCTGGGTGACCCTTGTCACAGCGGCCCAACTAACCTACTGTTTGTTCACTAGGTTGGTTCAGTCCTCCAGTCGGTCAAAGGAGTCCGGTGCCAGACGCACGGCCATACGACACGTTGCTCGCCAAGGGCGAGGACCGTAAGCTGCGGATCCTCGACGTCGCGCAACGGCTGCTCACCCGCAACGGCTGGCGCAGCACCACCCTCGCCCAAATCGCCGGCGAGGCCGGGGTCACCCCCGCGGGCCTGCTGCATCACTTCGAATCCAAAGAGCAGCTGCTGCACGCCGTCCTCGATGCCCGCGACCTCGACGACGACCTGCACGCCGACCGGACCGGCGATCTGTTCGCCCAGATCGCCCAGGTCGCGGACCGGTTCAACCGGGCACCCGAACTGGTCGGGACGTTCACGGTGCTGCTCGTCGAAAACATCCTTCCCGACGCCCCGCTGCACGACCGGATGCTGGCCCGGCATCGCGCGGCGACCGACATCGTCGCCGACCTCATCCGCCGTGGGCAGGCGGATGGCCGGTACCGCACGGACATAGCCCCCGCCGTCAAGGCGGTGGAGATTCTCGCCTTCGTCCACGGAATGGAAACCACATGGTTGCTCGATCCATCGATACCGCTAACCGAGGCGTTCAAGCAGTACGCCGAGACACTGGCGCGGGACTTCGCCCCGCAGACGAGCCGCGCGGGGACATGAGGTACCGGCTCGACGTGGTCGCGGCGACCGTCGTCGACGTCGTCCGCTTCGCCGGCGGCTGGCTCTTCGACCGGTCGATGGCGGGATGGGACGTCAGCGTCCTCGTCGCCGACCACCCGGACGACCGGCCGCTGCAGATCCTGGGCGCCCGGGTGGTAGACCTCGAAGACGCCCTGGCGGCGGCGCAATCACGTCCCCGTCCGCAGGCCCTGGCGGCCGCGGCGGACCTGTTCGGGTGCGATTCGCGCGTGCGCCGAGGGGTGTTGCAGGCCCTCGATCACGGCGTCACCGAGGTCACGCTGTGGGGGGAGAACTGGCCGGCCGAGCTCGACGACAGCGTCGGCCTGGTGCAGCACCGGCTGAGCATGGCCGCCCGCACATTCAAGGCCCAGGCCCTGGCCGCCGCCGCGCTTGGGCAGGTCTCCATCGGCCATGTCGAGACGTTCCGCAGTGGGCTGCTGGCGTGGCCGTCGGTCGCGGCGGATCTGGTTCCCGCCAGCTGACACCGCCGTCTCACGCGCCGACCCCCCTCGTTGACGACCACCTTGCCATGTGGAAATGTAATACTCATCTGCGAGAGGCGCGTTCTCACTAGCCGAGATTCGAGGAGCGGGAGATGGCGAGCGAATTCTCCGAGTTGGACTTCTTCCGCGGCAGCGAGCTCATCGAGGACCCGTACCCCTACTACGAGGCGCTGCGCGCGCGGTGCCCCGTCACCCGGGAGAGCCATCACGACGTCACGATGATCACCGGCTGGGACGAGGCGTGCGCGGTGCTCAACGACGCCGAGACGTGGTCCTCCTGCATCTCGGTGACCGGCCCGTTCCCCGGCTTTCCGGTGCCGCTGGTGGGTGACGACATCACCGAGCTGATCGAGAAACACCGCGACGAGCTGCCGTTCAGCGACCAGCTGCCCACCCTCGACCCGCCGACCCACACCAACCACCGCTCGCTACTGATGCGGTTGATCACGCCCAAGCGCCTCAAGGAGAACGAGGACGCCATGTGGGTGCTCGCCGACCAAGTGCTCGACACGTTCCTGGCACCCGGCCACGGCGACTGGATCAAGGGCTTCGCCGGCCCGTTCACGCTGCTGGTCATCGCGGACCTGCTCGGCGTGCCCGAGGAGGATCGCGACAAGTTCGTCAAGGGCATCCGCGACCACTCGGGTGGCGGCGTCGGGGGCACCAAGGGCTCGCTGGCGCACAGCCCGCTGGAATTCCTCTACGGCCTCTTTTCCGACTACGTCCGCGACCGCCGGCGCGAGCCGCGTGAGGACGTGCTGACCGGTCTGGCCACCGCCACCTACCCGGATGGCTCGACCCCGGAGGTCGAAGACGTGGCCCGGGTTGCCAGCAACGTGTTCTCGGCCGGCCAGGAGACCACCGTGCGGCTGCTGGGCGCGGCCTTGCAGACGCTCGGGGAGCGGCCCGACATCCAGGCGCAGTTGCGCAAGGACCGCAGCCTGATCCCCAACTTCATCGAGGAGTCGTTGCGGCACGAGAGCCCGGTCAAGGGCGACTTCCGATTGAATCGGGTGCCCGCCAACGTCGGTGGCGTCGACCTGCCCGCCGGCACCACCGTGATGGTCGTGCAGGCGGCCGCCAACCGTGATCCCCGCCGCTTCGAAGACCCGACCACCTTCGACCCGGCCCGCAAGAACGCCCGTCAGCACATCTCGTTCGGGCGCGGTATCCACAGCTGCCCGGGCGCGCCGCTGGCCCGCGCCGAAACCCGGGTGGCGATCGAGCGCCTGCTTGACCGGACGTCCGACATCAGGATCAACGAGAAGGTCCACGGGCCGGCGAATGACCGCCGGTACCAATACGTTCCGACCTACATCCTGCGCGGGCTGACCGAGCTGCACCTGGAGTTCACCCCGGCATGAAAGTCACAGTCGACGACCAGCGCTGCCGCGGCCATGGCGTCTGCACGACGCTGTGCCCCGAGGTTTTCAGCCTCACTGACGATGGTTACGCCGAGGCGATAGCGTCAGACGTCCCAACGGAATTCGAGGCGGCCACCCAGGAGGCCATCGAGTGCTGTCCCGAGCAGGCCATCTGCAAAATCTAATCCAGTCAAGGAGATTCAGTGGCGAAAGGGTACGTCATCCTCACGGAGGCCATCAAGGACCCGGAGGGCATGAAGGCCTATGGCAAGGCCGCCGGTTCGGCGATGGCCGGTGCCACCATTCTGGCGGTGGACACCGCGCCCAAAGTGATCGAGGGCACTTGGCACGGCGACCAGACCGTCGTGCTGGAATTCGAGTCGGTGGACGCCGCGCGCGCCTGGTACGAGTCCGAGGGGTATCAAAAGGCGGCAAAACTGCGGCAGGCGGCGGCCGACTGCAACGCCGTCATCCTCTCCGGTTTTTGAGCGTCCTACTCACCGACGATCGAGATGGCCTGCCGAGGGCACTGACGCACGGCCTCGCGCACGTCATGTTCGTTTTCCGGCGTGACCTCTTCCTGCAGCACGCTCAGCATGTCGTCGTCGCCGAGCAGGAAGATCTCCGGATTGATGCCCATGCAGACGCCGTTGCTCTCGCAGAGTCCCCAATCGACTTCGATTTTCTTCGTCACGGCAACCCCCTTAACGAAGTATCTTGACGGGCACGTTCTTCCAGCCCGCGACGTTTTGCATGGTTACCCGTTGGCAGCCCGCCCAGTCCACCTCGTAGCGCGGCATGAAGTCGAGGAGCCGCTCGAGCGCGATCCTGCTTTCCATGCGGGCCAGCGCCGCCCCGAGGCAGCTGTGAATCCCGTAACCGAGCCCGAGGTGCTGGGCCTCGGTCTGGTCACGCTCGATGTCGAAGGTGTCGGCGTCGGTGAAGGCCTCCGGATCGCGGTTCGCCGCGGCGCCGCACAGAAACACCGGCTTGCCCGGGGGAATCACCCCACCGCTGACGTGTGCCTCCTTGAGCGTGTAGCGGACGTTGTACTGCACCGGTCCCTCGTAGCGCAGCAGCTCTTCCACCGCGCCGGGGATCTTGTCGCGATCCTCCTGTAGCTTCTGCCACTGCTCGGGGTGACGGGCGAAGATCACCGCCGCGTTGCCGAGCAGTTTGGTGACGGTCTCGGCGCCCGCGCCGCCGAGAAGGGTTGCGAACCCGCAGATTTCGATGTCGTCGAGCTTGCGCAGCTGCCCGTCTTCGCCCGGGACCTCGGCCGCGATCAGCCGGCTGATCATGTCGTCCTGCGGCTCCTGGCGCCGCTCCTGCACCAGTCCGAAGTAGTACATCGCGGTGTCGATGTTGGCCTGCATGCCGGCTTCGCTGATCTCGATCTGGCCCGGCTCGTGGGACAGGCTGGTGTCGATCCAGTGGCGCACCTGCTGGCGGTACTCCTCGGGCACCCCCGCCATCCGGGTGATGACCTCAACCGGGAACGGTCCCGAGAAATCCTGCACGACATCGAAGTTGTCGGGGTCGGCGGCGCCAAGGTATTTGTCGATCACCTCGATGACGGTCTCGCGCTGCGATTGGATCGCCCGCGGGGTGAACGCCTTGTTGAGCAGGCTGCGCATGTGGCGGTGCTCGGGCGGATCCATGAAGATGATCGATTTCTGCTCGGGCGAGATGCCCTTGCGCACCATCGCCAGGTCGCAGCCGCGCGCCGAGGAGTACGTCTCGAAGTCCTTGAACGCCGCCGCGACGTCCACGTGGCGGGTCAGCGCGTAGAAGTCCTCTTTCTCGTCGTAATACAGCGGCGCGTCCTCCCGCATGCGGCGGTAAATGTCGAACGGGTTGTTGTAGTAGTCCTCGGAGTACGGATCGAAGACGACCTTCGGTTTTGTCACTGAATCTCTCCTCAGCGGCGAGGGCGGGCTGAAACCGTTACAGCGGAGTGGTTGACTGTAACGGTAACGGTAATACCTTCGTGACGAACCGGAAAGACCGAAACGCGAGCATTTCAAACCCCCTTCGGCGCGGTCGTCTTGGATTCGAAGGCCTTGATGACGTGGTTCAAGGCACCCAGATCGCCACCGAGTTCCTCGGCGACCCCGCGCACCACGCTCACGTCCTTGTTCACGAATTCGCCCACAGCCTCGAGGAACGACGCGACGGAACCGCCCGCCGCCACCAGGCTCAGGACGCGGCTGCTCGCGCTGCCGTGCGACAGCGCGCCCAGCAGGGTCGGCTCCGGCACGCCCAGCCGCTCGCCCAGCCTGACCGATTCCGCGAGCAGCCCGATATGACCGGCGAACAAGGCGTTGTTGACCAGCTTCACCTTCTGGCCGCAGCCACGCGGACCGACATGCAGTACGGGATCGCCGTAGCAGTCCAGCACCGGGCGCACCCGCGTCACCGCGTCGTCGGAACCGCCCACGAACAACGTGAGCCGGCCGGCGGCAACATGCTGCGGGCCCCCGCTGACCGCGGCGTCGACGACGTCGACGTCGTTGGCGCGGGCGGCGACGGCGTCGATCGTCGTCGGGCTCACGGTGGTGTGGATGATCAGCACCGAGCCGGGCGACATGGCGGGCAGCAGCCCGCCGTCCAGGCAGACCTCCCGCGCCTGTTGATCGGTGAACACGCAGAGCACCACGACGTCGGCGTGCGCACCCGCCTCGGCCGGCTCGCCGACGGCCCGCGCGCCGAGCCGTTCGAGCTCGCGGCGCTTGTCCGCGGTCCGGCCCAGGGCGACGACGTCGCACCCGGCCGCTACCAGCCGGGCCACCATCGGCCGGCCCATCCGCCCCGCACCGACGAACCCCACCCTCATCTCGGATGTCCCATGAGGGCCAGGGCCGCGTCGGCCGTGTCCAGCACGGCGCCACCGCTGGCCCCGGCTCGATCGGCCAGGTCCACCACCAGGCGGACGTCCTTTTGCAGCAGCGTCGCGGCCACGGCGGCCAGCCGCTCCAGCCCGCCGATGCCGCCAAGGGCGTTGAGCGCGAAGCTGTTCCCGCTGCTGCGTGACACGACTTCGGTGAGACGGCCCGGATCGACGCCCAGCGCGCCGGCCAGCGACAGCGCGGAGGCCGCCGTGGCGAGGTGGGCGGTGAACAACAGGTTGTTCAGCAGCTTGGTGGTCTGGCCCGAACCCAGCTCACCGAGGTGGACGATCGGGTCGGCGTAGGTGGCGAAGACCGGACGGCACCGCTCGACCACATCGGCGTCCCCGCCGACCATCACCAGCAGGCGCCCTTCGGCGGCCGCCTGACCGCCGCCGCTCACCGGCGCGTCGATGACCGAAACGCCTTGGCTCGCGGCCCGGTTCGCCAGGTCCCGGCAGGTGTTGGGGTGCACGGTGCTGTGCACCGCGATCACGCCGCCCGGCCTCATCGCCGCCAACAGGCCCTGCTCGCCCCCGGTGAGCTGTTCGACGTCGGCGTCGCCCACGACGCACAGGCAGACCAGATCGCTGGCCGCGCCGAGCTCGGCCGGGGATTGCGCGACCTTCGCCTGTGTGTCGGCGAACGCCTCGAGGGTCTCGGGCCTGCGCGCCCATAGCGTCGTCTCGTAACCGCCCTCGACGATCCGCCGCGCCATCGGTCCGCCCTGGCTGCCCAGCCCGATGAATCCGACTCTCATCCGGCCTCCCGATCGGGCTCGGGCTCGGCCGGCCGCGCGGCCACGCATTCCTCCACGAACGCAAGGACATTCGCGTGGTACTCGGGGGCGGCGTGACCCAGGCTGATGTTGTGCCCGGCCCCCGGCTGTCTATGCACGACGAATCGCGGCGCCGCGGAAAACAGGGCGCTGATCTCCGTCACCGCCGAATCATCGGCCTGCCAAACCTTCTCGTGCTCGGCGATGCTGAAATGCACCGGGACCCGAACGGCGGGCGCGAGCTCCGGGAAGGTCTGGCGGGCCCAGTTCGACACCATCTGATCCTCGTAGGCCGGCGCCGAGGGGGAAACCGTTGCGCCGCCGAGGACCTCGGATGGGTACAGCTCCTCCGGGCTCCACAGCAGCCCGCGCATGCCCGGCGGGCGGCTATCGCGGGTTGCCGTTCTCAGTATTTCCCGAGCGGCGGGGTGGTAGTGCCGGCCCGTGCCCGCGAGCTCGATGCCCAGCAGGCCGACCGCGGCCGCGTCGGCGGCCATCCGCATCGTCAGCTCGCATCCGCCCGAATGGCCCCACACGAATAGGCCGGCGCCGCTTGGGCGTTCACCGAGGATGCGGTCGATCGCCCCATACGCCAGGTTGACGCGTTGCCCACCCTCGGCCATCGCCTCGGGATAAGGCGCCGAGCTGCCGTAGCCGGGACGGTCGAGCGCCACCACCGTGAATCCTGCCGCCGCACCCGTCCGCAGCAGGGAGTAGGCCGGGTGGCCCGGGCAGTCGAAATAGACGGCGGTGGTGCCGCCGCCGTGGATGGCCGCGATCACGGCCCTGGGTTGCTCCGCTTCGCAGACGAGTGCCGACATCGGCACGCCGTCGACGATCACCAGCCGGGGGCGCGGCGGCGTCATGTGTCCGCCCGCAGCAGGAGCACGCCGCTGGGAGTCAGGCCTCCGCTGCTGACCACGCCGACGCGGGCATCGACGACCTGGCGGTCGCCCGCCTCGCCACGGAGTTGGCTGATGGCCTCGTGCAGAAGACCCATGCCGTGCGTGCGGCCGTGCGAGAGCTGGCCGCCGTGAGTGTTGAGCGGCAACAGGCCGTCGCGCGCAATGTTCTTGCCGCCGTCCAGGAATTCCTTGGCCTCACCGATCCCGCAGAAGCCCAGCGCCTCGATCCAGGACAGGCAGTTCATGGTGAAGCCGTCGTAGAGTTCGGCGACGTCGACGTCGGCCGGCCGCAGGGAGGTGCGGGTCCACACGTGCGCCGCCTGGCCCAACACCTGCGGTTCGTGGGTCAAAGTGCTTTGGTCCCAGTCGATTCGCTCAACGATCTGGGTGCCCACCGCCTCCACCAGCACGGGCGGCTTGGCGAGGTCACGGGCGGCATCGGCGGCGGAGACGATGACCGCGATCGCGCCGTCGCACGGCACGTCGCAGTCGTAGAGGCCGAAGGGTGTGGTGATGGGCCGCGCGTTCAGGTAGTCGTCCATTGTCATCGGGGCGCGGTAGATGGCGGTCGGGTTGAGCTCGGCGTTGGCGCGCTGGTTCAGCGCGATCCAGCCCAACGTCTCCCTGGTGGTGCCGTACCGGTGAAAGTGCCGCTGCGCGTTCATCGCCAGCGTGTGGGCGGCCGAGGTGGCGCCGAATGGCATCTGCCAGCCCGACATCCGGCCCATTGAGGGCGCGATCTTGCCCTGCTTCATCAGCTCGCCGTGGGTGGCTTCCCACAGCGTCCGGAAGCACAGCACGTGACGCGCCAGTCCGCCGGCCACCGCGAGCATCGCGGCGATCACCGAGCCGCCCGGGCCGAACGTCTCCATCGCGCCGTTGTGCCATGTCGGTCGGATGCCGAGCGCGGCCTCGAGGGCGGTGACGCCGCCCTCTCCGAATCCGCCGACGTTGATCGCGCCGGGATACGTTGACAGGCCGTCGATGTCGGCGAAGGTCAGCCCGGCGTCGGCGATCGCCGCCTCGCATGCCTGCACCGTCAGCGCCAGCGGCTGCTGCATCAGCCGGCGGCCGATGGGCGACATCCCGATCCCGGTCAGCGCGACCTTGTCCTCGAACTTCTCGGCGGTCAGCATCGGCCGGACGTATTCGCCGAACCGTTCGGGCGCGATCTCGTCTGCGGGTAACGGAGCGAGTTCGGCGTCCGCCGCTTCGTCTTGCAAGGGGCGAAACAGCGGGAACCAGACGTCCTCGACCTGTTCGAAGACGACCTCCACTAGTTGACCCAGCTCGAGCCGCTCGGGCTCACACTCCACGATGTTGGTCGTCAGCCGTACCCGGGGATCTTCGGCGATGGCGACCTGGGCGATCACGTACGGCGCCGGCATGCCGGGCAGGCTGAACCGATGGTTCACGGTGAACCCGGCCAGGGTCCCCCTGCCGGAGACCGCGCGCACTCCCACATCCAGTGAGCGGCAATAGCGGCATACCGGCGCGGGCGGATGGATCAGCGATTCGCAGCTATTGCATGCCTGCAGCCGCAGCGTGCCGTCGGCGCCCGATGCCCAGAAGAATTCGTTGTCCTGCGTGATCAGGGGCAGGGGGCGTCGCGGTGCTGCTGACACGTCACCTCCGCGAGTCGAACGGCCTCGCCGCTACCTGGTAGGGCCGTTATACGAATCGGAGAATTACGTTATCACTTCCCAGCAGGCGCGATCCAGGTGGCGTTCTGCTGCACCAGGTTCACAGCGGCACCCAGACGCCGTTCAGATAGATGCCCCACTGGTGGAAGCCGACGCTCCACATCGGGGGCTCCGATGTCCACCACGGCTGGGGCGGAGGCGGCGGCACGGCCTGCCCGGCGAAGGACGGCGCGTACGGCGGCGGGGGTGTGTACCAGGGCGGTGGTGGCGGGGGCGGTTTGCACTCGAGCGTCGCCGGGTTGAACGACATGTTGCGCTCGCAGTCCGCGGAGCTGATTGCCGGGGTCGCGATCACCCCAACCGCCATCGCCGTGAAGGCGGCCGCGATGACGGCGGTCGGCCGGCGAACAAACCACTCCATGGTGGGCCTCCCATTGGGGCCGTCCTGAGCTTGGCTGATGCCAGCTTATTCCGGCGGAACCGCCTTGACCACGTGCAAAAACATTCGGGGGCCGGCGCGCGCCGAGCACCGCCTCCCGTGCCGGCTTGTGCCGGGCGGGCGCTATGCTCCCAGCTGGATATCAAGTACTTCACATTGGGAGGCTTGTTGCTCGACGCGGAGAAGATCCTCATCACCGGGGCGACGGGCAAGATCGCGTTTCCCATCGCGCGGGCCCTGGCGACGAACAACGAGGTGTGGGGTGCGGCGCGCCTCAAGGATCCCGCCGACCGACAACGGCTCGTCGACGCCGGCATCAAACCCGTCGCGCTGGACATCGCCGCCGGCGACCTCTCCATGCTTCCGGAGGATTTCACCTACGTCTTTCACGCGGCAGTGGACACCGGTGCGGGCGACTGGGACCGCTGCGTCGAGACAAACGCGCGGATGTCCGGCGAACTGCTCCACCACTGCCGCGCCGCCAAGGGTTTCGTGTTCTGTTCAACCGGCTCGATCTACGGGTATCAGGGGCAGCGCCCGCTGGTGGAGACCGACCCGCCGGGCGTGCCACTGCGCGCGAACTACAGCTTCTCGAAGGTGGCGGCGGAGGCGGTGTGCACCTGGATCGCCAGGCACTATCGGGTTCCGCTGACCATCATCCGGATCTGCTCAACCTATGGGCCACAGGGCGGCGCGCCCGCCGACCGCCTCGATGCGATGCTGGCGCGCAAACCCATTCGCCTGCACCCCGACAAGCCGAACAACTACAACCCGATCTATGAAGACGACTACGTCGAACTCGGCATCCGCGCCATGGAGGTCGCCGCGGTGCCGCCGGTGGTGGTGAACTGGGCCGGCAGCGAGACGGTGAGCGTCGAGGACTACTGCACGTTCATGGGGCAGTTGATCGGTGTCGAGCCGATCTTCGAGTACACGCCGCGGGCGCATCCACCGCTATGGCCGGATGTCACCCGCATGCACGAGGTGCTGGGCCGCACGAAAGTGCCCTGGCGTGAGGGATTCCGGCGCATGATCGCGGCCCGGCACCCCGAAATCACGCTGCCCGAACACGATTCGACGAGGGCTTGAGGTCGCGCCATGCAGCTTCCCGGCACGCCATCCGACGAGGTCGCCGACGTCCTCGCCGCCGGACGCGGGGAGATCACCACGCTGTTCGTGTCGATGGCGACGCGCCATCCCGAGGGGCTGGACGCCGACTACCTGTGCTGGCACACCCTCGATCACCGACCGGAACAACACCGGTTGGCGGCGGTGCGTGCCTCGTTGCGGTTGGTGTCGACGCCGGCCTGCCGCTCCGCGCGGGCGGTCACCGGCGGCCCGTTGGATCGGGTGGATCACGTGATGACGTACTTCTTCACCGACCGGGCGGGGCTGCGCGGGTTCAACGAGTTGTCCACGGCGCTCGGGAACGCCGGCCGCAAGCTCCCGCTGCTGCCGCCCGTCGAGCGCGGAGTTTACGAGGTGCAGAGCAAGGTGGCCTCGCCTCGGGTCAAGGTGGGATCCGACGTCCTGCCCTGGCTGCCCGTGCGGGGCGCGTTCGTGTTGGTTGAGCGGGGATCGGCGGCGACGAACCCGTTGCTGGAGGTGGCCGGCGTCGCCGGTGTCTGGTCCGCGCTCTCGCGGCAGGTCGACGCGAATCTGGCCAGCGCCCAAGGGGGGCAGTCGATCACGTATTGCTTCCTCGACGACGACCCGGTTGACACCGCCGTACGGCTGGGTCCGGCGCTCACGGCCCGCTGGGCGGACCCGGGTGTCCAACCCTTGTTCGCCGCACCGCTTTTCGCGGTGGTGCCCTACGAGTGGGACCGGTATGTACCGTAGTGGGTCGCCCGGACCGCGGTGTGATCAGCGCGTGAATCCCCACTCCGCCTCGTTCTCTTCGGTTTTCAGATGCGCGGCGGGATCCTCCGCGTCGGTGAGCGGTGGGTGCGGGGCGGGGGAGGTGCGCTCGCCGATCTCGGCGATGGCGTGCACGGGGCAGTCCATCAGGGCGCGCATGACGGCATCGCGATCGGACTCCGCTACGGTGCCATCGCCGATGAGGGACGCGTAACCCCAGTCGTCCAGCGAGAAGTATCCGGGCGCGTACTTCGCGCAGATGCCGAAGCCGTCACAGACGGTGCGGTCCAGGCGGATCTTCATGCGTGCCTCCGTTCCGCCTCGTAGGGCCGGTCGGCGCGAAACGCGCCGCGGGCGCAGCCCTGGCAGGTGCCGTCGAGATGCGCGGCGACTTCGGCGGGGAACTGACCGAGCAGGCTGGCGGCCACGTTGGTGGCGGCGTCCAGCGTCGCGCAGGCGCCGCGGCCGCGCAGCAGCACCGACCAGCGGCGCAACCGTTCGACGTCTTCCGTCGTGGCGGCGCCGTCGCGCAGCGCACCGGCGGCGGCCGCCATCGCCGCGGTCCCGTTGAAGCACGATCCGCACTGCCCGGCGTTCTCCCGGTCGAAGTAGGCGAGTACCGACGCCGCGACGGCGACGGGGCAGTCGTCGGTGATCACCGAGATCGCGCCGCACCCCAGACCGCTGCCGAGGCGCCGCATGGTTTCGTGGTCCAAGGTGGTGTCCAGCACGGCGCGGTTGAGCAGGCCGGCAAAGTAGCCACCCATCAGGGCGCCGCGCACCTGGTCGGGTGAAACACCATGCAGGGCAATAAGTTCCGTGAACGGCAGGCCGTGGGGGAGTTCGTAGAGGACGGGCGGGCGGCCGGCCCCGGTGATGGTGGCCAGGAAGGTGCCCGGGGACAGCGACGTGCCTTGCGCGCGGAACACGGACGAGCCGTGGCCTTGCAGGAAGGGCAGATTGGCCAGGGTTTCGACGTTGCTCACCAACGTCGGACGATCGTCGACGCCGGTTTCGAAGGGGCGCGGGGGCTTGTCCGTCGGCTTGGCCGGGCCGCCGTTGATCGCGCGGACGGCGGCGGTCTCCTCGCCGGCCACATAGCCGGGCACCACGGCGAGCATGCCGACCGTGACGCCGAGCGCACCGAAATCGAGCTCGCCGAGGGCGGTTTCGACGCTGTGCGCGGACTCCGGGTCGGACACGTAGACGTGGGCGCGGTCGGCCTCGACTATCGCGGCGGCCAACCGCAGTCCGTCCAGGATGAGGTGGGGTCGATTGCGCAGCAGCCAGCGGTCTTTGACTGAAGCCGGTTCACCCTCTTCACCGTTCGCGACGACGACGGCGCCGCCGGCGATGCGACCGTTGTCGCGCACCGCGCGCAACTTCACCGCAAGAGGAAAGGCCGCGCCGCCGCGGCCGACCAGCCCGCTGGATTCCACCTCGCGCAGCAATTCCTCGGTGTCGTCGAGGGGCCGGTACCCGCCGAGCCTTCGGTAGGCCGCGAGATCTTCCCTCTGGTCGGCCAGCAGCCGCGGTTCGAGCCCCGGCGGGGTGGCGGTGGTGACGGAAGTGGATTGGGTGGTGTTCACGGCCGGCCTGCCATCGTCTTAGTTAGGCTTGCGCACATGCGAACTGCGGTGGTGCGCGTCAACGTCGACCCGGACAGCGCCTGCACGGCCGCGCAGCTACGAGACGGCATGGCGGAGCTCCTCGGGCTTGCGCGTGCGGCGGGGGCCGACGTGGTCGAGAACGACCTCGCGGCGATGCCCGCGGGCCGCCGTGAAGTCGAATTGCTGATCGGGGCCGAAGACGTGGAAGCGGCCAGGAGTACGGCGATCCAGTTGTGTGCCAAGGTATTCGGCGCCGGGCCGGTTCCCGGAGTGGTCACCTTCATCAGCCGGGGCACCGACGACGACGCGCGCGGGGTGCTGTCCGGCTTCGGGCTCACCGGTGACATCGAGCGGACGCCGGGCGACGACGGTTTCGACATCGTGTACGTGACGCTGCGGGAGTCCGACCTCGAACACATCCCGGAGAGCCGGGTGCACACGGCCCTGGAGGCGTCGCTCAACTGCGAGGTTCACATCCGCACCCGCTAGCGCCGTCACGAGCCGAGGAACTCGAGGATCGCGGGCGCGGCCTGCACCCACGTGTCGAACATGTTGAAGTGCTGCACCCGGCCAGCCGCGCGGTCCTCGGACGCCCGCTCCCACGCGTCCTCCGGCCACGGCGGATCGATGAGCTTCGATCCCTTGATCAGGCAACTGACCTCGAGCGAGGTCCGCTTGGGGTGATCCATGTCGTTCTCGCCGCCACGAATGATCAACGTGGGCACCTTGATTCGGTCGAACATCTCGTCCTCGACGCCCGGGATCGTCTGCCCCGGTTTGGAAACGAAAGCGTTGAGCCAGCGCAGCATCACCTTGAGGAATTCGCCAGCGTCGAAGTCGAGGAAGCGCTGTTTGTTGTTCGGGTTCTCCTCGATGCGATCGCGCCACTCGGCCACCTTCACCACGCCGTCCATCCCGGTGCCGCGCACCGCGAGAATGCTGGGCACGATGTAGAAGGAGCCGAGCACGAAGGTGCCGTAGATGCCGCCGACGATGTTCCACACCACGAGCTTGGTGACCATCCCGGGGTAGAGCATCGTGGTCAGCATGGAGTCCCTTGCGCCGCCGGAGCCGCCGGCGAGAATGCAGCGCTCGAAGCCCAGCCCGGTTACCAGCTTGTGCAGCGTCTCGGCCCGCATGTGCGATTCGCTCTGGCCGTAGAACTGCACATCGGAGGCGCCACAGTTGGGGCGGTCCCACAACAACACGCGATAGCCGCCGGCGGCGAGCGCGTCGGCAAGCGGGCGCAGGCCCTCGATCTCCTTGCTGAACCGGCCGCCCGGCGTCAGGGCAATGAGATCTCCGGATTCCCCGAGGATTTCGTAGACGACATTTCCCCCGTTGATCTCGATTGAAGGCACCCGAATTCTCCTGTGGTTAGGCCTGCACCAGAACGTCGTTGCCGACGACGCGCACCGGGTAGGTGCGGATACTCCATTCGGGCTTGACCGCGGTGGTGCCGGTCGCCAGCTCGAAACCCCATTGATGCCAAGGGCAATAGATGTACTCCAGGTCGCGCACCATGACCGAGTCGCCCGGGGTGGTCTCGTCGACGATCGTGCGTCCCCGCGCGCGGCCCGAACAGAGCGGACCGCCCTGGTGCGGGCAATAATTCGCGATGGCATAGAAGCTGCCGTTGACGTTGTAGACGCCGACGCCGTGCCGGCCGATGGGCACGAGTTTGTGCTTGCCCGGCGGGATCTCGTCGACCGTGGCGACAACGTGCTCGCGGCCCTGGGCGAGACGGGGCTCGGGCCGTTTGGTTTCTTCCGTCAACTCAGAGCACCCGCGTCTGACCTTCGAGGACCGGCACGGTCTCGGGCAGGTGGTAAGTGGCGATGCCGTTCTTGTACATCACCGCGTCGCGGGCCGCCTTCGGCAGGTGCTTGACCAACCAGCGGGGGTCGTCGAACGTCCAGTGTGGGTAGTCCGAGGAGAAGAGCAGGATCTTCTCGCACTCCATCCATTCCAGCGCGCGGGTCAGCTGCGTCTTGTCCTCGGGATAGTCGAGCGGCTGGGTGGTGAACTTGATGTGGTCCTTGACGTACTCCGAGGGCTTGCGTTTGATCTCCACCCACGATTTGCGGGCCTCGTAGATCGAATCCATGCGCCACATCAGCGGCAGGATCCAGCTGAACGCGTGCTCCACGAAGACGATCCGCAGCGTCGGGAACCGGTCGAACACGCCGTCGAAGATCAGGCTCATCACCTGGTTCGCCGCCAGCAGCGAGTAGGTCACCATGAAGTCGTGGTTGTAGCTGGGGAACCCCACCGGCGGAATGGGCAGCTCGTCGAATTGGCTACGCGACAGGTGGCAGCTCACGGTGATGTCGTGCTTGGTGGCGGCGGCCCAGATCGGGTCGTACTTCGGGTGTCCCCACGACGGCCGCGGCTCGGCCTTGATCAGGATCTGGGCCATGTAGGGGTGCCCGGCCCATTTCTCGATCTCGCGGACGGACTCTTCCGGCTCCTCGATGGCGCAACAAATTGAACCGCGCCACCGCTGGTGCCAGTTGTTGTGGCTGTCCAGCCAGTGATTGGCCTGCCACTCGTTCAGCGCGCTCGACATCGCGTGCTGCGCCTCGGGCAGGCGCGCCGGGTAGGCGGCGGGTTCCAGGATCGCGATGTCGGAACCGGCCTCCATGATCAGCTGGCGAAACGCCATATCCGGGTCGCTGCAAGGGAATTCGCCGTTGGGGGGAAAGGAGTCCACCCGCATCGCATAGGAGTGGGCGTAGTCGGGGGCGTCGTAGTAAATCTGCTCACCCACGGTGCGCGTAAGGAAGTATTTGCTGCGCCAGGGCTCGGGGATGTAGGGCAGGAGTTCGCCGCGCTTGGGTGCCGGGTGGACATCTGAGTCGACGCAGCGGACGGCTATGCGCTCGGCAGCGGGAACCCGCTCCTGCGAATGGGTCAACGTCATCGCAAACTCCTCGGTCTCACGTCGTGCTTCTACTGTGCGCCCACCCCGGCGGGGATGTCTATGTTGTAGAGCTGCGCCGCGTTGCGCCAGCACAGCTTCTCGCGCTGTTGCGCCGACAGCGCGCGGGGAAGCTTCGTGATGTCGCCGCACTGCCAGTGCGGGTAGCTGGAGCCGAACATCACCATGTCGTCCTTGCCGGTGAAGCCGAACCATTCGCCGGCGAACTCGGTGTCACCGGGGCCGTCGAGGCTGCCCTGAACGAAATACACGTGACCGGGCAGGTAGTCGCTGGGGATCCGCGGCGCCCACGGCGTCTGCTCCAGGTGGGGCCGGCCGAAGGTGTCCATCCGCCAGATGAACGGCGTCAAGAAGTCCGCCGCTCCGTCACCCCAGACGAATTTCAGGCCGTCGAAGCGCTCGAATACTCCCTCGGCGATCATGTTCATCAGGTGATAGAGGTAATTCAGCGCCATGAAGCTGACGTACTGCTCGTAGGTGCGGGTGTTCCCGTTCGGGGTTGGCGGAAAGGCGATGCCGGAGCCGACTTCGATATGGGCGGCCACCGGGAGGCCGGCGTCGACCGCGGCCTCCCACAGCGGCCAGAACTGCGGCTTGCCGTAGAGCTCGCGGGATTGCAGGGGAACGCCGATCTGGACCACCCGCGGGTGCGCGCGCCACCGCTCGATCTCGCGCAGCGCGCCGGGGATGTCGTCGGGGTTCACCCGGATGGTGCCGCGGAACCGCTCGCCGAACTCGTGGGATTCCAGCCAGTTCGACACCATCATCTCGTTGTGTGCGGCGTGCAGCGCGCTGCCCAGGTGGCGGTCCGGCATGATGCCGCGCGCCATCGGGTGCAGCACCGCGATGTCGACGCCGCGCTTCGAAAATAGTTCGCCGGCAACGAATTCCGGGTCCGAGCCGGGGTACTGGCGGTCCGGGCCTTCGGTGTCGGGCGCGTATTCACCGCCCGGGGCCCCGTACCAGTCCATCTCGTAATCGGGGAAGCCGCGGCTTTTGAACGGCTCGCGCAGGGTCTCCCGCAGCGCCTTGTTGGACGGAAAGAAGATGTGCACGCTCGCGTCGATGAGCGGTGTGCGGGTCCCGTCGGCGTGTTCGATCACGAAGGCCATCCATCGGCAGTCAAAGCGACCCCACTCGGGTCATATGATAGATAATCTAACATTTTCTTCAGCGGTCCATCAATGGGTTTCCCGTAAGCGTTTCGTTTAACCATCGCCCCTGGTGGGAGGCGCTTTCGCGGTTGGCGTGCAAGTAGCGTTCTTAAATCGGAATAATACCATTCTCATGGTCCTGGCAGGGGTCCGGCGCCGGTCGAAGCGCGCTGACGGACTTACTCGGGCGGGCGGCCCACGGTCACCCCGGCGGCCTTCTCGAAAGGTTTGATCACCGCGGTGAAGTCGGAATCGGCGCCCTGCTCATCCGCGGTCTGCTCCCAGAGGCGGGCGATGGTTGCGGCGACGTCCGTCGGCACGCCGAGCGCCTCCGCCTCATCCAGATACAGGCGCACGTCCTTGACCATCAACCCGGTGGCAAACCCGTAGTCGAAGGTCCGCGGGAGGATCGCGCGGGGGAATTTGTCGCGGCTGGCGCTGGTCGCGCCCGAGCCGGCGTTGAGCACCTCGATCATCACGCCGGGGTCGAGACCGGCCTTGACGCCCATCACGACGACCTCCGCGGTGGCGGCCAGGACGTTGGCCGCCAGGATGTTGTTGGCCAATTTCATCGTCTGCGCCGAGCCGGGTTTGGGCCCGACGTAGAAGGGTCGGCCGATCACCGCGAGTGCGGTTCGCACAGCGTCGAATTCGGCGCGCGGGCCGGACACCATGACCGCGAGCGCGCCCTTCTCCGCGCCGCCGACCCCGCCGCTCACCGGACTGTCGAGTGCCGCGATGTTTCGCTCGGCGAGCCGGTCATGGATCTGCACGGCCGTGCGGCTGCCGACGGTGGACAGGTCGACATAGCGCTTGACCCGTGCCCCCTCGAGCACCCCCGTTGCGACCTCGAGCGAGGCGAGCGGCGTCGGGAGGCTGGCCATTACGGTTTCGGTACGGTCGGCGACTTCCTTCGGTGACGACGCGGCGCGCGCGCCGAGATCGACGATGCGCTGGAGCGCCGCCTCGCGGGTGTCGAAGGCGACGACCTCATGGCTTTCCTGAATCAGGCGGCGCGCCATGGGAAAACCCATGTTGCCGAGCCCGATGAATCCCACCTCCACGACGCGGCCCTAGTCCCCTAGCTCGGCGGAGGCCTCGCGCGCGATGCGGAAGCTGTCGACGGCCGCCGGCACCCCGGCGTAAATCGCCACCTGCAGGAAGATCTCGCGGATCTCCTCGCGGCTGACGCCGTTGGTCAGCGCCGCCTTGACGTGCGTGCGTAATTCGTTCGGCCGGTTCAACACCGAGATCATCGCCAGGTTGAGCATGCTGCGCGTCTTGCGGGGCAGCTCGTCGCGACCCCAGATGGCTCCCCAGCAGTATTCGGTGACGAGATCCTGCAGCGGCCCGGTGAAGTCGTCCGCGTCGGCAAGGGCGCGGTTGACGTACTCCTCGCCGAGCACCTCGGAGCGGACGTGCAGTCCCCGCTGGTAGGTTTCGCGATCCAATGTTCTTCTCCTTCGTCGTGGAGGCGTCGGCGCTTGCAATCGCCCCGAGCGCAGTCTTCCATCGCGGCCCCTGCCGCGCGGTCTACAGTCGAGGTGTCAATGCACCCCATTCGAGCTTTCGCGGGCGCACACCACATCCGCCCCGGACTCGCCGTCGACCAATTCGGCCGTCCCCCTTCATATTCGCCGTCTGGGGAGAGGCAGTGGCCGGCGCAAGCACTGACGTCTGGGAAGTGATGTCGACGGCGCGAACCATCCGACGTTTCACCGACGGCTAGGTTCGCGCGGCGTCCGCTACCTGCGGTTGGTGAGCCCATGACCGCATTCCGAGATTATTACTTCCACATCGGAGAATGCTATTCTCGCGATGGGCGGTGACGACAGGAGGCGGCGCGGATGCTGTTGGAATTCGATGCTGATCAGCGGCTGTGGCAGAGCACGGTGCGCGACGCCGTCGCCAAGCAGTGCCCGCCCTCGCTGGTCCGGAGCGTGGCCGAGGACAATGGCGACCCCACGCCCCTCTGGGAAGGACTGTGGAAGGCCTACGTCGACCAGGGCTGGACCGAGCTGAACGACCCCGAGAGCACGGTGGAGCTCGCCATCATCCTCGAGGAGCTGGGGCACGCCACCGACCCCACCCCGTTCCTGGCGACGATGAGTCAGTTCGCGCCGTTGGCCGCCGAGCACTTCGATCCGCACCAGTCGGGCACCGCCGTATACGCCGGTGTCGTGGCGCACCGGGACGCCGAGGGCTGGGTCCTGGACGGGACCGCGCGCCATGTGCTCGACGGCGATCGGGTCGACCGGTTGGCGGTGGTGACCGACGCCGGGGTGTTCCTCGCCGGGGCCAATCAGGTAACCGCCCGGCGGGTCGCGGTGTTCGACCCCGTCCTGCACCTCGCCGACTTGTCGTTCAACGAAGTCCGCGTGCCCGACACCGCCCGCCTCGCCGTCGATTGTGAGCGCGCGCGGCATATTGCCTTGACGGGCATGGCGATCACGATGGTCGGCGCCTGCCAACGCATCCTCGACCTGGCGCTCGAACACGTGCGCAGCCGTCAGCAGTTCGGTGTGCCGATCGGCTCGTTCCAGGCCGTCCAGCACAAGGCGGCCGACATGCACGTCGCGGTGGAACGCGCCCGCGCGCTCGCGTACTTCGCCGCGCTGACGATCGCCGCCGACGATCCGCGCCGCCGGCTGGCGGCGGCGATGGCCAAGGCGTCGGCGGGGGAATGCCAGTCGCTGGTCTTCCGGCACGGCCTACAGCTCCATGGCGCAATGGGATTCACGTGGGAGAACGATCTGCAGTTCGCGCTGAAGCGGGCCAAAGCGGGTGAGCTGATGCTCGGCGGCGCGGCCGAGCACCGGGCGCGGATCGCGGAGGAATACCGTGCAGCTGACTTTTGATTCCGACGTCGAGGAGTTCCGGGCCGAGTTTTCGGCGTTCCTCGACGAAAACCTGCCCCCCGCAAGCGAAACGCTCGAGCGGCCGCGCTCCGTCTCGCACATGCCGCAATGGGCTCGCGACTGGCAGCGGCTGCTGTTCGACAACGGCTGGCTGCTGCCGAGCCAGCCGCCGGAGTTCGGCGGCCGCAACGCGACGGTCATCCAGCAGTTCGTTTACCTAGAGGAACTCAGCCGCCGTCGGATCTACCACAGCTTCAACCCGCAGGGCGTGAATATCGTTGGCGCTTCGCTGTTGTCGTTCGGAAGCGACGAGCAGAAGCGGCGCTGGGCCGTGCCGATCCTGCGGGCCGAGATCACCGCGTCGCTCGGGATGAGCGAACCCAGCGCGGGCTCCGACCTGGCGTCGCTGCGCACCCGCGCGGTGCTGGACGGCGATCACTTCGTGGTCAACGGCCAGAAGGTGTGGACCTCGGGCGCCCACGACGCCGACGTGCTGCTGACGTTCGTGCGGACCAACCCAGATGTGCCGAAGCACAAGGGAATCAGCGCGCTGATCATCCCCACCGACACCCCTGGTGTGGTGCGCCGGCCGTTCCCGTCGATCTGCGGTGCCGACGACCTGGATTTCAACGAGGTGTTCTTCACCGATGTCCGCGTGCCGGCGGAGAATCTGGTCGGTGAACTCGACCAGGGCTGGCGGGTCGCCAACGGTTCGCTGGGCCACGAACGCACAATGATGTGGCTGGGTTTCGCCGATCGACTCGACAACATGATCGACGACTTCCAGCCCGGCACCGAGGTCGAGCGCGATCAGTACGCCAGCACGATCATGGACAAGCAGGCGCTGCGGCTGCTGGGTTCGGTGGCCCTGGCCCGCGCCGCGCGCGGCGAAGACGACGTGGCGGCGATCTCGGTGCTCAAGCTGCTGGGGTCCGAGGCCGAGCTGCGCGGCATGGAGCTCGCGCTGACGTCGGCGGGATCCGACGGGCTCCGCCAGCCCGCCCTGACGGGCCCCTACGCGCACATGAACCTCGACCACTACTTCGCCAGTTGGTTCGAGCGCTACGCCCGCAGCTTCTCGGGCACGATCGCCGGCGGCACCTCGGAGATCCAGCGCAACATCATCGCCCAGCGGGTGCTCGGCCTCCCGCGGGGTTAGCCGCCCCTGGCAATGCGGGTGGCTAGACCGGGTCGAACTTGGTGATCAACCACTGGCCGTTGACCCGGGCCAGACTCACCAGCACGCTGCTGGACGCCATCGCCGGGTCCGGGTTGTCCTTGCTGGTGGTGCTCTGGTCGACCAGCACCAGCACGACCGCCGAGTCGGGCCGCAACTCCGAGACCGCGGCACCGATCACCCGAGCGCTGGTCTTCAGCGACTTCTGCTTGGCCGCCGGAGCGACGATCTGGTCGGTGAACTGGTTGTAATACGACAGGAAATCCCCGGACAGGTGCGACTTCGCGGCGGCGAAGTCCTTGTCGAGGGTGTCGGGCGAGTAGGACAGCAACGCGACCGTTCCGTCGGACGCCGCGCCGATGACCGCGTTCGCGACGCCGGCGTCGGTTTGTTTGTCGGGCCGGTACTGGTTGAAGTACAGCCAGGTCGCCGCGCCACCGGAAATCAACAGCAGCAAAATCAGAACGGCGGGAACGACTTTCACCTTCCGCCAGGCGCGGGTCTCGCCGCCCGCACTCGCCTTCGACGGCTCGGCGGTGTCGATCTCAGGGGTGTCTTCGCTCACGGAACGAACTCCAGCTTCGACATTTTGTATTGCCCGCCATCGTCGGTCACCGTCACCTTCAACCGCCAGTTGCGTGGCTCGTCTTTGGCGCCCGCGGCGTTGGAGATCCGCGACGACGCGGCGACCAGTACCAGCGCGGAGTTTCCGTCGACGGATTGCACGGCCGCCGCGCTCACCGATCCCGTCGTGACCACCTTGGACTGCTCGACGACGGTCGTGAAATCCTTTGCGCGCTGGGTGAAGTCGTCCCTGAACTGGCCGGTCGAGCTGTCGATCACCCGCTGGACGTCCTCCTTGGCCCTGTTGAAGTCCATGGAGAACATGTTGATGACGCCTTGTTTGGCCCCCGCGATGAAGTTCGCGGTGCGCTGGTTGCGCTGCACGGTTTCGTGACGTTCCCACATCATGTATCCGCTGGCGCCGGTGAAGGCAACGATGAGCACGATGGCGGCCGCTTTCCACGCCACCGACAGCGACGGCAGGTGCAGCCGGCGCCGGGAGCGGGCGGGCTCGGCCTCCGATTCCGCGTCTTGCGGGCCCTCGTCCTCGGTCTCCGCTTCGTCGGCATCCGTGGCTTCGACCGTGTCGGTGACGTCGTCGTCGGTCTCCGCCTCGGCGGTGCCGGTCGCGTCCTCGTCGGCGTCCGGCGATTTCTCCTCGCCGGCTTCGGCGGCCCCGGCGTCCTCGGCGGCCTGGGCTTCGCGGCGGAGCCGGGCGGCGCGGGCGCGGGCGCGCGCCGCGGCCGCCAGCGCCTCGGCTTCGGCGGCTGCGGCCTCGGCCTCCTCGATCAAGGCCATCGTGTCGGCCTTCGAGGCGGCCGGACCCTGCGGCGGTTTCTTGGCCTCAGCCATCGCGCATGCTGCCCGTCGCCCTCATGATCGACTGACTCCTGTGCGTCTCACGCGGCTACCATCGCACGAGCGAGAACGGCCAGCTGCTGGTGCCCCCCGGTCCGCCGCCGCAGCCCGTGTCGTACGTCGAGACGACCTGACCCGCCATCGTCACCGCGTCCCAGGTGTAAACGTCGTGCGAGGGGAAGAACTGGACCCCACAGCGCACACCGTCTGGCACGTCGACGGGCAGGGTGTACTGGCCGTTGGCCAGGTGAGCATCCGACTTCCAGGGCGCGGCTTGCCCGTTGGGTTGCGCAATCGCTTGGACCGTCAGGCATTCCGGTCCCTGGTCGTACCGGCACGGTCGAATCGCGAAAATCCAGCTGTGGCCCGGATCGCGCGGGGTGTCCAGCCGGTAGTTGCCGATCTGGATGTCCGCGTGGGCGGTGGGCGTGAGAGTCAACGCGGCCGTGGCCAGCGCGAGGCTGACTGCGAAGGTCTTCACCGATGCTCTCCCATCTCTGCACAGGCGGTTGGCCCAAATATAGGGCGCGGTCCCGCTGAACAGGTCTACTCGGCAAAATTGCGGCAGTCCACCGCCCGGCGCGGCCCGCCGAGGTCGGTTCAGTCGATGACCGCGGCTTCCTTGCGCTCGGTGATCGGCCTGGCGAGCTCTTGTTCGTCGCAGATGCGCTGCAGCTTCTCCAACGTCTCGTCCAGGCCGGCGCCGACCTTTCGGCCGGGGGTGAAGGTGGCCGGCAACTTACGCATGCCCTGGATGACGCCGATGGTCTCGTAGTGAACTGTGCCCTCGGGGTCGCACTGGTAGTCGGGCATCCGGTCCAGGACCGCGGTGAGCATGGATTTGAACACGGTGCGCGCCACGTTCGATCCGGCGCACCGGTGCACGCCCAATCCGAAGCTGAAGTGGCGGTTGCCTTTACGGTCCAGGACGATGTCGTCCGGGTCGTGGAACACCGCCGGGTCGCGGTTGGCCATCGCCCAGGAAATCCATAGGCGTTCCCCCTCTTTGAATCGCGTGCCGTCGAGTTCGATGTCGTCCGAGAATGTCCGGCCGTCGCCGGGTGCGGGGGTGAAGTAACGCAGGAATTCTTCGGTCGCGGGGTCCAACAGCGTCTTGCGTTGCTCGCTGAGCAGTTCGCGTTCGGCGGGATGCTCGGCGAGCCATTCCAGCGAGTGGGCGGTCAGCGCGGTGGTGGTGTCGAAGCCACCCCCGATGACCAGGCCGAGGTTGCCGAGGATCTCCAGGTCCGGGGCGGGCTCGCCGTCGATGCGCATCTGCAACAGCGCGTTGACGATTCCGGGCCGCGGATTCTCGCGGATCTCGATCATGGTGTTGACCATGTCGAGCCCCATCTGGCGGTGCATCTCGGTGACGCGCTCGATGTCGGGGGAGTGCTCGGGGGTGTAGACCGCGGCGTGCACCGGCTCGCTGTACATGTTCCACTTCTTCAGCGGAATGCCCAGCATGGCCAGCGTCAGGACGGCCGGCACGATGTTGGCCAAGTCGTCGACGAAGTCGATGCTGCCCTCCTCGATCTTCTCGTCCAGGCAGGCGCGCGTGACGTCGTCGATGAAGGGCTCCCAGCGCTTGACCGCGGCTGGCGACAGGTAGGGGTTAAGCACCGTCCGATAGATGCGGTGCTCGGGTTCGTCCATCTCCAGGATGCCGCCCCGCACCGCGCTGACGCGGCTGGCGGTGGGGATCGAAATGCCTTTGTAGCCACGGCGTTCCCCGTGGATGTCGTGGTCGTTGGACACCGCGGGGCAGCGGGCCAGCTCGAAGACCTCGTGGCTGCCGGCCGCGACCCAATGCCCGCCGTAGGTGTCACTCCATGCCATCGGGCACTTGGCGTGCATCTCCTTGGTGATCGCCTTGAACTGTGACCGGTACTCCGGCGAATGCCGGTCGAAGTGGAAGGTGTTTTTCTTGCGGTCGCTGTCGCTGACGACGTCGTCGACACTCAAAGATCTGTCTCCCTACGCATTTCGTCGGTCAGTACCGGTTGCCGGTTCAGGCGTCGTCGGTGATGATGATGGCCTGCTCCGGGCAGGATTGCGCGGCCTCACGAACCTGGTCCTGCCGATCGGCGGGCACCACTTCGTCGACCGCGGAAGAGCTGCCGTCGATGTCGCTGAGCTCGAACGACTCCGGCGCGATCATCGCGCACAGGGTGTGGCCCTGACAGCGCTCCGGATCAACCCAGACCTTCACGGTGGCTCCTTGCGGTGGTTCGTTGGGGCTCAAATACCTTGCGACGGCTCAGGTGTTGCGACCGCCGTTGACGCCCAATATCTGCCCGGTGATGTAGCCGGCTTCCTCGGATATCAGGAAGGCGCAGGCGGCCGCGATGTCTTCCGGCCTGCCGATCCGGCGTACGGGGGTCCGCGCGATGGTCTCGTCGATGTCGCCCAGGAATCCCTTCTCCGCCGCGGCGCGCAGCATCGGGGTGTCGATGAAACCGGGTGGCACGGCGTTGACGGTGATGCCGCTGGGGCCGTACTCGAGTGCCAGGGATTTGGTCAGCCCGTTGACCGCGGACTTGGCCGCGACGTAGTGGCTCATGTAGGGCGCGCCGGAATGCGTGCTCGACGAAGAGATATTGACGATCCGCCCCCACTTGGCCTCGAGCATGTCGGGCAACACCGCCTGGATGGTGTGGAAGACCCCGTTGAGGTTGACGTCGATCACCCGCCGCCAGTCGTCGAAGGTGATGTTGTTGAAGCGCTTGAAGCCGTCCAGCCCCGCCGCGTTGACGAGCACGGTGACCGGCCCGAGCTGGGCCCGGATCGCCGTCAGGGCGGCGTCCACCTGCGATCGGTCGGTGACGTCCGCGGTGAAAGAGTGGTCGTCGTCCGATGGGCGGAGGTCGATCGTGGCGACGTCGAGGCCGTCGGCGCGCAACCGCTGCACGACGGCAAGACCGATGCCGGATCCGCCACCGGTGACCACCGCAGTCTTCACGTTGAGACCTCTACTCCCGAGGTGACCGTCTCAGCCACAAAGAATCTCGCTTGCAATTATGAGAACCTTACTCTCAGGCCGAAGCGGCGTGCAACACACTCGGGAAACCGTGTTTGGCCTGCGTCAAACTGCGTCGTCCGGCGCCCCGCTGGCGGCTGCGGCGCTGGTCAGTGGCCGGGTCTCATTCCTGAGAGTTTCTTGAATTATCGAGACTCGAATGTAAGATTCGCCGGGGAAGAGAATGAAATTATCGTGACCGTCACCACATTAGGGAGTGCGGATGCCTGCCCAGGACACGGCAGAGCCTGCGATCACAGCGACCATCGAGAACGCCGCGCCGGAGTCACCCGTCGACCGCCGGCTCTTGATCGGTGGCCGACTGGTCGCCACCGACAGGACGTTCCCGTCCGGCAATCCCGCGACCGGCGCCGTCATCGGGCACGCCCCGGACGCCGGTGTCGCGGAGGCTGAGGCGGCGATCGCGGCGGCCCGGCGCGCATTCGACACCACCGGCTGGCCGACCGACGTCGAGTTGCGGATCCGCTGCCTCGATCAGCTGCACCGCGCGCTGGTCGAACACGCCGACGAGCTGCGCGCGCTCACCATCGCCGAGGTGGGCGCCACCCGCGCGCTGACCCAGGGCGCCCAGCTGGACGACCCGATCGGCATCGTGCGCTTCTACGCCGACCTGTTGCGCGACTACGAGTTCTCCGAAGACCTGGGCGACAGGGAATCGCGTGGCATGCTCCATCACCGCTGGGTGGAAAAGGAAGCCGCCGGGGTGGTCGCCGCGATCATCGCCTACAACTACCCGAACCAGCTGGCCCTGGCGAAGCTCGCCCCGGCGCTGGCGGCCGGATGCACCGTGGTGCTCAAGGGCGCTCCCGACACACCGCTGGTCACGCTCGCGCTCGGCGAGCTGATCGCCAACCACACCGACATCCCCGACGGCGTGGTCAACGTGCTCACCTCCTCGGGCCCCGAGACGGGCGAGGCGCTGACCACCAGCCCCGACGTCGACGTCGTCACCTTCACCGGCTCAACCGCCGTCGGGCGCAAGATCATGGCCGCCGCGAGCCACACGATCAAGCGTGTCTTCCTGGAGTTGGGCGGCAAGTCGGCGGTGATCATGCTCGACGACGCCGACTTCGCCGGCGCGGCCATGTTCGCGGCGTTCAGCATGGTGACCCACGCGGGACAGGGGTGCGCGTTGACGTCGCGGCTGCTGGTGCCCCGCTCGCACCACGACGAGATCGTCGAGCTGATCGCGCAGAACTTCGCCAAGGTGCGCCACGGCGATCCGGCCGATCCCAAGACGCTGATGGGTCCCCTGATCAACGAGCGGCAGCGGGACAAGGTCGACGGCATGGTCCAGCGGGCCGTCGCCGCCGGGGCCACCCTGGTGACCGGCGGCAAGCGATTGGATCCCGGCTACTTCTACGCGCCGACGTTGCTCACCAACGTCGACCCGGACAGCGAGATCGCGCAGGAGGAGATCTTCGGACCCGTCCTCGTGGTCATCGCGTTCGACGACGATGACGACGCGGTGCGCATCGCCAACAACTCGATCTACGGATTGGCGGGCGCGGTGTTCAGCCGCGACCAGGACCGCGCGCTGGCGGTGGCGCGCCGCATCAGGGCCGGGTCGTTCTCGGTCAACGGGGGCAACTACTTCGCCGCCGACAGCCCGTTCGGCGGCTTCAAGCAGTCGGGGGTGGGCCGCGAGATGGGTGTCGCCGGGCTGGAGGAATTTTTGGAACGCAAGACGTTTGCGGTGCCGGCCGCGGTGGCCCGGGCATGAGGCCGCTGGAGGGGATCCGCGTCCTGGAGGTGGCCATGTACGGCTTCGTCCCTTCGGCCGGCGCCGTGCTCGCCGAGTGGGGCGCGGACGTGGTCAAGGTCGAGCACGCGGTGACGGGCGACCCCCAGCGCGGACTGCGCCAGACCGGCATGCTGCGCGTCGAGGGCGACCCGAACCCCAACATCGAGCACGCCAACCGGGGCAAGCGCAGCATCGGCCTCGACATGTCGGTGCCGGAAGGCAAGGAGGTGCTCTACGAGCTGGCCCGCCGCTCCGACGTCTTCCTGACCAGTTTTCTTCCCGCTCACCGGAAGAAGTTCGGCATCGACGTCGAGGACATTCGTACGGTCAACCCGAAGATCGTCTACGCCCGCGGGAGCGCGCTCGGTCCGCGCGGCCCCGAGTCCGAAAAGGGCGGCTACGACATGACCGCGTTCTGGTGCAGGGCCGGAACCGCCGCGACAATCACCCCGGCGGGGATGCCCGGCATGATCGCGCCCCCCGGCCCGGCCTACGGCGACACCATCTCCGGCACCAACCTCGCCGGCGGCATCGCGGCGGCGTTACTCAAACGCGAACGCACCGGCGAAGCGTCCGTCGTCGACGTGTCGCTGCTGGGCAGTGGCTTCTGGGCGATGGGGCACACCGTCGCGCTGACAAAGCATCTGGGACAGCGGATGGAAGCGCCGCCACCCGGTGTGCACGGCGCCCCGAACAATCCGTTGGTGGGCCTCTACACCACCTCCGACGGACGCTACATCTCGTTCGTGATGATGCAGCCCACCAAGTTCTGGGCCGACGTCTGCCGGCACGTCGACCTGCCGGAGCTGGCCGACGATCCCCGCTTCGCCACCGTGGAATCGATCGCCGCGAACACCGCGGACGCCGTGGAGATGCTGACGAAGGCGATCGCGACCCGCTCGCTGGCCGAGTGGAGCGAACGCTTCGCCACGCTTACCGGCCCGTGGGCCCCGGTGCAGGACACCCTGCAGGCCGCGGACGACGCGCAGATTCGGGCGAACGAGTACATGGTGCGCGCGGGCGAGCTCGAATTGGTCGCCAACCCGGTCCAGTTCGACGTGGCGGCGCCGCAGACCGGTCCCGCGCCCGGCTTCGCCGAGCAGACCGACGAGATCCTGATGGAACTCGGGCTGGACTGGGATCGCATCATCGAGCTGAAGACGGCCGGCGCCGTCACTTGAGTACGCCAGCGACCGGAGGTTTCCCACATGTTCGAGCCAACCGTCGCGCCGGTTGCGACCAAGTTGCCCCGGCTAAGCGGTGTGCTGATGGCTTGTCGGATAACGGTTATGCGTTTTCCATTCCGCCCGGACTCGGCATGAGTCATAATCGCCGGACGCTTCAAGACATGGGGCCCCACGTTTTGATGCGCGTCTCACGCAACAGAACGGAGGGCCTGGCGTGAGGATGGACAGTGCTGTCATGCCCGACGTAGTCGCTGAATTTGGGCTGCCGACTGGGCGTTTCGCCGTCGACTGCTCGCCCTCCTGGCCGTTGCCTCAGCCGAATCTACCGCAGCCCGCGGCGCACAACAAGACCATCGGTCTCATAACTCAGGAAAGGGTTTGAGGCCGATGGCAACAAAGGGAGCAGACCGCTGGTCGGCGGGATTGCCTCAGCTGAAACTGAAATGGGACATCTCGGGGCCCATGCAGGCCGTCGGGGCCTTGTGCGCGATGTCGGCCGATGCGGTCAAGTTCGTGTTCCGCCGGCCGTTCCAGTGGCGGGAATTCCTGGAGCAGTCCTGGTTTGTCGCGCGGGTGTCGCTGGCCCCCACCCTGTTGGTGGCGATCCCGTTCACCGTCCTCGTCAGCTTCACGCTCAACATCCTTCTGCGGGAACTGGGCGCCGCGGACCTATCCGGTGCGGGCGCCGCGTTCGGTGCCGTCACCCAGCTCGGACCGCTGGTCACGGTGCTCATCGTCGCGGGCGCGGGCGCCACCGCGATGTGTGCGGACCTGGGGGCGCGAACAATTCGTGAAGAAATCGACGCGATGGAAGTGCTGGGCATCAACCCGGTGCAACGGCTGGTCACCCCGCGCATGCTGGCGTCCGGATTGGTCGCCTTCCTTTTGAACAGCCTCGTCGTCATCATCGGCGTCCTCGGCGGCTACGTCTTCTCGGTGTTTGTGCAAGACGTCAATCCCGGCGCATTCGCCGCGGGCATCACCTTGCTCACCGGCGTGCCCGAAGTCATCATTTCGTGCGTCAAAGCAGCGCTTTTCGGCCTCATCGCCGGCCTGGTCGCCTGCTATCGGGGCCTGTCGATCACCGGCGGGGGCGCCAAGGCCGTTGGCAACGCGGTCAACGAAACCGTGGTTTACGCATTCATGTCCCTGTTCGTCGTCAACGTGGTCGTCACCGCGATCGGCATCAAGATGACGGCGAAGTAGGGGCTGCCAATGGCGCTGAGGGCCGCATACCCGCGATTGTTCCGCCAATTCGAGAGGCCGGTCGCCTCGCTGGGCCGGATTGGCGACCACACCCTGTTCTACGGCAAGGCACTCGCCGGGGTGCCGTTCGCGGCCACCCACTACACGCGCGAAGTCGTCCGACTGGTGGCCGAGATCAGCATGGGCGCGGGCACTTTGGCGATGATCGGCGGAACCGTGGTGATCGTCGGCTTCCTGACGCTGGCGGCGGGCGGCACCCTGGCCATTCAGGGTTACACCTCGCTGGGCAACATCGGAATCGAGGCGCTGACGGGCTTTTTGGCCGCGTTCATCAACGTGCGCATCGCGGCGCCGGTGGTCGCCGGGATCGGCCTGGCGGCGACCTTTGGCGCGGGGGTGACCGCTCAGCTGGGCGCCATGCGGATCAACGAAGAAGTCGACGCGTTGGAAAGCATGGCCATTCGGCCGGTTTCGTACTTGGTCAGCACCAGGATCCTGGCGGGGATGATGGCGATCACGCCGCTGTACAGCATCGCGGTGATCCTGTCGTTTTTGGCCAGTCAGTTCACCACGACGTTCCTGCTCGGTCAGTCGCAGGGGTTGTACCAGCACTACTTCAACACGTTCCTGAACCCGATCGACTTGTTGTGGTCGTTCCTGCAGGCCATCCTGATGGCACTCACCATCCTGCTGATCCACACGTACTACGGCTATTTCGCCTCCGGCGGGCCGGCCGGTGTCGGCAACGCGACCGGCAACGCGGTGCGCACCTCGCTGATCGTCGTGGTTTCGGTAACGCTGTTGGTCTCGCTGTCTATCTACGGTACGAACGGCAACTTCAACCTGTCCGGTTAGTGGAGGAGGTGAAAGGGCAGTGACGCAGAGTGTGCCAGCGGGTCGCGGCGCCGGTGGCGGCCGGCACCCGCGCGCCGGTCACGCCCGGCCGCCGGCCGGGCGCAACTACCTGCCGCCCCTGCTCGGTCTGATCACCGTCGTCATCATCGGCCTGATTTTCGCGGTGGCGGTCGGCCTGTTTCAGGGCTCCTTCACCGAAACCGTGCCGGTGACCGTGATTTCGCAACGGGCCGGCCTGGTGATGAACCCGGACGCGAAGGTGAAGATGCGCGGCGTCCAGGTGGGCAAGGTCGCATCCGTCGAATCGCTGCCCAACGGCCAAGCGGCCATTCACTTGGCGATGGACCCGTCGCAGTTGCGCTTCATTCCCGGCAACGTTCTCGTCAACATCGCGTCGTCGACGGTGTTCGGCGCCAAGTCCGTCGAGCTGGTGGAGCCTGAGCAACCGTCGGCCCAGCGGCTACACAGTGGCGAGACCCTGCAGGGCCAGCACGTCATGGTCGAAGTCAACACGGTATTTCAGCAGTTGGTGTCGGTGCTGTCGCACATCGACCCGCCAAAGCTCAACGAGTCGCTGGGCGCGCTCGCCCAGGCGTTCAGCGGGCGGGGCCCACAGCTTGGCCAGGCCCTGAGCGACCTGGACTCCTTCCTCGCCAGGCTGGAGCCGAGCCTGCCCGCCTTCCGGCACGACCTCGCGGTCCTGCCGGTGGTGTCCAACGCCTACGCCGACGCGGCGCCGAACCTGGTGAAGACCGCGGCCAACGCGACCCGGATCAGCAAGACGCTCGTCGACGAGCAACACAACCTGGACGCGCTGCTGATCAGCGCAATCGGCCTCGCCGACATCGGCAATGACGTGTTGTCGACGAACCGTCAACCGCTGACGAACGTGTTGCACCTGCTGGTGCCGACCACGGATCTGACCAGCGTGTATCACGAGGTGTTCACCTGCGGGTTCGGCGGGTTGATCAACGTCGCGCATGGCCCGCCGTTGTCGGAACCGAGCATCAACATCTCGGCGAGCCTCACGTGGGGCGGCGAACGCTACCGGTATCCGACGAACCTGCCCAAGGTCGCGGCGACCGGCGGCCCGCACTGCATGGGTCTGCCGAACCTGCCGTTCAACACGCATCCCAAGCAGTTCATCACCGACATCGGCGCCGACCCGGTGGGCTACGGAAACCCGCAGGTGCTGATCAACTCCGATCTGCTCAAGCAGCTGTTGTACGGGCCGATCGCGGGCCCGCCACGCAACTCGGCCATGGTGGGAATGCCCGGATGAGAACCCGCGCCACGCTGATCAAGTTCGCGATCTTCGCGGTCGTGATGGCGATGCTGACCGCCTTCCTGTTCTTCATCTTCGGTCAGTACCGGACCGGGGCGACGAACGGCTATTCGGCGGTGTTCACCGACGTTTCACGCCTCAAGCCGGGACAGTCGGTGCGCGTCGCCGGCATCCGGGTCGGCACCGTCAACAGCGTTTCGCTGCAGCCGGACAAGAAAGTCGTGGTGAAGTTCGACGCCGACCGCAACGTCGTCCTCACCGAGGGCACCAGGGCGGCGGTCCGCTACCTGAACCTGGTGGGCGATCGCTACCTCGAACTCGTCGACGGTCCGGGCTCGACCAAGCGGCTGCCGGCCGACGGCCAGATTCCCGTCAACCGCACGGCGCCCGCGCTCGACCTCGATCTGCTGCTCGGCGGACTGAAACCCGTTACCCAGGGCCTGAACGCGCAGGACGTCAACGCGTTGACCTCGGGATTGCTGCAGGTCTTCCAGGGGCAGGGCGGGACCCTCGAGTCGCTGTTCGCCAAGACGACGTCGTTCTCAAATGCCTTGGCGGACAACGATCAGACCGTGCAGCAACTGATCGACAACCTCAACATCGTGATCGGCACGATCTCCAAGGACGGCAACAAGTTCTCGGGCGCGATCGACCGGCTCGAGCGGCTCGTCAGCGGGCTGTCCGATGACCGCAACACAATCGGCTCCGCCATCGAAGCCCTGGACAACGGAACCGCCTCGCTGGCGGATCTGTTGAGCAGCGCGCGGCCGCCGCTGGCCGGCACCATCGATCAGTTGAGCCGATTGGCGCCGATTCTCGACAACGACAAGGACCGCCTCGACGCGGCGCTTGGGAAGGCGCCGAAGAACTATCGCAAGCTGGTTCGGCTCGGTGTGAACGGCGCAACCATCCCGTACTACCTGTGCCAGTTGGAATTACGCGGCACGGATCTTCAGGGCAGGACGGTGAAGGCCCCGATATTCAGGTCAGAAGCTGGAAGGTGCACGGAACCCTGATGCTCAAGTATCGCGGAGCTGGGCTCGTCAAGGCCGGACTCATCGGCGTCATTCTGGCGGTGATGGTGATTCTGGTGGGCTTGTCGCCCGATCGGTTCATCTCGTGGGCGACGATGGTCAGGTACCAAGCGCTGTTCACCGAAGCCGGCGGCCTGGCGACCGGCAATCCGGTGCTCGTGTCGGGCGTAAAGGTCGGCACGGTGTCGGATGTGAAGCTGCGTCGCGGCGATGCGCTCGTGACGTTCGCGATGAAGGGCAATGTCCTGCTCGGATCGGAGACCTCCGCGCACATCCGCACCGGCACGCTGCTGGGCGAGCGGACGCTGACGTTGGAGTCCGCCGGCACCGGCACGTTGCACCCGATGGCCCTCATTCCCGTCTCGCGCACGTCGTCGCCCTACTCGCTGACGGAGGCGGTCAGCGATTTCGCGACCGACACGGCCGGAACCAACACCACGGCGCTGAACCAGTCTCTGGACACGCTGGCGTCGACGCTCGACCAGATCGCTCCGCAAATGGGGCCGGCCTTCGACGCGCTCACCCGGTTGTCGCGAACCCTCAACAGCCGCAACAAGAGTCTGGGCGAGCTGTTCAAGAGCGCCGGCGATGTCACCGGGGTGCTCTCCGAACGCAGTCAGCAGGTCAACAAGCTGATCCTCAACTCCGACACCCTGCTTCAGGTGCTGGTGGCCCGGCGGCAGGAGATCGTGGACCTGCTGGCGAACACCTCGGCGGTGGCCAAACAGCTGACGGGGTTGGTGCACGACAACGAAGCCAAACTGGCGCCGACGCTGGAGCGGCTGAATTCGGTGAACGCGATGCTGGAGAAAAACCGCGACAACATCAGCAAGGCGCTGCCGGGTCTGGCCAAGTTCCAGATCACGGTCGGTGAGGGCATCTCCAGCATGTACGCCTATCAGGCCTTCGTGCCGAACTTCCTTGCCCCCCAGCTCTTCCAGCCGATCATCGACTACCTCTGGGGCTTCCGCACCTTCGACACCTCGAAAGGCCCTGGCTACCCGTCGCCGCTGCCTCGGTCGCTGACTCCCTGGCCCTACAACGGTATTCCGGTGTGCCCGGCCTGCACGTTGGGCGGCAGGATCGGGGGGTCCCAATGATCGCCGGGATGCCCCGCAGGAGGCTGGCGGCGCTGGGCGCGGTCGTCCTCGTCGTCCTCATCGCCGCCGGAGCGGCCGTGCTCGTCCGCAACACGTTCTTCGGGCCGAAGACGATCACCGCCTACTTCACTACCGCCACCGCGATCTATCCCAACGACGAGGTGCGGGTGTCGGGCGTCAAAGTCGGCAACATCAAATCCATTCAGCCGCAGGGCACCCAGGCCAAGATGGTCCTCAAGGTGGACCGCGACGTGCCCATCCCGGCGGACGCCAAGGCGGTGATCGTCGCCTCGAATCTGGTGTCCGCTCGCTACGTGCAGCTCACGCCGGCCTATCGCGACAGTGGGCCGGTCATGCGCGACGGGGCGGTCATCGGAGTCGAACGAACCGCGGTGCCGGTCGAGTGGGACGAGGTCAAGACCCAGTTGATGCGGCTGGCAACGGATTTGGGACCCAAGAGCGGGGTGTCGGGAACGTCGGTGGGCCGGTTCATCGACAGCGCCGCCGACGCGCTGAACGGCAACGGCGACAAGCTGCGCCAGACGCTCGGTCAACTGTCGGGGGTGGGCCGGATCCTGGCCAACGGTAGCGGCAACATCGTCGACATCATCAAGAACCTGCAGACGTTCGTCGGCGCGCTGCGCGACAGCAACGTTCAGCTCGTACAGTTCAACGACCGCCTGGCCACGCTCACCAGTGTGGTCAACGACAGCAAGTCCGACCTGGACGCGGCGCTGACCGACCTGTCGACGGCGGTCGGCGAGGTGCAGCGCTTCATCGCCGGGACGCGCAACCAGACCAGCGAGCAGATCGCCCGATTGGCCGATGTCACACAGGTTTTGGTCGACCAGCACATGGCCTTGGAAAACATCCTGCACGCGGCGCCGAACGCGTTGGGTAACTTCTTCAACGACTACAACGCCGACACCGGAACCATCGTGGGCGGATTCGGCATCATGAACTTCGCGAACCCCGTGTTTTCCGGTTTGATGGTTCCGCTGCCCGTGCCCGGCTGCACGGCCCTCGGCGCCATCGAGAACGTCACCGCGGTCGAATCGGGCAAGCTGTGCTCGATGTTCCTCGGACCCGGGTTGCGGGTGCTGAACTTCAACAACCTGCCGATCCCCATCAACATCTTCCTGCAGAAGTCGGTGGACCCGTCCAACATCCTCTACAGCGAACCGCGCCTGGCGCCCGGCGGCGAGGGCCCGAAGCCCGGGCCGCCCGAGATCCCGCCAGCGGTATCGGCCTACACCGGCTTGCCCGGTGATCCGGTTGGACCCCCGGGGGCGGTTCCGCCCGCGCCGATACCGGGCGCGGCGATGCCGCTGCCGCCCCCGCCGACCACGCCGATGGCACCACCGCCGCCGGCCCCGGCGCAGACCACCTCGGACATGCTGCTGCCGACGGACGGGGGACTGCGATGATCGCCGGGGTAGCGGCTCGGCGGGTGTTCGCCGTCGGCTGCTGTGTGGTGTTGACGGCGACGGGATGCGCGTTCCACGGCCTGAATTCGCTACCGCTGCCGGGCGCGGTCGGACGCGGACCGGGGGCGAACATCTACCATGTCGAACTCCCCAATGTCGGCACCATGGAATCGAATTCGCCGGTGATGATCGACGATGTCGTCGTCGGCAGCGTCGGCACGATGCGAGTGCAAGGGTGGCACGCCGACGTCGAGATCTCGGTGAAGCGCGACGTCGTGGTTCCGGCCAACGTGGTGGCCACCGTCGGCCAGACCAGCCTGCTGGGGTCCATGCACGTGGAGCTCAATACGCCGCTCGGCCAACAGGGCAGCGGACGCCTGCAGCCGGGGGCCACCATCCCGCTCAGTCGGTCATCGGCCTACCCGTCGACCGAGCAGACGCTTTCGTCGCTGGGAGCGGTCGTCAACGGCGGCGGCCTGGGGCAGATCGGGGAGATCATCCACAACTTCTCCGCCGCACTGTCCGGACGCGAGGGCGCCGTGCGTGACCTGATCACTCGCCTCGACACGTTCGTCGGAACGCTCGACGATCAGCGGAACAACCTCGTCGACTCCATCCAGGCGCTGAACCGGCTCGCCCGCACATTCGCCGACCAACGCGACGTTTTGACCCAGGCGCTGCAGAAGATTCCGCCCGCCCTCGATGTGCTGATCAAGGAGCGCCCACGGCTGACCGCCGCCCTGGACAAGCTGCGCGTCTTCAGCAACACCGCCACCCGGTTGGTCAACGACTCCCAGGCCGACCTGGTCAAGAATCTGCAGAACCTGGAGCCGACCATCAAGGCGCTCGCCGACGTCGGACCGGAATTGGGCACCGCGATCGCGGCGGCGTTCGTGTTCCCGTTCACCCAGAACTTCGTCGATCGAGCGATCCGGGGTGACTACTTCAACCTGCACGTCGACTTGGACCTGTCCATTCCGCGGCTGAAGCGAGGACTGATGCTGGGGACGCACTGGGGCCAGTTGGACCAGCCGTTGGTGCCGGCGCCCGGCGACCCGTATTACCTGCAGTACACCCACGATCCATTGCACGACCCCATAAGGCCGCCGTGGGTCGACCCCAATGCGTTGCCGCCGCTACCCGGCCCACGGCCCGCGGCCCCGTTCTCCGGGCCGCCGCCGGGCCCGGCACCGCTGCCCGGACCTGCGCCGGCCGCGGCGACGACATCCGACGCTGGTCAAACGCCGCCCGCAGAGGCGCCTCCGACGGGAGCGGGTGGATAGATGCTGACGCGTTTCGTTCGGATTCAGCTGGCGGTCTTCGCAATCGCCGGGACCATCGGCGTGATCGCGATGGTGCTCTACTACATCCAGGCGCCGACCCTGCTTGGCATCGGCCGGATGACGGTGACGCTGGAGTTGCCGGCCACCGGCGGGCTGTACCGGTTCTCCAACGTGACCTACCGCGGGGTCCAACTCGGCAAGGTCACCTCGGTGGGCCTGACGCCGACCGGCGCGAAAGCGACACTGTCGCTTGCCACTTCGCCGAAGGTCCCCGCCGACCTCACCGCCGAGGTGCTCAGTGTCTCCGCGGTGGGTGAGCAGTACGTGGACTTGCGGCCGAAGACCGATTCACCGCCCTACCTGCATGACGGTTCGGTGATCTCCGTGCGCGACAGCAGGATTCCGCAGCCGGTCGGGCCGATGCTCGACCAGGTCAACGCCCTGGTGCAAAGCATCCCGAAGACGAAACTCGGCCAATTGCTCGACGAGTCCTTCCAGGGTTTCAACGGCACCGGTTACGACCTGGGGTCGCTGATCGATTCCTCGCAGACGCTGTCCCGCGACGCCAACGGCGTCGTCGATCGCACCCGTGCCCTGACCGAGGACACCGGGCCGCTGCTGGACTCCCAAGCGCGCACGGCCGATTCGATCCGGACGTGGGCACGCAGCTTCGCCGGCATCTCGGATGTGCTGGTGGACAACGACTCCCATTTCCGCACCATCCTGCAAAACGGGCCTGAAGCCGCGAACGAGGCGTCGCGGCTCTTCGAGCAGATCAAGCCGACGCTGCCGGTGCTGCTCGCCAACCTGACCACCATCGGCCAGATCGGCGTCACCTACCACCCGTCCCTGGAGCAGCTGCTGGTGTTGCTGCCGTCGGCGGTCGCGATCGAGCAGGCCGCCGCGGCACCGAACCATCCCGAGGGAACGGCCCAAGGCGATTTCGCGCTCACGATCGACGACCCGCCGATCTGCACGGTCGGTTTCATGCCGCCCAACACCTGGCGATCCCCGGACGACCTGACCGACATCGACACCCCGGACGGGTTGTATTGCAAGCTTCCGCAGGACTCACCGATCGGTGTCCGCGGTGCGCGCAACTACCCCTGCATGGGTCATCCGGGCAAACGCGCGCCCACCGTCGAAATCTGCAACAGCGACAAGCCGTACATGCCGCTGGCGATGAAGCAGCACGTGCTTGGCCCCTACCCGCTGGACCCGAACCTGCTCGCGCAGGGCGTCCCGCCCGATGACCGGGTTACCACCAACGACAGGATCTTTGGCCCGGTCGAGGGAACGCCGCTTCCGCCGGGGGCCGTGCCGCGCGGGACGCCGGCGGGGCCGCGGGGCGAAAATCCGCCACCGGGCACCGTCGGAGCGGCCGTGCCGCCCGTGCCGTCGTCGGGACCACCGCCGCTGGCGCCCATGTCGAGAATGTCCGCCGACCTTCCGCCCATCGCGCCGCTCGATGTCCCTGCGGCAGGGGAACTTCCCCCGCCGCCGGCCGCGCCCGCACCGCCCGCACCGGCCGACGCCACACCGCCCGACCCGGCCGGCGGCGCGGGCCCGCAGGCCGCGCCGAGCTCATTCGGTGGGGGAGCCACCAAGCCGGTGCCGTCGGTCACGATCGCCCGGTATGACCCCCGTACGGGTCGTTACGTGGGTCCGGACGGGAAGCTGTACCAGCAGTCGGATCTCGTTGCGCCCAAAGCCCCCAAGACATGGCAGGACATGCTTCCCACCTAGCGGCCGCCGGGGCGGTACGAAAGGCTATGAGCGCCGCGTCAGCTCAACTTGTCCAGGCGTAGCGGCATCGTGATGTCGAGCCACTGGTTTTGGCCGCAGGCACCCGACGGGCCGACCGTCTTGTCCTTTCCGGCGTAGGTCGACGACCCGAGCTGGTATCCGCCGTACTGGTTGACCGGATAGAAATAGTAGGTCTGCGATCCGGTGAACGCGGTGCCGTCCTCGCACCGCTCCCAGTTCGGCACCTCGCGCTTGACCTTCCACATCTCCCCGTCGTTCATGTAGAGGGGCGCGGTCCAGCCCTGGTCGCTGGTCACCGTGCCGTGGCATTCCTGGAACGTCTCGCACGTCGAGCTGATGGTCCAGGTCTGCACGACGGTCGGCTCGCCGAAGTACTGATCGTTGCGCTGGGCCCAGTCGCCGATGGAGGTGGCGCGGAACGTCCCGTTGACGGCAACTTCTTCCTTGGTTGTCGCCCGGGCCATGGCCGCCGTGCTCACGCCGCCGAATACCGTGGCGGCGACCAGCGTTGCGGTGGTGAATGTTCGAACTGAACGCATCAGGCGCTCCTCCAACCGCTTTCAGCAACCGACATTGTTATTCGGTTTTCGACATCGCTTGCGGCTTTTGCGCAATGAGATTAACACCGCTTCGGCGCGGACAAAATGCCGATTGGACCAAAACGACGTGCGGTCACGTCAGCGGATCCATCTTCGAGATCAGCCAGGAACCCTTGACTTTCGTCAATGTCACCACGGCGATGCTCGCCGTTGTCTGCGGTTGCGGTTTTTCCTTGCTGGTGGCCGTTTGATTGACGAATACCAGCACCACCGCCGAATTCGGGTGCAGCTCGGAAACGGCGGCCCGAACCACCTGCGCTGTCTCAGTGACGTGCTTCTGTTGTGCCAGCGCGGCGATCTGTTCGGTGAACTTGGTGTAGTAGGCGAGGAAATTACCGGTGAGATACGACTTCGCCTTGGCGAAATCCCGGTCCAGGTTGTCGGGAGCGTACGACAGCACCGCGACGGCGCCGTCCGACGCCGTCTGGATCGCGCGGCGCGCCGCCGCGTCACCGACCTGTTGGTCCGGCCGGTAGAAGTGGAAGTACAAACCGGCGGCGGTGCCCACCGTGGCAGCAACCACCACCGTCGCGAGTATCAAGCGCCACCGGCGGATCCAGCGCTTGCCGACCCTCGGCCGGTCGGTGCGGGACGCGGGCGGTGACCCCATCTCGTCGGCAGGTTCGGGTTCCGTGCCGTCCCCGGGTGAACCAGGCTCGACAGTCATTGCAGGAAATCGACTTTCGACATCTTGAGCTGACCACCGTCCCGCGCGAGGCCAACGCTGATCCGCCACATCACGGGTGGTCGATGGGTGTTGTCCGCGTTGGTGACATCGGATCGCGCCGCTACGAGCAAGACCGCCGAATTGTCGCTCATCGACTCGACCGCGACGGCTTCGACGGTGCCCTTGCTGCTCACCTTCGCGTCCTGGGTCTGCTTGGCCATGATCGCCGACATCGCCGCCATCTGGCTTTTGAAGTCGCCCGTGGAGTCGTCGATGATGCGCTGGTAGTCGTCTCTGGCATGGTTGGCGTCAATCGACATCAGCGCCGTGATCTCTTGCCGTGCCGCGGCGGTGAACTCCGCCGCAAGCCGCTGCTTGTGCACGGTAGCGCGGTGCTGCCACACCATGTAACCGCTGGCTGCCAGCGAACCGGAGGCGAGCAGGATGCCGGCGGCGGCGGCCATGGTTTTGCGCCCCGGGCGCCGCAGCCAACGCGGTCGCCGCGGACGCCGCAGTCGCCAACGGGCCGACTTCCGGTCCCCGGGTTCGGCCGCCTCGCGCAACCTTGCCAGGCGCGCCCGAGCCGCCTCGGCGCGCGCTTCGGCGGTGGCGACTTCGTCGTCGATGTCCGGGTCGTCGCCGTGGTCGGCGTCGGGCTCCTCCGGATCGTGCACGGAGAAGGAGCTTATCACCTGCGAATCCGCCCAAAGCCGCCATCGGCAGGCGGCTTTCGCGGCCCTTACGTGCGCAAATACGCGCGCTCGGAGCATCGCTGACGGTGGCGGTTCAACCGCTGCAAAGCCCGGCCCCGTGGGGCTCGGCTGATCTTCTCCAAGGAGGAGAATTTTCTTTCCGGGTGTGGCAAAGTAATTGGGTGCGATTCATCGTGGCGATGGCTGCCGCGTTGGTCGGCGCCGGCGTGTTGGCGGCGCCGCCATCGTCTGCGGGACCGACGGTCTGCGACTACCCGGCCTGCACCCCGGGCATCATGCCGCATCAGGTTCTGGGTGCGCCGTGTGACAACACCACCTATTACGCCTTCGGTGTCGCCGATGGCTACGTTTCGTTCGCCTCGGAGCCCGGGCGGCTGATGTTCTGCGGTTCGCCGAGGAGATACCAGCCGCGCTGGTTCCGGTCACCGCCGATGGCGGGGGTCAAGGATGAAGGCGCCAACTGCCAGAACTACCAGAACTACGTCGCCCAAGCGCCGGATGGTCTGTTCCTGGTGTGTTTCGCCCACGATGGTGTCATGACCTGGGTGCGCGCCGACACGTAGCACGCTGAGCCGCCACGAACGTCAGTCGCGGGGCAGACCCAGTAGGCGCCGGCTCAAATCGGTGACCCGGTCGAGCAATGTCTCGTCGTCGATGTCGGCGACCAGCGGATGCATGACGGCGGTGCTGAGCGCGCCGGAGAACATGGCCGCCTCGATCCGCCCGTCCAGGCCCGCGTCGCTCAGCAGCACCCGGTACAGGCGGTCCATGAAGAGCTGAAAGGGCTTGTGCTCGGCCAGCAGTCGGACGACGACGGGGTCGAATTGCAGCGTGCGCACCAGCCGGCGGTCTCGGACGGCCATCTCAATCACCCGGACCAGCAAGGCATCTCGTGCTTGTGGCCCGTCGCCGTACGCCTCGGCCTCCTCGAGCGCCGGCTCGAGCCGGCCGAGCTCGCGCTCGGTCACGGCGATGACGATCTGCTCCTTGGTCCGGAATTGGTGGTAGACAGCGGCTTTCGTGATGCCGACGGCGTCGGCGATCATCTGCAGCGACGTACCGCTGACGCCGTGGGTGGCGAACAGATCCAGCGCGGCATCGAGTACCCGCGTCCGGGCCGGGCTGTGCTCGATCAGCCAGAAGTGCTCGCCGGTGAGGTGTTGCCGTGCTGTTCCCACGCACCGAGACTAGACGATGCTATTGACCCAAGCTAGCCGATCGGCTAGCTTCGCTGACTAGCCGTGTGTGGTAGCCGATCTCGGGAGGGGTGCTGATGTCCGACGCCGACGGGGGCGATGCGCCGGCCCGGGGGACGACGCGGGCCGCGCCGCGGCGGACCGACGGTGAGCTGATCCTGCTGTGGACTCTGCCCGCGGCCCTGGTCCTTTGGATCGCGGCGTTCTTGGTCTTCCCAGGGTTCAACCCGCCGATGTCGCCGTCGATGTCCGCCGAACAGGTCGCCGCGTTCTACCGCGATCCGGCCCATCTCCCGGAGATCCGGTACAGCATGATCGTGTTCAACTGGTTCGGCGTGTGCCTGGTCCCGATCCTGGCCCTGATCGTGCTGCAGATCCGCAGGATGGCGCACCGGACGCCTATCTTCTCCTACGCGATGCTGGGTTGCGCGGCCGGCGGCCCGACCCTGTTCCTCGTCGCCAACGTCTGCTGGTTACTGGCCGCCTTTCGTCCGGAGCGCAGTCCCGGGCTGACCCAGCTGCTCAACGACTTCGGCTGGATCACCTTCACGATCCTCGTTCCTTTCCTGATAGGCCAGAGCGTGATCCTGGCCCTGGCAATCCATTTCGATGATCAGTCGCGCCCGGTGTTCGCTCGCTGGGTGGCTCATTTCAACCTTTTGGTGGCCGTCGCACTTGTGCCCGCCGCGTTCGTCGGCGTCTCGTTGACCGGACCGTTGGCGTGGGACGGCTTCCTGTCGTTCTGGGTGAAAAACGTGGCGATCGCCGTCTGGATCGTCGTGATGGGCGTCGTCCTGGCCCGGGCCGTTTGTCGCGAGCGCGCCGAGAACCACGGGCCCGCAGGCGAACTGGTTGGCGCATGAGCGCGGTGATCACACCGCCGACAACGCCGGCCCTACCACCCACGGGGTCGCTGCCCCGGCGGATCCGCTGGCACATCGGGCATAACCCCAAGCGAGAACTGTGGTTGGCGTGGGGGACGCTGATGGCGTTCTACACCATCTTCTTCCCGATGTTCTTCATCGTGGCGCAGGTCCAGCCCCCGCCGGAACCCACCTGGGATCTCGCCACGCAGGCCCATTGGTTCTCCGAGCGCCGCCTCGGGATACCGGTCGGCTTCGGCATCATCTTCGCGATCAGCGGCATGATCGCGGTCAACAATGCGCTGATCGCGTACTCGATGCGGCGCATGTCGGTCAGCCGCGCCTTCGGGTATTCGTATCTGCTCATCTATTCGCTCAGCGCGGTTCCCGGCATGCTGCTGCTCAACATCGCGCTGATCGTCGGCACCCTGCGACCCGAGCGCGACCCCGAGGCGATCGGCTGGCTGTACGACTTCGCCTTCTTGTCCTTTGACGGCACCATGGGGGTGTTCCTGATCGGCTCGCTGATCTGGATGGTGGCCATCCTGCTCGACAAGAATCGGGTGTTCCCCAAGTGGTTCGGGTATCTGAACCTGTGCAACGCGCTGACCGAGGTGGTGGTGGCGCCGTGCTGGATCTTCCGGCGTGGCGTGTTCGCGTGGGACGGCGAGATCGCCTGGTGGCTGGACATGGTCGTATTCGGCGTCTACCAAGTCACTTTCATCGTGATGCTGTTTCAAATGATCCGCCGCGAAGACTTCGGCACCGGACCACTGCCCGACCTGCCGGCAAAAGAGGCGGCTGCCTGATGACCGAAATCGCCGACGAGAACCAACGGGTCAGATTCGTGCCCGGTCAGCCCGATATGTGGGCCTTCGTGCTGTTCGAGACCCTGGTCTTCACCGCATATTTCGGTTTCTACCTGTTCTCCCGTGCTCGCGGCCCCGAGCTTTTTCTGCAGTCGCAGGCGCACCTCGACCTGCGCATCGGGGTATTCAACACCCTGGTCCTGCTGCTGAGCTCCTGGTCGGTGGCGCGGTGTGTCCAGTCGGCCCGCGCCGGCGCCCACCGGGCGGCCCTGCGGGACGCGTTCATCACGGCGGCCTTCGCCGCGATTTTCCTGTGCGTCAAGGTGTTCGAATGGGCCCGGTTGGTGCGCATGGGAAACGGCCTGGGCAGCAACGACTTTTTCACCTACTATTTCTTCCTCACCGGCATCCACTTCGTGCACCTGCTGATCGGCTTCGTCGCCCTCGGCGTCATCGTCTACCAACTTCGCGGCAAGGCGCGAAAAGCCCACGAGCCGACGGAGTCTCAACAGCTCGTCGAAACCTGCGCCACCTACTGGCACACCGTCGATTTCCTGTGGGTGCTCATCTTCGCGCTGCTCTACATGGTGAGGTGATCGGAATCAAATTCAACAAACGGCTGCCGGTGGTGTGGCTGATCCTGGCGTCGCTGACGCTGACCTATCTGTGGATAGACCGTTCCGCCGGCGGATCGCTGAGATCCAGCGCGGTGGTCACGTCGAGCGTCATCGTGATCGCACTTGTCAAAGTGCGCATCATCTTTCTCGAGTTCATGGAGGTCCGCAACGCTCCGGTGCTGCTGTGCCGGCTCACCGACGCGTGGGTGGCGGTGATGGCCGCCGCGATGCTCGGCTGCTACTTCGTCGGTTTGAAGCTGTGAGTCAGCCCGCGACCGCTACCGCGTCCGCGGTGGTGAACCTCAGGTGCAGTTCGCTCAGGCCGCGCAGGATGTACGTCGGCTCGTAGGTGTAGCGACGGTCGACGCTCGGCCCGTGGTGGGCTTCGTCGATCTCGATGTGCGACATCCGGTCCAGCAGACGCTCGATCGAGACGCGGCCCTCCACCCGGGCGAGCGGTCCGCCGGGGCAGGAGTGCACGCCCCGGGCGAACGCCATGTGCTCGCGCACGTTGCGCCGGTGCAGGTCGAACTCGTGCGGGTTGGAGAACCGGCGCGGGTCGCGATTCGCCGCCCCCGGCAGCACCATGACGACCGTGCCAGCCGGAATGTCTACTCCCCCAACGGTGGTGGCCCGTCTGGCCAGCCGGGAGTCGCTCTTGACCGGGCTGTCCATCCGCAGCGATTCCTCGATGAACCCGGGGATGAGGCTGCGGTCGTCACGCAGCTCCTGCTGGATGTCCGGTCGATCCCCGAGTACCTGCAGCGCCGCGCTGAGCAGCTTGGCCGTGGTTTCCTGGCCGGCGGCGAAGAGGAACGTCGCCGAGCGGACGACTTCGATGACGGGCGGCGTCGACCCGTCGGGGTACTTCGCCGACGCCAACGAGGTCAGGACGTCGTTGCGCGGCTCGCGCCGCCGATCCTCGACGTAGTTGCAGAACTTTTCGTCGAGCCACTCCAGCGGGTTGATGCCGACCGACTCGTGATCCAGCGCGCCCACCCGCGCCTCGGGACGATCGGCGCCCAAGACCTTGCGGAACTCCTTGTGGTCGGATTCCGGCACGCCCAGCAGGTCGGCGATCACCAAGGTGGCGAACGGCTTTGAGTATTCGGCGATGAATTCGCATTCGCCGTTGTTCAGGAACTCGTCGAGCTGACGATCGGCCAGGCGCCACATGAACTCCTCGTTCTGCTTCAGCCGGCTCGGCGTCAGCAGCTTCGCCAGCACCGATCGCGCCTTGGTGTGGTCGGGCGGATCCATGGTGACCATGTGCTCGTTCATCGGGAAGGAGCTGCGGTGCTGGTCGATCTGGGCGCTGATGTCGTCGCCCTCGGGTTGGAACGGCAACGGTGGGAACGGCCCGCCGAGCGCGACGATGTTGGAGAAGGTCTCCGGGTCCTTGTAGACCTCGCAGGCCTCGTCGTACCCGGTGACCGCGACAACGCCGTAGTGCGGCAGACGCAACACCGGGTTTTGACTGCGCAGGTAGTCGAAGTAGGGGTGCGGATCTGGGACGAGAGACGGATCGGTGAAGAAGTCGATCGACTCGTAGTTGCTCATCGGATTGCGTCTCCCTGGGCTGGGTTACCGGTCATGTTCGGCGGCAGGAAGTGGCGCCGCGGTGATTCCGAGATCGAAAAATCTGCTGAGCACCTGCTTAGCATGGCGGTAATGTCAGGGTCAAGGTCGGGGCCGGCGCGCCACGATACGATCCGAGTGGTCGGCACGGGATGGCACACAGTACGGAGCGGGGACATGACATCTGCCTCTTCCGGGGCCCGCAGGATCGGGGCGCCGGACGCGAAAAATCGCGGCCTGTTGCTCGATGCCGCCGAGCAGCTGATGCTCGAGGAGGGCTATGCCGCGGTGACGTCGCGACGCCTGGCGAGCAAGGCGGGGCTGAAACCTCAGCTCGTGCACTACTACTTCCGCACCATGGAGGAGTTGTTCGTCGAGGTCTTCCGCCGCCGCGCGGATGAAGGGCTGCAGGCGCAGGCTCAGCTGTTGCAATCGCCGCAGCCATTGTGGGCGCTTTGGCGGTTCGGCACCGATCCGGGGTTCACCCGGATTTCGATGGAATTCATGGCGTTGGCCAATCATCGCAAAGACATGCGGGCCGAAATCGCGTACTACGCCGAACGTTTTCGCGACGAGCAGCGCAAGGCGGTGGCCGCCGCGTTACAGCGCTACGGCGCGGAGAACGAAGACGTGCCGGCGGTGGTCTGGACGGTAATGATGACCAGCTTGTCGCGGATGCTGGTGCTGGAGCAGGCGATCGGCATGTCCGGCGGTCACGCCGAAACCGTGGAGTTGGTCGAACGTTATCTGCGCCGCCTGGAAGGCGAGCCGCGACCGATCGAAGGAATCCCGCAGACCTGGGTGGTTCACCAGTTCCGCAGCGAGCAAAGCACGCCTTTGGGGCCGTCCTTGGATACGACGACGGCGCCGTCCACCGCCAAGTCGCAGTGAAGGTTGGGCGTCCCGGGTTCGGTGCCCGTGCTCGCCACGACCATCGCGTACACATCGGGCTTTGACAGGTCCAGCTCATAGCTCCACGGCTTGCCCGGCGCGATATCGACGTCGACGTGCGGCGTGAAGGAGTACGGGTTGTGGCTGTAATCGGCGAAGACGGCCGGCTGGTGGTCCAGGTAATAGATGTCGGTGTAGATCGGATTCTGCGCGCTGACCGTGTACTTCACGTGATGCATGACCGGCTCCGGATCGGCGTTGGCGTGGCCCGCGCTCACGGGTAGACCGCTCGCACCCACCAGCACCGCCGACAGGGCCGCGGCGCCCACGCCCAACCGTCTGCCCGTCATCTCGCTCCTCCGACGGCCCGTGGCGCACTTGCGGTGCGGTTCATCACCCGCTCTGCGGCCCGCCAGTGCGCGTCGGCAACCCACAGCCGTGCAAAGGATGCTATCGCTTCGTCCGCCGAAACCCCGCTGATTACGCGCTTTATCTCGACCCCCGGGTGGCGGGCCAGCGACCTCGCGACCGACTGCCAACCCTGGTCGAACGAGGCGCGGGGCAGCACCCGGTCCACCAGGCCCACCCGCTCGGCCTCCTGTGCGGTGAGGGCGGTTCCGGTGCCGGCCAGCAGCAGCGCCCGGCTCTTCCCGACGAGAGCGGCCAGCCGCTCGGCGCCGCCCCAGGCCGGCATGATCGCGAGCTCCACCTGGTTGAAGGCGATCTTGATGTCATCGGCGGCCAGCCGGATGTCGGCCGCGACGGCGACCTCGGCGCCACCGCCGAAGGCGTGGCCGTTCAGCGCGGCGATCACCGGCGCGGGGAAACTGGCCAGCTGATCGCAGATCGCGCGCATCCGCTTGGCCATCGCCGCGGCGTCCTCCTCGGTGCGCAACGCGCGCAACTCCTTGAGGTCGCCGCCGGATACGAACGCCCGATCGCCCGCGCCCTTGATCACCAAAGTCCTGGCGCCCGCCGCCGCGTCCAGCGCCTTCTCCAGCTGCTGCATGGTGTCCAGCGCGATCGCATTGCGCGCGTGCGGGCGATCGATGGTCAGCACCGCCAACCCGTCATCGATCTCCAGGTCCACCATGCGTTATTGCTCCTTGGACGAGAACGGACGATATTGGCATTCTCCCGGTGCGAGAATAACATCGTCGCTGCAGGCCGAAGAGCTATCTGCAGCGAAGATAGGAGTGCCGGTGCCGGACCGAAGGGCGGCCGCGGTTGTCGCGGCACTCGCCGTCGCGCTGCTTGGGGCGTGCTCCTCGCGACCACCATCCCAGATCGCCAGCACGGCGTCGGTGACCATCGACGGTAACGATCGCAATTTCCACATCGTCAAGTGCGGCCAGTTGGAGTGGACCCGGACGATCGACATCGGCGGCGATTTTTCGGGCGCGAAGGTCGTCATCGACGAGAGCGCGCAACAGCCGGCGGCCACCTCCGTACACATCCGAAACCTGGGCGGGTTCAGCGGGATGTACTCCCGGGGCGGCGACGGCAACGCGGACACCAGCATGAGTGGTGGCAAGTACACCATCAGCGGCACCGCCAACGGCTACAAGACCGACAAACCCGGTGAGCCGGCCTCCGCTTCTTTCAAAATCACCGTGACGTGCTGACGACGTAGGACCCAATCGGCGGGGGCGCGTTGCGGACGGACGGCCGTAGAGAATACAATTCTCAAAAATCGCGAAGGAGGATCTCATGGGCCAGTTGTCGCACCGGGAGGACGTCCCGTTTCCGATCTTTGACGCGGACAACCATCTCTACGAGCCGCCGGAGGCGCTGACCAAATTCCTGCCCAAGGAGTACAAGGACTACGTCCAGTACGTCCAGATCAACGGGCGGACGAAGATCGCGATCCGCGGCCACATCAGCAACTACATCCCCAATCCGACCTTCGAGGTCGTCGCCCGGCCGGGCGCCTGGGAGGAGTACTTCAAATACGGCAACCCGGAGGGCAAGAGCAAGCGCGAACTGTTCGGCGAGCCTATGCGCGCGATCCCGGCGTTCTTCGAGCCCGGCCCGCGGCTGGAGAAGATGAACGAGCTGGGGCTGGACCGCACCCTGATGTTCCCGACGCTGGCCAGCCTGCTCGAGGAGCGGCTGCGCGACGACCCTGTCGCCATCCACGTCCTGATCCACGCGCTGAACGAGTGGCTCGACGAGGTCTGGGGCTTCAATTACCAGAACCGCATCTTCACGACCCCGGTCATCACCCTGCCGATCGTCGAGAAGGCGATCGAGGAGCTGGAGTGGGCCGTCAAGCGCGGTGCGCGTTGCATCCTGATCCGCCCGGCGCCGGTTCCCGGCTTCCGCGGTCCCCGGTCGTTCGCCGTGCCCGAGTTCGACCCGTTCTGGGAGCGGGTCGTCGAGCATGACTTGCTGGTCGGCATGCACTCGTCCGACAGCGGCTACTCCCGCTACACCTCGGAGTGGGACGGCGCCGAGCAGGAGATGCTTCCGTTCCAGACCAACGCGATGGGCATCCTCAACGAGTGGCGGCCGATCCAGGATGCGGTGGGGTCGTGGGTGATTCACGGCGCGCTCTACCGGCACCCCAAGCTGAAGGTCGCGATCGTCGAGGCGGGCTCGAAATGGATGACCCCGCTGTTGGACGGTCTGGCCGAGGTCTTCCGCAAGGCCCCGGAAGCCTTCCCGAGCGACCCCGTCGAGATGGTCAAGAACCGGATCCACGTGAGCCCGTTCTTCGAGGACGGTATCGACGACCTGATCAACCTCGTCGGTGTGGATCAGGTGCTGTACGGCTCGGACTGGCCGCACCCCGAGGGACTGGCGGAGCCGACGTTCTACGTCAACGCGCTGTCCCACCTGTCCACCGACGACCAGGCAAAGATCATGGGCGGCAACCTCGGTCGGCTCGTCACGGTGTGACGGTCCCTGGGCCGTGGCAGACCATCCCCGAGATGGTCTTGAGCGCGGCGGACCGCTTCGGCGACGCGGAAGCGGCCGTCGACGGTCCGCTGCGCTTCACTTTCACCGAGCTCGTCGAGCGAATTCGTTGTGCCGCGGGCGCATTCGCGGACCTCGGCGTCGGCAAGGGTGACCGGGTCGCCGTTTGGGCGCCGAATTCCGTCGAGTGGATCATCGCGGCCTTCGGCCTGCTCACCGCCGGCGGGGTGCTGGTGCCGGTCAACACCCGATTCAAGACGGAAGAGGCCGGCGACATCATCGCGCGCAGCGGCGTCAAAGCCGTCCTGGTGCAGAAGGGCTTTCTGGGCCAGGACTACACCGCGCCCGCCGGGACGCCGGTCATCGATCTGAAATCCGACTTCCTTTCCAGCGGTTCGCCGTTCGAGCGGGCGGTGAGCGGGACCGACATCTGCGACATCATCTTCACCTCGGGCACGACCGGTCGCCCCAAGGGCGCGATGATGAATCACCAACAGACGCTGCGCATGTACGAAGAATGGGCGACGCTCGCGGATCTACGCGAGGGCGACCGCTACCTGCAGATCAACCCGTACTTCCACACGTTCGGCCTGAAGGCGGGACTCATCACCTCCTTCCTGCGCGGTGCGACGATGCTGCCGGTCGCGGTCTTCGACGTCGACACGGTGGTGGATCTCATTGACCGCGAACGCATCACGATGCTGCCCGGCCCGCCGACGCTGTATCACTCGCTGCTGACGGTGCGTGATAAGGCCAGGCTGTCGACGTTGCGGGCGGGCGTGACCGGCGCCGCGGACATCCCCGTCGAACTGGTGCGCCGCATCCACGGCGAACTTCCCTTCCGGACGCTGATGACTGGATACGGGCTGACCGAGGCCGGCAACGTCACCCTGTCCCGGCCCGGCGACTCCTTCGAGGACGTGGCCACCACGGCGGGCCTGCCGTGCGACGGGGTCGAGGTGCGCATCGCCGACGACGGAGAGGTGCTGGTTCGCGGCTACGGGGTCATGCAGGGCTACCTCGACGACCCGGAGGGCACCGCCGCGGCGATCGACCCCGACGGCTGGCTGCACACCGGCGATCTCGGCCGCCTCGATGCCGCCGGCCGGCTGCGCATCGACGGCCGCAAGAAGGACATGTTCATCGTCGGCGGGTTCAACGCCTACCCGGCGGAGATCGAGGGCTACCTGCTGGAACATCCGGCGGTGGCGCAAGCCGCCGTCATCGGGGTCCCCGACGACCGCCTCGGCCAGGTCGGCAAGGCATTCGTGGTTGCGAAAAGCCAGGTCTCCGAGGAGGACCTGCTGCTATGGTGCCGAGAGCGGATGGCTGGATTCAAGGCGCCGAGATCCATCGCGTTCCTCGACGAGCTGCCGCTCAACGCCACCGGAAAAGTGATGAAGGACCAACTCCGTTGACTGACGGCGACATTCATTCGATGGTGATCGCGTCGGACTATCGCGTTCCCGATCCCAGCCGGGTATGGCCGCTGCTCGAGCGCCGCAAGGCGGCCCTGGCCGACATCGGCGCCCACCACGTGCTCGTCTACACCTCGACGCATGACTACGGCCGCGTGCTGGTGATGATCGGAGTGCACAGCCGCGAGCCGATCGTCGAACTGCTGCGCTCCCGGGTCTTCTTCGACTGGTTCGACGCGGCGGGCGTCGACGACATTCCCGCGGTCTTCGCAGGCGAGATCGTCCACCGGCTCGTCCCGGCGCCCACGGCGAGCCCCGAGGCGCCCGGCGTGGTGGTGGCCACCATCGCCTCGGTTCATGACGTCTCGGCGCTGACCGCCGAAGTCGCCTCGGCCACAGACAGATTCGTGGCGGCCGGCATCCGCAAGACCTGGATCTTCCAGGCCTTCGACGATGAGCACGAGGTGCTGATCATGTCGGAGTTGCCCGACGAAGAGAGCGCGCAGCGGTGGATCGAGCATCCGGACGCCGCGGCCGAGTGGATGTCCGGTGCCGGGGTGGGGCCCTATCCGCCGATTTTCGTCGGCCAATTCACCAACATGATGCGCATCGAGGCGGACTGAGCGGCCACCTGGATGTTCGTCTGCTTGTGTAACGGAGTCACCAGCCAAACGGTGGCCGAGGTGGTAGAGGCCGGCGCCTGCACGACCAAGGACGTCGCCCGGGCCTGCGGGGCGGGCGCAGACTGCGGGCGCTGCCGGCGGACCGTGCAGGCGATGCTGCGATCGTCCGACCCGAACGGCGCACCCAGCCGACCCTGACGCGGCGGACTCAGCGGCGAACGCTGCCGTCCGGCGACATCGGTTGGACGAGTTCGACCAGCAGCGGCGGGATTTCGAGCCGCGGCAAGACCACCTCGACGAGCACCATGCGGTCCTGGTGCTGCGCGGCGGCGGTCAGGGCGTCATCGAGCTCACCGTAGGTCTGCACCCGGAACGCCAAATGGTCGCCGACGCCCAGGGCGTTCGGGATGTCCGTCCACTTCCAATTGACAATGTCGTTGTACGGCGCCGACTCTCCGTGGATCGCGCGCTCGACGGTGTACCCGTCGTTGTTCACCACCACGATGACCGGGGACAGCCCCTCCCGCGAGAAGTTGCCGAGTTCCTGGACCGTCAGTTGCGCCGCGCCGTCGCCGATCAGCAACACCGTCCGCCGCTCCGGATGCGCCACCCCGGCCCCGAGCGCCGCGGGCAGCGTGTAACCGATTGAGCCCCAAAGCGGTTGACCGATGAAGGTCACCCCCTGGGGCAGGCGGTGGTCGGCCATACCGTAGAACGAGGTGCCCTGATCGGCCAGGACCACGTTGCCCGGCGTCAGGGCTGTGCACAGGCGGTCCCATAGCAGCTGTTGGGTCAGCGGTTGATCGCGCGGCGGAGGCGGGGGCAGGGCCGCGGCGGGCGGCGACACCACCGGCGGCGACGCGATTTTCCGCCGGGACAGGATGGTGGCCAACGCCTCCAGCGCCGCCCCCATCTCCAGCGGCGCGAAAACCTCGCCCGCCACACTGCTTTGGTACTGCCCGACGTCGATCGTCCGCGCCGGGTCGATCCGCTGGCTGAAGAAGCCGCTGACCATGTCGGTGAACACGACCCCGGCGGTCACCAGAACCGGCGCCTCCTCGATCGCGGCGCGCACCGCCGGGGCGCTGGCCGATCCGGCATAGATCCCCAGGTAGTTCGGCGAGCTCTCGTCGAGCAGGCTCTTACCCCACATCAGCGTGGCGTAGGGCACCACGTCGGCGGCCAGCAGGGCTTCGAGTTCCTTGACCACCTGTAACCGATGGACCAGCAGGTCGGCCAGCACGGTCAGTTGGTGGTCGGCGATGAGATCGGAGGCGGCCTCGACGAACAGCGCCAGCGCGCGGGGGCTGGTGCCACCGGTGTAGCGGGGCAGCGGCGCACCGGGCGGTTCGGTGGGGAAGCGCGCCACGTCCGTGGACAGCAGGATGTAGCCGGGCCGCTTCTGCTCCCGCACCTCGGACAGCACCCGGTCGATCTCGCGGCGGGCGGTCGCGGGCATGAGGTTGGCTTGGGCACAGGTGATCTCGCGGCTGACGCGCAGGAAGTGCTCGAAGTCCCCGTCGCCCAGCGAGTGGTGCAGCGCGCGCCGGGTGCCCTGGGCGTCCTTGGAGGGCCCGCCGACGATGTGTACGACGGGCACCTGCTCGGCGTAGCTGCCGGCGATGGCGTTGGCGGCCGACAGTTCACCCACCCCGAAAGTCGTTACCACTGCTGACATTCCGCGCAGGCGACCGTACCCGTCCGCGGCGTAGCCGGCGTTCAGCTCGTTGGCGTTGCCCACCCAGCGGATCGCGGGGTGGGCGACGATGTGGTCGAGGAATTCGAGGTTGTAGTCGCCGGGAACGCCGAAGATCTCGGTGACGCCGAGTTCGGCGAGGCGGTCTAGCAGGTAGTCGCCGACGGTGTAGAGGGGCTGGTTGACGGCGTCAGTCACAAGCACGACGGTACCTGCCGAATTCATTCCGGGCGGGACGCCGTTTCAGTATCGTGCGGGCCATGGCACTCAAAGAATCCCGCGACATCGTCATCGAAGCCAGTCCGAAGGAGATTCTGGACGTCATCGCCGATTTCGAGGCGATGCCCGAATGGTCCGAGCCCCACCAAAGTGCGGAGATCCTGTCGACCGGCGACGACGGGCGCCCAAGCCAAGTGAAGATGAAGGTGCGGGTCGCCGGCATCACCGACGAACAGGTGGTGGCCTACACCTGGACCGACGACACGGTGAGCTGGAAGCTGGTGAGCTCGTCCCAGCAGAAGGCGCAGGACGGGAAGTACACCCTGATCCCGCAGGGGGACGCCACGCTGGTCAAGTTCGAACTGCTCGCCGACCCGAACGTGCCCCTGCCGGGCTTCGTCCTGAAGCGCGCGGTGAAGGGGACGATCGATTCGGCGACCAAGGCGCTGCGCGAGCGGGTGCTGCAGGTGAAGAAGGGCAAGTAGCCGCGGTGGGCGGCGGCGGGCCCCTGGCCGGGGTGCGGGTGATCGAGCTCGGCGGAATCGGACCGGGACCGCACGCGGGCATGATGCTGGCCGACCTCGGCGCCGACGTGGTGCGGGTGCGGCGGCCTGGCGGCTTGGTGATGCCGCCCGAGGACCGCGATCTGCTGCACCGCGGGAAGCGGGTCGTCGACCTGGACGTCAAGACTCAACCGGGGGTCCTGCTCGAGCTGGTCGCCAAGGCCGATGTGCTACTGGATTGCTTCCGGCCCGGCACCTGCGAGCGACTCGGCATCGGTCCGGACGAATGCGCGGCGGTCAATCCGCGGTTGATCTACGCGCGGATCACCGGCTGGGGGCAGGAGGGACCGCTGGCCCGCCCGGCGGGCCACGACATCAACTACCTGTCGCAGACCGGCGCCCTGTCCGCCCTGGGTTACGCGGACCGGCCGCCGATGCCGCCGCTGAACCTGGTCGCCGACTTCGGCGGCGGTTCGATGTTGGTGCTGCTCGGCATCGCGGCCGCGTTGTACGAGCGGGAACGTTCGGGCAAGGGGCAGGTCATCGACGCGGCGATGGTGGACGGCGTCAGTCTGCTGGCCCAGATGATGTGGACCATGAAGTCGACCGGATCGCTGCGGGACCGGCGCGAATCGTTCCTGCTCGACGGAGGCGCCCCGTTCTATCGCTGTTATGAGACGGCCGACGGCGGGTACATGGCGGTCGGCGCCATCGAGCCGCAGTTCTTCGCGGCGTTGCTGAACGGGCTCGGCCTCTCGCCCGAGGAGGTGCCCGGCCAGCTCGACATCGGCTCCTACCCGCGGATGTACGACGTCTTCGCGAAACGCTTCGCCAGCCGCACCCGCGACGAGTGGACCGCCACCTTCGCCGGCACCGACGCCTGCGTCACCCCGGTGCTGACGTGGAGCGAGGCGGCGGCCGACGAGCACCTGAGGGCGCGGTCCACGGTGATCACCGCCCACGGCGTGGACCAGGCCGCGCCCGGACCGCGCTTCTCGCGCACCCCGGCGGCTCCGGTCGGGCGGCCGCCGGCGGTCACCACGCCCCTTTCCGAAATCGATTGGTAGCCAACGTCTTACACCGTATCGACCCGCCAGCGCCCAGACGTTGCTAGCTTGAGCTAAGTGGCCGTAAAAGCATCACGCGAATTCGTCGTCGACGCGCCGCCAGAAGTGGTCATGGAGGCGCTGACAGATGTCGGCGTCCTGTCGACGTGGTCACCGTTGCACAAGAACATCGAAGTGATCGACCGTTATCCCGACGGTCGGCCCCACCACGTCAAGACCACGATCAAGATTCTGGGCCTCGTCGACAGGGAGATCCTGGAATATCACTGGGGCCCCGATTGGGTTGTCTACGACGCCAAAGGGACCTCCCAGCAGCACGGCCAGCATGTCGAGTACAACCTCAAACCCGAGGGCCTCGACAAGACCCGGGTGCGCTTCGATGTGACGGTCGAACCGGGCCGGCCCATGCCCGCCTTCATCGTCCGGCGAGCCAGCGAAAGCGTCCTCGACTCGGCGGTAAAGGGATTGTGCGAATTGGTAAAGCGCGGCAACGATGCGGAGTCGGAATAGCCTTCGGGACGGCCTGAGCGGTTGCTAACTTATTAGCAGTGGCCGTCCAAGCATCGTCGGAAATCGTGATCGACGCGCCTCCGGAGGTGATCCTGGAGGCGCTGGCCGACATGGACGCCGTGCCGTCATGGTCGTCGGTGCACAAGCGGGTCGAGGTCGTGGACAAATATCCCGACGGTCGCCCGCACCATGTGAAGGTCACCATCGCCGTCACGGGCATTCACGACACGGAATTGCTCGAATACCACTGGGGCCCGGACTGGATGGTGTGGGACGCGGCCAGGACGGCTCAGCAACGCGGCCAGCACGGGGAGTACAACCTGAGCCGGGTGAGCGACGACAAGACCCGCGTCCGATTCACCATCACGGTCGAACCGTGGGCGCCGCTGCCCGAGTTCTGGGTCAACCGGGCCCGCAAGAAGATCCTGCATGCCGCGCTGGAGGGCCTGCGCAAGCGCGTGCTCGAGGGCTTCGGTCCGGCGAGCTAGGCGGACGTCACCGCAGAACTGCCAGCCGGCGGATCGCCTCGTCGAGGGTGTCCTCTCGTTTGCAGAAGGTGAAGCGCACCAAGTGATTCCACACTTGGGCCTGCGCCTGAGCGTGCGCGGCGGCCGGGTCGCAGAACGGTGAGAGCGGGATGGCGGCCACGCCCGCCTTCTCGGGCAGGGCCGCGCAGAAGGCGTTGCTGTCGTCGTAGCCCAGGGGGCGCGGGTCGGCGCACAGGAAGTAGGTGCCGGCGCTGTCGTGCACCTCGAAGCCGATGTCGGACAGCCCGGCGGCCAGCCGGTCCCGCCGGGCCGCCAACGAGTTGCGCAGCTCGGCCACCCACGCGTCCTCGGTGTCGAGCGCCAGGGCCACCGCGGGCTGGAACGGCGCGCCACCGACGTAGCTCAGATACTGCTTCGCCGCGCGCACCCCGGCGATGAGTTCCGCTGGGCCGCAAGCCCATCCGATCTTCCAGCCGGTGCAGTTGAACATCTTGGCCGCGCTGGAGATGGTGACCGTGCGCTCGGCCATCCCCGCGAATCCGGCCAGTGGCAGATGCCGGTGGGCGTCGAACACCAGGTGCTCGTAGACCTCGTCGGTGATCACCAACAGGTCGGCGGCGATTGCGACCTCCGCGATGGCCCGCAGCTCCGCCTCGCTGAGCACGGTGCCGGTCGGGTTGTGCGGCGAGTTGATGATCAAAGCGCGGGTGCGCGGCGTCACCGCGGCGCGCAGGGCGTCGGCGTCCAGGGCGAAGCCGCGCCCGTGCGGGACCAGGGGCACGGCCACCCGGTGCGCGCCGGCCATCGCCAGCACCGGCGAGTAGGAGTCGTAGAACGGCTCGACGAGCAGAACCTCCGAGCCGGGTTCGATCAGGCCGAGCACGGCGGACGCGATCGCCTCGGTGGCCCCGACCGTCACCAGCACCTCGGTGTCGGGGTCGTATTCGATGCCGAAGTGCCGCCGCCGCTGGGCGGCGATGGCGTGCCGCAGCGACGCCACCCCGATGCCGGGCGGGTACTGGTTGTTGCCCTCGGCGATGGCGTCCTGGGCGGCCTTCAACATGGCCGCGGGCCCGTCCTCGTCGGGAAAACCCTGACCGAGGTTGACCGCACCGACCCGCGCGGCCAGCGCCGACATCTCGGCGAACACCGTGGTCGCGTAGGGGCGCAGGCGCGACACCGTCATGCTGGTCGAGCTTAGGGCCGGTGCTTCCCGCGGAACGTGCGGCTGGCCGCACGTTCGGCGCCGAGCGTGCGGCTGGCCGCACGTTCGGCGTTCTGACCAGGGCCATTACTCCCAACCAACAGGTTGGTTTAGGGTGTAATCCGGATCCGAAACCCCATTCGCGAAGAGGAACTCGACATGTCCGAAGAAGCCTTCATCTACGAGGCGATCCGCACCCCCCGCGGCAAGCAGAAGAACGGCTCGTTGAACGAGGTCAAGCCGCTGAACCTGGTCGTCGGCCTGATCGAGGAGCTGCGCAGGCGCCACCCCGATCTGGACGAGAGCCTGATCAGTGACGTCATCCTGGGGTGCGTATCACCCGTGGGTGACCAGGGCGGCGACATCGCCCGCACCGCCGTGATCGCGGCCGGCATGCCCGACACCGTCGGCGGCGTGCAACTCAACCGGTTCTGCGCCTCCGGGCTGGAGGCCGTCAACACCGCCGCGCAGAAGGTCCGGTCCGGCTGGGACGATCTGGTGCTCGCCGGCGGTGTGGAGTCGATGAGCCGCGTCCCGATGGGCTCCGACGGCGGCGCAATGATGGCCGACCCGGCCACGTCCTACGACGCCTACATCGTCCCGCAGGGCATCGGCGCGGACCTGATCGCGACCATCGAGGGCTTCTCCCGCGACGACGTCGACGCCTACGCGCTGCGCTCGCAGGAGCTGGCCGCGGCGGCCTGGTCGGGCGGCTACTTCGCCAAGTCGGTGGTTCCGGTCCGCGACCAGAACGGCCTGCTGATCCTCGACCACGACGAGCACATGCGCCCCGAGACCACGATGGAGGGCCTGGCCAAGCTGAAGCCCGCGTTCGAGGGCCTCGCCGCGATGGCCGGCTTCGACGACGTGGCGCTGCAGAAGTACCACTGGGTCGAGAAGATCAACCACGTCCACACCGGCGGCAACAGCTCGGGCATCGTGGACGGCTCTGCGTTGGTACTCGTCGGTAACGAGAGGGCGGGCACGTCGCAGGGCCTGACCCCGCGCGCCCGCATCGTCGCCACGGCCACCACGGGCGCCGACCCGACGATCATGCTGACCGGCCCGACGCCGGCCACCCAGAAGGCGCTCGACCGGGCCGGCCTGACGGTCGACGACATCGACCTGTTCGAGCTGAACGAGGCGTTCGCGTCGGTCGTGCTGAAGTTCCAGAAGGACCTGAACATCCCCGACGAGAAGCTCAACGTCAACGGTGGCGCCATCGCGATGGGCCACCCGCTGGGCGCCACCGGCGCCATGATCCTGGGCACCATGGTCGACGAGCTCGAGCGCCGCGGCGCCCGGCGCGCGCTGATCACACTGTGCATCGGCGGCGGCATGGGTGTCGCCACCATCATCGAGAGGGTTTAAGACCATGGCAGAGAACACCATTCAGTGGGACAAGGATGCCGACGGCATCGTCACGCTGACCTTGGACGACCCGACCGGGTCGGCCAACGTGATGAACGAGCACTACAAGGAATCGATGCACAAGGCCGTCGAACGTCTTGTCGCGGAGAAGGATTCGGTCACCGGTGTGGTGATCACGAGCGCCAAGAAGACGTTCTTCGCCGGTGGTGACCTCAAGAGCATGATCACCGCCGGGCCCGAGAACGCCGGTGAGGTCTTCGCCGAGGTCGAGGACATCAAGCGCGACCTGCGCACCCTGGAGACCCTGGGCAAGCCGGTGGTGGCCGCCATCAACGGCGCGGCGCTCGGCGGCGGTCTGGAGATCGCGCTCGCCTGCCACCACCGCATCGTCGCCGACGTCAAGGGCGTCCAGCTGGGTCTGCCCGAGGTCACGTTGGGCCTGCTGCCCGGTGGCGGCGGCGTCACCCGGGTGACGCGGATGCTCGGCATCCAGAACGGCTTCCTCAACGTGCTGAGCCAGGGCACCCGGTTCAAGCCGGCCGCGGCCAAGGACAACGGCCTGGTCGACGAGATCGTTGGCAGCGTCGACGAATTGGTGCCCGCGGCAAAGGCGTGGATCAAGGCCAACCCCGAGTCGCACACCCAGCCGTGGGACGTCAAGGGCTACAAGATTCCCGGCGGCACGCCGTCGTCACCTGCGCTGGCGGCCATTCTGCCGTCGTTCCCGTCGCTGCTGCGCAAGCAGCTCAAGGGCGCGCCGATGCCGGCGCCGCGGGCCATCCTGGCCGCGGCCGTCGAGGGCACGCAGGTGGACTTCGACACCGCCACCCGCATCGAGAGCCGCTACTTCACCGAACTGGTCACCGGCCAGGTCGCCAAGAACATGATCCAGGCGTTCTTCTTCGACCTGCAGCACATCAACGGCGGCGGTTCGCGGCCGGACGGCATCGCGCCGGTCAAGATCAACAAGATCGGTGTGCTCGGCGCGGGCATGATGGGCGCCGGGATCGCCTATGTCTCGGCCAAGGCCGGTTACGACGTGGTGCTCAAGGACGTCAGCCTCGAGGCCGCGCAGAAGGGCAAGGGCTACTCGGAAAAGCTTGAGGCCAAAGCGCTTCAGCGCGGCAAGACCACCGAGGAGAAGAGCAAGGCGCTGCTGGACCGCATCACGCCGTCGGCCGACCCCGCCGACTTCAAGGGTGTCGACTTCGTGATCGAGGCGGTGTTCGAGAACCAGGAACTCAAGCACAAGGTGTTCGGTGAGATCGAGGACATCGTCGAACCCAACGCGCTGCTCGGGTCCAACACCTCCACGCTGCCGATCACCGGCCTGGCGACCGGCGTCAAGCGGCAGGAGGACTTCATCGGGATCCACTTCTTCTCGCCGGTCGACAAGATGCCGCTGGTCGAAATCATCAAGGGCGAGAAGACTTCCGACGAGGCGCTGGCCCGCGTGTTCGACTACACGCTGGCCATCGGCAAGACCCCGATCGTGGTCAACGACAGCCGCGGCTTCTTCACCAGCCGCGTCATCGGCACCTTCGTCAACGAGGCGCTCGCAATGCTCGGCGAGGGCGTCGAGCCGGCCAGCATCGAGCACGCCGGCTCGCAGGCCGGCTACCCGGCGCCGCCGCTGCAGCTGTCCGACGAGCTCAACCTGGAGCTGATGCACAAGATCGCCACCGCCACCCGCAAGGGTGTGGAGGACGCCGGCGGCACCTACGAGCCGCACCCGGCCGAGGCCGTCGTGGAGAAGATGATCGAGATCGGTCGCCCGTCGCGGTTGAAGGGGGCCGGCTTCTACGAGTACGTAGACGGCAAGCGCACCGGCCTCTGGCCGGGCCTGCGCGAGACGTTCAAGTCGGGCAGCGCGGAGATTCCGTTGCAGGACATGATCGATCGCATGCTGTTCGCCGAGGCGCTGGAAACCCAAAAGTGCCTCGACGAGGGCGTTTTGACGTCGACCGCCGACGCCAACATCGGCTCGATCATGGGCATCGGGTTCCCGCCGTGGACCGGTGGTAGCGCGCAGTTCATCGTCGGCTACCAAGGCGCCGGCGGGACGGGCAAGGAGGCCTTCGTGGCCCGCGCCCGCGAGCTGGCCGCCAAGTACGGCGACCGCTTCAACCCGCCGGCTTCGCTGACGTAGTGTGCTTCTCGCAAGAGCCCCCGAAGCCGTTGAGCTTCGGGGGCTTTTGCGTGCCGGCGCATCGAGACATGAACCTCTGCGGCGACGACCGGCGTGTCGCCGCAACAGGTCATGTGTCGCGGCGCGAGAGGGGTTACCCCTTGAGGGCGGCGGCGAGCCGGCGCCATTCCTCGCGCGGGAAGGCCTTCGGATCCGCCAGCAGCACTTGCACGCAGACGTGGTCGGCGCCGGCCGCGCGGTGGTCGGCGACCCTGCGCATGATCGCCTCCTCGTCCCCCCACGCGATGATCGCGTCGAAAAGCCGGTCGCTCACCCGTGCCACCTCCTCTTCGGAGAAGCCGCTACGCAGCAGGTTGTTGGCGTAGTTGGGCAGCGCCAAATACGAACGCAGCCAATCCGTTCCGAGGCGGCGCGCCTCGTCGGCGCTGTCGGTGAGGATCACCGTCTGCTCGGGCAGCAGCAGCGGGCCCTCACCCAACGTCGAACGCGCGGAGGCGGTGTGCTCCGGGGTGACCAGGTAGGGGTGCGCCCCGGCGGCGCGGGTGGCGGACAGGGTCAGCATCTTCGGCCCGAGCGCGGCGAGGACCCGTCGCCCGGTGGGGACTGGCCGCGACGCGGCGTCCAGCCCGTCCAGGAACGACGCCGTCGCCGCCAGCGGCTTGCGGTAGCGCCCGGGTTGGCCGGCGTCGATCAGCGGTGCGTGGCTGACCCCGATGCCGAGCAGGAAGCGGTCCCCGTGCTCGTCGGTGAGCGCCGCGTACGAATCGGCGACGTCGCCGGCCGAATGCATCCACAGGTTGAGGATCCCGGTGGCGATCACGGTCCGCTTGGTCGCGGCGAGCAGGTTGCCGACCGCGTCGAACACCGGGCCGCCCACGTCGGGGATCCACAGCGCAGGGAAGCCCAACTCGTCCAATTCCGCTGCGGCCTCGGCGGATTCGGACGGGTCACCGTAACGCAGTTGGCTGCTCCAGATTCCGACACCGGTCAGTTCCATGGGGCATCTCTCCTCTCGTCGTCTTCGCCGTAGTCGGGTACCGGCATCGAATCGTGCATCCGGACGCCGCTGGTGTTCAGCTTCGCCAGCGAGCGGGAGAGGGTCCCGGGCAGCAGCGACACCAGTTGGGCGCCGCGGGTCAAGGCCCACACCCCCAGTCGCGAGCCGGGAATGATGCCCTTGGCGGCGCCGCGCGCGAAGGCCCGGCTGCGGTGCACCGGTTCGCGCATCTGCAGTTCGTAGGCCGCGAACGCGCGCAGGTGGTCGCCTTCCGCCCGGGCCAGCTCCCCGGCCAGCACGTAGGCGCCGAGCACCGCGAGGCTGGTGCTGCCGCCCACCGCGGGGCCGGGGCAGTACCCCGCGTCGCCGACGAGGGTGACCCGCCGCCGCGACCACCTGTCGAGCCGCAGCTGGCTGATCGCGTCGAAGTAGAACGCGGGCGTGCGGTCGATTTCGCCCAGCCAGCCGTCCACCTGCTCGTGCATGCGCGCGAAGGCTTCACGCACGAATTCCTTCTGCCGCAACACATCCCGATGATCGTAGTCGAGCTCTCGCTCGCTGCGGAACAGGAAGACCGCCCGCGCGTCGGCCAAGTGCTCGGCGGTGTAGATGCCGGCGAGGCGGCCCACGCCGACGTGGCAGGTCATCTCGCCGGCGCTGGCCAATGCCTTCGGCGCCGATACCACCGCCAGGTAACCGCCGAGGAACCGGGTGAGGCCGGCTTCGTCGCCGAACGTCAGCTGCCGGACGTTGGAGTGCAGGCCGTCCGCGCCCACGATGACGTCGAACCGGCGGGCCGGGGCCCGCTCGAACGTCACGTCGCCCTCATGGTCGATCGCGGTGATCGAGTCGCCGAACAGGTACTCGACGTCGTCGCGGCCGGCGGCGTAGTAGATCTCGCTGAGGTCGTCACGCATGATCTCCACGTGCCGGTCCGACGTGGCGGCGTAGATCTTCGTGAGGTCGATCTCGAAGGGCCGCGCCCGGCCCTCGCGGTGCATGGTCATGCGGTTCGTTCCGGTGGCGAGCGCCTCGATCTGGGGCAGGACGCCCATGTTCGCCGAGATCTCCATCGCGGGCCGGAACAGGTCGACGGCGTGGCCGCCGGTCTTGCGCAGCGCGGGCGCCCGCTCGACGACGGTGACGTCGAAGCCGCGGCGGGTCAGCCAGTACGCCAGCACGGGGCCGGCGATGCTGGCGCCCGAGACGAGGACCCGCACGACGACCTCCCGCTTGCCTGACGATGGACCAGCCTAGCGGCGGACCCCGCCGAACGATCGGGCTAGAGTCCGTTGCTATGCGCTTCGGTCTCTTCATCCCGCAAGGCTGGCGAATGGATCTGGTCGACATCGAACCGGAGAGGCACTGGGCGGTGATGCGCGACCTTGCCACCTACGCCGACAACAGCGCTTGGGACTCGCTGTGGGTGTACGACCACTTTCACACCGTCCCGATGCCGACGGACGAAGCCACCCACGAGGCGTGGTCGCTGATGGCCGCGTATGCGGCGGTCACGTCGCGGATCAAGCTCGGCCAGATGTGCACCGCGATGAGCTACCGCAACCCGGTGTACCTGGCCAAGGTCGCGGCGACCGCCGACGTCATCTCCGGTGGGCGGATCCAGATGGGCATCGGCGGTGGCTGGTACGAACACGAATGGCGCGCTTACGGTTACGGCTTCCCCTCGGCTGGTGTGCGGCTGGGCCGGCTGGACGAGGGCGTCCAGATCATGCGCGACGCCTGGCGCGACGGCAGGGTCAGCTTCGACGGCAAGCACTATCAGGTCGACGGCGCGATTGTGTCACCCAAACCCCTGCAGGACAACGGGATTCCGCTGTGGATCGCCGGCGGTGGCGAGAAGGTCACCCTGCGCATCGCGGCGAAGTACGCGCAGTACACCAACTTCGCGCCGGAACCCGAGGCGTTCGCCCACAAGTCGGAGGTGCTGGCGCAGCACTGCGAGCAGGTGGGCACCGACTTCGATGCCATCGTGCGCTCGGCCAACGTCAACGCGGTCGTCGGGACGTCGGATGCCGACGTCAAGGACCGGCTGCAGCGGGTGCGCGACCGCATCGTGCGCTACGTGCCCGAGGCCGCCGCCGATGCGATGCTCGCCGCGGGCAGCGGACCCGATTCGGCGACGGGCACCCCGGAACGGGTGATCGAGCGGCTCGCCGGGCTACGCGACCTCGGATGCGACTACGCCATCTGCTATTTCCCGGAGGCGGCGTACGACCGGTCCGGCATCGAGTTGTTCGAGCGCGAGGTGATCCCCGCGCTGAGCTAGATGTCCGTCGTCGCGTACCGCTTCTTGACGGGGGGCGCGGCCAGCAGTGGGGGCAGCTCGGTCAGTTTCCCTTCGCCGGCGCGAAACGCGCGGTAGGTCTCGTCGTGCTCGACCGAGTCCCATAGTTCGTAGATCAGCCAGTGGGCGTCGTCGTCCTCGTCGACGAGCACGTCGGTGCGGACGTTCCCGGCGAAGGCGCGGGTGTCCCGCAGCGCCCGGCCCATGACGTCGCGCGCCTGCGGCACCGCGTCGGGCTTGAACTTCAGTTCGAGTATCACCGTGACTGGCATGGTCTCAAGATATCCGCGGGTCCAGTCGCGCAGCATCGGGCACAAGAATGAGAATGCGGTTTCCACTTTTCGGAAAGCTGTTATACGGTTCAGTGAGCAACATTCTGTTTGGCGCTGCTGGAGGATCCCCCGATGCAAAAGGCCCTTGCCCCCGAGATCTCTACCTGGCCCGACGAGAGCCCACAGCTGATCGGCAGCCGGTGCGGCAGCTGCGGCGCCACCACCTTTCCGGTGCAACAGTGGTGCCCGCGCTGCAGCCTCGGCGAGATGACCGACGTGCTGCTGCCGCGCCGCGGAACCCTCGTCGCGTGGACCACCCAGGGCTTCCCGCCCGGGGCCCCCTACGCGGGCCCCACCGGTAAGGACTTCGTCCCGTTCGGCGTCGGCCTCGTGCAGCTCGACGACGTGATCCGGGTGGAGGGCCGGCTGACCGAGAATGACCCCGCCAAGCTGCAGTTCGGTCAGGAGGTCGAGCTGACCATGGTGCCGCTGACCACCGATGACGAGGGCGCCGAGATCATGACGTTCGCCTTCCGGCCGGTCGCATAGGGAGACTGAGATGACCAACGATGTCGCCATCATCGGCGTGGGCCTGCATCCGTTCGGCCGGTTCGACAAGACCGCGATGCAGATGGGCGCCGAGGCCATCCAATCCGCGTTGGCCGACGCCGGGGTGGACTGGAAGGACATCCAATTCGGCTTCGGCGGTAGCCACGAGGTGTCCAACCCTGACGCGGTGACGCGTTTGGTGGGGTTGACCGGCATCACGTTCACCAACGTGTTCAACGCCTGCGCCACCGCCGCCAGCGCCATCCAGCAGACTGCCGACACCATCCGGCTGGGCAAGTACGACATCGGCATCGCCATCGGCTTGGACAAGCACCCGCGCGGCGCGTTCACCGACGACCCCGCGAAGCTGGCGCTGCCGCAGTGGTACGCGCAGAACGGTCAGTTCGTCACCACCAAATTCTTCGGCATGAAGGCCAACAAGTACCTGCACGACCACAACATCTCGCAGGCCACGCTGGCGAAGGTGGCGGCCAAGAACTTCCGCAACGGCGCGCTGAACCCGAATGCGTTCCGCCGCAAGCCGATTCCCGAAGAGGAGATCCTCAACTCGCCCGTGCTCAACTACCCGCTGACGCAGTACATGTTCTGCGCGCCCGACGAGGGCGCCGCCGCGGTGATCATGTGCCGGGCCGACATCGCGCACAAGTACACCGACAAGCCGGTGTACGTGCGGGCCTGCGAGATTCGCACGCGGCGGTACGGCGCCTACGAGGTGCACGCCACCTTCGCCCCGCTGGATGAGGACGTCTCACCCACGGTGTACGCGTCCAAGGCGGCCTACGAGGCCGCCGGCATCGGGCCCGAGGACGTCGACGTAGCCCAGCTGCAGGACACCGACGCCGGCAACGAGGTCATCCACATGGCCGAGACCGGCCTGTGTGCCGACGGCGAGCAGGAGAAGCTGCTGGCCGACGGCGCCACCGAGATCCACGGCTCGATGCCCGTCAACACCGACGGCGGGCTGATCGCCAACGGCGAGCCGATCGGCGCGTCGGGGCTGCGGCAGATGCACGAACTGGTGCGCCAGCTGCGCGGTGAGGCGGGCGAACGTCAGGTGCCCGGCGACCCGCGCGTCGGCCTGGCGCAGGTGTACGGCGCGCCCGGCACCGCATCGGCGACCATCCTGTCGCTTTAGCCGCTACCGCGAGGTGGTGACCCTAGATCGCCGGGCCCAGTAGGTCGTCGGCGTCGCGGATGATGTACCCGTAACCCTGCTCGGCGAGGAAGCGCTGCCGGTGCGCGGCATATTCGGCGTCCAGGCTGTCGCGGGCGACGATGGAGTAGAAGATCGCGCCGCCCCCGTCGGACTTGGGCCGCAGCAACCGGCCCAGCCGCTGGGCCTCCTCTTGGCGCGAACCGAAGGTCCCCGAAACCTGCACCGCCACAGAGGCTTCCGGCAGGTCGATGGAGAAGTTGGCGACCTTGGACACCACCAGCGTCGACACCTCACCGCGGCGGAACGCGTCGAACAGCTCTTCGCGTTCCCTGGTTCGCGTCGACCCCTGAATCACCGGGGCGTTCAACTCGGCACCCAGCTCGTCGAGCTGGTCGAGGTAGGCGCCGATCACCAACGTCTGCTCGCCGGGATGCCGGCTCAGCACCGACTTGACGACGGCGATCTTCGAATGCGCCGTGGAGCAAACCTTGTAGCGCTCTTCGGGTTCCGCGGTGGCGTACAGCATTCGCTCGTTGTCGGTCATGGTGACCCGCACTTCGACGCACTCCGCCGGCGCGATCCAGCCCTGGGCCTCGATGTCCTTCCACGGCGCGTCGTAACGCTTGGGGCCGATCAGGGAGAACACGTCGCCCTCGCGGCCGTCTTCCCGCACCAGCGTGGCGGTCAGGCCCAGGCGTCGCTTGGATTGCAGGTCGGCGGTCATGCGGAACACGGGCGCCGGCAGCAGGTGGACCTCGTCGTAGATGATCAGCCCCCAGTCGCGGCTGTCGAAGAGCTCCAGATGCCGGTATTCGCCCTTGGTGCGCCGGGTGATCATCTGATACGTCGAGATGGTGACGGGCCGAATCTCCTTGCGCTCACCGGAGTATTCGCCGATCTCCTCCTCGGTGAGCGAGGTGCGCGCGATCAGCTCGCGCTTCCATTGCCGTGCCGCGACGATGTTGGTCACCAGGATCAGCGTGGTCGCGCTGGCCTTGGCCATCGCGGCGGCGCCGACCAGCGTCTTGCCGGCCCCACACGGAAGCACCACCACCCCCGACCCGCCGGCCCAGAACGAATCGGTGGCCATCTGCTGGTAGTCGCGGAGGTGCCAGCCGTCCTGCGCCAGGCTGATGGGGTGGGCCTCGCCGTCCACGTAACCCGCGAGATCCTCTGCGGGCCAACCTATCTTGAGCAGCATCTGCTTGACGCGGCCGCGCTCGCTGGGGTGGACGACGACGGTGTCGTCGTCGATGCGGGCGCCGAGCATGGGCGCGATCTTCTTGTTGCGCAGCACTTCCTCGAGCACCGCGCGGTCCAGGCTTACCAGCGTCAGGCCGTGCGCGGGATGTTTGACCAACTGCAGGCGGCCGTAGCGGGCCATCGTGTCGACGATGTCGACCAGCAGCGGCTGGGGCACCGCGTAGCGGGAGAAGCTGACCAGCGCGTCGACGACCTGTTCGGCGTCATGGCCGGCCGCGCGGGCGTTCCACAGCGCCAGCGGTGTGATGCGGTAGGTGTGCACGTGCTCGGGCGCGCGTTCCAGCTCGGCGAACGGCGCGATGGCGGCGCGCGCCGCTCCGGCCTGCTCGTGGTCGACCTCGAGCAGCACCGTCTTGTCGGACTGCACAATCAACGGGCCGTCAGTCAATGGCGCCGTTCCTCCTCATCCCTCTCGCGAGTCATCGAAACCCATTATCGGCCGTTGGCCGACACCACCGACGTGATGCGGTGGATGGCGAAGTCGCGCAGCCGCCCGGACGCCGAGTCGAAGGCGGTCAGCTGACCGCCCCGAACGCTGATCGGCGACACCACCCGCTGGGTGGCGACACCGGCGGCATCCAAATAACCGATCACCAACGTTTCTTGTTCCTTGGCGGCGCGCTGCAACAGCGACATGGTGATCGCCGGATCGACGCGAACGTTGCCGAACGGTGCGGCGGTCACCTTCCTCAGCACCGCCACCACCGCGTTCAGGCTTTCGTTGTTGGGGCGCGGCATCGGGCGATACGGCCGGCGCTGCTGCGGCGTGGGCACCCGGGCCCCGCGTGGCCGGACGTCGACGATGGCGCCCGTGGAGTCCTCGGCCGCCGGGGCGAAGCCCGCCGCCCGCAACGCGACCAGCACCTCGCCGATCGGTGCCGGGGACACCGCAACCGTCGGTGCCAGGGCGCGCAGTTGCACCCCTTCGGTCGCGGGCGCGGCCACGGCCTGCGCCAGGAGCGCGGGGTCCTCGCACCGCACGAACGATGCCGCCATGCCGATCCGCAGCTGGCCGTGCCGGCGCGCGACATCGTCGATGAGGTAGCTAAGACCCTGCGGCACAGGGGTTTTGGAGTGCTTAGCGAACAGGGCGTGCATCCAGTCGCGGGTCTTTCCCACGTCCAGCGCGTGCCGGATCGACTGCTCGCTGATGCGGTACACCATCGCCGTGCCGGCCGATTCGACGGTGGCCACGGCGGCGAGTTGCTCGGCGAGGTCGCGTTGCAGCGGGCCCGGCACCACCACGGTCAGGTCGGCCTGGACCAGGAAGTAGTCGATCGGTTTGGGCAGGGCACGCGCCATCGCGTCGATCGCGGCCTGGGCGTCGGTGCCGTCGTCGAGCAGGGCACGGCCGGCGGAGCTGAGCGCCCCGCGACCGACCAGGCCCAGCGCGTGGCTCTCGGCCAGCAGGTCGCCCACCGGGCCGGGTTGCAGTCGCTTGGCCCAGCGGGGTCGCCGCCAGATCAGTGCCGCCGACGCCTCGACCGCGTTCACGCACGCGCCCGGGGGCAATTGGGCCAGCATGCTCAGCAGCAGCCGGCGATCCAGCGGCGCGGCCGTCGAATACAGCGCATCCGTAAGGGCGCCATAGGGTTTGGCGTCGGGGCTCCGGGTCCCGATCAGGGCCGGCCGGCTCGGCAGGTCCAGCCAGCTGGTGGCCAGCAGGTGCCAGCGTTCCGCGGTGGACAGCGCCGTGAACCGGTCGGTGGCCACCGTCGGCGCCCAGTACGGCCCGTCGCCGGCGGCGGGCTCGGGATCGGGCATGCCGCTGGCGATCAACCCGGCCGCGACCGCCACCTCGAGGATCAGGCCCAGCCGCGACTCGTCGATGCCGGCCGTCTTGCTGAGCCGTTTGACGTCGCGAATCCCCAGGCCGCCGCTGCGCAGTTCGGAAACCGGTGCGGCCGCCAGGGTTTCGATGAGGACGTCGAGTTCCCGCAGCAGGTCGATGGTGGCACCGGCGGCCGCCGCGTCGACGTCGTCGACGGTGGTGGTCGAAACCACCGGGTCGGGTGCCGTCAACTGCATGGGGCCGGGCTGTTCGCCGCGCAACACCTGCCCGACGTGGCGGGGCAGGATCACCGTCTCGGCGTCGATGCGGCGCAGCAGGCCCGACGCGAGTAGCTGGGGCACCGGCCGGTCCACGGGGGCGCCGGGAGCGGCGTCGCGGGTGCGGCCCATCGGGGAACCCTCCAGCAGCTTCTCCAACACGTCGAGTTGGGCCCGGTCCAGGCCGTCGATGAGCGCGGCGATCTGTTCGCCACTACGGGAGGCGTCCTCGAGCGTGACCTGGCCCGGGTGCCACGGCAGCGCCGTGCCGGCGTCGGGCGCCACGCGCAGAGCCGCGTCGCCCCACACCAGGGCGCGCTCCCGCAGATCGTCCAGTGCCCCCACGACGTCGGCCTCGGGGGCGCGCTCACCGATCAGCGCCAGGAGTTTCGCGGTCGGTACGGGCGTCGCATCCGCCTGCAGCACCAACAGCGCGTCGAGCACCGCCAGCCGCAGGAAGTCGAGTTCGTCGGTGGCGGCCTTGACGGACTGGCGGGCCTGGGCGCGCGCGGCCAGCGCGGCGATGCTGCCGGGCGGCGGCTGGGCGAGGTCCGGCCGCAGCTCTAGTAGTCGGATCAGCCGCTCGTCGGACAAGTCGGCCAGCCACGACCCCAGCGGGATATCCGGGGTGTTGTCGGTCATTGCTGACCAGCGTAAAACAGTCGGCGGGTCCCACGTAGGCCGCGAATGTCGGCAGGTCGCCGGTCGAACTGACGGTCTTGCAGGACGGGCGCAGGAGCGACCTGTCAGAATGGACGACGTGGCTGACACTGCTGAGGGCAAGGCCCGCAAAACCAGGTATGTCGACAACGGGTGGCCGACGACGGACCCCGACGACCACGCGGTGAGCGAACTCGTGACCGACCGGACGGGAGCGTTGTCTCCCTTCGGCGAGCTGGTGTTCCCGCTGCCCTCCACTGACCTGCCCTACCTGCACCCGGTCACCGTCGTTAATCGGTAGGCGCCAGGATGGCTAGGGCCTCTGAGGCCGCCAAGCCCGCGGCGACCTGGGCGTCGGGAGAATCCCCGGCGGGTGCGCTGTCGCACCTGGACGAGCGGGGGGCCGCGCACATGGTCGACGTCACCGGTAAGGGAGCCACCAAGCGGACCGCGGTCGCCGCGGGAGCCCTGCATACTTCGCCGCGCGTGGTCGAGCTGATCTCGGCCGGCGGCCTGCCCAAGGGCGACGCGTTGGCCACCGCCCGGGTGGCGGGCATTCTGGCGGCGAAGCGCACCAGTGACCTGATTCCGCTGTGCCACCAGCTGGCGCTCACCGGAGTCGACGTCGATTTCACCGTGGGGGAGTCCGTGATCGAGATCATCGCGACGGTACGCAGCACCGACCGCACGGGCGTGGAGATGGAGGCGCTGACCGCGGTCAGCGTGGCCGGTCTGACGCTCTACGACATGATCAAGGCGGTCGACCCCGCCGCGCGCCTCGACGACATTCGGGTGTTGCGCAAGGAAGGCGGCAAGACCGGGACGTGGGTGCGCTGATGAGCGCCCGTACCGCGCGCGTCATCATCGCCTCCACCCGCGCCTCCACCGGCGTATACGACGACAAGTGCGGGCCGATCATCTCCGAATGGCTTGGTGAGCGGGAGTTTTCGTTGCCCGACCCGGAGGTGGTCGCCGACGGCAAGCCGGTCGGCGAGGCACTGCGCAAGGCCATCGACGACGAGGTCGACGTCGTCATCACCTCCGGGGGCACCGGCATCTCGCCCAGCGACAGCACGCCCGACCAGACGGTCGCGGTGCTGGACTACATGATCCCGGGGCTGGCGGACGCGATCCGGCGGTCGGGGCTGCCCAAGGTGCCCACGTCGGTGCTGTCCCGCGGTGTGTGCGGGGTGGCGGGCCGCACGCTGATCGTCAACCTGCCGGGGTCGCCCGGCGGCGTGCGCGACGGGCTCGGGGTGCTCGCCGACGTGCTCGACCACGCGCTCGACCAAATCGCCGGCGGAGACCACCAGCGATGACGCGCGTCCTGCGCGCCGCCATGACCGAACAGCCGATTTCCCTCGCCGAGCACGAGGAACTGGTGGGCCATCAGTCGGCCGGCGCCGTTGTCGGCTTCGTCGGCATGATTCGCGACCACGACGGCGGCCGCCGGGTGGTGCGGCTGGAGTATTCCGCGCACCCGTCGGCCACGGAGGTCATCGCGGAGGTCGTCGCCGAGGTCGCCGAACAGTCCGGCGGGGTGCGCGCGATCGCGGCCAGCCACCGCATCGGTGCCCTGCACATCGGGGAGGCGGCGCTGGTGGCCGCGGTCGCGGCCGACCATCGTCAGGCGGCGTTCACCACCTGCGCGCTTCTGGTGGACACCATCAAGGCGCGGTTGCCGGTGTGGAAGCACCAGTTCTTCGACGACGGAACCGAAGAATGGGTGGGTTCCGCCTAACCCCGTGACGCTTGGAATGCCGGCACGCCCCGAAGCGGAAACGTTCGGGGCGTGCCGGGCAGTCTGGCGGGTGGCCCCTAGGTGGTGGGAGCCGGCTGGGCGATCGCGTCGAGCGCGTCGTTGCCCTGGATGTCCTGCGACCGAATGGCGTCCCACAGCTGCTTCGTGTAGCCCACCGAGGAAACCTCCTGCGGCATGTTGGCCGGCACGAAACCGTGGAAGCCGGTGTCGACGACGGGCGCGTCGGCCGGGGGCGCCGGGGGCAGGTCGGCCGGAGGGGCCGGCGGCACGTCGGCGGGCGGCGCGGGCGGCATGGCGTCGGCCGGAGGGGCCGGCGGCACGTCGGCGGGCGGCGCGGGGGGCACGGCGTCGGCCGGAGGCGCGGGCGGCAGGTCCGCCGGGGGCGCGGCCTGGCCGAAGGACGTCAACTGCACCGGCGCGGGCGCCGGCGGGGGAGCCGGCTGACCGTTCAGGCCGGGCGCATCCAGCGGCGCGTCCAGGCCCGTGGGTGCGGGGACCTCACGCGGCGTCGCGCCCGACAGCGGGCCACCGCACACCGGCCACGCGCCGCGGCCCTGGGTGGCCAGCACGCGCTCGGCGACGGCGATCTGCTGTTCCTTGGTGGCCAACTCGGCCGACGGGGCGTACTGGCCGCCGCCGTGGGAGGCCCAGGTGCTCGCGCTGAACTGCACGCCACCGTGGTAGCCGTTGCCGGTGTTGATCGCCCAGTTGCCGCCCGACTCACAACGGGCTACCTGGTCCCACTCGCCATCGGTGGCCGCGGCCGCCTGGCCGGCCAGGGCGATGCTGCCGCCACCGAGGACCGCGCCGGTGACGGCGATCTTGGCGACGCTGATGTTCGACGTGCTGGGCTTACGGTGACGTCCACTCATAGGCCGTGAAAAATCCTCTCTCGTCACGCGCCTGCGAGGTCAGCTGTCGGGTTCGGGTTGGAGAGGCCACCCGGCCGTCATCGCTTCTGCGAAACGATGTCGGCTTCACCCCAAGGGGCCGCACGCGGCCCCAGTCCGATCACGGTGGACCGGTGGGTCCCCCGTCTCCATCCACGTAGGTTCGGTGGGCCCCCGCCTATTGGATGGAGCTCGGCGCGATAGGGAGGGGAGGTTCGCCAATTCGGTTGTCTTGGCGAGCCTTCGGAGAAACGTAGCGGTTTCTGTTGGTCCCGTCACGTTCTGCGAAACCCGGCGTTTCCCTCTCGGCCACCTGCGAAAAGCCAAGGAACACACGCCATTCACGCAGGTCATAGCACTCGATATCGGAGCGTGATTGCGTCGTTATCGTTCCGTTACGTGAGATATTTCACAGTTTCAGCCCCCAGCGAAGGGGGGTAGAACGTCGATCGTGTTGCCGCTGCGTAACGGTGCCGTCTCGTCGCGTACGGCGACCCCGTCGCAAAGGTAGGAACACCGGCTCAACACCGTCGCGAGCCGAGAGCCCCGCACGGCCAGGCGCTCGACCAGACCGCCCACGGTGGTGCCGGGACGCACCACCACCGTCTCCGCCTCGGCCCCCGCCGCCGCCCGCGCGGCCGCGAAGTAGCGAACCGTCACCGCAATGCCGTCTTGCTCGACGGCGGCCTCACCCATCGGGCTAGCCACCGATCGCGCTCATCGGACGAGCGGGCTGGATGAAGTTCGGGTCGTTGATGCCGTGACCGGCGGGCTTGCCCCACATCGCGACGCGCCACGCGCGCTCGATCGCGTCGTCGGACGCGCCGGTGCGCAGCAAGGTCCGAAGGTCGGTCTCCTCGGCGGAGAACAGGCAGCTGCGGACCTGGCCGTCGGCCGTCAGGCGGGTGCGATCACAGGCCGAGCAGAACGCGTGCGAAACCGACGCGATGACACCGAACTTGCCGCTCGGCGTGTCCGGGCCCGTGTCGACCAGCCAGAGCTCGGCGGGCGCCGATCCCCGCGGCGCGGGGTCGGGACGCAGCCGGAAGTGCGGGCGCAGGGCGTCGAGCACGTTATCGGCGCTCAATGCGGCGCCGCGCCGCCACTGATGGCCGGCATCGAGTGGCATCTGCTCGATGACCCGCAACTGGTAGCCGTGCTCGAGGCAGAAGCGCAACAGTGTCACGACGTCCTCGCGCCCGGTGACCGGGTCGAGCACGGCGTTCACCTTGACCGGCGCCAACCCCGCGGTGTGGGCGGCCTGAAGGCCGGCCAGCACATCGCTGAGCCGGTCGCGGCGCGTGATCGCCGCGAAGTGGTCGCGGTCCACGCTGTCCAGGGACACGTTGACCCGATCCAGGCCCGCCCGGGCGAGCGCGGCGGCCTGCCGCGCCAGCCCGACGCCGTTGGTGGTCAGCGAGATCTCCGGCCGCGGGCGCAGGGCCGCCGCCGCCGCGACCACCTCCCCGAGGTGTCGCGCCAAGAGTGGCTCGCCTCCGGTGAACCGGACACTGGTCACGCCCAACCGGGTGACGGCGATGTGCAACAGCCGCGCCAGCTCGTCGGCGCGCAGCAGCCGCTCGCCGGGCAGCCAGTCCAGGCCCTCGGCCGGCATGCAGTAGTTGCACCGCAGGTTGCAGCGGTCGGTCAGCGAGACGCGTAGGTCGGTGGCCACCCGCCCGTAGGTGTCGATCAGCGGGCCGGTGGCCGGCGCGTCGGGCAGGCCGTCGGTGCGGCCCGGCACCGAGGGAAGCCCGAGGGCGGTCAGCGTCATGCGGCCACCGCCGAGTATCGGGGCGGGGAGTCGACCGGAACAATCTGCTTGCCCAACGGCATCAGCGACACCGGGATCAGCTTGAGGTTCGCCAGGGCAAGCGGAATGCCGACGATGGTGATCGCCATCGCCGCCGCACTGATCAGGTGACCGAGCGCCAGCCAGATCCCGAACAACACCACCCAGATCACGTTGCCGATCAGGGCACCGGTCCCGGCGGTCGGCTTGTCGACGATCGTGCGACCGAACGGCCACAACGCGTACGAGGCGATGCGCAGCGACGCAAAACCAAACGGGATGGTGATGATCAGCAGGAAGCTGATGAGCGCCGCGACGACGTATCCGACGGCCATCCACAGGCCGCCGAACACGAGCCAGATGATGTTCAGGATCAGGCGCATATCTCCTCCACCGGTACCGCCCAGTGTACCGAGTGGGCAATAACGGGGGTGCTCGTCAGGCAAGCACCCGAGTAGGATCAAGGACCAAACGGCGTCCTGCGCAGGCGGGACGCTTATTGTGTTGGCCATTCTATTGATCCGTTAGACAAGCAGGTGAGACCAGTGCCGACCGGCAAGGTTAAGTGGTACGACGCCGACAAGGGGTTTGGCTTCCTGTCGCAAGAGGACGGCGAAGACGTGTACGTCCGCTCGTCGGCGTTGCCCGCTGGGGTCGAGGGGCTCAAAGCGGGCCAGCGCGTGGAGTTCGGCATCGCCTCCGGGCGGCGCGGGCCTCAGGCGCTGAGCCTCAAGCTGATTGAGCCGCCACCCAGCCTCACCAAGGCTCAGGGCCGCCGCGAGACGCCCGCCGAGCACAAGCACAGCCCCGACGAACTGCACGGCATGGTCGAGGACATGATCACGCTGCTGGAGAGCGCCGTTCAGCCCGAGCTGCGCAAGGGGCGCTACCCGGACCGCAAGACCGCTCGCCGGGTGTCCGAGGTGGTTCGGGCCGTCGCCCGGGAGCTCGACGCCTAGCTCGTCGGCGCCGGGTGCCGCCCGCGTGCGCACAAGGGGTGAGGAAGTGCCGGTCAGGGGGTACTCCCACCTCGCCACGGTCGTCGAGCAAGGAGGCTGCGATGGCACAGCAAGCGCAGGTCACCGAGGAGCAAGCCAGGGCACTGGCCGAGGAGTCTCGCGAAACCGGTTGGGATAAACCATCTTTCGCAAAGGAACTGTTCCTCGGTCGCTTTCCGTTGGAGCTCATCCACCCTTTCCCCAAACCGTCGGATGCCGACGAGGCGCGCACCCGCGCGTTTCTCGACACGTTGCGCGACTTCCTTCGCGGCGTTGATGGCAGCGTCATCGAACGCGATGCGCAAATTCCTGACGAGTATGTGAAGGGTCTGGCCGAACTGGGCTGTTTCGGCATGAAGATTCCGTCGGAATACGGCGGCCTGAACATGTCGCAGGTGGCCTACAACCGGGCGCTGATGATGGTTTCCTCCGTTCATCCCAGCCTCGGTGCGCTGTTGTCGGCCCATCAATCGATCGGGGTGCCGGAGCCGCTGAAACTTGCGGGGACCCCGGAGCAGAAGAAGAGGTTCTTGCCCCGGTGCGCCGCGGGGGCCATATCGGCGTTCCTGCTGACCGAGCCGGACGTGGGTTCGGATCCGGCCCGGCTGGCTTCGACGGCAACACCGGTCGACGACGGGACGGCCTACGAGCTCGACGGCGTGAAGTTGTGGACGACCAACGGCGTGGTCGCCGAACTGCTCGTGGTCATGGCCCGGGTGCCCCGCAGCGATGGGCATCGCGGCGGCATCAGCGCTTTCGTCGTCGAGGCCGATTCACCCGGAATCACCGTGGAGCGGCGCAACAAATTCATGGGGCTGCGCGGCATCGAGAATGGGTTGACCAGGCTGCACCGCGTTCGGGTGCCCAGCGAAAACCTGATCGGCCGCGAGGGCGACGGTTTGAAGATCGCGCTGACAACGCTCAACGCCGGGCGCCTGTCGATCCCCGCGATCGCGACGGGTTCGTCGAAGTGGGGTCTGAAGGTGGCGCGCGAGTGGTCGGGAGAGCGTGTCCAATGGGGCAAGCCGCTGGCCGAGCACGAAGCGGTGGCACGCAAGATCTCGTTCATCGCGGCGACCAACTATGCGCTGGACGCGGTGCTCGAGCTGTCCGGGCAGATGGCCGACGAAGGCCGCAACGACATCCGGATCGAGGCGGCGTTGGCCAAGCTGTGGTCGAGCGAGATGGCGTGCATCATCGCCGACGAGGTCATGCAGATCCGCGGTGGGCGGGGCTACGAGACGGCGGAGTCCCTGGCCGCGCGCGGCGAACGGGCGGTGCCGGTGGAACAGGTAGCGCGGGACTTACGGATCAATCGCATTTTCGAAGGATCCAGCGAGATCATGAGGCTGCTCATCGCCCGGGAGGCGGTCGATGCCCACTTGTCGGCGGCCGGTGACCTCGCGAAGCCCGACGCGGGTTTGCGGCAAAAGGCGACGGCAGCGGTAGGCGCCACTGGTTTCTACGCAAAGTGGTTGCCCCAGCTGGTTTTTGGAGAAGGACAGCGCCCCAGCGCTTACAGTGAATTCGGACCGCTGGCGTCGCACCTGCGGTTCCTGGAACGCTCCAGCCGCAAGCTGGCCCGCAACACCTTCTACGGGATGGCGCGCTGGCAGGCCAAGTTGGAGCAGCGCCAGGGGTTCCTCGGGCGGATCGTGGACATCGGTGCCGAGCTGTTCGCGATGTCGGCGGCCTGTGTGCGGGCCGAGGCGCAGAGGGCCGTGGACCCGGCGGTCGGTCAACAGGCCTACGAGCTGGCCGATGCGTTTTGCCGGCAGGCCACCCTGCGGGTCGATGCGCTATTCGATGCGTTGTGGAGCAATACCGACGGCCGCGATGTCCGGCTGACCCGCGAGGTGCTCCAGGGCCGCTACACCTGGCTCGAGCAGGGCATCATCGACCAGTCGGAGGGCACCGGGCCCTGGATCGCCCACTGGGAGCAGGGCGCATCAACCGAGACGAACCTGGCTCGGCGATTTCTGAGTTCCTGACCGACATTCGAGCGAGACGCGGGAGATATGGCCACCTACGTTGCCGGCACGGGTGAATTCACCCGTGACACCAAGTACATCACTACCCGCGTCACCGCCGACGGGCGAGACGGCTACCCCGTGGAACCCGGACGGTATCGGCTGATCGTTGCCCGAGCCTGTCCATGGGCCAACCGCGCCATCATCGTCCGGCGGTTGCTCGGCCTGGAAAGTGTTATGTCCATAGGGTTTTGCGGACCCACCCACGACGAACGCAGTTGGACGTTCGACCTCGACCCGGGCGGCGTCGACCCCGTGCTGCAAATCCCCCGGCTGCAGGATGCCTACTTCAAGCGTTTCCCCGACTACCCGAAGGGCATCACGGTGCCCGCGCTCGTCGACGTCCCGTCGGGGGCGGTCGTCACCAACGACTTCGCGCAGATGACCCTGGACTTCTCGACCGAATGGACGGCCTACCACCGCGACGGCGCACCGCAGCTCTATCCCGAGCCGCTGCGCGCCGAGATCGACGAGGTCAACAAGAGGGTTTACACCGAGATCAACAACGGGGTGTATCGGTGCGGCTTCGCCGGCTCGCAGGAGGCGTACGACGCGGCCTACGACCGGCTGTTCACGGCGCTGGATTGGGTGAGTGAGCGCCTGGCCGATCAGCGATATCTGGTGGGCGACACAATAACCGAGGCCGACGTCCGGCTGTTCACCACGCTGGCCCGCTTCGACCCGGTCTACCACGGGCATTTCAAATGCAACCGCAGCAAGCTGTCCGAGATGCCGGTGTTGTGGGCGTATGCCCGCGACCTGTTCCAGACACCCGGGTTCGGCGACACCGTCGACTTCGTCCAGATCAAGCAGCACTACTACATCGTGCACGCCGACATCAACCCCACCGGGATCGTGCCCAAGGGGCCGGACCTGACGGGCTGGCTCTCGCCGCATGGCCGGGAGGCGTTGGGCGGCAAGCCTTTCGGTGACGGCACACCGCCGGGGCCACCGGTCGAGGGGGAGCGGGTGCCCGCGGGCCACGGTGCCTAGCCGCGTCGAGCGCGGCTCAATAGGTCAGGCGCACAGACCATTCCGCGTGCGGGACGTCACGCAGCTGGCCGGCGGGATCCATCACGAGCGTCAGCAACTGGACGACGATCCCGACCAGGCGCCCGCGCTGCGGGTCGACCGGCGGGATGGTGACCGCGAACCGGGTGGCCGGCCGAAAGATGGTGCTGGTGGTGTTGGTTGGATCCTCATAGACCTGCAGCAACCGCCACGGTGCCCGGTAGATCGCGTCGGGCACGGAGAGCTGGACCGGATAGCGCTCGCTGACCTTCAGTTCGCCCTGGGCTTGCGGGGTGTCACAGTCGTCGAGGTTGAGCACGCTGCAGTACAGGTAGGGCCCCACCCTGGTGAGGTGGCCGTGCGAGTACGCGCTGATCTCCGGGCGCTGCGCACCGGACGGGCGCACCAGCAGCCAGGTGCCGACACCGACCGCCACGCACACCACCGTCATCAGGCCGGCGAGCAGCACGGCCACACCGCGTTTCACTCGGGCACCACCGCCGGGCTGCCGCGAAGCGCGCCCTCCTGCTCGACCATGACGGGCCGGTTCCCCCCGAGGCCGGGGATCAACGAATTCCCTTGGAAACTCACGAGTGTCTGCGCCAACCCGAGGATGAGTATCGCCGTGACCGCGGTGAAGCCGACCCACAGTTCGGTGTAGACCAAGACGCCGACGGCGCCGCCCAGCACCCAGGCCAGCTGCAGCGTCGACTCCGAGCGCCCGAACCCCGACGCCCGCGATTCCTCCGGCAGATCGTTCTGCAAAGAGGCGTCCAGCGAGGCCTTCGCGATGGCGCTCGAGCCCGACGTGACCAGCGTGGCGATCACGGCCGCCGCCAGGGTCCCCGCCACCGACGCCGCCAGCGCGACCGCCGAGACCGCCAGCGTGCAGCGCACCACCAGCACGGCCGGCCGGCCCAGCCGCAGGCGCGCGGCGGCGAAGTTGCCGGCGAAATTGCCGATGCCCGCGGCCGCGCCGATCATGCCGAGCATGCCCAGCTGAACCCAGCCGCTCGCTTGGTGTGCCTTGGCGACGAAAGCCGGGTACAAGAACAGGAAGCCCACCATGACCTTGATGGTGCAGTTGCCCCACAACGAGGTGATGATGTTGCGGCCCAACGGCTGTCGCAGCGTTCCGCCGACCCTCTTGACTTCTTTGTGCCAGCTTCGCCGCTGCGGTTCGCTCTGCTGACGGTAGCTCAACGTGGCGGGCACCTCACCCGCCGTCACCTCGACCCAGCGGGGGATCCGCATGGACAGCGAGGCGCCGACGACCGTCACCGCGATGACGACGAACAACGCGCCCGGCAGCTTGAACAGGTGCGTGCAGACGAACTCGACCCCGGCCGCGATGGCCCCGCCGGCGATGGTGCCGCCGAGCAGACCGAACACGGTGAGCCGCGAGTTCACCCGCACCAGGTCGATGGTGGGCGGCATGACGCGCGGGGTCACCGCGCTGCGCAGCACGCTGAACGACTTGGAGAACACCATCATGGCCAGCGCGCACGGATAGAGCACCCAGGACGGGTAACTCCCGGTGGCACCGTCGTAGTTCATGATCAGCACCAGCGCCAACGCCGTCCGCAGGACGAACGACGCGGCCAGGGCGACGCGGCGGCCGTGCTGCAACCGGTCCAGCGCGGGGCCGATGAGCGGCGCGATGACCGCGAACGGCGCGATGGTGATCAGCAGGTACAACGCCACCCGGCCCTTGCTCTCCCCGGTGGCCGCCGCGAAGAACAGGGTGTTGGCCAGCGCCACCGCCATCGCGGCGTCCACCGCGAAGTTGGCCACCACCGGCCACGTCAGCGCGGTCAGACCGGACTTGTCGGCGCCGTCGGCGGTGGCGGCGCGCTGCACCATCCAGTACATCCGCGAACCCATCTCGCGGCTGCGCAGCGCGGCGGCGCGGGTGACGGTGATTCGTTCGCCGGCCGCGGCGCCCCGCGGTGGCGGGCTGTCGATGGGATCCGGCTCCGACTCCTGGCCGATGGGCGGCAGGTAGCGGTTGGCGCTCGGCATCGGCGGGGGCCGGCGGGTCCGCTGGTCGGCGCCCTCGCCGGCGGGGTAGTTGGCCGTGCCCGGATGCTGATTGTGGGCCCCATTGCGGGGCCGGCGCCCCGGGTTGGAGGCCACGCGGCCCGGATCGTCACGCCGCCGTCCAGACACGTTGGAGATTCTCCCCTATGGCGACGACATGCGTCTGCAGGTACGGGGTGTGGCTCGCCAACCTAGTATTGGAACCGCAATGCAGGAAGGGGACAGCGTGACCGGGCCGATCGAGGAATCCGCCGTGGCGACCGTGGCCGAGTGGCCCGAGGGCCTGGCGGGGCTGCTCACGGGCGCGGTGGACCAGGCCAGGGCCGCCGTCGTGGAGTTCAGCGGCGCCGAGGCGGTGGGGGACTACCTGGGCGTCAGCTACGAGGATCCGGCCGCGGCCACCCACCGATTCCTGGCGCATCTGCCCGGTTACCAGGGCTGGCAATGGGCCGTCGTCGTCGCCGCGCACCCGGGCGCCGACCACGCCACCGTCAGCGAGGTGGTGCTGATCCCGGGACCGACGGCCTTGCTGGCGCCCGAGTGGGTGCCATGGGATCAGCGGGTGCGCCCGGGCGACTTGAGCCCGGGAGACCTGCTGGCGCCGGCGGCCGACGATCCGCGACTGGTCCCCGGCTACACCGCCAGCGGTGACCCGCAGGTCGACGAGACCGCCGCCGAGGTCGGGCTGGGCCGGCGTTGGGTGATGAGTGCCTGGGGCCGCGCCGAGGCGGCCGAACGATGGCACACCGGCGATCACGGCCCCGACTCACCGATGGCGCGCTCCACCAAACGGGTGTGCCGCGACTGCGGTTTCTTCTTGCCCCTGGCGGGATCGCTAGGCGCGATGTTCGGGGTGTGCGGCAACGAGCTGTCGGCCGACGGGCAGATCGTCGACAAGCAGTACGGATGCGGGGCGCATTCGGACACCCCGGCCCCGGCGGGCACCGGGTCGCCCGCCTACGAGCCGTACGACGACGGCGTGCTCGATGTCGCGGAGGCGCCGCCGGCGGCGCCCGAGCCGGTCCAGGCCCGCGCCGAGGAGGCTGCGCCGGACGGTGGCGGGGAGCCCGAACCGGAGCCGACGGCGTTGACGCCCGAGACGCCCGAGACCCCCGAGCCCCAGCCCGAGGCACCCGAAACGCCGGAGCCCGAGCAGCCGCAGGCGGACTAGCCCTTTTCGGCGGCGGCCTTGATTCTGGCCAGCGAGGTGTTCATCCCGTCGACCAGTTCGCGTTCGAAGTTGGTGGTGCCGCCGAACAGCGTGTTCACCGACAGGTTCGAAAACGCGGTGACGCCGTTTTCGGCGTGCCGGCTTTCGGTCACCCGGGTGCCCGCGCCGGTGGGTTCGAGTTCGTAGCTCCAGATCGTGCCGTTGGTCTGGACGCGGAACGCCAGCTTCGTCTCGGGGATGACCTCGACGATGGTGGACGTGGTCGGCCAGAACATCCGGTTACGGCGATTGAGGTTGAGGGTGCGCGTGCCCTGGCGCAGCGGGCCGAAGCTCTTCATCCAGCGGCATTGCGGGCTCCACTCCGGCATCCGCCGAAGGTCGGATATCAACTCCCACACCTTGGAAACCGGTGCGTCGATATCGATTTGGGCTTGCAGCAGCGGGGCTACCATCGATCCTCCCGGGTTGGTGTCGAGTGCGGGTTAGTCGTGCTCGAAGTAGTTTTCGAGCCCGGCCTGAGCGCCGCGCGCGCCGCGGCGGGCCTCGGCGAGTTGTAACACGAAGATCCCGGTGCCGAGCGCCCCGACGCCGAGCCCGGCCAGGGTGACCGGGCGCCAGCTCTGAAGCGAGGGCACGAGAAACGCGGCGGCCAGCGCGGCCAGCCAGCCCAGCGCGCCGAGCGCGACGAACGGCCACGCGTTGAGTAGCGCGGGCGGCAGCGGCGGGGCTTCGCGGGCCCGGCCGGGTTCAACAGACATCGCGATCAACATAGCCCGCCGCGGGTGCGGGCCGCCGGACGGTGGCGCGGCCGGGCGGAAAGCGCGGGTTACGCGCCGGGGCAAGCGCTTCGGCGACCCGCCGCCGGCGGCGCTGAGGACAACATCCGACGTTCACGGGTTCGTATCCCGATTCCTCGACGTTGCGTGTAACCTCGCGCCATGCCTGACAGCGATGCGCGGCTGGCCAGCGACCTGTCGCTGGCGGTCATGCGGCTGGCCCGCCAACTCCGGTTTCGAAACCCGTCGTCACCGGTGTCGTTGTCGCAGCTGTCGGCGCTGGCCACGCTGGCCAACGAGGGCCCGATGACGCCCGGCGCGCTGGCGATTCGCGAGCGGGTTCGGCCGCCGTCGATGACCCGCGTGATCGCCTCGCTGGCCGACATGGGCCTGGTGGATCGCGCCCCGCATCCGGTCGACGGCCGGCAGGTGCTGGTCTCGGTATCCCAGTCCGGCGCCGAGCTGGTGAAAGCCACTCGCCGCGCCCGCCAGGAGTGGCTGGCCAAGCGGCTGGCGACGCTGGACAGCGAGCAACGCGACACCCTGCGCAGCGCGGCCGACCTGATGCTGGCCCTGGTCGACGAAGGCCCGTGAGCCACGATGGCCTGAACGTTCAGGACGTCGACGATCCGGACGACCCGCGGCTCGACGATTTCCGCGACCTGAACAGCGTCGATCGTCGTCCCGACCTGCCGTCGGGCAAGGGACTGGTGATCGCCGAAGGCGTGCTGGTCGTGCAGCGCATGCTGGCCTCCCGGTTCACCCCGCACGCCCTGCTGGGCACCGAGCGCCGGCTCGGCGAGATCGCCGCCGAGCTCGCCGGCAATGCTGCGCCGTTCTACCGGGCCTCCGCCGACGTCATGGCGCAAGTGGTGGGCTTCCACCTCAACCGCGGGGTGCTGGCCGCCGCCCGGCGGGTGCCGGAACCCGGCGTCGCCGAACTGCTCGACCATGCCCGAACCGTCGCGGTGCTCGAGGGCGTCAACGATCACGAGAACCTGGGCTCGATCTTTCGCAACGCGGCCGGACTCGGCGTGGACGCGGTGGTGTTCGGCGGCGGTTGCGCCGACCCGCTGTACCGTCGTGCCGTCCGCGTCTCGATGGGCCACGCGCTGCTGGTCCCGTACGCCCGAGCGACGGACTGGCCCGCCGAGCTGGCCACGCTCAAAGACAAGGGATTTCGGCTGCTGGCGATGACCCCGGACACCAGGGCCTGCGCTCTGCCCGAGGCCATGGCGGCCGCGCGCGACGAACGCGTCGCGGTCTTGGTGGGCGCCGAGGGGCCGGGGCTGACGCCCGCGACCCTGCGCATGAGCGACGTCCGCGTGCGCATCCCGATGTCGCGCGGCACCGACTCGCTCAACGTCGCCACTGCGGGGGCTTTGGCGTTCTACGAACGGGTTAGGCTCGGCTCGTGACCGACGATTCCGTGCCTTGGGCAACGGGTTTGACGGTCGCGGGGTTCGTGGCCGCAGTGACCGGGGCCGCCATCGTGGTGCTCAGTTTGGGACTGGTCCGGGTGCATCCGTTGCTCGCGGTCGCGCTCAACCTCGTGGCGGCGGGCGGGTTGGCGCCGACCCTGTGGGGATGGCGTCACAAGCTGGTGCTGCGCTGGTTTTTGCTGGGCGCGGGAATCGGGGTCGCGGGGGCGTGGCTGACGCTGCTCGCTTTGACGGTGGCGCGGTAACGCCAAAAAAGGCTAGCGCTGTCCGCCCGAGCGCACGCCGAGCAGCACATCCTCCCACGCCGGGATGACGGGCTTACCCCGTCGGGTGTGCACCGGCTGCTCGGGCCGGGCGGGCTCCTCTTGCGTGGCTTGCGCGGCTTGCGCGGGGGCTGCGGCCGGTTTCGCCGGCTCCTCGAAGTCGACGTGCGACACCCGCGCGAGCGGCCGCAGCGGGCGGTCGAAGTTCGGATCGATCAGCTCCTTGGCCGCATCGTCGATGGCCGTGACCGTTCCGCCGTGCGCGCCGGGGGCGAAGGAGAAGTGCGCGATGTTGTCGGACCGGCCGGCCTTCCAGGCAAGCTGCACGGTCCAGCGGCTGTCCTCGTTGCGCCAGGCGTCCCAGCTGAGCCGGTCGTGTTCCAGACCGCGCGTCACCAGCGCCGCGCTCACGGTGTCCAGCAGGGTGAGCACCGCGGGGCCGTCGGCGAGCACCGGATGCGCGGCCGTGGCCAACTCCGCCGCGCGGGCGCGTTCCAGCAACACGGGGTGCGCGAACCGGCGGACCCGCGAGATGTCGGAGCCCGACGCCGCGGCCACCTGTTCGACGGACGCGCCGGCCCGGATCTTGGCCTGAATCTCCTTGGGGCTCAGCATGTTTGTCACCTGGATGTCGAGCTGCGGTTGCTCGGTCGGGATGGTCTCGCCGCGCACCGCGGCCTTCAGCTGATCGTCGACCGCCAGTTTGAATTGCTCCTCCGGGTTGCCGGCCTCGCAGATGACGTGTTTGCCGTCGGCGCCGATCCCAACCATTTTGAGTTCCCGCATGGTTTCTCCTCGCAGGCTCCGTGCAGGTCGACGGACCCGTCTCGTGCGCACTCTAGTGCAGCTGACGCCCTCAACCTGTGGTGACACGCTGGGCGGTTGCGGGCTGATTGCGAGGCGGTTACAGGTTTTCGACCACCCAGTCGATGCACTGCGTCAAGGCGCTGACGTCGTCGGGGTCGACCGCCGGGAACATCCCGACCCGCAACTGGTTGCGCCCGAGTTTGCGGTAGGGCTCGACGTCGACGATGCCGTTCGCCCGCAAAACCTTCGCGACGGCCGAGGCGTCGACGTCGTCGACGAAGTCGATGGTGCCGACCACCTGGGACCGCAGCCCGGGGTCGGCCACGAACGGCGTGGTGTACGACCGCTCCTCGGCCCAGGAGTACAACCGCTGCGACGAGTCGGCGGTGCGCTTGACCGCCCACTGAAGCCCGCCGTTGCCGAGCATCCAGTCCAGCTGCTCGGCCATCAGCGCCAGGGTGCCGATCGCCGGGGTGTTGTAGGTCTGGTTCTTCAGGCTGTTGTCCACCGCGATCGGCAGCGACAGGAAGTCGGGCACCCAGCGGCCGGACCCCGCGATGGATTCGACCCGCGCCAGCGCCGCCGGGCTCATGATCGCCAGCCACAGGCCGCCGTCGCTGGCGAAATTCTTCTGCGGGGAGAAGTAGTAGGCGTCGGTGTCGCCGATCTCGACCGGCAGGCCGCCGGCGCCGGAGGTCGCGTCGATGAGAACCAGGGCGTCCCCGGCTTCGGCGGGACGGCGCACGGGCACCGCGACCCCGGTCGAGGTCTCGTTGTGTGCCCAGGCGATCGCGTCGACCGAGGGATCGCCCTGCGGCTCGGGGGCGCTGCCCGCGTCTGCCTTGATGATGATCGGGTCGCCGACGAACGGGTTGCCCGCGACCGCCGAGGCGAACTTCGAGCTGAACTCGCCGAAGGACAGGTGCAGCGAGCGCTCGTCGATCAACCCGAACGCCGCGGCATCCCAGAACGCCGTCGCGCCGCCATTGCCGAGGATGACCTCGTAGCCGTCCGGCACCGAGAACAGCTCGGCGACTCCCGTCCGGACCCGGCCCACCAGATTCTTGACCGGCGCCTGCCGGTGCGACGTGCCGAACAGCGGGGCCGCGGTGGTGGTCAGCGCCTCCAACTGTTCGGGCCGGACCTTGGAAGGGCCGCATCCGAAGCGGCCGTCGCGGGGTTTGATGTCAGCGGGAACCTCGAGCTGGTCAGCCATGCCCAACAGGGTAGTGAGCGGACCTGACCGGCCACGCGGCGGTCCGATCGCGGGCGACCCGGGCCCCGGCGAAAGCGCTGGCCGCGACCGCTCGGCGTTTCGCGCCCTGTGACGCAGGGCACACCAAAACCGTGACCACTGGTCAGTTCACAGTGCCGCAACCGGGTCTGGAAGATATGCGGTACCTGCGGTACTGTCTGGACACAGCACGTCCAAATGTAAACCTCGTTGGGGAGGCTTGGATATGGCCAGGACACGCATGGTTCGGCGCTGGCGCCGCAATATGGAAGTGCGCGACGACACCGAATACGTCAACACGCTTGCCACATTGTCCGAGGGGTCGGTGCGGCGAAATTTCAACCCGTATACCGACATCGATTGGGATTCAGCGGAATTCGCCGTCACGGAGAACGACCCGCGGTGGATCCTGCCCGAGACCGACCCCCTGGGTCGCCACCCGTGGTATCGGGCGCAGTCGGACGAGCGCAAGATCAAGATCGGCATGTGGCGCCAGGCCAACGTGGCCAAGGTCGGTTTGCACTTCGAGTCGATCCTGATCCGCGGACTGATGAACTACACGTTCTGGGTGCCGAACGGGTCCCCGGAATACCGGTACTGCCTGCACGAATCGGTCGAAGAGTGCAACCACACGATGATGTTCCAGGAGATGGTCAACCGCGTCGGCGCCGACGTTCCGGGCATGCCGCGGCTGCTCAAGTGGCTCTCGCCGCTGGTTCCCCTGGTCGCCGGTCCGTTGCCGGTGGCATTCTTCATCGGCGTGCTCGCTGGCGAGGAGCCGATCGATCACACGCAGAAAAACGTTCTGCGCGAAGGCAAGTCGCTGCACCCGATCATGGAGCGGGTGATGGCCATCCACGTGGCCGAGGAGGCGCGGCACATCTCCTTCGCCCATGAGTTCCTGCGCCGGCGGGTGCCGCAGTTGACGCGCCGCCAGCGGTTCTGGACGGCGCTGTACCTGCCGCTGACGATGAAGGTCCTGTGCCGGGCGATCGTGGTGCCGCCCAAGGCGTTCTGGCAGGAGTTCGACATTCCTCGCGAGGTGAAGCGGGAGCTGTTCTTCCGCTCGCCGGAATCGCGAAAGTGGCTGAGCGACATGTTCGGTGACGTCCGGATGCTGGCCCACGACACCGGGCTGATGGAGACGCGCTCGGCGCGGCTCATGTGGCGGCTCTGCAAGATCGACGGCAAGCCGTCGCGTTACCGCAGCGAGCCGCAGCGCCGGCACCTGGCCGCGGCGCCGGCCGCCTAGGGCCGCACGGGTAATCGCCTATGCCGCACGTTATTACCCAGTCGTGCTGTAACGACGGGTCCTGCGTTTTCGCCTGCCCGGTGAACTGCATCCACCCCACGCCCGACGAGCCCGGCTTCGCCACCTCGGAGATGCTCTACATCGATCCGGTTGCCTGCGTGGACTGCGGGGCGTGCGTGAGCGCCTGCCCGGTCGGCGCGATCGCTCCTGACACCCGCCTGGATACCAAGCAGCTGCCGTTCGTCGAGATCAACGCGTCCTTCTACCCGGAGCTGCCAAAGGGTGAGAAGTTGCCGCCGACCTCGAAGCTGGCGCCGGTGCTGCCGGCGGCCGAGGTGCGTGCGAGCCGGCGGCCGCTGACCGTGGCCATCGTGGGGTCCGGGCCGGCGGCGATGTACGCCGCCGACGAACTGCTCACCCAGCATGGCGTGCGCGTCAACGTCTTTGAGAAGTTGCCCACGCCGTACGGGTTGGTGCGCGCCGGCGTGGCCCCCGATCACCAGAACACCAAGCGGGTGACCCGGCTCTTCGACCGCGTCGCCGGTCACCGCCGCTTCCGGTTCTACCTCAACGTCGAGGTCGGCAGGCACTTGAGCCACGCCGATCTGCTCGCCCACCATCACGCCGTGTTGTACGCCGTGGGCGCCCCCGACGACCGTCGCCTGGAGATCGAGGGCATGGGCCTGCCGGGCACCGGCACCGCCACCGAATTCGTCGCGTGGGTCAACGGGCATCCCGAGTTCGCCTATCTGCCAGTCGATCTCGGCCACGAGCGGGTGGTGATCGTGGGCAACGGGAACGTCGCCCTCGACGTCGCCCGCGTGCTCACGGCCGATCCCGACGACCTGGCCCGGACCGACATCTCCGACCGCGCGCTGGCGGCCTTTCGCGGCTCCGCGGTCCGCGAGGTGGTGGTCGCCGCCCGGCGCGGCCCCGCGCAGTCGGCATTCACCCTGCCCGAACTGATCGGGCTCACGGGCTCGTCCGATGTCGTGCTCAGCGCGGCCGACCACGAGCTGGTCGCGGCCGATCTCGCCACCGTCACGGACGGCTTGACCAGGCGCAAGCTGGAAATACTGAGCAAGCTCGGCGACGACTCGGCGCCGGCCCACAACTCCGAGGCGCCGCGCATCAGGCTCGCCTACCAGCTCACCCCGAATCGGGTGCTGGGTGACCAACGCGCCACCGGCGTCGAGTTCGCCGTCACGGGCACCGACCAGCTGAGCCAACTGGAGGCGGGCCTGGTGCTGACCTCAATTGGCTACCGCGGCAAGCCGATTCGCGATCTGCCGTTCGACGAGTCGGCGGCCGTCGTGCCCAACGACGGCGGGCGCGTGGTCGACCCCGACTCCGGGGCGCCGGTGCCCGGGGCCTACGTCGCCGGCTGGATCAAGCGGGGCCCCAGCGGGTTCATCGGCACGAACAAATCGTGCTCGCTGCAAACCGTTCATGCCCTGGTCGAGGACTTCAACGCCGGCAAGCTCGGCGATCCGGCGGCCGGGCGCCGGGCGCTGGACAACCTGGTCCGGGCCCGGCAGCCCGACGCCCTCGACGCGTGCGGCTGGCGGGCAATCGACGCCGCCGAGATCGCCCGCGGCGGCGACGGCCGCCCGCGCAACAAGTTCACCGACGTCGCCGACATGCTCGCCGCCGCTGCCGCCGCCGAGCCCGCGCCGCCGCAGCGACGCGGGCTGCTGGACCGGCTGCTGGGCTAGCCGGCGCCCTGCCCCGCCATCGCGGCCTGGATCTCCTCGTAGGGGACCTCGCGGACCGGCTGCCCCATCGACCAGTGGTGGCCGAACGGGTCGGCGACCACGCCGTAGCGGTCACCCCAGAACTGGTCGTCCAACGGCGCGACCACGGTGGCGCCCGCATCCAGCGCCCGCTGGAACTTGGCGTCGACGTCGGTGACCGTCAGGTGGATGGTGACCGGGGTGCCGCCCAGGGATTTCGGCGTCATCGACTTGCCTCCGCACATCTCGGGGAAGTCGTCGTTGAGCATGACGAGAAAGCCGTTGATGCGCACCGCCGCGTGGACGAGTTTTCCGTCCGGACGGGGCACACGCCCTATCTCCTCGGCGCCAAAGGCCTTGACGTAGAAGTCGATTGCGGCGGCGGCGTCGTCCACCACGAGGTGCGGGGACAGGGCGGGTTCGATGTTAGGTGCCATTGTCGTTCTCCTTGCTGTCGGTCTCCCAGGCCGGCCCGGGACGGGCAGGCTCGCGAGTTATGACTGCTCCCGCGACGCAAACTCATCGCGGCGACACCCATTAAATCGCCGGGCACCGACAACTAGGCGTTGGTGAGGCTGCGGTCCCAACCCTCGACGGACTCGGGGCTACGCGGGCCGGGACCCACGTAGATGGCCGACGGGCGAACCAGCTTGCCGAGCCGCTTCTGTTCGAGGATGTGCGCGCACCAGCCGGCGGTGCGCCCGCAGGTGAACATCGCCGGCATCATGTTGGGTGGTACCTGGGCGAAGTCCAGGATCACGGCCGCCCAGAACTCGACGTTGGTCTCGATGGCGCGGTCCGGACGGCGCTCGCGCAGCTCGCCCAGGGCGGCCTGCTCGAGCGCGACCGCGACCTCGTGGCGCGGCGCGCCCAGCCGCTCGGCGGTCGCGCGCAGCACCCGCGCCCGCGGGTCCTCCGCGCGGTAGACGCGGTGCCCGAAGCCCATCAGCTTGTCGCCGCTGTCCAGGATCTTCTTGACCAGGCCGCGGGCGTCGCCGGTGCGCTCGACCTCTTCGATCATCGGCAGGACGCGCGCCGGCGCGCCGCCGTGCAGCGGCCCGCTCATGGCCCCGATCGCCCCGGACAGCGCCGCCGCGACGTCGGCCCCGGTCGAGGCGATCACCCGCGCGGTGAAGGTGGAGGCGTTCATGCCGTGTTCGGCGGCCGAGACCCAGTAGGCGTCGATCGCCTCGACGTGCCTCGGGTCGGGCTCGCCCTGCCAGCGCGTCATGAAACGGGCTGTGACAGTCGAGCATTCGTCGATGACGCGTTGCGGGACGGCGGGCTGGTAGATGCCGCGCGCGGACTGGGCGACGTAGGACAGCGCCATCACCGAGGCCCGGGCCAGCTGGTCGCGGGCGGTGGCGTCGTCGGTGTCGAGCAGGGGGCGGTAGCCCCAGATCGGGGCCAGCATCGCCAGGCCCGCTTGCACGTCGACGCGCACGTCGCCGGTGTGGATGGGTAGCGGGAACGGCTCGGCGGGCGGCAATCCGTGGCCGAACTTCCCGTCGACCAGCAGGGCCCACACTTCGCCGAACGTGACCTGCTGGTTCACCAGGTCTTGGATGTCGACGCCGCGGTAGCGCAGCGCGCCGCCGTCCTTATCCGGCTCGGCGATCTCGGTGGTGAACGCGACCACGCCTTCGAGGCCGGGGACAAAGTCTTCGGGGACCACAGTCATACCGAAAATTCTCGCACCCCAGCTTCGCGCCGACGCTACCGGCCGGTAGCAAGCCCCGGTAGCGTTGGCGCGATGGCCGGACCAGACCGTGAGCACCTGCAGAGAATGCGCGTGGAGTACGGATCGGTGGAAAAGGACGGCAGTCCGGATCTCGACGCGGATTGGCTCGACGACGGCTGGGTTGCCTTGCTGCGCAAATGGATCGACGACGCGGAGGGCTCGGGCGTCGCCGAACCCAACGCCATGGTCCTGGCCACCGTCGCCGACGGCAGGCCGACGAGCCGGACGGTGCTGTGCAAGAGCGTGGACGAGTCGGGGATCACATTTTTCACCAACTACGACTCGGCCAAGGGCGCCGACCTGGCGGTGACGCCGTATGCGTCGGTGACCTTTCCCTGGTACCTGCTGGGTCGGCAGGTGCACATCCGCGGCGCGGTGAGCAAGGTCACTGAAGAGGTCACCGAGGACTACTGGTCCAAGCGGCCGCGCGGCTCGCAGCTGGGGGCGTGGGCCTCGCAGCAGTCGCGTCCGATCGCCTCGCGGGCGGCCCTGCTCGACCAGCTGGCCGAGGTGACCGCGCGCTTCGCCGACAGCGAGCAGGTCCCGGTGCCACCGGGGTGGGGCGGCTACCTGCTCGCCCCGGAGGAGGTCGAATTCTGGCAGGGGCGGGAGAACCGGTTGCATAACCGGATCCGGGTCATCGGCGACCGGGTCGAGCGCCTGCAGCCCTGACCCGAGCCGAGGGGCCGGTGCGACGCCGCAGACCCGACCCCGGGCAGGCACGCGAACGCGACAACGACTACCTTCACCTATAAGCACCTAGTCAGGGCAGCCATACCAGCCAGAGCGCAAAGGGGTTCTCGTGGCCGACACCGACGACACCGCAACTCTGAAGTACCCGGGGGGCGAGATCGACCTTGAGATCGTTCGCGCCACCGAAGGTGCCGACGGGATTGCGCTCGGTCCCCTGTTGTCCAAGACCGGGCACACGACTTTCGACAACGGCTTCGTCAACACCGCCGCCTGCAAGAGCTCCATCACCTACATCGACGGCGACGCCGGGATCCTGCGTTACCGCGGCTACCCGATCGAGCAGCTCGCCGAGAAGTCGACCTTCATCGAGGTGAGCTACCTGCTGATCTACGGCGAGCTGCCGGACAAGGATCAGCTCGCGGAATTCACCAAGCGGATCCAGCTGCACACCATGCTGCACGAGGACCTGAAGCGCTTCTTCGACGGCTTCCCGCGCAACGCGCACCCGATGCCGGTGCTGTCCAGCGTGGTGAACGCGCTCAGCGCCTACTACCCCGACGCGCTGGACCCGATGGACAACCGGCAGGTCGAGCTGTCGACCATCCGCCTGCTCGCCAAGCTGCCCACCATCGCCGCGTACGCCTACAAGAAGTCCGTCGGGCAACCGTTCCTCTACCCGGACAACAAGCTGTCGCTGGTGGAGAACTTCCTGCGGATGACGTTCGGGCTGCCCGCCGAGCCGTACCAGGCCGACCCGGAGGTGGTGCGGGCGCTGGACATGCTGCTGATCCTGCACGCCGACCACGAGCAGAACTGCTCGACGTCGACGGTGCGGCTGGTGGGATCGTCCCGGGCGAACCTGTTCACGTCGATCTCCGGCGGCATCAACGCGCTGTGGGGGCCGCTGCACGGCGGCGCGAACCAGGCGGTGCTCGAGATGCTCGACCAGATCCGCGAAAGTGGCGACGACGTCAGCGAGTTCGTGCGCAAGGTGAAGAACCGCGAAGAGGGCGTCAAGCTGATGGGCTTCGGCCACCGGGTCTACAAGAACTACGACCCGCGCGCCCGCATCGTCAAGGAACAGGCCGACAAGATCCTGGCCAAGCTCGGGGGAGACCCGCTGCTGGACATCGCCAAGGAACTCGAAGAGGCGGCGCTGACCGACGACTACTTCGTCGAGCGCAAGCTGTACCCGAACGTCGACTTCTACACCGGGCTGATCTACCGGGCGCTCGGCTTCCCGGTCCGGATGTTCACCGTGCTGTTCGCGTTGGGCCGGCTGCCCGGCTGGATCGCGCACTGGCGCGAGATGCACGACGAGGGCGACAGCAAGATCGGCCGCCCCCGCCAGATCTACACCGGCTACACCGAGCGCGACTACCAGACGATCGACGCGCGCTAGCCGGCTAGCAACCAGCCAGCGAGGCCAGCACCGCCATCGCGGCGTTGTGCCCGCCGATGCCCGACACCGCGCCGCCGCGGCGGGCGCCGGAGCCGCACAGCATGATCCGCTCGTGCGCGGTGGCCACCCCCCATTGCCGGGCCGGCGTGTCCAGCGGGTCGTCGTCGTCGGCGAAGGGCCAGGCCAGGCCGCCGTGGAAGATGTTGCCGGCGGTCATCCGTAGCGTGCGATGCAGGTCCAGGGTGGTCGTCGTCTCGATGCACGGCCGGCCCTGGGCGTCGTCCATCAAGACGTCCTGAATCGGTTCGGCCAGAACGGAATTCAGCGACTCCAGCACCGATTCGGTCAGCCGGTCGCGCAGGGCGCCGGAATAGCTGCCGTCGAACAGCGAGTGGGGGGTGTGCAGGCCGAACACGGTCATGGTGTGCGCGCCCGATTCCCGTAGGTCGGCCGACAGGATGCTCGGGTCGGTCAGGGAATGGCAATAGGCCTCGCAGGGCAGGGGATCCGGGACCTGCCCGGCGGCCGCGTGCGAGTACCCGCCGTCAAGCTGGGCCCAGGTCTCGTTCGCGTGGAACGTCCCGGCGAAGGCCTGCTCGGGTGTGACGCCGCCGTCGCGCAACCGGGGCAGGCGCCGCAGCACCATGTTCACCTTGACCTGCGCGCCCTGGGCGGGGGCAGGCGGTCGTTCCCCAAGCAGCCCGGCGAGCACGGCCGGCGTGACCCCGGCGAGTACGAACCGGGCCCGGATCAGTCGCTCCTTGTCCCCGGCGCGATACCGGACCAGGCCGTCCGGTTCGACAGCGTAAACCTCTGCGCCGGTAGTGATTTCGGCGCCGTGCCCGACGGCGGCCCTGGCCAGGGCATCGGTCAGCGCGCCCATCCCGCCGACGGGGACATCCCAGTCCCCGGTCCCGCCGCCGAGCACGTGATACAGGAAGCACACGTTCTGGATCAGCGACGGGTCGACGAGGCGGGCGAACGTTCCGATCAGCGCGTCGGTCGCGATCACCCCGCGCACCACGTCGTTGTCGACGGCCGCGGTGATGGCATGCCCGATCGGCTCCTCGATCAGGGCGTGCCACGCGGCCGCCGTTTCCGGGTGGTCGCCCACGACGTGCCGGCGGGCCTGCTCGCGGGTGCGCAACGGTTCCAGCAGCGTCGGCCAGAGCCGCCCGGTCACCAGGCGGCAGCGTTGGTAGAACGCGGCGAACCCGCGCGCGTCGGGGTCGGCGCCGATCGCCGCGAACGTGTCGCCGCCCGCGCCGATCAACAGCCCACGGCGCCCACCGGTCGCCGGGTCGGGCGTGTACGAGGAATAACGCCGGCGCGCCAACCGCACGGCGGCGCCCAGGTCGTCGACGATGCGCGGTGGCAGCAGGCTGACCAGGTAGGAGTACCGCGACAGCCGGACCCCGACCCCGTCGAAGGCCTGCGCCGATACGGCGGCCCCGCCGACGTGCCCCAGCCGCTCCAGCAACCGCACCCGAAGACCCGCCCGCGCCAGGTATCCCGCCGCCACCAGGCCGTTGTGGCCGCCGCCTATGACTACGGCGTCGACGTCTGCCGCGTCGCCGCTCAGTTCAGGTAGCCCTCGACCTCGTCTGCCGGACGCACTTCCGCCTCCCGCGGGTCACCACCGGTGTCGCGCAGCGCCCGGCGCTGTCGCAGCAGGTCCCAGCATTGGTCGAGCTCGACCTCGAGCCGGCGCAGGCGATCGTGTTCCTCCGACTCGGAGATGTCGCCCTGCTGCAGCTGCGCCCGCAGGGCCTTCTCCTCGGCGACCAGCTCGCGGATGTGTGCCAGCGTGTCGTTGTCGGTCGGTTTGTTGCCGTTACCCATCGCTCCAGTGTGCCCGACCCTCCGCGGACCGCATCGGTTGGGCGGGCCCGGGCGCGGAGCCGGTCAAAAGCCTTGCGCGGTGGGCGAACTCGTTCAGCTCGGGCCCGGCAGGCGCAGCACCAGCCGCGCGCCGCCCAGCGGGCTGCTCTCCAGGGCGGCGGTCCCGCCGTGCAGGTGGGCCTGTTGGGCGACCAGGGCCAGCCCCAGCCCGGACCCCGAATGCGACGCGGTCGATCCCCGGGAGAACCGCTCGAACACCACGCTGCGTTCCTCTTCGGGCACGCCGCCGCCGTTGTCGTCGATGGCGATCTCCACCCCGGCGCGCGAGCTCACCGCCGACAGCTGCACCCGCGTCGCGCCGCCGTGCTTGACGGCGTTGGCGATCGCGTTGTCCACGGCCAGGCGCAATCCGGCGGGCAGCCCGACGATGATGCACGTCGGCGACGGGACGAGCGAGACGTCGAGGTCGGGGTAGATGCGCATCGCGTCGTGGGCGGCGCGGTCGAGCAGCTCGGTGATGTCGACCGGCACGTGGTCGTCGGATGTCGACAGTTCGCCCTGGGCCAGCCGTTCGAGGGCGCTCAGGGTGGCCTCGATGCGCGACTGGGTGCGGATGACGTCGCCCAGCACCTCTTTGCGTTGGTCGTCGGACATGTCCAGGGTGGACAGCACCTCGAGGTTGGTGCGCATCGCGGTCAGCGGGGTGCGCAGCTCGTGCGACGACACGGCGGCGAAGTCGCGCGCCGACGCGAGCGCCTCCTTGGTGCGGTTCTGCTCGTTCCAGATTCGCTGCAGCATGCCCCGCATGGCTTCGGCGATCTCGACGGCCTCGGTGGCCCCATGCACTTCCACCCGCGGGGCCTCGTCCCCGGCGTCGATCGATCGGGTCTGCTGCGCGAGCTGTTTGAACGGCCGCACCGCGAACGCGGCCAGGAGCCAGGCGAACACCGCCGCCGAGACGATGGCGAAGCCACAGATCAGCAGCACCCGCCGGTGCAGGTTGTTGGTTTCGGCGAGCGTCGCGTCATACGTCGCGCCGACGGCCAGCGATGTCGGCTCCGGCGCGGGGATTTCGACCGTGCGCACGCGGTAGCGCACGCCGTTGACGTAGGCGTCGCCGTAGTCGACGGCCAGCTTGGGCAGGGTGACATCGGAATTCGACTTGACCAGGTCGCCGCGGCGGATCGTCATGATCGCGTCGTTGCCGTTGGGGGAGCGGGGAATTTCGTCGACACCGCGCGGCAGGAACGGGAGGGCGAAACCCGCGGCCTCGTCGAGGCGGCGGTCCAGCCGCTCCTTGCGGTCGTTGGTGATGCCCACCCAGACGACGATGCCGACGATGAGAACGGGGATCGCCGCGCCGATCACCGTCGCCACCACCACCCGGGCGCGCAGCGACGGCGTACGGGTCAGGATTCGGGACACAAAATTCATCGCCGCTCGACCTGGTTACTGCATGCGCAGCACGAACCCTACTCCGCGGACGGTGTGCAGCAGCCTGGGACCGCCGTTGGCCTCCAGCTTGCGGCGCAGGTAACCGATGAAGACGTCGACCACGTTGGTGTCGGCGGCGAAGTCGTAACCCCACACCAGCTCCAGCAGCTGCGCGCGGGACAGCACCGCGGTCTTGTGCTCGGCCAGCACCGCCAGCAGGTCGAACTCCCGCTTGGTCAGGTCGACGTCGACGCCGTTGACCCGGGCGCGCCGGCCGGGGATGTCCACTTCCAGCGGACCGACGGTGATGGTTTCCGACGACGAGGTTGCCGTCGCGCCGCGACGACGCAGCAGCGCCTTGACCCGCGCGACGAGCTCGGCCAACACGAACGGCTTGACCAAGTAGTCGTCGGCGCCGGCCTCGAGCCCGGCCACCCGGTCGTCGACCGAGCTGCGGGCGGAGAGCACGCACACCGGGACGTCGTTGTCCATCGCCCGCAGCGCCGTGACGACGCTGACGCCGTCCAGGACGGGCATGTTGATGTCCAGCACGATCGCGTCCGGCCGGGTCTCGGTGGCGCTGCGCAGGGCTTCCGCGCCGTCGACCGCGGTCGACACCTCGAACCCGGACAGCCGCAGGCCGCGCTCGAGTGAGGCGAGCACATCGGAGTCGTCGTCGACGACCAAGACGCGAGGTGAGATCCCACCGGTGTCCATGCCGCCCATCTTGCCTGATTGTTCGTCGCGGCGGCGCCCAGGATGGGCCGCCGGTGCCCAAAAGGTTACGGTTTCGACGCTGCGCCGCAACTGCCCGCTGGTATCGGCGTGCGGACGAAATGGGGTGCCGTCCTTCGGGATTCGCTCGGATGCGGCGAGTCACGCCGGGCTCGTGCGGGTTTGGCTTAACGGGCCGCCAGCCCGGCCAACCGCAGCGCCAGCTGCCGCCGCACCGCGGGAAACCGTGCGGCCAGCCGCATTCCCGCGTTGCGCAGGGGTCGCAGCGGGCGCGGCAGCGTCGAGACCCGGGTTAGCCGCCCCGTCAGTTTCAGCACCCGCTCGGCGCGCTCGCGCTGGGTGGCGCTGTAGGCGTCCAGCGCGGCGACCAGGTCGCCGCGCAGGACCTCGGCGAGCGCCCCGGCCAGCGCCGCCGCGTCGGCGATGCCCAGGTTCATGCCCTGGCCCCCGGCGGGGCTGTGCACGTGGGCCGCGTCGCCGGCCAGCAGCAGCCGGCCGGCCCGGTAGCTGTCGGCGACGCGGTGATGGATGTGGAACCGCGACCCCCAGACCAGCTCGGTGACCACCGTTCGCCCCGGGCCGAAGCCCCGGGCGTCCAGCAGCGCCTGCACGAACTCGGCCGACGGCCGCTCGGGCGCGTCGGCCGTCGGCGCGACGACGCGGAAGATGTCGCCGGGCAGCGGCGCCAGCACCGTCAGGCCGTCCTTGGCGTAGAACAGGATCACCTCGTTGCGCGGCGCCTCGCCGGTCACCCGGACGTCGGCCAGCGTGAACGATTCGGCGAATTCCCCGCCCCGGAAGCCGATTCCGGCTTGCGCGCGCACGGTGCTGTGCATGCCGTCCGCGCCGACGGCATAGCGCGCCCTGATGGTGTCGCCGTCGTCGAACGTCGCCGTGACACCGTCGGCGTCCTGGGTGATGCGGCTCAGCGCCTTGGGCCGGACCACGTCGCCGCCGAGTTCGCGGAGCCGCTCGAGCAGCAGCCGCTCGGTGTCGGCCTGGGACAGCATCAGCGTGTACGGGTGGGCCGAGGGCAGCGCGTCGAAGTCGACGGGCATCAGGATGCGCCGGCCCTGCCGCATGGTGAATCGCGGTGCGATCAGCCCCGCCTTGACCATCCGCCGGGACACGTCGAGCTCTTCGAGCACCTCCAGGGTGCGGGCGTTGACGGCGGCGGCGCGCGACGTGTGGGCGCCGGCCGCCATTTTGTCGACCACGGTCACCCCGATTCCGCGGCGCAGCAGTGCGGCCGCGAGCGTCAGACCGGTCGGACCTGCGCCTACCACCAGGACATCGGTGTCTTGCATGGCCGGCTCCTCTCCCTCGTGGGTAGGTCAACGCTTGTTGACATACCTCCATGCTGGCGCGCCGGCGGCGCTATGTCAACAGCTGTTGGCCTACAATCGTTGGCATGAGAAGGTCGTCGGACGAGACGAAGGCGGTAATTCTGGCGGCGGCCCGCGAGCGATTCGGCGCCGTGGGTTTTCAGGGCGCGACCATTCGGGCGATCGCCGCGGACGCCGGGATCGATCCCGCGATGGTCATGCGGTACTACGGCAGCAAGGACAAACTGTTCGCCGCCGCCGCCGAGTTCGACCTGCGCTTTCCCGACCTGGCCGCGGCCGACCCGGCGCAGGTCGGGCGCTCGCTGGTCCGGCACTTTCTCGAACGCTGGGAGGGTGACGAGGCGCTGGTGATCCTGCTGCGGTCCAGCGCCACCAATGGCGAAGCGGCGCAACGGATGCAGGAGATCTTCGGAAGCCAGATCGAACCGCTGGTGGCGTCCTTCGTGCCGCCGAGCGACGTCGGTGTGCGGGCCGGGCTGATCGCGACGCAGATCCTGGGAATGGCCTTGTGCCGCTTCGTGTTACGGCTGCCGCCGGTCGTCGAGCTGAGCCGGGAGGAGATCGTGGAGTGGCTGGGCCCGACGATTCAGCGCTACCTCGGGCTGCCGGAGGGCTGAGTCGCGAGACGTCAGGTCAGCCCGCGCCTCGAGACATAAACCACACACTCTCGCCACGGCGTGTCGTGTGTGTGGTTTATGTGTCGCGAAAGCCGCCGGCCGTCACGGCAGCCCGATGCGGCGGTAGCGCCCCAATCGGGCGGCCAGGCGCTCGTCGTCGGGGAGCGCGCGCAGCCCCCGCAGTTCGGCGGCGATGGCGCGCGAGAGCCGGTGGCAGAACTCGACCGGCTCGTCGGCCGCGTCGGGATGCTCGGGCACGACGGCGTCGACGATGCCCGAGGCCAGCAGGTCGGCGGACCGGATGCCTTGCGCCGCAGCGAGTTCCGCGGCGTGGTCGGTGTCGCGGAAGACGATCGCGCTCGCGCCCTCCGGCGGCAGCGGCGCCAGCCAGCCGTGCAACGCACACAGCACCCGATCGGCGGGCACCATCGCCAGCGCCGGCCCGCCGCTGCCCTGCCCGAGCAACACCGACACCGTCGGGGTATCGAGGGTCACCAGCTCGGCCAGGCACTGGGCGATCTGCCCGGCCAGCCCGCCCTGTTCGGCCTCGGCCGACAGCGCGGGGCCGGCGGTGTCGATCACCAGCACCAGCGGCAGTCGCAGCTCGGCGGCCAGCGCCATGCCGCGCCGGGCCTCCCGCAGCGACGCGGGCCCCACCATCCCGCCCGTCACCCGCTGCTGGCCGAGCACCACCGCGGGCTGGCCGGCGAACCGGGCCAGCGCCAACAGCGTCGTCGCCGCCTCGCCCTGGCCCGTGCCCGACAGCAACACCGGGTCGGTGGCGCCGTGGCGCAGCAGCAGCCCGACGCCCGGGCGGTCCGGGCGTCGGGAGGCCACCACCGAGTCCCACGCCGGCACGTCGGGGGGCGGCGCGGGCGGCGGTGGCGCCGGCAGGGGCTCGGGCGGGTCGGCGATGACCGTCAGCGCGCGGTCCAGCATCCGGCGCAGCTCACCCACCGGGACGACACCGTCGATCACGCCGTGGCGCTGCAGGTTCTCCGCCGTCTGGACGCCCGCGGGAAAGGGTTCGCCATAGAGCAGCTGGTACACCCGTGGCCCGAGGAACCCGATCAGCGCGCCGGGCTCGGCGACCGTGACGTGCCCCAGCGAACCCCACGACGCGAACACGCCGCCGGTGGTCGGGTTGCGCAGGTAGACCAGGTAGGGCAGGTGGGCGCGGGTGTGCAGGCGGACGGCGGCGGCGATCTTCACCATCTGCAGAAAGGCGACCGTGCCCTCCTGCATGCGGGTGCCGCCGGAGCTCGGCGACGCCAGCAGCGGCAGCCCCTCGGCGGTCGCCCGCTGCACCGCGATGGTTATCCGTTCGGCGGCCGCCACCCCGATCGAGCCGCCGAGAAAGCCGAACTCGCAGACCACCACCGCCACCCGGCGCCCGAAGATCCGGCCCTCGCCGGTCAGCACCGATTCGTCCAGGCCGCTGGCCGCCCGCGCGTCGGCCAGCTCGCGCGCGTACGCCTCGCTGACCGGGATGGCGAGCGGCTCGCTGTCCCAGCGGACGAAAGAGCCCTCGTCCAGCACCGCGTCCCGCAGCTGAGCAGCCGTGATACGACTCACGAGACGAGGCTATATAGGGTGGCTGCCATGATCGGTGTTACCCAGGCCGAAGCCGTGCTGACCATTGAGCTGCGGCGGCCCGAGCGCCGCAATGCCCTCAACTCCCAGCTGGTGGAGGAGCTGCGGGAGGCCTTCCAGAAGGCGAGCGACGGGACCGTCCGGGCCATCGTGCTGACCGGCCAGGGCACGGCGTTCTGCGCGGGCGCCGACCTGAGCGGCGACGCGTTCGCCGCCGACTACCCCGACCGGCTCATCGAGCTGCACAGGGTGATGGACACCACGCTGATCCCGGTGATCGCCGCCGTCAACGGCCCCGCGATCGGCGCGGGCCTGCAACTGGCCATGCAATGCGATCTGCGGGTCGTCGCGCCGGAGGCGTTCTTCCAGTTCCCCACGTCGAAATACGGCCTGGCCCTTGACAACTGGAGCATCCGGCGGCTGTCATCGCTGGTCGGTCACGGCCGCGCCCGGGCCATGCTGCTCACCGCGGAGAAGCTCACCGCCGACGTCGCGCTGCAGACCGGGATGGCCAACCGCATCGGGACGCTGGCCGACGCCCAGGCCTGGGCCGCCGAGATCGCCGGCCTGGCGCCGTTGGCGATTCAGCACGCCAAGCGGGTGCTGAACGACGACGGCGCCATCGAGGAGGCCGCCCCCGAGCACAAGGAGCTCTTCGACCGGGCTTGGGGCAGCCAGGACGTCATCGAAGCCCAGGTCGCGCGCATCGAGAAGCGGCCGCCGAAGTTCCAGGGGGCCTGACGGTCATGCTGCGGGGGGCGCTGCGACTGGCCGCCGGTACGGCGTCGCTGGCGGCCGGTGGCTGGGTGGTGCGGGCGCTGCACGGCGCGCCGGCGGCCCTCGGGGCTCACCCCGCGTCGATCCGGGCGGTGACGGAGGCATCACCGAACTACCGCGACGGCGTCTTCGTCAACCTCGAGCCCGCCTCCGAGTCCACGATGGACCGCGAGGAACTGCGGCTCGTGCTGTGGGAGCTGATCGCGAACCGCAGCGTGGGCCGGCCGGCGGCGCCGATCCCGTTGGCCGCGCCGGCGATCTTCGACGGCGATCCCGGGCGGCTGGCCGTCAGCTGGTTCGGTCACTCGACGGCGCTGCTGGAGATCGACGGCTACCGGGTGCTCACCGACCCGGTGTGGAGCGACCGGTGTTCCCCCTCGGACATCGTCGGCCCGCAGCGGCTGCATCCGCCGCCGGTGCAGCTGGAGGGGCTGCCCGCCGTCGATGCGGTGGTGATCAGCCACGACCACTACGACCACCTGGACATCGACACGGTGGCGGCGCTGGCCCGCACGCAGCGGGCCCCGTTCTTCGTGCCGCTGGGCGTCGGCGCCCACTTGCGCGCGTGGGGCATCCCCGAGCACCGGATTGTCGAACTTGACTGGCATCAGAGCCAGCAGGTGGACCAGTTGACCATCACTTGCATGCCGGCGCGGCACTTTTCGGGCCGCTTCCTGGACCGCAACACCACGCTGTGGGCGTCGTGGGCCTTCGCCGGGCCGAACCATCGCGCGTATTTCGGCGGAGACACCGGCTACACCAAGAGCTTCGCGCACATCGGCGAAGAGCATGGACCGTTCGACCTGACCCTACTGCCCATCGGCGCCTACAACACCGCATGGCCGGACGTGCACATGAATCCCGAGGAGGCGGTGCGCGCGCACCGGGATCTCACCGAGGTGGGGTTGCTCGTGCCGATCCACTGGGGCACCTTCCGGCTGGCACCGCACCCGTGGGCCGAGCCGGTGGAACGCCTGCTCGTCGCCGCGGGAACCGAACGGGTCAACGTGGCCGTCCCCGCCCCCGGCCAACGCATCGATCCCGCGGCGGTGAAATCGAATCCCTGGTGGCGGCTCTGATCCGGGGGCCCGGCAACTCCCCGGGCTAGAGTGCCGCCATGACGAAACGCGCGGCCGCGGCCGCCGCCGCGGTGCTGCTCGGCGTGACCGGATGCGGGCCCGCACAGCCGGCCTCCAGCCCGCCCGCGCTCTCTGACGCACCGCCCAACGAGGTGTCCGGTCTGGCGATCCCCGCCGGCCGCATCGACGACGCCGTCGCTAAGGTCGACGGCCTGGCCGGCGACCTGATGAAAGCCACCGGCGCCCCGGGGATGGCCGTGGCCATCGTCCACGGCGGAAAAGTGCTGTACGCCAAGGGTTTCGGACTCAGAGATGTCAGCAAGGGACAAGGGCAGGACAACAAGGTGGACGCCGACACCGTCTTCCAGTTGGCCTCGGTCTCCAAATCGGTCGGCGCTACGGTGGTCGCGCACGAAGTCAGCGACCACGTCGTCGCATGGGACACCCCGGTGACGTCCAAGCTGCCGTGGTTCGCGCTGAGCGATCCGTACGTCACCGGCCACGTGACGGTCGGCGACTTGTACTCGCACCGTTCCGGGCTGCCCGACCACGCCGGCGACAAACTCGAAGACCTCGGCTACGACCGTCGCCAGACCCTCGAGCGGCTGAAGTACCTGCCGCTGGCCCCATTTCGGGCCAGCTACGCCTACACCAACTACGGCGTGACCGCCGCGGCCGAGGCGGTGGCCGCCGCGGCGGGCAAGTCGTGGGAGGACCTGTCCGACGAGGTGCTCTACCGCCCGCTGGGAATGACGTCGACCAGCTCGCGCTTCGCCGACTTCGTCGCGCGGCCCAACCGCGCGGTCAACCACATCAAGGTCGCCGACAAGTGGGAGCCCCGATTCCAGCGCGATCCCGATCCCCAGTCGCCGGCCGGGGGCGTTAGTTCGTCGGTGAACGACATGGCCCGCTGGCTGATGATGTTGCTGGGCAACGGAACCTACAACGGACAGCGGGTCGCGTCGGCGGAGGCCTTGCTGCCGGCCATCAGCCCGCAGACGGTGTCGGTGCCCGCGTCGACGCCCAAGGGGCGCTCGGGTTTCTACGGATACGGCTTCAACGCGTCGGTGGACTCCTCGGGGCGCACCGAATACAGCCATTCCGGCGCTTTCGATTTGGGCGCGGCGACCAACTTCGTGGTGCTGCCCTCCGAGGATCTGGGCATCGTCGCGCTGACGAACGGCGCCCCCTACGGCATCCCGGAAACCCTGACGGCCCAGTTCATGGACCTCGTGCAATACGGCCAGATCCGCGAGGATTGGGCCGCCCTCTACAAGAAGGCGATCGGCTGGCTGAACAATCCGCTGGGCTCGCTGGTGGGCAAGCAGCCACCCGCCACCCCCGCCCCGGCCAGACCGCTGCGCGACTACGCCGGCGTCTACGCCAGCGACTACTGGGGCCCGGCCGTCGTCACCGAACGCGACGGCGCCCTGCAACTGGCGATGGGGCCGAAGAACCGGACGGTCGCCCTGACGCACTGGGACGGCGACACCTTCACCTTCGGTCTGGTCGACGAAAACGCCCCGCCCGGAACGGTTTCCAAGGCCGTGTTCGCCGGGAACACCCTGAACCTGGAGTACTACGACTCGGACAAGTTGGGAACGTTCACCCGATGATCGCCGGCCTGACCGATGCCGAGGTGGCGCAGCGGGTCGCCGAGGGCAAGAGCAACGCGGTCCGCGAACGCGCCACCCGCAGCATCGCGGACATCGTGCGGGCCAACGTCTTCACCCGGATCAACGCGATCCTGGGGGTGTTGTTGCTGATCGTGCTGGCGACGGGTTCGCTGATCAACGGGATGTTCGGCCTGCTCATCGTCGCCAACAGCGTCGTCGGCATGGTCCAGGAAATCCGCGCCAAGCAGACGCTGGACGCCCTAGCTATCGTCGGGCAGGCGAAACCGTTGGTGCGCAGGCAATCCGGGACCAGCACCCGCTCGCCCGCCGAGGTGGTGCTCGACGACATCATCGAACTCGGACCGGGCGACCAGATCGTCGTCGACGGCCAGGTCGTCGAGGAGACGAACCTGGAGGTCGACGAGTCGCTGTTGACCGGCGAGGCGGACCCGATCGGCAAGGCCACCGGCGACCCCGTGATGTCGGGCAGCTTCGTCGTGGCCGGAACGGGCGCCTACCGCGCCACGAAGGTCGGCCCGGAGGCCTATGCCGCCAAGCTGGCCGAGGAGGCCAGCAAGTTCACCCTGGTCAAATCCGAACTACGCAACGGCATCAACCGCATCCTGCAGTTCATCACCTACCTGTTGGTGCCCGCCGGTCTGCTGACGTTCTACACCCAGTTGTTCACCACGCACACGGGCTGGCGGCAGTCCGTGCTGCGGACGGTGGGTGCGTTGGTGCCGATGGTGCCCGAAGGCCTGGTCCTGCTGACGTCGGTCGCGTTCGCCGTCGGGGTGGTCCGGCTGGGCCAGCGCCGGTGCCTGGTCCAGGAGCTGCCCGCCATCGAGGGACTGGCCCGGGTCGACGTGGTGTGCGCCGACAAGACCGGCACCCTCACGGAAAACGGCATGCGCGTGGCGGGCGTCGAGGAATGCGAAGCGGCACAGCGCAACCGCATCGTCGACGCCCTGGCGGCGCTGGCCGCCGCCGACCCGCGCCCCAACGCCAGCATGCAGGCGATCGCCGAGACCTACCAGCGGCCACCCGGCTGGACCGCCACGGCGACGGCGCCGTTCAAGTCGTCCACCAAGTGGAGCGGGGTGTCCTACGCCGACCACGGCAACTGGGTGATCGGGGCGCCCGACGTGCTGCTCGATCCGGCATCGGCGGCCGCCGAGCAGGCCGAGCGGATCGGCGCGCAGGGGCTGCGGGTACTGCTGCTCGGCACCGGCGACTTGCCCGTCGACCACCCGGACGCCCCGGGTAGCGTCACTCCTGCGGCGTTGGTGGTCCTGGAACAGCGGGTGCGTCCGGACGCGGCGGAAACCCTGGATTATTTTGCCGAACAAGGGGTTTCGGTCAAGGTGATCTCCGGCGACAACGCGGTGTCGGTCGGCGCCGTCGCCGACAAGCTCGGGCTGCGCGGCGAGACGATGGACGCGCGCAACCTACCGTCGGAGCCCCCGCAACTGGCGGACGCGCTGGACGCGTATACCACCTTCGGCCGGGTGCGACCCGACCAGAAGCGGGCGATCGTGCATGCCCTGCAATCGCACGGGCATACCGTCGCGATGACCGGCGACGGCGTCAACGACGTGCCGGCCCTCAAGGACGCCGACATCGGCGTCGCGATGGGCGCCGGCAGCCCGGCTTCGCGTGCGGTCGCGCAGATCGTGTTGCTGGACAACAGGTTTGCCACCCTGCCGTACGTGGTCGCGGAGGGCAGGCGGGTGATCGGCAACATCGAGCGGGTCGCCAACCTGTTCCTGACCAAGACGGTCTACTCGGTGCTGCTGGCGCTGCTGGTGGGCATCGAATGCCTGTTTTCCAAGGTGATCAAGGCCGATCCCTTGCTCTACCCCTTCCAGCCGATCCACGTCACCATCGCGGCGTGGTTCACCATCGGGATCCCGTCGTTCATCTTGTCGCTCGCCCCGAACAACGAACGCGCCAACCCCGGGTTCGTGCGGCGGGTACTGAGCTCGGCGCTGCCCTCGGGGCTGATCGTCGGCAGCGCGACATTCGCGTCGTACCTGTTGGCCTACCACGGCCGGCACGCGACGTTCCAGCAACAGGAGCAGGCGTCGACCGCGGCCCTGATCACGCTGCTGATGACCGCGCTGTGGGTGCTCGCGGTGGTGGCCCGCCCCTACCAGTGGTGGCGGATCGCGCTGGTCATCGGTTCCGGGCTGGCCTACGTGGTGATCTTCAGCATCCCGCTGGCCCGCAAGGCGTTCCTGCTGGACCCATCGAACGTCGCGGTGACGTCGACGGCCGTCGGGATCGGCGTGCTGGGCGCCGCCGCCGTGGAGGCGATGTGGTGGATCCGGGCCCGGATGCTGGGCGTGCAGCCGCGGTTGTGGCGCTGACCACCGGCGAGAGCGCGGACCCGAAGGCTTAGTAGGATTCCGGCGGGGAAAGGACGGGGTACATGGGATTCCTGGACAAGGCCAAAGAGTTGCTGTCGCAGAATGCCGACAAGGTCGAGACGGTCATCGACAAGGCCGGCGAATTCGTCGACGACAAGACGCAGGGCAAGTACTCCGACACCATCCACAAAGTGCAAGACGAGGTCAAGAAGGCGGCCGAATCCGCAAAAGGCGACAACGAGAACTGAGCTCATGGCGAAACTTTCCGGATCCATCGACGTCCCGCTGCCCCCCGAGGTGGCCTGGAAGCACGCCTCGGACCTGTCCCGGTTTAAGGACTGGCTGACCATTCACCGGGTGTGGCGCAGCAAGCTGCCCGACGACATCGACAAGGGCACGGTCGTGGAGTCGATCGTCGAAGTCAAGGGCATGTACAACCGGATCAAGTGGACGGTGGTCCGGTACAAGCCGCCGGAGGGCATGACCCTCAACGGTGATGGCGTCGGCGGCGTCAAGGTCAAGCTGATGGCCAAAGTCCAGCCCGCGCAAGAGGGCTCCACCGTCAGCTTCGACGTGCACCTCGGCGGCCCGGCGCTGTTCGGGCCGATCGGCATGATCGTCGCGGCCGCGCTGCGCGGCGACATCGACGCGTCGCTGCAGAACTTCGTCACGGTGTTCACCAGGCCCGACCCGGGCATGAACGGACACGGCGGCGTTCGGCGCTGAGGGCCCCGGTCGGCGGCGCCGCGTCGGCTAGTCTCGCTACATGACTCTGCGCCCGGGTTGGCTGGTGGCGCTGTTCGCGGTGGTGATCTCGGCCAGCGCGTGGCTGCCATGGCTGACGACGGCGGTCAACGGCGGGGGCTGGGCCAACGCCATCGGGGGCGCGCACGGCAACCTCGAACTTCCCCGCGGGTTCGGCGCCGGTCAGCTCATCGTGCTGCTGTCCTCGGCGCTGCTGGTGACCGGGGCGATGGTCGGCCGGGGCCTGTCGGTGCGGCTGGCTTCGGTTGGCGCACTTCTGATTTCGCTGCTGATCGTCGCGCTCACGGTGTGGTACTACAAGCTCAACGTCAATCCGCCGGTCTCGGCCCAATATGGCCTTTATGTCGGCGCGGTGGCCGAGGCCGGGGCGGTGGTGTGCTCGATCGCGGCGGTCGTCGCGGCCCTGGTGTCGGGTCGGTCCGGGCGCTAGTTCGACGGGAACTCGTGTGTGCCCGAGGCGGCGCTGTCGCTCGGCTCGTTGACGCCGAACACGAAGGGCGCGAACACGATTTCGCGGCCGTCGGGGTCGCGGTAGGTGACCGCGCCCGTCGCCTCCCAGTACGGATGCTGCTCGGTGGGTTCCAGGCCGGCCTCCTGCAGCCGCGCGATCGCCGCCTGCTGCGCCTGCCGGTCCGGGAAGTACAGGCACAGCTGTTCGTGATGGTCCACCGCGACGGGTTCGGTGGACTCCACGATCTCCAGCGTCAGGTTCCAGCTGGGCAGGCCGAAGATCGCGCCGTTGCTGCCGTAGCTCTCGCCGAACGTCTCGAAGAGCGGCAACCCCACGAGCTCACGGTAGAAGCGCACGGTCTCTTCGAAGTTGGCCGAGCGGCGCGCGAAACGGATGCCGCCGATCGAGGCCAGCTGCGCCGGCCAGTGCGTGCGGTGGCGTCGGTGCTCGTCCATCTATAGCCCCACCGCGCTCGCCGCCGACTCCGCGGTATCCCAGCGCCGCAGCTGCTCGCCGGGTGCCCACGTCGAATGGGTGCCGCTGGAAATGCGTTCCGGCAGTTGAAGTTTGCACACCGGCCCGTCTTCGAGCCGGGCCGCGTCGAAGATCACGCAGTAGGAGGCGTCGGCATTCATGTCGGTGGTGAGGGTGACCAGATAACCGTCGTCCTCGCCGGTGGCCCCGACGCGTGGCGCCATCGCCGTTTCGCTTCCGTAGACCCCGTCGCCGAAGGAGAACGCCTGCTGGCTTCCGGTGCGCAGGTCGTGTTTGACCAACCCGTCGAACAGGAACCAGCCCGGCTTGCCGGTGGCGGCATAGGCGTAGCGGTAGTCGCCGGCGGCGAAGTCGGGGTTGATGGTGCCGAATTCGGTGATCGACTCGGACAACCGCTCTTCGCGCACGGCGCCGGTGGCGAGGTTGAAACGCCACCGGTGCAGCCGCGACTGCAGGCGGTCCAACGCGAGGAAGCGAAACAGCCTGTCCCACTTCGATCCTCCGGTGTCGGCGGGGGAGGGATCGCCCTCGAAGAAACCGTCGAGCACAATCTCGTCGCCGTCCTCGTAGGCGTTGACGAAGTGCAGCACGAACGTCGGGTCCGCCTCGAACCAACGGATGTCGTCGGTGCCGCCGCGGCGGGGCAAGATCGCGAAGCGGGACGGGATGTCGGGGTAGAACCGCGGTGCGTGCACGTCCTGCTCGAGCAGCCTGGGGTCCCAGAACAGCGGAAAGTCGTTGAGAATCACGTAGTTTTCGGTGAACGCCATGTCATGCGGTAGGCGGGGCCCGGGCAGCGGGATGTCGACGTAGTGGACCAGCTCGTTGTTCTGGTCGACGACGCCGTAGCGCATGTACGGGTCCCGCTTGCTGTAGTTGAAGAACAGCAGTTCGCCGGTTTTGCCGTCGACCTTCGGGTGCGCGGACACGCCCCAATCGGTCGGGAAGCGCCCGTTCCAGCTCTCCTTGCCCAGGTTCTCGCCGGAGTATGGGTTGACGCGGTACAGGTCGCCGCATTGGTAGAAGCTGGTCAACGCGACGCCCCGGTGCACGATGACGTCGGTGCTCGACGCGTCCTTCATCAAGGTGCGGGCGCCCCAGCCCTGGTCACGCTTGGCCAGTTGCACCGGCTCGGCCAGCCCCGGCCACAGTGGTTCGCCGGCCTCGTTCTCCGCCAGAAACCCGTCCGTGCGAACAAAGCGGTTGCGGTAGAAGGCTTTTCCGTCGCGGAAGCCGACCATGTGCAGCATGGCGTCGCCGTCGAACGGGTGATAGGTCTTCAGCGCCGGATGCAGCGGGTTCTCGGTGTTGCGCAGATAGATGCCGTCCAGGTCGCGCGGGAGTTCGCCCTCCACGGCGGTGAGGTCGTCGGCGTCCCACTCGGTGGTCTGCGGGCGCCAGGGCCCGGTCCGGTACGGGTGGTCGTCGTCCTCGGGCAGCGTGGACAGGAACTTGCCGACGATCTCGACGTCCATATCAGGCCCCCTCCGCCGCGCTGACAACGAAACTCACGGTCGTGGCGGTGCTGCCGCCGAAATTGAGCGTGCCGAACGTGTTGGCCCCCTCCACCTGATACTCGCCGGCCGCGCCGCTGACCTGTTTGGCCGCATCGAGCAGCATGCGCACGCCCGAGGCCCCGACCGGGTGGCCGCCGCCGATCAGCCCGCCGCTGGGGTTGATGGGAAGCCGGCCGCCGATCTCGATTTCACCGTTTTCGATGGCCTTCCAGGACTCGCCGGGGCCGGTCAGCCCGATGTGGTCGATGGCCAGGTATTCGCTCGGGGTGAAGCAGTCGTGCACCTCGTACCCGTCGAGGTCTTCGAGGGTCAGCCGCGCGCGCCGCAACGCGTCGCGCACCGCGGCCCGCACATGCGGAAGGACGTACGGGTCGTCCGCGGCGCGGTCCAGTTTCTGTCGCAGTCCCAGCCCCACCGTGCGGTGCCCCCATCCGTCGATGCGGCCGATGGGTCGCGCGTCGGGATGGTCGCGCAGGTAGGCATCGCCGACCAAGACCAATCCCGCTGCCCCGTCGGTCATTTGGCTGCAGTCGTAGCGCCGCAGCCGGCCCTCGGTGACGGGATTCGTCGCGTCGTCGTCGGTGATGGGGTCGGGGACGGTCCACGCCCGGGTCTGTGCGTTGGGGTTGCGCCGTGCGTTGGCGAAGTTCAGCTGCGCGATGGCCCGCAGGTGGGCGTCGTCCAGGCCGTAGCGCCGGTCGTACTCGTCGGCGACCTCAGCGAACATCGACGGCCACAGGTACCGCGCGCCGGCCCCCTCGTGTCCCGTCCACGCGGCGGCACCCAGGTGTTGGGCGGCGGTGTCACCGGGCACGGTTTTCTCGAGTTCGATCCCCACCACCAGCGCGGTGCCGTAGGCGCCCGACCGCAGATCGGCCATCGCCGCCAGCGTCGCGACGCTGCCCGACGCGCACGCCGCCTCGTGCCGGGACGCCGGGGCGTCCCAGAGGTCGGCGCACACCGTGGCCGGCATCGCCCCGAGGTGGCCCTGGCTCGCGAACATCTCGCCGAAGGCGTTCGCCACATGGACCACCTCGATGTCGGCCGCCTGCACCTTCGCAGAGGCGAGCGTCCCCTCGACGACCTCGGCGGTCAGGGCGGCGAAGTCGCGGCCCTCCTTGGTGAGGTTGCGGGCGAAATCGGTTTGCCAACCGCCCAGGATCCACACGCCTGACGAGCCATCCATACGCCGCACGGTACTCCTGGATCGCCCCGTCGTTCAGGCGTATCCGCGAGCGGTCGCGGGGGAAAGGGTCGCCAAAAAGAGGGCGGCCCCGTCGGCTCTCGGGCTGAACCGACGGGACCTAGGCGAACGCGAAGGCCGGCCGACGCGTGCGCCTCTCATGAAACATTGCCCCGTACGGCCGTACACAAACATGCGGACACAACATCGTTCGGCGCCGGGGTTCAGGCGGCCCCCTCCACGAGGTCGGTGGGCTCCGGGCCGGCCTTCCGGTGGCGGGCGTCGGCGAGGTCGATCGCCGCCAGGTCGACGCCCTTCGTCTCGGCGGCGGCCAGGACGGCCAGCGCACTGACCACCGCGGTGGCCGCCAGGTACCAGGCGATGGGCACCGCAGATCTGTAGGTCTCGAGCAGGCGCACCGCGATGATCGGTGCGAGCGAGCCCGCCGCTATCGAAGTCACCTGGTAGCCCAGCGACACCCCCGAATACCGCATGCGGGTGGGGAACATCTCGGCCATCGCGGCCGGCTGGACCGCGTACATGAGCCCATGAAACACGAGTCCAATTACGATCGCGGACAGGATGATCGCGTGGCGTCCGCTGTTCATCATCGGGAAGGCGAAGAAGCCCCAGCTGCATGCTGCGAGGGCGCCGATGAAATAGATTGGGCGCCTGCCGAATCGGTCACTGAGGCTGCCGGCGAGCGGAATGACCGCGAAGTGCACGGCGTGCGCGGCCAGCAGCCACCACAGGATCGCCTTGGTGTCGGCGTGCACGTGCACCTTGAGATAGGTGATGGAGAAGGTGACCACCAGGTAGTACATGGTGTTTTCGCCCAGCCGCATCCCCATGGCGGTGAAAACGCCGCGTGGGTAACGCTTCACCACCTCGACAACGCCGAACCGGTTGGCATCGAGGGCTTGGGGTTGTTCTTGCGCCTCGTGGAAGATCGGTGCGTCCGTCACCTTGGTGCGGATGTAGTAACCGATCAGGACGACGACCGCGGACAGCCAGAAGCCGACCCGCCAACCCCAGCTGAGGAAGGCCGCGTCGGGCAGCGTCGAGGTGAGCACCAGCAGCACCACGGTCGCCAGCATGTTGCCGCCCGGCACGCCGGCCTGCGGCCAGCTGGCCCAGAAACCGCGGCTGGCCCTGGGGCTGTGCTCGGCGACCAGGAGAACCGCCCCGCCCCATTCGCCGCCGACGGCGAAGCCCTGGAGGAAGCGCAGCACCACCAGCAACGCGGGGGCCCAGTAGCCGATCTGGGCATAGGTGGGCAGGCAGCCCATGGCGAAGGTGGCGACGCCAACCAGCAGCAGGCTGAGCTGCAGCAGCTTCTTGCGCCCGAAGCGATCACCGAGCTGGCCGAAGACGATGCCACCGAGCGGGCGGGCGGCGAAGCCGACCGCGTAGGTCACGAAGGCGGCCAGGATCGCGTCGAGTTCGTTGCCGCCGCGCGGAAAGAACACCTTGCTGAAGACCAGGGTGGCCGCGGTCCCGTAGAGGAAGAATTCGTACCACTCCACGACCGTGCCGGCCATGGACGCGGCGACCACCCGGCGAAGATACGCCTGTTCTCCGAACAGCTTGTCCTGCACGGCATCACGCATCGGTCGCCCTCCTTGGCGGGCCGCGAGGCCTCCGTGGCGTTTGCCGAACCCGGCCAACGACGGGAGCGTACTCGGCCCCGGTGCTGACCGCACGGGGTCCCGACGGAGGACCCGCGCAGGAAACGGGCCCCATGGGCGCTGGCTGCGCAAAACGGGACAGGAGCAAACCGGCCGGCGGCGGAATCGGCCTCGTTGCGACACGGTCACGGAAACGTACCTATCGTCGCATCACTAGTCACAACAGCCGCGCTGATCACTATCGTCACATGAGCCAACTGCGGACGTCAATGCGGTGTCCCGCCGCTCGAAAGGTGTTACATGTCGGCGATTCTTCGAAGTGTGTCGCTCTCGATGGCGTCGGCGGCCGCGGTCGGGCTCGTCTACGTGGTCGGCCCGGCGCCGTCGGCGAACGCCACCCCGTGCGGCGCCCCGGAAGCCAACATCGACCCCCCGGCCGCCCAGCCCGCGGTGCCCGCACCGCAACCGGTGGTCCAGCCGCCGACAGGGCGCCGGCCGTCCCACACCAATGACCAGGCACCCCTGCCCCGGCTGGGCCCGCTGATCTCCCAGTTCCTCAAACCGACGACTCCCGGTCGCCAGGTTGCCCCGATGCGGCCGCAGGCCGAGGTCCTGCCACCCGGACCGAACCCGCCCGCTCCCGGTCTGCCGCAGCCGCCGAACGCCGGTCAGCTGCAGCCCAACGCCGCCCCGGTCCCGCAGCCGCAGCCGCAACCCGCGCCACCGCCGCCCTCGATCGCGGGAGCGCCGACGTCGCTCGTCGACTGGGTGACCGGCCCCGACGGCCCGAACAAGACCCTGCAACGCTTCAGCATCTCGGGCACCGACCTCGGGATCGCCTGGGACAACGGCGATCCCGCGAACCGCCAGGTCCTGATGGCCTTCGGCGACACCTTCGGCTATTGCAAGGTCAAGGGTCAGCAGTGGCGCTACAACACCCTGTTCCGCAGCTCAGACCATGACCTGTCGCACGGGATCCACATCGCCGACGGCGTCCCCAACGACCGGTACTCCGGTTCGCCGGTGTGGGCGACGAGCCTGTCCAAGCAGGTGGTCAACACCATCCACAAGGCGGCGCACGAGACGGGGATCATCCCGACCGCCGGCATCTCGATCGGCCGGACGCAGTACATGAGCTACATGTCCATCCGGCAGTGGGGCCGTGACGGCGAATGGAGCACGAACTACTCGGCGATCGCCAGGTCCAACGACAACGGCCAGAACTGGGGGATCTTCCCCACCTCGATCCGCACGGCCTCCCCGGACGCCATCCCGGGAGCCGGGTACACCCCCGGCAACGAGAACTTCCAGATGGGCGCCTTCATGAAGGGCAACGACGGTTACCTGTATCAGTTCGGCACCCCGTCGGGGCGCGGCGGCGCGGCGTTCCTGTCGCGCGTGCCCCCGGGCCAGCTGCCCGACTTGACCAAGTACCAGTACTGGAACGGCGACAACGGCGGCCATTGGGTGCCCAACAATCCGGGCGCGGCGACGCCGATCTTCCCGGGCCCGGTGGGCGAGATGTCGGCCCAGTACAACAACTATCTGAAGCAGTACCTGGTGCTCTACACCAACGGCGGCAGCAACGACGTGGTGGCGCGGACGGCGCCGACGCCGGAGGGACCGTGGAGCCCCGAGCAGCCGCTCGTGTCGTCGTTCTCGATGCCCGGCGGCATCTACGCGCCGATGATCCACCCCTGGTCGTCGGGTCGGGACCTGTACTTCAACCTGTCGTTGTGGTCGGCGTACGACGTGATGCTGATGCACACCGTCTTGCCCTAATCGTGATCGTGTCGCACCCCGAATTGTCGGTATAGATGTCGCACCCTGAATAAAGCGGGGGCCCAGCGAGATGAGGAGATCGAGGATGATCACCTTCCAGAACCCGGCCACCTCGACCGCCGGTAAGCCGCGGCGGCCGGACATCGAGGTGCGCATCGAGGGCGTGCACCGCAGGGACGGCGCTGTCCGGTTGGGCATCGTGCTCGACGGGCGGATGGCCACCTAACCCATCGCGTCGCGCCCGGCCCCTCGGGGCAAGATGTAACGCGTGAGTTGGGCGAAGCGCGAAGGTAGGGCGCTCGCGGATCCGACCCTGACGGGCGACGCGTTGCTCGCTGAGCTGGAAGACTATGTCCGCGCGAACAATCCGCTGTTGACCGACGTCCGGCTGGATCGGGCGACCCCCACCGACGAGTACGACACCGGCGTGCAGCCACCGAGACTGTGGTACGACGTCACGTACCTGGCCGACGACGGCGAGGGCTACGGGATCAGGCCCTGAGTGCCCCGGCAGGATGTGAACCTGCGACTAAGCGCGCAACGGCTGAAGCTAGCTGCGAGCGAGCCCGGGTGTAGCGCAGCTGGCGAGACTTCCGCGTGACCTAGCCTTCGAGCCGGACTGAGCAGGAACCACGTTCATCATGCGGGCTTACGGCCTGTGAACCAGTTGACGGTGTCTTTTGTCGCAGCAATCTTCTCTTTGAAGTCTGGGTCGCTCGCTGCCACACTCACGACTATCCAGACCACGCTGACAACGGTCCAAACACCCACTATCTGAGGGCTGAGCTGGAAAGGCGTTGCGCCGGGTTCTTTACTCTCGTTACAGATGTAAATCACCAATTTGGCAAGTAAGAGACCAACCAAGGGTATTACCCCAAAAGCAGCATGCCGCAGGAATTTTACCAGCCGCTGACGCCACGTGAGCAGTGCCAAGGGCACAGGAGTTTCGCCCGGAGGGATCAAGTAGTGGTAATGATGGGATGCTATTGCGCCCCCCGTGAAGGCTATTCTTTCACCCAGCGACTGTCCGGTGCCCGGTTGCGGAAACGCAACCCACATGCGTAGTTCGCGGATGCTAGCCGCAATTCTATAAAACTGCTCCGCCGACACTTCCGACGGATTATTCCCAATGAGGCCTAGCCTTTTTGGGATGAATGACTCGAAGGCGTTTGCCAGTAAGCTCAACTGGCCAATAATATAGCGGCGAAGTTCGATATCTTTGGACAGACCCGGTAGGGCCCACAGTATGGTACATACCCGGTAGAAGGCATTGATGTCGACTGGTATCGCTGTCTGCCAAAATAGGGAGTTTCCGATACCCGCGAAAAGTACCAACACAACTGCTGACATCGATATCGACACTATTCCAAAGGCGTTGAGCAGAGTTGACCAGTACACGTTACTGCTTTGAGTAGATAGTTCAACGGAAAATGCGGCTATTCCGACTGCAAACATTGCCGAAGGTCGCCTAAATGCATTCTCAGGCTTGTATATGTAGGGCGCGAACAGTCGACTTCGCGGCTCATGGAGTGCCAATTTGAAGACCTTCCGGAGCTCGTAACGCGATAAGCGAATTGTCCAGTCAGTGCTGTAAACTATTGCGAACAGAAGGATGGCACTGCTAATAATGCCCCATTCGGCCTGCCAAAACTGCCTGTCGGGCATGTGAAGAGGTCCGCTAGGATACGCAGACATTCTCCACCAAAAAGGCATTTGCGAACTGGCGTATAAACACACAATTGCTATCGCGCAAACGACACCAGAAATCCACGAAAAAGTCCTGGTGGTGCGGCGCATGGTTGCCGGCTCGTTTGTGCAGAACTGGCGCAAATGCTCGTCGATAGATTCGCCGTATGCCGCTCGCAGCACATCAAGGTGCGGGCTGAACAGCTGCTGATAGGCATCCGCTCGTCTTGTCACATCCGCCACGGTTTTGGGAATTGGGTCGCGGAAGGTGCTCAACTTCAAGCGCCGGAGTCCACGCGGGCGCTGAACCTTGACCCTAAGCATGCGACGAAGGGCTCGGAGTTAGGACGTTCCTAAAGCGGCTCTCCCGCACTCGTCCAGTCAGCGAAGGACTCACGACTTGAGGCCAGATCAAGGTCGCCGGAGCCCGCAATGTCAGGCGCGACACATCGCCCCCCTTGGCTATCACATCTAACGAGCGGATCGACTCCCGACAGTCGCATCTGAGAGGCTAGGCGATCATTGGGTCGACGTGTCCGGATTCAATGAATCAATCATCATGCGTTCGGCCCGGAGACTGCATCTGTCGGGTTCCCCCTCGTAAAGAACAACGGCTCAAGGGTTTAGGCGCAAAACAAGCCGGTTGCCTCGTTCGTGGCGATGGTGGCAAAGTCGGTGCGCAAGTGATTGAACGCGGTCACGACTCTCTTGGGCCAGAGCCTTAAAGATCTGGTGGTCTTCCACGCGCGAGACAAGTAGTTCGAAGATCCATCGCCACCATCACGGCCTGATACCGCTGCTCAGCCACGCTCAACTCCTTCATCAGGGAGTGTCACCGATCAGCCGAAACAACTGTCACGCATCAGCCGAAACACTGTCGGCCATCAACCGACATAGATCCGTTAGGCATCACCCGACGTCATACATTCGGCCTGTGCCCCCGGCAGGATTCGAACCTGCGACACCGGCTTTAGGAGAGCCGTGCTCTATCCCCTGAGCTACGAGGGCGGACCGACTGAGCTTACCGGCCGCTTGGGCACGGACGGGCTCAGCGCAATTCCGCGATGACCTTCGCGAAGTTCTTGATGTGGTTGTCCTGCACCGTGACGGACGTGACTCCGTACTTCTCGCGGTAGAAGTTCAGCCGGTCGGCCATTTCCCGCGGCGTCCCGCTGAGCACCGAGGTCTGCTCGAGCAACTCCTCGTCGGACAGCTCCGGGGCGTACTGCCGGGTCATCCTCAGGTCGGGCATGGTCTCGCCCTCGGCGGGGATGGCGGTGATCGCCAGGTTCAGCTCCAGCGAGTCGAATCGTTCGCCGGCGGCGTTGCGGACGAACTCGATGCGTTCGGTCAGCGGGTCGTCGGCCTCCTTCACCCGTGAACCGGTCAGCCCGATGATGTGGGCGTGCCGGGCGGCGATGGTCAGCACCCGGTCGCCGTTGCCGGCGATCAGGATCGGCGTCTTCGGGTGATGCTCCGCGAGATAGGTCGTCATGTGTTTGAGGTAGTCGACCCGGGCGCCGGCGCTGGGGTAGGGCAGCTCGGCGGCGTCGAACTCCTCCTTGACGTATCCCGTGCCGAGCCCGATCTCGAGACGGCCCTCACTGAGCTTGTCCAGGTCGCCCAGATCGCGGCTGAGCAGGGCCGGCTTGTAGAAGGCGGCGTTGAGCACATACATGCTCAGCTTGAGCTTGTCGGTGACCATGGCGGCCGCGGTGAGCGCGGCGATCGGGGACGCCGCCCCCAAATGGTCTGGCACACAGAGGATGTCGAATCCAACGTCCTCGGCGCGCTTGACCTTCTCGACGAACGCCTCGCGTGACTTGATGAAGCGCATGCTCATTCCGAAGCGAAAATCCTTGGCCACCAACAACTCCGTTCAACCGAGGGGGACAATTACCAACTACGCGCCGCTTCGGCCAATCCGTGCACCAGGGCGCTGGTGACCGGCGACAGGCCGTCGGACCCGGGCAGCGGGCTGCGCGGGCTGATGCCGCGCACGCGGGGGGAGAGCTCTAGCTGGGTCCCGCCGTCGCGTACGCGGTTCACCGGGTTGTGAGGATGCAGGCCCCGCAACTCCGGCGGAATGTCTTCGAGATCGGTGACCACCTGATAGCCGGTCAGCTGGATGTGGCGGGCCAGGTGCGCGGCCAGCGCGCGGTTGCGACCGCCGGCCAGCAGTTGCGTGCTGCGCCCGATGCGTCCGTAGCCGTGCAGCGACACCGCGACGTCGACATGGTCGAGGAATTCGGCGAGCCGGGGCGACTCGGCCGGGTCGAACAACGCCGACGCCAGGTGGTGCGGGTAGCGGTCGGGATGGCGCAGCACGTACACCGACGCGCCGGCGGCGTCGGCGGCGCGCTCGGCGATCACGTCGGTCATCTCTTCCAGTCCGCCGCCGTGGATGGCGAGAAAGCCGAACCGCGACCGCAATTGGCCGGACTCGGTCACTCCGGGTTCGGCCAGCAACGCCGAAAGCGATTGCGGCGCAGGCCCGGACGCCGACGCCCGGCGCGGCCAGCGGGAGGGATCCCAGCGCCGCAGGAAGTCGATCCAGCGTTGCGGCAACCCGTGCTGAACCGCGCCGTCGATGATCTTGGGCAGGTAACCCGGCCGCGGCGGACCCGGCGTCACCCGGTGGTCGATGTAGACCCAGGCCGGGGCTGGTCCGTCGTCGGTGTGCACGGTCAGCCGGTCGCGCCGGTAACGCACCGGCACGCCCTCGGCGCTGTCCAGCGTCGCCAGGTCACCGTCGGAGATCTGCCAGACCACGCCGTGCACCTGGGTGCCGGCGCACGGCTCGACCGTGGCCACCCCCCGCTGGTTGATCAGCCAGTCGTGATCGGACAGCACCGCCGGCCGCGGATCGGCGGCGTCGGGACACCGCAGCGCCATCTGCCTGACGCACAGGTTCGACCCGTATGCGAAGTAGGCGTGCCGGCGGGCCGGCATTTAGCCGGTCACCGTCAGCCAGATGAGCACCACGTTAAGCAGACTAATCAGTACGCCGACGCCCCAACCGATAACCGTCGTGACGGGGTGATTCGTGTCCTCACCCATCAGCTCGCGGTCGCTGGTCAGCTTCACCAAGGGCAGCACCGCGAACGGTATGCCGAAGGACAGCACCACCTGGGACAGCACCAGCGCGCGGGTGGGGTCGAACCCGAACGCCAAGATCACCAGGGCGGGGCACACCGTGACCAAGCGGCGCACCAGCATCGGAATCCTGCGGTGCAGCAACCCCTGCATGATCATCGCGCCGGCGTAGGCGCCCACCGAGGACGACGCCAGCCCCGACGCCAGCAGTCCGACCGCGAACAGCACCGCGATGGTCGCGCCCAGGGTGTTATGGATCGCGGAGTACGCGCCCTCGATGGAGGCGCTGACGTCCCGGTGCTGCAGGTTGATCGCGGCGACCAGCAGCATCGCGGCGTTCACCGTTCCCGCGACGGCCATCGCCAGCACCACGTCCAGCCGGGTGACGCGCAGCAGCAGGCGTCGATGCGAGCCCTCGGCGGGATGCCCGTGCCGGTCCAGGACCAGGCCGGAATGCATGTATACCGCGTGCGGCATGACGGTGGCGCCCAGGATGGCGGCGGCCAGCAGCACGCTTTCGGTGCCCTGGAATCGCGGCACCAGTCCGCCGAGCACGGCATCCGGCGGCGGCGTCTTCACGAAGAAGCTGGCCGCGAACCCGATGGCGATGACGAGCAGCAGCCCGGTGATGACGCGCTCGAAGATGATCTGCCCGCGCCGGTCCTGGATGGCCAGCAGCAGCAGGGACACCACCCCGGTGATGATCCCGCCCAGCAACAGCGGCAAATCGAACAGGATGCGCAAAGCGATTGCGCCACCGACGATTTCGGCCATATCGGTGGCGATCGCGACGAGTTCGGCCTGGACCCAGTACACCAGCCGCACCGGACGGCCCATCCGTTTGCCGATGGCCGCGGGCAGCGAGCGCCCGGTCACCAGGCCGAGCTTGGCCGACAGGTACTGCACCAGCCCGGCCAGCACGTTGGCCACCACGATGACCCACAGCAGCAGGTATCCGAACTGCGCGCCGGAGCTGACGTTGGCCGCGACGTTGCCCGGGTCGACGTAGGCGATCGCGGCGACGAAGGCGGGCCCGAGCAGATACCAACTGCTTTTGAGCGAGTCCTGGCTGCTCCGCGTCAACGTGTCGCCCCTCGATTCCTACAGCCGAATAGAAAAGTGAGGTTAGCCGAACACTATGGGTTCACCGGAGGGCTACCCGTCATTCGGCCGGATAAGCCTCGGCCGTCGGCGCGCCACTCACCCGGGCAGGTAGAGCCCCTTGCCGGTGATCAGGGGAAGGTCCAGCGTGGTCACGATTCCCGGCGGGGCGGCCACAACGGCGGGGATCGCGTTGACCACCCGCATCGCGGTGGCGACCAGTCCGGCGTGGTTGTGGTCGCCCTTGCGGCTGCTCAGGCAGACGTCCATGGCATACGACGGTTCGCCGGTGATCTCGATGCGGTAGGAGCCGCCGTGCTGGGCGGGCTGCGGCCAATCGGGGCACAGGTCCTCGCGCAGCCGGGTCACGTGTTCGAGGACCACGACGGGGTCGCCGTCGACCATGCCGAACACCTCGAACCGCAACGCGGCGGCGCTGCCCTTGGGGATGTGCCCCGAGGCGATGTCGAAGTCCTCGGGCGCCGGCACGCGCACGTACTCCTGAGCGACCGAGTCGAGGGATAGGCCCAGGCCCGCCGCCAGTTGCCGCACCACCGATCCCCACGCCAGGCTGAGCACGCCGGGTTGCAGCAGCATGGGTATCTCGTCGAGCGGCTTCCCGAAGCCCATCACGTCGAACATGACGGCCGCGCTGTCGTAGGTGGCGTAGTCGACGATCTCCATGCAGCGAATCTGCTGGATGTTCTGACAGGTGCCGGCCAGTGCCATCGGCAGCAGGTCGTTGGCGAAGCCGGGATCGATCCCGTTGACGTACACGCTCGAATTCCCTTCGCGCGCAGCGTCTTCGATGGGTTTGATGAGCTCCTCGGGGATCACCTCCCACGGGTACTGCAGAAAGACCGGACCGCTGCCGACGATGTTGATCCCGGCGGCCAGGACGCGCCGGTAGTCCTCCAGCGCCTCGGGCAACCGGTTGTCGGCCAGCGCGTTGTAGACGGCGCACTGTGGGCCGGTGGCCAACACGGCGTCCAGGTCGGTACTGGCCAGCACGCCGGTCGAATCGTCAAGTCCGGCAAGCTCGGCCGCGTCCTTGCCGGCCTTGGCGTCCGATGACACCCAGACGCCTCTGAGCTCGAACTCGGGGTTGGTGATGAGCGCTCGCAGCGCGTGGACGCCGACATTGCCGGTGCCCAGCTGGACGACGGGGATGGGCATGACGGTCTCCTTAGGGGGTGGTTGGTTCACGACCGCGAGCAGACGCAAAATCGCATGAACTGCGGGGCGCGCAGGCGAGTTTGCGTCTGCTCGCGCGTCAAGGGGTCACAGGTCCGGGACGGGGATGTCGAGGTTGGGGTAGGTGAGGCCGCCGTCGACCTCGAGCGTCTTGCCGGTCAGGAAGCTGCCCGCCGGTGACGCCAAATAGACTGCGGCGGCGGCGATGTCGACGGGATCGCCGAGGCGGCGCAGCGGGGTCGCCTTTTCCATCGGCGCGCGCAGTTCGTCGTTGGACGCGACCACGTCCAGCGCGGAGGTCAGGATCGATCCCGGCGCGATCGCGTTGACGCGGATGCGCGGGCACAGGTCCAGCGCGGCCGACCGGGTGTAGTGCGCCAGCGCGGCCTTGGCGGTGGCGTAGGCGGCGAAACCCCGTCCGGCCAGCCGGCCCATGGTCGAGGTGATGTTGATGATGCTGCCGCCGCCGGAGTGCTCCAGCATCAGGGGCACCGCCGCGATGGTGAGCGCGTGGGCGGTGGCGACGTTGAAGGTGAACGCGTCCTTGAGGTCTTTGGTCGAGGTGGTCAGGAGCGTGTTGGGCATGGTGCCGCCGACGTTGTTGACGACGATGTCTAGTTTCCCGAAGGCCTCGACGGCCTGGCCGGCCAGCTCGGCGGTCGCCTCCGGGTGGGCCAGGTCGGCGGCGACGATGTGCGCCCGCCGTCCGGCGGCGCGGACCTCTTCGGCGACGGCTTCTAGTTGCGATTCCGTGCGCGAGGCGATCAGCACATCGGCGCCCGCCTCGGCGAAAGCCACCGCCATGGCGGCCCCGAGGCCGCGGCCGGCACCGGTGATGACGGCGACTTTGTCGTCGAGACGAAATCTGTCAAGGATCATTGCGGCCTCTCTTCGCCCAAGTTGTCAGCCGACACGGTAGCAAGCCCGGCCGTCTCGGATGCGGCATTTCTGGAACAGGTTCTACTTTTGCATATCGGCGGCGCGATGTAACGCCCGCTGCCCATCGGCCACCGGACGACCCGGCCGCCGTTCGCGTCCACTGCGAGATCATTCGCGCGGCGTTAGCCTTAGTGCTGAAAAATTTGCCGGCGCGCGGCGGCTAGCGAATGGTGGCGATCATGGTTGACTTCTCCCGTCGGGAATCAATTTGCGGCTGAAGCGATTTCGTGCGGCGCTGGGCGTCGCGACCGTGGTTGCCCTGGCGGTGGCGGGCTGCGGAAGTAACGAGAACGGGGCCGGGGACCGCGGCGGGCCGGGAACCTCGACCAGCAAGGTGAGCTGCGGCGGGGCGAAGTCGCTGAAGGCGAGCGGGTCGACCGCCCAGGCGAACGCGATGACCCGCTTCATCAAGGCCTTCGAGCAGGCCTGCCCCGGCCAGACGCTGAATTACACGCCGAACGGTTCGGGCGCGGGTATCGGCGAGTTCACGGGCGATCAAACGGATTTCGCGGGGTCCGACTCGCCGCTCGCGTCCATCGAATACTTCGCGGCCCGGCAACGCTGCGGTTCGCCGGCCTGGAATTTGCCGGTGGTGTTCGGCCCGATCGCGATCGCCTTCCACGTTGCCGGTGTCGCTTCGCTGAACCTGGACGGCCCCACGGCCGCGCGAGTGTTCAAAGGCGCGGTCACCGCGTGGAACGATCCGGCCATTGCGGCGTTGAACCCCGGCGTCGCGTTTCCCGCCGAGCCGATCCGGGTGATCTTCCGCAACGACCAGTCCGGCACCACCGACAATTTCCAGAAATACCTGGACTCGGCCGCCAACGGCGTCTGGGACAAGGGCATCGGGAAGACGTTCAACGGCGGCGTCGGTGAAGGGGTCAGAGGCAACGACGGCGCGTCCGCGGCGGTCAAGGCCACCGAGGGCTCGATCACCTATGTCGAGTGGTCGTTCGCGCAGGCGCAAAAGCTCGACATGGCCAAGGTCGTCACCTCGGCCGGCCCGGACGCCGTGGCCATCAGCGCCGACTCGGTCGGCAAGACGATCGCCGGCGCCGACTTCAGCGAGGACGGAAACGACCTGGTCGTCGACACCTTCTCCTTCTACAAGCCGACCCAGCCCGGCTCCTACCCCATCGTGCTCGCGACGTATGAGATCGTCTGCTCGAAGTATCCCGACCCGCAGGTCGCCGCGGCCGTGAAGGCGTTCCTGCAGAGCACTGTGGGTGCCGGTCAGGACGGCTTGACGAACAACGGCTACGTTCCCGTCCCGCAGTCGTTCAAGTCCCGGCTGTCGGCGGCGATCGACGCCATTTCGTGAGCACCCTTGCACAGGTGTGCGGGGCTCCCTCAAGCCGCCTTGGCCAGCGACAATCAGCCGACAGCAATTTGCCCAACGTTAACCTTGTTGCTGTTAGCTTCCTTGCTGCGAGAGACGCCGGTCGACGCTCGATTGCCAACAGGACGTCGGCACACATGTTTCCTCCCTACCGTTAGGAAGTGACTTGAAACTCAACCGATTCGGTGCCGCGCTGAGCGTCGTGACCGCCGGCGCGCTGGTGTTGTCGGGGTGCGGAAGTGACAAGAACGCCACGGGCGAGAGCGGCGCGACGAGCGGCTCGTCGGGCAAGGTCAGCTGCGGCGGGAAGAAGACGCTGAAGGCCAGCGGGTCGACCGCGCAGGCCAACGCCATGACGCGGTTCGTCAACGCCTTCGAGCAGGCCTGCTCCGGCCAGACGCTGAACTACACGGCCAACGGCTCGGGCGCCGGAATCAGCGAATTCAACGGCAACCAAACCGATTTCGGCGGTTCGGACTCGCCGCTCGCCGCGAAGGAATACGCCGCGGCACAGCAGCGCTGCGGCTCGCCGGCGTGGAACCTGCCGGTGGTGTTCGGCCCGATCGCCATCACCTACAACGTCAAGGGCCTGAGCTCGCTGAGCCTCGACGGTCCCACGGCGGCGAAGATCTTCAACGGCGCGATCACGACCTGGAACGACCCGGCCATCGCCGCGCTCAACCCCGGCGTCACGCTGCCCGCCGAACCGATTCACGTGGTGTTCCGCAACGACGAGTCGGGCACCACCGACAACTTCCAGAAGTACCTGGACGCCGCCTCCGACGGCGCGTGGGGCAAGGGCGCCGGCAAGACGTTCAAGGGCGGCGTCGGCGAGGGCGCCAAGGGCAACGACGGCACATCGGCGGCGATCAAGGCCACCGAGGGGTCGATCACCTACAACGAGTGGTCGTTCGCCCAGGCGCAGAAATTGAGCATGGCCAAGGTCGTCACGCCGGCCGGCCCGGACGCCGTCGCCATCAGCTCCGACTCGGTCGGCAAGACCATCTCCGGAGCCAAGATCAGCGGCCAGGGCAACGACCTGGTGCTCGACACGCTGTCCTTCTACAAGCCGACCCAAGCCGGGTCCTACCCGATCGTGCTGGCGACGTACGAGATCGTTTGCTCGAAGTATCCCGATTCACAGGTCGGCACCGCCGTGAAGGCGTTCCTGCAAAGTACGATCGGTGCGGGGCAGAGTGGCCTGGCCGACAACGGGTACATTCCCATTCCCGACTCGTTCAAGTCGAGACTGTCGGCCGCTATTAACGCCATCACGTGATTTGAGGTGGTAGTGACCCGAGGAGCGGTAGCCAGCCCGTCGACCCCGAAAAATCCCGGGCTCAAGGCGCTGGGCGCGCCCTCCGCTCGGCGGGGGGACCGGCTCTTCAAGCTGCTGGCCGCCGCTGCCGGGTCGACGATCGTGGTCGCGATCCTGCTGATCGCGGTGTTTCTGCTGATTCGTGCCGTTCCGGCGTTGCGGGTCAACCACGCGAACTTCTTCACCAGCGCCCAGTTCAGCACCACCGACCCGGCTAAGCTCGCCTTCGGCATCCGCGACCTGTTGATGGTCACGGTGCTGAGCTCGCTGACCGCGCTGGTGCTCGCGGTGCCGGTGGCGGTCGGGATCGCGGTGTTCCTCACCCAATACGCGCCCAAGCGTTTGGCCCGCCCGTTCGGCGCCGTCGTCGACCTGCTGGCCGCGGTGCCCTCGATCATCTTCGGGTTGTGGGGCATCTTCGTGCTGGCGCCCAAGATCGAGCCCGTCGCGGCGTTCCTCAACCGCAACCTGGGCTGGTTGTTCCTGTTCAGGCAGGGCAACGTATCGCTGGCCGGCGGCGGAACCATCTTCACCGCTGGCATCGTCCTTTCGGCGATGATCCTGCCGATCATCACCTCGGTGTCCCGCGAGGTGTTCCGCCAGACCCCGCACATCCAGATGGAAGCGGCGCAGGCGCTGGGCGCCACCAAGTGGGAGGTGGTGCGGATGACCGTGCTGCCGTTCGGCCGCAGCGGTGTCATCGCGGCGTCGATGCTGGGCTTGGGGCGCGCGCTCGGCGAGACCGTGGCGGTGCTGATCATCTTGCGCTCGGCCGCGCGCCCGGGAAACTGGTCGCTGTTCGACGGCGGCTACACCTTCGCCTCCAAGATCGCCTCCGCCGCAGCCGAATTCAGCGAACCGCTGCCCACCGGCGCCTACATCGCCGCGGGATTCGCGCTGTTCGTCTTGACCTTCGTCGTCAACGCGCTGGCGCGGGCCATCGCCGGCGGGAAGGTCAACGGATGACGGCCAGCGTGTTCGACCGGCCGGTCAAAACCCAGGCGTTCCGGCCCGTGAGCTTTCGGCGCCGGATCACCAACAGCGCGGCCACCGTCTTCTTCGTCGCCTCCTTCCTCATCGCGCTGGTTCCGCTGGTCTGGGTGCTGTCGGTCGTCGTGGCCCGCGGCTGGTACGCGGTCACCCGGACCGGCTGGTGGACGCATTCGCTGCACGGCGTGCTGCCGGAGCAGTTCGCCGGCGGCATCTATCACGCGCTGTACGGAACCGTGGTGCAGGCCGGGGTGGCCGCCCTGCTGTCCGTGCCGCTGGGGCTGATGACGGCCGTTTTCCTGGTGGAATACGGTTCCGGGCGGCTGGTGCGGCTGACGACGTTCATGGTCGACGTGCTCGCCGGGGTGCCCTCCATCGTGGCGGCGCTGTTCATCTTCAGCCTCTGGATCGCCACCCTGGGATTCCAGCAGAGCTCGTTCGCGGTGTCGCTGGCGCTGGTGCTGCTGATGTTGCCCGTGGTGGTGCGGTCCGCCGAGGAGATGCTGCGGCTGGTGCCCGACGATCTGCGGGAAGCCAGCTACGCGCTGGGCGTTCCCAAATGGAAGACCATCATGCGGATCGTGTTCCCGATCGCCATGCCCGGCATCGTCTCCGGGGTCTTGTTGTCGGTCGCCCGGGTCGTCGGCGAGACCGCCCCGGTGCTGGTGCTGGTCGGATACAGCCGGTCGATCAACGTCGACATCTTCCACGGCAACATGGCCTCCCTGCCGCTGCTGATCTACACCGAGCTCACCAACCCCGAACACGCCGGTTTCCTGCGCATCTGGGGTGCGGCGCTGAGCCTGATCATCATCGTCGCCGTGATCAACCTGATCGCTGCGGCGACCCGGTTCCTGGCGACCCGCCGGCGCTGAGCGCGCCGGGTCAGGACTTCGAAGCGGCCTTCTTGGCCGGCGCCTTCTTCGCCGCGGTCTTCTTGGCGGCGGTCTTCTTCGCCGCCGTCTTCTTGGCCGGCGCCTTCTTGGCCGGAGCCTTTGCGCCACCGGAGCGCGCCTTGACGCTGGCCTCCAGCTTGGCCAGCAGGTCCGAGACGTCCTCGGTCTCGTCCAGCTCCTTGGGCTGCTCCTCGGTGGTAAACGCTTCTCCGCCTTCGAGTTTGGCGTCGACCAGCTCCTGCAGCTGCTCCTGGTAGGTGTCGTGGTAGCGGTCGGGGTTGAAGTCTTCGGCCATCGACTCCACGACCTGACCGGCCATCTTGAGTTCGGCCGGCTTGATCTCAACCTTCTTGTCCAGCACCGGGAAATCCGGGTCGCGGATCTCGTCGGGCCACAGCAAGGTGTGCACCACCATCACGTCGCGCTTGCCGAAGTCCTTGACCCGCAACGCCGCCAGCCGCGTCTTGTTGCGCAGCGTGAAGTGCACGATCGCCATCCGATCCGTCTCGGCTAGCGTCTTGGCCAGCAGCACATAGGATTTCGACGACTTGGAATCGGGCTCCAGGAAGTAACTGCGGTCGAACAGCATCGGATCGACTTCGCTGGCCGGCACGAACTCCAGCACCTCGATCTCGCGGCTGCGCTCCTCGGGCAGGGTGGCGATGTCGTCGTCGGTGATGATCACCATCTGGCCGTCGTCGGATTCGTAGGCCCGGGCGATGTCCCGGTATTCGACGACCTCGCCGTCCACCTCGCACACGCGTTGGTATCGGATGCGCCCGTTGTCCTTGGCGTGCACCTGATGGAACTTGATGTCGTGGTCCTGGGTGGCGCTGTACACCTTCACCGGGACGTTGACCAGTCCGAACGCGATAGAGCCCTTCCAGATGGAGCGCATGTAAGTCAGTATGCCCATACAGTTCGCCGGCTAACAGGACGCGGGGCCGTCGCGCCGCAGCTCGTGACCGCATCGAAGCCTGCCGGCGGGCTAGGGCCCGTTTGCCTGGGCGCGCAGCGCGGCGCGATCGGGGAGGTCCGCCCCGGCGCGGCCGACGGTCACCGCCGACGACAGGCTGGCCGCCTCGAGCGCGGCCGTCAGGGCGTCGACGGGGATGCGGCGCAGGGCGGCCCGCCGGTCGGCGCCCAACACTCCCATTCCCCACAGCGCGTCGATCAGGCCGACCGTGAAGGCGTCGCCGGCGCCGACGGTGTCCACCACCCGCACCGGCCGGGCCGCCGCCCGCGCCTCGCCGGCCGCGCAGAACGCCAGCGACCCGCGGGCGCCCATCGTCACGACGACGACCGCCGGCCCCGAGGCCAGCCAGCTTCTCGCGGTGCGTTCCGGTTGGTGATCGGGGGCGATCCACCTCAGGTCCTCGTCGCTGGCCTTAACGATGTCGCTGCGCTCCACCAGGTGCGCGATGCGCGCGCGGGCGAGCGTCGGGTCGGTGATCAGCGACGGGCGCACGTTGGGATCGAAGCTCACGGTGGCCGACACGTGGTAGGCGTCGAGCAGCGCCGCGACGGCGAGGCAGCCGGGCTCGCGCACGGCGGCGATGGACCCGGTGTGCACCAACAGGGGCGGCGCGGCTTCGGGCGTGCCGGCCAGCCGCCAGTCCAGGTCGAATGTGTAGGTCGCCGTGCCGTCCTCACCGATCGTCGCGCGCGCGGTCGGCGTCCGGCGCGCCGACGTGCTTCCCGGAACCAGCTGGACGCCAGCGGATGTGAGGTGTTCGGCGATGCGCCTGCCGGCTTCGTCGTCGGCGATGTGGGTCAAGAAGTCGATTTCGTGGCCGAGCCGGGCGAGCCCCACCGCGACGTTGAGCGGGCTGCCGCCGACATGCTCGGCGACTCCGCGCCCGGCATCACCGAAGTTTTCGACCCTGTCGATCAGCGCCTCGCCGATCACCAGCCCGCGGGCCATAACCTCACCCCTCGCCAGACGACGTACGTTGACACTATGAGTGCGACGGCGGCGCCCCGGGTGCGGCTGACCAACGCCGAGAAGGTGCTGTACCCCGCCACCGGTACCACGAAGCGCGACGTCTTCGACTATTACACCCGGATCGCCGAGGTGATGATCCCGCACGTCGCGGGCCGCCCGGCCACCCGCAAGCGCTGGCCCAACGGCGTCGAGCAGGATTCATTTTTCGAAAAACAACTGGCCTCGTCGGCGCCGGACTGGCTGCCGCGCGCCAGCGTCACGCACCGGTCCGGCACCACGACGTATCCGATCATCGACACCCCGGAGGGGCTGGCCTGGATCGCGCAACAGGCCGCCCTGGAAGTGCACGTGCCGCAGTGGCGGTTCGTCGCCGAGTGGACGCGGAGCAAGGCCGAGGAGCTCAAGCCCGGCCCGGCCACCCGCCTGGTGTTCGACCTCGACCCCGGCGAAGGCGTGACCATGGCGCAGCTGTGCGAGGTGGCCCACGCCGTCCGCGATCTGATGGACGGGATCGGGCTGACGCTGTTCCCGCTCACCAGCGGCAGCAAGGGCCTGCACCTGTACGCCCCGCTGGCGGAGCCGGTGAGCAGCAAGGGCGCCACGGTATTGGCGAAACGGGTTGCCCAGCAACTGGAGCGGTCGATGCCCAAGCTGGTCACGTCAACCATGACCCGCAGCCTGCGGGCGGGAAAGGTGTTCCTCGACTGGAGCCAGAACAACGGATCCAAGACGACCATCGCACCGTATTCGTTGCGCGGACGCGAACATCCGACGGTAGCGGCGCCACGCACCTGGGCGGAGATCGGCGATCCGGCGCTGCGCCAGCTGCGCTACGACGAGGTCCTGGAGCGGGTGGCGCGCGACGGCGACCTGCTGGCGGCCCTCGACCAGGATGTCGCCGTCCCGGACCGGCTGAGCAAGTACCGCAGCATGCGAGACGCATCGAAAACCCCGGAGCCGGTTCCGCGGACCAAACCCACCACCGGACAAGGCAATTCGTTCGTCATCCAAGAGCACCACGCCCGCCGGCTGCATTATGACTTCCGGCTGGAGCGCGACGGCGTGCTGGTGTCGTGGGCGGTGCCGAAGAACCTGCCCGAAACCACCTCGGTGAACCACCTGGCGGTGCACACCGAGGATCATCCGCTGGAATACGCCACCTTCGAGGGCAACATCCCCAAAGGGGAGTACGGCGCCGGGAAGGTGATCATCTGGGACGCCGGCACCTACGAGGCGGAGAAGTTCCTGGAGGACGAGGTCATCGTCAACCTGCACGGCAACAAGGTCTCCGGCCGCTACGCCCTGATTCAAACGAACGGCAACCAGTGGCTGGCGCACCGGATGAAGGAGCAGAAGGCCTTCGACTTCGACGGGATCGCACCCATGCTCGCCACCCACGGCTCGATCGCGGCGCGCAAGGCGGGCCAATGGGCCTTCGAAGGCAAATGGGACGGTTACCGGCTGCTGGTCGAGATCGACCACGGCGACCTGCGGGTGCGGTCCCGGCGGGGCCGCGAGGTGACCAACGAGTATCCCCAATTGCGTACGCTGGCAGCCGATCTCGCCGACCACCACGTGGTCCTCGACGGCGAGGCCGTCGTCTTGGACGCGCACGGGGTGCCGAGCTTTCACGCGATGCAGAACCGGGGGCGGGGGAGCCGGGTGGAATTCTGGGCGTTCGACCTGCTGTACCTGGACGGGCGGTCGTTGCTGCGGGCGCGCTACCAGGACCGCCGAAAGCTGTTGGAAATGCTGGCCAGTGGCGGCGGCCTCATCGTCCCCGAGTTGTTGCCGGGCGACGGCAAGCAGGCGCTGGAGCATTCCGCCAAACACGGTTGGGAGGGCGTGGTCGCCAAGAAGCGCGACTCCACCTATCAGCCCGGCCGCCGCTCGGCGTCGTGGATCAAGGACAAGCATTGGAACACGCAGGAAGTCGTGATCGGCGGGTGGAAGGCCGGAGAGGGCGGGCGCAGCAGCGGCATCGGCTCACTGCTGATGGGCATCCCGACCGACGGCGGCCTGCACTTCGCCGGGCGGGTCGGCACAGGCTTCACCGAACGCGACCTGGCCAACCTGAAGAAGACCCTGGCGCCGCTGCACACCGACCGATCCCCGTTCGACCCGCCCCTTCCCCGCAGCGAGGCCCGCGGCGTGACGTACGTCGAGCCCGTGCTGGTGGGCGAGGTGCGCTATAGCGAGTGGACCCCGGATGACCGGCTGCGCCAATCGAGTTGGCGTGGGCTAAGGCCCGACAAGGACCCGAGTGAGGTGGTGCGCGAATGAAATGGGTGACCTACGCCGACGCCGACGGTGAACGCACCGGGGTGCTCTCCGGTGACGCCGTCCACGCGATGCCCGCGGGTGTGACGCTGCTCGAGCTGATCGGGCGCGGCGCCGAGGGCTTGCGCGCGGCGGGCGAGGAGGCGCTGCAGGCCGCGGCGCCGGTGCCCGTGAATGGGGTGCGGCTGCTGGCACCCATCCCGCGCCCGCCGTCCATCCGCGACTCGTTGTGCTTTCTGGATCACATGCGCAACTGCCAGGCGGCGCTCGGCGCCGGGCGGACACTCGCCGACACTTGGTATCGCATCCCCGCGTTTTACTTCGCCTGCCCCGCAACCGTTTTAGGCCCCTACGACGACGCCCCGACCGCGCCCGGAAGCGCGTGGCAGGACTTCGAATTGGAGATCGCCGCGGTCATCGGCACCGGCGGGCGGGACCTTTCCGTCGACGAGGCCGAGCGGGCGATCGCCGGCTACACCATCTTCAACGATTGGTCCGCGCGCGACCTGCAGCAGATGGAAAGCCAACTGGGGATCGGCCAGGGCAAGGGCAAGGACAGCGGCGTCACGCTGGGCCCGTACCTGGTGACGCCGGACGAACTCGAGCCCTACCGACGGGACGGCAAGTTGGACCTGCAGGTCACCGCCCTGGTCAACGGCGCCGTGATCGGATCGGGGTCGACCGCCCAAATGGATTGGAGCTTCGGCGAAGTCATCTCCTACGCCTCGCGCGGCGTGACCCTCGCCCCCGGCGACGTCATCGGGTCGGGCACCGTGCCGACCTGCACGCTGGTCGAGCACCTGAACCCGGCGGCGCTGGACGCGTTCCCCGGCTGGCTGCACGACGGTGACGTCGTCACGCTGCAAGTCCAGGGGCTCGGCGAGACCCGGCAGACCGTGCGCGCCAGCGGCGAGCCGCACCCGCTGGCGGCCCGGCCCAACCCGGACGCCGCGCCCGCCGCTCCCCGGGTGAACCGCGCGCCGGCGAAGGTGCCCTACACTCGCGGCCTGCACCAAATCGCCGACCGGGTATGGGCCTGGACGCTGCCGGACGGCGGCTACGGCTGGAGCAACGCCGGGCTGGTCGCCGGAGACGGGGCGTCGCTGCTCGTCGACACCCTGTTCGACCTGGCGCTGACTCGTGAAATGCTCACCGCCATGCGAGATCTCACCTCGACGGCACCCATCACCGACGCGCTGATCACGCACTCCAACGGGGACCACACCCACGGCAATCAACTGCTCGACGCCTCGGTGCGGATCATCGCCGCGAGGGGCACCGCCGAGGAGATCGCGCACGGCATGGCGCCCGAGATGCTGGCGATGGCGCAGACCGCGAACCTCGGCCCGGTCGCGACGCCCTACACGCGAGACCGATTCGGGCACTTCGACTTCAGCGGCATCACGGTGCGCAATGCCGATCAGACCTTCGAGCGCGACCTGACCATCGAGGTGGGCGGGCGGCGCGTCGACCTGCTGAACCTGGGCCCCGCGCACACCGCCGCGGATTCGGTGGTGCACGTGCCCGACGCCGGGGTGCTGTTCGGCGGCGACCTGCTGTTCATCGGCTGCACCCCGATCGTGTGGGCCGGCCCGATCGCCAACTGGATCACCGCGTGCGACACCATGATCGGGCTCGACGCGCCGACGGTGGTGCCCGGCCACGGGCCCGTCAGCGACCCGGACGGAATCCGCGCCGTCCGTGGGTATCTCGCGCATGTGTCCGAACAGGCCGAGGCCGCGTATCGCCGCGGCCTGTCGTGGTCCGAGGCGGCGGACACCATAGACCTCGGCAAGTACGGGACCTGGCTGGACGCGGAGCGCGTCGTCGTCAACGTCTACCAGCGTTACCGCGAACTGGACCCCGAGACCCCGCAGCTGGAGGTGATGGCCTTGCTGGTGATGCAGGCCGAGTGGCTGGCCAAGCGGGGTGCCGGCTAAACCCGAACGGCCCGAACGAAACTGATGGTGGTGGACGGAACCTGCTGCGCGGCCGGCCCCAGCTCGGGCAGCCCCGCGGCGGCGAACAAATCGGTCAGCCGGGATTGGTTGGTGTTCCACCCGTTGTCGTGCAGATGCGCGGCGACGTCGGTGTGCTCGCCCGGGTACGTCAACTTGCCGAGATCCATGTCGAGTCCCCATCGTCGCCAGCCCTCGTTCATCAGCCGGGCTTGTTCCTGGGCCTCCGGCGAAGTCCCGGTCACCGTTCCGTAGTCGGCGGCGAACCGGCTGCCCTCGGCGGACAGCGGGATGATGGAATCCAGCAGCCGAACCTCGGCCTCCGGGGGGAGCCATCCGATCAGCACCCCCTCGGCGAGCCATGCGGTGGGGTGGGCCGGATCGAAGCCCTCGTCCTGAAGCGCCGCCGGCCAATCCTCGCGCAGATCGATCCCGACCTCGCGAAGCTTGGCGGTGGGCGCCGCCCCGATCTCCGACATCGTCGCAGCCTTGAACGCGATCACCTCGGGCTGATCGATCTCGTACACGATCGTTCCGATCGGCCAGCGCAGCCGGTAGGCGCGCGAATCCAGACCCGACGCCACGATCACCACCTGCAGCAGCCCCGCTTCGCCGGCGGCGGCGAAGTAGTCGTCGAAATACCGCGCGCGGGCCGCGAACGTGTCGACCATCCGGGCGAAGCCCACGGTCCGCTCGAGTTCGTCGGAATCCAGTTCACCGCTGGCCAGCTTGGTGAAGACGTCCAACCCGACGGCACGCACCAGGGGTTCGGCGAAGTCATCCGTGATCACCGGCTGCGGCCGCTTGCTCGCGGCGGCCCGGGCGGCGGCGACCATGGTGGCCGTCGCTCCCACGCTGTTGGCCAGGTCCCAGCTGTCACCTTCGGTTCGTGCCATGGTTCTCCTTCGACGTCGCGGCAAAACCACCGTATGCCCCTTCCGTGAACTTCCGCGTCGCCTACGGTTTCTCCATGCCCGCAGTGGAATTGGAAACCCTCGAAGACGACATCGCCCTCGTCACCCTGAACCGCCCCGAGCGTCTCAACGCCATCGACGGATCGCTGATCGACGGCGTGGACCACGCCCTGGCCGAACTCGCCGCCGGCGAGTTCAGGGCCGCGATCCTGACCGGCGCCGGTCGCGGATTCTGCGCGGGTGCCGACCTGAGCGGCACCGGCGAGCCGTGGACCAAGCCCAGGCCGTCGACCCCGCCGTTCAAGGTCAACTACGACTCCCAGGTCCGGCTCGCCGACCTGTTCATCCGGATCTACGAGTTGCCCATTCCGGTGGTCGCCGCGGTCAACGGCGTCGCCGTCGGGGGAGGGCTGGCGTTCACACTTGTCTCCGATGTCCGGGTCGCGTCCGAGCAGGCCCGGTTCGGGTCTGCGTTCATCAAGGCGGGCTTCTCGTCGATGGACATGGGCACCAGCTACCTCCTGCCGAAGATCGTCGGCGCCGGGGTGGCGCGCGAACTCATGCTGTCCGGCCGGATCATCGACGCGGCCGAGGCCTACCGCATCAAGTTGGTGCACGAGGTGGTGGCCGCCGACGAGCTCATGGCGGCCGCGCTGAAGGTCGCCCGCTCGTTCGCCGAGAACAACGCCTACGGCGTGTGGCAGACCAAGATCGGCCTCAACGCGGCGCTGGACGCGCCGAGCTTGCGCCACGCCATCGAGATCGAGAACCGCACCCAGATCCTCAGCGGTTTCACCAACAATCCCGTCGAGGCGGCCATGGCGCACCGGGAGAAGCGGGCCCCGAAGTGGGATCGGCTGTGAGGGACCGCCGCTGCCTGATGGCGGCGGCCCGCCGCTAGGCTAGACCTTCGCGATCACGTTCTCGGCGAACATCTCCAGATTGCGGATCTTGGTCTCCAGCGGCTCGGTGTCCTTGCCCTTGATGTAGGGAATGCGGAAGCCAACGATGGCGTCGGTGACGCCCTTGTCCTCGAGGCGTTTGATGCCGTCGACGGTGTAGGCGTCGACCGAGATGACGTGAATCTGGAACGGCCCGGTCTTGCCCGCTTCCTCCCGATACCGCTTGAGCTTGGCGATCAGCCCGTCGAGCTCCTCCGGGTCGCCGCCGCCGTGCATCCAGCCGTCCAGCCGCGCGGCGCGGCGCAGCGCCGCGTCGGCGTGCCCACCGATCAGGATCGGGATCGGCTGGGTGGGAGCCGGCGTCATCTTGGTCTTCGGGATGTCGTAGAACTCGCCGTGGAACTCGAAGTAGTCACCTGTGGTGAGGCCCTGAATGATCTCGATGCATTCGTCCATGCGCTTGCCGCGCTTGGCGAACGGGACGCCCAGCAGCTCGTAGTCCTCCGGCCAGGGGCTGGTGCCGACGCCGAAACCCACCCGGTTGTTGGTCATCGCCGCCAACGAGCCGATCTGCTTGGCCACTAGCGCCGGCGGCCGGATGGGCAGCTTGAGGACGAAGAAATTGAAGTGCAACTTCGTCGTCACCGCCCCCAAAGCCGCTGTCAGCACGAAGGTTTCGATGAACTCCTTGCCGTCCAGGAACTCGCGGTCGCCGTCCGGCGTGTACGGGTACTTCGAGTCGGACTCGAAGGGGTAGGCGATGCTGTCGGCGATCGTCATCGCGTGATACCCCGCCGCCTCGGCCGCCTGGGCCAGCGGGATGTAGTACCGATGGTCGGTCATCGCCTCCGCGTAGGTGAACCGCACGTGATCCGCCTTCCTGGAACGGGTCGTCACACGAGATTAGAACGTGTTCTAGTTCTACCCGTGCGCGGGTTCCCAGACAATAAGGCGTCAGAGCTGGTTTTCGGGGCCGATGACCGCCCACACCGTCTTGCCGGACGACGTGGGGGTGCTGCCCCACGCCCGGGACAACGCATCGACGATCGCCAGGCCGGAGACGTCGATGCCGGGGCCCGACGACGGCAGCCGCAGGGCCGGGGCGTGGCTGCTGTCGGACACCGCGATGGTCGCGGTCGCGCCGTGGCTCTCGATCCGCATCACGGGCACGCTCGCGGTGTGTTCCAGCACGTTCTCGACGAACACGTTGACCACGACCAGCGCGACGGGGATGAGCGTGGACTGCGACCACGCGGTCAGCCACTCGCGGACCAGGCGCCGCGATTCGCGCAGGCTGGTCAGGTCGGCGGGCAGCTGCGCGTCGGCGCGGCGCACCGCACGCCGGCTCTGCTGACCCAGCGCCTTCATCGCCGCCTTCTCGGTCGAGTAGACCGGCATGAAGTAGGCGACGCCGCTGCGGGCGATCGACTCGCGGGTGCCGCGGTGCGCGCAGACCAACACGATCGGCACATTGGGGTTGCTGCGGACTTGCCAGTGCGCCCCGATGAAGGTCGACCACGCCAGTTCGGCGAGCACCTTGAGCGCCGAGATGTTGACGACGACGGCGGCGGGTTCGTCCAACGTGGCCTGCAGGATGTGGTCGCGCAGGGCCGCGGAGTTGGTGGTGTCGAGCACGCCGTCGACGGTCAGCACGGTGACCGATTCGTCCGTCCGCGTCGCGACGGCCAGCGTGCTGGGGGACTCAGCTACCGAGCTCGCCACCGCGACCCCTCTCCGTGGCCGGACCGGTGGTGTCGAGGCGCTCGAACACCCGGGCGGGCGACGACGGATGGGACGTCGCAACGCGGCTGCCCATCTGGGTCCTGCCGTCGGGTTCCATCGCTGCTCCTCGAATCACTGCCGGGCCGACTGCTTGAGTATCCGCCCTCAGCGGCAAAAGTCTAATTCGGGTGCAGCGGCCAAGACGCCAACGGAAAGAGCAGCCCACGGGGGCGGCGCGCCGAGCGCGCGACGCAGGGGGCGCGGTATGAGTGAGGCGCGTGCCAGTCCCCACCCGTTCGAGGCCCCCGCCTCTACCGCACCGAACATATCGTTCGAATTCGCTGCGCAGCACGCGCACTCGCCGGGGTTACCCCGTTGCGGGGGTGCCCAAACGCCCGGAAAATATCGCGATAAGCAGGCGAAAAGGGGTCAGCGGGATGCGTACGGCGGCGCGCCCACGCCGGCGATCGAGTGCGTGCCCCACGGCGTTTGTTCGACGATGCGCGCGGCGGCGCTGCGCCGGCCGACCGTCAGCGTCGCGGTTCGCGCTTGCTTGAGCGCATCGTCGGGCAGCGGCCGCGACGGCGAACCGGACACCGTTCCTTGCCAGTGGTAGCGGCCGTCGATCGGGTCGAGGTGACCGGCGAGCCGCACCCGGACCGGATGACGGGCGCCGGCGACTTCCAGCGTCGCCGCCCCGTCATAGGTGTCGTCGCGCTCGGGTGCGCTCGCCGACAGGTCGAAGACGGCCGCGGCCGCGGGAGGCCGGTCGGGTGCCAGCTGGGCGCGGTCGTTGAACACCCGCAGGCTGCTGGCGCGCACCTCGATGCGGCTGCTGGACGTGCGCTCCATCAGCCGCAGGCACTCGGCGACGTAGCGGGCCTGCGCGTCGGTGTCGGGGCCGGTGAGGAAGAAGTAGTTGGGAAATCCGCACACCGCCATCCCGTAGAACGGCTCCATGCCGTCGCGCCACGCCCGCCGGATGGTCAGCCCGCCGGAACCGACGAGGGCCCGGTCGGGCAGTTCGCCGGCGATCGAGAACCCGGTGCCGTAGATGACCGCGTCGAGGTGGTGCTCGACGCCGTCGCGGGTGCGCAGGCCCGTCGCGGTCACCGCCTCGATCGGCGCGGTGGCCACCTTGACCGTCGCGCGCGGCGGCCGGATGCGGCGCCGCAGCCAGCGTTTGGCGCGGGTCGGCCACCGCGGGAGTTCGGTGACGACGCGGCGCGGCGCGTGCGCGAAGACGGTGACCGACGCCGCGGATTCGATCAGCCCGTGGATTTGGTGGCCGGCGGTGGCGTCGACGCCGACGACGGCGATGCGCTTGCCGGACGGATCGAAATCCGGGTCCCAGGCGGCGGCGTGAAACGACGCGCCGACGAACTCGTCGCGGCCCGCGATGTCCGGCAGCCAGGGCACGAACGGCGGCGGGCCGCCGGCGACGACGGCCCGCGCCTGCACGTCCTCCCCGTCGGCCGTGGTCAACAGCCAGGTGTCGGTGGCGTCGTCGAACGTGCTTTGGACCGCCGAGGGGACGACGACGAAGTCGGTGACGCCGGCAGCCAGTAACGCCGAGCGGGGGCCGTCGGGCGCGCCGAGCAGGGCGATCGGGTGGCGGGGCTCGCCGGGGGCGGGCGGCCGCGTCACAGAAACCTGCTGCGCTTCCAGCCGCGGCGTGCGATGGGACCCAGCAGCCCCACCTCGGTCAGGAACGCCGCCAGTGGGGCGAAGCCGGCGACCTGCATGTCGCGGCGATGCGGGCTGGTCCGCGCGGCCCGTCGCGCCCGCTTCGGGTCCAGGCCCGTGCGCGCATACGGGATCGGGTTGCTGAACAGGTAATTGAAGAAGTAGCCGCCCAGGCCGTTGATATTGGCCATGAACCACCGGTTGAGGCGTGGCATCTCGGCGACGCGTTTGCGAGCGCCGTCGCGGGCGAACTGGATGTGGCGCGCTTCCTCGGTGACGTGAATTCGCATGAGCCGCTGGATGATCGGCTGTAACTCCGGGTCGTCCATCATCTGCCGCTGCAGCGAGTCGAAGATCTCCTCACCGATCAGCGCGGCCACCCACAGCATCGAGCCGCGCTGGAAGGCCAGGGGCAGCGCGTTGATGATCATCCGGTGAAACCGCCCGGGGCGCACCGGCTTTGCGCCGATGCGCTCGATGGCCTTGCCGAACATGACCATGTGGCGGGTCTCGTCGCCCAGCTCGGTCAGCTTGTAGTGCGTCGACCGGCTGGTCGGGTCCTCGTGCAGGATCGTCCGCAGCAACGACTGATTGAGCATGTTCTCGAACCAGATCCCGGCCGACAGGGTGTTGACCAACTCCTGACGCGACAGCTCGATCTGCTGTTCGCGGGTCATCTCGTCCCACATCGGCGTGCCATACAGCGACACCAGCCGAGGCGGCAGGTAGAACTTGTCGGGATCCAGCGGGGCGTCCCAGTCGATGTCGACGACCGGCTCGTAAGACTTTTTGACCGAGCCCTTCAGCAGACGCTCCGAGAACTCCTCCCGGCTGGGCCCATCTGGTTTAACCGCAGTAGTCATTCTCGCTGGCGTCCCTTCATTGGGTGCTGCAGACGGTACCCATGGTACTGGGTACTTTTGGTCCCGACTAGGCCCTCTCGATATCGATTCGGCAATCTGGGCTCAGCGAGGAGGAGGTTTCGTGGGCCGGCACATCCACGTCATCGGCATCGGCGCCGGCGACCCCGACTACCTGACCGTCCAGGCGATCGAGGCGCTCAACGACACCCAGGTGTTCTTCGCGATGGACAAGGGCGAGCGCAAGAGCGACCTGGTGGCGCTGCGCCGGGCCATCTGCGCCCGATTCATCCGCGAACCGGGCTACTGCTTCGTCGAGCTGCCCGACCCCAAACGGGCGGCCGACGCCGACTACCGCGAGGCGGTGTCGGACTGGCACGCGGCGCGGGCGCGGGTCTGGGCCGCGGCCATCGCCGCCGAGCTGGGACCCGACGGCGTGGGCGCCTTCCTGGCCTGGGGCGATCCGTCGCTCTACGACAGCACGCTGCGCATCCTGGACGCCGTCGGTGCGGAGCTCGACTTCACCTTCGACGTCATCCCCGGTATTACCGCCGTGCAGGCGCTGACCGCCCGGCACCGCATCCCGCTCAACGAGGTCGGCGAACCGGTTCTGATCACCACCGGCAGAAAGCTGCGCGCCCACGGGCTGGCCGGGTCCGCGGTCGTCATGCTCGACGCCGAGTGCTCCTTCCAGGCGTGCCCGCCCGACACCCGGATCTGGTGGGGCGCCTACCTAGGCACTGACGACGAGCTGTTGGTGGCGGGAACGGTCGGCGAGGTCGCGACACGCATCGCGGAGCTGCGGGCGCAGGCCCGGGCGCGGCACGGCTGGATCATGGACACCTATTTACTCAGACCGGCAGACTGAAGAGCGTGCCCGAACTGCCCGAGGTCGAAGCGCTGGCCGACCATCTGCGCCGCCACGCCGTCGGCCTGACGATCGGACGCGTCGACGTCGGCGCGCTGTCCGTGCTGAAGACCTTCGACCCGTCGCCCAGCGCCCTGCACGGCCGGCCCGTGACGGGGGCCCACCGCTGGGGCAAGTACCTCGGGCTGCAGGCCGGCGAGCTGTACCTGATCGCACACTTGTCGCGGGCGGGGTGGTTGCGGTGGTCGGAAAAGCTGGCCGCCGCGCCGCTACGGCCGGGCAAGGGCCCGATTGCGCTGCGCGTGCACCTGGGCACGCCCGGCGAGGCGCCCGGCTTCGACCTGACCGAGGCCGGCACCCAAAAGCGGCTGGCCGTCTGGCTCGTCGACGATCCGCAGCTGGTGCCCGGGATCGCCGCCCTCGGCCCCGACGCGCTGGAACTCAGCGCCGACGACCTCGCCGGCCTGTTGGCCGGCAACACCGGGCGGATCAAGACCGTCATCACGGATCAGAAGGTGATCGCCGGCATCGGCAACGCCTACAGCGACGAAATCCTGCACGTCGCCAAGATCTCCCCGTTCGCCACCGCGGGCAAGCTGACCGACGAGCAGCTCACCACGCTGCACGACGCGATGGTGTCGGTGCTGCGCGACGCGGTGACCCGCTCCGTGGGCCAGGGGGCGGCCACGCTCAAGGGCGAGAAGCGTTCCGGCCTGCGGGTGCACGCCCGCACCGGCCTGCCCTGCCCGGTGTGTGGGGACACCGTGCGCGAAGTCTCCTTCGCGGACAAGTCTTTTCAGTACTGCCCCACCTGCCAGACCGGGGGCAAGGTGCTGGCCGACCGGCGGATGTCGCGGCTGCTCAAGTAGGCGGCGGGCCGTGACTTGACACCTGTCGATATGCTGCCCGGGTGACTCGTCAGAAGATCCTCATCACGGGCGCCAGCTCCGGACTGGGCGCCGGCATGGCTCGCGCCTTCGCCGCCAAGGGCCGCGACCTGGCGCTGTGCGCGCGGCGCACCGACCGGCTCGACGAGCTGAAAGCCGAACTGTCGCAACAGTATCCGGACATCACGGTCGCCGTGGCCGCGCTGGACGTCAACGACCACGAGCAGGTGCCCAAGGTCTTCGGCGAACTGCGCGACGAGCTCGGCGGGATCGACCGGATCATCGTCAACGCCGGCATCGGCAAGGGCGCGAAGCTGGGCTCGGGCAAGCTGTGGGCCAATAAGGCCACCATCGAGACCAATCTGGTGGCCGCACTGGTGCAGATCGAGACCGCGCTGGAAATGTTCAACGACGCGGGCTCTGGCCACCTGGTGCTGATCTCCTCGGTGCTCGGCAACAAGGGGGTGCCGGGCGTCAAGGCCGCCTACGCCGCGAGCAAGGCCGGGCTGAGCTCGCTGGGCGAATCCCTGCGCGCCGAATACGCCAAGGGCCCCATCAAGGTTTCCGTCATCGAGCCCGGCTACATCGAGTCGGAGATGACCGCCAAGTCCAACAGCACAATGCTGATGGTGGACAACGAGACTGGCGTCAACGCGCTCGTCGCCGCCATGGAACGCGAGCCCGGCCGGGCGGCGGTGCCATGGTGGCCGTGGGCCCCGCTGGTGCAGGTGATGCGGGTGCTGCCGCCCCCGCTCACCAAGTGGTTCGCCTGACCCCTGATCTATGGGGGGCTAACGCGTACAACTGCGCACGCTCATGCCAGCGATCAGTGCGGAACGGGCGTGTAATGGTCTGCGTCGCTGGTGAATTCGGGCTTACCGTACGTCGCCAGCCGTAGCTTGAGAAGTCCGATCACGTAGGCGTCGGTGATGTCCCTGAGCACGGGCATGCGGCTGGCGTGGCTCACCGCCGTGAAACGTCCGATGATGAAGGGCGCGGTAAGGGCTACGCGCATGAGGTCCGTCGGCCCCATCGAGACACCCATGGCCTCGGCGATCTCACGATTCCCGTTGCAGAAGGTGCGAACGAAAGTGAGTTTGCTGAAACTCTTTTCGACCGCTTCGGCGCAACGGTCGAACAGCGTGGTGTCGGGCCGCAAGTAGGCCGACATGGTGCCGCGGACGAGTTCTTGACAGATGCTGTCGAATCCGTCGCGCAGCAGTGCGGAGCGCGCGTGCATCACATGGATGATGTCGGCCGGTTCCGCGGGCAAGAGCTCTTCCGGTAGTCCGAGCAGAAAGCAGCGATACCTGGCGAATTCGACGACGGCACGCTCTTCGGGGGTGAACTCCGTCCGGCCCTGTTGGCGCGCCTTGCGGGCCAGCAGGTACTGGCCGATCATCCCCGCCGGCATCTGGTCGACCTGCGGCACGGGCATGCCGTATATGGCGGTATCCCACTTGTCGGATTTCTTCAGGGCGTTGTAGCGGACCATCGAGTGCATCAGCCGGACCATGGCGGCCGCCTCGAAGCCGGGGCCGAATCGGTCCAGTGCACCGGGCAGGGTGGTGACGGCGAAGAAACTGGCGGTCTCGTTCACCCGGCGCGCGGCCCGCTTGCCCGAGAGTGCGCCGGTGAGAGCCATCGGCAGCGCGGCGTAGGTATTTGTGAACGTCGCGATGAAGGCCCCGCGCGTGATGAAGGGGGCCAGCAGCGCCGCGGGAATCCGCTCTTGGCGAGCGCCCTCCCGGACCAGGTCGAAGTCGATCCACTCCGGGGTGGCCTCCATGGCGGCGATGAACGAAACCAGCTCGGGGGGCGCGTCGGGCACCGCCCCGATTCCCTCTCGGCAGGCCGTCTTGAGCATGTCGATCAGCTGGGCGACGCTGTGCGAAGTCATCAGTGCCGCATAGGGATCGGCGACGACGTCGCCGAGCAGGGTGGCCGTGCTCATCAACTCGACCACGCGGTCGTCCTGCAGAATCGGTGCGCGGTCGGCGATCCAGGCGGGCAGGGCCGAGTCGACGTCCGCCTCCGTGGCCAGCCGGTCCGGCTGCCGGTCGAAGTCGAAGTCTCCGTACAGGTCGGGCTGCAATTCGCGCTGGCTGCGGACGCGCTCGGCGAGCTCGGGGTAGTACGTGACCATCGCTGCCTCCGATTAACTAACAGTTCGTGAGCAATACTCACAAGTTGTTAGTTATGCTGTCAAGCATGAGTGCGGGCAGCCCGAAGCGGCGGATGACCGCCGAGGGCCGGCGCGAGCAGATCCTCGATGTCACGCACGCGATCGTCGACGCCGAGGGGTTTCACGCGGCCACGCCCAACCGCATCGCCGAGTCCGCCGGCATCAATCGGTCGTTGATCTATCAGCTGTTCGGCGACCCGGCGGGACTTTTCGTCGCATTGATCGACCGTGAGGCGGCCCGGGCCGGCGCCCAATTCGCCGAGGCGGTCTCCGGGCTTGATGCCGTCGCCGGGGACCAGTCGCTCGTCGTCGCGTTCGACGGGGTGCTCGCCGCGGTCGACGCCCATCCGGCAACGTGGCGGCTGTTCCTGTTCCCGCCGCAGGGCGCTCCGCCGGAGTTGTATGCGCGGCTGGCTCAATCGCAGGCCGTCGTGCTGGAGTTCTTCGTCACCGAATTGCTGCGCATCAATCCCGGAGTGAATGACCCGGAATACACCGCGCGGATCCTGCACGCGGCCGGACGCGAACTGCTGCAGCTGCACCTGAGCGAGCCGCAGACCGCCACCGTGGAACGTTTGCGCACCTTCGTACGACGATTGGGCTCCGACATGATGAGCCGCACCGGCTGAGGGCTGTCAGCTGGTGCGGCCGCGTTCGGTCCGGTAGCGGCGGACCAGCGCGTCGGTCGAGCTGTCCGACTGCGGCGCCGGCGAGTCGTCCGACGTGATCACCGGCAGCAGCGCCTTGGCCTGCGTCTTGCCCAGCTCGACGCCCCACTGATCGAACGAATCGATGCCCCACACCACGCCCTCGGTGAACACCTGGTGCTCGTAGAGCGCGATCAGCTGGCCCAGCACCGACGGCGTGAGGCGGTCGGCCAGGATCGAGGTCGTCGGCCGGTTGCCGGGCATCACCTTGTGCGGCACGATGTCGGCCGGCGTGCCCTCGGCGGCGATCTCCTCGGCGGTCTTGCCGAACGCCAGCACCTGCGTCTGGGCGAAGAAGTTGCTCATCAGCAGGTCGTGCATGCTGCCGGTGCCCTCGACGGTGGGCAGGTCGTCGAGGGGCTGGCTGAAGCCGATGAAGTCGGCCGGCACCAACCGGGTGCCCTGGTGCAGCAATTGGTAGAACGCATGCTGGCCGTTGGTTCCCGGCTCGCCCCAGAAGATTTCGCCGGTGTCGGTGGTGACCGGCGTGCCATCGGCACGGGTGGATTTGCCGTTGGACTCCATGGTCAGCTGTTGCAGATACGCGGCGAACCGCGCCAGGTCGTTGGAGTAGGGCAGCACCGCGCGTGACTGCGCGCCCATGAAGTTCGAGTACCACAGCCCGATCAGCCCCAGCAGCGCGGGCGCGTTCGATTCCAGCGGGGCGGTCTTGAAATGCCGGTCCACGATGTGGAATCCGGACAGGAAATCGGCGAAGGCCTCCTTGCCGATGGCCGCCATCACCGACAGGCCGATCGCCGAATCGACCGAGTACCGTCCGCCGACCCAGTCCCAGAAGCCGAACATGTTGTCGGTGTTGATGCCGAAGTCGTCGACCAGGCGCTTGTTGGTGGAGACGGCGACGAAGTGCTTGGACACCGCGGCGTCGCCGAGGGCGTCGGTGAGCCAGCGGCGCGCGGCGGTCGCGTTGGTCAGCGTTTCCAGTGTGGAGAACGTTTTCGATGCGACGATGAAAAGCGTTGTGGCAGGGTCCAAGTCGGCCAGGGTGGCGATCAGGTCGGCCGGGTCGACGTTGGAGACGAACCGGGCCGAAATCCCGGCGTCGGCGTAGTGGCGCAGCGCCTGGTAGACCATCACCGGACCCAGATCCGAACCGCCGATGCCGATGTTGACCACCGTGCGGATTCTTTTCCCGGTCGCCCCGGTCCATTCACCGCTGCGTAACCGGTCGGTGAAGTCGCCCATCCGGTCGAGTACCTCGTGCACGTCCTCGACCACGTTGTGGCCGTCGACGATCAACTCGGCATCCCGGGGCAGGCGCAGCGCGGTGTGTAGCACCGCCCGGTCCTCCGAGACGTTGATGTGGGCGCCGGCGAACATCTCGTCGCGACGCTCTTCGAGGTTAGCCGTGCGTGCTAGATCGATCAGTAGCCGCAGCGTCTCTCGGGTGATGCGGTGTTTGCTGTAGTCGATGTAGAGGTCGCCCACCGAGACGGTGAGCTCGCGGCCGCGGTCCGGGTCCTCGTCGAACAACTGGCGCAGATGGGTCGCGCCGATTTGGTCGTGATGCCTGCGCAGGGCGTCCCACGCTGGGGTGGCGGTGATGTCGGGGAGGCTTTGCAGGGAGGTCATGCTTTCGACCCTAGTGACGGTCGCAAGGGCAGCGCAGCGGGGCGCGGCGGGCCGTCACCATTGGGCTAGTGACGGTCGCAAGGGCAGCGCTGGGGGCACCTCCCGCTTGCGGGGGACTGGGCGCGGCGGGCCGTCACCATTGGGCTAGTGACGGTCGCAAGCGCGGCGCTTTGGGCACCTCAGTGGCCGAGCCGGCCCCTGCCCAACCTCAGCAGCAGGATCGCGAGGTCCTTGCCGTCGGGACCCAGCTCGCTGTAGCGCTCGATCACCTTCATCTCGCGGCTGTGCACGAGTCGCGTGCCGCCGGAGGCCATCCGTACCTTGCCGATCGCCTGCGACACCTCGGTGCGCCGCTTCACCGCGGCGAGGATCTCGGCGTCCAACCGGTCGATCTCGTGGCGCAGGTCGTCGATGCTCAACTCTTCGGCGGCGGTCTGTGGGGTATCCACCGTGTCAACCTTCATCTCTGCTAACTCCGCATTGTCGGGATGTGGGGGTTGTGGTCTCATCCGGTTTCGGGCCTCACAAAAAGAGACGAGCCCCGATTTCGCCGAAGCGGACCACGGGGCTCTGGTGAAGCAGCTAGACCACGGGGACCGCGAACCGGTACCCGTAGAAAAATCGGCGGCAGTTCGGGGCGAAGGCCTGCCGACGGCACTGCGCGTTGAGCACAAAACGAGTGTGCCACTAAAAACGGCTTACGCGCAAAAATGTGCGCATGAACTGGCCATTACGTCCGGGCGCCGCGCGGTGTCCGAGGCCGCCGGCCGCGGGCGCCACGGTGGCGTGCCGGTGTGGATTCCCTTAACAATGAGCGAAGTTCGCGTCCATTTCGATTCCACCCCGTCGGCGGCGGCGAAAAACTCCGATGCGTTTAGCGCGGCTTTTTGTACTCACGTGTAATTGCGTCGCCAATTTGAAACGGCCGAGCATTGCAACGCGAAACACGCCATTTCCCATGGGCGGATTTGGCGGGCGAAGGCCGCCCGGGGCACTAGCCTGGTCTCACGCCTGGGCGCGTTGCGTCGGTGGGCGGCGGTAAGTTTGGACCAACATGAGTGTGTACGTAACCGATCCCAATCTGGCCTCCGAAGCAGATCAGCTGCTGGAAGGCCTCAACCCGCAACAGCGCCAGGCGGTGGTGCACGAGGGTTCGCCGCTGCTGATCGTGGCCGGGGCGGGCTCGGGCAAGACCGCGGTCCTCACCCGCCGCATCGCCTACCTGATCGCGGCACGCGGAGTCGGGGTCGGCCAGATCCTGGCCATCACCTTCACCAACAAGGCCGCCGCGGAGATGCGCGAGCGGGTGGTGCGCCTGGTGGGCAACCGGGCCCGCGCCATGTGGGTGTCCACCTTCCACTCGACGTGTGTACGGATCCTGCGCAACCAGGCGTCGTTGATCGAGGGCCTCAACTCCAACTTCTCCATCTACGACGCCGACGATTCCCGCCGCCTGCTGCAGATGATCGGGCGGGACATGGGGCTCGACATCAAGCGCTACTCGCCCCGGCTGCTGGCCAACGCCATCTCCAACCTGAAGAACGAGCTGATCGACCCCGCGGACGCCGTGGCCAGACTGACGGATGATTCCGACGACCTGGTTCGCACCGTGGCCTCCGTGTACGGCGAATACCAGCGGCGGCTGCGCGCGGCCAACGCGTTGGACTTCGACGACCTGATCGGCGAAACCGTCGCCGTGCTGCGGGCCTTCCCGCAGATCGCCCAGCACTACCGGCGGCGGTTCCGCCATGTCCTCGTCGACGAATACCAGGACACCAACCACGCGCAGTACGTCCTGGTGCGCGAACTCGTCGGTCACGGCGTCACGGAATCGGCCGACGACGTGCCCCCGGCGGAGTTGTGCGTGGTCGGCGACGCCGATCAATCGATCTATGCCTTCCGCGGCGCCACCATCCGCAACATCGAGGACTTCGAGCGCGACTACCCGGACGCGACAACCATTCTGCTGGAACAGAATTACCGCTCGACGCAGAACATCCTCTCGGCGGCCAACTCGGTGATCGCCCGCAACTCCGGGCGCCGGGATAAGCGGCTGTGGACCGACGCCGGCGCCGGCGAGTTGATCGTCGGCTACGTCGCGGACAACGAGCACGACGAGGCCAGGTTCGTCGCCGAGGAGATCGACGCGCTCGCCGACCGCGGCGAGATCACCTACAACGACGTGGCGGTGTTCTACCGCACCAACAACTCGTCGCGGTCGTTCGAAGAGGTGTTCATCCGCGCGGGCATTCCATACAAAGTCGTTGGGGGCGTGCGCTTTTACGAGCGCAAGGAGATCCGCGACATCGTCGCCTATCTGCGGGTGCTGGACAACCCCGGCGATGCGGTCAGCCTGCGGCGCATCCTCAACACCCCGCGCCGTGGCATCGGGGATCGCGCCGAGGCCTGCGTCGCGGTGTACGCCGAGAACACCGGCGCCAGTTTCGCCGACGCGCTGGTGGCCGCCGCCGAAGGCAAAGTGCCGATGCTGAATTCGCGCGCGGAGAAGGCGATCGCCGGTTTCGTCGAACTGCTCGACGAGCTCAGGGGCCGCCTCGACGAGGATCTCGGTGACCTGGTCGAGTCGGTGCTGGAACGCACCGGATACCGCCGCGAGCTGGAGTCCTCCACCGATCCCCAAGACCTGGCCCGCCTTGACAACCTCAACGAACTCGTCAGCGTCGCACACGAATTCAGCACCGACCGGGCCAACGCGGCCGCGTTGGACGAGTCGTTGCAGGCGCCCGAGGACGAAGACGTGCCGGACACCGGTGTGCTGGCGGAGTTTCTGGAACGGGTTTCGCTGGTTTCCGACAGCGACGACATTCCCGACGACGGCGCCGGCATGGTCACCCTGATGACGTTGCACACCGCCAAGGGGCTGGAGTTCCCGGTGGTGTTCGTCACCGGCTGGGAGGACGGCATGTTCCCGCACATGCGGGCGCTGGACGATCCGACGGAACTGTCCGAGGAGCGGCGGCTGGCCTACGTCGGCATCACCCGCGCCCGTCAGCGGCTCTACCTCAGCAGGGCCATCGTCCGGTCGTCTTGGGGGCAGCCGATGCTGAACCCGGAATCGCGCTTCCTGCGCGAGGTTCCGCAGGAACTCATCGAGTGGCGGCGCACCGCGCCGGCCCCGGCGTTCACCGCGCCGGTGAGCGGCGCGGGCCGATTCGGCGCGCCGCGCGCAGCGCCGACCCGGTCGGGCGCGGGCAAGCGCCCGCTGCTGGTGCTCGAGCCCGGCGACCGGGTGACGCACGACAAGTACGGGCTGGGCCGCGTCGAGGAAGTGTCCGGGGTGGGCGAATCGGCCATGTCGCTCATCGATTTCGGCAGCGCGGGGCGGGTCAAGCTGATGCACAACCACGCCCCGATCAGCAAGCTCTAGGAGCCGCGGGCGCCGGGCCCGCTAGGCCTCCAGCCAGCGCTTGGTTCGCGGGTGCAGGACCAGCACCACGCTGGCGATCGGCAGTAGCGGCAGCAGGTGCACGATCCACGCGACCCGGGCGCCGGCGATGAACACCCCGATGTAGGTCAACACCGCGACCACCGCGCCGACCACGATTAGCCAGCGCCCAAAGGGCCGGCGCTGCAGCAACATGATCACGCCCGAAATGGTGGCCGCGGCGAACACCAGGGCCAGAAACGCGACGGCGATGCAGAACAGCCGGTCGGACCGCCACCAGCCGGCGATCAGGTCGGTCGCCACCACCGACGTCGCCCAGCCGCTGACGATGCTGACGGCGCAGGCGGCGGCGGCCGTCCGGCCGCCCGGCTCGCCCGCCAGCGCGGGACGGGGCCCGGCGCCAGGAGCGGCATAGGGCGGCGGTTGCGGCGGAATATGGGTGGTCGGTGACTCCGGCGCGATGGGGAGCGGTCCGGTGGGTGCGCGACGGATGATCCGCGTCTTGGAATCCGACGGCGACGTGGACTCGGGCGGTTGCGGACCGGGAGGTGGCTGGTTCGGCGCGGTCACCTCAACCAGCGTAGTTACCGACCATAAGACCCCGCTTAGCCAACCATGGGACGGGATCGATGCGTTCGGTGCCGCCCTGGAGCACCTCGAAATGCAGGTGCGGACCGGTGGAGTTGCCCCGGTTGCCCATGGTGGCGATCTGGTCGCCGGCCATCACGCGCTGGCCGACGCTGACGAGGGTGGTGTTGACGTGGCCGTAGAGGGTCACCGTGCCGTCGGCGTGGCGCAGCTTGACCAGCGCCCCGTAGCCGGCGGCGGGACCGGCATCGATCACCACGCCGTCGGACACCGCATAGATCGGCGTCCCGATGGAGTTGGCGAGGTCGATGCCGGCGTGCAGCACCCCCCAGCGGTACCCGAAGTTGGAGGTGAAGATGCCCTTGGTCGGCATCACGTAGAGCGGCTGCTGCAACCGCGCCTCGCGCTGCGCGCGATCGTTGGCGAACGCGACGCCCTTGGCGAGCTCCTGGTTGTGCAGCGCGGCGGTCGCGGCCGGCTCGAGGGCGACCACCTGGGCGCCGCGAATGGTGTTGTTGCCGGAGCCCCCGGTGAGCGCCGACGCGTTCGCGGTCAGCACGGCCTCGGTCTTGGGGGTGTCGGCGTGACTGGTGGCGGTGTGGGCCGCCGCGGCGGCGGCGCCCGCGGCCATCGCGGAGATCAGCAGGCGACCCCGGGCCGCGCTGGTCGGTTGCTTGCGATGCTGCCCGCCCTGCCGTGCCACCCCGACGACATCGGTGGTGTGCGCGCGTCCGAGCCGCGGCGCGGCGGCGGGTTCGATGACCACGCGCGGCAGCACCTCGGTCACCGGTGCGGCCAGCCACCGGGGGGACGGTTCGTCGGCGTCGTTCAGATCGTCGAGTTCGGGGGCCAGCAGCACCTGCGCCGCGTTGTCGAACGTGGAGTCGTTGCTGTAGTCGAGGTCGCCGAGATCGCCCGCCTCGTCGCGCCAATCAAGGTCGTCGAAGTCGAAGCCGTCGAGCGGGAGGATTTCGGTGACTTCGTTGCGGTGGGGCTCGATACCCCGGCCGCCGGCGGCACGACTAACCCTCACTACGTCTGCTGTTTCGGCAGCAAAAGGTGCCAAACGGTGCTGGGACAAGCTGAAATGTCCTCGTATCGTGACCATAACGTTATCTGGACCCTAGGACGGTATCCGCTGACTTGCGGACCTGGCAACCTCGTCGCGCAATCCGGTGGAAATTGTGATTTGAGTCACGAACCGGGTATGCCGCTAGGCCGTGAGCTGTGCCACATCGCCGGACGCGCCCGTAAGAGCCGGTTGGCCAGTGGATACAGTTCGTCCGTGCGAGTCGCCGAACGCGGCACCGCCCATCAAGAGGCCTAGCAGTTGAGTCGAGCGAAGACAGAGAGCCCATGGACCTTTTCGAGTATCAAGCCAAAGAATTGTTCGTCAAGCACAACGTACCGACCACGCCGGGGCGGGTGACCGACACCGCCGAGGGCGCGAAGGAAATCGCGACCGAGGTCGGCGCTCCGGTGATGGTCAAGGCGCAGGTCAAGGTCGGTGGGCGCGGCAAGGCGGGCGGCGTCAAATACGCGGCGACCCCGGACGACGCCTACGAACACGCCAAGAACATCCTCGGTCTCGACATCAAGGGCCACGTCGTCAAGAAGCTGTTGGTCGCCGAGGCCAGCGACATCGCCGAGGAGTACTACATCTCCTTCCTGCTCGACCGCGCCAACCGCACCTACCTCGCGATGTGCTCGGTCGAGGGCGGCATGGAAATCGAGGAGGTCGCCGCCACGAAGCCCGAGCGGCTGGCCAAGGTCCCGGTGGACGCCGTCCAGGGGGTCGACCTGGCGACCGCGCGTTCCATCGCCGAGAAGGGCCATTTGCCGGCCGAGGTGCTCGACGCGGCCGCGGTGACCATCAACAAGCTGTGGGAGCTCTTCGTCGCCGAGGACGCCACGCTGGTCGAGGTCAACCCGCTGGTCCGCACCCCCGACGACCGGATCCTGGCGCTGGACGGCAAGGTCACCCTCGACGCCAACGCCGACTTCCGCCAGCCCGGCCACGCCGAGTTCGAGGACCGCGACGCCACCGACCCGCTCGAGCTCAAGGCCAAGGAGCACGACCTCAACTACGTGAAGCTGGACGGCGCCGTCGGCATCATCGGCAACGGCGCGGGCCTGGTCATGTCGACCCTCGACGTCGTCGCCTACGCGGGCGAGAAGCATGGCGGGGTGAAGCCGGCCAACTTCCTCGACATCGGGGGTGGCGCGTCGGCCGAGGTGATGGCCGCGGGGCTGGACGTCATCCTGAACGACAAGCAGGTCAAGAGCGTCTTCGTGAACGTGTTCGGCGGCATCACCTCGTGCGACGCCGTCGCCAACGGCATCGTGACCGCGCTCAACATGCTCGGTGACGAGGCCAACAAGCCGCTCGTGGTGCGGCTGGACGGCAACAACGTCGACGAAGGCCGGCGCATCCTGGCCCAGGCCAACCACCCGCTGGTGATCCAGGCCGACACGATGGACGCCGGAGCCGACAAAGCCGCCGAGCTGGCGAACAAGTAAGGGAGCCAACACATGTCGATCTTCCTGAATAAGGATTCCAAGGTCATCGTCCAGGGCATCACCGGCGGCGAGGGCACCAAGCACACCGCGCTGATGCTGAAGGCCGGCACCCATGTGGTCGGTGGCGTGAACGCCCGCAAGGCGGGCACCACGGTCTCGCACGTCGACCCAGTGGGCAAGGACGTCGAACTGCCGGTGTTCGCCACCGTCGCGGAGGCGATGAAGGAGACCGGCGCCAACGTTTCCGTGGTCTTCGTGCCGCCGAAATTCGCCAAGGACGCGATCATCGAGGCGATCGACGCCGAGATCCCGCTGCTGGTCGTCATCACCGAGGGAATCCCGGTGCAGGACACCGCTTTTGCGTGGGCCTACAACGTCGACAAGGGGCAGAAGACCCGCATCATCGGGCCGAACTGTCCGGGCATCATCACGCCGGGCGAGGCGCTGGCGGGTATCACCCCGGCCAACATCACGGGCCCGGGACCCGTGGGCCTGGTGTCCAAGTCGGGCACGCTGACCTACCAAATGATGTACGAGCTGCGCGATTTCGGGTTCACCACGTCGATCGGCATCGGCGGTGACCCGGTGATCGGGACGACGCACATCGACGCCATCGAGGCGTTCGAGAAGGACCCCGACACCAAGGTCATCGTGATGATCGGTGAGATCGGCGGCGACGCGGAGGAGCGCGCGGCCGACTACATCAAGGCCAATGTCTCCAAGCCGGTGGTCGGCTACGTCGCGGGATTCACCGCGCCGGAAGGCAAGACGATGGGCCACGCGGGCGCCATCGTGTCCGGCTCGTCGGGCACCGCGGCCGCCAAGAAGGAGGCCCTGGAGGCGGCCGGCGTCAAGGTCGGCAAGACCCCGTCGGAGACCGCGGCGCTGGCCCGGGAGATCCTGCAGAGCCTGTAGCCCCCGGGCCGGCCGCCTGACCCCCGATTAGGCGGGGAAGACCAACCTGCGGTAGATAGTTGGTCTATGAATCTCGACCCGAACACCCCCGTCGTGGTGGGCGTTGGTCAGGCCGCCGAGCGCATCGACGACCCGACCTACCGCGGGATGTCGCCCGTCGAACTGGCCGCCGCGGCGGCCCGGGCCGCCATCGACGACTCCTGCGTCGAGGACGCGGCCGCGGCCATCGACACCGTGGCCGGTGTGCGGCAGTTCGAGATCTCCGGTGTGGTCAAGGCCCCGCTGGGCCGGTCCAACAACTACCCACGATCCGTGGCCAACCGCATCGGTGCGTCGCCGTCCCGCGCGATCCTGGAAATCGTTGGCGGGCAAGGGCCGCAGCACCTGATCAGCGAGCTGGCGGCGGAAATCGCGGCGGGCCGCTCGCAGGCCGCGATGGTGTTCGGTTCGGATGCCACCTCGACCCTGCGCTACTTCGCCAAGGCGGAGGCCAAGCCGGACTTCACCGAGACGGTCGACGGCGACCTGGAGGACCGGGGCTATGGCATCGAGAAGCTGGTCTCGCGCTACACCGTCATTCACGGGCTGACCAGCGCGCCGATCCAGTACGCACTGCTGGAGAACGCCCGGCGGGCCGGCACCGGGCTGGGCCCGGCGGAGTACCGCCGGCGGATGGGCGAGCTGTTCGCCCCCTTCACCAAGATCGCCGCCGGCAACCCGTTCGCCGCCGCGCCGGTCGAGCGCACGGTCGACGAGCTGATCACCGTGACCGACCGGAACCGGATGATCGCCGAGCCCTACCCGCGGCTGATGGTCGCCCGCGATCAGGTGAACCAGGGCGCGGCCGCGCTACTGATGTCGGTCGGCGCGGCGCGTCGTCTCGGGGTGCCCGAGGAGAACTGGGTGTACCTGCACGGCCACGCCGACCTCGAGGAGCAGGCGCTGCTGGAACGCCCCGATCTCGGGCACGCGCCGTCGCACGTGCTGGCCGTGCGCGAGGCGCTGGCGATGGCCGGCATCGGCATCGACGAGGTCGCCACCTTCGATCTGTACAGCTGCTTTCCGGTGCCGGTGTTCAACATCTGCGACGGCATGGGGATCGCACCCGACGATCCGCGCGGCCTGACCCTGACCGGTGGCCTGCCCTTCTTCGGCGGCGCCGGCAACAACTACTCGATGCATGCCGTCGCGGAGACCGTCGCGCAGATGCGAAGGGCACCAGGCGAATTCGGTCTGGTCGGCGCCAACGGCGGCATCCTGAGCAAGTACTCGGTCGGCGTGTACTCCACCCGGCCGTCGGAGTGGAAGCCCGACCGCAGCGCGCAGGCGCAGCAGCAGGTCGCAAGCTGGGCGACCGAGCCGGTGACCGAGCAGGCGGACGGTGTCGGCACCGTCGAGACCTATACGGTGCGCCGCGACGACGGCCGCCCGACGGGGATCATCATCGGGCGCCTGGACGACGGCAGCCGCTTCCTGTCCACCACCGAGGACGACGAATTGATCGCGCTGCTCGTCGACGGCGACCCGTTGGGCCAGCGGGTGCGGGTGCGCTCCTTCGACTACGGCAACCGCTGCACGCCGGCCTGAGTTCGCGACACGTAAACCACGCACACGACACGCCGTAACCGGCCGCCGTGGTTTCAGTCTCGCGGAACCGACGCGGCGTCAGACGAGCGCGGCCAGCTTGCCGGCCAGCCGCTCGACGTAAGCGGCGACCTCGTCCTCCGACTTGTCCGGCAGGCCGAACAGCACCTCGGTCACCCCGAGCTCGGCCCACTTGGCGAGCTTTTCCGGAATCGGCTTGAAGTCCAGCGCCACGATCTGCGGGGCGCCGTCGCGGCCGGCCGCCGCCCAGGTGTCCTGCAGCAACTTCACCGGCTCGTCGATGTCGAAGTCGCGCGGGGTGGTGATCCAGCCGTCGGCGCTGCGGGCGATCCACTTGAAGTTCTTCTCCGTCCCGGCCGCGCCGACCAGCACGGGAATGTGGGGCTGCACCGGCTTGGGCCACGCCCAGCTCGGCCCGAACTTCACGAACTCGCCGTCGTAGGCGGCCTCCTCCTTGGTCCACAGCTCCCGCATCGCCTCGATGTATTCGCGCAACATCGTGCGGCGCCGGGCGGGCGGCACGCCGTGGTCGGCGAGCTCGTCGGTGTTCCACCCGAATCCGACGCCGAGGCTCACCCGCCCGCCGGACAAATGATCGAGCGTGGCGATGCTTTTCGCCAGCGTGATCGGGTCATGCTCGACGGGCAGCGCCACCGCGGTGGACAGCCGCACCCGCGACGTCACGGCGCAGGCCGCGCCCAGGCTTACCCATGGGTCTAGTGTCCGCATGTAGCGGTCGTCGGGCAGCGATTCGTCACCCGTCGTCGGATGGGCCGCCTCCCGCTTGACCGGGATGTGGGTGTGTTCCGGCACGTAGAAGGTCGTGAAGCCGTGTTCGTCGGCAAGCTTCGCGGCCGCCGCCGGGGAGATGCCACGGTCGCTGGTAAAAAGCACAAGCCCGTAATCCATGCAGAGAATTAGAACGTGTTCTACCTCCGCGGAGCAAGCGGCCGCCCTGACGGCACGGATCGGTGCCCAAGCCGGTGGTCACGGCGCGGGCGTTCGGAAGTGCGCTAGCGTGGTTGATCGATCGCGTCGCGACGCACCCGCCGGGCACGGCGGTTACGGAACGGCGCGCCCGCAAGCACAGCGCCGCAATGCAACCGCGGCGGCCGCACCGGCACTTCAAAGGCACAGCAACAGGAGGAGCCAATGACCTACTCGCCCGGTAGCCCCGGATACCCGCCCGCGCAGCCCGGCGGCTCCTACACCGGCGGCACGCCGTCGTTCACCAAGGACGACGACGGCACGTCGAAGCTCCCGCTCTACCTGACCATCGCGGTGGTGGTGCTGGGCCTGGCGGTGTACCTGCTGAACTTCGGGCCGACGTTCACCATCGGCGCCGACCTGGGCCCGGGCGTCGGTGGACGCGCCGGTGACGCGGGCACCGCGGTCATCGTCGCGCTCCTGGCCGCGCTGCTCGCGGGGCTGAGCCTGGTGCCCAAGGCCAAGAGCTATACCGGAATCGTCGCGGTCATCGCGGTTTTGGGTGCGTTGCTGGCCATCACCGAGACGATCAACCTGCCTACGGGCGTCTCGATCGGCTGGGCGATGTGGCCGCTGGTGGCGTGCGCCGTGCTGCAAGCGATCGCCGCCGTCGTCGCCGTCCTGCTGGAGGCCGGCGTCATCACCGCGCCGGCGCCCCGGCCGAAATACGACCCCTACGCCCAGTACGGCCAGTACGGGCAGTACGGCCAGTACGGCCAGCAGCCCTACTACGGTCAGCAGCAGTCACCGCAGCACCCGGGCTACGGATCGCAGTACGGCGGTTACCAGCCCAGCCAGGCCCCGACCCAGACCGCGGTGCAGACCGGCGGCTTCGGCGCCCAGCCGCAGTCGGGCCCCCAGCCGGCCGCGCAGCAAGGACCTAACACGCCGCCCACCGGCTTCCCCAGCTTCAGCCCGCCGCCCGCGGCCGGTTCCGAGGGTTCGGCGCCCAATTACTCCGGACAGGGCGGCGGCCAGCAGCCCTACGGCCAGGAGCAGCAGCAGCCGCCCTCGTCGCCGTCGGGTCCAGCGCCCTCCTAACCGTGCGCCCTCGCGGCTAGTCGGGACGTACGCCAAAGAGTGAAGAGGGTGTCGGAGGGCGCGGACAACCGGCCGGCGGGCGCTCGCCAGGCGCGTGACCTAGTCCGGGTCGCGTTCGGCCCGGCGGTGGTGGCCCTGGTCATCATCGCCGCCGTCACGCTGCTGCAGCTGTTGATCGCGAACAGCGACATGACCGGGGCGCTGGGCGCGATCGCCAGCATGTGGCTCGGCGTGCACCAGGTGCCGATCTCGATCGGCGGCCGCGAGCTGGGCGTCATGCCGTTGCTGCCGGTGCTGTTGATGATCTGGGCGACCGCGCGCAGCACCGCCCGGGCCACCTCCCCGTATTCCTCCTGGCTGGTGATCCGCTGGGTCGTCGCGTCGGCGCTGGGCGGGCCGCTGCTGATCGCGGCCATCGCCCTGGCGGTCATTCATGATGCGTCGTCGGTGATCACCGAGCTGCAGACGCCCAGCGCCCTGCGCGCGTTCGCCAGCGTGCTCGTCGTGCACGCCCTCGGCGCCGCGATCGGCCTGTGGTCGCGGGTGGGGCGGCGGGCGTTGGCGGCGGCGTCGCTGCCGCTGTGGCTGGGCGATGCGCTGCGCGCCGCGTCGGCCGGCGTGCTGGCGCTGCTCGGGCTCTCCGGCCTGGTGACCGCTGGCTCGCTGGTGGTGCATTGGGCAACGATGCAAGACCTCTACGGCATCACCGATTCGATCTTCGGGCAGTTCAGCCTCACGGTGCTGTCGATCTTGTACGCGCCCAACGTCATTGTGGGCACCGCGGCGATGGCGGTCGGGTCCAGCGCTCATGTGGGCTTCGCGACGTTCAGTTCGTTCACCGTCTTCGGTGGTGACATTCCGGCACTGCCGATCCTGGCCGCGACCCCCCGGCCGCCGCTCGGGCCGGTATGGGTGGCGCTGCTGATCATCGGCGCCTCCGCCGGGGTGGCCGTCGGGCAGCAGTGCGCCCGGCGGGCGCTGCCGCTGATCCCGGCGATGGCCAAGCTTCTGGTCGCGTCGGTGATCGGGGCGCTGGCGATGTCCCTGCTCGCCTACGGCGGCAGCGGCCGGCTGGGAAACTTCGGCGACGTCGGCGTCGACCAGGGGACCCTGCTGGGCGGGGTGTTCTTCTGGTTCGCGGTCGTCGGCGGGATCACGGTGGTGATGAGCGGGGGCATCCGGGCCCGGCCGCGGCGGCCCAAGCCCGCGCCGCCGGAGGAACCGGCGGACTTCGCGGAGGCCTTCGAAGGGCCGGACGACGAGGCGCCGACCGATCTTCGCGACCCGGACGACGCCGCCGAGCATGACGCGCCCCTCAGCGACGACGAGGCCCCGCTGAGTGACGACGACGGGCCGCCTCCCGACGAGGCCAAGCCGACCGCGCCCGACCGCGAGACCGGCGAGTAGCTCCCACTAGGCTCTGTCCCTGTGGCCGAACAGCTTCAGGTGCCCCCGAGTGCGCCGGCACGGGTGGTGGTGCTGGCGTCGGGCACCGGCTCGCTGTTGAGCTCCCTACTCGAGGCCGCCGTCGGCGACTACCCGGCCCGCGTGGTCGCGGTCGGCGCCGATCGCGATTGCCTGGCCACCGAGATCGCCGCGGGGGCGGCGCTGCCCACCTTCACGGCCCGGCTCGGCGATCATCCCGACCGCGGCGCCTGGGACACGGCCATCACCGAAGCCACCGCCGCGCACTCCCCGGATCTGGTGGTGTCGGCGGGCTTCATGAAAATACTTGGGCCGCAATTTCTTTCCCGGTTCTACGGGCGGATCATCAACACCCACCCCGCGCTGTTGCCGGCCTTCCCGGGCGCACACGGCGTGGCCGACGCGTTGGCCTACGGCGTCAAGGTCACAGGCGCTACGGTGCACCTGGTGGATGCCGGGACCGACACCGGGCCGATCCTGGCGCAGCAATCCGTGCCGGTGCTCGACGGTGACAGCGAGGAGACCCTGCATGAACGCATCAAGGTCACCGAACGGAAGCTCCTGGTGGACGTGGTGGCCGAGATCGCGACCGGCGGCCTGACCCTGGTCGGGAGAACAGCGACGATCGGACGAAAGGCGACCAATCGATGAGCACCGACGACTGGCCGGAGACGGCGAAAAGGCCGATCCGCCGCGCGTTGATCAGCGTCTACGACAAGACCGGGCTCGTCGAACTCGCCCGGGGACTGGCGGACGCGGGCGTGGAGATCGTCTCGACCGGGTCGACGGCGAAGACCATTGCCGAGAAGGCGATTCCGGTCACCCGGGTGGAGGAGCTGACCGGCTTCCCCGAGGTGCTCGACGGCCGGGTCAAGACGCTGCACCCGCGGGTGCACGCCGGCCTGCTGGCGGATCTGCGCAAACCGGAACACGCCGCGGCGCTCGAGGAACTCGGGATCGCGGCGTTCGAACTCGTCGTCGTCAACCTGTATCCGTTCAGCGAGACCGTCGACTCGGGCGCCAGCATCGACGAGTGCGTCGAGCAGATCGACATCGGCGGCCCGTCGATGGTGCGCGCGGCCGCGAAGAACCACCCGAGCGTGGCGGTGATCACCGACCCGCGCGGCTATGACGGCGTGCTGGCGGCGGTGCGCCACGGCGGCTTCACCCTCGCCGAGCGCAAAAAGCTGGCCGCGCTGGCGTTTCAGCACACCGCGGAATACGACATCGCGGTGGCGGGGTGGATGGAGTCGACGCTGGCGCCCGAGCATCCGCCGACGGCGTTCCCAAAGTGGTTGGGGCGCAGTTGGAGTCGCTCCACGATGCTGCGCTACGGGGAGAACCCGCACCAGCAGGCGGCGCTCTACAGCGACCCCGGCGCCTGGCCGGGCCTGGCGCAGGCCGAGCAGCTGCACGGAAAAGAGATGTCCTACAACAACTTCACCGACGCGGACGCGGCCTGGCGGGCCGCCTTTGATCACGAACAGACCTGCGTCGCCATCATCAAGCACGCCAACCCCTGCGGGATCGCCATCTCGTCGGAATCGGTGGCCGACGCGCACCGCAAGGCGCACGAATGCGATCCGCTGAGCGCCTTCGGCGGCGTCATCGCCGCCAACACCGAGGTCAGCCTCGAGATGGCCGAGTATGTGAGCACCATTTTCACCGAGGTGATCATCGCCCCCGCCTACGCGCCCGGGGCGCTGGAGGCCCTTACGCGCAAGAAGAACGTCCGAGTGCTGGTGGCCTCCGAGCCGCTGACCGGCGGCACCGAGCTGCGGCCCATCAGCGGCGGGCTGCTGGTCCAGCAACGTGACGAGCTCGACGCGCACGGCGACAACCCGGCGAACTGGACGCTGGCGACCGGATCACCGGCCGATCCGGCCACGCTGACGGACCTTGTCTTCGCGTGGCGCGCGTGCCGCGCGGTCAAGTCGAACGCCATCGTGATCGCCGGCGGCGGCGCGACCATCGGCGTCGGCATGGGTCAGGTGAACCGGGTCGACGCCGCCCGGCTGGCGGTCGAACGCGGTGGCGACCGGGTGCGCGGCGCGGTCGCGGCCTCGGACGCGTTCTTCCCCTTCCCCGACGGCCTCGAGACGCTGACCGCGGCCGGGGTGAAGGCGATCGTCCACCCGGGCGGGTCGGTGCGCGACGAGGAGGTGACGGCGGCGGCAGCCAACGCCGGCGTCACGTTGTATCTCACCGGGGCCCGCCACTTCGCTCACTGAACGCTCGGCGCGTGAGCCGGAGGGGCAACGCGTAGCGTGGAGTGGTGCCATCACCCAGCAATCTGCCCCGCACCGTCGGCGAACTGCGTGCCGCCGGTCACCGCGAGCGGGGAGTCAAACAGGAAATCCGGGAAAACCTGCTGACGGCGTTGGCCGAGGGTGACGAGGTGTGGCCGGGGATCCTGGGTTTCGACGACACGGTGCTGCCCCAGCTGGAGCGGGCGCTCATCGCGGGTCATGACTTCGTCCTGCTCGGCGAGCGTGGCCAGGGTAAGACCCGGCTGTTGCGGGCCCTCGTCGGTCTGCTCGACGAGTGGACGCCGGTGATCGCCGGGGCGGAACTGGGGGAGCATCCCTTCTCGCCGATCACGCCGGAGTCCATCCGCAAGGCCGCGACGCTGGGCGACGACCTGCCGGTGGAGTGGCGGCACCGCAGCGAGCGCTACACCGAAAAGCTGGCCACCCCCGACACCAGCGTCGCCGACCTGGTCGGTGACATCGACCCGATCAAAGTGGCCGAGGGCCGCAGCCTCGGCGACCCGGAAACCATCGCCTACGGGTTGATCCCGCGCGCGCACCGCGGCATCGTCGCGGTCAATGAGCTGCCCGACCTGGCCGAGCGCATCCAGGTGTCGATGCTCAACGTGATGGAGGAGCGCGACATCCAGGTCCGCGGGTACACCCTGCGCCTGCCGCTGGACGTGCTCGTCGTCGCCAGCGCCAACCCCGAGGACTACACCAACCGCGGCCGCATCATCACCCCGCTCAAGGACCGGTTCGGCGCGGAGATCCGCACCCACTACCCGCTGGAGCTCGAGGCCGAGGTGGGCGTGATCGTGCAGGAAGCCCACCTGAGCGCCCAGGTGCCCGACTACCTGATGCAGGTGATCGCCCGGTTCGCCCGCTATCTGCGGGAGTCCAATTCGGTCGACCAACGCTCCGGGGTGTCGGCGCGGTTCGCGATCGCGGCGGCCGAGACCGTGGCGGCGGCCGCCCGGCACCGCGGCGCGGTGCTGGGGGAGACCGACCCGGTGGCCCGGGTGGTGGACCTCGGCACGGTGATCGACGTGCTGCGCGGCAAGCTGGAATTCGAATCCGGCGAGGAGGGCCGCGAGCAGGCCGTGCTCGAACACCTGCTGCGCCGGGCGACGGCCGACACCGCGTCGCGGGTGCTCGGCGGCATCGATGTCGGATCGTTGGTGTCCGCGGTCGAGGGCGGTTCGGCGGTCACGACGGGCGAGCGGGTGTCGGCCAAGGACGTGCTGGCCGCCATCCCGAGCCTGCCGGTGGTGGACAAGATCGCGGCCAAGGTCAACGCCCAGTCCGAGGGCGAGCGCGCGGCGGCGCTCGAGCTCGCACTGGAGGCGCTCTATCTGGCCAAGCGCATCGACAAGGTGTCCGGGGAGGGCCAAACCGTCTATGGCTAGGTCTGATGGTGACGACCCGCAGCGCCCGGCTTCGCCGCGCTCGCGATCGTCACTAGGCCATTCGTCCCGGTACTCGGCGTACACCGGCGGGCCCGACCCGCTGGCCCCGCCGGTGGACCTGCGCGAGGCCCTCGAGCAGATCGGCCAGGACGTCATGGCCGGCACGTCGCCGCGCCGCGCGTTGTCCGAGCTGTTGCGCCGCGGCACCAAGAACATGCCCGGCGCCGACCGGCTGGCGGCCGAGGCGAACCGGCGGCGACGGGAGTTGTTGCGCCGCAACAACTTGGACGGCACCCTGCAGGAGATCAAGAAGCTGCTCGACGAGGCCGTGCTGGCCGAGCGCAAGGAACTCGCCCGCGCACTCGACGACGATGCCCGCTTCGGCGAACTGCAGCTCGACACGCTGCCCGCCTCACCCGCCAAGGCCGTCCAAGAGCTCTCCGACTACAACTGGCGCAGTAACGAGGCCCGCGAAAAGTACGACCAGATCAAGGATCTGCTCGGACGCGAGATGCTCGACCAGCGCTTCGCCGGCATGAAGGAGGCGCTGCAGGGCGCCACCGACGAGGACCGCCAGCGCGTCAACGAGATGCTGAACGACCTCAACGAGCTGCTCGACAAGCACGCCCGCGGTGACGACACCCAGCAAGACTTCGACGAATTCATGGATAAGCACGGCGAGTTCTTCCCGGAGAACCCGCGCAATGTCGACGAGCTGCTGGACTCGCTGGCCAAGCGCGCCGCGGCCGCGCAACGCTTCCGCAACAGCCTGAGCCCGGACCAGCGCGCCGAGCTGGATGCCTTGGCGCAGCAGGCATTCGGGTCGCCCTCCCTGATGCAGGCGCTGAATCGGCTCGACGCGCACTTGCAGGCAGCCCGGCCGGCGGAGGACTGGACGGGGTCCGAGCAGTTCTCCGGCGACAATCCGTTCGGCATGGGCGAGGGCACCCAGGCGCTGGCCGACGTCGCGGAGCTCGAGCAACTGGCCGAGCAGCTTTCGCAGAGTTACCCGGGCGCCACCATGGACGATGTCGATCTCGACGCCCTGGCGCGCCAACTCGGCGACCAGGCCGCCGTCGACGCCCGCACGCTCGCCGAATTGGAACGCGCCCTGGTCAATCAGGGCTTCCTGGACCGCGGTTCCGACGGCCAGTGGCGGCTTTCGCCCAAGGCCATGCGCCGGCTCGGCGAGACGGCATTGCGCGATGTGGCGCAACAGCTTTCCGGCCGGCGCGGTGAGCGGGACCATCGGCGGGCGGGCGCGGCCGGTGAACTGACCGGCGCCACCCGGCCCTGGCAGTTCGGCGACACCGAGCCGTGGAACATCTCCCGCACTCTGACCAACGCGGTGCTGAGGCGGGCGGGCACCGCCACGCTGGACGGCGCCGCCGGATCGCTGAACATCACGGTCGACGACGTCGAGGTGTCCGAGACCGAGACGCGCACCCAGGCCGCGGTGGCGCTGCTGGTCGACACGTCGTTCTCCATGGTGATGGAGAATCGGTGGCTGCCGATGAAGCAGACGGCGCTGGCGCTCAACCACCTGGTGTGCACGCGATTTCGTTCGGATGCCTTGCAGATCATCGCGTTTGGACGGTACGCGCGGACGGTGACGGCCGCCGAGCTCACCGGTCTGGAGGGCGTCTACGAGCAGGGCACCAACCTGCATCACGCGTTGGCGCTGGCCGGTCGTCACCTGCGACGGCATCCCAACGCGCAGCCCGTCGTGCTGGTGGTGACCGATGGCGAGCCCACCGCTCACCTGGAGGACTTCGAGGGTGAGGGTACGACCGTGTTCTTCGACTACCCGCCGCATCCGCGGACCATCGCCCACACCGTGCGCGGGTTCGACGACATGGCCCGCCTCGGCGCGCAGATCACCATCTTCCGCTTGGGCAGCGACCCGGGCCTGGCCCGGTTCATCGATCAGGTCGCCCGGCGCGTCGAGGGTCGCGTCGTGGTCCCCGACCTCGACGGCCTGGGTGCGGCGGTGGTGGGTGACTACCTCCGGTCCCGCCGCCGCTGATCCTTAAGGGATAGGTGCTCACTCGACCGGGTACACGGAGCGAGAAGGAGGAGACGCATGAGCAAGGTTCCGACGATCGAACTCAACAATGGTGTCAGCATCCCGCAGCTTGGCTTCGGGGTGTTCCAGATCAAGCCCGACGAGACGGCCGCGGCGGTCAAGACCGCGCTGGAGATCGGCTACCGACACATCGACACCGCCGAGATGTACGGCAACGAAGCCGAAGTGGGACAAGGCATTCGCGATGCCGGACTGGATCGCGCCGACGTATTCGTCACCAGCAAGCTGAACAACGGTTTTCACAAACCCGACGATGCGCGCCGCGCGTTCGACCGAACGCTGCAGGCGCTGGAATCCGATTACGTGGACCTGTTTCTCATCCACTGGCCGCTGCCCACGCTGTACGATGGCGACTTCGTCTCGACCTGGAAGGTTTTCGAAGAGTTCGCCCGGGACGGGCGCGCCCGCAGCATCGGTGTCTCGAATTTCCAAGTGGCGCACCTGGAACGGCTCGCCACCGAAACCGACACGGTGCCGTCGGTCAACCAGATCGAGCTTCATCCGTACTTCGGCAACAAGGAGGTCCGGGCGTACGGACGCGAGCACGGCATCGCCACCGAGGCGTGGGCGCCCATCGCGCAGGGCAAGGTGCTCGACGACCCGGTGATCAACCGCATCGCCGATGCCCGGGGTAAGTCGGCGGCGCAGGTGGTGTTGCGCTGGCACATTCAGCGCGGCGACATCGTCTTTCCGAAGTCGGTGACCCCGGAGCGGGTCAAAGAGAACTTCGAGCTATTCGACTTCGAGTTGGACGATTCCGACATGGAAGCGATTTCAGCCCTGGACAAGGGCGAGTCGGGACGCAACGGGCCCAACCCCGACAAGTTCGACTACGTGCCGGGCTGACGGCCGCGGGCTACCCGCGCGGGCGGCGCGCCTTGCGCAGAATGCCGACACCGCCCCAAAGCGACCAGCCGCGAATGCGCACCGTCGGCGCGCCGGGCGTGCCTTGGCCGAGGACGCTGCGGTCGAAGTTGCCCATCACGCCGCGGCCGTGGATTTCGACGTTGACTTCGGGCGGCAGCAAAATGTTCTGCACGCCCATGATGGACATCGCGTGGATGTCGACCTCGGTCGAGGTGAAGTCGGCGTAGCGCAGATCGACCACCCCGCTGCCCCACAGTGTGAAGGTGGTGAGCTTCTTGGGCACGTTCCATCGACCCCGCCGCTCGAAGCCGCTCAGCAGGGCCAGCAGCAGCGTGGACGGCGCCGGGTTGGGCTTGCCGCCCCGGCGCGGGTTGACCGGTGCGCCCGGCAGGTCGGCCCGCAGCTGGTCCAGTTCCGCGTACGTTGTCGCAGCATAGGCCTTGGTCAAGCGGTCTTCGTAGTCCTTGAGCTGCAGGCGGCCCTGCTCGGCGGCGTAGGCCAGCAACTGTGCGATCTGGATGCGATCGGTGTCGGCCGCGCGCGACGATTCGTCGCGCGTGTCGTTCGCATCGGGTTGTGCAGAGTTGCTCATCACCCACGAGCCTACGACGTCCGGCTATTGCCGCAAGAGGATTGGTCAAACTGCAATGTTGCCCCGCGCCGCCCCGTCCGAGCGGGGGCGGTTGTTTGACACCTGGCTAACTTGCCCAGCTAGGGGCGCGCTTCTGCAGGAACGCCAGCATGCCTTCGCGGGCTTCGTCGGACACGAAGAGGCGGGCCGATTCCTCGGCGAGCCGTTCCGCGTCACGGTCGAACCCCTCCAGCACCCCGGCCGTCGTCAGCGCCTTGGAGGCCGCCAACCCCTGCGGCGAACCGCGGCCCACGTCGGCGAGCAGCCCGCCGACGGCGGCGTCGACGTCCTCGGCCGCCATCGTGATGAGCCCGATCTCCGCCGCGGCGCCGGCGTCGAACGTCTCGCCTGTCAGGTAGTAGCGCGCCGCGGCGCGCGGCGACAGTTTCGGCAGCAGCGTCAGCGAGATGATCGCCGGCGCGACGCCGATGCGGGCCTCGGTCAGGGCGAAGGTGCTGCGCGGGCCGGCGACGGCGATGTCACACGCGCCGACGAGCCCGAACCCGCCGGCGCGGACGTGCCCGTTGATGGCGGCGATCACCGGCCGGGGCGACGACACGATGGCCCGCAACACCGCCGTCAATTCCCGGGCGCGGGCGAGGGCCATGTCGTATGCCGATGGTGGCGACCCGCTTCGCCCGGCTTCGCCGCCCTCGCGATCGCCACTCGCGTCCCCGCCGCCCGCCTCGCTCAGGTCGGCCCCGGCGCAGAACGTGTTGCCGGTGTGCCCCAGCACCACCGCGCGCACATCCGGGTCCGCCGCGGCGTCACGCAGGCCCCGGTGCAACTGCTCGACGAGCGCGGTCGACAGCGCGTTGCGGTTGTGGGGCGAGTTCAGCGTCAGGCGCGCGAACGGTCCGCCGCTGTCGGCGGGACCGGCGTATTCGACCAGCGTTTCCATCAGTACGACCGGGGCAAACCCAGCGAGGTCTGCGCCACGAAGTTGAGCACCATCTCCCGGCTGACGGGGGCGATCCGGCCCAGCCGCGCCGAGGCGAGCATGGCGGCCACGCCGTACTCCTTGGTCAGCCCGTTGCCGCCCATCGACTGCACGGCCTGGTCCACCGAGCGGGTAGCCGCTTCGGCCGCAGCATATTTCGCCATGTTGGCCGCCTCCGCCGCGCCGGCGTCGTCACCGCTGTCATACAGCGCGGCGGCCTTCTGCATCATCAGCTTGGCCAGTTGCACCTCGATGTGGCACTGCGCCAACGGGTGTGACAGCCCCTGGTGCGCGCCGATCGGCGTGCCCCACACCTGGCGGGTCTTGACGTAGTCGGCGGCCTTTTCGAGCGCGAACCGACCCATCCCGACCGAGCTGGCGGCGCCCATGATCCGCTCGGGATTGAGCCCCGCGAAGAGCTGCGCGATCGCGGCGTCCTCCGAACCCACCAGCGCATCGGCCGGCAGCCGGACGTCGTCGAGGAATACCTGGAACTGCCGTTCGGGACTGATCAGCTCCATTTCGATTGGCGTGTAAGTGAATCCGGGGGCGTCGGTGGGCACCACAAACAGCGCGGGCCGCAGCTTGCCGGTCTTGGCCTCCTCGGTGCGGCCCACCACCAGGACGGCCTGCGCCTGGTCGATGCCGGAGATGTACACCTTCTGGCCCTTGAGGATCCAGTCACCGCCGTCGCGCCGGGCGGTGGTGGTGATCTTGTGCGAGTTGGACCCGGCGTCGGGCTCGGTGATGGCGAAGGCCATCGTCAGGGTCCCGTCGGCGATGCCGGGAATCCAGCGCTTCTTCTGCTCGTCGGTGCCGAACTTGCTGATGATCGTGCCGTTGATGGCCGGCGACACCACCATCAGCAGCAGCGCGCTGCCCGCCGCCGCCATCTCCTCCATCACCAGCGACAGCTCGTACATGCCGGCGCCGCCGCCGCCGTACTCCTCGGGCAGGTTCACCCCGAGGAAGCCGAGTTTGCCCGCCTCGGACCACAATTCGTCGGTGTGCTCCTGCGCGCGGGCCTTGCGCAGGTAGTACTCGCTGCCGTAGTTGGCGGCCCAGGCGGCCACCGACTTGCGCAGGGCCTGCCGCTCCTCGCTCTCGATGAAGCTGGTGTCGGTCATGCTGGATCTCCTTCTGCTTGCGGCGCTTCCACCCTTGCCAGGTTGAGATGGTCGTGACCCGCCGCGCCCGGCTCCGCCGCGCTTGCGATCACTCCGAGGACGGCGCCGACCTCGACTTGCCGGCCCACCTTCACATTGAGTTCGGCGAGCACCCCGTCGGTCGGTGCGGTGATGGTGTGTTCCATCTTCATCGCCTCGAGCCAGATCAACGCCTGGCCGGCCTCGACGGTGTCGCCGACCGCGGCGCCGATCCGAATCACGTTGCCGGGCATCGGCGCCACCAGGGAACCCTGTTCGACGGCCGAACCCGGTTCCGGGAAACGCGGCAGCGCGACCAGGTGCACGGGCCCGCGCGCCGAGTCGACGTAGACGTCGTCGCCGTAGCGCGCGACCGTGAGGGCGCGCGCCACCCCGGAGCCGTCGGCCAGCACCACCTCCTCGGGCGTGGCCGAGACGAGCTGGACCTGTTCGTCGTCGGACAGCCGCAATCCCGTTCTGGTGAAGCGGTATTCGACGCGGTGCTCACCGCCGTCGGCATCGCGGTAGGTCTTGGCCTGGTAGCCGGACGGCAGGTTGCGCCAGCCGCTGGGCAGCGAGCCCAGGACGGGCGCGGCCGCGCGGTTGTGCGCGGCGTCGGCGAGCGCGGCGGCGATCGCGGACAACCGGACGGTGGCGGCGTCGGCCAGGGGAGCGGACAGCTTCTCCAGGCCGTGCGTGTCGAAAAACGCGGTGTCCGTGGCGCCGTCGAGAAAGGCGGGGTGGCGCAGGACGTTGACCAGCAACTCGCGGTTGGTGCGCAGACCGTGCAGGCGGGTGCGGGCGAGCGCGTCGGCCAGCACCAGCGCCGCTTGGCGGCGCGTCGGCGCACAGGAGATGACCTTGGCCAGCATCGGGTCGTAGTGGATGGACACCGTGGATCCGGCGGCGATGCCCGAATCGAGCCGGATCCCGGTCCGGTGTCCGAGCGTCGTGAACCGCGCACCGACGGCCGGTACGTCGACGGTATGCACGTGGCCGGCCTGCGGCTGCCAGCCTTGCGCGGGATCTTCGGCGTAGAGGCGGGCCTCGATCGAATGGCCCTGCGCGGCAGGGGGTTCGGCGTCGAGCTCGGCGACGTCGGCGACGGCGATCTGCAGTTCGACGAGGTCGAGGCCGGTGGTCTCCTCGGTCACCGGGTGCTCGACCTGCAGCCGGGTGTTCATTTCGAGGAAAAAGAACTCGCCGTCATCGTCGGCGAGGAATTCAACCGTCCCGGCGCCCGTGTAGCCGATCGCCCCGGCGGCCAGCCGGGCCGCGTCGAACAGCTTGACCCGCATGCCGGGTGTGCGCTCGACCAACGGGGAGGGGGCCTCCTCGATGATCTTCTGGTGCCGGCGCTGAATGGAGCATTCGCGTTCCCCGACGGACCAGACGGTGCCGTGGGCGTCGGCCATCACCTGCACCTCGATGTGGTGCCCGGTGGGCAGGTAGCGCTCGCAGAACACGGTCGGGTCGCCGAACGCCGATTGCGCCTCCCGGCGCGCCGCCTCCACTTCGCGTGCGAGAGCCGATAATTCGCGCACCACCCGCATCCCGCGGCCGCCGCCGCCGGCGGAGGCCTTGACCAGCACCGGCAGTTGCGCCTCGGTGACCGTGTCTGGGTCGAGCTCGTCGAGCACCGGGACCCCGGCGGCGGCCATCAGCTTCTTGGACTCGATCTTGGAGCCCATCGCCCGCACGGCGTCCACCGGCGGCCCGATCCAGGTCAGGCCCGCGGCCTGCACGGCGGCGGCGAAGTCGGCGTTCTCCGAAAGGAACCCGTATCCCGGATGTACGGCGTCGGCGCCCGCGGCGTGGGCGGCCGCGATGATCGCCTCCGCGTTGAGGTAGTCGTTGGTCTTGGGCAGCCGGACCCGGGCGTCGGCCTCGGCGACGTGCGGCGCGGCGGCGTCCGGGTCGGTGTAGACCGCGACGGTGCCCAGGCCCAGCCGCCGGCAGGTGGCGAACACCCGTCGGGCGATCTCGCCCCGGTTGGCGACCAGCACTCGAGTGACCATGGGGCTCACATCCGGAAGACGCCGAAGTTCGACGTCCCCTTGATCGGGCCATTTGCGATGGCGGACAGACACATTCCCAGCACGGTGCGGGTGTCGCGCGGGTCGATCACCCCGTCGTCGTAAAGCATCCCGGACAGGACCAGCGGCAGCGACTCGGCCTCGATCTGCCCCTCGACGGCGGCCCGCATCGCGGCGTCGGCGTCCTCGTCGACCTGCTGGCCGCGGGCTTCGGCGGCGGCGCGGGCGACGATCGATAAGACGCCCGCCAGCTGGGCGCCGCCCATCACCGCGGACTTGGCGCTGGGCCAGGCGAACAGGAACCGGGGGTCATAGGCCCGGCCGCACATGCCGTAGTGGCCGGCGCCGTAGGAGGCACCGATCAACAGCGAGATGTGCGGGACGGTCGAGTTGGAGACCGCGTTGATCATCATCGAGCCGTGCTTGATCATCCCGCCCTCTTCGTAGTCCCTGCCCACCATGTAGCCGGTGGTGTTGTGCAGGAACAACAGTGGGGTGTTGGAGCGGTTGGCCAGCTGGATGAACTGGGTCGCCTTCTGCGATTCCTCGCTGAACAGCACGCCGCGCGCGTTGGCCAGGATGCCCAGCGGGTAGCCGTGCAGGCGGGCCCACCCGGTCACCAGCGAAGACCCGTACATGGCCTTGAATTCGTCGAATTCGGAGCCGTCGACGATGCGGGCGATCACCTCGCGTGGGTCGAACGGGATGCGCAGATCCGCGGGCACGATGCCGATCAGCTCTTCGGCGTCGAACAACGGATCGATGACCGGCCCGGGCGCCGGGCCCTCTTTGCGCCAGTTCAGCCGGGCGACGATGCGGCGACCGATGCGGATGGCATCCAGCTCGTCGACCGCGAAGTAATCCGCCAAACCGGAAACGCGGGAATGCATTTCGGCCCCGCCCAGTGACTCGTCGTCCGACTCCTCACCGGTGGCCATCTTCACCAGCGGCGGGCCGGCGAGGAACACCTTCGAGCGCTCCTTGATCATCACCACGTGATCGGACATGCCGGGAATGTAGGCACCACCGGCGGTGGAGTTGCCGAAAACCAGGGCGATGGTGGGGATGCCTGCCGCCGACAGGCGGGTTAGGTCGCGAAACATCCGCCCGCCGGGGATGAAGATCTCCTTCTGGGTGGGCAGGTCCGCCCCGCCGGATTCCACCAGCGAGATGACGGGCAGCCGGTTTTCGAACGCGATCTGGTTGGCGCGCAGGATCTTTTTCAGGGTCCACGGGTTGCTGGTGCCGCCCTTGACGGTCGGATCGTTCGCGACGATCAGGCATTCCACCCCGCACACCACGCCGATCCCGGTGACCGTGCTGGCGCCGACGGTGAACGCGCTGCCGTAGGCCGCCAGCGGGCTGAGCTCCAGGAACGGGGAGTCGGGGTCCACGAGCAGCTCGATGCGTTCGCGGGCGGTCAGCTTGCCGCGGGCGTGGTGGCGCTCGACGTACTTCTGGCCGCCGCCCGCAAGCGCTTTGGCGAGTTCGGCGTCGATCTCCTCGAGCCGGGAGGCCGCCGTCGACGCCGCGTCGGAGTAGGCGGCGGATTGCGGGTCGAGCGTGGACTGCAGGACGGTCATGATTGATATCCAAGCGTTTTCGCGGCCAGTGCGGTCAGGATCTCGGTGGTTCCGCCGCCGATGCCCAGGATCCGCATGTCGCGGTATTGGCGTTCGACCTCGGATTCGGCCATGTAGCCCATGCCGCCGAACAGCTGCACGGCCTGGTTGGCCACCCATTCGCCGGCCTCGACGGCGGTGTTCTTGGCGAAGCACACCTCGGCGATCAGGTTGGTCTCGCCGGCGAGCTGGCGCTCGACCACGTTGCGGGAGTAGACGCGGGCGACGTCGATGCGCCGGGCCATCTCGGCGAGCGTGTTCTGCACCGACTGGCGCGAGATCAGCGGCCGGCCGAAGGTCTCGCGGTCGCGGCACCACTGCAGCGTCAGGTCAAGACACCGCTGGGCGCTCGAATACGCTTGTGCGGCAAGGCCGATGCGCTCGGCCACAAAGGCCTGCGCGATTTGCAGGAAGCCGCTGTTCTCGGGGCCGACCAGGTTGGCCGCCGGCACGTGCGCGTCGACGAGGGACAGTTCGGCGGTGTCGGAGGACCGCCATCCCATCTTGGCCAGCTTGCGGCTTACCTCGAAACCCGGAGTGCCCTTCTCGATCACCAGCAGGGAAACCCCCGCCGCCCCGGGGCCACCGGTGCGCACCGCGGTGACGACGTAGTCGGCGCGGACCCCGGAGGTGATGTAGGTCTTGGCGCCGTTGACCACGTAGTGATCCCCGTCCCGCACCGCCGAGGTTCGCAGGTGCCCGACGTCCGAACCGCCGCCGGGCTCGGTGATGGCCAGCGCGCCGATCTTGTCGCCGGTCAGCGTCGGCCGGACGAACTCCTCGATCAGCCGCTGATCGCCGGACGCGATCATGTGCGGCACCGCGATGCCGCAGGTGAACAGCGACGCGAAAACACCACCGGGAGCGCCGGTCTGGTGCACCTCCTCGCAGATGATCACCGCGTCCGCGCCGTCGCCCCCGCCCCCGCCAACCGCCTCGGGAAAGTTCGCGCCCAGCAGCCCGGCCGCCCCGGCGCGCCGGTGCAGCTCGCGCGGGAGCTCGCCGACGCGTTCCCACTCGTCGACGTGGGGAAGGATCTCCCGTTCGGTGAAGGAGCGCACCGTCTTTCGCAACTCTTCGCGCTCCGGCGTCGTCCAAAGATTCATAGGAGCCTTTCGGGGATGTCGACCTGGCGGCCGCGCAGCCATTCACCCAGCCCCTTGGCCTGGGGGTCGAACCGTGCCTGATAGGCGACGCCCTGGCCGAGGATGCCGTCGATGACGAAGTTGACCGCGCGCAGGTTCGACAGCACGTGCCGGGTGACGTCGAACTCCGCCGCTTCCGGCAGCAGCTCCCTGAGCAGGTCGACGGTCAGCGTGTTGGCCAGCCAGCGCCATTGTTCGTCGGTGCGAACCCAGACCCCCACGTTGGCCGAGCCGCCCTTGTCGCCGCTGCGCGCCCCGGCGATGCGGCCCAGCGGCACGCGGCGGGTGGGCCCGTCGGGCAACGGCTCCGGCAGCGGCGGGGGAGCGGCGGGCGCGAGCTCCAAAGTGTCCGCGGCGCAGGGGATCTCGACCCGGGTACCCTCGGCGTGCACCGCGACGTGCGGCACCTGGGTGGCGTCGACGTAGCCCGCGGTGAACACCCCGTAGACCTGGCCGTCACCCGGCGGGGCGGTCACGTGAAAGCCCGGGTAGCTGGCGAGCGCCAATTCCACCGCGGCCGAGGAGAATTGGCGCCCGACGTTCGCGGGATCGGGATCGCGGACCACGCAGTGCAGCAGCGCGCTGGCCGCTTCCTCGGTGTCGGCGTCGGTGTGGTCGGTGCGGGCGAGCGACCACTGCAGCTCCGCGGGCTTGACGGTGAGCGCGGCCTCGAGCTGCCGGCGCACCAAGTCGGCCTTGGCCTCGATGTCGAGACCGGTCAGCACGAACGTCATGGAATTGCGGAATCCGCCGATGCTGTTCAGCGACACCTTGTAGGTGGGCGGCGGCGCCTCCCCGCGCACGCCGCTGATGCGCACCCGGTCGGGGCCGTCCGCGGACAGCTCGACGGTGTCCATCCGGGCGGTGACGTCGGGGTTGGCGTAGCGGGCACCGCTGATCTCGTAGAGCAGCTGCGCCGTGACGGTGTCGACGCTGACGAGCCCGCCGGTGCCCGGGTGCTTGGTGATCACCGAGGAGCCGTCGGCGTGCACCTCGGCCAGTGGGAAGCCGGCGTGGCCCAGGTCGGCAATTTCGGTGAAGAAGGAGTAGTTGCCGCCGGTGGCCTGCACCCCGCACTCGATGACGTGGCCGGCCACCACCGCCCCGGCCAGCCGGTCGTAGTCGGTGCGCTCCCAACCGAAGTGCGCGGCGGCCGCCCCGACGATCACCGACGCGTCGGTGACCCGGCCGGTGACGACGACGTCGGCGCCGTGGTCCAGGCACTCGACGATGCCCCAGGCGCCCAGGTAGGCGTTGGCGGTCAGTGGGGTGCCCAGCCCGAGTTCGGCGGCGCGGCCCAGCAGGTCGTCGCCCTCCACGTGGGCGATGCTGGCCCGGATGCCGAGGCGCTCGGCCAGGGCGCGGAGCGCGTCGGCCAGGCCGGCCGGGTTTAGGCCGCCGGCGTTGGCGACGATGCGAACACCCCGGTCGCGGGCCTCGCCCAGGCAGTCCTCGAGCTGGGTGACGAAGGTCTTGGCGTAGCCGCGTTCGGGATGCTTCATCCGGTCGCGGCCCAGGATCAGCATGGTCAGTTCGGCCAGGTAGTCGCCTGTCAGGTAGTCCACGTCGCCGCCGGTGAGCATCTCGCGCATCGCCGAGAGCCGATCGCCGTAGAAGCCGGAGCAGTTCGCGATCCGGACCGCGCCACGACCAGGGGCAGAGGCCACGGCGTCCTCCCATCTGCGATTCACCGGTGAGCGCAAACCAACCAACCAACCGGTAGGTTAGCGGGTCGCGCCGGCGCCCCGTCAAGGACGCCCCCGCCGCTTGCCGCGCCGAGATTGCCGCCATGGTCGTGGTCCGCGCCCGGATCACAGCCGCCACGGCAATCTCGACGCCCGCGGGCGCCATTTTGGTGCGCGGCAGGCCACCGACTATCCTGGTAGCAATCGTCGCACGTTCGGCCGCACCGGCCACGCCGCGCGACAAGCCCCCGAGACGAGGAGTTGGGCCCGACCATGGCCGTACCCAAGCGCAGGATGTCGCGCGCGAACACCCGTAGCCGTCGCGCGCAGTGGAAGGCCACCAAGACCGAGCTCGTCGGTGTGACGGTCGCGGGCCAGAAGCACAAGGTGCCCCGCCGGCTGCTCAAGGCCGCCCGCCTCGGCCTGATCGACCTCGATCGCCGTTAGTTAATCTCGGCAAATACGCGGCGCGCCTCTCAGCCCGCTCTCAGGCGTCGGGACGACACTAGGCCCGTGCGGATACTGGTCGTCGACGACGACCGCGCAGTGCGTGAATCGCTGCGCCGGTCGCTTTCCTTCAATGGCTACTCGGTCGAGTTGGCCCACGACGGGGTGGAGGCGCTGGAGCTGATCGCCAGCGACCGGCCCGACGCGCTCGTGCTCGACGTGATGATGCCGCGGCTCGACGGCCTCGAGGTGTGCCGTCAGCTCCGCAGCACCGGCGACGACCTGCCGATCCTGGTGCTCACCGCCCGCGATTCGGTCTCCGAGCGGGTCGCGGGCCTGGACGCCGGCGCGGACGACTACCTGCCCAAGCCGTTCGCGCTCGAGGAGCTGCTGGCGCGGATGCGGGCCCTGCTGCGCCGCACCAAGCCCGACGACGAGGACGCCGATTCGGTGGCCATGACGTTCTCCGATCTCACGCTGGACCCGGTGACCCGGGAGGTCACCCGCGGGCAACGGCAGATCAGCCTGACCCGCACCGAATTCGCCCTGCTGGAGATGCTGATCGCCAATCCGCGCCGCGTGCTGACCCGCAGCCGGATTCTGGAGGAGGTGTGGGGATTCGACTTCCCCACCTCCGGCAACGCGCTGGAGGTCTACGTCGGCTATCTGCGCCGCAAGACCGAGGCCGACGGAGAACCACGACTCATCCACACGGTGCGTGGCGTGGGCTACGTCCTCCGGGAGACGCCGCCGTGACCAGCCACCCTCGCCGATGATCCGGTACCAACGGCCCCAACGCGTACCGCTGCGCGCCACCAGCTCGTTGTCCCTGCGGTGGCGCGTGATGCTGCTGGCGATGTCGATGGTGGCGATGGTCGTCGTGCTGATGGCGTTCGCCGTGTACGCGGTGATCTCGGCCGCGTTGTACAACGACATCGACAATCAGCTGCAAAGCCGGGCGCAGCTGCTGATCGCCAGCGGTTCGCTGGCCGCCGACCCCGGGAAGGCCATCGAGGGCACCGCCTATTCCGATGTCAACGCGATGCTGGTCAATCCCGGCCACTCGATCTATACGGCGCAGCAGCCGGGCCAGACGCTGCCCGTCGGCGCGCCGGAGAAAGCGGTGATCCGCGGTGACCTGTTCATGTCGCGGCGCACGGCGGCCGATCAACGGGTCCTGGCCATCCACCTGCCCAACGGCTGCTCGCTGTTGATCTCCAAGAGCCTCAAACCGACCGAGGCGGTGATGACCAAGCTGCGCTGGGTGCTGCTGATCGTCGGCGGCGTCGGCGTCGCGGTCGCGGCGGTGGCCGGCGGCATGGTCACCCGGGCGGGGCTCCGCCCGGTGGCCCGCCTCACCGAAGCGGCCGAACGGGTGGCGCGCACCGACGACCTGCGGCCCATTCCGGTGTTCGGTAGCGACGAATTGGCCCGGCTCACCGAGGCTTTCAACTTGATGCTGCGCGCGCTGGCCGAGTCGCGCGAGCGGCAGGCGCGGCTGGTCACCGACGCCGGGCATGAATTGCGCACCCCGCTGACGTCGTTGCGCACCAACGTCGAGCTGCTGATGGCGTCGATGGAACCCGGGGCGCCGCGGCTGCCCGAGCAGGAGATGGTCGGCCTGCGCGCCGACGTGCTGGCGCAGATCGAGGAGCTCTCCACGCTGGTGGGCGATTTGGTGGACCTCACCCGAGACGACGCCGGCCAGGTGGTGCACGAACCCGTCGACATGTCCGAGGTCGTCGAACGCAGCCTCGAGCGAGTCCGGCGGCGGCGCAACGACATTCACTTCGACGTCGACGTGACGCCCTGGCAGACGTTCGGCGACGCCGCCGGGCTGTCGCGCGCGGTGCTGAACCTGCTGGACAACGCGGCCAAGTGGAGCCCGCCGGGCGGCCTCGTCGGCGTCAGGATGCGGCAACTCGACCCGTCGCACGCGGAGCTGGTGGTGTCCGACCAGGGCCCCGGCATTCCGCCGCACGAACGCCGCCTGGTGTTCGAGCGGTTCTACCGTTCGACGACCGCCCGCGCGATGCCCGGTTCGGGGCTCGGGCTGGCGATCGTCAAGAAGGTCGTGCTCAACCACGGCGGATTGCTTCGGGTCGAGGACACCTTGCCGGGCGGTCAGCCACCGGGGACCTCGTTCTACGTGCTGCTGCCCGGGCGGCCGATGCCGCCGCCGGCGTATCCGGCACCCGCCGACAAGGAATCGGGCACCGACCCCACCGTTCCCGTGGCGACCGGGGAGTCGAACTCTCGGGAACCGGCGAACGTTATCTCAGTGGACTCTCAGTCCGCGCGGGCAACCTAGGTCTGCGGCTAGGGTTGAAGGGCCCAGTCGAGCCGCCGAGCCGAATACATAGAGGAAGAGCGACGTAGCGACATGACGAATGACCCGAGGTATTCGCCACCGCCGCAGCAGCCGGGATATCGTCCTGCGCCGAATCAGCCTGCGCCCAACCCGAGTCACCCGGGGGCCTCTGCTTATGGCCAGGGGCAACCGTACGGCCAGCCGTTCGACTGGCGGCAGCAATCGCAGCCGACCGGCCAGTTCCGGCAGCCCTACGACCCGTTCGGCGGCACCGGCCCAGGCCGCATCCCCGGTGGCACCGGGGTAGGCCCGATTCCCGGGGCCACGGGGACGGGCCCGATTCCCGGCATGCTGCCGCCGATGCCCCCGGGCCCCCAAAAACGGCCCCGCGCAGGGCTGTTGGCTGTGGGCGCCTTGGCCATCGCGGTGGTGTCGGCCGGCAGCGGCGGCGCCGCGGCGACGGCCGTCGAGCTGGGCACGCATTCGAACAACGGCAGCGGGCACATCATCACCGGCGGCGGCGCGCCCAGCGTCCCGGCGGCGAACATGCCGCCGGGCAGCGTCGAACAGGTCGCCGCCAAGGTGGTGCCCAGCGTCGTCATGCTGGAGACCGACCTGGGCCGGCAGTCCGAGGAGGGCTCCGGCATCATCCTTTCGGCCGATGGGCTGATCCTCACCAACAACCACGTGGTCGCCGCGGCCGCCGGGACGCCCAAGCCGCCCGCTCCGCCCGGTGCGCCCCCCGGCGCTCCGCCCGGAGGTCCCGGTGGCGGACCGGGCGGTCCCGCCCCGAAGACCACGGTGACCTTCGCCGACGGTCGCACCGCGCCGTTCACGGTCGTCGGCGCCGACCCCACCAGCGACATCGCCGTCATCCGCGTGCAGGGCGTCTCCGGCCTGACCCCGATTTCCCTGGGCTCGTCGTCGGATCTGCGCGTCGGCCAACCAGTGGTGGCCATCGGGTCGCCGCTGGGCCTGTCGGGAACCGTCACCACCGGGATCGTCAGCGCGCTGAACCGGCCCGTGTCCACCACCGGTGAGTCGGGCAACCAGAACACCGTGCTGGACGCGATCCAGACCGACGCCGCCATCAACCCGGGTAACTCCGGCGGCGCGCTGGTCAACATGCAGGGTCAACTGGTCGGCGTCAATTCGGCGATCGCCACCCTGGGTGGGGACTCGCCGGACGCCCAGAGCGGTTCGATCGGCCTCGGTTTTGCGATCCCCGTCGACCAGGCAAAGCGCATCGCCGACGAGCTGATCAGCAGCGGCAAGGCGTCCCACGCCTCGCTGGGCGTGCAGGTGACCAACGACAAGGGTTCGCCGGGCGCCAAGGTCGTCGACGTCGTGCCGGGCGGGGCGGCCGCGACCGCCGGGGTGCCCAAGAACGTCACCGTCACCAAGGTCGATGACCGCCCGATCAGCAGTGCCGACGCGTTGGTCGCCGCCGTGCGGTCCAAGGCGCCCGGCGACAAGATATCGCTGACCTTCCAGGATCCCGCTGGTGGCAGCCGTACCGTGCCGGTAACCCTGGGGAAGGCGGATCAGTAATGCGAGTCGAAGAACCCTCCGCAGCGGGATTGTCGGAGCTCGGTTATACGGTGGCACCCATGGAAACGGGCGCGGAGTTGGTCGTTGGCCGGGCCCTGGTCGTGGTGGTCGACGATCGCACGGCCCACGGGGACGAGGACCACAGCGGGCCGTTGGTCACCGAGCTGCTGACCGAGGCGGGTTTCGTCGTCGACGGTGTGGTTGCGGTCGCTGCGGACGAGGTCGAGATCCGCAACGCGCTCAACACCGCGGTGATCGGCGGGGTGGACCTGGTGGTCTCCGTCGGCGGGACGGGTGTCACGCCGCGCGACGTCACCCCTGAGGCCACCCGCGAGATCCTGGATCGCGAAATCCTCGGCATCGCCGAAGCCATCCGGGCGTCGGGACTGTCCGCGGGCATCACCGACGCCGGGCTGTCACGCGGCCTGGCCGGGGTCTCCGGCAGCACGTTGGTGGTGAACCTGGCGGGTTCCCGCTATGCGGTGCGCGACGGCATGGCGACGCTGAACCCGCTGGCCGCCCAGATCATCGGGCAGCTGTCGAGCCTGGAAATCTAACCCGTCCTACGCCTCGGCGTCCGCGCGCGGGCCGTGCTCCGGGGGCGGCGTCGTGGCCGCCGAGCCGCCGTGCCTGCCCGATGAATCCCCGTTGGTCTGCGCGAGCAGGTCGCGGATCTCGGTCAGCAGGACCACCTGCGCGTCGTCGGCCTGCTCGACCTCACCGCGCTTGCGCAACGTGTTGTAGGGCAGCACGACGAAGAAATACACGACCGCGGCGATGAGGATGAAGTTGATCGCGGCGGACAGCAGGATGTTCAGGTCGATCGTCTGACCGCCGCCGATGCCGATCTTGAGGGCGCCGACATTGGATTGCTGATTGACGCCGATCCGGTTGATCAGCGGCGTGATGATGCTGTCGGTGAACTTGGTGACCAGCGCGGTGAACGCGGTACCGATGACCACCGCGACGGCCAGGTCGACGATGTTCCCCCGCGACAGAAACTCCTTGAACCCTTTGAACATTGAAGATGTCCTTCCTGGGATTGGACAGAGTTTGCTGTCGGCTGCTTGGCCAACCGCGGCGGGGCGCTCAGTGCAGGGTGAGGGTCACCGCCTGGCCCAGCGCCGAGCCCGCCACCGTGTTCGCCACGCGGGCCGGCAGCGCCACCAACACTACGCGGTCACCGTCCGCGCCCTGGAGCTTTGGCTTGGCCGACACGAGCACCACGACGGCGTCGGTGGCCACCACCTTGGGGGTGGCCTGGGCGGTCTCCGTCGATGCCGCCGGCGCGGCCAGCACGTCGACGACGTCGCCGACGCGGACCAGGTCGATCAGGGCGCTGTCGGCCAGCCGCAGCGGCACGATGCGGGCACCGGGCCCGGCGGTCACTTCCGCGAGCCGGCTGCCCAGCAACCGGACGTCGGTGAGGACCTCGCCGCGCCTGGCCGGGCCGGCCAGCGTCGAACCGGTCACGGTCCGCACATCGACCAACGAACCATCGGGAATGGTTGTGGCCAAACGCTTTTCGAGGCGAACGTCGTCCGGGGTCAGCGCGGCGCCGGGCCGCAGGTCGTGATCGGCGACCACCACGTCGGCGTAATCACCGGCCGGGTTGGAGCGCAGCGCCGCCAGGCCGGCCAGCACCACGAGCCCGCCCGCGGCGACCCGCCGCGCCATGACGGTCCGAGTCCAGTCCGGACGCAGCGTCCAGAGGCGGCCGAACAGGCTTGGGTTCAGCGACGATTCGCGCACGCGGCAACGGTAAGCGCAGCCCGTTCAGGGGCGGATGCCGCCGACGACGGCGATTGTGGATAACCCGTCAGGCCGACGCGGCCGCGGTGGACGCCGTGGAGCTGGCGCCCGACTTGTCGCTCGAGCCGCTCGACCCGGTCGACTTCTCGCTCGACGACGAGCCCGAACCCGAGTCGCTCGACGAGGACCCGTTGCTCGAGCCCGTCTTCTTGCCGGACTCCCGGCTGTCGGTGCGGTAGAAGCCGCTGCCCTTGAATACCACCCCGACGGAGTTGAACAGCTTGCGCAGCCGGCCGGAGCAGCGCTCGCACGTGGTCAGCGCGTCGTCGGTGAAGGCCTGCACGATGTCGAAGCGATCGTCGCACTCGGTGCACTGATAGCTGTAAGTCGGCACGAAAACCTCCGGATGATTGCAAAGTCTGTTAGCACTCTAGCGTCTCAAGTGCTAGAACCGCCACGTGATGTCACTCATTCCCGAACTGTTACCCGAGGGCGATCAAGCCCCGCCGCGGCGTGAGGGCGTGGGTCATCGCAATGTCGTGCGGCTCGGCCGGTAACTCGTCCACCAATTCCGCGTCGCGCACCACAGCGACCAGCCGCGTCCGGGGGTCCCGACCGCCGAGCGATCGGTCGTAGAAGCCGCCGCCCCGGCCCAACCGCACCCCGGAGCGGTCGACGGCCAGCGCCGGCACGAGGATCAGGCTCGCCTCGGCGATCGCTGACGCGGGCAGCCACGGCTCCGGCGGCTCGAGCAATCCCCAACGCGCCGACGTCAGGGTGCCGGGCCGGTATTCGCCCCAGCGCAGGGGCAGCGGCGCGTTGTCGGCGGCGGTGCGCGCAACCGGAAGCAGCACCCGTGCGCACCGCCGCAGCAACGCCTCGACCATGTCGATCGAGCCCGGTTCGGCGCCCACCGGCACGAAGGCGCACACGGTGTCGCCGCTGCTCACGACGCCTTCCAAGGCTTCCAGTCGCGCACTGAGCATTCGCGCCTCCGCGGCCCGAACGTCCTCGGCAACGCGGCGCCGGGCCGCCTGCAGCTGCTCGCGCAACGCGGCCTTGCCGGTGGTCGCCATGGGACAACCATTGCAGCCCCGTCTTTGCCCGCGCCACATCGACTCGGCAAACGGCGTTCGGGTTATCGTGTGAACAATGTCAAGCCCAAACGTGGTGGTCCCACACACGGCGATCGTGCCCGCTGCCGGTCTTGGTACCCGCTTCCTGCCCGCGACGAAAACGGTGCCCAAGGAGCTGTTGCCGGTCGTCGACACGCCCGGCATCGAGCTCGTCGCCGCCGAGGCGGCCGAGGCGGGCGCCGACCGGCTGGTGATCATCACCTCCGAGGGCAAGGACGGCGTCGTCGCCCACTTCGTCGAGGACCTGGTGCTCGAGGGCACGCTGGAGGCCCGCGGCAAGAAGGCGATGCTCGACAAGGTGCGCCGGGCGCCGCAGCTGATCAAGGTCGAGTCCGTGGTGCAGGCCGAGCCGCTCGGCCTGGGGCACGCCATCAGTTGCGTGGAGCCCACGCTGACGTCCGACGACGACGCCGTGATGGTCCTGCTGCCCGACGACCTGGTGCTGCCGACCGGCGTCCTGGAGACGATGTCAAAGGTGCGCGCGGACTACGGCGGCTCGGTGCTGTGCGCCATCGAGGTGGCGCCCGAAGAGATCAGCGCCTACGGCGTTTTCGATGTCGAGCCGGTGCCCGGTGCCGACCCCGACGTACTGAAGGTCAACGGCATGGTCGAGAAGCCCAAGCGCGAGGACGCCCCGTCGTTGTTCGCCGCGGCGGGCCGCTACGTGCTCGACCGGGCCATCTTCGACGCGCTGCGCCGCGTCGAGCATGGGGTGGGCGGCGAAGTGCAGCTCACCGACGCGATCGCGTTGCTGATTTCCGAGGGCCACCCGGTGCATGTCGTCGTGCATCGCGGATCTCGACACGACTTGGGAAATCCCGGCGGCTACCTCAAGGCTGCGGTTGACTTTGCATTGGATCGTGACGACTACGGCCCGGATTTGCGGCGATGGTTGGTGGCGCGGTTGGGCCTGGCCGAGAAGTAGCCGGCCGATACCCGGCCAAGCGGGCGCCCGTAGACGGCAGAGAGGCGCGCTGTGCGTTCTGTTGAGGAGCAGCAGGCCCGGATAACGGCCGCCGCGGTGGCTCCGCGGCCCATCAAGGTGGCCATCGCCGAGGCGCAGGGCCTGATGTGCGCCGAGGAGGTCGTCACCGAGCGCCCGATGCCCGGCTTCGATCAGGCCGCCATCGACGGGTACGCGGTGCGCAGCGTCGACGTGCTCGGTGTCGGGGAAGTGGGTGCCGAGAGCCTCGGCGAGCCGCCCGGCACGGAAATCGACGAAGACCGGCGTGAGGGCCTGGTGCTGCCGGTGATGGGCACCATCGAGGCCGGGGCGCGCACGCCCAGCCGGCTGCAGCCCCGCCAGGCCGCCCGCGTGCACACGGGCGCCCCGCTGCCCATGCTGGCCGACGCCGTGATCCCGTTGCGCTGGACCGACGGCGGCAGCACCCGGGTGCGGATCCTGCGGGGGGCGCCGTCGGGGGCGTACGTGCGCCGCACCGGCGACGACGTGCAGCCGGGCGACGTCGCGGTGCGCGCGGGCACGGTCATCGGGGCCGCCCAGGTCGGCCTGCTGGCGGCGGTCGGCCGTGAACGGGTGCTGGTTCATCCGCGGCCGCGGGTGGCGGTGCTGGCCGTCGGTGGCGAACTGGTCGACATATCGCGCACCCCGGGCAACGGCCAGGTCTACGACGTCAACTCCTACGCCTTGGCGGCCGCGGCCCGGGATGCCGGCGCGGAGGTCAACCGCATCGGCATCGTCGGCAACGACGCCCGCGAATTCCGCGAGACCGTCGAGGGCCAGATCAACCGCGCCGAGGTTCTGGTGATCGCCGGCGGGGTCGGGGGGGCGGCGGCCGAGGCGGTGCGGTCGGTGCTGTCCGAGCTCGGGGAGATGGAAGTCGTTCGCGTCGCCATGCACCCGGGGTCCGTGCAGGGGTTCGGGCAGCTCGGTCGCGAAGGCGTCCCGACGTTCCTGCTGCCCGCGAACCCGGTCAGCGCCCTGGTGGTCTTCGAGGTGATGGTGCGGCCGCTGATCCGCCTGTCGCTGGGCAAGCGCCAGCCGATGCGCCGAATCATCCAGGCTCGCACGCTCTCACCGATCACCTCGGTCGCCGGGCGGAAGGGCTACCTGCGCGGCCAGCTGATGCGCGACCAGGAGACCGGCGAGTACCTGGTGCAGGCGCTGGGCGGGGCCCCCGGCGCGTCCTCGCACCTGCTGGCCACCCTCGCCGAGGCGAACTGCCTGGTGGTGGTGCCCAGCGGCGCCGAACAGATACGCACCGGCGAGATCGTCGACGTCGCCTTCCTGGCTCAGCGCGGTTAAGTGCAACGACTCCGCACGCTCGTGAACCTGTTGCGCACCAACGCCCGTCATCCGGGCTGGCCACTCGAGGTGGGGCCGCTGCGCGTTCCGGCCGGCGTCGTCCGGTTGCGCGGCGTGCGGATGCGCGACGGCGCCCAGTGGAGCCGCATCCGGTTGGCCGACCGCGCGCACCTCGAGCCGTGGGAACCCAGTGCCGAGACCGATTGGACGAGCCGGCACACGGTCGCGGCGTGGCCTGCGCTGTGTTCCGGTCTGCGCGCCGAAGCCCGCGCGGGCCGCATGCTGCCCTACGTCATCGAACTCGACGGGCAGTTCTGCGGCCAGCTGACCATCGGCAACGTCACCCACGGGGCGCTGCGGTCGGCCTGGATCGGTTACTGGGTGCCGCGGTCGGCGACCGGCGGCGGGGTGGCCACGGCCGCGCTGGCCCTGGGCCTGGACCACTGCTTCGGCCCGGTGATGCTGCACCGCGTCGAGGCCACCGTGCGGCCCGAGAACGCCGCCAGCCGGGCCGTGCTGGCGAAGGTGGGCTTCCGCCAAGAGGGGTTGTTGCAGCGCTACCTCGAGGTGGACAAGGCCTGGCGGGACCACCTGTTGATGGCCATCACCGCCGAAGAGGTGTCCGGATCGGTGGCATCGACCCTGGTTCGGGGCGGGCACGCCAGCTGGGCATGACCGCGCCGCCCTGGCAAGCGGGGCCTATCTGTGGCTATCGCGACACGAGTGACTCGTGGTGCTTGTGAGAGCCAAATTACAGGTGTGTAATTGTGCTGGTCACTAAGACCCGGCCGCGCTGGCCAAGCCTCGCGGGGATCGGAACCGAAGAGAGCAGGTCGTCATGCCAAGCATCCCGCAGTCACTGTTGTGGATCTCGCTCGTTGTGCTTTGGCTGTTCGTCTTGGTGCCGATGCTCGTCAGCAAACGAGACGCCGTGCGGCGCACCAGCGACGTGGCCCTGGCGACCCGGGTCCTCAACGGGGGTGCGAATTCCCGCCTGCTCAAGCGCAATGGCCCGGCCGCCGGTCATCGCAGCGATCCGGACTGGAAGCCGGCGGAAGGGTCGGCCGAAAGCGACGTCGACCTCGCCGAGGGCGAGGACGAGGACGAAGAGCACGACACCGAGGAGCTGCAGGCCGCGCGTCCCGTCGTCATGAAGCTCGCGACGCCCGAGCGCGCCGAGCCCGACTACCTCGACGTCGACGTGGTCGAGGATTCGCAGGCGCTGGCGGCGGGCGTCGCCGCCGCGGTCGAGGAGGAACCCGAAGCCGACGAGGACGACGAGGATTCCGACACCGACGTGGTCGCCCAGCACGGCGACGAAGACGACGAGGGCTACGAGTACGTCGAGGACTCCTCGGGTTTGGAGCCGGACGCCGAAGCCGACGACGAGGAGATGCCGGCGCCGATCCCGCGGAACGCCTCGCGCCGGCGCCGGTTCGACGCGAAGACCGCCGCCGCGGTGAGCGCCCGCAAGTACAAGTTTCGCAAGCGCGTGCTGATGGTCATGGCCGTCGTCCTGGTCGGCACGGCCACGGCCGCGTTCAAGATCTCGCCGACGGCGTGGTGGGCGTGCGGCGCCGCCACCGCCGTGACGCTGCTCTACCTGGCGTACCTGCGCCGCCAGACCCGCATCGAGGAGAAGGTGCGTCGCCGCCGCATGCAGCGGATGGCGCGGGCCCGCATGGGTGTGGAGAACGCCTACGACCGGGATTACGACGTGGTCCCGTCGCGGCTGCGCCGCCCGGGCGCGGTGGTGCTGGAGATCGACGACGAGGACCCGATCTTCGAGCACCTGGACTACGCGATGCCGATGCGCAACTACGGCTGGCCCCGCGACTTGCCGCGCGCCGTCGGCGAGTAGCGCCGGGGTGTTCGGCGGTTCGCGCCGCGGCTGGTAGCCTGCTAGCGATCAGGGGCTATGGCGCAGTTGGTAGCGCGACTCGTTCGCATCGAGTAGGTCAGGGGTTCGAATCCCCTTAGCTCCACACAGTTTGAGCAGGTCAGAGCCTCTGCGTTACTGCACGGCCGGCGGCGGCCGACGGATTCGGCGCGGCCGAGGTGACTGGCAGGCGCGACATCGCCTACCTACACTCGCCGGTGTCCGCGATACCCTCCCGGCCGACAACCACGTTCTGGCGTCGACAACCGCACTTTCAAAGACGCTCCGTCGCAGGCGATGTCACGCGAGCAAGCCGACTTCGCGCACCTACCGTTGCCGGAGTGAGGAGAAGCTTCTACCAATGAGTCTTCATCCGGTCGGTCAGCTTTACGAATTCACGCCGGAGGTGCAGCCGACGTTTTCGCGACGAAATCCACTTGTCTTTGTGGGCGCGTTGGATGAGGCCGAGTTCATCGATATGCGCCTGTCCCCGCAGCGTTCCCGCGTCGGCGTTCTGTGCGCCATTCAATGGTGCCGTGACTTCGCGGGCTCCAATGTGGCCCTTGTCGTGCTGAACGGCGTAGGAAGCGTCAGCTGGTCCAACGACGACCAGTGGCGTCAGCGGCCCTGGCACGCGCAGTACGGCGATTGGGGGCCGAAGCGATCCGCCGGCGCGCCGTTTCCGGCATGGAGCGCCGGCAATGACGATTCGTGGGCGGTCGATGCGTCTTCGCCACCAGAGCCAGCCGGCGCGGCACCGGGCTACCTGCTGCAATTCGGTCGGTTGTCCGTATCGGGTCAAGCCGCTCGAATTTATATCGGACATATCGAGGGATTGGGCGAGGCTCCGCCGGACATGGGGGAGCTTTCCGACGCCGAAATCATCGCGGGATTCCCGCAGTGGTCATCGGTGATGGAAGTCCGCGAGTATTACACGTACCCCTGATTACGCGTTGGAATCGCTGAATTCTCTTACCCGATCGCGGGTCAGCTCCGAGTCGGCGGCGCGCCCCCCACGGGACAGCCGGCGCCTTCGGCCTACCCGCTCGTCAATGCGGGCCACACGGCGACGCTCGGCGGCCCACCATAGCGCTCCGGCGACCGTCCCGAGGACGGCGACCAACACCGTCATCGCCAACCATTCGTAATGTCCGTAAGCCGCGACTGCTGCGGTGCTGATCATCCCGGCCACCCCGACGGCCAGCAGGCCGAGCCCTGGCCACAACAGGTTGTCCTTCATCGTCATGCCGGCGTGCGGTTGCGTGGTCCGGAAATGATCGGTCGGATCGTGATGCCTGTCTCCCATCATCCTCTCCCTCGGTCGTCGGACGAGATTGCGGCATGGTGCTACTCATAGACACGATCGGCTTCCGGGCGCGGTTCGGCGGGCCTGGTGGGCGGCAATCCAGCGGAACGAGGGGGAGGGGCTGAAAGGGGGAAACCTCGCGTAACAACCCTCTTCTTGAGCGGCACGGTCCGGTCTCGGGTTGTTCCTATGGGACTCGGTTCAGCCCCTCCTGCGTCGAGTGTGCCCCGCCCAGTGGCCACCGGCTATAGACGGCGGCCCTGCACGTTCACTTCCCGTCGGGATTCTTCGCTTGACGGCTGACGCCGTTACGGATGTGCGACGAGATACGTTTCGTTGTCCAGGCCGGCGGTGAGTTCCTCGACGTCGAAGGGCCGGTCGAGCCGGGCGTGCAACGCCTTCGGATCGAGCAGCAGGCTGATTTCGACCGTCTGGCGGGCGAACATCCTGCCGACGAGCGGGTAGATGCGGCGCATGATCACCCGCTCCGGCGCGGTGCATCGCGATGCGCAGTAGCCGACGTGGCCGATCTCGTCGGTGAGGATCTCGCTGTACAGCAGTTCGATTCGCTCGGCGACCTCGGGTTCGTCGGCGAACAGCTCGATGCCGACGCGGCGCAATTCGTCGAACATGACGCAGCCGGCCATCTCGCCGGCGCCGACGAACGCGAAGCTCAGCCGTTCGGGAAGGAACACACCGGTTTTGACGAACTGCCGCATGACGAATGGCGGAGGGACGACTTGGAACGTCAGGTCGAAGATGTCGAGCGCGTAAGCGAGCAGGCGGGTGTGGTAGTGCTCTTCCAGTTCAAGGTAGACGTTTTCGGGCGGCAGATTTTGATCGCTGTTGCGCCCGTAGGTTTCGCCGAGCCCCACGCCGAACCGCTCCGCCTGATTCAGCTTGGCGGTCGCCAACAGGAAGAGCATCTTCCTGTCCAGCCCTGCCTCCGGCCGGCGGCGGCGCAAGTTGCGAAGGAATGTCTGTTGGTCGATCGGGTGGGCCGACCGGACGGGGTTGTCCACCAGTTTGCCGAAGAACTCCTCGCGATTGGCCAGCCGCCTGTTGAGCAGGTCCGCCTTGCCGTCACGGCGAGCCAGAAATTCCCGGTAACCCTCGATGCCCGTGGTGTTCATCGCTTCTCCATTCCCTTGACAACCGTTGTCACATAACGACTTAACAGCTCGGCACTGTGTGCACCGGTGGCCAGCAGGGCGAAGAGACCGGTGAGAAAGAAGGTCCCGAGCTCGGCGGCGTCGACGTCCGAGGAGACCTGTCCCTCCCTCTGTGCCCGCTCGATCACGCTCACCACGAACCCCGCGAGGGGGTGCTGCGCCAGCTCGTCTTCGGCCGGACGCGCGGACGAGAAATGCAGACCCAGCATGTCGCGGAAAACCGCTGCGCCCAAACGGCGTTCGGCGTCGAGCACCCGCGACACGACCCGTGACAGGACCGATACGAGATCGCCCTTGGCTTCGCCGAGTTCGTCGATGATCCGGATTTCCTCGTTGCGCTCCAGCTCGGCGAGAACGTGCTCCTTGGTCGGGAAGTGGAAATAGAACGTTCCCCGCACCACGCCCGCCGCGGCGGCGATCGCGCTCACATCGGCGGCGGCCAGCCCCCGCTGCGCGATCTCGACCAGCGCGGCGTCGAACAGGCGCGCCCGGGTTTCGAGTCGCCGGGCCTCCCGCACGCCGGACGGCGCCTGCAGTGACGGCATGGGGGCACCCTACGCCGATTCGCTGACGACCGTCAATGACGGCCGTCAGCCAGTCGGCTCCGACGCGGTAAATCCGGGGGCCAGGAACCGCCGCAGCACCTCATGCTCGACGCGGCTGTCGGCCAGCGGCCAGTAGGCCAATGACAGCACCACCCGCACGATCCACTGGGCCGCCTGCGGGTCGTCGGTGATTCCGGTGAGCTCGGCCGCGAGCCGGGCGAGCACCGGCGAGGAATGCAGCTCGCTCAGATCGGGGGAACTGCCCGGACTGAGCATCAGTCGTCGCAACGGGTCCGACCTGATGTGATCGAGCGCGACGGTAACGGCGGTGATGACACGCTCGGGACCGCTTAGCCCGTCCACGGCGCGGCGAACCGTGTCGATGATCCCGGCCGACAGGCGGATCAGCACCGCGTCCCTGATCTGGGCTTTGCCGCCCGCGTAGCGGTAAATCGTGGCCCTCGAGCAGTGCACCCGCCCCGCAAGCGTGTCGATGTCGAAGGCGTCCAAGCCCTCGCGCAGGATCAGTTCCGTCGCGGCGGCGTAGATTCGATCGGCCGCCGCCGCCCGGCGGTCCCCACCCACGACCCAGTCGTCGCGAACCACGAACTTCACCCCCTTGAGTCGTACGACTCTCATCATCTCAACGTTGAGACGAAAAGCCAGCCATGTTTCAGTATCGGCCCAGGTGGGCCAACCCGCGGTGAGACGGGCCCACCGCGACGCGGTCCGCGCGCATCGCTACTTCCTCGGGACCGGTTGACGGGCCGGGTCTTCGCAGCTCAGCGTGGGGGAATGACATCGAAAGACGGCGCCCTCGGCCTGGCACTGTTCGATGAGGAGTTCGTCCAGGACCCCTATCCGCTCTACACGCGGATGCACCGGGCCGCGCATGTCCATCGCATCGGCGATTCGAGTTTCTACGCCGTGAGCAGTTGGGAAGGCGTCAACGAGGCCGTCGCCCGCTGCGAAGACTTCTCGTCGAACCTGACCGCGACCATGATGTATCAGCCCGGAGGCGGCGTCGCGGCCTTCCCGATGGGAGAACTCGGCGGCCCCACCCAGGCGCTGGCGACCGCCGACGAGCCGGCGCATTCCGTGCACCGGAAGGCCCTGCTGCCACAGCTCGCGGCCAAGCGCATCCGCGCGTTCGAACCGTTCATCGCCGAAACCGCCGTTCGTCTCTGGAGCGTCCACGCGCGGGACGGACGCATCGAATGGATGAGCGCGATGGCGAACAGGCTGCCCATGATGATCGTCGGCAGGATCATCGGCGTCCCCGACGCCGACGTCGACAAGCTGATCCAGTGGGGCTACGCCGCGACCCAAGTGGTCGAAGGGCTGGTCACCCAGGATCAGATGGATGCGGCCGGCGTCGCGGTGATGGAACTTGGCGGCTACATCACCGAACAGTTCCAGCAGGCCACCAGCAACCGGCAGGACAATCTGCTCGGCGATCTCGCCGCCGCTTGCGCCGCCGGTGACCTGGAGGACTTAACGGCGCTCGCGATGATGATCACCCTGTTCAGCGCGGGTGGCGAGTCCACCGCATCCCTGATCGGTTCTGCCGCTTGGATTTTGGCGACGCGGCCGGACATCCAACGCCAGGTGCGCGACCAACCGGAACTGCTCGGGCCTTTCCTGGAGGAGGTGCTGCGCTACGAACCGCCCTTCCGGGGTCACTACCGGCACGTCGTGCACGACACCGAGCTGTGCGGCGCCGCATTGCCCGCCGGTTCGCGCCTGATTTTGTTGTGGGGCGCCGCCAATCGGGATCCGTCCCACTTCGACGATCCCGGGGAGTTTCGGCTGAACCGGCCCGCGGGCAAGGGGCATATCACCTTCGGCAAGGGCATCCACTTCTGTGTCGGGGCGGCGCTCGCGCGGCTGGAGGCCAAAATCGTGCTGGGCGAGCTCCTCGAACGGACCGCAGACATCGCGGCGGCAGACGTCGGAAAGTGGCTCCCGAGTCTGTTGGTGCGGCGCCTCGAACGCCTCGAGCTCGCCTACGGGTAGGCCGGCGATTGCCCGCCGCATGACGCGGGTACTGATCCCTTCGGACGGGCCACGAAACGAAGGGATCGCATGGCGACGCGCGAGGACGACGGCTCCGACCGCCTGTTGCAAGAGCTGCTGTGGGCCTACGGGCCGTGCGGACAGGAAGCCGAGGTGCGCGCCGTGTGCGCGCGCGAGCTGCGACCCGTCGTCGACGACATGTGGACCGACGACGCGGGCAATCTCATCGGGTACATCGCCGCCAGGCCGCCGAGCGACGACGCAGGGCGCGGGCACCGCCATCGGGTGTCCTCGGCGGCCGAACCCGGCGTCGCCACCCGGGTGATGGCGCACATGGACGAGCTGTCCATGCTGGTCAAGCGGGTGGAATCGGACGGCACGCTGCACCTGACGCAGCTCGGGACGATGTACCCCGGCAACTTCGGCCTCGGGCCGGTCGCCGTCCTCGGCGAGAATGAGACGCTGACCGCGGTGCTCACGCTCGGGTCCGAGCACACCACCCAGGAGAGCCAGCGGATCTGGCAGACCAAGCCCGACCAGGGCGACAAGGCGCTGGATTGGGATCACGTCTACGTCTTCACGGGCCGCAGTCCCGACGAGTTGCAGGCCGCGGGCATCCGCCCGGGTACCCGGGTGTGCGTCGACCGCAGCAAGCGGACGCTGGTCGAGGTCGGCGAGTACCTGGGCTGCTATTTCCTCGACGACCGCGCCGCGGTGACCGCCCTGCTGCGCGCCGCCCGCGTGCTGCGCGAGGGCGGCCAGCGACCGGTCGACGACGTCTATCTCGTGTTCACCACCAACGAGGAGGTCGGCGGCGTGGGGGGCACCTACGCCAGCGGGTCGCTGCCGGGGACCCTCACCCTTGCGTTGGAGGTCGGTCCCACCGAGCGGGAGTACGGCACCAGCGTCGGCGGCGGGCCGATCATCGGCTACAGCGACGCGTTGTGCGTCTACGACAAGGACGTCGCCGACCGGCTGATGAGCATCGCCACCGAGCGGGGCCTGTCGCCCCAGGCGGCCGTGCTGGGCGCCTTCGAATCCGACGCGTCGCACTCCAAGGCCAACGGGCTGACGCCGCGGGCGGGCCTGCTGTGCCTGCCGACGTTGAGCACCCACGGCTACGAGGTCATCCCGCGCAGAGCGATCGACGACATGGCGGCCATCGTCGCCGAGTTCGTGCGGCAGCCCGGCGCGCATGCGCGCGGCGAAGACTAATACAGCCCCAAAATTTGCCTGAACATTGCCTAAGAGCCGCGTGGCGGGCCCGGGCGCGTCGAAATGCCCGACCTACGGTCGACGGATGAACGTTGACTACTACCTGCAGAAGGTGCCGGTTGAGTCGGTGCGGCCCGGGTTTTCGCTCGCCGTTGAGGCCGGTGGGGACTATCGCCTGTTTCGGGTCGAATGCGCGCAGATGACGCAGCGCAGCGGTCAGCCGGTCAGGTTCACGCTCACGTCCGAACCCGTCGACGGCGGCGAACCCTGGGTTTTGGACTGCGAGGAGGGCACGCCGGTCGTTCGGGTTATCGGCGTGTGCAAGGCGGCCTCTTAGGCCCGTCAGGCGGGCTTCGCGGCGACGACGAACTGCAGCGCGCGCTGGGTCTGCTGCTCGATGTCGACCAGGCCGGCCGACGAGAACAGGTCGACGAAGTCATGCCGGTCGAACATCGTGAGCCCGATGACGCCCGCGCCGGCCGTCATCACCCGGCGGACCGCGGCCAGGTCCGGAACGTAGCTGGTGAGGATCGCGATCCGCCCCCCGGGCTCGAGCACCCGCACCATTTCGCGCGCCACCCCGAACGGCTCGGGCATCAGATACAGCGCGCCGAAGCAGCACACCGCGTCGAACGTCGCGTCGGCGAACGGCAGCGCCCGGGCGTCGCCCCGGACGTAACAGGTCTGCGGCGTGCTGTTGTCCAGGACGGCGCGGGTCAGCATCGGCTCGGAGATGTCAAAGCCGACGGCCAAGCCGCCATCCGATAACTGCGCGGCCAGCGATCCGGTGAAATTGCCTGGGCCGCAGGCGACGTCGAGCAATCGCCGCGCGTTCGACAGCCGCAGTGCGGAAGCCGCGCGGCGCTGCTCGGCGCGGGTGGTGACGCCGCTGGCGGCGTAGAAGGCGGCCGGGCGCCACAGCCGCTCGTAGACCGTCGCGACGAGCGGGCTGTTCATGGCGCGCTGCGCGAACGTCGGTGCCGGAGAACTCGTCGATTCGCCCAATACGTCGAGGAAACCGTGCCGCAGTGCGGCGGCCTCGGTGAGGAGACCGCGGGTCAATTCGACTGCATCCTGGCTCATTTCATCGCTTTCGTGAGGGGTTGGGCGCCTCGGCGTAATCCGCAGGTGAATCCCGATTTTTCCGCCGATCCGACTGCTACGCTAGGGCTCTTCGTGAGAGATCGATGCATTGGGGTTGGCAGAGGCAATGACGTCGGCAGTGAATCCCCGGCCCCGAATCCGCGCCCGCGCGCCGCTGCGGATTTCGTTCGCGGGGGGCGGGACCGACGTGCCGCCGTTCCCCACCACCGAGGGCGGCTGCGTGCTGTCGGCGACCATCGACCGCTACGCCTACGGCTCGCTGACCCCGCGCACCGATCGCCGGGTGAGTATCGAGTCGGTGGACTTCAAGACCACGCACGAGATGACGCTCGACAGCGAGATCCTCTACGACGGCAGCCTCGACCTGATCAAGGCCGCCGTGCGGCGTTTCGGCCGCGACGGCACCGACGGCTACGACCTGGTGCTGCGGTCGAGCGCGCCGCCCGGTTCGGGGCTGGGCTCGTCGTCGACGATGATGGTCGCGCTCACCGGCCTGCTCGCCGAGCACTACCGGGCGCCGATGGGCGAGTACGAGACCGCCCAGCTGGCCTGCGCCATCGAACGCGAGGACCTCGGCATCGCCGGCGGCATGCAGGACATGTACGCGGCGACGTTCGGCGGATTCAACTTCATCGAGTTCACCGACCGGGTGATCGTCAATCCGCTGCGCGTGCGCGACCAGACCGCCTTCGAGCTCGAGCTCAGCCTGCTGCTGTGCTACACGGGCATCACGCGGGACTCCGGGCGCGTGATCGAGGACCAAACCCGCCGCGCCACAACGGGTGCCGACGACACACTGGCCGGATTGCGGGCACAGAAGGAACTGGCGGTGGCCATGAAGGCCGCGCTGCTGACGGGCAAGCTCAACGACTTCGGCGCGCTGCTGGGCGAGGCGTGGATCCAGAAGAAGCGCATGTCGCCCTACATCACCAACGAGCGCATCGACGAGCTCTACGACCTGGCGCTGCGCAACGGCGCACTCGGCGGCAAGATCACCGGCGCCGGCGGTGGCGGTTACATCCTGCTGTTCTGCGACTTCACCAAGAAGCACCGCCTCATCGAAAGCCTTGAGTCAGCCGGGGCCACCATCACCGAATTCGCTTTCGAGAGCAAGGGATTGACCACATGGCAGGCATGAGTAGCACCGACGTCGTCCCGCCAAGCGTCGAACTGGTTCAGGAGCGACTGGCGGACACGATCGCGGTCAAGCAACAGATGCTGTCGGGCGCCGTCGCGGCGCAGACCGTCGAGATCGCGCGGCTGATGATCGCGTCGCTGCGTTCCGGTGGAAAGGTGATCTTCTTCGGCAATGGCGGATCCGCACAAGACGCCGGGCATCTGGCCGCAGAGTTGATGGGGCGCTTTGCATTTGACCGCCCGGGCCTCGCCGCGATCAGCCTGCCGGACGCCACTGCGGCGATGACGGCGATCGGCAACGACTACTCCTACGACGAGGTGTTCGCACGCCAGGTGCTCGCCGCCGGCCGCGCGGGCGACGTCGTGGTCGGGCTCACCACGTCGGGCAACTCGCCGAATGTCGTCCGCGCGCTGGAGGCGGCCGCCGATGCCGGGATGGCGACCGTGGCGCTCACCGGCGCGCGCGGCGGCAAGGTGGCCGACGTGGCCGAGTTCTGCATCCGGGTCCCCAGCGACAACACGGGACGGGTGCAGGAGGCGTGCCTGCATCTCGGCCACTCGATCTGCGAGATGGTCGAAGCGGCGCTGTTCGCCCGATCCTCCTGAGGCCGTCCCAACCGATGCCCGATTTGCGGAACGTCCGCACCGTCTTCCTGGACCGGGACGGGACCATCAACGTCAAGGCGCCCGACGGCGAGTACATCAGGTCGCCCGACGAGCTAATCCTGCTGCCCGGCGCGGCGCAGGCGGTGGCCGCCCTGAACGCGGCGGGCCTGCGCACGGTCCTGGTCACCAACCAGCGCTGGCTGTCCGAACCGGCCGCTGACACGGCGCGGTTCGCCGCCGTACACCACCGCCTCGAACAACTGCTGGCCGACGAAGGCGCCCGCATCGACGCCGCCTACCACTGCCCGCACGCGGCGGACAGCTGCGACTGCCGCAAGCCCGGGGCGGGCATGCTGTTGCGCGCGGCGCGCGAGCACGGTTTCGCCCTGGCCGAATCGGTGATGATCGGGGACAGCGAGAGCGACGTGCAGGCGGGCCGGGCGGCCGGCGCGGCGACCGTCTTGCTGCGCGCCGGCGGTGGCACGGCGGGCGGCGCCGATGTCGTGGTCGACGACCTCGCCGCCGCGGTGCGCCTCATCCTGGGCGCCAGGGCGGCTAGTCCCGCCTAAACCGTTGCGCCGCAGAGCGAACCACCAACGCCAGCGCGAAGGGCAGGTCGTCGCGCAGGTACCTGCGGGCGAGTCGCCGCGGCTCGAGCGCCAGCCGGTGCACCCACTCGAACCCGAGCCGCTGCAACACCGGGGACGCCCGCCGAACCACGCCGGCGGTCATCGCGATGCCGCCACCGCAGGCGAGGAACCATGCGTTGGGCAGTTCGGCGCGCAGCAGTTCGATGAGGCGTTCCTGGCGGGGAAAGCCCAAGCCCACGAAGACCAGATCGGGTGCGGCGGCCGCGACGGCGGCGACGGCCCGCGGCGTCCCTTCCGCGGTGCCGTCGAAGCCGAATTCCGGCGAGCAGGTGCCGGCGACGCGCAGGTCGGCGGAGCGCACCACCAGCGCCGCGGCCGCCTGCTCGGGTACCCCTCGCGCGCCGCCGAGGAGGTAGACCGACTTCCCGTCGGCCGCCGCGGCGGCGCTCAGCGTAAGGATCAACGACGAGCCGGCGACGCGCTCGGGCAACCGGTCTCCCCGGGCCCGCGCCGCCCACACCAGGGGCATCCCGTCGGCGACGACGAGGGACGCCCGGCCGATCAGCTCGGCGAGTTCGGGGCTCCGGGCGGCCGCCAGGGCCACGTCGATGTTCACCGGGACGATCGAGCCGCCCCGACCGGCGGCCCAGGCCGCGCGCACGATCTCGACGACCTGCGGTTCGGTCAGGGCGTCGAACCAGAGACCGCCCACCTGGACCTTGCGCGGTCCCACGCCCGTCAGCCTGCGGCCTGCGCTCACCCGATCATCATGCCCCGCGGCGTCGCCGACGGATGCCCTCGACGCGCCCTCCTTGCCGCGGCCGGAACCCAGCCCATAACCTGGGCAACATCCGACCGTGTCCGGGGGTGTCGGGCCTGGCGCGGTAGACGACGGCAACGCAGGCGGGCAGGTCATGGCACAGCGGCGGTCACCGCGACGCGCAGACCCGCGCCGCGATGGTGTGAGCGGCGGGCTATCGCGGTGGCCTTGACCGGCGCGCGAGCGGACGAGCTGGCGGCGATGGACATCTTCGAGGGATGTCCCACCTCCGATCTGGTGCCGTTGGCGGCCGCGCTGCAACCGCTGCGCGCCGGAGCCGGCCAGGTGCTGATGAGGCAGGGCGAGGAGGCCGTCTCGTTCCTGGTCATCTCGTCGGGCATCGTCGAAATCACCCACGTTGGCGACGACGGCGTGGTGATCGTCGAACACGCCTTCCCGGGCATGCTCATCGGGGAGATCGCCCTGCTGCGGCACATCCCGCGCACGGCGACGGTCACCACCGCCGGCCCGCTGACGGGGTGGATCGGCGACAACGACGCCTTCGCCCACATGCTCCACCTTCCCGGCGTGATGGAGCGGCTGTTGCGCACGGTGCGCCAGCGTCTGGCCGCGTTCATCACCCCGATCCCGATCCGGGTGCGCGACGGAACGCACCTGATGCTGCGGCCGGTGCTGCCCGGCGACAGCGAGCGGACCGTGCACGGGCACATCCAATTCTCCAGCGAGACGTTGTACCGGCGCTTCATGACGCCGCGACTGCCCACCCCGGCGTTGATGCACTACCTTTCCGAGGTCGACTACGTCGACCACTTCGTCTGGGTGGTGATCGACGGCAACGATCCCGTGGCCGACGCGCGTTTCGTCCGTGACGAAAGCGACCGCAGCGTCGCCGAGATCGCCTTCACCGTCGCCGACGCCTACCAGGGCCGGGGGATCGGCACGTTTCTGGTGAATGCGCTGTCCATCGCGGCGCGGGTCGCTGGGGTCGAAAGATTCTCGGCGCGAATGCTTTCCGACAACCTGCCGATGCGCACGATCATGGACAACTACGGTGCGGTCTGGCAGCGCGAGGACGTCGGCGTCATCACCACCGTCATCGACGTGCCGCACCGGCCCGACCACGGCGTGCGTCGCGACGTGGCCGCCCAGATCGAGCACGTCGCCCGCCAGATGATCGAGGTGGTCGGCTGAGCCCCTTCCGGATCGGCCCGCTGACAACCCCCGCGCTCGCGCTGTTGGTGGCCGCGTGCGCCCACGCGCCCGCACCCGCTCCCCCGCCCGGGCCTACGAAATCGCCGGCGCCCAAGGCGGTCAACCCCGCCAACATCAAGCGGTTGGTCCGCGAGCTGCCGCCTGGATACGAGGCGACCACGGGCATCCCCAGCGGGGCGTCGCCGCGAGTGATCTGGGCCCTGGGGCCGGAGGCGTTGGACAGCGCGACGAGGCCGCCGCAATGCGCGACGCTCGCCGACCCCGGGAATGGACGCGACCAGTCGGCGCAGGGCGTGTCGGGGTCGGGCAGCGGGGGGATCGTCGACGCGGTGGTGGTGGCTTTGCCGGGCCCGGTGGACCTGCCCGGCGACGTCGTCGCCGCGTGTGGGCAGTGGACCATGACCGCCGGGCGCGCCACGGCAAGCGTGCGCCTCATCGAGGCGCCGCGCATCGATGGCGCCGCGACCGTCGGCATGGTCGCCGACGTCAAGTCGTCCGTCGAGTCGGGCACCGAGATAGATTCGCGCACATACACATACACGGCCTACCTGGGCAACTACTACGCGTTCACCACGCTGACCACCGACCCGGGTTCGGTGGTGCCCGCGTTGCCACCGCAATTCGCCGCCGATCTGCTCGTCAAAACGGTGTCCACGTTGCGCAGCTGACGCAGCCGCCTTGGGTAGATTGGCGACGATGTTCAAGGAGGCGGTCGCAGTGGCGGCGGTGGTCGTGCTCGCCGGCTGCTCATCCGGGGCGACGACCTCGGCGAAGGTCGACATCAAGAAGGTCGCCGACGTGAAGTCGAGCTTCGGGCCGGACTTCAGGGTCACCGACATCGGTGAGCGCGGGATCGATCCCAAGGTGCTGGCCGGCCACAAGCTCCCCGAGGGGCTCACCTTCGACCCCGCCGGCTGCGCGAAGGCGGCGACCGGACCGGACATGCCCTCGGGCGTGCAGGGCAACATGGCGGCGGTCTCCGCCGAGGGCAAGGGCAACCGGTTCGTCGTCATCGCCATCGAGACGTCAAAAGCCTTGCCGTTCAACGACCCTGGGAAGGAATGCGCCAAGATCGCGTTCTCCGGCCCCCAGCTGCGGGGCGGCATGGAGGTGGTCGACGCGCCGCAGATCGACGGGGCCCGCACCATGGGTGTGCACCGCGTGCTGCAGGCGCTGGTCGCGGGCGGGCCACGCACCGGCGAGCTCTACGACTATTCGGCGCAATTCGGCGAGTACCAGGTGATCGTCACGGCCAATCCGCTGGTGATCCCCGGGCAGCCGGTCGCGGCGGTCGATACGCAACGCGCCCGCGACCTGCTCGTCAACGCGGTGAAGGCGGTCCGCAGCTAGCGCAACGACCTAGCGCACGCCGCGCGGGCGGAACTGGATGCTGATGCGCGGGCCCACCGGCGCCGCCGTCTTGGGCACGGCGTGCTCCCAGGTGCGCTGGCAGGATCCGCCCATCACCAGCAGGTCGCCGTGCGCCTGGGGCAGTCGCAACGACGGCCCGCCGCCGCGGCGGCGCATGGCGAACGTGCGGGTGGCGCCCAGGCTGATGATCGCCACCATGGTGTCCTCGGAGCTGCTGCGGCCGATGGTGTCGCCGTGCCAGGCCACGCTGTCGGACCCGTCTCGGTAGCAACACAATCCGACCGTGGTGAACGGTTCGCCGAGCTCACCGGCGTAGATGTCGTTGAGGCGGCGCCGCAGCCGGGCCAGCAGCGGGTGGGGCGGCTCGTCGACGGTGAGGTCGTGGAAGCTGACCAGCCGGGGCACGTCGACCACGCGGTCATACATCTGCCGGCGTTCCTCCCGCCACGGGACCGCCGACAACAGGGGGTCGAGCAGGTCGTCCGCTTCGGCGAGCCAGCCGGCGCGGATTTCGATGAAGGCGCCCTCGCCGAGTTGCCGGCGCTCGGTGTGCTGGAACAGGGAGCCTTGTACCGCCATCTCCACGGCACCCAGCCTATCGCACATCCGTTCGATGACCCGGGGCGCGCGAGGGGCGTGTGCCCGGACGGCCGGGTCGGGCGCGGCTACGGTTGTGGGTGTGGTCGACCTGGGCACCGATTCCGAGGTGGGAGCGCTGCGCGTCGTCATCCTGCACCGCCCCGGCGGCGAGTTGCGGCGGCTCAACCCGCGCAATATGGATCAGTTGCTGTTCGACGGGTTGCCCTGGGTGGCGCGCGCGCAAGACGAGCACGACCAGTTCGCCGAATTGCTGCGGTCCCGCGGCGTGCAGGTGCTGCTCTTGTCGGACCTGCTGGCCGAGGCGCTGACCCACAGCGGCGCCGCGCGGATGCAGGGGGTGGCCGCGGCGGTCGATGCCCGTCGGCTGGGAGTGCCGCTGGCGCAATCGCTTTCGGCCTACCTGCGGGGGCTGGACCCGGGCCGGTTGGCCCAGGTGTTGATGGGCGGCATGACGTTCAACGAACTGCCGTCGGACATCCGGACCGACGTGTCGCTGGTGCTGCGCATGCACCAGGGGGCGGACTTCGTCATCGAGCCGCTGCCCAATCTGGTGTTCACCCGTGACTCGTCGATATGGATCGGCCCCCGGGTGGTGATCCCCACGCTGGCGCTGCGGGCCCGGGTGCGCGAGGCGTCGTTGACCGATCTCATCTACGCCCACCACCCGCGATTCACCGGGGTGCGGCGCGCCTACGAGTCGCGCACCGCTCCCGTCGAGGGCGGCGACGTGCTGCTGCTCGCCCCCGGTGTGGTGGCGGTGGGCGTCGGTGAACGCACCACCCCGGCCGGTGCGGAAGCGTTGGCCCGCAGCCTCTTCGAGGACGGACTGGCGAGCAAGGTGCTCGCCGTGCCGATCGCCCAGCGGCGCGCCCAGATGCACCTGGACACGGTGTGCACGATGGTCGACACCGACACCGTGGTGATGTACGCCAACGTCGTCGACACGCTCTCGGCGTTCACGATCGAGCGGACGCCGGAGGGCGTCGCGATCAGCGACGAGGCGCCGTTCCTGGAGGCCGCCGCCAAGGCGATGGAGATCGACCGGCTGCGCGTCATCGACACGGGGCTGGACCCCGTCATCGCCGAACGCGAGCAGTGGGACGACGGCAACAACACCTTGGCGCTGGCGCCCGGGGTCGTCGTCGCCTACGAGCGCAACGCGCAGACCAACGCGCGGCTTGAAGACGCCGGCATCGAGGTGCTGACCATCGCGGGCTCCGAACTGGGCACCGGCCGCGGCGGGCCACGCTGCATGTCGTGTCCCGTCGCCCGCGACCCGGTGCGTTAGGCGTCGATGCGAAACCTCACCGCCAACTGGGCAGCCAGATCTCCATGTCCCAGGTCTGCTGCGAAATCGGCAGCCCGGTAAGCACCGGGAACAGCCAGGCGAAGTTGGTCACCACCAGAGCGACGTAACAGCACACCGCGATCAGCCCCAGCGTGCGCCGTTCGGCGCCCAGACCGCGGGCGCGGTTCGGCGGGTAGAGGATGTCCCCGCAGATCAGCGCGATCCCCATCACCAGGAACGGTGCCATCGTCGCCGCGTAGAAGAAGTACATCTGCCGGTCGATGTCGGCGAACCAGGGCAGCCACCCGGCGCAATAACCGGTCAGCACAACGGCATAACGCCAATCGCGGCGCACGAACGTGCGCCAGCACGCGTACAGCAGAACGGGCACCGCCAGCCACCACATCGCCGGGGTGCCCACCAGCATCTCCGCCTTGACGCACGACTGCGCGCCGCACCCGGACACGTTCTGCTGATCGATTGCGTATAGCACCGGCCGCAGCGACATCGGCCAGCTCCACGGCTTGGACTCCCAGGGGTGGTAGTTGCCGGCGGAGTTCGTCAGGCCCGCGTGGAATTGAAAAGCCTTGGCGCTGTAGTGCCATAGCGAGCGGATGGCGTCGGGCAGCGGTACCACCGAATGCGGGCCGATCGACTGGCCCACCTCGTGGCGGTCGATCGCCGTCTCGGAGGCGAACCACGGCGCGTAGCTGGCCAGGTACACCGCGACGGGGATGAGGCCCAACGCGTAACCGGTGGGCAGCAGATCGCGCCGCAACACCCCGAACCAGGGCCGGATCACCTGGTACTGGCGCCGCGCCGCGATGTCGAACGCCAACGACATCACGCCGAAGAACAGGACGAAATACAGGCCGGACCACTTTGTGCCGCAAGCCAATCCGAGCAGGACGCCGGCCAGGAAGCGCCACCACCGCACCCCCAACCGCGGACCCCACACCGTCGCGGTCGCCCGGCCCTCCAGCAGCGCGGCGTGCAGGCGCTGGCGCACCTGATCGCGGTCGACGATGAGAGCGCCGAACGCGGCGACCACGAAGAAGGTGAGGATGCCGTCGAGCAGGGCGGTCCGCGCGGCGACGAAGCTGACGCCGTCGCAGATCACCAGCACCCCGGCGATGGCGCCCACCAGCGTCGAGCGGCTGATCCGCCGCACGATCCGCGTCACCAGCACCACCAGCACGACGCCCAGCAGGGCGCCGGTGAACCGCCAGCCGACCCCGTCGTAGCCGAAGATCCCCTCGCCGATCGCGATCAGCTGCTTGCCGACCGGCGGGTGGACCACCAGGCCGAACCCGGGGTTGTCCTCCACCCCGTGGTTGTGCAGCACCTGCCAGGCCTGGGGCGCGTAGTGCTTCTCGTCGAAAACGGGTGTGCCGGCGTCGGTCGGCGACCCGAGATTGAGGAACCGGGTGATCGTCGCCAGCACGGCGATCACGCCCGTGACGACCCAGCCGCGGATGTGATCGGTCGGCCCGAAGTCGGCCACCGGAACCATCGGCCCCGGGCTGACGACGGGCACGACATGCTCGGGGCCGGCGACCAAGGATTCGCGGGGCGGGGCGGACATCGGTGTCGATCGTAGGCTGTCCGACATGACCACTGGCCGCCTGTTGCTGGCCGCGACCCCGTTGGGCCAGCCGTCGGACGCCTCCCCCCGGCTCATCGACGCCCTCGCCCACGCCGACGTGGTGGCCGCCGAGGACACCCGGCGCGTCCGCACCCTGGCGAAAGCCCTGGACGTGACTATCGGCGGCCGCGTCATCAGCCTGTTCGACCGGGTCGAGGCGGCCCGGGTGGAATCGCTGATCGCCGCGCTGAAGGCCGGGGCGACGGTGTTGGTGGTCAGCGATGCCGGGATGCCGGTGATCAGCGACCCCGGCTTCCGGCTGGTCGCGGCCTGCGTGGACGCCGACCTGCCGCTGACCTGCCTGCCCGGCCCGTCGGCGGTGATGACGGCGCTGGCCCTGTCGGGCCTGCCGGCGGAGAAGTTCTGCTTCGAGGGGTTCGCCCCCCGCAAGAGGGCGGCGCGGCGGGCCTGGCTGGACTCGCTGGCCGACGAGCGGCGCACCTGCGTGTTCTTCGAATCGCCGCGCCGGCTGGCCGCGTGTTTGCGCGACGCCGTCGACCGGCTCGGCGGCGCCCGGCGCGCGGCCATCTGCCGCGAGCTGACCAAGGTGCACGAGGAGGTGGTGCGCGGGTCGCTGGACGAGCTGGCGGCGTGGGCGGACGACGGGGTGCTCGGCGAGGTCACCGTCGTGCTGGCGGGCGCCACCCCGCGCGCGGACCTGCCGTCGCTGGTCGAGCGGGTGGAGGAGCTGGTGGCCGGGGGTGCGCGCGTCAAGGACGCGTGTGGCGAGGTGGCCGCCGAGCATCCGGCCGTGCGCTCGCGGCAGCTCTACGACGCGGTCCTGCAGTCGCGCCGCGGGTGAGGATCAGCCGGCCGAGAACGCGGCGGCGATGCGGGGCTGCCCGACGATCGGCGACGCCTTGTGCAGGCATTCGGCCCATTCGGCGTCGGGATCGGAATCGGCGGTAATTCCCCCGCCGACGCCCAGCACGGCCCCGCCGGCGGCGTCGAACTCGACGGTGCGGATGGCGACGTTCAGTTCGCAGCCCGCCACGGGGGAGGCCAAACCGACCGTCCCACAGTATATTCCGCGACGATGCGGTTCCCACTGCGAGAGCAGTTGGCGCGCGCGGTGTTTGGGCGTCCCGGTGACCGACGCGGGCGGGAACGCGGCGTCCAGCAAGTCCGAGGTCGGCAGGTCGACGGGGACCCGCGCCGACACCGTCGAAACCAGGTGCCACACCCCGGGGGCGCGGCGCACCACCAACAATTCGGGCACGGTGACGGTGCCGACGGTCGCCACCCGGCCGAGGTCGTTGCGCACCAGGTCCACGATCATGATGTTCTCGGCCACCTCTTTCGCCGACGCCCGCAGCGCCGACGGCCAGGCGTCCAGGGGCAGGGTGCCCTTGATCGGGCTGGACGTCACGAGCGTGCCGCGGCGCCGCAGGAAGAGCTCCGGGGACAGCGACGCCACCGCGCCCCATGGCCCGGCGACGTAGGCCGCCCGAGCCGGGGAGGTGCGCGCGATGCCCTCGGCGAAGAAGTCCAGCGGGGCGCCGTCGACCGTCCCGGTGAATTGGGTGCACACGCAGGCCTGGTAGACCTCGCCGGCGCGGATGGCCTCCAGGCAGTTCTGCACGCCGTCGCGGTGGGCCACCCGGTCGCCGACGCGGAAGTCGATCCGGCACTCGCGCGCCGGTGGCGGCGCCGTCGCCAGCGCGGCGGCCAGCCAGTCCGGCATCGCCGCGCCCGACAGGCTCTCGTACCACCACTGGCCGTCCCGGTCGCGGCGCAGGACGCAATCGGTCCAGCCGCCCGCGGCTTCGGGAATCCGGTTCGGCCCGCCGCCGGCGCCGGGATCGGGATAGGAGAGGTAGCCGATCCAGCCGCCGCCCGCCGCGGGGGAGTCGGCCGGCGGGGCGCCCAGCCGGACCGCGAAGGCCGCGTCGAGCTCGACCGGCTGCGCGGACACGCTCGGGGCGATCACCGCGAGCGCGCCGAACCAGTCGCCGGTCAGCGCGGCCGGCGGCGGCAGGCCGAGCCGGGCCGTGGCGGCGCCGACGGCGCGCAGCACCTGGGGTGCGGCGCCAAGGTCGCCGAGCCGGTCGATACGCACCGACCTAGCTTGACAGAAGTGCGGCCTTTCGCACCCCGGCCTACCCGCGGCTGACGTCGCGGGCCGTCGCCAGGGCCGTCAGCTTGTCCGGGTTGCGGGTCACGTAGAAGTTGGTGATCTTGTCGTTCGCGATCTCCAGCGTGATCACCCCTTCGAGCTGGTCGCCGAGGTAGAGCAGCACGGCCGGGGCGCTGTTGCAGGTGACCATGTCGACGCGGAAGCCCTCGATCGCCGTCGCCTTGCGGATCAGGCCGACGATGGCCCGGGCCACCCGCTCGGCGCCCACCACCGGCCGACGGGCCGCGCTGACCTTGCCGCCGCTGTCCGCCGTCCACGTGGCCTCGGGGGCGAGCAGTGTCATCAGCGTCTCCACGTCACCGCTGGCGGCCGTCTGCAGGAATTGGGCGGTGATCTGCGCGTTGCGTTGCGGGTCGGTCGCGTCGAACCTCTTCCGCCGCGCCCGCACGTGTTCACGCGCCCGGTGGGCCACCTGCCGCACCGTCGGCGCCGGCCTGCCCACCGCCTCGGCGATCTCGGCATAGTCGAAGCCGAACACCTCGCGCAGCACGAACACCGCGCGCTCGTCGGGGCTCAGCGTTTCCAGCAGGACCAGCATCGCCATCGAAATCGATTCCGCCAGAACGACATCCGCGGAGGGGTCCTGCTCGTCGAGGAGCAGCGGCTCCGGCAGCCACGGGCCCACGTACTCCTCGCGTCGGCGCGCGTCGGCGCGTAGCGCGTTGAGCGCCTGGCGGGTGACCAGCTGGGCCAGGTAGGACTTGGTGTCGCGCACCGTCGACAGGTCGACCGCGGCCCACCGCAGATAGCTGTCCTGCAGCACATCGTCGGCCTCGGTCGCCGAGCCCAGCATCTCGTAGGCGATGGTGAACAGCAGCGGCCGCAGCACGGTGAACCGTGCCGCGTGCTCGCTGCCGTCCTGCGCGTGCGTCATCGGAGGGCGGTCTCCGCCGGCGCCTGCGCGGGCCTCTTGCCGCCCTTGATCCAGAGATACGAGCCGGGCTTGGCGACCTCGCGCCGAATCGCCCACAGCGTGCCCTTGCACACGGCCTCCTTGATGGACGCGGCCGTCCGGCCGCCCACCACCACGTTCACCGGGGTGTCGTCGGTGCGCGCCAACTGCACCGTGCCGAAGGAGCGGCCCAGGCTGATGCACTGGCCGACGAACGCCTGGCTCAGCGGCGCGGGCGCCTCCCCGGCGATGCGGCTGAGCACGGTGTTGGCGGCCTGCGCGCCCAGCGGCCCGGCCGCCTGGCAGCTCATCCGCAACGGTTGCCCCGAGGGCGCGACCGCGTCGCCGGCCGCGACGACGTACGGGTCGTCGATGCTGGTCAGCGTCTCGTCGGTGAGCAGCCGGCCCAGCGCGTCGGTGCTCAGGCCGCTGCGTGCCGCCAGGTCGGGCACCGTGAACCCGGCCGTCCAGATGGTCGCCGCGCTGGGCCGCGCGGCGCCGTCACTGCACACCACCTCGTTCCAGCGCACCTCGGCCACCGCCACGAATTCCAGCACGTTGACACCGAAACCGCGCAGCCGCTTGGCCACCGTACGACGCCCCCGCTTGCTCAGCGACGGGCCGAGCGTGCCGCCGCAGACCAGGGTCACCCGCCGGCCCTGTTCGGCCAGCTCCGCCGCCGTCTCGATGCCGGTCAGGCCGCCGCCGACTACGGTGACGGGCGCGGACAGCGGCAGGTCGGTCAGCGCGTAACGCAGTCGCTGCGCGCTCTCCAGGTCGGCCACCGAATGGGCGAAGTCCACCAACCCGGGCACGGTCGACGGCGCCGCCCCCGTGCTGCCGACGGCGTAGATCAGGTAGTCGTAGTCGAGTTCGGCGCCCGAGCCCAGCAGGACCCGCCGCGCGGCGGCGTCGATGCGGTCGACGGTGTCGACGACCAGCTCGATACCGTCGGCCAGCAGCGTCGCGTAGTCCGCGGTCGCGGCGCCGGTGTCGGCGACCAACTGGTGCAAGCGGATTCGCTCCACGAAGACGGGGCGGGGGTTCACCAGGGTGACGTCGACGTCCGGACGCTGCCGTAGGTGATTCGCCGCCAGGGTTCCGGCGTATCCGCCTCCGACCACGACGACATGAGTTTTCTGTGCGGCCACCTCGGTCATTGCTGTCTCCTGTTCTCACGGGCCTGATGCCCTTGAGACACCGCGGGCTCCTCGAGCGTGACAGGGTCGCCCACATTGTGACCCGTCTCACTGACGCCGCTTCGCGGGGCGGGGCCGGCCGGGCGGTGCGTGTTACGCTGCGCTACGCCAATTCGTGACCTGCCCCGCGTCGGATACACGCACCAGATAACCCAGGTAGTAGGGGGCCATTTCGAGGTCCATCGGTGTGTGTTGGGAGAAGCAACCGTGAAGACGAGGAAGAGCGCGCTGGTCGCTGCCGTGTGCACGGCCATGGTGCTGAGCGGATGCGGCGACAAGAGCGATCCCGGGCCGCTGTCCGCGATGGTCAGTCCGGCCATCCCGCCGAGCGCTCAAGAGATTCCCAACCCGTTGCGCGGCCAGTACGAAGAAGGCTTGAATCCGCTTTTCCCGCAAGGCAATTCCGCTCAGCAGCGGTACGCCGCGTGGCCGGCTTCGTACGACGCGAGCCTGCGGGTGTCGTGGCGACAGTTGCAGCCCGTCGACCCGCGCACGCTGCCCCCCGACGCCCCCGATGACCGCAAGTTCGACTTCAGCGCGATCGACGACGCGCTGGCGAAGGTCGGCAGCCGCAACATGCGGCTGACCCTCGGCGTGTACGCGTACAAATCCTGTTGCAACGATTCCTATCCGGGCAACACCAATATCGCGATTCCGGACTGGCTCCGCCCGGCGGCCACCAGCTATCCCTCGCCGCCCAACAGTCCGGCCCCGGGTGTCACGCAGGTCGTGCCGAACTGGAACGACCCCGACTACCTGAACAACTTCGGGCAGTTGCTGGCCGCGCTCGGCCGGCGCTACGACGGCGATGAGCGCCTGAGCGTGTTCGAGTTCTCCGGATACGGCGATTTCGGCAAGACCAGCCTCGCCTACCTGCGCGACGCGCTCGGCGCGCCGGGGCCCGGCCCGGACGACAGCCTGCCGAAGTTGGGCTATTACAGCCAGTTTCGCGATCAGAGCATCACCAAGGCGGCCATCGGGCAGCTGGTCGCGGCCAACGTCGACGCGTTCGGCCACACCCAACTGGTGGTCGCCGCCGAGAATCCGGAAATCACCAGCGAATTGTTCGCCGACGACGTGACGAAAAAACTGTCCGCGCCGGTCGGCATCCGCGCGGATTGCCTTGGCGTGCAGTCGCCCCTGCCGGAATGGGCCGAGTCCAGCGACTCGCACTACGTGCGGTTCAACGACGCGGCCGTCGCCGCGATCAAGCAGCGGCTCACCTCCGCGCTGGTGATCAGCCAGTGGTGCCGGTTGCCCAACGGAACCGACCCGCGGTCCTACTACGAGAAGGCCCTGCACGACGTCGTCAAGTACCACGTCTCGATGACGTCGAGCGCCAACTTCCCGGACCGGGACGCGACGTCGGCGATGGACCCCAAGCTGTACCTGCTCTGGGCAAAGGCGAACACCTCCGCCGGCTACCGCTACTCGGTGGAGGCGAAGCCGGGGTCGCAGTCGATCCAGGGCAAGGTCGCGTCCATCTCCGTGGTCTGGACCAACTACGGCTCCGCGGCGGCCACCGAGCGGTGGGCGCCCGGTTACAAGCTGGTCGACTTCTCCGGCGCCGTGGTCCGCACCATCCCGGCGGCGGTCAATCTCAAGACGCTGGTGCACGACGACTCCAGCCAGTCCCGCGAGGAGGCGGTGCCGGAGTCGACGGCCGAGTCGGTGCGCGTCGACGTGACGGGGCTCGCGCCCGGTCACTACACGCTGCGCGCGTCGGTGGAATGGCAGCAGCACAAGCCGGGCGCCGCGCACGTGGTGAACTACGCGCCGATGGCGCTGGCCCGCGACGGGCGCGACGGATCCGGTCTGTACCCGATCGCGACGCTTGACATAGCTAACGACGCGGCGTCGGCCTGACCGGCCTTTCGTGGCGTCCACCAGCGTCGACCGGACCGGGCCGGAAGATCTTCGTTAGCCCAGTTGGGGCGGGTCGTGCGTGATAGGTTCTGCTGACCAAAACCGATCGTGGCCCGCCCGGTCCGAATACGCCTGACAGACAGCCAAGCGAACCCAAAGGGCCCGCCGATGCGCATCGACGCGCAGTTGACGGGAATTCGCCATCGCGACCGCTCCTGGATGTTTGCCCTTACCGGAGGAGACCGTGCCGCGCAGCCTGGACCTAGTCGTCACCTCCGTTGCCACACAGCTGATGGAGGCAACGGCGACCACGGCCGCCCAGGTGAGCGCCAAGGTACTCGAGCAGCTCGTCGAGCAGTTCGATGTGGACGCCAGCTTCCTGCGTCACCTCGACCCGCACACCGGGACCTCGGCGCTGGTCGCCGAGTGGCCGCCGCGAACGGACGCCGGGGAACCGGATCCGACGGCGTTCGCCCAGCTGGACATCGCCGAGTCGGTCCTGGCGCAGTGCCGGGAGGCGCGCAAACCGGTGGTGGTCCGGCCGGCGCAGTCCAAACGGTATTTCCGGCGCCGGCTGGGCGGCGAGAAAGTGGAGGCCTCGCCCTCGGTGGCCGCCGCGCCGCTGGTGTCGGGTGAGACGACCACCGGCTTGCTCGGCTTCGTCAAGTTCGGCGCCCGCAAGTGGCTGCAAGAGGAGATCAACACGCTCGAGGCCGTCGCCGCGTTGTTCGCGCAGCTGCAGGCGCGCATCGCGGCCGAGGAGAAGCTTCGCTATCTCGCCGAGCACGACGACCTGACCGGCCTCTATAACCGCCGCGCCCTGGTCGCGCACCTGTCCGAGCGGCTCCTGACGGGACGCCCCGGTCCCGTCGCGGTCCTGTACCTCGACCTCGACCGGCTCAAGCCGATCAACGACTACCTCGGCCACACCGCCGGCGACTGGTTCATTCGAGTCTTCGCGCAGCGCATCCGGATCTGCGCGCCGAACGCCACCATCGCCCGGTTGGGCGGCGACGAGTTCGTCGTGGTCCCCGACGAGCCGATGTCGCCGGAGGACGCGGAATCGTTCGCCCAGCGCCTGTCGACCATGCTGTGCGAGCGCCTGGCCATCGGCGGTCACGTGATCAGCCGCACGGTCAGCATCGGGCTGGCGGTGGGCACCCCGGGCCGCGACAACTGCACCGACCTGCTCCGCCGCGCCGACGAGGCGGTGCTGACGGCCAAACGCGCGGGCGGCAACCAGATCGCGATGTCCACCGATGACATGTCCCTCAAACGCGCGTTCCGCAACGACATCGAGCTGCATCTGCAAGGCGACATCGGCAGCGAAGCGCTGCTGCTGCACTACCTTCCGGAGGTCGACCTGTCGACGGGCGCCGTCGTGGGGGCCGAAGCGCTGGTGCGTTGGCGGCACCCGATCTGGGGGCTGCTGTTGCCGGACTCGTTCATCGGGATCGCGGAATCGACCAACCTGGCCGGGGAGTTGGGCCGCTGGGTGATGCGCACCGCGTGCGCCGACTTCAGTCGCTGGCAGGCCAACGGCGTCGGCCGGGGAACCGTCATGCGGATCAATGTGTCGCCCATCCAGCTCATCACCGCCGGGTTCGTACGCGACGTCGCCGACACGATCGACGAGTTCGGCCTCGAACCCGGCTCGGTGTGCCTGGAGATCACCGAACGCGCCGTGGTGCACGACATCGACACCACGCGAAAGACGTTGGCGGAGCTCAAGGAGATCGGGGTCCAGCTGGCCATCGACGACTTCGGCACCGGCTATGCGGTGTTGTCGCACCTGAAGTCCCTGCCGGTCGACATGCTCAAGATCGACACCGGGTTCGTGCGCGACCTGGGCAACAACGCCGGTGATCTGGCGATCGTGCGCGCCATCATCGGGCTGGCCGAGGCGTTCGGTCTGGACGTGGTCGCCGAGGGAGTTGAAACACCGGTCGCGGCAACGACTTTGGTGCAACACGGGTGCCGCCGGGCGCAGGGCTTCCTGTTGTCACGGCCCGTCCCCGGCGATGCGATGGAGGCCCTACTGGCCGCGCGCTGGCTGTCGCTGCCGTTTTTGGCCGACCGCAAGGCGTTGCCGACGGGCACCATCTAGCATCGCAGCGATGGCCCGAACACTCAGAAGACGCGCGGCGGCGATTGTCGCGTGCGCGGCCTTGGTGCTGAGCGGATGCGGAGGCCACAGCGACCCCGATCCGTTGTCGGCGGTGATCAGTCCGGCCATCCCGCTGAACGTGCAGGAGATCTCGAATCCCCTGCGCGGTCAGTACGAAGACCTATTGATGCCGCTTTTCCCGCAAGCCAATTCCGCTCAGCAGCGGTATCCGGCCTGGCCGGCCTCCTACGACGCCAGCTTGCGCGTTTCGTGGCGGCAGCTGCAGCCCGTCGACCCGGGCACGCTGCCCGCCGACGCCCCCGACGAGAAGAAGTTCGACTTCAGCGTGATCGACGACGCGCTGGCCAAGGTGGCGAGCCGGAACATGCGGCTCACCCTTCGCGTGTTCGCCTACAGCTCCTGTTGCGACACCACTTACCCGAACAACACGAACATCGCGATTCCGGACTGGATGCGTCCCGCGTCCACCAGCTATACGGGGCCGCAACGATACTGGTGGACGCCCGGGGTGGCCCAGGTGGTGCCGAACTGGAACGATTCGGCCTACCTCAACGCCTTCGGTCAGCTGCTCGCCGCGCTCGGCCGCCGCTACGACCGCGACGAGCGGCTCAGCGTCTTCGAGTTCTCCGGCTACGGGGACTTCAGCGAGAACCACATCGCCTACCTGCGCGACACGCTGGGCGCGCCCGGCCCCTTACCCGAAGAGAGCATCGCAAAGCTGGGTTACTACAGCCAGTTTCGTGACCAGAGCATCACCAAGGCGGCTATCGCCCAGCTCGTCACGGCGAACGTGAATGCCTTCCCGCACACGCAGTTGGTGACCACCGCGCTGAACCCGGAGATCGTTCGCCAGTTGCTCGCCGACGACGTCACCAAGCGGGTCTCCGCGCCGGTGGGCATCCGCTCGGACTGCCTGGGCGTCTATGCGCCGTTGCCGGTCTGGGCCGACTCCGACGGCTCCTACTACGTGCACACGAAGGATCCGCTCGTCACCCAGCTGAAGGACCGGCTGGCCTCGGCGTTGGTGATCACCGAGTGGTGCCAGCTGCCCGAGGGAACCAGCCCGCGGTCCTACTACGAGAAGGGCCTGCGCGACGTCGTCAAGTATCACGTGTCGATGACCTCGAGTTTCAACTTCCCGGCCGTGGATTCGACCACCCCGATGGACCCGGCGTTGTACCTGCTGTGGGCGCAGGCCAACGTCGCGGCGGGCTATCGATACTCCGTGGAGGCTCGGCAGGGATCGCAATCGGTCCGCGACGGGGTGGCGAGCATATCGGTGGTGTGGACCAATTACGGCTCGGCGGGGGCGATCGAGAATTGGGTGCCCAGCTACCGGCTGGTGGATTTCTCCGGGGCGGTGGTCCGCACGCTGCCGACGGGAGTGGCCTTGAAGAAGCTGGTGGGCTCCGGCGACAACGCCGGAAATCAGCCGGCCCCGGCGTCGTTCACCGAATCGGTGACCGTCGACCTGGCGGGGTTGGCGCCGGGGCATTACACGCTGCGCGCTTCCGTGGATTGGCAACAGCACAAGCCCGACGCGTCGCACGTGGTGAACTATCCGCCAATGCGGCTGGCGCGCTACGGACGCGACGAAACCGGCGGGTATCCGCTGGCGACGCTCGACTTGCCGCGCGATGCGCTGACATCCGCCCCGCCCCAATGATGCTGGCCGCCAGCAAATGCGTCGACCGCGCGGACCACAAGGCATTGCGATTAGGACGATGCTGCATGGCCATTGCTGCATAATGTGCACTGGGCTTTGCGCGGCTGGCGCAAAGCAAATCGAATTCGACGCCGGGTGGCGTCGGCCCAGAAAGGTTAGTGGATGGATTTCCGCACCTTTGTCCGGACGCTGCTCACGCATTGGAAACTCGCCCTCGGTGCCCTGCTGGCATGCACGATCGGTGCCGCGGCCGTCACGGCGTTGCAGACCAAGCACTATCAGTCGACGGCCACCATTCTCATTTCGTTCCCCGGTGCCACCGACCTCACCGAGCTGTACAACGGCACGCTGACCGCGCAGGAGCGGTTGTCGTCCTACGCGCAGATCGCCGGCGGACGGACGGTCGCCGAACGCGCGGTCAACCAGCTTCAGGTCCCGATCAGCCCCGACGCCCTGGTGACCCAGACCCAGGTGAAATACACCGCGAAATCCATGCTTTTCACGATCACCGTGAAGGACACCGACCCGAACCGGTCCGCGGCGCTGGCCGGAGCGATGGCCGATCAGTTCGCCGCGCTGGTGCCCACGCTCGGCGCGACCACGGGCCCCAACAGTCGTCCCGCGCCGGTGACCCCCGGGGTGCGGCCCGACAACGGTGAGCCGAATCCGCCCGCGCCCCAACCGTCGGAAACGCCCGGCCAACCCGCGGCCAAGCCGCTGCCGGTGGCCCGGGCAAGGGTGGTGGAGGCGCCGCGGGTGCCCGATCATCCCGTCACGCCGGTGCCGGTGCGCAACATGGCGATGGGATTCGTCGCCGGGATACTTCTGGCCATCGCGGTGGCGGTGGCCCGCGAGGCCAACGATCGCACGGTGCGCTCGCGGGAGAAGCTCGAACAACTTTCGGGCCTGCCGACTTTGGCCGAGCTGCCCGGCCGGCGCGGCAACACCCCGCGGTTCGGCGTCGACTCCGCCCTGGACGACGCCGTGCGGGGCCTGCGCGCCCGGCTGCTCAGGGCGATGGGGTCCGACGCCCGCCGCGTGTTGGTGGCGGCGCCGTTCGGCGGGGAGGGGACCACCACCACGGCGCTCAACCTGTCGCTGGCGCTGGCCGAGATCGGCGAAGACGTGTTGCTCGTCGAGGGCGACACGCGCCGGCACGTGATCGCCGGATTGCTGCGCGTCGAGTCGGGGGAGGGCCTGGCCAACGCCCTGGCCAATCCCGAAATCGCGGGTGAAGCGGTGAAACCCACGCCGATCGCCAAGCTGTTCATCCTCGCCTCACGATCCGCGCGCCGCGAGACCCCGCCGTCCAGCGCGTTTCTGCCGGAAGTCATCGACAGGGTGCTGCTGGACCTGTCGTCACGCTTCGACCGCATCGTGGTCGACGGCCCCCCGGTGCTGGCGACCGCCGACAGCGGCCTGCTGGCCGGTGCGGTGTCGGCCACCGTGTTGGTGGTGCGGGCGCGCCGGACCACCGTCGACGAGCTCAATGACGCCCTCACCGCCCTGCGCTCGGCCGGCGCGCACGTGGTCGGCACCGTGTTGACCGACGCCAGGCCGTCCCTGCACATCCGGGCCGCGACCAAGACCTACCGGACGAAGGTCAGCGGGCCAGCGTGATTCCCTACCTGCCCGGTCGCCCCCGCCTGGCAGTTGACGGCGTCCTGCTGACGGTATTCCTGTTCGGCTGCTTCATCTTTGGTGTGCTCTCCGTGCGCCGGACCACCGAGGGGGCGTTGCTGATCGCCGCGACCTTCTGCCTGGTGGTCTACTGGGTGAAGCGCGAAGGGCTGGCGGGGGTGACGCTGTTCTTGGCCTTCGCCGCGCTGCCGGAGGGCTTGCACATCGGCAAAGTCATTGGCCCGCTGGCGATTTACGCGTACCAGGTGGCCGCGGTGCTGGCGATCTGCTACCTGCTGCCGATCGTGAAACCGCGGGCCAAGGAATTCCTGCTGCCCGCGATGTTCGCGTTGACCGTCGTGTACTTCACCGTCGTCGGGTTCCAGATGGGACACGATCCGACCATGGTGCTGCACGAGTCGACGACCCTGATCGAAATGGTCGTCGGATTCGTGCTGGCGCTGTTGATCGTGTACGGCGGATACCTCAAATTCTGCATCCGGGTGATGGTCGTGACGCTGTGGTTTTCGGCCGGCATGGCGATCATCAGCTCGTTGCATGCGATCCGGCTGGCGGGGCGGGCGGAGAGCCTGGAGGGGGCGACCGGCGCGGGTCAGGCTCTGCGGATCGTCCTGTCCACCCAGACCCCGGCCACCGCCGCGCTGACCGCCCTGGTCGCCGCGTCGATCATCGGCCGGGTCAGGCCCGCAACGTATTTCGCCTTCGGACCGCCCGCGTTGATCATTTCGCTGCTGGCCTTTTCCCGGAACACGCTGATCGCCGTCGCGGTGGGCGCGGCCGTCGCCTTCCTCACCACCTTCGGCTGGCCGGCCCTGCGCCGCTCGGCCATGGTCGCCGTCGTCAGCGCGGGCGTGTTCGCGCTGACCGTGCCGGGATCGCTGTTCTTGCTTCAGCATTCGGAGGCGGGGTCCTGGCTCAGCGATCAGTTCACGGCCTTCAATCAGCGGGTGCTGGGCGGTGTTTCGGCCAGTGCGCTCGCCACCGACGAATCGACGCTGGACCGGTTGCGCGAAGTCGCCCGCCTCAACGCCGCGATCGCGCAGGCCCCGGTGTTCGGCCATGGCCTGGGTTACGCCTATCAGCTGCCCTCCGGGAACGATCCGAAGGCCTTCGCCTGGACCCTGGGTCCCACCTACTCGCACCTCTTCTACCAATGGTGGCTGGCCAAGGCCGGGGCCGTGGGCATGGCGGCGTTCGCGTGGTTCGCGTTGACGCCGGTGGTCAGGGCGGTGCGCTGCGCAACCGTGCCGGCCAAGATCAGCGCGGCGGTGTGCGCCGGTCTGCTGGCGATATCCGCCGTCTGGCCACTGCCCGAAATGCCCATGGACGCACTGGCATTGGGGCTGGCGCTCGGCACGGCCACGGGATTCGCCGGGCTGTGGCGCAGGAACTCAGAAGCGGAAGGCGCCCGCACCGACGGCGCGCCGGCGCTGGCCGGCGCCGGCCGGCAATGATCGCCGTCACGCACGTCGGTCCCGACATGTACAGCTTCGGCGGGACGCAGTCGGTGATCCGGGTCATCCGCGACAACGGCATCGGCGCCGATGAGATCCGCGTGCTGTCGACCTGGAACGGGCGCCATCACGCCAGGAACCTGGTGCTCACTGCCCGCGCGGGCGCGGCGCTCGCGCGGTCACCGCGCGCCAGCATCGTGCACTTCCACATGTCGAACGGGGGCGCCTGGCTGCGGGAGGGGCCGCTGATTCGACTCGCGAGAGCCCGGGGATTCCGGGTCATCGTCACCATCCACGGCTCCGACTTCCCCCAGTTCTCCCGGTCGCGCCCCCGCTTCGTGGGCGGCACGCTGAGCAAGGCGGACCATGTCATCGTCTTGTCGGAGGAGGCGCGCGCGGCCGTGAACTGGGTTGCGCCCACGGTGAAGGTGTCGGTCGTGGCCAACCCGATCGTCATCGATTGGGACGCACCCGGGGCCGGGTCGACCCCGCCGGTCGTGCTTTTCGCGGGCACCATCGGCCGCCGCAAGGGTGTCGACACGCTGGTCGCGGCGTGGCGGCTGCTGTTGGCCGACGGCATCGAAGGGCGTTGCCGCATCGTGGGTCTCGTCGACGACTACATGCCGCCGCCCACCGAGCGGCTGTCGGTGGAGCCCCGGGTGCATCCGGACCACGTCCGCGATCTGCTCCGGTCGGTGCGGGTGGTGACGCTCCCGTCGTTCGCCGAGGGAATGCCGATGATCCTGACCGAGGCCCTGGCCGGCGCGCGACCCTTCGTGGCGACCCCGGTAGGCGGCACCGCCGAAATCGCCTCCGACCCGGGCATGCTCGTCCCCGTCGGTGACGCGCCCGCCCTGGCCGCGGCGATCGGCCGGTACCTGCGCGACCCGGAACTGGCCGAGCGGGACGGCCGGCGGGGTCAGGAACACATTGCGGCCACCCGGAGCCCCGAAATCATCGACGCGCAGCTTCGCCGGATCTATGAGGGTTGCGGTGTTGGGGCAGGTTGAGCTCGAGGGGCCGCGGCTGAGGGTGAGCGCGGTCGGCTTCGGATGCGGCGGCCTGATGCAGTCGCCGTCCCGTCGCGAACGGATGGCCGTCTTGGGCGCGGCCGTGGACAACGGTATGACGCACTTCGACACCGCACGGATGTATGGCCTGGGCATGGCGGAGGCGGAGCTGGGGGCGTTCCTGCGCACCGTCCCGCGCGATTCGGTAACCGTGGCAACGAAATTCGGCATCGATGTCGGCGGCATGGCGCGGCGGCTCGGCCGGTTCCAGGCCCCGGCGCGGGCGCTGCTGCGCAAGGCGCCGGCCCTGCGGCGCGCGGTCAAGCGCCGGCAGGCGACACCCGAGAGCGCCCGGACCTACGACGCGGGAATCGCCGCCCGCAGCCTCGACGAGAGCCTCGCCGCCCTCGGTGTCGATCACGTCGACATCCTGTTCGTGCACGGCCCCCGCCCGGGCGACGCCGTCGCCGGCGACGAACTTCGCCAATTCTTCGAAAGGGCCCGTGGGCAGGGCAAGATTCGCGGCTGGGGCGTCTCGCAGGACGAGGGGCTCGAGGTGGATTTCGCCGAGGCATTCACGCCGGGGGGCGTGAGCCAGGTGCGCGCCGATTTGCTCCATCCGCCGCCGCGGCCGGCGGATCTTGCGTTCGGCGTGCTGCAGCGGTCGTACGCGACGCTCGTCGAAGCGTTGCGGTCGGACGCGGATCTGGCGGGACGGTGGCGCGAGGCCCTTCAACTGGATCCGCTCGCCCCCGGGGCTTTGCCCAAGCTGATCCTCGGGTCGTCGGCGACCGCAACGGGTTGCCGCGCAATCCTTTACAGCACGACCGATCCGCGACGCGTCGCCGAGGCGGCCCGGGCCGTCGCGGCGCCGCCGGACGCCGAAACGGTGGCGCGCTTCCTCGCGCTTGCGGCGCAGCTGCGCGGGGGTGCCGCCGCGTGATCCGGGGCCCGCGGGAGTTCGCCCCCGACACGACGATCCAGACCGACGTGGTGGTCGTCGGGGCCGGCGGGATCGGCATCGCGACGGCGCTGGAACTCGCGCGATCCGGCGTCCAGGTGGCGCTGATCGAAAGCGGCCTGGAGCGCAATGACAAAGCGGCACAGGAGTTGTCAGCGCTGGGCTCGGGGCAGGACGACGACCTGCATGCGCGCAGCGAGCTGATGATCCGCCGACAGCTGGGCGGGACGACGGCGCTCTGGGGCGGCCGCTGCGTCAAGTTCGACCCCATCGATTTCGAGGACCGCCCGCTCACCGCGCAGGCGCCCTGGCCGATCCGCTTCGAGGACGTCGAACCGTACCAGGAGCGTGCCTGCGACTGGGCGGCGTGCGGGCGGGCGGAATTCAACGCGCGCGACATCCCCGAGCTCGCGCACCGCGACATGGTCGCCGGGCTCCCCGACGGCGACGTGCGCACCACCGATCTCGAGCGCTGGGCGCTGCCAACGCGTTTCGGGAGCGAGTACCGGACCGCGCTGCGCGACGCCCCGACCCTCACCGTGTGGACCGGCCTCACCTGCACCGAGATCGTGACGACGCCGGCCGGCGACGCCGTCGACCATTTGGTGATCAAGGCGCTCGACGGCCGCCAGGGCCGGGTGGTCGCCACCGACTACGTCATCGCGACCGGCGGATTGGAGGCGACCCGCCTGCTGCTGGCGTCGGATCGCCACCATCCGGCCGGGCTGGGGAATGCGGGCGGTCACCTCGGGCGCTGGTACATGTCCCACGTCGAGGGCCGGGTCGCGCGCGTGCAGTTCAGCACCGATCAGGTCATCTACGGCTACGAGCGGGACGGCGACGGGGTGTATGTCCGCCGGCGCTTCACCCTCGATCCGCGCCTGCAGCGCGCCGCCGGGATGCCGAACGCCGCTGTGTGGCTGGTGAATCCGCCGATCAGCGACCCCGGGCACGGCAGCGGGATCCTGTCCGGCGTCTACCTCACGCTGATCTCCCCGGTCGGCCGGTTCCTGCTCGCCGAGGCCATCCGCGCCAAGCACACCGAAACCGACGGTCCGCCCCGCATCCTGGCCCACCTGCGCAACATCGTGCGAGACCTGTTCGGCTCCATCCGGTTCGCGCTGACGTTCTCCTATGCCCGGTTCCTCCGCAGGGGCCGCAAGGCGCCCGGCTTTTTCGTCAAGAGCGCCGACAATCGGTACCTGCTGCACTACCACGGCGAGCATCTCCCGCATTGGGAGAGCCGGGTCGAGCTCACCGACGACCGCGACGCCCTGGGGATGCGCAGGCTCCGTACCCACATCCACTTCTCCGAGGCCGACTTCGAGAGCGTCCGCGCGGCCATCACCGTAATCGACGAACACCTCCGCCGCCACGGCGCGGGGCGCGTGGAGTGGCTGACCGACGACGTCGAGGGCTCGGTCCGCGAGTTCCTCGGCGGGCACGCCGGCTACCACCAGGCGGGGACCACGCGGATGTCGCACACCGCTCAGGGCGGCGTCGTCGACCCCAACCTGCAGGTCCACGGCGTGCGTGGGTTGTACGTCGCGAGCACCTCGGTGCTGCCCACGTCGAGTCAGGCCAACCCGACCCTGGTGGGCATCGCGCTGGGCGTGCGGCTCGCCGAGCGCCTCGCCAAGTCCCGAACCGATTGCCGGCCTTCGGATTCCAGGACGGCCTGAGCCACGTCAGCGCCGGCCGGCGAGCACCTCGGCGATGACTTCCAGGAAGCGCTGCGCGACGATGTCGACGTCGCAATGCCGCGCGTAGTGGCGCGCCGCCTCGGCACCACGCTGCGCCGCGACGGACGGGTCGGCCAACAGGTCGAAGGCGGCGGCCAGGCCCGCGACGTCGTCGACGCCGACCGGGGGGCACCCCGGCGGTTGGTACTCGGGCAGACCACCGGCCGTGGACACGATCGGCATCACCCCCAGCTGCATGGAGAGCACCTGCACGCCGCTTTGTGACGCGCGCCGGTAATGGGAGACCGAACCCTTCGCCGCGGCCAGTGTCGGGATGACGTCGGCGTAGCGGTAACTGCCGTTGCGCCAGCGGGTGTGCTTGGGCAGGGCGCCGGCGTCCAGGTCCCCGCCACCGATCAGCACCAGGTTGTCCCCGCGCCAGCCGCCGCCGACGATGTGGCGCTGCCACGCCTCGAGCACCACGTCGACGTTCTTGTACGGGTTGAGCCGGCCGAACATGACGAAGTCGCGTCGGCCCTCGGGCCCCACGAACGGTGGAACCCGGTGCGGGTCAATGTCACTGGCGAGCGGCACCACATGCACGGGGGTGCCGGCGACGTCACGGCGCCCGGCGACGGCGGAAGCGACGTAGTTGCTGTAGGTGATGGTGGCGGCGGAGCGGGCGCCCCACCGGTCGAACACCGCGCGTTCGTAGGAGGGAACCTGCTCGCCTGGGTCGTGCGGCCGGTCGTCGTGCACCACCTGGATGCGGGGAACCCATCCGGCCAGCGCGATCCACCGCGGATCGCGGACGATCTCGGCGATCACCACGTCGGGCCGAAACTGCCGCACCCGGCGCCACGCCTTGGCGGTCGGCAGCCACGTCGCGGCGGTCTTGAACCGCGGATCGAGGACCAGCTCGTAGTCGCGGGCGGCATCCGACTCCGGGTGCCGGTCGGAGGTGACCAACAAGACGTCGGCCCCGCGCCGCAGCAGCCCCTCGGCCTGCACGCGCACCGCCGGCCGCGTCCACGGCGAAAGCCAAAGCACCCGAGGCGATTTCATGGCCCCTCGGCCTGCAGGAAGACATCGGCGTCGGTCCACATGCGGGTTTCCAGCGCGCGCCGCGGGAACCCCTCGAGCAGGCCGGTGATGCGCGGCGAGGCGAGCAGTCGCCACGCCACGGGATTGATCTTGGCCCGCGTCCAGATGTGCAGACCCATGCCACCGAGCTGCCACCACCGCGTTTTGGAGGTGTGGAACTGCAGACCGAATTGCCGTCCGATGAACTGAAGCGTCGATTTCTGATAGAAGGTGATGTGCTGGCCGGTGGCAAAGGCGTAATACATCCATTCCTCGGGCGGCGGGGGCCCGCCGTCGAAGATCTCGGTCGTGAAGACGATGGTGTCGGTGCCGGTGGTCTCCAGCAGTTCGGCGACGAATCCGACCGGGTCGGTCAGGTGCTCCATCACCTCGAAGGCGGTGACGACCGTGTAGGGCGGTCCGGGGCCCGCGTCCGCCTCGAAGCCCTGCGCGGTCAGGTTGGGGGAGTGCTTGTCGGTCCAGTAATAGTCGAAGCCGATGTCGCGCATCAGCCGGGTGAAAACGCCGTAGCCCCCTGCCGCGTCGAGAAACCGGCCGTGGCGATCGAAGAAGAAGTAAAGCAGCACCGACATCGCCCGGGCCAGATATTGATTGCGCCACAACATGGTGGTGTCCGCCGCGGCGATGGGGCTGGCATACGCCTCGTCGAGCCAATACGGCTCTTCGGTCTGCAATGCGCCGCAGTTGTCGCAGAAGTAATATTTGCAGTCGTATTTGGCGAGGACCTTGCGGGTGAAGGCCAGAGTGGTGCCCGAACTGCAGATGCGGCAAAGCACGCCTATCCAACCCTCCCGAGCTGTCCCGCGCGGGACAATGCAGAACCTACGGCACGGTCAACGCCCTGGGCAAGCAAATCGGCACCGAATTTTGCGGCGCGGACGGCCGTTGTGCAGCAGCGCTATTCACCGAACGCGCGGAATGCCCGCCCATTGCCGTGATAGCTTTAGCTTCCAATGGCCAGAAGCGCTACACCGCCAACGAAAGAAACGCTCCGGCAGAAGATCCGGCGCATTCTTGGCGGCGAAACGCGGGACCAGCTCAAGGATCTGATCCTTTTCGACCATTCCCAGTCGCTCAAGGCCAACCACCCCAACCCGCTCAACCGCGCCGGGAAACGATGCTTTTCGGCGACCGACGAGGACGGGATAACACTGGAAATCTTGCGCCGGATCGGCCGGCTCGACGACGGTGTGTTCGCCGAATTCGGTGTCGGCGACGGGACGCAGAACAACACGCTGGTCCTTGCCGCCCTGGGCTGGAAGGGCTTCTGGGTCGGGGGACAGGACCTGGCCGTCGCCGTCGAGGACCACCCGCGGTTCAGCTACCAGCAGGCGTGGATCACCGCGGACAACATCCTTGCGCTGACCCGGACCGGTCTGGCCCGCATCGACGCCACCGGAGTCGACGTGATCTCCCTCGACCTGGACGGCAACGACATCTACCTCGTCGAGAAGTTGTTGGCCGACGGCCTGCGGCCCAAGCTGTTCATTGTCGAATACAACGGCAAGTTCCCGCCGCCGGTGAAGTTCCAGATCGACTACGACCCCGATCATGTGTGGCAATCCGATGACTACTTCGGCGCATCACTGAGCAGTTTCGCCGCGCTGTTCGACCGCTTCGGCTACCGCCTCGTTTGCTGCAACTCCCACTCGGGTTCCGACGCGTTCTTTGTCGACGCCGCCCTTTCCGAACACTTCGAGGACGTGCCGACCGACATCGAGCGGCTCTACGTGGAGCCCAGGTACTTTCTTTACGGCGGGTTCGGGCAGCACAAGACGTCCCCCCGCACGGTGGCGAAGATCCTGCGGCGGCGCCCGGCCTAGCGCCCCGTGAAAGTCATTTGCCGGTGGGCGTTTTCACAACACCGCGGTGATCGCATCGAGGTAGGCGTCGGTCATCGCCTCCACGGTGTAGTGCTTGCGCATCCGCTCGAAGCCGCGCCGCCCGACCGCCGGCAGCGCGTCCGGGTCCGCCAGGATCCGGGCCAGGGTCTCCCGCCATCCCGACACCGATACGGGTTCGACCAGAAACCCCGCGGCGCCGAAGTCGAGCATCTCCGGCACCGCGCAGATCGCCGACGCCGCAACGGGAACCGCCCGCGCCATCGCCTCGAGGATCACCAGTGGAAACGCCTCGGACCGGCTCGGAACGCACAGCAGGTCCGCATCGGCGAGCGCGGGCCCGGGGCCGGCCGACCAGCCCCGCCACCGCACCCGATCGCGCAAGCCGGCGGGCGTCAGCGCCTCCAACCTCTCGCGGTCCGGGCCGTCGCCGAAAATCGATAGCCGCCAAGCCATGTCGGGCAGGCCGCCGAGCGCCTCGATCAACAGGTGCGGGTTCTTGTGCTCGACGATGCGCGAGAGCATGACCAAGTGCAACGGCTCTCCGGCGGCCCGGGTCCGGGGCGCCGGGTCGCCGGCCAGGGCGACGCCGTTGGGCGCCACGAACCGCCGCCCCCCGAGCCGATGCTGGGCGGTCAGCATGTCCCAATGCCGTTGCGCGAGAACGATGAACCCGTCGGCCCGGCGCATGGCGGCGGTCAGCGGCCGCGAATAGATGGGCCGGTCCTCCTCCGGGGGCACGTGCGGCGCGACCAACCAGCGCCGATCACGACCGGCCGCGCGCCACAACGTGGCGAACCCCGCCTCGGTGTTGGTGTCGGCGGTGATGAGCACCGCCGGGCCCGCGGGCAGGTCGACGACGGGCGCCCACCACGGCTGGCGCACCACGCGCACGGTGTCCGGGATCTCGGAGATCATCGGGCCGAACCGTTGCACGCAGACGATGGTGACCGGGTAGCCGCGGCGATCCAATTCGGCCGCCAGCAAGGCCTTCTGCCGTTCGGCGCCGCCGTAGACCAGGCGGTTGGTGGTGATCACGATCGCGGGCCGGCCGGTGCGGGCGGTCCGCCGCGAGCGGCCCCGCAGGCTTGTCGCCGCCAGGTACGCGTCCGCGTGATGCACGCTGTGCTGGTGTTCGAGCAGCAGCGCGGTGTTGGCTCGCGCCAGGTCTTGCTCGCGGCGGCGCCGAGCGGCGCTGCCCCCGACGTCGTCGGGCCCCGCGCGGACGACGCCCAGTTCGTCGGCCAGCAGGATCCGCCAGCCCGCCGCGCGGGCCCGGGCCTGCCAGTCGGCGGCGGCCCCGAAGTCGGCGAATTCTTCGTCGAAGCCGCCGATGGTGTTCCACGCCGCACGGCTGATCGCCAGGCAGGTGGCGTCCAAATCCCCCTCGACGCCTTGGGTTTCGGTCGGCTGGCGGGCGTAGCGGCCCGTGATGGGCGAACGGCGCCGCGCGCGGGAACGGCCCGCCGCCAGCTCGCGGACCAAGGTTCGCCGGCGGGTCGCGACGTCCCACGGCGCCCAGCCGGGCACGGCGTCGTTGCGCGCCATCGGTGAAACCGCGCCCACCCGCGGCCGGCCGAGCAGTTCCCGGGTGCGGGTCAACGGACCGAGCAGGCGGGCGCGGGCATCCAGCAACAGCAGGTCGGCGTCGCCCGGGACGCGCGCCGCCAGCGCGTTAAACGCCTCGGCGAAGCCGAGTTTCGGCGTTCCCGACACCCAGTGAACGTGGCGGGCCGGCGACTCCGGACGGTCCGCGCGGTCGTAGACGTAGACCGGAAGCTCGGGCAGCTGTTCGGCGACGCCGGCCAGGCAGCTTTCGAGCGGGGCGCGGTCGTCGGCGACGATCAATACCGCGAGCGGACGCCCCGGCGGCAGTGCGGTTGCGTCGCCGGCCGGCGCCTGCAGATACTGCCGGTCCAATTCACGCTTCATGCCGCCAGCTGACTTCGACGCAAGGAAGTCACGTCCGACCAGCGCAACGGGCCCACCGCCGCGCTGGTGACCAGATAGACGACGGCGGCCAGCGCGAGAACGAGAATCACGTGATGCTCCTGCAGCAACAGCGCCACCGCGGCGCTCGCTCCCGTCGGTATCAGCACCCGCAGCAAGAACATCACCGGCGTACGGTAGCCGCAGTGCCGGCGCAGCCACCAGCTGCTGACGACCATGTTGAAGAACTCCGTGCACACCAGGGCGACGCCGGGGCCGACGGCGCCGAACCGGCCGGCGAGGGCGAGATTGAGCGCCACGTTGAGCACCAGGGTCGCGACCGTCAGCCACAACAGGATCCGCTGGTGATGGCTGGCGACCAAACCCTGGCCCAGGGTGCCGCTGACGAATCGCACGGCGGCCGCGACGAACAACAGCGCCAGCGTCGGCGTCCCGCGCGCGATGAACGCCTTGTCACCGAACAACCCGATCAACGGCCCGGCCAGCAGCGCGCCGACCACCGCGACCGGGACCGCCACGAAGTACATCAGCTCCACGCTGCGGCGCAGGAAGCCGGCGAACGCGGCGACATCGCGCGCGAACAGCTCGGTGGCCGTCGACAGCGTCGACTTGAGGAAGACCAGGGACACCACGATGGTGTTGAACGCGATCGTGAAGGCCAACCCGTACACGCCCACCTCGGAGTGGGTGCTCAGCAGGGACAGGATCACGCCGTCGGCGCGGCAGTACAGTAGTCCTACGACGAGAAAACCCATCAGCGGCAGGCTTTCCCGCAACAGGTCGACGGCCTCCCGCGGCGCGAAGACCGGGCGCACCGAGATGTGCCGCATCGCCGCGGCGCCCTGGATGATCAGCTGCACGGCGGGTGGGATGAGTTGCGCGACGGCGAACCAGATGACGTCCGCGCGTTGGGCGACCAGGAAGGCGACCATGCCCAGCGCGCCGAGCCGGCCGACGACGTCGGAGATGGCCACCGCGGAGAACCGCACGGTGGCAAGGAAAACCGGCTCGAACCGCGTCGTCATGGTCTGCATCAGCAGCGCCCCCGACAGCACCACGAGCATCACGCGCACGTCGGTGTCGCGATAGATGAGCAACCCGGATCCGGCGGCCAGCAACGCGAGCGGAACGCAATAGATCAGGGCCATGCCGCTGTTCACGCGCACCAGGCGCTCGAGGTCGCCCCGCCCGGAGGTCACCCGCCGCACGATCACGGTGGCGATGCCCAGATCGGCCAGGCTGGTCCACATGGCGATGAAGAGGACGGCGATGGATAGCAGGCCGTAGCGTCCCGGGCCCAGGTAGCGCGCGGTCATCGCCACGGAGACCACCGAGGCCAGCATGCCCAGGGCGCGGCAGATCAGCTGGATCGAGAACGCGTGAGCCATCCGCGAGAGCGGAACCGACGGGACGACCGCGCCAGGCGTCGTCGGCTCAGTCATGACTCCCTAGTATGCGCCGTGACTGGTGAGAACGGCCTTAACCGTCTTGGCGACGATCATCAGGTCACCCGACATCGACCAGTTGTCGACGTACGACAGGTCCAGCCGCACCGACTCTTCCCACGACAGGTCGGACCGGCCGCTGACTTGCCACAAACCGCTGACGCCCGGCTTCACCAACAGCCGCCGCTTGACGTCGCCGTCGTAATTTTCGACTTCCCGCCGCAACGGCGGGCGGGGTCCGACGACGCTCATGTCACCCTTGAGCACGTTGATGAACTGGGGCAGTTCGTCGATGCTGAACCTGCGCAGGATCCTGCCTACGGGGGTGACCCGCGGGTCCTGGCGCATCTTGAACAGCATCCCGCCGGCGCCCTCGTTGTGGGCCAACAGCTGCTCGAGCTGGGTGTCGGCCCCGTCGGTCATGGTCCGAAACTTGAACATGGTGAAGGGCTTGCCGTCGATGCCGATCCGCTCGGCCGGGTAGAACACCGGGCCCTTGCTGGTGAGCTTGATGGCGATGGCCGCCGCGATCAGGATGGGCGCCGTGCCGATGAGGGCCGCCAGCGAGAACAGGAAGTCGAACACCTGCTTCTGGAAGCGTTGCGTCCCTTCGTATTGCGGCTTTTCGACGTGCAGCAGGGGCATTCCAGCGGTGGGGCGCAGGGTCAGCCGGGCTTCGGCGACGTCCATCACCCCGGGCGACACGACGACGTCAACATCCATGGTCTCCAACTGCCACATCAGCTCCCGGATCCCGTGCATGCCAAAGTGATCCGTCTGCGTGATCGCCACGGTGTCGGCGCCGCAGCGTTGGATCGCCGCGACCGCGTGGGTGACGTCACCGAGGATCGGCACCGCGCGGCCGCCGAGGGTGATGGTGTTGCCGCGCGGCGGGCCGTACCCGGGGATGCACACGCCCACCACGACGTAGCCGTCCAGCGGGTTGCGGGCCAGTTCGTGGGCAAGGTGGGAAACGGCCTGCCGGTCCCCGATCGCCAGGACCGTGGTCTGGCAGTGGCCAAGCGTCCGCATGCGGGTGATGTGCTGGCGCCACAGGCTGCGGCTGCCGAGCAGGCCGATGGTGCCGATGGGAAGCGCGATCGCGAGGTATCCGCGGGCCAAGTCGACCTTGGCCAGCAGCGTCACCATCGCGATGATTCCGAAGGTCCAGAACGACGCGCTGCCGATCCGCCGGTACTCGTCGATGCCGGCGCCGATGACCCGCGGTTTGCGCGTCTGGAAGGCCGCCAGCGACGACAGCCACAGCGCCGCGAACAGGAGGGACAGCAGCGTCATGCTCAGGTCCGAGTAACCCGACGTGTTGGCGATTTCACCGAATCGGACGTGCTGCGCGAGCAGCACCGACGCGCACACGATCACCGTGTCGGTGATGCGCAGCCGGTGCGAATACCGGTGCTGCCAGCGCCGAACGGGATTTGCGGCGGGGGCGGGCGCCGAAGTGGCGGTGACCGGCAACGCGGTGGTGCGGCGGGACAACGACGTCATGGCGGCCGGTTTCCGCTTCTGCGGCCCTGGTTCGACGTACATGACATCCACCGATTCCTGGGTCATCAACGGCTCAGACATGACGCTGCACTCTCGATCGACGGGTAATTGGTTGTTCGTGAGGGCCAACTGGCATCGCGTTCGGAGATCACCGTGACCGGCAACGGCCACACGATCCCGAATTCGGGTTCGCTCCAATGGAATCCCTGCTCGTCGAACGGCGCCGGCGGACCGCTGACCTGGTAGCTGACCTCGGTGTCGTCGACCAGGGTTTGGAAGCCGTGCGCCACGAACGGCGGCAGGAACAGCGCCCGGTAGTTCTCGGCGCTCAACTCGACCATCGTGTGGTCGCCGTAGCTCTTCGACCCGGGGCGAATGTCCACCGCGACGGCGGCGATGGCGCCGCGGGTGCAGCGGATCAGCTGGGTCTGGGCGTGCGGCCCCTGGTGGTGCAGACCCCGCACCGTGCCGCGGGTGTAGTTGAAGTAGATGTGCGTGTGGGTGACGTCGAAAGTCAGCCCGCGACTGGCGAATTCGTCGGCGCAGTAGGAACGGGAAGAGAAGCCGCGATGGTCGCGCTGCGGTTCGAGGTCAATGATCGTCACGCCGGCGACCTGAGTGGGCGTGTACTTCACTTACCGCTCCTTAGCATCACGGGCAGTTCTGGCCGGATCATCCGTATCCGGCGGACGGCGGGCGGGTCATCACGGTGGGGATGACGCCGTAACGGGGTCCGAGGTTCTTGCCCGACGCGGCGGCCAGGCGCGGCAGCGAGCCCATGATGCTGGGGGGCGTGTTGGCGCCGGCGAGGTTGATGGCCGGCAGCGCGGACGCGGCGCTCTGCGCCGTCGGGATCACGCTGGTCCAACTCGCCGGCACCGCAAGCGGTCCCAGCGACGCGGCGCTGCCCAGGCTGCCGGCGACACCCGACCCGAGCGAGCCCAGCGATCCGAGCGCGCCGACGCCGGTGCTCGCCGCGCTGGCCGCCCCCGACGCCGCGGTGCTCGCGGCCGCCATCGCCCCGTTCGCCAAGCCTTGCGCGGTCTGCGCCATGCCGAGGATGGAGGACATGCCGTACAGCGGCGTGGCCGCGGCCATGAAGTAGGTGGGCACGGAGCTGGGCAGGCTGGACACCAGGCTGTCCATGAGCGACGACGTGGCCGAGCCGGTGCCGCCGGTGGCCGCCGTGGTTCCGCTCGTCAGCGCGCTCACCGGTGAGGAAAGCCCCTGCAGGGTGTTCGGCACCGTGGAGACAACGTTCGAGAGCGTGGTGTGGGTCGCCGCCAACGTTCCGGCCTGGGCGACCGCGCTGCCCTGGCTGGCCACGCCGGCCGGGTTGGCGACGTCCGGCGGCGGGGTGAAGGGGGTCACCTCGCACGCGGCCGCCGAACCCGCGGCGTACTCGTACATCGCCGCGGCGTCCTGCGCCCACATCTCGCCGTACTCGGCCTCGGTGGCCGCGATCGCCGCGGCGTTCTGGCCGAAGAAATTGGTGGCGATCAGGGTGGCGAGCTGGACCCGGTTGGCGGCGACGGCCGGCGGGGGAACCGTCATCGCGAACGCCGCCTCGTAGATCTCCACCGCGAGCCTGGCCTGACCGGCCGTCTCGGCGGCCCGCGCGGCCGCGCCGGCGGTCCATGCCATGTAGGGAGCGAAGGCGGACGCCATGGTCAGCGAGGAGGGACCCAACCAGCGGCCGGTCGTCAGGCCCGCGATCACCGTCCGGTAGCAGCTCGACGCGGTGTACAACTCAGCGGCGAGGCTGTCCCAGGCCACCGAGGCGGCCACCAGCGAGAGCGGACCCGGCCCGGCATACATCCGCGCGGAGTTGAACTCCGGGGGAAAAGCGCCGAAATCGATCACGTCAGACCCCGGCCCTACCGGACATGCCGTACCCCAACCCTTGGATTCCGCAACTATCCATACTGAAAGTATGGTTAATGGCATATGCGCCAGCGAAGAGTATTTGGCCTGCTACTGGGAAGGCACTAAGTCCCTTCCTGGGCCCCCTACCTGCGGACTGCGCCAGCGCACGTGGCCTAGTGGTCACGACCGGCATGTGGTTCTCCCTTGCGTCCTACAGGTGGTCGGAAAGCGGGCGTATTGGCTGCTCATTTGCCCGATCCCGGGGGTTTGAGAGATGACCGTCCACAAACTGACTTTCTGATAATAGCATACAAAGCATACCAATAGTTTGTAAAGAGGGTGTGATCTGAACTACAGGTATTTACGGGAGCGTCAAGGCGGCGGGCCCGGCTGCTAATCTCAGACGTGGCCCACGTACTGCCCGGGGGTGGCCGGTCGGTGTTGATTCGAACCGCCTACGAACCGAGGTGTATGCCCTGCTCACCAACCTGATGGCGATTGACCAGGTCAGGGCCGCAAACCCCGACGAGGTCGCTCGCGTTATCCATGCCGAGGGGCCCCGGCAATCCCCCCGGGTCATGTTTCCGCGCGCGCGGCGCCGTGTATTCCGGGCGTACGAGAGCTGAGCTGGCAATACCGATGACGACCCATTCGACCGATGGACGCGCCGACGCGACGCGGCGGCAGATCCTGCGGGCCGCCTCGCATCAGTTCGCCCGCCGGCCGTACCACGACGTCGGACTCGACGACATCCTCGCCGAGGCCCAGCTCACCAAGGGCGCGATGTATTTCCACTTCAAGTCCAAACACGCGTTGGCGGTGGAGCTCATCAACAAGCAGATCGCCGCGGCGACCGTCGCCGTGGGGGACCTGCTGACGCGGGGGCTTTCGGGCCTGGAAACCCTGATCGACTTCTCGTATCTGATCGCCGTTCAAGACATCAAGACGGATCTGGTCAGGGCCGGCCTGAACCTGATCGAGTCGGTCGGGCATTCCGAAGGCCTGCAGAAGACGCTGCTGAGCGGATGGGTGGAAGCCCTATCGGAAGTCGTTCGGCAGGCCATCACCGAGGGTGACATCGCCGAACGCTGCAATCCCGACGACGTGGGACGCATGATGGTGTCCCTGCACATGGGGCTGAGGAAAACGAGCAATCTGGACGAACCGGACCGATTCCTGCTCGACCTGGAGAATTGCTGGATGCTGCTTCTGGTCGGGATCCTGCAACCGGACCGAACCGACTACTTCCGCCAATTCCTAAGGCGGCGTGCGGCCCTCGCCGTCAACGCCACTTCGACGGACGAAGGCTCGGCGTAACACCCGCGCGGCGGTTGGTCAGACTGCCCGCTCGTCGCGGTGGCGGCTGCTAACCTTGGGCAACTTGCGGTCGTGGAATTAGACGACTCCGCGCATCCGACGCGAACTCCGGAGGTGCAGGAATAGTGCCGCGACAGGTCCGATCCGAAGCCACTCGGCGCAAGATTCTCGATGCGGCCATCGAGGTGTTCGGGGAAGTCGGGTATGCCGCCGCCGGGTGGGGCGCGATCATCGAGCGGACCGGAATGACCAAGGGCGCCCTTTATCACCACTTCGATTCCAAGGAATCTTTGGCGTCGGACATCTTGAAGGAGGGTTCCGACACCCTTCTGACCGCATTCGGGAACGTGTGCGGGTCGTCATCGCCGGGGCTGGAAAACATGCTGCACGGCGCCTTCACCATCGTCGAAGTGCTGAATAACGACAAAATGGTTCGCACGGCCGAGCAATTGGCCTCTGCCTTAAGCGGATTGAACGAGGCCGCCGCGAGCTTCTACGGGGACCTGGCGGTGAAGATCGCCGACGAGGCGAGGCGAGCGATCAGGGAAGGCGACCTGCGCAAGGATGTCGACCCCGAGGTGCTCTCCGAGTTTCTGGTGGGCGCCATGTTCGGAACGCGGTTGGTATTCAAGGCGATAGCGCGCCGCGATCCGAAGCGGATCGCCGCCGGCGGGGTCGCCGAGCGACTGCGTCAGATATTGGAGCTTCTGCTGCCCGGCACCGTGACGGAAGCCTCGCTGCCTTACTTCCAGCAATTCCTGGGTCGCGAAGTGATGCGCCACGCCCCGTTCATTTCCGCCCGCCCCGACGCCGCGACCGAACCCCTTATCGGATAGGCCCCCGCGCTAAGGCGAAGTCGGGCCGGATGTGCCGCATCCTTTTTCGCCGTCGAAGAGGCGGTGATTTAAGTAAGTGGGGCTGCGGCGCTTTCGACAATGCATACTGTTCCGGTGATGTACCCGAGACGTCTGGGCAAAGTGGTTGCGCTGGCCGCTGTGGCCGGGTTTTTGGTGATGAGCGCCCCGGCGTCGTGGTCCGCGGCCCGCGACCCCGTTACGACGGCGGACTCGCCGACCCTGTCGCTGACCGACATCGGGTCGGCCCCCACCCTGGAGTTCTGGGGGCTGACGAGCAGCCAACAGCTGACCGTGCCGGTGCTGCACGGGCTCACGCCCGCGGCGCTGAACGCCACCGTCGAACTGCCGGTCAACCTGCGGTCGGGCCAGCTCACGGTGACCCAGGGCGAGCGCACCCTCGCCCGATTGACTCTGCCCACCGCCGATCAGACGCCGATAGTCATTCCGCTGGCCGGGGCGGAAGTCAACGACAAGTGGATGACCGTGACCTTGCGGTCCTACCTGGTGCCGTTGGATGGATTCTGCTTGTACCCGGAGAGCCCGCTGCGTCTGGCGAACGGGTCGATCACCTACACCGGGGTCGAACTGCCGCCGACCACGGTGGCGCATTTCCTGCCGCCCGTGCTGCGCAAGCTTTCTATCTTTCTGCCGCAATCGCCGTCGGCGAACGAGTCCGACACGGCGATCCAACTGGCCGCGTCCGTGGCCTCGCGCTATGGCAGGCAGGCGCCCGAGATCATCGTGACGCCGCTGGCCGAGGGACAGGCGGCGCCCCCGACGCCCCCGCAATCGCTCGAGCGCCAGATCGTCGTCAAAGAGGGCCCGGACAACGGGCTTTCCCTGCAGGGCGCCACCGGCGTGCCGTGGTTGCTGATGTCGGGACCCCTTGGGCAGTCCGACGAATCGAACACCGCCGTGCTGTTCAACGACGTATCGCAGCTGGCCCTGTCCTCCAAGGCGGCGGCGGAACAACTCAAGCCCAGCCTGCAGCAGCTGGGCGGCAGCGTCACGTTGCGCGAACTGGGCCAGCCCGTCGTCAACGCCACATCCCTGCAGCCGCGGGTGTCGATCGGACTGGACCAGACCCGGTTCGGCAGATCGATACACGACGTGCGCGTGCATCTGCAGGGCTCCTACACCCCGACGCCCGGGAACATCGGGGGACAGATCGCCGTGACGATCGGCCCTGAGACCATCGACCACTGGCCGACCGACGGCCACGGCACCATCGACCGCTGGGTCGACGTGCCGGACCGGCTGCTGCAGCGCTACACCAGCCTCGACATGGTTCTCGACGTCGCCGCCAACATCGGACACTGTGGCGACTTCTACACCGCGGGCGCCGGAAACCAGCTCCTCAATCTGAACATCAACGGCGACAGCATCATTCAGAGCGATCCGGCCGCGCCGCCGGTGCCGGACGGCTTCCAGTCGATGCCGCAGTCGCTGATGCCCCGGGTGCAGGTGGCGATCGAGCCGCACTCGCTGATCGACACGGTGCGCGCGATCAACCTGGTGGTGGGACTGCAGCGGATAAGCTCCGTGCCGATCTACACCACGGTCACGACCGCGCAACAGGCGATCGACTCGTCCGACCCCGCCATCGTGATCGCCGCCGACGGGTGGAATCACTCCAACGTCGTGCTTCCGGTTTCCGCGGGGCCCAGCGGCCCGATCACCGTCAACGCCACCGAATCCGACGGCAAGCCCGCCAAGCTCACGCTGGATCCCGGCCTCCGGTTCGCTTCTCTTCAAACGGTTTTCAACAAGGGCCGGTCACTGCTGGTCGCCACCTCCAATGGGGCGCCCGGGCAGCTCGACGAGCTGCTGCGCTGGCTCAACGCCGATAACAAGCGCTGGCAACGGCTCAAGGGCGTCGCGGTGGTGTCCGCACCGGGCGGGCAGGACCCGGTGAGCGTCGAACGGTCGCCCGCGGCCGCTCCGACCCCCGGGGCGCAGAGCCACTCGGACCTCGGCTGGCTATGGTGGTTCGGCGCGGGCTGGGTCGCTGTGGCGATCGTCGGCGCGGCGGTGATCGTGTGGCGAACCAGGCGCGAATCATGGCGGCGCCGTTAGCGTTTGACACCTGATGGCGCGCGTCAAGAATGCCGTGGCCGCTCTGCTGTGCGCCGCCGGGGTGCCGGCGCTGGCCCGGCGGCGACACCGCGACGCGCTCGCCATCGTGATGTTTCACGGGGTGGAGGACGAACCGCCGTCGCCGCCCTGCGGGCACGTGCTCGGTGCGGCGCGCTACCGCCGTCAGTTGGCTTATCTGCGTAGGCATTTCAACGTCCTCCCGCTGCAGGAGGCCCTCGATCGGCTTGCCGAGGGGACGCTGCCGCCCCGCGCGGTGGCGATCACGTTCGACGACGGCACCCGCAACCTGGCCACGCACGCCGTTCCGGTGCTGCGCGAGCTGCGGCTGCCCGCGGCGGTGTTCCTGGCGACCGGCCCGCTGGACGGCGGCGAAATCCTTTGGCCGGACCGGCTTTGGCTCGCGATCGCCCGCACCACCGCACAAGAGGTCGACCTGGCCGCGTTGGGGCTGGGCGTTCGCTCGCTCGCCGGGGTGACCAACCGCGGCAGGGCCTACGCCGCCGCGGTTGCGGCGTGTAAGGACCTGGCCGACGCGGACCGGATCAGGGCGCTGGACGAGATTTTCGCCGCGCTCGGCCACCGCGACGACGGCGACGGTGGTCCGTTCCGGATGCTCTCCTGGGACGAAGCGCGCGGGCTGGCCGGCGACGGCCTGGTGACACTGCACCCGCATTCGGTGACCCACCCGATCCTCGCCCGCTGCGACGACGACAAAGTCGAACGGGAGATCGCGGATTCCTGCGCGGCACTCGAGCGCGAAACCGGCCAGCGCGTCACGATTTTCGCCTACCCCAACGGGCGGCCGCGGGATTTCGACGCCCGCGCCAAGGACGCACTGCGCGCCCGCGGCATCCGCTGGGCGCTAGCCGCCACGGCGGGCTTGGCCGACCGTCGTTGCGACCCGCTGGCGTTGCCGCGCCTCGCGGTGTCCAGCGGTTCGTCTTTCGGCCATTTCCGGCTGATGGTTTCCGGCGGCCTACCGCGCCGCTCCGGCGGGCACCGCGGCTAGCGGTCGTCCTGCCACAACTGCTCGGTCAGATCCTGGAAAGCCGCGAGGACGAATTGATCGTCGGCCCGCATCGCCGCCGACTTGCTCATCAGGGCTCGCACCACCGAACCGTCCTTGTGCGCCAGCTCGACGACCATGTTCGCCAGGGAATGAACGACCGATAACAACGACTCCGACTCCGGCGCCTGATGGAAGATCTGGTGGAACCGGAGCGACAAGACCTCTTCCGGCTCGTAGCCCATCATCTCGGCGAACGCGGCGTTGGAAAACAGGATGGCGCCGTCGTTCTCGATGGCCAGCACGGGGATCGGAATCCGCTCGAGCACAACCAACGCCGGCAGCTGCTTCAAAGTCGTCATCGGCGAATCCTCGTGATGCCGATTGCGTCGTCGCTCCACCGGCCGATTATGGCGCATAACATAGGCTATACACGAGGTCTTGGCGCAGATGCGCCCGCAGGATGTTCCGGCGCGTTCCGTTTCCGGCGATGCGTTGGACCCGTACCGGAGTTCGGGGCTCACGCCGTCGAGGCGGTGGCGCCGCAGAATCCGCTGATCAGAATCTCGAGTCGGGCGGCGTGCTGATCCGGGCGTAACCGCCCGCCGCGCTCGAGCGTGACCAGACCGTACAGGGCGGCCCACACGACCTCGGTCAGCGTGTCGGGGTCCCGTGGGCCCGCGACCATCGCCACCGCCGCCCGCAATTCCGCGAAGGCCGCCGCCAACTCGGCCGGGGTGTCCTCGGCGGCGAACGGCAGCGTCGTCGCGCGGGTGAACATCGCGTCGAACAGGGCGGGATTGTCCCGAGCGAACCCGATGAACGCCCGGGCCACCCGCGTCAGGGCATCCCGCCCGTCGGTGGCGTCGCCGCGGGCGCCGCACAGCGCGTGCGCGAGCTCGCCGAATCCCTCGACGGCGACCGAGGCGGCGATGTCCTCCATGCCGGAGAAGTGTTTGTAGAGCACCGGTTGGCTGTATTCGATCTCGGCGGACAGCCGACGGGTGGTGACGGCGTCCCAGCCCTCTTCCTCGGCCAGCTTGCGCGCGGTGGTGGTGATCAGCGCGCGGCGGGCCGCCCGTTCGCGTGCCCGGCGGTCCTCGATGGCCATGCGGTAATACTAGCGCCGATATCAACGCTAGCGATGCTATTGACAGACCGATTTCCAAGGGTTAGCGTTGCTAACACCTACGGGAGACGAGGAGTCGCATCATGGTTGCCACGTTGTTCGCGGTCATTGCAGTGCTGGGGACCGGGGTCGTCTACGGCACCGACGTGTTCTGCGCGATGGTGCAGCGGCCCGCGCTGGCCCGAGTCGACGACCACGCCCTGCTCGCGGTGATGGGCAACGTGCATCGCTACGGCGATCGCCGGATGCGACTGCCCAGCCTGCTCGGCCTGGCCGCGGCGGTCATCAGCGCGGCGCTCGCTTCCGCCTTCGGCCGCTGGGCGCAAGCCGGCGCGGCCGGCGCCGCGGTCGCCCTGCTGCTGGTGTGGCTGCTGCTCTACCTGAAGGTGAGCGCGCCGATCAACCGGCAACTCATCGCCGGCGCCGACCGGCCCGAGCTGCCCACCGATGCTCGGGCGCTGCAACGCGACTGGGACAAGGTGATCACGCTCAGGGCCACCCTGCAGGGCCTGGCGGTCACCGCGCTGTGCCTGTCAATGCTGGTTTGAACCGAAAGGGGAAATAGAAATGTCCATAGCCAAGAACGTCGGTCGCCTGGTGATGCGCGCGGCTCCGTTGTTGAACACGCCGGTCGCGGCGATTGCGTCCTCGCCGCGCTTGGGCGCACGGCTCCGGCGCAGCATCACGCTGGTCACCTACACCGGCCGGCGCTCGGGACGGACCTTCTCGATCCCGGTGGCCTATAGCCGCCACGGCGACGATGTCGAGATCGTCGCGAACATGCCGGAAACCAAGACGTGGTGGCGCAACTTCGTCGGCGAAGGCGCCCCGCTGTCGCTCACGCTGGATGGCACCGAACGCGCCGGCCATGCGATCGCTCACCGGGACGCCAAGGGACGCGTCACCATTCGCGTCCGCCTCGCAACCGGCTAGTCGACCTGGTAGCGCGGGAAGACGCCGGCCGGCGCGGGCAGCGCCGTGCCGGGCGCCAGCCGGGTGCCGATGGCGTCGAACCCGCGCTGCTCGGGCGGTTGGCCGAGCAGATCCAGCAGCTTGCCCGCCGAATCGGGCATCACCGGCTGAATCAACAGCGCCGCAATGCGAACCGCCTCGCACGTCGTATAAAGCACTGTGGCGAAACGCTTTTGGTCCGCCTCCGCGTCGCTCTTGCGCAACACCCACGGCTGTTGGGCCGAGAAGTACTTGTTCGCCTCGCCGAGCATCAGCCAGATCGCTTCCAACGCCAGGTGCATGGCCTGCCCGTCGAAGCTGACGCGGACCCGATCCAACAACCCGTCGGCCGTCGCCAGCAGCTCGGCGTCCGCGGCCGTCAGCTCACCGGGCTGGGGCACCACGCCGTCCAGGTTCTTGGCCACCATCGACAACGACCGCTGGGCCAGGTTGCCCAGCTCGTTGGCCAGGTCGGTGTTGATCCGGGTGATGATGGCCTCTTCGCTGTAGCTGCCGTCCTGGCCGAACGGCACCTCCCGCAACAGGAAATAGCGCAGCTGGTCCACGCCGAACGTATCCGCCAGCGCGACGGGGTCGACGACGTTGCCCACCGACTTGCTCATCTTCTCGCCCCGGTTCAGCAGGAAGCCGTGCGCGAAAACCCTACGCGGCAAATCGATCCCGGCCGACATCAGAAACGCCGGCCAGTAGACCGTGTGGAAACGGATGATGTCCTTGCCGATCATGTGCAGATCCGCCGGCCAATAGCGTTGGAACATCGGCGAATCGGTGTCGGGGTAGCCCACCCCGGTCAGGTAATTGGTCAGCGCGTCCACCCAGACGTACATGACGTGATCGGGATGCTCGGGCACTTTCACGCCCCAGTCGAACGACGTCCGCGAGATCGACAGATCCCGCAGGCCGCCCGAGACGAAGCTGACCACCTCGTTGCGCCGCACGTCGGGCGCGATGAAGTCGGGGTTGGCCTCGTAGTGGGCCAGCAGCTTGTCGGTATACGCCGACAGCCGGAAGAAATAGGTCTGCTCCTCGGTCCAGGTGACCGGCGTGCCGGTTTCGACGGCGACCCGGATGCCGTCGACCTCGGCGGTCTCCGATTCGACGAAGAATCGCTCGTCGCGCACCGAGTACCACCCGGCATAGCTGTCCAGGTAGATGTCGCCGGCCGCCTCCATCCGCCGCCAGATCGCTTTGGACGCCTCGTGGTGATCGGCATCGGTGGTGCGGATGAACCGGTCGAAGGAGATGTTCAGCTTCTCCTGCAGCCGCTGGAAGATGTCGGAATTGCGCCGCGCCAGATCGGCGGTCGGGATGCCTTCGGCCGCCGCCGTCTCCATCATCTTGAGGCCGTGCTCGTCGGTGCCGGTCAGAAATCGCACGTCGAAGCCGTCGAGCCGCTTGAACCGGGCGATGGCGTCGGTCGCGACGTACTCATACGCGTGCCCGACGTGCGGATTGCCGTTGGGATACGTGATCGCGGTGGTGACGTAGAAGGGCCTCATCGAGAGTCCACCTTATTGTGTGCGCGTGAGCTCCAACCGACGAGAACGCGAAGCCCCGCCCGCCCCGGAGCCGCTGGCGCCCCTGATCGACGCCCATACCCACCTGGACGCGTGCGGCGCGCGCGACGCCGAGGACGTGCGCGCGATCGCCGACCGGGCCGAGGCGGTCGGGGTGGGGGCGGTGGTCACCATCGCCGACGACCTGGATTCGGCGCGCTGGGTGACGCGGGCCGCCGAATGGGATCCGCGCGTCTACGCCGCGGTGGCCTTGCACCCCACCCGCGCCGACGCGCTGGACGACGACGCCCGCAGCGAGATCGAGCGCCTGGTGGCGCATCCCCGGGTGGCGGCGGTGGGGGAGACCGGCCTGGACCTGTACTGGCCCGGCCGGCTCGACGGCTGCGCGCGACCGGACACGCAGCGCGACGCCTTCGCGTGGCACATCGACCTGGCCAAGCGGTGCGGAAAACCGCTGATGATCCACAACCGCGAGGCCGACGCCGAGGTGCTCGACGTGCTGGCGGCCGAGGGCGCTCCCGACACCGTGATCTTCCATTGCTTCTCGTCGGACGCCGCGATGGCCCGCCGCTGCGTGGACGCCGGGTGGTTACTCAGCCTGTCGGGGACGGCCAGCTTCCGCAACGCCCGCGACCTGCGCGAAGCCATTCCGTTGATCCCGCTGGACCAGCTGTTGGTGGAAACCGATGCGCCGTTCCTGACGCCGCATCCCTACCGCGGGTCGCCCAACGAACCGTATTGCCTTCCTTATACTGTGCGAGCGATCGCGGAATTGGTGGGTCGTCCCGCCGAAGAGCTGGCGCGGGCCACCACGAGCAACGCCCGGCGGGTCTACGGAATGGCTCGGGCATAAGTCGCCCGACGGGACGATTGCGTTAACAACCCCTCGCCGGAGTTGCTCAACTTTGGCCGGTTCGTTACCGTCTTGTGATCGAAAGGGATGGGGCCTACGGGCCCTTATTTGTCGCTTGGTGCTGATTAGGTCGTTGGAGTGCTTGCTGTGTTCGGGATAGACGCGCGTTGACTGTATTAACAAAACTTCATCAGACCCCCTCCCCGATGCTGCGACTGATCGTCGGAGGCCTGCTGGTAGTTCTGGCGTGCGCCGGCGGCTTCGCGGTCTCCGCGTGCAAGACGGTGACGCTGACCGTCGACGGCATCGCGATGCGGGTGACCACCATGAAGTCGCGGGTCATCGACATCGTGCAGGAGAACGGCTTCGCCGTCGACGAGCGTGACGACCTGTACCCCGCGGGGGACGTCAAGGTGCACGACGCCGCCAACATCGTGTTGCGCCGCAGCCGTCCGCTGCAGATCTCGCTGGACGGCCACGACACCAAGCAGGTGTGGACGACGGCGTCGACCGTCGACGAGGCGCTGGCCCAGCTGGCCATGACCGACACCGCCCCGGCCGCGGCCTCCCGCGGCAGCCGGGTCCCGCTGGCCGGCATGGCGCTGCCCGTCGTCAGCGCCAAGACCGTCCGCATCACCGACGGCGGCGCGACCCGCACGGTCCACCTGCCGGCGCCCAACGTCGCCGGCCTGCTGAGCGCCGCCGGCGCGCCGCTCCTCGAAGGCGATCAGGCCACGCCCAGCGCGTCCTCGCCCATCGTCGACGGCATGGAAATCCAGGTCACCCGTAACCGGATCCAGCGGGTCACCGAGCGAATGCCGTTGCAGCCGAACGCCCGCCGTGTCGAGGACCCGGACATGAACATGAGCCGCCAGGTCGTCGAGGACCCGGGCAGCCCGGGCACCCAGGACGTCACGTTCGCGGTGGCCACCGTCAACGGCGTCGAGACCGGCCGGTTGCCGATCGCCAACACCGTGATCACCCCGGCCCGCGACGCCGTGGTGCGGGTGGGCACCAAGCCCGGCACCGACGTGCCGCCGGTGACCAACGGCTCCATCTGGGACGCGATCGCGGGCTGCGAGGCCGGCGGGAACTGGGCCATCAACACCGGCAACGGCTACTACGGCGGTGTGCAGTTCGATCAGGGCACCTGGGAGCGCAACGGCGGGCTGCGGTTCGCCGCGCGCGCCGACCTGGCGACTCGGGAAGAGCAGATCGCCGTGGCCGAGGTGACGCGGGCGCGTCAGGGCTGGGGTGCGTGGCCGGTGTGCAGCGGAAGAGCTGGTGCGAGCTGACCGTTCGGCTGCTCGGTCGCACCGAGATCAGGCGGCTTGCCAAAGAACTTGACTTCCGGCCACGGAAATCGCTCGGCCAAAACTTCGTTCACGACGCCAACACGGTCCGGCGGATCGTCTCGACCTCCGGCGTGGGTCGGTCCGACCACGTGCTGGAGGTCGGTCCCGGTTTGGGTTCGCTGACCCTGGCCCTGCTGGAGCGCGGCGCCACCGTCACCGCCGTCGAGATCGACCCGGTGCTGGCCGAGCGGCTGCCGCAAACCGTCGCCGAGCGCTCGCACAGCGAAAGCCAGCGACTCACCGTGGTCAACCGCGACGTGTTGACCCTGCGCGGCGACGAGCTTGACGCGCAGCCCAACGCGGTCGTGGCCAACCTGCCCTACAACGTCGCGGTGCCCGCGCTGCTGCGTCTGCTCGCCGAATTTCCGTCCATCAGGACCGTGACCGTCATGGTGCAGGCGGAGGTGGCCGAACGCCTTGCCGCCGAACCCGGCGGCAAGGAATACGGCGTGCCCAGCGTCAAGGTCCGCTTCTTCGGCACGGTCCGACGCTGCGGCATGGTGTCGCCGACCGTCTTCTGGCCGATTCCGCGCGTCTACTCCGGGCTCGTCCGCATCGACCGCTACGCCGCCGCGCCCTGGCCCACCGACGAGGCGTTCCGCCGACAGGTGTTTGGACTGGTGGACATCGCGTTCGCGCAGCGACGCAAGACGGCGCGCAACGCGTTCATCGAGTGGGCCGGCTCGGGCAACGAGTCGGCGAACCGGCTGCTGGCCGCCAGCATCGACCCGGCCCGCCGCGGTGAAACGCTGTCCATCGACGACTTCGTGCGGCTGTTGCGGCGGTCGACCGGATCGGCCGGTACCACCCCGCCCGCGACCCAACAGCAGCCGTCCCCGAGCTGAGGGCGGCGCCGCTGCGTGTGGTTGGCCGGTCGCAGCGATAGTCTGCTGCGGTGGTCGACATGACTGGCGGCAATACCGCCGCCCAGTGGGTGCCCACCGGGTCGGTCACGGTTCGAGTGCCCGGGAAGGTCAACCTGTATCTGGCGGTCGGTGACCGCCGCGAGGACGGCTATCACGAGCTGACGACCGTGTTTCAGGCGGTTTCGCTGCTCGACGAGGTGACGGTCCGCAACGCCGACGTGCTCTCGCTCGAGCTCGTCGGCGAGGGCGCGGACAAGCTGCCCACCGACGAACGCAACCTGGCCTGGCAGGCCGCCGAGCTGATGGCCGAACACGTCGGCCGGGCGCCCGACGTCTCGATCATGATCGACAAGTCGATCCCGGTCGCCGGCGGGATGGCAGGTGGCAGCGCCGACGCGGCGGCCGTGCTGGTCGCCATGAACTCGCTGTGGGAGCTCAACGTGCCGCGACGCGACCTGCGCATGCTCGCCGCGCGGTTGGGCAGCGACGTGCCGTTCGCGCTGCACGGCGGCACCGCGTTGGGCACCGGCCGCGGCGAGGAGCTGGCGACCGTGTTGTCCCGCAACACGTTCCACTGGGTGCTGGCGTTCGCCGACGGCGAGCTGCTCACGCGCAAGGTGTTCGCCGAGCTCGACCGGCTGCGGGAGGCCGGGGACCCGCCCCGGCTCGACGGCCCCGGCCCGGTGCTGGCGGCCCTGGCCGCCGGCGACCCCGAACAGCTGGCGGCCCTGCTGGGCAACGAGATGCAGGCGGCCGCGGTGAGCCTGAACCCGAAGCTGCGCCGAACCCTGCGCGCGGGCGTCGAGGCGGGCGCCCTGGCGGGCATCGTGTCCGGCTCGGGCCCGACGTGCGCCTTCCTATGCCCCTCGGCGGGCACGGCGGTGGACGTGGGCACCGAGGTCTCCGGCGCGGGCGTCTGCCGCACGGTGCGGGTCGCCAGCGGGGCGGTCGCCGGGGCGCGCGTCGTTCCCGCGCCCACCGAAGTGTGAAAATCGACCCAAAACGCGCATTCGTTTGGGCTGTTCCCTAAGAGGAGTTTAAGATAATGCGCGGTGACGGGTAGTGCTGAGCAAGAACACTTATTGTCGTGGGGGGCCCCCCCCAACCCGCGCCGCCGAACCCCTGGGGGGGCCCCCCCCCGTTTAGGGCCCCCGGGGGGGCCCCCGGGGGGCGGGCCCCCGGGGGGGGGGGGGGGGGCGGGGGGGCGC
>NZ_LZHV01000062.1 GCF_001667275.1 Mycobacterium sp. ACS4054
CACACCCCACCCGGGGGTTCTCCTCACATCAAGCCGACACGCCTGCTACCAACGTCCTGGCTGAGTACAGCTAGCGCTCGGCGCGTTACACACCGAACTTGGCCCGGGCCTGCTCGGTTACCGGAGTGAACAGATTGACGAGATTCCCGTCGGGATCGCGGAACAGCAGCGCCCGGTTGCCCCACGGCATCGTCGTCGGTTCGGTGACGACGTCATGCAATCGCCCGCGAAGACGTTCATACTCGGCGTCCACGTCGTCGACGATGAACTCGACGATGGCGCTCCGATTCGCCGCAGGCTCGGCGGACCCGGTGCCGAACAGCGGTACGGTCTTGTCGCTACCGATCGCCAGCGTGCCCACCGGCGTGGGAATCTCGGCGAACAGCTCGTTGGCCCAGACCGCCTGGGCTCCCGTGACCGACTCGTAGAACGAGACAAGCAGCTGCACGTCGGCGGTGATGATGCGGATCGAAACAAGTTTCACGCCGCGCACCCTACGCGCGACCACCGACAAGCCGCCTGAAACTTCACGCGGGCACTTCGCCGAGCGTGGCCTCTACGCACGAATTCCGAGCCGATTGCGTGCGTATCCCCCCACACTGCGCTTGCCCTACACGTTGAAGCGGAACTCACCGCATTCCGTCACCGAGGAACGTCTCGGCGAGACAGGTAGCGCAGGTGGGCGGTGCCGTCATCGAAAACGCTGTGCCCGGCGAGACTCAGATCCTGGTGCACGCCGTCGGGTAGGGCACGTAGGCCCGCGCCCACCATCTTCGGCACCACGAAGAACTGGAACTCGTCGATCAGGCCAGCTCGGATCGCGGCGGCCGCGGTGGTGGGTCCGAAGATCTCGACCATGCCCTCGGCCTGCGCGACGATCCGCTTCAATTCGGCCAAGCGCAGTTCGCGTACCAGACGAACACGGTCCGACTCGATCTCCTGCGTCAGCGTCGACGAAACCACCACTTTGTGGATGCCCCGCCAGCGCTGGGCGAACTCCCGTTCCGCCGAGCCCCACTCTTCGCCCTCGGGATCGGTCTCCCAGTACTGCATCAGCGCGAAAGTCTTCCGCCCTAACACTTCGGTCGACACCTCGCCCATGCGGTCGACATGGGCGGCGAACACCGGATCGCTCGGGGCCGACCACTGGAAGTCGCCGCTGCCGTCGGCAGCGTAGCCGTCGAGAGACACCGTCGCGGTATAATAAAGGGTTCCCATGGTATTTCAGACCTGCGCGACCGGCAGAACTCATCGAGCCTTAGACATTGAAGCGGAACTCCACCACGTCGCCGTCGGCCATCACGTAGTCCTTGCCCTCCATCCGGACCTTGCCGGCCGCCTTGGCCGCCGCCATCGAGCCGGCGGCGATCAGGTCGTCGTAGGAGACGATCTCGGCCTTGATGAAGCCCTTCTCGAAGTCGGTGTGGATCACCCCTGCGGCCTTGGGTGCGGTATCACCCCGGTGAATCACCCAGGCGCGCGCCTCTTTTGGTCCCGCCGTCAAGAACGTCTGCAGCTTCAGCGTGTGAAAACCCGCGCGCGCCAACGCATCCAGCCCGCGTTCGGTCTGCCCGATCGATTCCAGCAGTTCGGCCGCCGACTCGTCGTCTAGCTCGTTCAACTCGGCCTCAATGGCCGCGTCCAGGAACACCGCGTCGGCCGGCGCCACCAGCTCCCGCAGCTCGGCGATGCGCGCCGCGTCGGTCAGCACCGCCTCGTCGGCGTTGAAGACGTAGAGAAAAGGCTTGGTGGTCAACAGGTTCAGCTCACGCAATAGGGAGGCGTCCACCCCGGCGCCGAACAGCGTCTTGCCGCCATTCAAGGTTTCCTGGGCGGCGGCCGCCGCGTCGTACATCGGCCTGCGCTCCTTGTTGGTGCGAGCCTCCTTCTCCAGCCGCGGCAGCGCGCGCTCCAGGGTCTGCAGGTCGGCCAGGATCAGCTCGGTCTCCACCACCTCGATATCGGAGCGAGGATCCACCTCACCGGCCACATGCGTCACGTCGTCGTCGGAGAACACCCGGACGACCTGGCAGATGGCGTCGCATTCGCGAATGTGGGCCAGGAACTTGTTGCCGAGCCCGGCCCCCTCCGACGCGCCCTTGACCAGGCCGGCGATGTCCACGAACGTCACCGGCGCCGGGACGATCCGCTGCGACGCGAACAGCTCGGCGAGCTTGTCCAATCGCGGATCGGGCAGCGGAACGACGCCCTCGTTCGGCTCGATCGTCGCGAACGGGTAGTTGGCCGCCAGCACGTCGTTGCGGGTCAGCGCGTTGAACAGCGTCGACTTACCCACGTTGGGCAGGCCCACGATTCCCAGGCTCAGGCTCACAGGGACTCAAGTCTAGGGGTCGGTGGGGGCGGCGCCCCTCCGGCTCCGGGGCATGGCACGCCCGGCATCCCGACGAGGCATTTACGGGCCTTTCGGCCCATTGCCGGTACGGTCTACATGTGTCAGGACAGCGGGCAACGTCGAAGGTGGACGCCTCCCACCGCTCGATTCACCCAGATATCCCAGGTGTGCCGTGGTACGCCGCCCTGCTCCTCGCCGTTACCGCCACCGCCATCGGGTACGGGATTGACGCCGGCCACAAGGAGCTGACCCACGTCTTCGCGGGCTTCTATATAGCCGGCTGCGTAGCGGCGGTGCTCGCGGTGCGCCAGGACGGGTTGTTCACCGCGATCATCCAACCCCCGCTGATCCTGTTCGGCGCGGTCCCCGGCGCCTACTGGTTGTTCCACGACGGCAAGGTCGGCCATGTCAAGGACCTGCTGATCAACTGCGGCTATCCCCTCATCGAGCGCTTCCCGCTGATGCTGGGAACCGCCGGGGTGGTGCTGCTGATCGGGCTGGTCCGGTGGTACTTCGGCATGTCGCAACGGACGACCGCGACGACGAACACCCCCGACGACGCGGAGCCCGCCGAACGCAAAGCCGCATTCGGCGGCATCGTCGCCAAGCTGCGGGCGATGCTGCACCCCGACGAAGACGACGTCGACGCCGACGCCCCCGCGAAGGAGCGGCGCAGCCGCGGTGGCAAGTCCTCCTCGCGGACCCGCAGGACGGCCAACGGCGATCGGACCGCGGCCCGCTCCGCGCGGACCCATTCCCGGCGCACCCGGGAGCCGCTTGACGACGCGGGTGAGCCGGGCGAGCGCCGCTCGAAGCGCAGGACCTCGGCGACCGCCCGGGACTACGACGGCCCCGAACCGCCCCGCCGGTCGCGGCGCCGGCCCCGGGCGGAGGGCGACCCGGACCCGCGCGGCCAATCAGCCCGGGAGGGCCGGCGCGAGCCGCGCACCCGCCGCAGCCCCTACGAGCGGCCCTACAACGACCCGCCCAGGCCGCGGGGCAGCCGTTTCGACGGCGGGGACCGGTACGGCGACTCCTACGACCCACCGCCCAGCCGTTACGACAGTTACGAGCCGACCTACGAGCCGAGGCGCCGGCGGCCCGCCCCAGCCGGCAACAACGGCACCCATCACCCGATCTCGCAGGTCCGCTACCGGGATGCCGGCGCGTCCGACGAGCCCTCGGCCGAGCGGCGCAACCGCTCCCGGACGTATGGCCGACCGCAGCGGCCCCCGACGGAATGGGAATACGACGGCTGAGCGCCGTCGGTCAGATCAGTGACCGGATCTCGCGCGGCAGCGCGAACACCAGGGTTTCCTGCGCCGTGGTGACCGGCTGCACCACGTCGTAGCCGCAGTCGGCCAGCCGCTCGAGCACACCGCGCACCAATACCTCGGGGACGGATGCGCCGGAGGTCACGCCGACCGTGGTCACCCCCTCCAACCAGGCGGGGTCGATGTCGTCGGCCCAGTCGACCAGGTGGGCGGCCGCGGCGCCGCCGCCCAGCGCCACCTCGACCAGCCGCACCGAGTTCGACGAATTCCGGGACCCGACGACGATCACCAGCTGGCACTCGGGCGCCATGGCCTTGACGGCGACCTGCCGGTTCTGGGTCGCGTAACAAATGTCGTCGCTGGGCGGATCCTGCAGCTTCGGGAACCGCTGCCGCAGCCGCTCGACGATCTCCATGGTCTCGTCGACCGACAGCGTGGTCTGCGAGAGCCAGATCACCTTGTTCTCATCCCGGACCGTCACGTTGTCCACCGCCGCGACGCCGTCGACCAGCTGCACGTGGTCGGGCGCCTCCCCCGCGGTGCCGATCACCTCCTCGTGCCCCTCGTGGCCGATCAGCAGGATGTCGTAGTCGTTGCGGGCGAAGCGGCGGGCCTCGTTGTGCACCTTGGTCACCAGCGGGCAGGTGGCGTCGATGGTCTGCAGGTTGCGTGCGGCGGCCGCGGCGTGCACCGTCGGCGCCACCCCGTGGGCGGAGAACACCACGATGGCGCCCTCGGGCACCTGATCGGTCTCCTCGACGAACACCGCGCCCGCCTTTTCCAGCGTGTCGACGACGTGCCGGTTGTGCACGATCTCGTGACGCACGTAGACGGGGGCGCCGTGCTTTTCCAGCGCGCGTTCGACCGTCTCCACGGCCCTATCCACGCCCGCACAGTAACCACGCGGCTCGGCCAGAAGCACTCGCTTGCGGGCTGGATCGCTGGCTACCGAGCTGGACGCGCCGGGAATTCCCATGTCGACAGTCGGCGGCATGACACCAGGGTACGTTCTGCCGCCGCGGGCTTGCCAGCTCGCGCGGGCGGGCTTGGAGTTAGCCGTCGCGTAGGGCAATCTTGGACCCATGGCCACTGCACCGTATGGAGTTCGACTATTGGTCGGCGCGGCGACAGTCGCCGTCGAGGAGACCATGAAGCTGCCGAAAACCATCCTGATGTACCCCATGACCTTAGCCAGTCAGGCGGCCCACCTTGTGATGCGATTTCAGCAGAACCTCGCCGAGTTGGCGATCAAGGGCGACAGCACCCTGGAGAACATCTTCCCGCCCAAGGACGAGCAGCCGGAATGGGCGACGTTCGACGAGGACCTGCCCGACGCCGTCGACGCGCCCGGCCCCGCCGAGAACGGCAACGGCGACGGCGATCGCCGCACCGAGGGACGGTTCGCGTTGTACACGCTCGCCGACGCCGCCTCCGATGCCGCCCCGTTGAAGCAGGGCAGGAAGTCCTCGGACGCGCCGTCGGTTCCGCAGCCGTCGGTGGTGGCCGAGCTGGACTACGCGGCGCTGACGCTGGCGCAGCTGCGGGCGCGCCTGCAATCGCTGAGCGTCGACGAACTCGAAGCCCTGCTGGCCTACGAGCAGGCCACCAAGGCGCGCGCGCCGTTCCAGACGCTGCTCGCCAACAGGATCACCCGCGCGAACGCGAAGTGACCCCGGCCGCACAGTCCGAACCCAACTCCGCCGAGAACCCATTTCCGGTGCGCGCGGTGGCAATTCGGGTCGCGGGCTGGATCGACAAGCTCGGCACCGTATGGGTGGAGGGCCAGCTGGCCCAGGTCAGCGCCCGGCCCGACTCCAAGACGGTGTTCATGGTGCTGCGCGACCCGGCCGCCGACATGTCGCTGACCGTGACCTGCTCGCGCGACCTGGTGGCCAACGCGCCGGTGAAGCTGGCCGAGGGCACGCAGGTGGTGGTCTGCGGCAAACCCTCGTTCTACACCGGTCGCGGCACGTTCTCGTTGCGCCTGAGCGAGATTCGCGCCGTCGGCGTGGGCGAGCTGCTGGCACGGATCGATCGGCTGCGCCGGCTGCTGGATGCCGAAGGGCTCTTCGATCCGCGACTCAAGCGGCCAATCCCGTTCCTGCCCAACATGATCGGCCTCATCACCGGCCGGGCCAGCGCCGCCGAACGCGACGTGACGACGGTGGCGACCGCGCGTTGGCCCGGCGTCCGGTTCGCCGTGCGCAACACCGCGGTCCAGGGGCCCAACGCGGTGGCGCAGATCGTCGAGGCGCTGTACGAACTGGACCGCCACGGCGAGGTCGACGTCATCGTGGTGGCCCGCGGCGGCGGCAGCGTCGAGGACCTGTTGCCGTTTTCCGACGAGACGTTGTGCCGCGCCATCGCGGCGTGCCGCACCCCGGTGGTCAGCGCGGTCGGTCACGAACCCGACAACCCGCTGTGCGACCTGGTGGCCGACCTGCGCGCCGCCACCCCCACCGACGCCGCCAAGAAGGTGGTGCCCGACACCGCCGCCGAGCAGCGCCTGATTGCTGAGCTGCGCCGGCGCAGCGCCAGGGCGCTGCGCAGCTGGGTGTCTCGCGAACAACGCGCGCTGGCCCAGGTCCGCAGCCGACCTGTGCTCGCCGAGCCGCTGGCGGCCCTGACGGCGCGCGCGGACGAGATTCACCGCGCCCGGTCGGCGATTCGCCGCGACGTCACCCGCCTGGCCGCCGCCGAGACGGAGCGCGTCGGCCACCTGGGCGCGCGGCTGGCGACGCTGGGCCCGGCGGCCACGCTGGCCCGGGGCTACGCGGTGGTGCAGGCGGTGCCGGACTCCGGGCCCCCGGCGGTGCTGCGGTCGGTGAGCGACGCGCCCGTCGGCCGCCGGTTGCGGGTGCGGGTCGCCGACGGCGCGATCGCCGCGGTGAGCGAGGGGCAGACCGATGGCGCCTAGCGAAGAAGACCGGTCAATTACGCCCATTAGTGAACTCGGCTATGAGGCGTGCCGCGACGAGCTGATCGAAGTGGTGCGCCTGCTGGAACAGGGTGGGCTAGACCTCGATGAGTCGCTGAAGCTCTGGGAAAGGGGCGAACAGCTGGCAAAAAGGTGCGAGGAGCACTTAGCTGGAGCCCGCAAGCGCATCGAGGACGCGCTGGCGGCCGGCCAGGCCGACGAGCCCTGATTTCGGCCACCCCGCGCAAGCGGACGCATGACTTTCTTTCGAATTGGAACACGTTTCAGTTAGGATTCGGCGCATGGCTGATGCATCACTGACCACCGAACTCGGCCGCGTCCTGGTCACCGGCGGCTCCGGGTTCGTCGGCGCAAACCTCGTCACTACCCTGCTGGACCGCGGCCACCAGGTGCGTTCGTTCGACCGCGCGCCCTCCCCGCTGGCCGAGCACCCGCAACTCGAGGTGCTCGAAGGGGACATCACCGACACGGACGTCTGCGCCCGGGCGGTCGACGGCATCGACACCGTCTTCCACACCGCGGCGATCATCGAGCTGATGGGCGGCGCATCGGTGACCGACGCATACCGGCAACGCAGCTTCGGGGTCAACGTCGGCGGCACCGAGAACCTGGTGCACGCCGGCCAGGCGGCCGGGGTGAAGCGCTTCGTCTACACGTCGTCCAACAGCGTGGTGATGGGCGGCCAGAACATCCCCGGCGGGGACGAGACGCTGCCCTACACCACCCGGTTCAACGACCTCTACACCGAGACGAAGGTGGTCGCCGAACGATTCGTCTTGTCGCAGAACGGTGTTGGCGGCATGCTCACCTGCGCGATCCGGCCCAGCGGCATCTGGGGCCGCGGCGATCAGACGATGTTCCGCAAGCTGTTCGAAAGCGTGATAGCAGGGCACGTCAAGGTGCTGATCGGCCGGAAGTCGGCGAAGCTGGACAACTCGTACGTGCACAACCTGATTCACGGTTTCATCCTCGCCGCCCAGCACCTGGTCCCCGGCGGCACCGCGCCCGGCCAGGCGTACTTCATAAACGACGACGACCCGATCAACATGTTCGAGTTCGCCCGGCCCGTGGTCGAGGCCTGCGGCGTGAACTGGCCCCGGGTGCGAATCAACGGCCCGATGGTCCGCGCGGCGATGACCGGTTGGCAGCGGCTGCATTTCCGCTTCGGCATCCCCGCGCCCCTGCTGGAGCCGCTGGCCGTCGAGCGGCTGTATCTGGACAACTACTTCTCAATCGCCAAGGCCCGCCGCGACCTCGGATACGAGCCCCCGTACACCACCGAACGGGCCATGTCGGAATGCCTGCCGTATTACGTCGACATGTTCCAGCGGATGAAGAGCCAGGCGCAGGCGGGCTCACCCGCACCGGCCGGCGGGGGGAAGTAACCCGCTCGCGGGTCGCTGACGAAAACACCGGGCCGGGGCTAAGGTTCCCTCAGCGGCGACGACGCGGAGGGCGGTCCGGTTGCATGAACACCGAATTCACGCTCAACCAGAAGCGCGCCCTCGCGATGCTGACCGCGATCGCCCTGCTCTTCGGTGCATACTTCCTGCGCGACTACTTCGTGCTGATTGTTGTGGCCGCGGTCGGCGCCTACCTGTTCACGCCGCTGTTCAACTGGTTCGGCCGGCGCATGGGCACTCCCCTGGCGGCGACCTGCACCCTGTTGTCCGCACTCGCGGTCGTCATCGTGCCGGTCACGCTCCTGGTGGTCCTGGCGATCGTCCAGATCTCCCGCATGATCGACAGCATCACCGAGTGGGTGAAGACGACGGACCTGAGCGGGCTCGGCGATCGCGCCCTGCACGCGGTGAACGAGCTGCTGTCCCGACTTCCCTTCGCGCACATGACCGTAACCTCGGCCTCGCTGCGCAAGGCGATGGTCACGGTGGGTCGCAACGTCGGTCAATGGGCCCTGCATTTCCTGCAGGGCGCCCTCGGCGGCATCGCCGGCGCCGTGACGTCGGCCATCATCTTCCTGTACGTGTTCGTCGCGCTGCTGGTGCACCGCGAGCGGATACGAAAGCTGGTCGCCGACCTCAACCCGCTCGGCGACGAGGTCACGGACCTTTACCTGCGCAAGGCCGGAGCGATGGTGCGCGGCACCGTCAGCGGCCAATTCGTGATAGCGCTCTGCCAGGGTGTCGCGGGCGCCGCGTCCATCTATGTCGCGGGCTTTCACCACGGCTTCTTCATTTTCGCCGTGCTGCTGACGGCGCTGTCGATCATTCCGCTGGGCGGTGGCATCGTGACCATCCCCTTCGGCATCGGAATGGTCCTCTACGGCAACATCGTCGGCGGCGCGTTCGTCGTGCTCTGGCATCTCGTCGTGGTGACCAACATCGACAACTTCCTGCGCCCCATCCTGGTCCCGCGTGACGCCCGGCTGAACCCGGCGCTGATGCTGCTGTCGGTCTTCTCGGGCATCGCCATGTTCGGCCCCTGGGGCATCGTCATCGGACCGGTGTTGATGATCCTGATCGTCACCACCGTCGAGGTGTATCTGGTGGTGTTCAAGGGAGCCGAATTCGCCCCCGCGGACGAGCAGCCCGCGCGCCGCAATTGGCTTCGGCGGCGGGCGAATTCGGGCGCCGCGCGGTCGGCGGCCGACTGACGGGCCCGCGCTAGCGGAAGCCCACCATCTCGCTGCCCCAGGCGGCGCGGATGTTCGCATCGACGTCGCTCGCGACGGCGTCGCGCTTGTCGATGATCAGGCACGCGCGATCCGCCTCCCGGTAGGGCCGCCAGTCCGGTTCGCCGTCCGGGCCCGCGGGCGTGGACCGCGCGGCGAAGTTGATCCACCGCGCCCGCATCCGCCTGGAGACCGCCTTGGCGGTCTTGCTGCCGCCCAGCTTCAACGTCGGATCCTTCGGCACCCCGAGATTGCCCCAGACGTAAGGCAATTCGGTGGCGTGGGCGGCATTGACCAGCAGCAGCTTCAGTAGCGGGGTGGCATAGTCGAACCGGTACAGGTACACCGGTGCCACGCGGGCGTGCCCCTCGGCCAGCCAGACCGAGGGCATCCGGAACCCGACGTCGGTTGCGATGCTCAAACTCCTTGCCCTGCGCCGCAACCGCGAATACGTCAATCCGATCTGCTCGTCCGTCGGCAATTGCAGGTCCGGTTGTTCGGCGGCGATCTGGTCGAACATCGACGTGATCGCGCGAGGCGTGATCGGCATCAGCCGCGAACGCATCAACCGGAAGAGCGCCGCCTCGTGTTTGTTGGTCCCGATGATCAAGGGGACCGGAAGCGAGCGGCCCTCCTGCACGCGCTTGACCGGGTAGTCATCCAGCAACTCGCCGTCGATGATCGGAACGAACGCGAGAAGGCCCGGATTGCGCACGGGCACTTCGTCGAACACCTCTTGCGACGCGGCCAGCAGCACCGCGGTAGGCACGTCAGGCAACCGGTCCGCGTCGACGTCAAGGCGCTCGAGTACGGTCTCGGCCACGCGCTCGGCCCTGCGGCGGTCGTATACCGACGTGGCCGGCGAACTCTGGGCGATCGCGCGGGCGAACAACCCCTCGGCCGACGGGACGGCGAGCAGGGTCGTCACGATCCCCGCGCCCGCGGATTCACCGAACAGCGTGACGTTTCGCGGATCGCCGCCGAACGCCGCGATGTTGTCGCGCACCCAGCTCAGCGCCGCCAGCACGTCGCGCAACCCGACATTGGAGTCGAACCGCCGCCGCGACGTGGTGAACGACGACAGGTCCATGAATCCGAGCGCACCCACCCGGTAGTTGACAGTGACCACGACGACATCGCCGTCGCCGGCCAGCCGGCGCCCGTCGTAGAGCGCCTGGCTGCCCGATCCCAGGACGTATGCGCCCCCGTGTAGCCACACCATCACGGGCTTTGCGTCACCCGGCTGGGTGTGCGATGACGCCCAGACGTTCAGCCGCAGGCAGTCTTCGCCCTGCGGCGCGCCCAGGTCGAGCGGCATGTTGGGGAAGACCGGCTGCGGGCAGGCCGGCCCGTAGCGGGTCGCGTCGGCGACCTCGGTCCACCGCTTCGGGGGTTGCGGCGCCAGGAAGCGCAGGGCGCCTACGGGCGGGGCGGCGTACCGGATGCCCTTCCACGCGCTGACGCGCCCGAGGTCGGCACCGCGGACCGGGCCGTAGACGGTGTCGACTACGAGACTGTCACTGGGCATGCGGTTGCCTAGGTGAGCCGCTGGGTGAGGAACTCGACCACCCGCTTGCGGGCCTCGTACGCCGGCTGGCCGTCGACTTCGCGGACCTCGTCGGTGAGCACCGAATGCGCCGTCTTGCCGAAGCCGTATTCATTGCCGGGCCGCGAATCGATTTCGATCACCTCGAACGCGTCGCCCAGCCGCTCCTTGAGCGCCGCGAACCGTTCGGCCGGCACGGCCGGGTCCTCGCTGAACCGCAGGCCCATCGCGCACAAGCCGTCGTTCGCGGCGCGCGCGGCCACCGCGTTCAGCTCGGACTCGCTGAGCCCCGGGTCGCGGCGCCGTGCACGGCCCAGCGGCAGCGGCACCGACGGCTGCGACAGCACCGGGGCCAGCACGCTGTCGTCCACCGCGGCGGCCAACGCGAAACCGCCCGTGAAGCATTGGCCGATCACGCCCACACCCTTGCCCGGCGTCGACGCGTTGAGGTCGCGCGCCAGCGCGCGCAGGAACAACGACACCGGCCGCTGTTTGTTGGTCGCGAACGCCGCGAATTCCCTTGCCACGCAAGCCCGGCTGATGGTGGCGGCGATGTAGCCGACCGTCTTCGGCTTGCCCGGCTCACCGAACAGCGACGGCATGGCGACGGTGAAGCCGTTGTCCACCAGGTGATTGCCCAGGGCCAGCACAGCGGGATGGATCCCGGGTATCTCCGGAATCAGCACCACCCCGGGGCCGCCGCCCTTGCGGTAGACGTCATGGGTGTAGCCGCCACCGGTGAACGGCGCCGCCGACCATCCGGACAGATCCGCTTGGGGTGCAGTCACGCTCGGCCTTCCTTCAGCGCGCGGGTAACGGCGGCTGCGATTGCGTCGCCGAAGCCAGCGTACGGAATTGATCGGTATTTCCGGCGCCGGTTATGGCGATTTGGGTGGCCCCGGATCCGCCCGAAAGCCGGGTCGTCCACACCGGCTCGGCGTCCGCCCCGCTTTGGCCGGTGCCGTTGTAGACGACCCAGCTGGTGCCGGCGACGTCGACCGTCCCGGCGGGATACGCCGACGAGTGGATCGAGCCCACCAGCTTGTCCTCGTCGGCGTTGCTCTGCGTCAGGCTCAGATACATGCCGGTCGGGCTGAGGTAGCCGACGACCGAGGTGGCCGCGTTGAGCCGTTGACCGGTCGCCGGGTCGACGCGGCCGCCCTGAATGCCGCCGCGGCTGCCGGAGTTGGCCTGCCAGCCGGCTGGCAGCTTGGGCAGCCGGATGGGGAAGCCGAGCGTCGTGGCATCGGCCCGCAGGGCCGCCGCCGCGTCGTAGGACGGGACGGCGCCCTGGTGGCTGCCGGGCTGGAACGAGCACATGCCCACCAGGCCGGCCAGCAGGATGCAGCCGAGCACCAACGGCATCAGCGACCAGAACATGTCGCGGCCGTCCTGCAGCAACCGCGGTTTGGCCGGCCTCGAGACGGGTCCCCGGGCCGGCCCGGCCGCCGGCGCCGGCTCCCCGGCTACCTCGGCATTCGGCGACGGCTCTTCGGTCATCCCCCGAGTATCCCAGTTCCAGCGGACCGATCCCCTTCTGGGACAATCACCAACCATGACAGTTGAGGGCAACCGCCCACCTGGACGGCCCCGGGGTGAGGCCCCGGATCGCAACCTGGCGCTGGAACTGGTCCGGGTGACCGAGGCCGGTGCCATGGCCGCCGGCCGCTGGGTCGGGCGCGGCGACAAGGAGGGCGGCGACGGCGCGGCCGTCGACGCCATGCGTGAGCTGGTCAACACGGTGTCGATGCGCGGCGTGGTGGTCATCGGCGAGGGTGAGAAGGACCACGCGCCCATGCTCTACAACGGCGAGGAGGTCGGCAACGGCGACGGCCCGGATTGCGACTTCGCCGTCGACCCGATCGACGGCACCACGCTGATGAGCAAGGGCATGCCGAACGCGATCTCGGTGTTGGCGGTGGCCGACCGGGGCGCGATGTTCGACCCGTCGGCGGTGTTCTACATGAACAAGATCGCCGTCGGCCCCGAGGCCGCTGACGTGCTCGACATCACCGCGCCGATCGCCGAGAACATCAAGGCCGTCGCGAAGGTGAAGGCGCTGTCGGTGCGCGACATGACCGTGTGCATCCTGGACCGGCCTCGGCACGCGCAGCTGATCGAGGACGTCCGGGCGACCGGGGCCCGGATCCGGTTGATCACCGACGGCGACGTCGCCGGCGCCATCTCGGCGTGCCGCTACCTGTCCGGCACCGACATGCTGGCCGGCATCGGCGGCACCCCCGAGGGGATCATCGCCGCCGCCGCGATCCGGTGCATGGGTGGGGCCATCCAGGCCCAGCTGGCGCCGAAGGACGACGAGGAGCGCCAGAAGGCGATCGACGCCGGCCACGACGTCGACCGGGTGCTGACCACCGAAGACTTGGTGTCGGGCGAGAACGTCTTCTTCTGCGCCACCGGGGTGACCAACGGCGACCTGCTCAAGGGCGTGCAGTACTACCCCGGCGGCTGCACCACCCAGTCGATCGTCATGCGGTCGAAGTCGGGCACCGTGCGCATGATCGAGGCCTACCACCGGCTCTCGAAGCTCAACGAGTACTCCGCCATCGACTTCACCGGCGACAGCACCGCCGCCTATCCCCTGCCCTAGACCCGAAACACTAGCGAGGACTACTACCTATGGCCGAAAGCGCCACCGACACCGAATACCGCATCGAACACGACACCATGGGCGAGGTCCGGGTACCCGCAAAGGCGTTGTGGCGCGCGCAAACTCAGCGCGCGGTGGAGAACTTTCCCATCTCGGGCCGGGGCCTGGAGCGCACCCAGATCCGCGCGCTGGGCCTGTTGAAGGGCGCGTGCGCGCAAGTCAACAAGGACCTCGGGCTGCTGGCCCCGGAGAAGGCGGACGCGATCATCGCCGCGGCGGCCGAGATCGCCGACGGCCAACACGACGACCAATTCCCCATCGACGTCTTCCAGACCGGGTCGGGCACCAGCTCGAACATGAACACCAACGAGGTGATCGCGAGCATCGCGGCCGCCAACGGGGTCACGGTGCACCCGAACGACGACGTCAACATGTCGCAGTCGTCCAACGACACCTTCCCGACCGCGACCCACATCGCGGCGACGGAGGCCGCGGTGCGGCACCTGATCCCGGCGCTGGAGGTGCTGCACGAAGCGCTGGAGAGCAAGGCCCGGGAGTGGCACACAGTGGTCAAGTCGGGCCGCACGCACCTGATGGACGCCGTCCCGGTGACGCTCGGCCAGGAATTCAGCGGTTACGCCCGGCAGATCGAGGCGGGCATCGAGCGGGTGCGCGCCACGCTGCCGCGGCTGGGCGAGCTGGCGATCGGCGGGACCGCGGTGGGCACCGGCCTCAACGCCCCGGACGGCTTCGGCGCCAAGGTCGTCGAGACGTTGATCGCCTCCACCGGCCTGAACGAATTGCGCACGGCCGCGAACTCTTTCGAGGCCCAGGCGACCCGCGACGGCCTGGTCGAGGCGTCCGGCGCGCTGCGCACCATCGCGGTGTCGCTGACCAAGATCGCCAACGACGTCCGCTGGATGGGGTCGGGCCCGCTCACCGGCCTGGCCGAGATCCAGCTGCCGGACCTGCAACCGGGTAGCTCGATCATGCCGGGCAAGGTGAACCCCGTTCTGCCCGAGGCGGTTACGCAGGTGGCCGCGCAGGTGATCGGCAACGACGCCGCCGTCGCCGTCGGCGGTTTGAGTGGCGCGTTCGAGCTGAACGTCTACATCCCGATGATGGCCCGCAACATCCTCGAGTCGTTCAAGCTGCTGACCAACGTGTCGAGGCTGTTCGCGGAGCGCTGCATCGTCGGGCTCAAGGCCAACGTCGAGCACCTCCGCGAGCTGGCCGAGTCGTCGCCGTCGATCGTGACGCCGTTGAACTCGGCGATCGGCTACGAGGAGGCCGCCGCGGTGGCCAAGCAAGCCCTCAAGGAGCGCAAGACCATTCGCCAGACCGTGATCGATCGCGGCCTGATCGGCGAAAAGCTTTCCGAAGAGGAACTCGACCGCAGGCTTGACGTCTTGGCGATGGCCAAGGTCAAGCCGGCGAAATAGGCGGGGTGGTTCAGCGATGACGGCGCCTCCGGGCGGCCCCTACGGCCAGGAGCCCTACGGAAACCCCTATGGGCAGCAGCCCTATTGGGGCGGCCAGCCGCAGGGCGGCCAATACCCGGGCGGGCAATACCCGGGCGGCCAGTATCCGCCCCCGCCGGCCGGTCCGTACTATCCGCCGTATCCGCAAGCGGGACAGCAGTTCCCGCCCGGATATCCGCCCGGGCCGCCACCGCGCGGGCCCGGGTCGAAGCTGCCCTGGTTGATCATCGGTGGCCTGGTGATCCTCGCCGTCATCGCGCTCGTGGCGACGCTGATCGTGATGCGGGGCGGGAGCCACGGCAAGTCCCCCAGCGCCGCGCCCTCGACGTCCACCACCACCAGCAGCCAACCGCGGGGCCAGCAGACCGCCACGGATTGCACCCCGAACGTGTCCGGCGGCGAGATACCCCGGACCGACTCGATCGCCGCGGGCAAGCTCTCGTTCCCGGCGTCTGCGGTGCCGCCCAACTGGCAGTTGTTCTCCGACGACCAGAACCCGAACCTGATCGGCGCGGTGGGCGTCGCCCAGGAGGTGCCGGGGGCCAGTCAGTGGATGATGACGGCCGAGGTCGGCGTCACGAACTTCGTCTCCAGCATGGATGTTTCAGCGCAGGCGTCGAAGTTGTTGCAGTGCATCGCCAACGGGCCCGGTTACGCGAACGCGACGCCCACGCTGGGCCGGACGAAGACGTCGTCGATCACCGTTGACGGCACCAAGGCCGCCCGCGCCGACGCCGACATCACGATCGCCGACACGAGCCGCGGCGTCAAGGGAGACTCCGTGAGCGTCATCGCCGTCGACACCAAGCCGGTCACCGTCTTCATCGGCAGCACCCCGATCGGGGACGCCGCTTCGGCGGACATCATCGGCCGGATCATCGCCGCGCTGAAGGTCGGTAAGTCCTGACGCCGCCCTACGCGGGCGCCGAGACATGGGTGGCTTCGGAGCGCCCCCGCAAAACGGTGGAATAGCACTCCGCCCAATGCGTTCCCTCCGATTCGTCGGCCCGCTCGATGGCGGCCGCCGAGCACAGGATGCGCCGGTCGGCGGTCTTGGCCAGATCGGCCAGCCGCGCGGCCTCGTTGACCGCGTCGCCGATCACCGTGTACTCGTAGCGGTTTTCGGCGCCGATGTTGCCGGCGAACACCCGGCCCGCCGATACGCCGATACCGAAGTCGACCGGCAGCCGGCGCAGTTGGGTGCCCAGGGCGCGCGCGGTCGCCAGTGCCGCCGACGCCGGCTCGCCGGTCTGCAACGGCGCCCCGAAGACTGCCAGCGCCGCATCGCCGGCGAATTTGTTGATCAGCCCGTGGTGTTCGTCGACGGCGTTGACGACGAGGCGAAAGAAATCGTTGAGCACTTCGGCAACCTCTTGCGGCGGACGGCTTTCCGCCAGCTGCGTGGAGCCCACCAGGTCGATGTAGAGGATCGCCGCCTCGACGACGTCTCCCGACAGCGACGCACCCTCTTCGATGGCACGATGGGCGACGTCGGTTCCGACGTGGCGCCCGAAGAGGTCGCGCACCCGGTCCCGCTCGGCCAGCCCGGCCACCATGCGGTTGAAACCCGTTTGCAGCCGCCCGATTTGAGAGCGCTCGTAGGCCCCGACGTAGGTCCCCATGCGGCCGTGTTCGACCTCCGCCATCGCGTCGACGACCTCGCCGAGCGGGTCGGAGATGGATCGCGACGTCAAGATCATGGTCGGCATCCCGAGCACCAGCGCCGCCAGCGACACCACCAGGATCGGCACGTCGAGCGACGTGGACCTCTCGATCAGCCAGCCGTACGAGCGCAGGACGACCAGCGTCGCGATCACGCCGATGGGGAAGGCGCTGCACATGAACCAGAGCAGGACCAGCCGCGCGTATACGCCGGGCACGGCCAGCCGCGGCTCGCAGCCCAGCGTGGCGGCGCGCATGACGGGACGCAGGACGCGCTGCGCCAGCAGCATCGCCGTGCCGGCCGTGGCCGGCCCGCCCAGGACCACGCCGAGGGCGACGGGCAGCAGGAGCTGCGCCCCGCCGCGCATGTTGAGCAGCATGAACACGGTGCCGCTGAAGGCCCACGCGCCGAACAGGATCACCGATTGCCGGCCGGGCAGCTTCATCGCGGCCTCGCGCTGCGCCTGGTCGGGTTCGGCGCCGGCGGCATACCAACGCAGCGTCGGGGCCGCGCTCGCGATCCCGGCACTGGCGACGCCGATGATGCTCAGCGAGACGAGGATCAATACCGCCGCCGTATTGGTTTTCACGAAGTCGGCGTTGTCCCCGATGGACGTGTGACCGCGCAGCGGGATCAAGATGGCGGCCGCCTCGATGACGGCCAGAAAGTAGGACAGCGCGAGATCGGCGCCGTATTGGATCGCCAGCCGCCGGAAAGACTTTTGCTGGCCGGGGGCGGGGGTGGGCCGCCGATTCCGAAGCCAGGATGCCGCCCGGTCCGCAAAACCTGTGTTAGGCACCGTCGTTCGGCCCGCCCGAGTTCTGGCCCGGGATGTCGGTGATCGGGAAGTTGGGCATCGGCTTGGGAGAGGGGGTGTTGGGCAGCGTCGGGATGTCGCCGGGCGGGATGTCGTGCAATTGATTTGCGGGCGGCCCATTTTCGCGGCCGCCGTAGCTGCTGCCGGGCGCGCGCGGCCCCAGCAGCTCGCTGACCGTCACCATCCGGTAGCCGTTGGCCTTGAGCACCGGGAGGAACTGGTAGACCAGATCGACGGTGCTCGAGTAGGTGTCATGGAACAGCACCACCGAACCGGGCTTGATATAGGTCATCAACATGTACCGGGTGGCCGCCGTGTTCGAGTCGTTAGCCCAGTCGAAAGGGATGACGTCCCACAGTATTTCGGCCAGCCCGAACCTGGCCGCGGTCTGCCGGACCGCATCGGTGGACAGTCCGCCCGCGGGGCGGTACAGCGTCGGCGTCCGCCCGGTGGCCGCGTTGATCGCGTCGTTGGCCTTGGCGAACTCCGGCGCGATGTCCTCCGGTGGGATCGTCGCCATGTTCGGGTGTTCCCAGGTGTGGCTGCCGATCTCCATCCCGGCATCGGCGATCCGCTTGGCGCCCGCCGGGTTGGCGGCGACCTTGTTGCCGATCAGGAAGAAGGTGGCCTTCGCGTCGTTGTCCTTCAGGACTTGCAGCAGGCGCTCGTCGAACGGACCGGGGCCGTCGTCGAAGGTCAGCGCCACGCACTTGACCACCGAACAGCTGAGGTTGTCGGCGCGCGTCACGTGACCGGTCAGGCCGCCGATCACCAGCACCCCGGCGGCCGCGACGACGCCGATGACCGTGCGCCAATAGCGCCAGGCCTGGCTGTCGGGTCTCTTCGGCACCGTCGAAGTTTACCTTCGCGGCGTGCGCTCACGGCTTCGCGAGTGCCCTCAGGGCGGGTTCGGCGGGACTTTCGCGCCCTGGCCGCACGCGCAAAGCCGTGGATACCCCGCCGATCCACGCCTGGGCGCACTCACTGCGGCCCGGCGATCTCCTCGAGCATCTCGGTGACCAGCGCGGCGATCGGCGACCGTTCGCTGCGCAGCAGGGTGATGTGGGCGAACAGCGGGTGGCCCTTGAGCTTCTCGATCACCGCGGCCACCCCGTCGTGCCGGCCGACGCGCAGGTTGTCGCGCTGGGCGATGTCGTGCGTCAGCACCACCCGCGACCCGGCGCCCAGCCGCGACAACACCGTCAGCAGGACGTTGCGTTCCAGGGATTGGGCCTCGTCGACGATGACGAAGGAGTCGTGCAGCGACCGGCCCCGGATGTGGGTCAGCGGCAGCACCTCCAGCATGCCGCGGGAGAGCACCTCCTCGAGCACGGCCGGGCTGGCCAGGCCCTCGAGCGTGTCGAAGACCGCCTGCGCCCAGGGCCCCATCTTCTCGCTCTCGCTGCCGGGCAGGTAGCCCAGCTCCTGGCCGCCGACGGCGTAGAGCGGGCGGAAGACCACCACCTTGCGCTGGGTCCGCCGCTCGAGCACGGCCTCCAGGCCTGCGCACAAGGCCAGGGCCGACTTGCCGGTGCCGGCCTTGCCGCCCAGCGACACGATGCCCACCGACTCGTCGAGCAGCAGGTCGAGCGCGACCCGCTGCTCGGCGGACCGGCCCCGCAGGCCGAAGGCCTCGCGGTCGCCGCGAACCAGCTGGACGCGCTTGTCCGCATTGACCCGGCCCAACGCGTGCGAGCTGCCGCCGAGCAGCCGAATGCCGGTGTGGCAGGGCAGGTCTCGCGCTTCGGCCAGGTCGATCTCGCCCTCGGCGAACAGCGCGTCGATGTCCTCGGTGGCGGTCTCGATCTCGCGCATCCCCGACCACCCGGAAGCCACCACGTCCTGCGCGTGGTACTCGTCGGCGGCCAGGCCGACCGCGGCGGCCTTGACGCGAAGCGGAATGTCCTTGCTGACCAACGTGACTCGCTTGCCTTCGGCGGCGAGGTTGGCGGCGCAACTCAGGATCCGGCAGTCGTTGTTGTCGCTGCGGAAACCGGCGGGCAGCACCGCAGGGTCGGTGTGGTTGAGCTCTACGTGCAGCGTACCGCCTTGCGCGCCAACGGGAATGGGCTGATCGAGCCGTCCGTGCACCAGCCGGAGATCGTCGAACAGCCGCAACGCCTGGCGCGCGAACCACCCCAGCTCGTGGTGATGCCGTTTGGCCTCCAGTTCGCTGATCACTACCAGCGGTACCACCACCTCGTGCTCGGCGAACCGGCTGCAGGCCCAGGGGTCGGACAGCAGCACGGAAGTGTCGATCACGTAGGTCCGGATTTCGGTCACGTAGCGCTCCTCGAGCGGGATGAGCCCGCGCGGACCCGCACAGGCATGTCGGCGGGAACTGCGACACCAGGACCGGGGCCGGTCCTTCCGTTGTGGTGACGGGAGGTGCCGCCCTGGCAGCAGAGCATGACGCTGACCATCGAGATCGACGCTACTCTCGTCGCCGCTTTGCAGCAGCGCAGGCGCGCCGACGCATGGTCGCGCGCGGCATTCGGTTAGCCGATGACGAACTGCCTGAGGGCGGGCTCGTCGGCCACACCCCACGCGGTGATGCGATCCGAGATCGCCTGCCGCAGCTGCTGTTGATCGAAGATGCCCGCGTCGGCGACGTTGCGCAGCTTGTCCCGATACGCGTCGATGTCGGCGCCGGGCACCTGCAGCTCGGCCGCGCGGGCCGCGATCGCCGCGATCGTCTCGTCGCGGGTGTACGACAGGCAGTGCTCGACGAGGTTGGAGAAGAACAGCTCGTGCCGCCGCTCGTCGCGCGCGATCCGGTCGATGAGCCCGGCCAGGATGGGCTCCTCGAGCTTGGCGGCCAGGTTCTCGCAGAAGACGGCGTGCGTGCGTTCGGTGAACGCCATGTACACCAGGGTCTCCACCTGCGAGTAGGTGTCGGCGCGGTAGCCCTTCATGACGTATTGGACCCGGGCCTCCTCGTTGGCGGTCGGGTCGACCTCGCGGGTCACCACCAGGTACTCGCGCAGCGCGATGGCGTGCAGGTGCTCCTCCGCGGTCCACCGGCCCAGCCAGCGGCCCCACCAGTCCTCGAGGATGAAGTGCTCGACGAGCTCGCGATGGTGGCCGGCCAGGTTGTCCTTGAGCAGCAACAGGATCTCGCAGGCGTCCGTGTACTCCCGGGGCAGCGTCGCGTCGGACGGATCCCAGTCACGTCCGCCGAGGAACGCGAAGTTCTCGCCCCGGTCGAACGGCACGTAGTCGTGAGCGAACCAGAGTTCCTCGGTGTTGAGGTGGCGGTCCATGTTGGCCTCGCACACCGGCTCGAGTTCCAGGGTCAGCGCGTTAGCGACAGGTTTCTGTGCCATGCGGTTACTGTAACTCGCGTACACAGGTGTGTGAAATTGCCCGCGCCGTGTCGCGCCAACTGGTGACTTTGGTCCTCCGCGGTCAGCGGTCGACCAACGTCCACTCTTCGAGACCGTCGTACAGCGGGAAGTCGCGGGCCAGCCGCGTCACCCGCTGGCGCAGCGCGGACAGATCAGCCGACGTGCCCGCCGCCAGGGCGGTGGCGATGACGTCGGCGACCTCGGTGAACTCCGCGTCCCCGAAGCCGCGGGTGGCCAGCGCCGGCGTCCCCACCCGCAGGCCCGACGTCACCATCGGCGGCCGCGGGTCGTTGGGAACCGCGTTGCGGTTGACGGTGATGCCGATCTCGTGGAGCAGGTCCTCGGCGGCCTGGCCGTCCAGCGGGGAATCGCGCAGGTCCACCAGCACCAGGTGGACGTCGGTGCCGCCGCTGACCACCGACACCCCGGCCTTGGTCACGTCGGGGGCGGTCAGCCGGTCGGCGATGATCCGTGCGCCGGACAGGGTGCGCTGCTGGCGGTCGGCGAATTCGGGGGTGCCGGCGATCTTCAGCGCGACCGCCTTGCCCGCGATGACGTGCATCAGCGGACCGCCCTGCTGGCCGGGGAACACCGCGGAGTTGATGGACTTGGCGTACTCCTGCTTGCCCAGGATCAGGCCGGACCGCGGGCCGCCGAGCGTCTTGTGCACGGTCGTGGACACCACGTCGGCGTGCGGCACCGGGGTGGGATGCAGTCCCGCGGCGACCAGGCCGGCGAAGTGCGCCATGTCCACCCACAGCTTGGCGTCGACCTCCTCGGCGATCGAGGCGAACGCCGCGAAGTCCAGGATGCGCGGATAGGCCGACCACCCGGCGATGATGACCTTCGGGCGGAACTCGAGGGCCTTGGCCCGGACCACGTCCATGTCCACCAGGTGCGTCGTGGGATCCACACCGTAGAAGCCGGTTTCGTAGAGCTTGCCGGAGAAGTTCAGCTTCATCCCGTGCGTCAGGTGGCCGCCGTTGGCGAGGTCCAGACCCAGCAGCCGTTCCCCCGGCGTCATCAGCGCGTGCAGCACGGCGGCGTTGGCCTGGGCGCCCGAATGCGGCTGCACGTTGGCGAAGTCGGCGCCGAAGAGCGCCTTCGCCCGGTCGCGGGCGATGTTCTCCACGACGTCGACGTACTCGCAACCGCCGTAGTAGCGCCGGCCGGGCAGGCCCTCGGCGTACTTGTTGGTCAGCACGCTGCCCTGGGCCTGCAGCACCGAGCGCGGCACGAAGTTCTCCGAGGCGATCATCTCCAGCGTGTCGCGCTGGCGGCCCAGCTCTTTGCCGAGCAGTTCGGCGATGTCGGGGTCGACCTCCGCGAGCGGGGCGGACATCACGGAGGTGGACGGGCGGGCGTCGGGTGCAGCAGTCACGGGCGCCAGTCTATCCAGCCAGGGTTTAGCCAGCCCAGCCGTCGGGGGCACGTCCGCCCCTGCAACACTTGCACTATGCCGCGGCTTAGCGAGCCGAGCCCCTACGTGGAGTTCGACCGAAAGCAATGGCGCGCGCTTCGCATGTCGACGCCGCTGGCCCTCACCGAGGAAGAACTCGTTGGCCTGCGCGGACTCGGCGAGCAGATCGACCTGCTCGAAGTCGAAGAGGTCTATCTGCCGCTGGCCCGGCTCATCCACCTTCAGGTCGCCGCGCGTCAGCGGTTGTTTGCCGCCACCGCCGAGTTCCTGGGCGAGCCGCAACAAAACCCGGATCGGCCGGTGCCCTTCGTGATCGGCGTGGCCGGCAGCGTAGCGGTGGGCAAGTCGACCACCGCCCGTGTGCTGCAGGCCCTACTGGCCCGCTGGGATCACCACCCACGGGTGGACCTGGTGACCACCGACGGATTCCTGTACCCGAACGCCGAACTCGATCGGCGAAACCTGATGCACCGCAAGGGTTTTCCGGAGAGCTACAACCGCAGGGCGCTGATGCGGTTCGTCACCTTGGTGAAATCCGGTTCCGACTACGCGTGCGCGCCGGTCTACTCGCATCTGAAATACGACATCATCCCCGGGGCCAAGCACGTCGTCCGGCATCCGGACATCTTGATCCTCGAGGGTCTCAACGTGCTGCAGACCGGTCCGACCCTGATGGTGTCGGACCTCTTCGACTTCTCGCTGTACGTGGACGCGCGCATCGAGGACATCGAGCAGTGGTACGTGTCGCGATTCCTGTCGCTGCGCGGCACGGCCTTCGCCGACCCGGAATCACACTTCCACCACTACTCGGCCCTGGGCGACACCAAGGCGGTCGCGGCCGCGCGCGAGATCTGGCGGTCGATCAACCGGCCCAACCTGGTCGAGAACATCCTGCCGACCCGGCCGCGGGCCACCCTGGTGCTGCGCAAGGACGCCGACCACTCCATCAACCGGCTCCGGTTGCGCAAGCTCTAGCGGTCACGCCGTCTCGAGGCGGCGCACCCCCAGGTATTGCAGGCCGGCGAACGCCGCGGTGTACACGCCGACGGCCAGCGTGGCGGCGACCCCGGTGGCGGACAGCGGCAGCACGCCCGCGGCCACGACCGCCGCCAGTGTGAACACGATGTTGGCCACGATGACCCCGATGCCGACGCGGCGCAGGTTCGGCGCCGCCGCGACGAGGAACACGGCCAAGCCGCTGAGCACGAAGAGGGCGCCGAGGCTGTACTCCTGCAGCGACGTCAGGCCCGTCAGCGACGAAAGCGGGTCGGCGAGAAAGGCGATGGCCAAACCGCACAGCCCCGTCAGCGTCGCGTCGGCGCGCATGGCGAAACGCAGCAGCGAGTCGGTGGCGTCGTACAGGGGGCGGGTTGCCAGACCGGGTGCGCCAGATGCATACATCATGTGATTACTCCTCGCGATGGCGAATTGGGTCGAAGTTCAGCGTGCCGCCGGCGCACTGCCATATCGACTCGTGGCACTGCCAACTACTGCCACGGATACAACGACCAGCGAGTTCGACCGGCTATTCCCATTTGCGGGCCCGAATCGCAATTGTTATTCGACAGACGCCAGCCTGGCGCTCACCCGCCCCAGCAGTCACAGGGGCTGGTCGGTGCTCACCGCGACCCGGCCACGCAGGTCCGCGGCGATCAGCCGGGCGGCGGCGTTCTGCCAGTTGTGCAGCGAGCGCTGCGGGACCTCGGTGACCAACCACTGCCAGGCCTGGCGCGCGATCGGATCAAGCCCGGCGGCGGTGGCGTTCTGCGCGTACGCGCGCACGCCGACGACGTAGGGGAAGTACAGCGAGTTGTAGTGCCGCCACTGCTCGGTGGTGCCGAAATCGCCGGCGTCGCGCGGCTTGAGCCGCCCGACCGCCTCGGCCAGCACCGCCTTGAGCTCGTTGGCCCGCTCCAGCGGAGGGCGGCGCTGGCCGCGGGCGGCGAGCCGCTCGTCGATAACGGGCAGCGCGGTCAACGGGCTGGCGACCAGCTTGCTCAGGTCGCCGTAGTGGCCCAGGGCGCGCCGGGTGAGCCGGGCGAACGCGGCGTCGTCGACGTGGTCGAGCGGGTGCACCGACCGCAACGGCAGCGCCGCGCCGGTGTTCCGCAGCGCCGCCCGATCCTCGCGCAGCGCAGGCGATTTCGAGAACGCCAGCCGGTCGAGCAGGCCGGCCAGCGGATCGGCGAGCACCTGCACGCTGATCGCGACCGCCAGGCTGGTGAACAACAGCACGGTCAGCGCGGTTTGGGCGGCCGTGTCGGCGCGGGTGAGCGCCAGGCCGATCAGCGCCTGGCCGCCGAACAGCACCGCCACCGCCACCGAGCCGGCGAACGAGCGCAGCATGTCGGCGCGCAACGCCTGGCCCTCGTCGAAGGCGTCCCACAGGGCGACGGCCAGCCCGAGCGACAGGACGTCGAGGCTCGTCGACGCCAGCGCGACCCAGCTGGGCACCAGGCCCAGCGGGATGATCAGGATGGCGTTTCCCAGCGCGAAGAACAGGGTCGCGACCACGGCGAGCCCGACGGCCGACCGGGGCCGGCGCGGCTGCCGCAGCGCGACCGCCATCGCGCCGAAGGTGGACAACGAGATCACCGCGAACATCACCCAATGGCCCGCCCGCAACGGCCCCTCCACGCTGCCGGCCAGCGCCGCCCCGAACAGGGTCAGCGCGGCGACCCCGGCCACCAGCAGCAACTCGCGGGTGCGCGCCCGCGCGCCGTCGCTGGGGCGGGCCAGCTCGACCAACACCGCGAACCACGCCACGCCGGGGATGGCCACCAGATAGATCTCGACGCGGCTGAGCGCGTGGGCGTACGCGGGGCTGGCGTTCCGCACCGCGTCCAACCCGACCACAAGCGCGAAGCCGCACAACCCGATCGCGGCCAACACGAGCACCGGCTTACGCGGATCGCGAGCCAGCAGGTACAACCCGAGCCACCCGCTGAGCGTGAACACCACCGCCGACAGCGCAGCCATAGCCCTAGTTTGGCACGGCCTACTTGCCGTACCTGCGGTGCCGCTGGCTGTAGTCGCGCAGCGCGCGCAGAAAGTCGACCCGGCGGAACGCGGGCCAGTGCGCCTCGGTGAACCACATCTCCGAATACGCGCTCTGCCACAGCAGAAACCCCGACAGGCGCTGCTCGCCCGACGTGCGGATCACCAGATCGGGATCGGGTTGTCCAGAGGTGTAAAGGTTTTCGGAGATGCCATCCACGCTTACCGCGTCGATCAGCTCCTCGGCCGACGCCCCGTTGGCGAGCTCCTTGCTCAGCAGCGCCCGCACCGCGTCGACGATCTCGCGCCGCCCGCCATAGCCCACCGCGACGTTGACGTGAAACGGCGCCGTGACGGGCGTCGACTCCACCGCGTCGCGCAGCCGCCGGGCCGGCTCCTCGCCGAGCAGCTCCAGGTCGCCGACGGTGCGCACGCTCCAGCGGTTGGCCGGCGCGCAGATCTCCTCGACGACGTCGGTGATGATCTCGATCAGACCCGCCAGCTCGTCGGGATCGCGTTGCAGGTTCTCGGTGGACAGTAGGTAGACGGTGGTCATTTCGATGCCGGCTTCCTGGCACCAGCGCAGCATCTCGGCGATCTTCGCGGCGCCCATCCGGTAGCCGTAGCTGACGTCGGCGTAGCCGGCGTCGCGGGCCCACCGCCGGTTGCCGTCGCACAGGACCGCGATGTGGCGGGGCAGGTCCGATTTGGAGGAGGCAAGGCCCTGCCGCAGCCGCAGCTCGTAGACGCGATACAGCGGCTCTTTGAGACGCGGCGGGATAATTTCCACGGAGACTCAGCCTACTGTGAGCTACACCAAATTCCCCCCTGCCAATCGCCGGATCTCACCGCGATGCGGACCCCACTGCGCGGCGGTTGGCCATTACTGTGGCGGGTAACCAGCCACTGGCAGTTTCCCGACCTGCCCGACGAGGCCCCAGGAGATATGAGCAGCCAGACAAGCACACCCACCAGCCCGGAGCGCGAGTCCGAGCCCATCACGCCGGGCAATACGGTCGAACAGCTTGTCGAAAGCGCGGCCGACGCCCTGACCAAGCCCCGCATGCGCGGCTGGATCCACTTCTACTCGGCGTGGTTGGCCGTGATCACGGGCGCGACGCTGGTCTCGGTGTCGTGGGCGGTTTCTTCGCCGCGCGCCGGGCACTCGACGCTGGTCTACGCCGCCTCCACGTTCGCGATGTTCGCCGTCAGCGCCACCTATCACCGGGTGCACTGGAAATCCGACGTGACACGGGCCCGGATGAAGCGGCTCGACCATTCGATGATCTTCGTGTTCATCGCCGGCAGCTACACGCCGTTCGCCCGCCTGGCCATGCCGCAGCAGACGGGGATGCTCGTCGAGTGCATCGTCTGGGGCGGCGCGGCGGCGGGCATCCTGCTCAAGGTGTGCTGGCCGACGTCGCCGCGCTGGCTGGGTGTGCCCCTGTACATCCTGCTCGGGTGGGTGGCCGTGTGGTTCTGCCCCACGATCCTGCACGAAGCGGGGGTGGCCGCGATGGTGCTGCTGGCCACCGGCGGCGTGTTCTACAGCGTCGGCGGCATCTTCTACGCGCTGCGCTGGCCCGACCCGTGGCCCAGCACGTTCGGCTACCACGAGATCTTCCATGCCTTCACCGCCGTCGCGGCGATCCTGCACTACATCGCCATGTGGTTCGCGGTCTTCTACACGGGGACCGGCGCCTGGCTGGCGGCTACTGCTGGGTGACGTCGGCGGCCGACCAGTACGCCTTCATGTGGGCGATCTTGCCGTCCTCGCCGAACGCCATCACGTCGATGGGCTCGATCACCATCCGGTGCTCCCCCGCGACGATCGTGAGGCGGAAATGGAAGGCGGCCTCGTTGCCGGAGACGCGCAGCGTCACCAGTTCGCACTCGCGCTGCAGGTCGTTGACCCCGGAATAGAAGCCGTGGATGGCCTTGCGGCCGATGTGCACCTCGCCCCCGACCGGGTCCTCGACGGTGGCGTCATCGGCATACAGCTCGACGATTTCGTCGGCGGCGCCCTTGGCCACCAGTTCGATGTAGCGGTTGACCGTGTCGGTGATGTGCTCGGCGCTCGGCATGAGACGTCACGCTACCGTGGCGCGGCCAGCGCCCGCGCGAGGTCTTCGGCCGCGGTGACCGGCAGGTCGCACACCCGGCCGCGGCAGACGTAGGCGGCGTCCGCGCCGGACACCCGGTCGCGGCCGGCCAGCAGCGCCGACGAGTCCTTCTCGCCGCCCACCACGATCGACCCGCCGGGCGCCAACCGGCGCGCGTGCGCCAGCAGCGCCGACCGCGCCGGATCGCCGGCGACGGCGATCTGCAGCGGCCCGCGAACCGCGGCTTCCGCCACCGCCAGCCAGTGCCCCGCCGAGCGCGGCGCGCGCTCCAGCAGCACCGAATGCGCGTCCAACGCGTCGGCCGCCGCCCGCAAATACCGGTCCGCGCGCTCACCGTCGACGAGATGCGCCGCGGTCAGCAGCGCCTCGGTGATCGACGACGCACCCGACGGGGTCGCCCCGTCCAATGGGTCGGCGGGGCGCAGCATCAACCGCTCGGCGTCGTCAGCGGTGTCGAACCAGCGGCCGGGCTGCTGCGGATCGGCGAAGCGCTGCAGCGCGGTGTCGAGCAGGCCGGTCGCCGCGCTGAGCCAGGCCGCGTCGGCGGTCAGCTGGTAGAGGGCGAGCAGGCCGGTGGCCAGCATCGCGTGGTCCTCGAGGATCGCGGCGCTGTCGCCGACCACCCCGCCGAGGCTGGCGCGCCGCAGCCGCCCGTCGACGACGTGCAAACCCAGCAGGGCGGCCGCGCAGGCTTGCGCGGCGTCGGCCAGCCCGGGATCGTCCAAGGCCACGCTGGCCTCGGCCAGCGCGGTGATGGCGAGGCCGTTCCACGACGTGACGACCTTTTCGTCGCGTCCGGGCTGGGGTCGGGTGAGCCGGGCGGCCAGTAGCGCGGTGCGGACGCGCTCCAGCCGCTGCGCATCGTCGGGATCGGCGGGGGCCTGCAGCACCGAGGTGCCATGCTCGAAGCTGCCGGTCGAGGAGACCGCGAAAACCGTTGCCGCCCAGGGTCCGTCGTCGGGACCGAGCGCTTGCGTCAGCTGTTCCGGCGTCCAGACGTAGGTCGACCCCTCCCGGCCGTCGGCGTCGGCGTCCAGCGACGAGGTGAACATGGCGCCGTCGGCGAGATCCTCGAGCAGAAAGCGCGCGGTCTGGGCGGCGACCCGGCGCGCCAGCGGATCCCCGGTCCGCCGGGCCCAGTGCGCGTAGGCGCGCAGCAGCAACGCGTTGTCGTACAGCATCTTCTCGAAATGCGGTACCACCCAAGCGTTGTCGACGCTGTAGCGGGCGAAGCCACCGGCCAGCTGGTCGTAGATGCCGCCGCGGGCCATCGCGGTGCCGGTGTGCGCGACCGCCCGCAGCGCGTCCGGTGACCCGGTGCGCTCGTGGTTGCGCAGCAACGCCTCGAGAAGCGCCGACGGCGGAAACTTGGGCGCGCCGCCGAAGCCGCCGTGCACCGCGTCCTGGTCGGCCAGCACCGACGCGACGGCGTGGTCGCACAGCTCCGGCGCGACGTCCGGCCCACCGGAGGGCAGCCCGCCCGCCATTGCGCGAAGCTCGCCGGCGATGTGATCCGAGGCCTCCTCCACCTCCGCTCGGCGCTGCTCCCAGGTGGCGGACACCGCCGAAAGAAGCTGAAGGAAGCCATCTTTCGGGTAATAGGTGCCGCAGAAGAAGGGCCTGCCGTCCGGCGTCAGGAAACACGTCATCGGCCAGCCGCCGTGCCCGGTCAACGCGACGGTGGCGTTCATGTAGACGGCGTCGAGGTCCGGGCGTTCCTCCCGGTCCACCTTGATGCAGACGAATCCGGCGTTCATGGCCGCGGCCACCTCGTCGTCGGAGAACGACTCGTGGGCCATGACGTGACACCAGTGGCAGGCCGCGTAGCCGATGGAGAGCAGGATCGGCACGTCGCGCTCGGCCGCGGCCGCCAGCGCCTGCGGGGTCCACTGCTGCCAGTGCACCGGGTTGTCGGCGTGCTGACGCAGATACGGGCTGGTGGCCAGCCCGAGGGTGTTCGTCGCGGCAGGGTCAGCCGGGCTCATCGCCGGGTCCCGGTGCCCGCTGCGATCCGCCCGCCGGGCCCGGGGGCTGCCCGCCGGCCTCGTCGACCGCGTCGGTGCCCTCGTCGACGGCCTGGTCGGGCTCGGGGTGCTTGGGGTCGAACGACTCGGGCACCTTCTTCAGTTGCTTGTTCATCGAGCGCAACAGCAACAGGGTGGCGATCAACAGCACCACGACGATCAACAGCCCGATCGGGCTGGCCTTGCCGAAGTCCGGCCCGGTGTGTTGCGGCGCGCCGTCGGCCAGCGCACCCGCCAACAGGATCAGGTGGTTCACCCGGCGCTCTCGATTCCGGCGAACAGGTCGTCCTCGGGCAGCTTGACCGGGACCCGCGAGCGCGCCAGCTCGAATTCCTCCGTCGGCCACAGCCGCTGCTGCCATTCGATGGGCGCGGCGAAAAAGTCGTGCTCGGGGTCGATCTGGGTGGTGTGCGCCCGCAGCGCGTCGTCGCGCTGGCTGAAATACGCCGAGCACTCCACCCGGGTGGTCACCCGCGACTCGAACGGGTCGTGCGCGGCGTCCCAGTGCTCGAGCCACTTGGCGAACGGGGGTTCGTGACCGTGTTTGACGGCCTCGTCGTGCAGCAACTGCATGCGGGCCCGCAGGAACCCGTGGATGTAGTAGAGCTTGGACACCGTCCAGGGCTCGCCCGCGTCCGGAAACCGCCGATAGTCTCCGGCCGCCTCGAAGGCGCCGACCGAAACCTGGTGGCAGCGAATGTGGTCCGGGTGCGGGTAGCCGCCGTTCTCGTCGTAGGTGGTGATCACGTGCGGGCGGAATTCCCGGACCACCCGCACCAGCGCCTCGACCGATTCTTCCAGCGGCACCAGCGCGAAGCACCCCTCGGGCAGCGGGGGCGGCGGATCCCCTTTGGGCAGGCCGGAGTCGACGAAGCCGAGCCAGGTGTGCTCGACGCCCAGGATCTCGGCGGCCTTGGCCATCTCGTCGCGGCGGATCTCGGCGATGTGCCCGTGCACCTCGGGCAGGTCCATCGCCGGGTTGAGGATGTCGCCGCGCTCCCCGCCCGTCAGCGTCACCACCAGCACCCGGTGACCCTCGTCGGCGTAGCGGGCCAGGGTGGCCGCGCCCTTGCTGGACTCGTCGTCGGGGTGGGCGTGCACCGCCATCAACCGCAGTTCGCTCACGTGCCCCCTTGTCGGTCCACTGGTCGCCGGTTACGAACCTATAATTCCAGTTCTTCAGATCGTTGCATGCTGCCGGCCGGTGCCGGGCAGCCGACCATTCAGGCATACCCAGACATGACCGAAACTTCGCCCTCGCGTCCGGAGGCCCGATACGGGCGCTCGCGGGTGCCCCGGCGTTGGGTGATCGTCGGCCTGGGCGTGCTGGTGGTCGCGGCCGGCCTGGTGATCGCGATCGTCGGCTACCACCGGCTGGGCACCAGTCCCGTGACGGGCACGCTGGCCAGCTATCGGGTGATCGACGACCAAACGGCCTCAGTAACGATCAGCGTGACGCGATCAGATCCGTCGCGGCCGGTGGACTGCATCGTGCGGGTGCGGGCCAAGGACGGGGGCGAGTCGGGCAGGCGGGAGGTGCTGGTTCCGCCGTCCGACGCGGCGACGGTGCAGCTGACCACCACGGTGAAGTCCAGCAAACCGCCGGTGATGGCGGACATCTACGGGTGCGGCACCGACGTGCCGGCTTATCTGCGGCCGGGCGCCGGCCCGTAACAACAGCCGAACTGCGAATTTGGGGTTATCAATTGTTTGCGCGGTGGTAACATGGGTGAATGCACGGTTCCTGATGGGACCGTGTATTGCTGCATTAAGGCCGTGAGCACAACGGATCGGCAGCACTCGGGGAGAGAACCCGGATACCTCCGGCGGCGGGGTCAACAGGCTTACGCGAATACGCGGAACGAGAACATGAGGAGCACGACGAGATGACGGACACTTCGGTGACGTGGCTGACCCAGGAGTCACATGACCGGCTGAAGGCGGAGCTCGATCAGTTGATCGCGAATCGTCCGGTCATCGCCGCGGAGATCAACGACCGCCGGGAAGAAGGGGACCTGCGCGAGAACGGCGGCTACCACGCCGCCCGCGAGGAGCAGGGCCAGCAGGAGGCCCGCATCCGCCAGCTGCAGGACCTGCTCAACAACGCCAAGGTCGGCGAGGCGCCCAAGCAGTCCGGCGTCGCCCTGCCGGGTTCGGTGGTGAAGGTCTACTACAACGGCGACAAGTCGGACAGCGAGACGTTCCTGATCGCCACCCGCCAGGAGGGCGTCAACGACGGCAAGCTCGAGGTGTACTCGCCCAACTCCCCGCTGGGCGGCGCCCTGATCGACGCCAAGGTGGGCGAGACCCGCAGCTACGTCGTGCCGAACGGCAACACCGTCGAGGTCACGCTGGTCAGCGCGGAGCCCTACCACTCCTGATCCACCGCGAGCAGCCTCAGGGCGGCTCGATTGCGCGCATAGCACCGACACCGAGCGTGAAGCCACGGCGAAAATCTGCGCGAAATCCCGCCGCAGCTTCACGCTCGGCGCGGTGGCGGGCTCGTGGCCGTACTAAGCGAGCGCCTGCTCGAGGTCGGCCAGCAGGTCGGCGACGTCTTCGATGCCGACCGACAGCCGCACCAGGTCGTCGGGCACCTCCAACTGGGAGCCCGCCGTCGAGGCGTGCGTCATCGCGCTGGGGTGCTCGATCAGCGACTCCACGCCGCCCAGCGATTCGGCCAGGATGAACACCTCGGTGCGGGCGCACAGTTCCCGGGCGGCCTCCGGGCCGCCCCGCATCCGCACCGACACCATGCCGCCGAACCCGCGCATCTGCCGGGCGGCGCCGTCGTGCCCGGGGTGACCGGGCAGGCCGGGATACAGCACGGCGCTCACCGCGGGATGCCCGGCGAGGAAATCGGCCACCGCCGAAGCGTTTTCGCTGTGCCGCTGCATCCGCAGCACCAGCGTCTTGAGGCCGCGCATGGTCAGGTAGGCGTCGAACGGTCCGGGCACCGCGCCGGCGCCGTTCTGCAGGAACGCGAAAGCCTCGTCCAGCTCCGGGTCGTCGGTGATCAACGCGCCGCCCACCACGTCGGAGTGGCCCCCGATGTACTTGGTGGTCGAATGCAGCACCACGTCCGCGCCCAGCGTCAACGGCTGCTGCAACGCGGGCGAGGCAAAGGTGTTGTCCACCAAGACCTTTGACGACGACTGCGCGCCGACTTCGGCCAGCGCCGCGATGTCGGCGATGGACAGCAGCGGGTTGGTCGGGGTTTCCACCCAGATCAGCCGCGTCTGCGGCGTGAGCGCCGCGCGGACCGCGTCCACGTCGGACAGCGCCACCGGGGTGTACCGGACGTTCCACTTCGTGAACACCTTGTCGATCAGCCGGAAGGTGCCGCCGTAGGCGTCGTTGGGGATGATCACGTGGTCGCCGGGCCGCAACATCGCCCGCAGCGCGCAGTCGGTGGCGGCCATGCCGGAACCGAACGCCCGACCGTAGCGGCCCTCCTCGACCGCGGCCAGCGAGGCCTCCAGCGCGGCGCGCGTCGGATTACCGGTGCGCGCGTACTCGAACCCGCCGCGCAGCGCACCCACACCGTCCTGGGCGAACGTGCTACTGGCGTAGATCGGGGCGTTGACCGCCCCGGTCGCCGGGTCCGGCCGGTAGCCGGCGTGAATCGCTTTGGTGGCGAGTCCGGTGAAGTGTCCGGTGCGGTCGGCGCTCATCGACGATCAGCCTAGCGACGGCCGACGGTCCGACCGCGCCCGCACGACTAGCTCGCGTGCTCCTCGGTCCCGTCGAGGGGCAGGCAGACCGTCGTCATGATCTTGTCGGCCAGTGTCTGCCGCTTCGAATCCCACAGCGGGAAAAGGAAACCGATGAAGCAGATGATCGCGTCGACGAAGTGGGCCAGCGACCGCACGACGGACATCCCGAACCCGATGGGCCGGCCGGTGACCTCGCTGACCACCTTGAACTTCATCACCGACTTGCCGACGCTCGAGCCGGTGGTGCCCTGGCGGTAGCCGTAGTTCCAGATGAGATAGGCCAGCCCCACCAGCGACGCCAACCACTGCACGGCCAAGCCGATGGTCGAGTTCTGCGTGGCGCAGTACTGGTTGACGGCGTACTGCGTGACATCGGTGACGCACGACGTCTGCTGGGTGGCGACCAGGATCCCGGTCCCGATGCCGTGCACGACGGCGTACGGGAGGATGTCGATGATGAACGCCACCAGCCGGGTGAGCCACGGCGTGTAGGACTCCGTCGGCAACGTGCGGATCGCCGGTCCCGGAGGAGGCGGGGGGGGGGGGGGGGGGGGGGGGGGCGGGCGCGGGGGGGCGGGGCGGGGGGGGGGGGGGGGGGGGGGGGGGGGGGGGGGGGGGGGGGGGGGGGGGGGGGGGGGGGGTCA
>NZ_LZHV01000063.1 GCF_001667275.1 Mycobacterium sp. ACS4054
CCGCGCGACGCCCCCCCCCCCCCCCCGGAAGCGCCGCCCGTCCTGGTCGACGCCTTGGCCCCCGCGCCCCCGGCCCCGCCGGCGCCGGAATTGCCGCCTCCCGGCGATCCCGGAATTGCGAATCCCTAACAAATTGAATTCGCGAAGGCCTCAATCTATTGCGTGGCTATTAGACGCGTATAGGACACGCAAATAGGACGGGGCCTCGTGCGAAGTGAAATAGCTCCAATCGCACAGCAACTGTGAGCCAGGCCACTTTGCGCGGCGCTTCAGCGCTTCGCGATTAGCACGCAAGCAAACCGATAGTGCGCCCCGGGCATCCAATCAGATGCCCGGGGCGCACTTTGCTACAGGCCTGGAGGCTGTGGCGGTAGATAGGCTGGCGGGGCGCAGTTCACCAGAGCGAGAGCGGGGCCGGCCATGATCTTCATCGTCGTCAAATTCGAGACCAAACCGGACTGGACGGACCGCTGGCCCGATCTCGTCGCCTCCTTCACCGCCGCCACCCGCGCGGAGGAGGGCAACCTGTGGTTCGAGTGGTCGCGCAGCCTGGACAACCCCGCCGAGTACGTCTTGGTGGAAGCGTTCCGTGACGACGAGGCGGGCGGCGTCCACGTCAACAGCGACCACTTCAAGCGGGCAATGCGCGAGCTTCCCCAGGCGCTGAAGTCCACGCCCAAGATCATCAACCAGACGATCGACGCGGCGGGGTGGTCCGAACTGAGCGAGATGTCGGTCGACTAGCCGACTTCGCCTACGGTGACCGCGATTTCGTCGCCCAGCCGGTAGCCCGGCGCGAGCGGAAGCACATCACCGCTCCAGAACTTGCCCGGGTCGAACCAGTTCGTGTCCTTGTCGGTGTTGAGCAGTCCCATCTCCTCGTAGGTGATCGCCACCGTCTCCGCGCAATAAGCCGTCGAAAGGCTCATCTTGCGCTCCTCCCGACGGCGCCGGGTCTGCTCTCGAATCTTGCTGTCCACCACCGGGATTCCCCGCACCCAGTCGTTGATGGTGGGCAGGCGCCCACGGAACCATCTGCCGGTCAGCCGGGCGGTGGTGGGAAACGCCGTCCCGTCCATCCGCGCGATCACCCGCAGCAGCTTGTTCTCCTGGTCGCGGGTGGGGTTCGGCGTCAGCTGACGCAGCCAGCACCGCTGCTGGTACCGCTGGGTCCACTGCAGAACCGCCTGCTGCAGGTCGTTGAGTTGCACGCCGCGGTGGTTGGTGCCGGTCCACATGTCGACGAGCTTGTCGCCCAACTCCGCATGCCAGATCAACGGCGGCAGGTCGTCGATGGCCACCGTCATGCCGACGTGGTTCACCGGGGCGTTGGTCAACGTCTGAATCGCGCGGTCGGGCCGCGAGCGCCCGCGAAACAACCAAAGATCGCCGGTGCGAGTCTCGTTCAGGGCTTGATCGAGGGTCAGCGTCATGAGCGTGTCGATGCCTGTGTCCGGTTGCAAGAGCACACAAGTTAATCACAGCGCGCATACGCTGTGGTCATGCGCAGAGTGTGGAAGTGGGTTGGGCTGGCCGGCGTCGCCGGTGTCGTCGCCGGGGGTGCGCTGGTGGTTCGCGACCAACGCAAACGGCGCGCCTACACCGCCGACGAGGTCCGGTCCCGCCTGCATCAACGGCTGGCCGAATACGAGGCCGATGGCTTTCAGTCCAGATCGGGATCGGCCGGGGCTTCCACGGCGAACAGCGAATAAGTCCCCGAAAAGCCTTTCAGCTCAACCTCGCGGCCCTTGTCGAAACGGATGTCGTCACAGTCGGAAAGGGCGTCCCGCACGGGCTGACTCACCAAAATCTGGCCGCCGACGGCCTGCGCGGCCACCCGCGCCGCCATCGCGACGTTGCGGCCGAACAGGTCGTCGCCGCGGCGCACCGAGCGACCCATGTGGATGCCGATGCGAACCCGAATCTCCTCGTGCCGCTTGCGTTTTGCGTCCTTGCGCAGCGCACGCTGCAGGTCGACGCCGCACCGCACCGCTTGGTCGGCGCGGGAAAAGGCGATCATGAACCCGTCGCCCTGGCTCTTCACCACGTGACCGGAGCGCTTCTGCACCAGGTCCGACACCAGCTTGTCGTGAGCGGCAATGAGCTTGACCCAGGCCCGGTCGCCGATGCGCTCGTTGAGCGCGGTGGATTCCTCGATGTCGGAGAACAGGATCACCACCCGGCCGTCCGGCGTGACGCGGGCCAGGTCGGGCCGCTCCACCTCCGCCCAGTCGGCAAGGTCTTCGATCGAACTGCGTACGGCCGCGCCGAAGCCTTCCTTGCGCAGCAGGTTGGCGGTGTTCCACACCCGCTTGACCGCCTCGCGCCCACCGGACAGCAGCTGATTGCGCGCGTCGGTCCGGTGCCGCAACTCCTCGATCTCCTCGCGGCTGCGCACCAGCAGCCGCGCCAGCACGGCGAGCGCGACGGCCTCGATCCCGGCGATGCCGGCCAGCACGTAGACCGTGATATGCAGCGCGTCGCCCACGCAAGCATCCTGCCAAATACCGCGATGGCGTGAGGTTGTCGGGCCTCGGCGCGGTGTCTAGTGTTAGGTCCGACCGCCGCGGGTAGTGAGTCTTGGAAAGAGCCAACGACTATCGAAAGGTGCGGGCTTGGCTGACGGCGGTGACAACTCCTCGAACAAGCTGGTGATCTTCGGGATCACCGGCGACCTGGCGCGCAAGATGACCTATCGCGCCCTGTACCGCCTCGAGGCGCGCGACTTGTTGGACATCCCGATCATCGGCGTGGCCAGCGACGACATCCCACTCGAGAAGCTCGTCGAGCGGGCCCGCGAGGCCATCAAGGCGTCCGGGGAGAAGTTCGATGACGCGGTGTTCGACCGCCTCGCCGGCCGGCTGTCCTACCTGCACGGCGACGTCACCGACGAACAGCTCTACGGCCAGCTCGCCAAGAAGATCGGCAAGGACTGCCGCCCGCTGTACTACCTGGAAATGCCGCCGTCCTTATTCGCGCCCATCGTCGAAAACCTGGCCAAGGCCGACCTGCTGGAGTGCGCGCGCGTCGCGGTGGAAAAGCCGTTCGGCCACGACCTGGCCTCCGCGCGGGACCTCAACGCCCGGCTGCGCGCGGTGCTCGACGAGGACCAGATCCTGCGCGTCGACCACTTCCTGGGCAAGCAACCCGTCGAGGAACTGCAGTACCTGCGCTTCGCGAACAACGCCCTGGCCAAGGTGTGGGACCGCGACAGCATTTCCGAAATCCACATCACCATGGCCGAGGACTTCGGCATCGAGGACCGGGGCAAGTTCTACGACGCGGTGGGCGCCCTGCGTGACGTCGTGCAGAACCACCTGCTGCAGGTGCTCGCGCTGGTCGCGATGGAACCCCCGGTCGGTCCGAGCGCCGACGACCTGAACGACAAGAAGGCCGAGGTGTTCCGGGCGATGCCGGCCCTGGATCCGGAGCGGTGCGTGCGTGGCCAGTACCGCGGCTACACCGACGTCGACGGGGTGGCCAAGGATTCGCAGACCGAGACCTACATCGCGCTGCGCACCGAGATCGACAACTGGCGCTGGGCCGGCGTGCCGATCTTCCTGCGAGCGGGAAAGGCGCTGCCGGAGAAGGTCACCGAGGTGCGGATGTTCCTCCACCACGTTCCGGGGTTCTCGTTCCTGCCGAACCGCAGGCCACCCGAGCCCAACCAGATCGTGCTGCGCATTGATCCCGATCCCGGCATGCGGCTGCAGTTGTCCGCCCAGGTCGGCGACGGCTGGCACGACGTGCACCTGGATTCCTCGTTCGCCGAGGATCTCGGGGAAGCCGTGCGCCCCTACGAACGGCTCCTGTACGCCGCGCTCACGGGGGACCGGCAGCTGTTCGCCCGGGAAGATGCGATCGAGGAGACCTGGCGGATCGTGCAGCCCGTGCTGGACAAGCCGGGCCGGATCCACCACTACGACCAGGGCACCTGGGGACCCGAGGCCGCGCAGTCGCTGCTGCACGGCCACCGCAGCTGGCAGGAGCCGTGGCTGCCTAAGCAAACGTCGTCGAAGTAAGGAGATCGAGAAGAGATGCAGCTTGGGATGATCGGCCTCGGCCGGATGGGAGCCAACATCGTCCGCCGGGTCGCCAAGGACGGACACGAATGCGTGGTCTACGACCACAACCCCGACGCCGTCAAGGCGATGGCGGGGGAGGAGCGGACCACCGGGGTGTCGTCCCTGCAGGAGCTCGCAGAGAAGCTGACCTCGCCGCGGGTCGTCTGGGTGATGGTGCCGGCGGGGACCATCACGACGGGGGTCATCGACGAGTTGGCCAACACGCTGGAGGCCGGCGACATCGTCATCGACGGTGGCAATTCGTATTACCGCGACGACATAACCCATGCAAAGACGCTGTCGGACAAGGGAATTCATCTTCTCGACTGCGGCACCAGCGGCGGCGTGTGGGGCCGGGAACGCGGCTACTGCCTGATGATCGGCGGCCACGACGAGGCTTTCCTGCACGCCGAACCGATCTTCGCGAGCGTCGCACCCGGGGTGGACGCGGCGCCGCGCACCCCCGGGCGCGAAGGCGAGGTCGCACGATCGGAAAAGGGTTACCTGCATTGCGGGCCGTCCGGCGCCGGTCACTTCGTGAAGATGGTGCACAACGGCATCGAGTACGGGATGATGGCCTCGCTCGCCGAGGGGTTGAACATCCTGCGTAACGCAGACATCGGCAAGCACATCGAGCAGGGGGACGCCGAAACGGCGCCGCTGTCGAATCCGGAGTACTACCAATACGACTTCGACATCCCCGAGGTCGCCGAGGTGTGGCGCCGCGGCAGCGTCATCGGCTCGTGGCTGCTGGACCTGACCGCGAGCGCGCTGCGCGAATCGCCCGACCTCAAGGAGTTCTCGGGACGGGTCTCCGACTCCGGCGAGGGCCGCTGGACCGCCATCGCGGCGATCGACGAGGGAGTGCCGTCGCCCGTGCTGACGACCGCGTTGCAGTCCCGCTTCGCCTCGCGGTCACTGGATGACTTCGCCAACAAGGCGCTGTCGGCGATGCGCAAGCAGTTCGGCGGTCACGCGGAGAAGCCGGCCAACTAGCTAGTGCCGTTTGACGAACTTGACCACGGCGTCGCTGAACGCGTCGTTGTCGTCGCCGGCCGCCGTGTGCCCGGCGTTGGACAGCTCGACGAACTCCGCGCGGGGCACGGTGGCGAGGAAATGGCGGACCCCTTCGGGGCTCACAACGTCGGACAGCTTCCCGCGGATGAGCAGGACGGGAATCGACAGGCTCTTGGCGGCCTGCTCGAACTTCTCCGTGCGGAGCTCGGGATCGTCGCCGGGTTTGGTCATGAACGCCGGGTCCCAGTGCCAGTACCAGCGGCCATCGCGTAGGCGCAGGTTCTTCTTCAGTCCTTCGGGGCTGCGCGGCTTCTCCCGGTACGGCAGGTAGGCGGCGACGGCGTCGGCGGCCTCGTCGAGTGAGTCGAAACCGTCGAGGCCGCTGATCATGAAGTCGCGAATGCGGGCGCTGCCGCCCTTCTCGAAGCGGGGCACCACGTCGACGAGGACCAGCCGGGTCACGCTCGCCGGCCCGGCCCGGTGAGCGGCGAGGATCCCGGTCAGGCCGCCCATGCTCGCCCCGATGATCATCACCGGCCGGCCGATCGCGCCGATCACCTTCAACACGTCGGAGGTCAACGTGTCCACGTCGTAGTCGGCGTTGGGCGCGCGGTCGCTGTCCCCGTGGCCACGGCTGTCCAGCGCCACGACATGCAGGCCCTGATCAGCCAGGACTTGGCCGGTGTTCTTCCAGGAATGCCGGTTCTGGCCGCCGCCGTGCAGCATGAGCACGCTGGGCCGTCCCGCACCGTCGGTGCCGCGATTCCACTCGTCGGCGACCAGGGTGATCCCACCGGCCCCGGAAAACTCGACCGTCTCGGGGGTGCTGGTGACGGTGCTCATGCGACCTGACGTTACCTAGACCATTTCCAGGGTCGACGGCGCGGTGAGTTTTCGCCGTCGCCGGGGTCTGTCATGACGTACCGAACGAGCCGACAAGGAGGCCACGACCCCATGCCAGCGATCACCCCGTCGTTATGGTTCGACCACAACCTGCAGGAGGCGGCCGAGTTCTACACCTCGGTGTTCCCCAACTCGCACATCGAGGGATTCAACCGAACCACCGAGGCCGGACCGGGCGAACCGGGCACGGTCCTGTCGGGCAGCTTCGTGCTGGACGGCAGCCGGTTCATCGGCATCAACGGCGGCCCGCACTTCCAGTTCAGCGAAGCGGTGTCCTTCACCATCCACTGCAAGGACCAGGAGGAGGTCGACTACTACTGGGAGCGGCTGACCGACGGCGGCGAGGAATCGCAATGCGGTTGGTGCAAAGACCGCTTCGGGCTGAGCTGGCAAATCGTCCCCGACCGGCTCTACGAGCTGATCGGCGGCCCCGATCGCGCCCGCGCGGCGGCCGCCACCCAAGCGATGTACGGCATGCGGAAGATCATCATCGCCGAACTGGACAGCGCCGCCGCGCAGGTGTAGCGAAACTGCCTGCGGCATAGTCGCTTTGACTCCCAGGGGCATGCGGTCGGTGCGTCGTCGACCCGCACGCGTTAGGTTGGTCGGTGCGGACGCGCCGAACAGGGAGTCAATATGGGTGAACCAGGCTGGATCGACGTGCCCAGCCCCGCCGGGGACCTGAAGGCACTCACCTGGGGGCCGCGCGATGCCCCCGTCGCGTTGTGCCTGCACGGCTTCCCCGACACCCCCTACGGCTTTCGCAAGATCGCACCGCGGCTCGTCGACGCCGGGTGGCGAGTGGTGGCGCCGTTCATGCGCGGGTACGCGCCGTCGTCGATCGCCGCCGACGGCAGCTATCACGTAGGGGCGATGATGGACGACGCCCTGCGGGTGCGCGAGGCCGCGGGTGGCACCGACCGTGACGTGGTGATCGGCCACGACTGGGGAGCGATCGCCGCCACCGGCCTGGCCGCCATGGCCGACAGCCCCTTCACCAAGGCGGTGATCATGTCGGTGCCGCCCTCCGCGGCCTTCAGTCGCCGGAGCGGCGCCGCGGAACGCGGGCGACTGGCCGCGCACCTGGCGCGTCAAGTGCTGCGCAGCTGGTACATCATGTACTTCCAATTGCCTTGGCTGCCCGAACGTTCCGCGTCCTGGGTGCTGCCGCTGCTGTGGCGACGGTGGTCGCCGGGCTACCGCGCCGACGAGGACCTGCGCCACGTCGACGCGGCCATCGGGACGCCGGAGAGCTGGCGCGCGGCGCTGGGCCCGTACCGCGCCACGATCCGCAACACCCGGCCGCCGGCGCAATATGCCAAATTGAACGAGCTGTGGACCGCGGAGCCGGTCTGGCCGTGCCTATACCTGCACGGCCGCGACGACGGTTGCATGACACCGGCTTTCGCCCGCTGGGCGGAGAAGGTGTTGCCGCCCGGCAGCGAGGTGGCGATCGTCGACCACGCGGGACACTTCCTGCAACTCGAACAGCCCGACAAGGTCGCCGACCTGGTGCTCGGGTTCATCGGCTCAGCCGCCTGAATGGCCGCGCAGCGGATGGCCGCTGTCGATGCGCAGTTCTACTGGATGTCGGCCAAGATCCCCAACGACGAGTTCCTGCTGTACGCGTTCGACGGCGAACCCGCGGACTATTCGGCCGCCGTCGAGCAGGTGTTGGGGCGGGCCCGCGACTGCCCGGAGCTGGCTCTGCGGGTCCGCGATCGCGGCCCGCTGAGGTACCCGCAATGGGTGCCGGTGGCCGTGACGGCCGACCGGGTGGTGCGCCACGACCTCGAAGACCCGACGTGGGCTGGTTGCCTGGCGGTCGTCGTCGCCCTCGCCGCTGAACAGCTGGACGTCCAACGGATGCCCTGGCGGCTGCACGTTTTCACCCCTGTGCTGGGCGTCCCGGGCGTCACCGGCCCCGCGAGCGTGGCGGTCATGCAGGTCGCGCACGCGCTGGCGGACGGGGCGCGAGCGTCGGCCATGGCGGCCTGGCTGTTCGGCCGGCCGGATCCCGTGGCCGCCGTGCGACGGTTGCGGTCCGGTTTCCTGCCGTGGCGCGCCACCAGGGCGGCTCGGGCGCATCGCCAATTGACCCGCGACATTCGCTCCGGGGTGGAGGCCGCCGGCGCCGGCCCGCGGCCCCCGCTGCCGACGAACGCGCGGCCCGGGCCGGCCCGGTCGGTGCGAACGCTGGTGCGACACCGTTCGCAATTGCGCGGTCCCACCGTCACGGTGGGCGCGCTGAGCGCGGTGTCGACGGCCCTGTCCGCTCTCCTGGGTGATGCCGCCGACACCCTGGGCGCCGAGGTCCCGATGGCCAAACCCGGTGCGGCGCGGGCGTATAACCACTTCGGCAACGTCACGGTGGGCCTGTACCCGACGCTGGACGTCCAGACCCGCGAGGAACGGATCGCCGCGGAGCTTGCCAACGGACGGCGTCGCTTCGCCCACCCGGCGACGCGCCACGCCGACCGGGCCTTCGCCGCGGTGCCTGCATCCTTATTGCGTTGGGGCGTGGCCCAATTCGACTTCGACGCGCGCCCGTCTCAGGTGTCCGGCAACACCGTGCTGTCCAGCGTGAACCGCGGGGCGGCCGACCTGGCCTTCGGTGACGCCCGGGTGGTGCTGACGGCCGGCTACCCGGCGCTGTCGCCGGCGATGGGCCTGACACACGGCGTGCATGGCATCGGCGACACCATCGCGATCAGCGTGCACGCGGCCGAGACGGCCGTTTCCGACATCGATGCCTACGTTCGGTTGCTGGACGCGGCGCTCTAGCCCTATTGCGCGTCGCCGGATCGGGCCGCTTCCTCGCGCGTCAGGCCGACCGCGGAGATCAGCTCCTCGTGCAGCTCGAACCACACGGTGTGATACGAGTCCACGAGCGGCCTGGTCAGCCAGGCGGGATCACCGCCGCGGATTTTGCCCAGCGCCGCAGCAAGTTTCGTCGAGTAAGTGCTCAACCGCGGCAGCTGAGCCGCGGCCGCGTCGATGATCGGCAGCACCCGCTCGTGCACCTTGTCGAGCCGGGCCAGCACCGCGGCATCGTATTCCGCGTCGTCGTGAGTGTTGGCGCTGCCGCCCGGACCGCCCTTGAGCTGCCAATCGGTCACGAGGGACTTGAAATCGACGTTGACGGGGCGAAAGTCGTCGTAGGCGGCTTGCAGTGCGGCACGGTCGGCGCCGCGCCGCTCGTCGTCGAGCAGCGCCGCGAGCCGTTCGCGCCCGCTTCCGGTGATCCGCACCGTCGCGCCGTCGGCCAACAGGCCCGCGACGGTCAGCCGCTCGATGAGTTCGGTCACCTGGGCGGGGTCCTCATTCAACGTCGCGGCCAGGTCGGCGGGGCGCACCCGGCCCTTCAGCCGAACCGCTTGCAACACAGCCAGTTCGGTCATGACGCGGGCTTCTCCGTCAGGCGCAACGCGGTCAGCATGACGATCAGCGGGGTGGCCGAGACCACGTCGGTATGCCCGCCGTCCATCGCGGCCGCGACCGCGGCCTCCCCGGTGTCATCCAGGCGCGGGTGGTCACCGGAGGTGTGCGCGCGCAGCGGGCTGATTCGCCGCGCGATGTCGGCCAGCTCCCGCAATTCTGGGGTATCGCTCTCCGACCAGGCGGACAAGGTCAGATTGCCTTCGCGCACTTCGCCTTCGCCGCCGTCGACGGTGATCGACTTGCCGGCCAGCGATGCGGCGACCCCGCGGCCGCAGCCGACCACGGCCACTCGGCCGAGTTCGCGGCTCACGACGGCCGCGTGGCTGGCGGCGCCACCGACCTCGGTGACGATGCCTTGCGCGGCCAGCATGCCGGAGACGTCTTCCGGCCTGGTGTGGTCGCGCACCAGGATGACCGACTCGCCCCGCTCGGCGGCATCGAGGGCCTCATCGACGTCGGTATAGGCCGTGCCCGACGCCACACCCGGGCAGGCCGGCAGTCCCTTGGCCAAAAGCCTTGCCGACAGCCGTATTTCGGGCTGAAGGGCGGGTAGCAGCAGCGTCCGTACGTGCGCGGGAGTGACCCGCCGCAGCGTCTCGGCGTCATCGATGAGCCCCTCGTGCCGTAGCTGCAGCGCCAGTCGCACCGCGGCTTGCGCAGACCGCTCGGCGTCCCGGGTCTGCAACAGCCACAGCCTGCCCTCTTCGACGGTGAACTCGATCTCCTGCACGTCGGCGCCGAGCCGCTCCAACCTGCCCGCGGCGTCCAGTAACTCGTCGTAGACCGCCGGCTGTTCGTCGCGCAGGGCGGTGATCGGTTCGACGTCGACCGATCCGGACACCACGTCGTCGCCCTGCCCGCCCGGCAGCCATTCGCCGAACGGTGCGTTGTCGCCGGAGATGGGGTTGCGTGAAATGAAAGCGCCCGCACCGGAATTCGGGCCGAGATTGCCGAACACCATCGCCTGGACCACCACCGCGGTGCCGCTGAGATCGTCGACGCCGTGGTGGGCGCGGTAGGCGACCGCGCGAGGCGAGTTCCACGACGCGAACACCGCCTCGATGCCGGCGCGCAGCTGGGCATAGGGGTCGTCGGGCACCTCGTCCGGGCCGACGATGCGCCGGTACATGCGCTCGAAGCGCTGGCGGGTGTCGCGGGCGAACGCCGCGGTCCCGGCCGCGGCCAGCGCGCGCTCCACGTCGTCGTTGATGCCGAGGTCCAGGATCGTGTCCATCATGCCCGGCATAGACTGGGTCGCCCCCGAGCGCACGCTGACCAGCAAGGGACGCGGGCCCCGCCCGAACGTGCGCGACGTCTGCGCCTCCAGCCAGCTCATCCGGCGCAGCACGTCGTCCCAGATCGCGTCCATCGTGACCCGGGGGTCGGCGAGATAGCGCAGGCCGACCTCGGTGGTGATGCAGAACGCGGGTGGCACCGGCAGGCCGTGCCGGCGCATCGCCTCGATGCCGTGGCCCTTGTTGCCCAGCAGCTCTCGGGGGTGATTCGCTGTGCCGTCCAACAACACCACGGATTGCCCGTCGGAAGCGGACCCGGACGCGTCACGGTGGGCGCCGCTGCCTCGTGCGATACGAGCCGTGGTGCACCCCCTCGTGATCAGCTGCTGATGGCCCGGAACGCCCGCAATGGTCCCACACGGACGGGGACTGGCCGTTCGGCGCTCCTGTTGTCGGGTGAGCACCATGATCTAGGTTTGCAGGTATGACTCCCTACGACGTCGGGTTACTGATCCTGCGGCTGGTGTTGGGCGTGACGTTGGCCGCGCATGGCTACAACAAGTTCTTCGGTGGCGGCCGCATCCCGGGCACCGCGCGGTGGTTCGAAAGCATCGGCATGAAGCCGGGCAAGTTCCACGCCACCGTGGCCGCCACCACCGAGATGGCCGCCGGTCTGGGCCTGGCCGCCGGGCTGCTCACCCCGATCCCCGCGGCGGGCTTCGTGTCGTTGATGCTGGTCGCGGCCTGGACCGTGCACCGCGCCAACGGCTTCTTCATCGTCAAGGAGGGCTGGGAGTACAACCTGGTCCTGGCGGTCAGCGCCATCGCCATCGCCATCCTGGGCGCGGGAAAGATCAGCCTGGATTATGTGGTGTTCGGCCACAACTGGATGGACGGCTGGCGCGGCCTGCTGATCTCGGTGGGGCTGGGCCTGGCCGGCGCGATTGGCCAGCTGGTCATCTTCTACCGGCCGCCCGCTAAGCAGGCCGGTTAGCTAGGGGTCGTCTTCGTCCGCCATCAGGTCCTCGGGGTGGTGGAAGGAGTTGGTGCGCGGCTGCCCGCGGTCCAGATGGGGCGGCGGGATCCATTCGGTGTCGCCGTTGGCCCGCTTCCGGGTGACCCAGCCCTTCTCGAGGAGCCGGTGATGGGGCCCGCAGGCCAGGGTGAGCTGGTCGATGTCGGTCCGACGCGTGCCGGCCCAGTCCTGGACGTGGTGGACTTCGCAGTAGTAGCCGGCCACGTCGCAGCCCGGCGCCGAACAGCCACGATCCTTGGCGTACAACACAATTCGCTGCCCCGGCGAGGCCAACCGCTTGGTGTGATACAACGCCCGCGCCTTGCCCTTGTCGAAGATCGCCAAGTAATGATGGGCGTGGCGGGCGAGGCGAATGACGTCGGACATCGGCAGCAGGGTGCCACCGCCGGTGAGCGCCTTACCGGTGGTGGATTCGAGGTCTTTGAGCGTGGTGGTCACCACGATCGCCGCGGGCAGCCCATTGTGCTGACCGAGGTTTCCGCTGGCCAGCATCCCGCGCAGGGCGGCGTTGAGGCCGTCGTGGTTGCGCTGCGGCGCGGTGCGGGCGTCGCGCTGCACCGCGTCTTCGGGCGGGGCGCCGTCGATCACCGGCGTGTCGTCGTCCGGGTTGCACATGCCGGGCGCGGCCAGTTTGGCCAATACTGCCTCCCAGGTGGCCCGGGCCTCCGGCGTCAGCCACCCGCGCACCGGTGACATGCCGTCGCTGTCCTGGGTTCCCAGCGTCAGTCCGCGGCAGCGAGCGCGTTCTTCGTCGCTGAACCTGCCGTCGGGGTTGAGGTAGCAGGTCAGCCGGTCGGCGGCCTTGCGCAGGCTTTCCGGGCGCTGCTCGCCGGCCCAGCGGACCAGGTCTGCCTCGGCGGCCTCGCGGGTGGGGGCGTCGACCGAGCAGGGCAGCTCGTCGAAGAAGCGGTGGATGACTGCGATGTGCGATGCTCCGATGCGGCCGCCGCGCTGCGCATCCGCGGTGGCGGCATACCGCGGCGCCAGCGGCTCTCCGGTCAGCGTCTGCCGCGGGCCCAGGGCGTGCGCGTCCTTGATCCGGCGACCCGCCTCGCCGCGGCCGATGCGCAAGCGGTCCGCGAGGACGTGAGCGAACTTGCCGCCGAGTTCAGCCGGGGTGGCTTGGCACTCGATCTGGTTGATCAGCTGGTGGCCGGCCACCGGCAGCCGCCGCATCGCTCGTTCGAGATGTTCGAGGTAGGTAAAGCGTTCCGGGGTGGTCAGCACATCGTAGGAGTGCGCGCCGATGCGTGAGACGACCTCGCACAGCGCGGCGTAGTCCGCCGCCATCTCCTCGCGCGTGGTCGAACTCATGTTCGAATGCTACGTCGGCCTACCGACAAAACGTCGACCGCTGAAACGGAAGTGGCGCAAGTGATTTGGTCAGGCGACCGCGGCGGTCTCGGCTTCCCGGACCTCGGTCGCGGCGCGCTCGCCGGAGCGGATCGCGCCGTCGATCCACCCGCACATGATGGTCGAGCTCTCGGTTCCGGCCCAGTGGATGCGGCCGCAGGGCTCGCGCAGGGTGTAGCCGAATTCGGTCAGCACGCCGGGCGGCGCGTGGCCGATCATCCCGCCGCCGGAGTAGCGCTCGACGGTCCAGTTCTGCTCGTGATATTCCAAAGGCGATCTCGCCTTGTTGCCGAAGCGGTCGACCACCTCGCCGATGATCGCCGCTTTGCGCTCGGCCTCGTCGAGCTTCGTCAGCCGGCGCGCGGCGGGGCCTTCGGTGATGACGCACATAACCCCGGGGTCGCCGGTGTCGGTGCAGGCGTCGATCGTCAGGCTGGCCAGGGATCCCGGCGCGGCCGTTTGACCCGAGAGCCCGTCGGCGCGCCAGAACGGCTCGTCGTAAATGATGGACGTCTTGACGACCGCGCCGCTTGGCATGCGCTGGTGCAGCAACGCGCGGTCCACCGGGAGCATCGGCTCGTAAACGATCGAGGTGGCGATCGCGAGCGGAATGGCGACGATGACGCGACGCGCCCGCACCGTCAGGTCGGCCGCGGTGACGGTCACGCCGTCGGCGTCCTGGGCGATTTGCCGGACCGGCTGCGAAAGATGAAGCGCGTCAACCAATTCCGCGGCGATCGGGCGGTAGATGGCGCCCATCCCGCCGACGGGGCGGGCATCCTGCGAGCCCCCCTTGCCCGAGATCGCGAACGTGAGCCCGCCGGCCGACGCCGTCTGGAGCAACCCCCACAGCAGCGACGTCTCCGACGCCGCCGACGTGTAGAGGCCGGCGAAGGCCATGTCCAGCATCTCGGCGGCCTGCTTGGACGCCGTCTTGTTGTTGATCCATTCCCCGATGCTGATTCGGTCCCACTCCTTGGCCTTCTTCGCCTCCCACGGGGCCTCGCGCGGAATGGCTTTGCACATCTCCTCGATGGCGACCAGGCCGATCCCGAGGTTGGCGACGGCCCACGGGCTCATGGTCCACGGGATGGTTCCGCCGTAGCGGTGCTTCTTGCCGCCGACGATCATCATCGCGTCGCCGTCGTTGTGCTGCTTGTACTCCGGCACACCGAACTCGTTCATCAACGCATAGATGCGGTCCTGGCCCGGCCCGATCCACGCGCCGCCGCGATCGATCCACGTGCCGTCCGGGCGGTACTCGGTGAAGGTGCGGCCGCCGACCCGATCGCGCGCCTCCAGCAAGGCCACCGAATGGCCGGCCTGTTTCAGCCGCAGGGCGGCCGTCAAACCGGCGAATCCCGCTCCGACCACGCAGTAATCGACCTCTGACACGGCTGACTCCTCAACCTCGTTCCGCCCCAGCAGCAAACTACACCGCGGGCGGCGCCGGCGGTGGTGGGTTAACGCAGATTTCTGCGCCCGTTGGTCATAGGGTGCGGACTTGTGTTGATGCATACGGTTCGGGCGCGGCGCAGCTCGGACGACTTCCCCCGCGCCGAACACCTCGCGGCCAAGATCGCCGAAGTCGCCGCGGATCCCGTCGCCGTCGAGGTGGAAACCGCGGAGATGGTGGCGAATCGGATCATCGACAACGCGGCGGTCAGCGCGGCCGCGGTGTTGCGTCGACCGGTCACGGTGGCGCGGCGCCAGGCGCTGGCCCATCCCGCGGCCCGCGGCGCCAACGTATTCGGCGTCGACGGCACCTATTCGGCGGAGTGGGCGGCGTGGGCCAACGGCGTCGCGGTGCGCGAACTCGACTTTCACGACACGTTTTTGGCCGCCGAGTACGCCCACCCCGGCGACAACATCCCCCCGCTGGTCGCGGTCGCCCAGCAGCTGGGCCTGTGCGGCGCCGACCTGATCCGCGGCCTGGCGACCGCCTACGAGATTCAGATCGACCTTTCCCGCGGAATCTGCTTGCACGAGCACAAGATTGACCACGTCGCGCACCTGGGTCCGGCGGTGGCCGCCGGGATCGGGACCATGCTGAAGCTGGACACCGAGACCATCTACCAGGCGGTCGGGCAGGCGCTGCACCTGACCACCAGCACCCGCCAATCCCGCAAGGGGCTGATCTCCAGCTGGAAGGCGTTCGCCCCGGCGCACGCGGGCAAGGTCGCCATCGAGGCGGTGGACCGGGCCATGCGCGGCGAGGGATCGCCCGCCCCCATCTGGGAGGGCGAGGACGGCGTAATCGCCTGGCTGCTGGGCGGACCCGAGCGCGAATACCACGTGCCGCTGCCCGCCCCCGGGGAGCCCAAGCGCGCCATCGGAGACAGCTTCACCAAGGAGCACTCCGCCGAGTACCAAAGCCAGGCGCCGATCGACCTGGCCCGGCAGCTGCGTGAGCGCATACCCGACCTCGGTCATGTCGAGACCATCGTGCTGCGCACGAGCCACCACACCCACGTCGTCATCGGAACGGGCTCGGGGGATCCGCAGAAGTTCGACCCCGACGCTTCCCGGGAAACGCTCGACCATTCGCTGCCGTACATCTTCGCCGTCGCCCTGCAGGACGGGGCGTGGCACCACGAACGCTCCTACGCCGCGGAACGGGCGCACCGACCCGACACGATCGAGTTGTGGCGCAAGATCTCCACGGTCGAAGACCCGGAGTGGACGCGCCGCTACCACTCCAGCGACCCGGCGCAGAAGGCGTTCGGGGCGCGCGCCGAAATCACGCTGCGCAGCGGGGAGGTGATCTCCGACGAGTTGGCCGTCGCCGACGCGCATCCGCTGGGCGCGCGGCCATTCCGGCGCCCGCAGTACGTCGAGAAGTTCACCCAGCTGGCCGGCGACGTCGTGGAACCCGCCGAGCGGCAACGGTTTCTGGACGCCGTCGATTCCCTGGCCGGCCTGCAGGCCGGCGCGCTGGATGCGCTCAACGTGCGTGTCGATCCCCGAGTGCTGCGGCTTGCGCCGGTGACCCCGTCGGGCATCTTCGGTTGACCGAAATCGGGTGTGTAGTCACGGCTTTGAGCGTGCGGCCAGGGCGGAGTTTGCGCGGATTTCTCGCCGTCAGTGCACGCTGAAAGCCCTCAAGCGGGGAAGCCTTTACGGACTGGGCGCCGGCCCGCCGTACTGCCACACCAGATTGTGGGCGCCGGTCATCGTGGGGTTGCACCACATCGTCCTGCCGTTGCCGTCCTGGGTGGTCGCGTGCAGCGTCGCGCACCCGTCGCCGGGTGCCGGCGCGTCGGCCCGGGCGACCGCGATCGGTGCGGCGGCGGCGACCAGCACCGCAGCCGATATGGAAACGAAAAGCCTGCTCATGATGGACGCCTCCTAGCGAGCCGCGCCGATCCGGGTTTCACGCTATCCGGCGGCGAGGGCGCAGGCAAAGGATTGTTGCCCGGCTTGAGTGCGGTTCGCCTAGAACACGTTCTAATCTGACCACCATGGGATTTCTCAAGCCTGAGCTGCCGCAGCTCGACATGGCCGAGTGGAACAAGGGCACCCGTAGCGAGAAGATCCGCCCGATGGCCAAGCACTGGGCCGAGGTGGGCTTCGGCACGCCGGTCGCGCTGCACCTGTTCTACGTCGTCAAGATCCTGCTCTACATCCTCGGCGGATGGCTGTTCGCCTCGGCCACCAAGGGACTCGGCGGGTTCACCCACGTCGCGTCCTGGTGGTCGGAACCGATCGTGTTCGAGAAGGTCGTGCTCTACACGATGCTCTTCGAGGTGATCGGGCTGGGCTGCGGCTTCGGCCCGCTGAACAACCGGTTCTTCCCGCCGATGGGGTCGATCCTGTACTGGATGCGGTTCGGCACCATCCGGCTGCCACCGTGGCCGGACCGGGTCCCGCTGACCAGGGGCACCAAGCGCAAGCCGATCGACGTCGCGCTCTACGCGCTGTTTTTGCTGGTGACGCTGAGCGCGCTGTTCGCCGACGGCACCGGGCCGATACCCGAGCTCGGTACGACGATCGGGTTGCTGCCGACCTGGAAGATCGTGCTCATCCTGTTGCTGCTCGCCGTGGTTGGGCTGCGTGACAAGGTGATCTTCCTGGCCGCGCGGGGAGAGGTCTACGCGACGATGGCGGTGACCTTCCTCTTCGGCGGGGTGGACATGGTCGTCGGATCCAAGGTCGTCTTCCTGATCATCTGGATGGGCGCCGCCACGTCGAAGCTCAACAAGCACTTCCCGTTCGTGATCTCCACGATGATGTCCAACAACCCGCTGGTGCGGCCCCGCTGGCTGAAGCGGCAATTCTTCGAGAAGTTCCCGGACGACCTGCGGCCGGGCCGGCTGTCGCGATGGCTGGCGCACGTGAGCACCGCCATCGAGATGCTGGTGCCGCTGCCGCTGTTCTTCTGCCACAGCGGCTGGCCGATCACGATCGCGGCCATCGTGATGGTCTGTTTCCACCTGGGGATCCTGGTGTCGATTCCGATGGGCGTGCCGCTGGAGTGGAACGTCTTCATGATCTTCGGCGTGCTGTCGCTGTTCGTCGCGCACGCCCGACTGGGCCTGCGCGACCTGAGGCACCCGGTGGTGGTGGCGATACTGTTCGTCGTCATCGCGGGAATCGTGTTGCTGGGCAACATGTTCCCCCGCAAAATCTCGTTCCTGCCGGGGATGCGGTACTACGCCGGCAACTGGGACACCACGCTGTGGTGCATCAAACCCTCGGCCAGCGACAAGATCGCCAGGGGCATCGTGGCGATCGCGAGCATGCCGCAGGCCCAGCTCGAGCGGTTCTACGGCAGCCCGGAGGCCGCGCAGATCCCGCTCTTCATGGGATATGCGTTCCGCGGCTTCAACACTCACGGCCGCGCGCTGTTCACCCTCGCGCACCGCGCGATGGCGGGCCGGAACGAGGACGACTACGTCCTCACCGACGGCGAACGCATCTGCAGCACCGCCATCGGCTGGAACTTTGGCGACGGCCACATGCACAACGAGCAGCTCATCACCGCCCTGCAGGAGCGCTGCCATTTCGAGCCGGGGGAGGTGCGGGTGGTGCTGCTCGACGCGCAGCCCATCCACAAACAGGTGCAGGCCTACCGGCTGGTGGACGCGGCGACGGGCGAGTTCGAGCGCGGCATCGTCCGCGTCGCCGACATGGTGACCCGGCAACCGTGGGCCGACGACGTTCCCGTCGAAGTGCTTTCGGACGAGGCCGCGCCGGCGTGACGCCCGGCCCCCGGCGCCACGCTGGCGTGTCCCCCGCAAGCGGGAGGTGCCCCCAGCCCGGCTAGGCCCCCGCCCGCACCTCCCGCGCCGCGGCCACCATGTTCTGCAGCGAGGCGGTGACCTCGTCGGCATTGCGGGTCTTCAGGCCGCAGTCCGGGTTGACCCAGAGCCGTTCCGCCGGAACGGCTTTCAGCGCCGCGCGCAACGACTCCGCCATCTCCTTCGTGCTCGGCACCCTGGGCGAGTGGATGTCGTAGACGCCCGGGCCGACGCTGTTGGAAAAGCCGACCGAGTTGAGGTCGTCGAGCACCTCCATGTGTGAGCGCGCCGCCTCGAGGGAGGTCACGTCGGCGTCCAGGTCCGCGATGGCCCCGATCACCTCGCCGAATTCCGAGTAGCACAGGTGGGTGTGGATTTGGGTGGAGTCATCGACGCCGGAGGTGGCCAGCCGGAAAGAACCTACGGCCCAACGCAAATAGTCCTCCTGACCCGCGCGGCGCAGCGGCAGCAGCTCCCGCAACGCGGGCTCGTCGACCTGGATGACGGCGATGCCGGCGGATTGCAGGTCCACGGTTTCGTCGCGGATGGCGAGCGCCACCTGGTTGGCGGTGTCGGCCAGCGGCTGGTCGTCGCGGACGAACGACCACGCCAGGACCGTGACCGGACCGGTCAGCATGCCCTTGACCGGCTTGTCGGTCAACGATTGCGCGTACTTGATCCAGTCGACGGTCATCGGGTGGGTGCGAATGACGTCGCCGTAGAGGATCGGCGGACGCACGCAGCGGCTGCCGTAGGACTGCACCCAGCCGCTCTGCGTCGCGAAGAAGCCCTGTAGCTGCTCGGCGAAATACTGCACCATGTCGTTGCGTTCCGGCTCGCCGTGCACCAGCACGTCGAGACCGAGCTCCTCCTGCAGCGCGATGACGTCGGCGATCTCCTTGCGCATCCGCTTCTCATACTCCGCCTGGTCGATCTCGCCGGATCGCAGCGCGGCGCGCGCCTTACGGATCGCGGAGGTCTGCGGGTAGGAGCCGATGGTCGTGGTCGGCAGCGGCGGCAGGTGCAACCGCCCGTCCTGGCGGGCGCGACGCGACGCCGCGTCGCCGCGGTGGGTGCCCGTGGCGACGATCTCCTCGATGCGCTCCCGCAGCCGGTCGTTGTGCAGCCGCGGGTCGCTCTTGCGGGAGGCCACCGCGGCGTCGGACGCGGCGATCTCGTCGGCGACCGCGCCGCGCCCTTCGCGCAGGGCGCGCGCGAGCGTCACCACCTCGGCGACCTTCTCCTGGCCGAACGCCAGCCAGCTGCGCAGCGCGTCGTCCAGGTCGGCCTCGGGTTCGAGCGAATACGGAACGTGCATCGTGGAGCACGACGTCGAAACCGCCACCCTCCCAGCCGAACCCAGCAGGGTCTGAAGTTTGCCCAGCGCGGCCTCCAGGTCGGTGCGCCAGACGTTGCGCCCGTCGACGACGCCGGCCACCAGGGTCTTGCCGGACAGCTCCGGTATGCCCGCCACCGCCGTGTCGGCGCCGTACACCAGGTCGACGCCGATCGCCTCGACCGGGGTGCGCGCTAGACCGGCCAGCGATGCGCCGGGATCGCCGAAGTAGGTGGCGACGTAGATGGCCGGCCGGTCGGTCACCTTGCCCAGCGCGTTGTACGCGGCCTCCGCCAAGGCCGGGGCGTCGGGGGAGATGTCGGTCACGAGCGCCGGCTCGTCGAACTGCACCCACTGCGCGCCGTTGGCGGCGAGCAGTCCCAACAGCTCCGAGTAGACGGGCACGAGCTCCTGCAGTCGCTCGATCGGCGCGCCGCCGCCGTTGACCGCTTTGCTCAACAGCAGGAAGGTGATCGGTCCGATGACGACGGGGCGGGCGGGGATCCCCTGCGCAAGCGCCTCTTTCAGTTCGGCGAGCACCTTGTCGGTGTTGAGCGAGAAGGTGGTCGAGGGCTCGATCTCGGGGACCAGGTAGTGGTAGTTGGTGTCGAACCACTTGGTCATCTCCAGCGGCGCGACGTCGGAATTGCCGCGGGCTGCGGCGAAGTAGCGATCCAGATCGTCGGGGACCCGTGCGGCCCGGGCCGGCAGGGCGCCGAGCATGACGGCGGTGTCCAGCATCTGGTCGTAATAGGAGAAGGTGTTCACCGGCACCGAGTCCAGGCCGGCGGCGGCGAGGCCGGCCCACATGTCGCGACGCAACGTCGCGGCGACCGATTCCAGCTCGGACCGGCTGGTGCGTCCGGCCCAGTACCCCTCGGTGGCGCGTTTGAGTTCGCGCTTCGGGCCGATGCGGGGCGAGCCGACGACCGTGGCGGTAAATGGTTGAGAGATCACGATATTCGTCCTTCAATCGACGGGGTGGTCACCGCCATTGCGGACGCGAGCCGATCCGGCTGCGGTGCGCAACGTACACACATCGCAACCGTCGCGGCCGAACGCCCATTCCACGAGGCGATGAGCCGCCGGGCGCGGCGCGCCCGGCACAGCTGGCAGGTCTTCGGACTCGCAGGCACGCACCCGTGGTGCTCCTACTGGCCGTCGCTTCCCGGTCTTGCGACCAGTGCTTTTGACGGCGGTCGTTCCTGCATACCGCTGCGGGACAGTCCCGGGCTCTCACCGGGTTCCCTCTCGCGAAGCGTTACTAACTTGCCTCGCTCGATGCCGACGTCGCGTGGTGCGGCGACGGCAGACCAGCTGCGATACGAAGTTTAGTCAGCCCTGCAACGCCGCCGCGATCGGGACGTCGCCGTTGTTGAAGTCGATGGTTCGCCCTATCGTCGCGTTGTTTTCCAGGGCGACCGCGGCCACCTGCGCGACGTCCGCACGGGATACCTCACCTTTGCCCTCACCGAGGGCGATCCGGCCCGTCGGCGGGTCGAGGGTGAGCCGGCCCGGTCCCAAAATCGTCCAGTGCAAGCGGCTGGCGCGCAGGTGTTCGTCCGCGGCCGCCTTCGCCTCGGCGTACGGGAAGAACGAATTGTCCTGCGCGACAACGTGATCGGGACCCGCCCCAAAATACGACACCATCACGAATCGCAGGATGCCCGCCCGCTCGGCGGCGTCGATCACCCGGATGGCCGCGTCACGGTCGACGGCGTAGGTCCGCGCCGGGTTGCCGCCACCGGCCCCGGCGGAGAAGACGACCGCGTCGTGCCCGGTCAGCAGCTCGGTGAGCGCGTCGGTGTCCAGGCGCTCGATGTCGGCGACCACCGGCTTTGCGCCGGTGGCCGCGACGTCGTCCGAATGGTCGGGGTTGCGGAAGACCGAACTGACCTCGTCGCCGCGTTCGGTCAGGATGCGGGCCAGCTGGAGTGCGACCTTGCCGTGGCCGCCGATGACGATGACTCGTGCCATGCCACCGACGGTACCGGCGCCGAAACGGGCACCCGTCCCTAGAGCTTCACCCGCCCCATGATGATGTCGATGATCGGCTTGCCCGGCGGGTAGGCGTTGGTGAGCGAGGCCATCGTGTGCCCGTAGTCCACCAGCAGCGTGATGCCGCTGATGCCGAAGGCGGCGGCGCTGTTGAGGAACGCCATCACGTCACCCATCTGCTCGGGGGTATGCACCTTCGAGCCGGTCTCCTCGCGGTAGTCCTGCGCGAAGGTGAGCCAGAGGTCGGCGTTGGCTTGGGCCAGCGGGGTGTCGGTGGGGCCGGGGCAGATCGCGTTGATCCGGATGCCCTTCTTCAGCAGCGGGTAGCCCTGGGTCGCCACGTAGGCGTTGACGACCTTCTTGGAAAAGCCGTAGTGGATGATGCCTTCCGCTTCGTGCGCCTTGACCCAGTCCTGCGCCGAGGCGAAATCCGGCGTGGCGAGAAATTCGGTCAGCAGCTCCAGGTCGTTCTCCCAGCCCATGCCGGCGACAGAGGAGATGAAGCAGATCGCCGAGCCGGAGGGAAGCTGGTTCTTCTCGAGGAGGCGATCGATGAGGTGGCGGTGGCCGAGGAAGTTGATGGCCATCAGGTCGGTTGTCCCGTCGGCGATGCCGGCGGCCGAGAATAGTGCGTGGACCGGGCCGTCGAGCTGCTCGACCGCCGCGTCGATCGACGCGGGATCGCGCAGGTCCACCTGGATGGCCTTGGCGACGTCGTAGTTCACCGGCGCGTAGTCCATCACGATCACCTCGGCGCCGAGCTCGGCCGCGGACTTGGCCGCCGCCGCGCCCATGCCGGTGGCGCCGCCAACGACGAGAGCCCGCTTGCCGTCGTAGCGCAACCGATCGACAACAGTCATGGAAATCCCCTTCTCGTTCACTGCCAACGCGGTTCTAATTGCCCAACTGTATGGGTAACAGTTTTTTGGTTCAACACCTACCCCGCACGAACCGCGACGCCACGCAAAACGGTGTCGCGGACGTGCACGAGCGCGGCGCGTTTGCCGACGTCGGCGAGGATGTTCTCCGGTATCCACTGCAGGCCGATGACGCAGCGGGCGAGCATGGCGGTGGATGCGGCGTCGGCGGTGATCTCCCCGGATTGGATGCCTTCGGAAAGAAGCGTTTTCATCTGCCGAAGTCGCGTCGCATACAGCCACCCCGGGTTGGGGGTGTCCGGGGGCGATTGCCGCATCCAGGCGAGCTGAATGCGGAACTCGTCGGAGAACCGATCGAGCGCATTGACGTTGACCCAGCTCAAGGCGTCCAGCTTCTCGATCGGCGTCGCGTTCGAGCGCAGGACGCTGACCCAGCCCGCCTCGACCTTCCGGCCGAACGATTCCATGATCGACGCCAGGAGTTCGTCCTTCGACCCGATCACCCGGTAGACGGTTCCCGTGCCGAGGCCGGCCGCGGAGGCGATGTCCCTGATGGTGGTGGCCTCGTAGCCCTTGCGGCCGAATTCCGTCCGCGCCACCGCGCGGACGTGCGCCGCCTTGTCGCTGGGGTCGGCGTCGCTGTCGTCCGACCAGGTCTCGATGACGTCCCGGGCGGCCGCGAAGGCACTCGACCGGTACAGCGCCGAGTCGGTAGGCGGCCGGGTTGCCAACCCCTGCAACATGATTCGGCAAAGCAGGGCCGCCACCTGGTCGGCGGGGGACTTGTGGCGCATGACGTCAAGGCCCACCTGCAGCATGGTCTGGCAGATCCGGTCGGCCAGGGTGGGCAGATCGATGTCGGGCTTGATGTAGCCGCTCCACCGGCCCGCGCGCAGGGTTTGCAGCATCGCCTCCTGAATCGCCACGGGGCGCTGCTGGGTCAGCTTCATCAACTCCGGGTCGGTGCTCGGCCCCTCGTAGAACGACATCTGCAGCGCGGCGCGGTGCTGCACGGCGCAGTTGGCGATCGCCGAGCCCAGTTCGACGATCTGCTCGGGGACCGGGCGGGGGTCGGCCTTGTCCAACTTCGCTTGCGCGGAAAGCCCGATCCGGTCCAGATCCTCCTGATAGCGGTGGATCAACTCGATCAGGATCGCCTCTTTGGACTCGAAATGGTGATAGAGGCTGCCGGGAAGAATTCCCGCCGCGTCGGCGATCTCCTGCAACGAGGTTCGCAACCCCGACTGCGCGATCAACGAGGCCGCGGTGGTCAGGATTTCGGTCCGGCGCGTGCCCAAATCGGCTGTGGCGCCGGCTCGCAAGGACTCCGCTCTGGGCATGGTCAGCGCTACGCGCATCCGGACGACTGCGGTTCGACAACCATACGCATTCGTCCCTCTCGCCGAACCAAATCTTTGTTAGAGGTTATCAGACCCGACGCGGCGAACGCCCTGCTAACAGCGGTGATGGCCTCCATTCTAGAGCCCTGGCCCGTCCCAACCGTCGCGCACGACCACCTCGGCGACCGGCCTGCGCCGGGCCGGCCGGAACGTGTGCCCCGCGCGCAGCCGGCCCACCGGAAGCAGGCAGCCCTGCACGTAGGTTTCGGGGATGCCCAGCAACTCCCGCACCTCCTGCTCGCGATGCAGGTGCAGCGTCGTGATGCAAGTGCCGTATCCCCGGGTGTGCAGCGCCAGCTGAAAGTTCCACACCGCCGGGAAGATCGAGCCGTAGAGCGTGGCCTGGTGAAACGATTCGTCGCCCTCGATGCGCGGCAGGTACGGCTCGTAACACGGAATCACCAGCAGCGGCACCTCGGCCATGTGCTCGACCAGCCACTCGGTCGACGACATGATCCGGCCCTCCGGCGTCCCGGCCGGCACGAAATCGGCGATCAGTTGGCCGCCCACACGCAGCAGGTAGGCCGCGCGGTACAGCCGTGCGATCTCCTCGCGCAACGCCGGGTCGGTGATCACCAGCCAGCGCCACGACTGCTGGTTGGAGCCGTTGGCCGCCTGCAGCCCGATGCGCAGGCATTCCCGAATGTCTTCGCTGTCGACCGGCGCGTCCAGGTCGAGCGTCTTGCGCGCCGAGCGGGTCGCGGCGAGCAGGTAGTCGATATCCATCATGGCCGGTCCCTCTTCGCAAGGCGCGCACCGAGTTCCGTGAGGTAGCGGTCGGGCCCACCGAGGAACGCGCTCCAGCTCAGCAGGCGCTTGAGGTACAGGTGCGCGTCGTGCTCCCAGGTGTAGCCGATCCCGCCGAAAACCTGAATGGCCGTGTCGCCCACCGTGGCCAGCCGCCCGGCGAACGCCTTCGTCCGTACCGCGGACAGATGCCGCTCGGCCGGATCGGCGTTGTCGGCGGCCCACAGCGCGTGGATCACGCCGCTGCGGGCGAGTTCGACGGTCTCGAACATGTCGACGCACAGATGCGCAACCGCCTGGAACGAGCCGATCGGCTGCCCGAATTGCGTTCTGGTTTTGGCGTATTCGATCGCGATGTTCATGACGGCGCGCGCCGCACCGAGGGCGTCGGCGGCGGCGGCGATCAGCACGTCGTCGACCGCCGCCGCGGCGGCGGCCGCCGACGCCGCGGCCAGTCGCTCCGCCGGCACCGCGTCGAGCGTGACGCGAAACCGCTTGCGGGTCTGGTCGATACCGTGTTCGGCCGTGACCGCAACGCCCGAGGAGTCCGTTCGCACGGCGAACAGCCCTTGCCCGCCGTCATCCTCGGCGAAAACCAACAGGACGTCCGCGGCGGCGGCGTCGGGCACCGCGGCGATCTCGCCGCGCAACACGACGCCCCCCGCTTCCCCTCGGGCCGCGGCAACGGAAGCATCGGCCGGGAGGCAGGCGGTGGCGACTGTGGTGCCGTCGGCGATCCCGGCCAACAGCCCGGCCCCGGCGCCGGTCGCGCCGAGCCGGGTCAACGCCCGGGGCGCGGCGACGGCGGTCGACAACCACGGCCCCGGATGCAGCGCGGCGCCCAGCTCTTCGGCCACGATGCCGGCCTCGACCATCGACGTGCCGGCGCCGCCGTGTTCCTCCGGGACCAGCAGGCCGGTCGTCCCGAGCTCGGCAAGCCCACGCCACACCGCCTCGTCGATGCCGGTCGGGTCGTCGAGCAGCGGGCGCACGTGTTGCGATATCGGCGCCTTGTCGGCGAGAAAGCGCCGGGTGGTGTCGCGCAACGCCGCCTGCTCGTCGGTGAGTTCGAGGTTCATCCGCGCGGCAACCCGAGTACCCGCTGGGCGGTGATGTTCTTGTTGATCTGACTGGTGCCGCCGGCGATGGTGAGCGACCGCGACGTCAGGCGGTAGTTCGCCCACGGAGCGCCGGCCCCGCTGGTGCCCAGCACGTCGAAGGCCAGAGCGGCCATGTCCTGCCCGATCTCGCCCCACACGGTCTTGGCGAGGCTGGCCGAACCGAAGGCGTCACCGCCGTGCAGCGTGGCCGAGATCGACCGCTGGCACAGCACCTCGAGATACTTGATGCGGAGCGCGATTTCGCCCAGGCGGCGCAGCGTCACGGCGTCGTCGAGCGCGTCGGTGTGCGCGGCGAGGTCGCCCACCAATTCCTCGAGCCGCACCTGCATCTCGGCGTATAGCCTTGCGGCCCCGGCCCGTTCGTGGCTGAGCGTGGTGGTGGCCACCTGCCAGCCGGCGTTCAACGGGCCGAGCAACGCGTCCGCCGGCACCCGTACGTCGTGGAAGAAGACCTCGGCGAAATCGGCTTCACCGTTGAGCGTCACCAGCGGGCGGGCTTCGATGCCGGGCAGGGACATGTCCACGATCAGGCAGGAGATGCCCTTGTGCTTGGGTGCGTCGGGATCGGTGCGCACATACAGCTGGCACCAGTCCGCCCGGTGCCCGAGCGAGGTCCAGATCTTCTGGCCGCTGACGACGAAGTCGTCACCGTCGCGCACGGCGCGGGTGCGCAGCGCCGCGAGGTCCGAGCCGGCTTCGGGTTCCGACATGCCTTGGCACCAGATGTCGTCGGCGCGCATCATGCGGGGCAGTAGCGTGTGCTTCTGGGATTCGGTCCCGTATTGCATGATGGCCGGCGCGATGTTGTTCAGCCCAATCACGTTGAGCGGCATGGGCGCCCGCGCGCGGGTGGTTTCCTCGGTGTAGACCAGCTGCTCGAGCACCGTCGCGCCGCGGCCACCGTACTCGCGGGGCCACGAGACGGCGGCCCAGCCCGCGTCGGCCATCGTCGCGCTCCAGGCGCGCAGCATTTCGATTGCGGCGTCGTCGCGCCCGGCGGGACGACGGGCGGCCACCAGCTCGTCGGTCAGGTTCGCGGCCAGCCAGTCGCGCAACTCGGTGCGGAACTGTTCCACTTCCGCCGGGTATGAAAAGTCCACTTTTCCTTGTTCTCTGGTGAATTTGCGACCTAGCCGGACTTTACGGTTGAGCGGATAGCCGGTCAACGTCGGCGACGGCGGACACCTCAGCTGCCTCGTGGTTCGGGGAAGCTGACCTCGGCGTTGCCCGGCATCGCGCTGACGCCGCGTCGTGCACACACCTCCAACACCTCGTCCACGATCGACGAGGGCACCGAGAATCTCTCCGTCAACGAGATCTGTTCGAGGTGTTCCCCGATGTCTTCGGCCGTCGGCTGGCTTTCGGGGTCCGCCAGCCACCCTTCGCCGAGTCCGACGAACACCCGCGCGTAGCGGCCGGCGGCGGCCGAATAGTTGCGATGGGTGAACGTGCAGGCCCTGCTGGCGAGGAAGGTCACCAGCGGCACGACCAGCTCGGGGCGGATGGCCCGCATGAAGCCGGATTCGGCGAGGAACTTCTCGTCGCCCACGGTCTCGGTCACCATGCGCGAGAACCCGGTCGGCATAACCGAATTGGCGTGTATGCCGTGGGCCTCGCCCTCGATCGCGATCACGTTCGTCAACCCAACCAGGCCGGCCTTCGCCGCGGCATAGTGGGCCTCCATCGGCTGACCGAAGACGCCGGCGGACGACGAGATGAACACGAACCGCCCGCCCCCGTTCTTCTTCATGACCCGGTACGCGGGCTGAGACAGGTGAAAGCCGCCGTCGAGGTGCACGCGCAGCATACGGGCCCAGTCGTCGTGGGAGAGGTCCTCGAAGGGCGCGCTGCCGAAAACGCCTGCGTTGCTGACGACCGCGTCGAGCCGCCCGAAGGCGCCGATCGCCGCGTCGATGATCGCCTGGCCGCCCGCCGGGCTGTCGACCGAGTCGTGGGATGCGACCGCCGTGCCACCCGCTTTGGTGATCTCGTCGACGACGCCGGCGCCGGCGGCCGAGTCCGTGCCCTCGCCGCTCATGGACCCGCCGACGTCGTTGACCACCACCGCGGCGCCGCGGCGGGCGAGGTCCAGCGCGTACAGCCGACCGAGCCCGCGGCCGGCGCCGGTGACCACGGCGACCTGGCCGGTGAAGTCAATCACGATGTGCTCCTCGCCCGATTGACTGCGATCGCAGCGGACTTTACGG
>NZ_LZHV01000064.1 GCF_001667275.1 Mycobacterium sp. ACS4054
CCCGAATACACCGCCACCGGCTACCGCGCCCCCACCACCCCCACCGAGGAAATCCTCGCCGGCATCTACGCCCAAGTCCTCGGCGTCGAGCGCGTCGGCATCGACCAATCCTTCTTCGACCTCGGCGGCGACAGCATTTCGGCGATGCGCCTGATCGCGGCCGTCAACACCGACCTGGACGAATGCCTTTCGGTCCGCGCCATTTTCGAGGCGCCCACGGTCGCGCAGCTGGCCCCCCGGATCGGGGAGAGCGGGGGCGGCCTGGAGCCGTTGACGGCCGGTCCCCGGCCCGCCGTGGTTCCGCTGTCGTTCGCCCAGAGCCGGCTGTGGTTCCTCGACCAATTGCAAGGCCCGTCACCGGTTTACAACATGGCGGCGGCCATGCGGTTGCGCGGCCGGCTCGACGCCCCGGCCCTCGGCGCGGCGCTGGCCGACGTCATCGCCCGCCACGAGAGCCTGCGGACCGTGTTCACCGCACCCGAGGGAACCCCGCAGCAGGTGGTCATCCCCGCGGAGCGAGCCGATTTCGGCTGGCAGGTCATCGACGCCGTCGGCTGGTCGTCGGGCCGGCTGGACGGGGCCGTCCGGGCCGCGGCCCGCGAGACCTTCGACCTGGCGACCGATATCCCGTTGCGCGCCTGGCTGTTCCGCGTCGCGGACGACGAACACGTGCTGGTCGCCGTGGTGCACCACATCGCCGCCGACGGCTGGTCGTTGCGGCCCTTGGCCGCCGACCTGGGCATCGCGTACGCCAGCCGGTGCGCGGGCGAGGCACCCCGTTGGGCCGAATTGCCGGTCCAGTACGTCGATTACACGCTGTGGCAGCGCGGCCAGTTCGGCGATCTGAAGGATCGCGACAGCCGCATCGCCGCGCAGCTTGCCTACTGGGAAAAGACCCTGGCCGGCATGCCGGAGCGGTTGCAACTGCCCACCGACCGGCCCTACCCCCAGGTGGCGGACCAGCGCGGGGCCACGGTGGCCATCGACTGGCCGGCGGATCTGCAGCAGCAGGTCGCCGCGGTGGCGCGCGAACACAACGCGACCAGCTTCATGGTGGTGCAGGCCGCGCTGGCGGTGCTGCTGTCCAAGGTCAGCGCGAGTAACGATGTGGCCGTTGGCTTCCCGATCGCCGGGCGCCGCGACCCCGCGCTCGACGACCTGGTCGGGTTCTTCGTCAACACCCTGGTGTTGCGGGTCGACCTGAATGAGCTGGGCGGCGACCCCACCTTCGCCGAGCTGCTGGACCGGGTCCGCGCGCGCAGCCTGGAGGCCTTCGAACATCAGGACGTGCCCTTCGAGGTGCTGGTCGAACGGGTCAACCCGACCCGAAGCCTGACCCATCACCCGCTGATCCAGGTGATGCTGGCGTGGCAGAACTTCGGTGGGCAGGACAACGACCCCGCCACCGGGCTCGCGCTGGGCGACGTCCGCGTCAGCTCGATACCGCTGGACACCCAGGTCGCCCGCATGGACCTGACGTTCTCGCTGGCCGAGCGCTGGACCGAGGCGAGCGAGCCCGCCGGGATCGGCGGGCGAGTGGAGTTCCGCACCGACGTGTTCGACGCGGACAGCATCGGGACGCTGGTCGGGCGGCTGCAGCGGGTGCTGACGACGATGACCACCGATCCCAGCCGGTCCGTGTCGTCGGTCGACCTGCTCGACGCGGCCGAACACGCCCGGCTGGACGAGATCGGCAACCGGGCGGCGCTCACCGCGCCGAAGACCGCGCCGGTGTCGATCCCCGAGTCCTTCGCCGCCCAGGTGACCCGCACGCCGGACGCGCCGGCGCTGGGCTGCGGCACCCGCGAGTGGACGTATCGCGAGCTCGATGAGTCTTCGAATCGGTTGGCGCACTTGCTCATCGAGTACGGCGCCGGCCCGGGACGCACCGTCGCGCTGCTCTTCGACCGATCCGCCGAGGCGATCGTGTCCATCCTGGCGGTGCTCAAGACCGGGGCGGCCTACCTGCCCATCGACCCCGCGCACCCCGCGGCCCGCATCGGCTTCATGCTCGCCGACGCCGCGCCCGTCGCGGCGATCACCACCGCCGAGCTGGCCGACCGGCTGGGCGAGCACGACGTGCTCGTCATCGAAGCCGACGGCCCGGCCGTCGCCACCCGGCCCGCCGCGGCGTTGCCGGCACCCAGCGCCGAGGACATCGCCTACCTGATCTACACGTCGGGGACCACCGGGGTGCCCAAAGGCGTTGCGGTGAGCCACCGCAGCGTGACCCAGCTGATCGCGTGCGCGGACGCGAACCTGCCGGAGGGCGGCGTGTGGTCGCAGTGGCACTCCTACGGCTTCGACGTCTCCGTGTGGGAGATCTTCGGCGCGCTGTTGCGCGGCGGGCGGCTGGTGGTGGTGCCCGACGCGGTGGTGCGGTCCCCGGAGGACCTGCACGCCCTGCTGATCGCCGAGCGGGTCAGCGTGCTGAGCCAAACCCCTTCTGCCGCAGCCATGTTGGATCCAGAGGGGCTGGAGTCCGCCACGCTGGTGGTGGCCGGCGAGGCCTGCCCGACCGAACTGGTGGACCGGTGGGCGCCCGGGCGCGTGATGATCAACGCCTACGGACCGACCGAGGCCACGGTGTACGCGGCGATCAGCGCGCCGCTGAGGGCGGGCAACGGCGTGGTTCCGATCGGTTCTCCGGTGGCCGGGGCGGCGCTGTTCGTGGTGGACGAGTCCCTGCGGCCGGTGCCGCCCGGGGTGGTCGGCGAGCTGTACGTGGCCGGCGCCGGGCTGGCCCGCGGGTATTGGCGACGGGCGGCGCTGACCGCGTCGCGGTTCGTCGCCTGCCCGTTCGGCGGGCCCGGGGCGCGCATGTACCGCACCGGTGACCTGGTGTGCTGGGGCACGGACGGGCAGTTGCAATACCTGGGCCGGGCCGACGCGCAGGTCAAGATCCGCGGCTACCGCATCGAACTCGGCGAAATCCAGGCGGCGCTGGCCGACCTGGACGGGGTGCGGCAGGCGGCCGTCATCGCCCGTGAGGACCGACCCGGGGACAAGCGCCTGGTCGGCTACGTCACCGGGTCGGCGGATCCCGCCGAGGTGCGCGCCCGGCTGGCCGACCGCCTCCCCGCCTACATGGTTCCCGCGGCGGTGGTGACGCTCGACGCGCTGCCGCTGACGCCCAACGGCAAGCTCGACGGCCGTGCTCTCCCGGCGCCCGAATACCGCGACGCCGAGCGCTACCGCGCCCCGAGCACCCCGGCCGAGGAGGTCCTGGCCGGCATCTACGCGCAGGTGCTCGGCGTCGAGCGGGTCGGCGTGGACGACTCCTTCTTCGACCTGGGCGGCGACAGCATCTCGTCGATGCAGGTGGTGACGCGGGCCCGCGCCGCCGGCCTGACGTGCCGGACGCGCGACATCTTCGTCGAGCAGACGGTGGCCCGGTTGGCCCGCGTGGTCGGGGTGGCCGACGGCGACGCAGGCGTGACCGACCAGGGCACCGGCGACCTGCCCGCGACGCCGATCATCCGCTGGCTGCAGGGGGTCGACGGTCCCGTCGACCAGTTCAACCAGACGATGGTCGTCGAGGCCCCCGTCGGCGCCGGGCAGGCCGACGCGGTGGCGGTGTTGCAGGCCCTGCTCGACCGGCACGCCATGCTGCGGCTGCGCGCCGACGCGAACTGGTCCCTGACGGTGCCGGAGGCCGGCGCCGTGCGCGCCGCCGACCACCTGCGCGCGGTCGACGCGCTGTCCGACGCGGCGATCCAGGCGGCGCGGTCGCGGCTGAGCCCGGCCGACGGGGTGATGCTGAGCGCGCTGTGGGTCAGCTCCACCCGCCGGCTGGTGCTGATCATCCACCACCTGGCCGTCGACGGCGTGTCATGGCGAATCCTGTTGGAGGACTTGAACATTGCCTGGGCGCAGCGCCGTGGCGGGCAGCCGGTGGCGCTGCCGCCGGGTGGCACGTCGTTCGCCCGCTGGGCCGCGCTCCTGGGCGAGCACGCGCACGCGCCGGCCGTCGTCGCGCGGGCCGACGCCTGGAAGCGCATCGCGGCGACCCCGCCCGCGCTGCCGGCGGTGCGCCCCGACGCGGACACCTACGAGACGGCCGAGCACCTCTTGGTGCGGCTCGACGTGGAGACCACCCGCACGCTGCTCGGTGAGGCGCCGGCGGCCTTCCACGCCGGCGTCAACGACATCCTGTTGATCGGTTACGCGCTGGCGTGGGCCGAGTTCCTGGGCCCCGCCCTTCCTGGCGGAGCGCCGGTCGGCATCGACGTCGAGGGTCACGGGCGGCACGAGGAACTGGCCGCCGGCGTGGACCTGTCGCGCACCGTCGGCTGGTTCACCACCAAGTACCCGGTGTCGCTGGCGGTGGGCGAATTGCCTTGGGCGCAAGTGGTTTCCGGTGACCCGGCGCTGGGGGAGGTGCTCAAGGCGGCCAAGGAGCAGCTGCGCGGCATGCCGGATCCGCTGACCTACGGGCTGCTGCGCTACCTGAACGCCGACGTCGACGTGGACGGCTCCGACCCGCCGATCGGCTTCAACTACCTGGGCCGGCTGGGCGGCGCCGCGGCCGAGATGTCGGACGAGCTGTGGCGCATCTGCAGGGATGGCTCGGCCATCACCGCCACCAGCACGGCGGTCCCCATGCCGCTGATGCACACCGTCGACCTCAACACGGGAACCGCCGACGGCGAGGCCGGCCCGCAGCTGCACGCCAACTGGACGTGGGCGCCCTCGGCGCTGGACCGCGAGCAGGTCACCCGGCTGAGCCGGCTCTGGTTCGAGGCGCTGACCGGGATCTGCGCCCACGTGCGCGGCGGCGGCGGGGGGCTGACCCCGTCGGACATCCTGCCCGCCCGGCTGGACCAACGGCAGATCGACGAGCTCGAGCGCCTCGACGCCGTCGCCGACGTGCTGCCGTTGACCCCCCTGCAGCAGGGCCTGCTCTTCCACGCCACCACCACGCGGGCGAGCCACGACGACCTGTACGTGGTGCAGCTGGACATCGGCGTCACCGGCCCGCTCGACCCCGACCGGCTGCGCGAGGCGGTGCAAGCGGTGGTGGAGCGACATCCGCACCTGGTGGCCCGGTTCCGCGACCAGTTCGACGAGCCGGTGCAGGTCATCCCCGCCAAGCCGGTGATGGCGTGGCGGTACCTCGAGCTCCGGGGCGCCGACGAGCGCGTCCAGGAACTCTGCGCCGCCGAGCGCGCCGCGGTCTACGACCTGGCCGACCGGCCGGCGTTCCGGGTGGCCATGATTCGCACGGCCGAGAACCGGCACCGGCTGGTGCTCACGATTCACCACATCGTGCTGGATGGCTGGTCGGTGCCGATCCTGGTGAACGAGACCTTCGCCAGCCTCACCGGGCAACGGTTGGCCCCGCCCGCGCCCTATCGCCGGTTCGTCACCTGGCTGGCCGGGCGCGACCCCGACGCGGCGCGGGCGGCGTGGGGGGAGGTGCTCGCCGGCTTCGACACCCCGACGCTGGTCGCACCGCCGACGAAGCTGGAGCCGGGCGCCCGGGGCCTCACGACGTTCGCGGTGCCCGCCGAGACCACCGCCGCGCTCGCCGAGCTGGCCCGGTCCTGCCAGACCACGGTCAGCACCGTGCTGCAGGCCGCGTGGGCGCAGCTGCTCACCTGGCTGACCGGCAACTACGACGTCGCGTTCGGCACCACCGTCTCCGGCCGGTCGGCCGAGGTGGTGGGCGCCGAATCGATGGTCGGCCTGCTGATCAACACGATCCCGGTGCGCGCCCGCATCACGCCCGCCACCACCACCCGGGAGCTGCTGGACCAGTTGCAGGGCGCGCACAACGAGACGCTCGACCACGAACACCTGTCGCTCAGCGAAATCCACCGGATGACCGGTCACGAACGGCTTTTCGACACGCTGTTCGCGTACGAGAACTATCCGCTGGAAACCTCCGCGATGGCGGTCAACCACGAGCTGTCCATCACCGACTTCAACATGTTCGAGCGCAACCATTACCCGTTGACGATGCAGGCCGCCCTGTCCGGCGACCGGCTCGGACTCCGGGTTGAATACGACGCGGGCCTGTTCGACGCGGGCGCCATCGACGCGCTGACCCAGCGGCTGCAGCGGGTGTTGGTGGCGATGACCACCGACCCCGCCCGGCGGCTCTCCTCGGTCGACCTGCTGGACGCCCCGGAGCACACGCACCTGGACGGGATCGGCAACCGGGCGGTGCTGGCCCGGCCGGCCCCCACCCCGGTGTCGATCCCCGAGATGTTCGGCGCGCAGGTCGGCCGCCGGCCCGACGCCGTCGCGGTCGGCTGGGACGACCTGTCCCTGACGTACCGCGAGCTGGACGACGCGTCGAACCGGCTGGCGCACCTGCTGGTCGCCGAGGGCGCGGGCCCGGGACAGTCGGTGGCCCTGCTGTTTTCCCGCTCGGCGCAGGCGATCGTGGCGATCCTGGCGGTGCTCAAGACGGGCGCGGCGTACCTGCCGATCGACCCGGCGGCCCCGGCCGCCCGGATCCGGTTCATGCTCACCGACGCCGCGCCGATCGCCGCCATCACCACCGAAGGGTTGCGGTCGCGGCTGGACGGGCGCGACGTCCGGGTCATCGACATCGAGGACGCGCGGAGCGCCGGCTACCCGCGCACCGCGCTGCTGGCGCCCCCGGCGGACGGCGTCGCCTACCTCATCTACACCTCCGGGACCACCGGCGTGCCCAAGGGCGTGGCGGTCACCCACCAGAACGTGACCCGGCTGATCGGCTCGCTCGACGCCGGCCTGCCGGCCCCCGGCGTGTGGACGCAGTGCCATTCGTACGCCTTCGACGTGTCGGTGTGGGAGATCTTCGCCCCGCTGCTGCGCGGCGGGCGCGTGGTCGTGGTGCCCGAGTCGGTGGTGCGCTCACCGCGGGACTTCCACGCCCTGCTGGTCGACGAAGGGGTCAGCGTCCTGACCCAGACCCCGTCGGCGGTCGCGGCGCTGGACCCGGCCGGTCTCGACGGGGTGGCGCTGGTGATGGCCGGTGAGGCCTGCCCGGCCGAGGTCGTCGACCGCTGGGCGCCGGGGCGGGTGATGGTCAACGCCTACGGCCCCACCGAGACCACGATGTGCGTGGCGATCAGTGCCCCGCTGGTGGCGGGGTCGGGTGTGCCGCCGATCGGCTCGCCGGTGGCGGGCGCGGCGCTGTTCGTGCTCGACGCCTGGCTGCGGCCGGTGCCGCCCGGGGTGGTCGGCGAACTCTACGTGGCCGGCACCGGCGTGGCCGCAGGCTATGCCGGGCGGGCCGGGCTGACCGGGTCGCGGTTCGTCGCCTGCCCGTTCGGCGAGCCAGGGGCGCGGATGTACCGCACCGGCGACCTGGTGCTCTGGCGGGCCGACGGCCAGCTCAGCTATGTGGGCCGCGCCGACGAGCAGGTCAAGATCCGCGGCTACCGCATCGAACTCGGTGAGGTCCAGGCGGCGCTGGCCCGGTTGGACGGCGTCGAGCAGGCGGTGGTGATCGCCCGCGAGGACCGCCCCGGAGACAAGCGGCTGGTCGGCTACATCACCGGAACGGCCGACCCCGCCGAGGCCCGCACCGCGCTGGCCGGGCGCCTGCCGGTGTACATGGTGCCCGCCGCCGTGCTGGGGCTCGATGCGCTGCCGCTCACGCCCAACGGCAAACTCGACACCCGCGCCCTGCCCGCGCCCGAGTACACCGGCCGCGGATACCGGGCGCCGTCGAACGCGACCGAGGAGATCCTGGCCGGCACCTTCGCCCGGGTGCTCGGCGTCGAGCGGGTGGGCGTGGACGACTCCTTCTTCGACCTGGGCGGCGACAGCATCTCGGCGATGCGGTTGATCGCCACGCTCAACGCCGACCTGTCCGTGGACCTGGCGGTGCGCACCCTGTTCGACGCGCCCACGGTGCGAAGCCTGGGCCGGCGGCTGGTCACGGACTCCGGTGCCACCCCGGACGTCGTGCCGGTGCAGACCCTGAAGCGCGGCGCCGGCATTCCGGTGTTCTGCATCCACCCCGCGGGCGGCATCAGCTGGCCGTACCAGGTGCTCGGCAACTACCTGGACTGCCCGATCATCGGGATACAACAGGTGCCGGAGCCCGCAGAAAGCGAAGCCCGGTCAATCCGGGAGCTGGCGGAAACCTACGCCGACAGGCTGCAGCGCGTGTACCCGTCCGGTCCCTACAACCTGCTCGGCTGGTCGTTCGGCGGCGTCGTCGCCCACGAGGTCGCGATCGCGCTGCAGCGCCGCGGGTGCGACGTCGCCCGACTCATCCTGCTCGACGCCCAGCCCGCCGTCGGCGACGGCGTCGTCCTGCCGGACGCGCTGGCCGAACACCACCCGGACGCCTCGCGATCCAGGCGGGTCGTCGACCTGCTCACCGACAACGCCCGCAAGAACGCCGACTGGTACCGGGCGCACCGGCCCGGTGTGTTCCGCGGCAACATCACCGCCTTCGCCGCCACGGCGGACGGCGGCGACCGCGCCGCGTTCCTGGCGTCCTCGTGGCGGCCGTATGTGTCCGGCGAGATCCTGACCTACTCGATCGAGTGCGCGCACGACGACATGCTGACCAACGATTCGGTGGGGCTGTACGGGCAGCGGCTCAGGCATCTGCTCGTGCTCGCCGAACGGCGGCTCGAATTGGCCCACGACGGCCAGCACGCGTCGCGGGACGACAAGCGTCCCGGGGAGCGAGCCGGCTGACTAGTTGCCGACGGCGGCCCTGTGCTGGGGGCAATAGGACGCCACCGAGGCGCCGAGCAGGTAGCCGGCCTCGCGCGCCGACAGGTCGGTGGCCCGCACGACGTTCAGCACCAGCGAGGTCGGCGTCTTGCCCTTGTCGAGCCCGGCACACAGGTTGTGCCCGGCGGCGATCGCGGCACCGCGATCGGTGAAGACGATCCCGCTGCGCTGAATCTCCGCGATGAACGCGTCATCGTTTTGATCGGCGGACGCGGGCGCCGCGAAAAGCAATCCGGCCCCCGCAAGCGTCACCGCGCCGACAAACACTCGCGTCAAGGTCTTCCTCAAAGTGGCCACCGCGCTCCCTGCCATAACGGTGGCTGAACATTAACCAGGACCGGGGCACCCTTCGCGCCGGCGTTGATCGCGCCACCTCACATAAATGGGGCCCACTGGGCCCGGAAAATGGGTGGTCACCCCCGGAAGGCGCCCGGGTCCGGGCCGGCGGCGGAGCATCGAAAAGGCTTGCGCCGCCTGCAGTCCCGTTCACCGGCGGCGCTGCGCGCCTCTCGGCGACGAGACAACCCGCTCGGGACGGACGGCGACGGCCGGACCGCGCGACCGCGAACGGCGAGAGCAGAGCGCAACCAAGATTTAACAGGCGCGGTGTAACCCGCCCGCGGCATCCGCTTTGCCGCCGACACCGCCGCGGACCGGACCGCCGCACCGACGCATTTCACAGTGGCCGTTAGGGCGCGCCGCGACCGCCTTCGGTATGGTCCAAGGAGTGTGCGGAGTCACCGGGGAGGTACGGCTCGACGGGCGGGTCCCCGACGTAGCAGCGGTGTCCGCAATGGCCGCCGTGATGGCCCCAAGGGGCCCCGACGCGTCGGGCGCCTGGTCGCAGGGGCGTGTCGCGCTCGGCCACCGCCGGCTCAAGATCATCGACCTGAGCGAGGCCGGCGCCCAGCCGATGGTCGACTCGGAACTGGGTCTGGCCATCGCCTTCAACGGCTGCATCTACAACTACAAGGAGCTGCGCCGCGAACTCAGCGGGCACGGCTTCCGGTTCTTCTCGCACAGTGACACCGAGGTGCTGCTCAAGGCCTACCGCCACTGGGGCGACGACTTCGTCAGCCACCTGCACGGCATGTTCGCCTTCGCCATCGTCGAACGCGACAGCGGCCGGGTGCTGCTGGGCCGCGACCGGCTCGGGATCAAGCCGCTCTACCTGACCGAGGACAGCCACCGGATCCGGTTCGCCTCGACCCTGCCCGCCCTGCTGGCCGGCGGCGGCGTGGACACCCGCATCGACGCGCAGGCGTTGCACCACTACATGACGTTCCACTCGGTGGTCCCGGCGCCGCTGACCATCCTGCGGGGCGTCCGCAAGGTGCCGCCCGCGTCGCTTATCGCCATCGAACCCGACGGCCGGCGCACCACCACCACCTACTGGACGCCCGACTTCACCCGGCGCGCCGACCGCGCCGGCTGGTCGGAGAGCGACTGGGAGGACGCGGTGCTGGACGCGCTCCGCGTCGCGGTCAAGCGCCGGCTGGTGGCCGACGTGCCGGTCGGCTGCCTGTTGTCCGGTGGCGTCGACTCCAGCCTGATCGTCGGCCTGCTCGCCGAGGCGGGCCAGCACGGCCTGATGACCTTCTCCATCGGCTTCGAATCCGCCGGTGGCGTCGAGGGCGACGAGTTCCGGTGGTCCGACATCATCGCCCAGCGCTTCGAAACCGACCACCACCAGATCCGCATCGGCACCGACCGGATGCTGCCCGCGCTCGACGGCGCCATCGGCGCGATGAGCGAGCCGATGGTCAGCCACGACTGCGTCGCCTTCTACCTGCTCAGCCAGGAAGTGGCGCGCCACGTGAAGGTCGTGCAGTCCGGCCAGGGCGCCGACGAGGTGTTCGCCGGCTACCACTGGTACCCGCCGATGGGTTCGCCGGCCGCGGCGTCGCTGCAGGGTTCGGTGGCCGAATACCGGGGCGCCTTCTTCGATCGCGATTCGGCGGAGCTGGCGGGCCTGCTGGGCCCGGGCATCATGGCGGCGGACGACCCCAGCGAGCGCTTCGTCACCGAGCACTTCGCCCGCGCCGGCGCCGAGACGGGCGTCGACCGGGCGCTGCGGCTGGATACCACCGTGATGCTGGTGGACGACCCGGTGAAGCGCGTCGACAACATGACCATGGCCTGGGGCCTGGAGGGCCGGGTGCCGTTCCTGGACCACGAGTTGGTCGAGCTCGCGGCGACCTGCCCGCCGGAGCTCAAGATCGCCCACGAAGGCAAGGGCGTCCTCAAACAGGCGGCGCGGCGGGTGATTCCGTCGGCGGTCATCGACCGGCCCAAGGGATACTTCCCCGTTCCGGCGCTGACCCACCTTGAGGGCCCCTACCTCGACATGGTGCGCGACGCGCTCTATGCGCCAGTTGCCAAGGAGCGCGGCCTGTTTCGCACCGAGGCGGTCGACGCCCTGCTGGCCGATCCCAACGGCAAGCTGACCCCGTTGCGCGGCAACGAACTCTGGCAGATCGCCCTGCTCGAACTCTGGCTGCAGCGGCACGGCATTTCGGGCCCCGTGGCATGACCTTCATCGATCCCTCCGGCGACCACACCGAGGCGATCACACTCGGCCTGCACGACGCGTCACCGCCGGAGCTGGTGGAGGCGATGGCTAAGGATGTCGAGCTCGAATTGGGTTGGGGTCGACTGATTTTCGGCCAGACCTTCGCCGATGCCCACCAGCTGGTGGAGGCGCTGCGGCGGGAGGGGCCCGGGCGCCGCGACATCTGCATCTACGCACGCGAATCCCACGTCGTGGTCGCCGAAGCGCCCACCGAGCTTTTCATCGACCCCAGCCACACCTATCGGCTGCGGTTCACCGAGTCCACCGCCGAGGAGCTGGCGGCCGCGCCGCTCGGCGTGACCGTGCGCACGCTGAACGACCCGGTCGACGCCGACGCGATGAACCGCGTCTACGTGCGCTGCGGAATGGTCCCGGCCGGCGTCGACGTCATCTGGAACAACCATCTGAACGTGCCGGCGGTGACCTACCTGCTGGCGGTGCGCGACGCCGACGGCGCGGTGGTGGGCACGGTGACCGGCGTCGACCACGAGCTGTTGTTCTCCGACCCGGAGCAGGGATCGAGCCTGTGGACCCTGGCCGTCGACCCCGCGGCCGGCCTCCCCGGCATCGGGGCGGCGCTGACCCGGGCCCTGGCCGAGCGCTTCCGCGACGCGGGCCGCGCCTACATGGACCTGTCCGTCGCGCACGACAACGCCGCCGCCATCGGCCTGTACGAGAAGCTCGGCTTCGTCCGCGTTCCGGTGCTGGCGATCAAGCGCAAGAACGCGATCAACGAGCCGCTGTTCAGCCCGCCGCCCGAGACGGTCGACGACCTCAACCCCTACGCCCGGATCATCGCCGACGAGGCGCTGCGCCGCGGCATCTGGGTCGAGGTGCTCGACGCCGAGACCGGCGAGATGCGGCTCACCCACGGCGGCCGCAGCGTCGTCACGCGCGAATCGCTGTCCGAATACACCTCGGCGGTGGCCATGTGCCGCTGTGACGACAAGCGCCTGACGCGCCGCCTGGTTTCGGAGGCCGGGATCACGGTGCCCCGCGCTCGGCTGGCCACCTTCGACGAGGGCGACTACAACTTCCTCACCGAGGTCGGCGAGGTGGTGGTGAAACCGACCCGCGGCGAGCAGGGGAAGGGCATCACGGTCGGCGTGACCGCCGACAACGGCCCCGAGGACCTGGCCGCCGCGCTGGCCCGCGCCCGCCAGCATTACCCGGACGTGCTGATCGAGCAGCGGGTGCAAGGCGACGACCTGCGGCTGGTGGTGATCGACGGCCGGGTGGTGGCGGCGGCGCTGCGGATGCCGCCCGAGGTCATCGGCACGGGGGAGCACAGCATCCGCGACCTGATCGCGGCCGAGAGCCGGCGGCGCTCGGCGGCCACCGGCGGCGAGTCCCGCATCCCGCTCGACGACCTCACCGAGGCGACGGTCGCCGAGGCGGGCTGGTCGCTGGACGACGTGCTGCCCCAGGGCAGCCGCCTGCGCGTGCGCCGCACCGCCAACCTGCACCAGGGCGGAACCATCCACGACGTCACCGCCGTGGTGAACCAGGAGTTGTGCCGGGTCGCGGTGACGGCGGCCGAGGCGATCGGCATCCCCGTGACGGGCATCGACCTGCTGGTGCCCGACGTCACCGGCGCCGAGTACGCCTTCATCGAGGCCAACGAGCGACCGGGGCTGGCCAACCACGAACCCCAGCCCACCGCCGCGGCTTTCATCGACTTCCTGTTCCCCGGCCACCCCGGCCAGCCGGCGGCCTGGACCCCCGAGGAGTCGCGCGCCGACCGCGGTTGATGCTTGCCTTGCGGCTCGTCTGGGTAATGCTGGGGAACGTCATTCGGATTGGAGCCAGATGAGCGGAAGCGTGCAAACCGGAACCATCACCACCCACGTGCCGGCGCGGCTGGACCGGCTGCCCTGGTCGCGGTTCCACTGGCGCGTCGTCATCGGGCTCGGCGGGGTGTGGATCCTCGACGGGCTCGAGGTGACGATGGTCGGCAACGTGTCCGCTCGCCTCACCGAGAAGGGCAGCGGCATCGACCTGAACGCGGCGCAGATCGGCATGGCGGCCGCGTTCTACATCGCCGGCGCGTGCCTGGGCGCGCTGTTCTTTGGTCACCTGACCGACCGCTTCGGCCGGCGCAATCTGTTCATGTTGACCCTCGCCGTGTATCTGGCCGCCACCGTCGCGACCGCATTCGCTTTCGCCCCTTGGTATTTCTTCGTCGCCCGGTTCTTCACCGGCGCCGGCATCGGCGGCGAGTACGCCGCGATCAATTCGGCGATCGACGAGTTGATCCCGGCGCGCCTGCGCGGCCGCGTCGACCTCATCATCAACGGGACCTACTGGCTCGGGTCGGCGGCGGGGGCCGCCGGCGCCCTCGTCCTGCTCGACACGTCGAACTTCGCGCCCAACATCGGCTGGCGGCTCGCCTTCGGCGTGGGCGCCATCTTCGGCATCTTCGTGCTCCTGGTCCGGCGCAACGTCCCGGAAAGCCCGCGGTGGCTGTTCATCCACGGCCGCGACGAGGAGGCCGAGCGGGTGGTCGGCGAGATCGAGGAGGCGGTGGAGCGCGAAACCGGGGAGCCGCTGCCCGAGCCGCAGGGGCGCAAGCTCAGAATCCGGCAGCGGCAGACGATTTCGTTCCGGGAAATCGCCCGGGTGGCGTTCAAGCTCTACCCGCGGCGCGCGGTGCTCGGGCTGGCGCTGTTCACCGGGCAGGCGTTCCTCTACAACGGCGTGACGTTCAACCTGGGCACGCTGCTGAGCGGGTTCTACGGCGTGCCGTCCGGGAAGGTGCCGCTGTTCTTCATCCTGTGGGCGCTCAGCAACTTCGTCGGGCCGCTGGCGCTGGGCCACCTGTTCGACACCGTCGGCCGCAAGCCGATGATCACGGCCACCTACCTCGGGTCGGCGGTTGTGGCCGTGGTCCTCGCGGTGCTCTTCGTGACCCGGACCGGCGGCGTCTGGACGTTCATCGCCGTCCTCGCGGTCGCGTTCTTCCTGGCCTCGGCGGGCGCGAGCGCCGCCTACCTGACGGTCAGCGAGATCTTCCCGATGGAGACCAGGGCGCTGGCGATCGCGTTCTTCTACGCGGTGGGAACCGCGATCGGCGGCATCACCGGCCCGTTGCTGTTCGGGCAGCTGATCAATTCCGGGGAACGTGGCCTGGTGATGTGGTCGTTTTTGACCGGCGCCGCGGTGATGGCGATCGCGGGCCTGGTCGAGCTGTGGCTCGGGATCGCGGCCGAGCGGCGCCCGCTCGAGGAGCTCGCGCTGCCGCTGACGGTCGACGAGGCCGGGGCCGACGACCGCGGCCCGTCTTCTGTTTGAAACCATCGCGGCGATACTGGTGACGCGGGCGTAACAAATCCGCCATCGAGAGTTCCTAATGTGACACGGTCCCTAGACGGGGGCCCCCTCAGCGATAGGAATTCCATTGAGCGGTAACGCGGTCCGCCTTCAGGCGATCAACAATGTCGAGGCATACATTCCCCCCGCCGTCAGCTTCGTCCCGGGCGAACTGCCGGGGGAGATCTTCGGCTCCAACGTCTTCACCAAGGCCGAGATGCAGGCGCGGCTGCCCAAGGCGGTGTACAAGTCCGTCGTGGCGACCATCGACAAGGGCGCCAAGCTGGACCCCGCGGTGGCCGACGCGGTCGCGGTCGCGATGAAGGATTGGGCGCTGGAGAAGGGCGCCACCCATTACGCGCACGTCTTCTACCCGATGACCGGGCTGACCGCCGAGAAGCACGACAGCTTCTTGGAACCCGTCTCCGACGGCCAGACCCTCGCCGAGTTCGCCGGCAAGACCCTGATCCAGGGTGAGCCCGATGCCTCCAGCTTCCCCTCGGGCGGGCTCCGCAGCACCTTCGAGGCGCGCGGCTACACCGGCTGGGACGTGACCAGCCCCGCCTATGTGCTGGAGAACCCGAACGGCAACACCCTTTGCATCCCAACGGTATTCGTGTCGATGACGGGTGAGGCGCTCGACTACAAGACGCCGCTGCTGCGCAGCCAGCAGGCGATGGGCGTCCACGCCGAACGGATTCTGACGCTGTTCGGCCACAAGGACCTCGACAAGGTGGTGTCCTTCTGCGGGCCGGAACAGGAGTACTTCCTCGTCGACCGGCACTTCTTCCTGGCGCGGCCGGACCTGATCAACGCCGGGCGGACCGTGTTCGGCGCCAAGCCGCCCAAGGGGCAGGAATTCGACGACCACTACTTCGGGTCGGTGCCCGAGCGGGTGCTCGGCTTCATGATGGACACCGAACGGGAGCTGTTCAAACTCGGCATCCCCGCCAAGACCCGGCACAACGAGGTCGCCCCCGGCCAGTTCGAGGTGGCGCCGATGTTCGAGCGCGCCAACATCGCGTCCGACCACCAACAGCTGCTGATGACGGTGTTCAAGACGCTGGCGAAAAAGCACGGCATGGAATGTCTTTTCCACGAGAAGCCGTTCGCCGGCGTCAACGGCTCGGGCAAGCACGTCAACTTCTCGGTGGGCAACGCGGAGCTGGGTTCGCTGCTGGTGCCGGGCGACACCCCACACGAGAATGCCCAATTCCTGGTGTTCTGCGCCGCGGTGATCCGCGCCGTGCACAAGTTCGGCGGGCTGCTTCGCGTCTCGGTCGCGTCCGCCACCAACGACCACCGATTGGGCGCCAACGAGGCTCCGCCGGCGATCATCTCGATCTTCCTCGGCGAGCAGCTCGCCGACGTCTTCGAGCAGATCGCCAAGGGCGCGGCGACCTCGTCAAAGGGCAAGGGCACCATGATCATCGGGGTGGACACCCTGCCGCCGCTGCCGACCGATCCCGGCGACCGGAACCGGACCAGCCCGTTCGCGTTCACCGGCAACCGGTTCGAGTTCCGGGCGCCAGGATCGGGGCAGACGGTCGCCGTGCCGATGATCGTCCTCAACACCATCATGGCCGACTCGTTCGACTACATCGCAACGACTTTGGAGCGGGCGGTCGAAGCAGGCGAGGACTTCGACGCGGCGGTGCAGAAGCTGCTCACCGAGATCATCACCGATCACGGCGCGGTGGTGTTCAACGGGGACGGTTATTCGGAGAACTGGCAGATCGAGGCGGCCGAGCGCGGGTTGCCCAACCTCAAGACGACGCTGGACGCCATTCCGGAACTCATCAAGCCCGAATCCGTCGAAGTCTTCGAGAAATATGGCGTTTTCAACGAACGCGAGCTGCACAGCCGTTACGAGGTCAGGCTGGAGCAGTACGCGCTGACCATCGGGGTCGAGGCGAAGTTGGCCCTGGAGATCGGGACGACGGTCATCCTGCCCGCGGCGCTGCGCTACCAGACCGAGCTGGCCCAGAACGTCGCGACGTTGAAGGCCGCCGGGGTGGAGCCGAACATGACCGCGCTGGAAGCGGTTTCGGCCCCGCTCGCCGACCTCACCACCGCGCTGAGGGCCCTGACCGAGGCGCTGTCGCAGCATTCGGCGGATTCGGCGCTCGAGGAGGCCAAGCACGCCCAGGAGGCGCTGCTGCCGGCGATGGACGCGGTGCGCGCCGCCGCCGACGCGCTGGAAGGCGTTGTGGCCGACGACCTGTGGCCGCTGCCGACCTACCAGGAGATGCTCTACATCCTGTAGGGATCAGCCGTAGGCGTCCCACCACGTGTGCAGGTCCTCGACGCTGGCCGGGTCGCCGGACACGTCGCTGAGCATGAGCTTCTCGTCGTTGGTCCAGATCACGTTCGGGTGATTGTTGTAGGTGCCGCAGGCGATCAGCCCGGCCATGTCGTTGGGCGTCTGGTCGTAGTGCCAGCTGACGGGCGAGCGTCCCTCGCCGGGGCAGTTCACCAGGCTGACGTTCGCGATGTCGTCGTTGAAGGCCTTCTTCAGCCGGTCGGGCGTCGCGAACAGCCCATAGGTGGCCCGGCTGGGGCCGCCGGGCTGGGTGTTCTGCCCGCAGGTCACCATCGCCACCGCGTGCACCCAGATGCTGCCCGACTCGGGGGTGGCGGGCGTGCACGTGCCGGCCAGGTAGCCGGGCGGGAGCAGGCTGATCAGCCGGGCCTGTTGGTCGTTGGGGGCGGCCGATGACGGCGGTGGGGTTTTCGCGACCGTCGCCTTGGCGTGCCGCTGGCCGGAGGGTTTGAGCGCCAGCCAGATCCCGACGGCGCCGACGGCGGCGACGGCCACCACGGCGGCGGCGACGATCGGCCAGCGGTGGCGCCCGCGCGGCTCGGCCTGCTGCCCGAGTCCGGTTGCGGGAGAGACGATTTCACTTTCCCGCAGGATCGTCTCGGCGCGTTCGCGCTCGGGGCTGCTGAGCGCCCTGTGCGCGGCCTCGGCGAGGGCGCCGGCGGTGGGGTAGCGCTCGATCGGATTCTTGGCCATGCCGCCGGCGACCACCGAGTCGAACGCCGGGCTCACGCCGGACCCGTGCTCGCTGGGCTTGGGAATGGGCTGCATCATGTGCGCGCTGATCAGCGTCGCGGTGCTGTCGCCACGGTAGGGCGGCGCGCCGGTCAGGCATTCATACAGCACGCACGCCAGCGCGTAGACGTCGGCGCGGGGGGTTACCTCCTCGCTCGAAAACCGTTCGGGCGCCATGTATTTCATGGTGCCGACCGCGGTTCCCAGTTGGGTGAGTTTCTCGTCGGACGTCGCGCTGGCGATCCCGAAGTCGGCGAGGTAGGCGAAGTCGTCGCCGGTGATCAGGATGTTCTGCGGTTTGACGTCGCGGTGGGTCACGCCGGCGGCGTGCGCGGCGTCGAGGGCCGAGGCGATCTGGTGGATGATGGCCACCGCCCGCGGCGCCGGAAGCGGTCCGTCCCGTTCCAGCAGGCTGGCCAGATCGACGCCCTCGATGAGGCGCATCTCGAGATACAGTTGCCCGTCGATCTCGCCGTAATCGTGGATCGGGACCACGTGGGGCTCGAGCAGCCGGCCCGTGATGCGGGCCTCGCGTTCCATGCGCTTGCGGAACACCGGATCCTGGCTGAAGGTGTGTGACATCAGCTTCAGCGCCACCGTCCACTGCTTGACGGTGTGCTCGGCCTCGTAGACCTCGCCCATCCCGCCGCGGCCGAGCAGCCGCTTGAGGCGGTAGGGGCCGAACATCGTCCCGACCCGCGAGCCCTGCGCGCCGGTCATCGCCTGACTCCCTTCGCGATCAAACTTGTCAGCGGGCCGGGGGCGAGACCTGCGTGACGGTGCCGTCCGGGGCCAACGCGATGGTGCCGGACAGGGCGCCGTCGGAGACGTTGATGCGCAGGTTCAGGCCGCCGTCCTTGCGCGACTCGATCGCCAGGAACACCCGGTTGGCGTCGTAGACGTGCAGCGTCTGGGGCGCCTGCTGCACGACGCCGACGACCGCTTGCACGTCGAACTTGCCGAGGTCGCCGACCGTCAAGCGGGAGGGCACGGAGCTCTTGGATCCCACGCTCGCCCAATTGCCGTCGCGGTACAGCCAGGTCACCAGCTTCTGGGCGTTCGCGGTGTCGGGTCGCTGGACCACCACCTGGTCCTGATAGATGTTCAGTTGGTAGCCCAGCGTGTCGCCGAACTGGGCCCGCATCTGGGCCAGCACCCCGGTCACCCCGCTCAGCGATAACAGCTGCGGCGGCGGGGGTGTCGGGCTGGTGGTCGCGGCCGAGGGGGCGCTCGCCGCCGTGGCGGTGGAGGTGCTCGACGACGCCGTCGGCGCCGAGTCGGTGTCGCGTTGCAGCGCCCAGGTGGTGCCGGCGCCGAGCAGCACGACGGCCACGGCCGCGGCGATCCAGACCCGGCGGTCGATCCGCGATGGCGACGCCGGCGAGACGGCCGGGTGCGCCTGCAGGTCCGTCACCAGCGATTGCAGCTCACGCAGCGTCGTGGCCCGGGTGGCGGCGCTCACTCGTTCGCGGTGCTCTTCGGTGGACAGCTGGCCGTCACCGAGCGCCGCGTCGAGCAGCTGGCACGTCCGGTTGCGGTCGTCGTCGGTCGCCCTGATGTCATCGCTCATCGTCATCCGAGGAGCTTCGTCAGCCAGGTCGGGTCGGAATAGTTCACCGACGCGGTGCCGTCCCACACGAACGGGGTGGAGTTGGCGTTGAGCCCGGACAGCGTCGCGTAACCGGCCGCGGATTTCGCCTTGCCCGAGCCGACGTCGTCTCCGGACTTGATACAGGTCATCACCTCGGCGTCCGCGCCCACGGACTTGGCCAGTTGCGCCAGTTCGCCGTCGGTGCGGTCCTCCGCGGCGTCCTCGGCCGGCTGGAAGTTGCTGGCGAACAAGCCCGAATAGAAGTCGGTGTACAGCTTCGGGTCGTTTTGCGCGGCCACGCAGTACGACGCCGCCACGGCCCGCGTCGAGTAGTTCTTGCTGTGTGACTTGTCGTCGAGAAAGTCGAGCAGGTGGTAGCGCACCGCGAGCTTCTTGTTGTTCACGGCGGTTTCGATGTCCCCCGCGTTCGACCGGATGAAGCTTCCGCACGGCGGGCAGATGGGTTCGTTGAAGATGTCGATCGTCGTCGCGGCCGCCGAGCTGCCGACGAACACGCCGTCGTCGAGGACGCGGAGCGCGACGGCGTCCGCCGGTGGCGGGGGTTTGGTCGGCGTCGTCGTCGGCGGCGACGACGGCTCCCACGGCCGCGCGACGGCGAGGACCACGCCGACGATGGCCACCAGGGCGACGCCGGCGGCGCCGGCCCACAGCCACGGCTTCCTGCTCGGCCGCGGCGGTTGACCCCACGGCGTCCCGGTGGTGGCGGGCCCCCAGGTGGGGGAGCGGCCCCAGCCCGTCGGCTGGGGCACCGGGGGCGTCGGCGCCCACATCGGGCCCGACGACGGGGCGTACGCGGGCGGAGCCTGGGGGACCCCCGAGGGCCGCTGTTCGGCGGGCGCGGCCGGTATCCGTGCGACTTGGCTGCGCTGCAGGATGTCGGTGGCCCGGTCCTGGTCCGGCTCGGCCAGCGCCGCGTACGCCGCCGACGACAGGTCCCCGCAGGTGGCGTAGCGATCCGCGGGGTCCTTGGCCATGCCGCGGGCGATCACCCCGTCGAAGGCCGCGGGGATGGCGGGCCGCGCGGCGCTGGGCTTGGGGATCGCCTGGTGCAGGTGGGCGCCCATCACGCTGATCTGGTCGCCGGTGTAGGGCGGGGACCCGGTCAGGCATTCGTACAAGACGCAGGCCAGCGCGTAGATGTCGGCCCGCTGGGTCACCTCGGAGTCGCTGAACCGCTCCGGGGCCATGTACTTGACCGTGCCCACCGTGGTGCCGATCTGCGTCAGCTTCTCGTCGGCGGTGGCGCTGGCGATCCCGAAGTCGACCAGGTAGGCGAAGTCCTCGCCGCTCACCAGGATGTTCTCCGGCTTCACGTCGCGATGCAGGACCCCGGCGGCGTGGGCGGCGTCCAGCGCCGAGCCGATCTGGCGCACGATCGCCACCGCCCGGGGCGGGGCGAGCGGCCCGTACCGGCTCAGCATCGAGGCCAGGTCTTTGCCGTCGATCAGGCGCATGTCGACGTAGAGCTGGCCGTCGATCTCGCCGAAGTCGTGGATCGGGACGACGTGGGGTTCCTGCAGCCGGCCCGCGGTGCGGGCCTCGCGCTGCATCCGGGAGCGGAAGACCGGGTCGTTGGACAGCGTCTGCGACATCAGCTTGAGCGCGACGGTGCGCTCCCGGACCGTGTCCTCCGCCTCGTAGACGTCGCCCATGCCGCCGCGGCCGATCAGCCGCCGCAGCCGATAGGGCCCGAACTGCGAACCCTCCCGCGTATCCGCGGTCGTGTCACCCATCCCGACTCCTCAGTCACCGACCGTGCGCAGGCATAAGGCTAAGGTTTCGCCGGCCGGAGGGCACGACGAATAGCGAAAGCCAGCTGGTTGGGCAACCGATTAATCGTCGTCACCGGTGGTGCGTTCGCGCAGCCCCTCGCGTGACAGCGCCCGGACGAATCCGAACGCCTGCATCCCGGCGGGGCCGGGGTTTTCGGTGATCCAGTCGTTGATCCTGCCCAGCGCGTTCGCCAGATCGTCGCGCTTGACGCGGATGAGATAGGTCATTCTGTCGTCGTCCGGATCGTCGAGGGATTCGGCGACGGCGACGGGATTCTTGAAGGCGTACGCGATCCCGTGCACGGCGTCGTGGTTCAGCGCCCATTGAACTTCGCTGGGCCGCAGCCGGTTCACCGCCAGATTGCGGTAGTCGTGGTCGTCTTTTGCGCTGGTCACCTGGCCGATATTCCTCCTCTGTGTGGCTCGAGAAAGTGGACGGCGATGAACTGAAGATGATGCCGCGCAGGCGATTCGATACGCGCACGCAACCGGGCATTTCCATCATAGGAAGCGGTGTGGTCGGCTGCATGTCGAGCGGAATTCAGCGGCGATATTTCAAGAACACGTAGTCGTCGCAAGCCAGCGCGTGCTCGAGGCGCATCGCCACCGGCGCGGGCAGCGCCGACGGGGTGGGCCGGTGGCCCGCGGGCTGGCTCGCGGCGAGTTTGGGGGCCAGCGTCACGCAGATCTCGGCGACGGCGTCGGCTTCCACCAGCTCGTCCAGCACGGTCGGACCGCCCTCGCACAGGATGCGGTGCATGCCCTGTTCGCGCAGCAGGGCGACGGCGCGCGCCACGTCGACGGAGTCCTCACCGGCCACCAGGAGCCGCCGGCCGGCGTCGTCGCGCGCGGCCGCGGCGCGCGCGCAGGTGACCACGATCGGGGGCTGCTCGGGGCGGCTGAACAGCCTCTCGGGGAGCCGGCCGCTGCGGCTGATCACCGCGATCGGGGGCGGCACGGTTCGTTCCGAGTCGGTGAGCCGCACCGGGCCGTAGTTCTCGGCGCGCGCGGTGCCCGCGCCCACCAGGACGACGTCGGCGAAGCCGCGCAGGATCCTCAGCAGCTGTTGGTCGGTGGGGCACGACAGCGGGCCGGCCCGGCCGGCGAACGCGGCGGCGCCGTCGGCGCTGAAGATCATGTTGGCCCGCACGCCCCGTGGCGGATCGGCGTAGAACGACGCGAGTTCGGTGATGTCGGCGACGGTGCCCACCCGGGGGATCACCGCTACGCCTCGTGGCCGGCTTCGAAGTCCCGGACGTCGCCAAACGACACCCAGCTTTCCAGTTCGCGCGGCGGGCTGCCGTCGACGGGCGCGAGCAGATGTCCGACATGGTCGCCCAGCGTGAAACGCTCGAGGATCTCGCCGGCGAACCAGGCGGCCGCGTCGTCGAGGATGGGCAGCTCCGCCGGGCCGCTGTGCCACGAGCAGCGGTCGAACTTGTCGGTCGTGTCGCCGGTCTGGGTGCCGAACAGCTCCACGGTGTCCAGGTGGTCGTGGTCGAAGACATGCACCGCGAGGTGGGTCGCCTTGCTAGCGACGCGGAAGGTGTGGTTCTTCTTCGACAGCCCGACCAGGAACCGGGGCGGGTGAATGCTGGTCTGGCTGGCGAATCCGACCAGGCAGCCCGCCGCGACGCCGTCGGCCCGCGTGGTCACGACGAACATCGGATAGTTGAGCAGGGCGACCAGCTTTTCGAAGGCGTCTTCTCCCGGTTCGGGCATCCGCTCAGTCTTCCCCTTTCGCCCGCCCGGGAATCCGGCGGTGCCCTCAGGCTTGGCAGCAGGGTTCGTCGGTGGTTTCTCCGAACGTGTCGGAGTCCGCGATCACGGTGTAGACCTCCCAGCGCTCGCCGCCGGGGCCCGTCACCCACGTCTTGTCCTGGTTGGCGTAGCAGCAGGTGGTGTCGAGCTCCTCCTCGGTGACCAGGCCACCCTCGGCCAGGCGGGCGATTTCGGCGTGCACCGTGTCACTGGAGGCGACCTCCACGCCCAGGTGGTTGAGGCTGCCGCCGTGCCCGGGGTTCTCCAGGAGCACCAGCTTGAGCGGGGGTTCGGCGATCGCGAAGTTGGCGTAGCCGGGCTTGACCTTGGCCGGTTCGGTGCCGAACAGCTTCGAGTAGAAGGCGATCGCCTCGTCGAGGTCGTCGACGTTGAGGGCGAGTTGCACACGAGACATGGGGTGTCCTTCCTTCGGTGCGGCTAGGAGGTTGTGGTGGGTAGGAGTTCGGCGATCAGCGCCTCGACGCGCTGGACGATGTCGTCGCGGATCGCACGCACGGTGGCCAGCGGCTGGCCGGCGGGGTCGGGCACTTTCCAGTCGCGGTAGGACACTCCCGGAAAGTAAGGGCAGGTGTCACCGCAGCCCATGGTGATCACGACGTCGCTGATCTCAACGTCCGCACCGCTGAGGACTTGCGGCTTGGCCGCAGTGATGTCGATGCCCCGCTCGGCCATGGCTGCGACGGCAACGGGGTTGACCTCGTCGGCCGGCTGGGTTCCCGCGGAACGGACGTCGATGCGTCCTTCGGACAGCCGACTCAGCAGGGCGGCGGCCATTTGCGAGCGTCCGGCGTTGTGCACGCAGACGAACAGGACGCTGGGTCTACCGGTCATCGGCGAAAACCCGTGAACGCAGTGCGAGCGAAACGTACACCAGGCCGACCAGCACCGGCACCTCGATCAACGGGCCGACAACCCCGGCCAGGGCCTGCCCTGACGTGACACCGTAAGTCGCGACGGCCACCGCGATGGCGAGCTCGAAATTGTTGCCGGCGGCGGTGAACGCGAGGGTGGCGGTGCGGGCGTAGCCGAGGCGCAGCGCGTGTCCCAGTGCGTAGCCGCCCGCCCACATGATCGCGAAGTAGGCCAGCAGCGGAACCGCGATGCGGGCCACGTCCCACGGTCGGGAAGTGATCTGATGACCTTGCAGCGCAAAGAGAATCACGATGGTGAACAACAAGCCGTACAGAGCCCACGGCCCGATGCGGGGGAGGAACCGCGTCTCGTACCACTGGCGGCCACGGAACCGTTCGCCCAGCCGGCGCGACGAGTACCCGGCCAGCAGCGGCACCCCGAGAAATATGAGCACCGCCTTGGCGATCTGCCACGGGGAGACGTCGATCCCGGTTCGGGGCAGGTGCAGCCACCCGGGCAGCACCGACAGGTAGAACCAGCCCAGCGCGGCGAACATGACCACCTGGAACAGCGAATTCAACGCGACCAGCACGGCCGCGGCCTCACGATCCCCGCAGGCCAGGTCGTTCCAGATGATGACCATCGCGATGCAGCGCGCCAACCCGACGATGATCAGGCCCGTGCGGTATTCGGGCAGGTCTGGCAGCAGCAACCAGGCCAACGCGAACATCACCGCCGGCCCGACCACCCAGTTGAGCAACACGGACGAGACCATCAGCTTGCGGTCGCCGGTGACTTCGTCGAGCCGGTCGTAGCGAACCTTGGCCAGCACCGGATACATCATGACCAGCAGGCCGACCGCGATCGGCAACGAAACACCTTGAACGGCAACCGCACCCAGTGCCGAACCCAGCCCTGGAACGATCCGTCCCAGCAACAGGCCGGCGGCCATCGCCGCGCCGATCCAGACCGGCAGGAACCGGTCCATGATGGGGAGGCGGGTCGCCGCCGCTGTCGGGGCCGGCGTCGGGGTATTCGTCATTGGCTCAAGACCGACGAAAGCTGTTGCAGCGCTGCGGGAATCACCCAGTAATACACCCAGGTGCCGCGGCGTTCGCAGTCGATCAGCCCCGCCGAGCGCAGCAGCTTGAGGTGATGGGAGATCGTCGGCTGCGACAGGTCGAAGGTGGCCGAGATTTCGCAGACGCACGCCTCGCCGCCTGGGTGGCCGGCAATCAGGCTCAACAACCGCAGGCGCACCGGGTCGCCCAGCGCCTTGAACATCGCCGCCAGCTCGACCGCCTGGGACTCGGCCATCGTCCCCAGCGCCGGACAGCACGCCCGTTGATTCGACATCCTTCTATATAAACACTTATCGAATCAATGCGCCACCCCTGCGCGGCCCCGTCGAATCGCGTAGGCGGCGACGCCGATGGCGAGCACAGCCAGGCCGGACACCACCGACGACAGCGGCATCGCAAACGCGAGGACCACGCAGCCGACCAATCCGGTGATCGGAATCGCGCGGTGCGGGCGGCCCTCGCCGCTTCCCAGGGTGAACGCGGAGGCGTTGGCCACGGCGTAGTAGATGAGCACGGCGAACGAGGAGAACCCGATGGCGTCGCGCAGGTCGGCGGTGGCGGCCAGGATCGCCACCACCAGGCCGATCAGCAGCTCCGCGCGGTGGGGGACGCCGAACCGCGGGTGCACGGCGGTCAGCGCGTGGGGCAGGTGGCGGTCACGGGCCATCGCCAGCGTGGTGCGCGAGACGCCCAGGATCAGCGCCAGCAGCGAGCCGAGCGCGGCGACGGCCGCACCCACCTGCACGACGGGCACGAGCCAGCCCGCGCCGGCCACCCGCACGGTGTCGACCAGCGGCGCCGCCGCCCGGCCGAGGCGCTGCGGCCCCAGCACCGCGAGCGCGGCCACCGCCACCAGGGCGTAGACGGCCAGCGCGATGGCGAGCGCGACGGGTATCGCGCGCGGGATGGTGCGCGCCGGGTCGCGCACCTCCTCGCCCAGGGTGGCGATGCGCGCGTAGCCGGCGAAGGCGAAGAACAACAGCCCCGCGGCCTGGATGACCCCGCCGACGGTGGCGCCCGACGGGCGGAGGTGGTCGGTGACCGCCGTCCCCGAGGCGAACGCGGCGACGACCACCGCGGCCAGCACGGCCAGCACGAGGGCGACGATGACACGGGTGAGCCACGCCGACTTCTGCACGCCGGCGTAGTTGACGCCGGTGAGCGCGACCACGGCGGTCCCGGCCACCGGGTGCGCGTGCGCCGGCCACGCGTAGGCGCCGATGGTCAGGGCCATCGTGGCGCACGAGGCGGTCTTGCCGACGACGAAACCCCACCCCGCCAGGTACCCCCAGAAGGCGCCCAGCCGCTCGCGGCCGTACACGTAGGTGCCGCCGGAGGCGGGGTAGCGGGCGGCCAGCCGCGCGGACGAGGTGGCGTTGCAGTAGGCCACCAGCGCGGCCACCGCCAGTCCCAGCAGCAGTCCGGAGCCCGCGGCGCGCGCCGCCGGGCCGAGCGCGGCGAAGATCCCGGCGCCGATCATCGAGCCCAGCCCGATCGTCACCGCGTCGAACAGGCCCAGGCTTCGGCGGAGCTCGCCGGTGTCGCTGTCGGACAATCGTTCTCCTCACGCGCGCGCAGACGCCAACCTAGCAGAAGGGATCTGAGGTATTCTCGGCTACGACGGCGGCAGCCCGCCGCTGGCGCCACCCACCCGAATCCCGCTGATTGGCAAGCGAATTGGACTGCCGCATCGACTTCCCGTCACCGGTCCTGGACGCTTGCCCCCGGACGCGGTGACGATGTCACCGGATCGACGGGAGTTCCTCAAATGGGCCGCGCTGGCCGCGGGCGCGAGCGCCGGGGCCTTGGCCGGCTGCGCACGGCCCGGCGACAAGGCCGACTACACGCTGCGGATCGCCACCGGCGCAGTCGAATTGGCACCCGGCCACGTCGTGTCGACCCTGACCTACAACGGCCAATTCCCCGGCCCGCTGCTGCGGTTCACCGAGGGCCGGCGGACGGTCGTCGATGTCTTCAACGACACGGGCTCCCCCGAGCAGCTGCATTGGCACGGTCAACAGGTGGGCGTCGACGTCGACGGTTCCGCCGAGGAGGGCACGCCCTACATCCCCGCGCACGGCATGCGACGGATATCCTTCGTCCCCGGGCCTGCGGGGTTCCGCTTCTACCACACCCACGTGGTGCCGCGCGCCGACCTGTCGCGCGGCCAGTACAGCGGCCTGGTCGGCCCGGTCTACATCGAGCCCCGCCACAACACCGGCGGCTACGACCAGGAGATCTTCCTGACGCTCAAGGAATTCGAGCCCTCGCTGAGCCGCGGCGGCGACATGGCGAGCGATTTCCTGGCCGGCGCCCCGGACCCGGATCTGCGAGCGCGGGGCGAATCGTCGATGGCGGCCTCCCTGGCCCGGGGCGACCCGCGTGGCTTCGAAGTGGGCTACGCGGCGTTCGCCGTCAACGGCCGCGCGCTCGGCCACGGCGATCCCATCCGGGTGCGCACCGGCCAGCTGGTGCTGCTGCACGTGCTCAACGGCAGCGCCACCGAGACCCGCAGCCTGGCGCTGCCCGGGCACGCCTTCAACGTGATTGCGCTGGACGGCAACCCGGTGCCCAACCCGGCGCCCGTGCCGGTGCTGTGGCTCGGCGCCGGGGAACGCGTCTCCGCGTTGGTGCGCATGACGAATCCGGGGGTGTGGGTGCTGGGCGACCTCTCCGACGACGACCGGGGCCGGGGCATGGGGGTGGTGGTCGAATACGCCGGGCGCGGCGGGGACCCGCAGTGGACCGCGCCGCCGCCGTTCGCGTGGGACTACCGGCTGTTCGCGCGCCCCGCGGCCGTCCCGCCGCCCGACCACACCATCGAGCTGCTGATCGAGAAGCGCAACGCGGCCGACGACGGTTTCAACGCGTGGACGATCAACGGCACGGCGTTCGCCATGGACGCCAACCAGCCCGTGCTCGATGTTCGCCGGGGCGGGCGCTACCGGCTGCGCTTCCGCAATGCCAGCGACGATCTGCACCCGATGCACCTGCACCGGCACACGTTCGAAATCACCGGCTTCGCCGGCACGCCCACCGCCGGGGTGCGCAAGGACGTCGCGATGCTGGGCGGCTATCAGAGCATGGACGTCGACTTCGTCGCCGACCAGCCCGGCCTGTCGCTGCTGCACTGCCACCAGCAGATCCACATGGACTACGGCCTCATGTTGCTGCTCAACAGCGCCTGATCGCCGGAACTATCCGAGCGGATTGTTCTGCCGCACACCGCGATACATGCCCCACCGGACGATCCACGGCATCACCACCCGCTCGACCGACCACAACGGGAACCGGAACGCGTGGCCGGTCGGCATGAAGACCTCCAGCCCGTCGGGCTGGATGCCCACCAACGACCCCCACCGCCGCGTCGGCGCCCGGTAGGTCCCCAGCTTCCCGCCGGTGAGCTCGGCGCGGACATTGCGGGCCACCAGCGCGTCCCCGCGATTGCGGGCCGAGCTGCGCAGCGGGTCGGTTGCCGCGACGTCGCCCACTGCGAAGACGCCGCGCTGCCCGGGCACCCGCAGCTCCGGCGTGACCCGGACGAAGCCGCGCTCGTCGAGCAGCTCCGGCGGCAGCCAATCGGTGTTGGGCCGCACCCGCCCGATCGCCCAGAGCACGGCGCCGGCGACCGCCGTGGGCTGGCCGGTGCTCCAGCGCACCGGCTCGCCGGTGATCTCGTCGCCCGGGAACCCGTCGGGCAGGACCGCGCGGTGGCCCGGGTGAATGCCGACACCGAGGCCGGCGAGCCGTGCCCGGATCCGTCCCCAGATCCGCGGGTGGTAAGCCTGAAGCGCCGACTGCCCGGGGAAGTACAGGTCGATCCGCTTGCCCGGCCAGGTGGTGGCCATGTTGAGCGCGCTGCTGACCGCGGCCGCGCCGCCGCCCACCACGATGACCGAGTCGGCGGCGGCCAGCCGGTCATGGGCGGCCCGCAGCTGCGCGCCCACCTCGGCGGCCGACTGCAGCGTCGGCCGGCGCCAGAAGCCGTTGCTGACCCCGGTCGAGATGATCAGCGCGTCGTACTCCTCGGCGAGGGCGGCGCCGTCGGCGCCGGTGCCCAGGACGGTACGACCGGCCAGGTCCAGCCCGGTCAGCTGCGCCTGCACCGTCCGCACCCCGTCCAAGCGGCGGAACCTGTCGAACGGAATCCAGTAGTCGCGGGCCCAGTCGTGCGGGCGGGAGAGCCGAACGCCGAGCTCCTGACCGCTGACCAGCGCGGGCTTGGCGGAAATGCCGACGACGTCGGCGTGGGGCGACAACCGGATCGCGGCCAGGACACCAGCGTCTCCAAGCCCGGCAATGACGACGCGCTTGCGGTTCATGTCGCTATCCTGCCTGGCATGAAGTTCGGGCCTGCCGAGTGACCATCGACATCGCCGATCCGCACCGGCCGATGCACCCGCGCGCGCGTGCCGCGTTGCGCGCCGCGGTGCGCGCGTCGGCGCCCCGCCCCGCCGCGGCCCGCCGGGCCGCCAAGGACTTCGAAAAGCCGGGCGTGGCGGCGGTGCTCGCCGAGATCCGGTGGGCGTTCACCTCGCCGCGCACCTGGTTGATGGGCGTGGTCGCCAACGTGATCTTCGCCGCCGTGTGGCTGCTGGTGCAGCCGCTGACCGTCGGGCGCCACCACACCGACTGGGTGATCCTGATCGGCACGTACTTCTCGTCTTGGGTGCTGGCCGACGTCACCACCACCAATCTGTTCGGCGCCGACCACTACCGCGTCCTGGCCGGCCTGTCCGACGGCGTGCCGTTCTGGCGGATCCTGGTGATCAAAAACCTTGCCCTGCTTGCGATCGTCGGGCTGCCCACCCTGGTGGCGGCGATGGTGTTGACGCTGTGCCTGGAAACGCCGGGGCGGCTCGGGATCACGATCCCCACCGTTGCGGTGCCGATCGTGTCCTGGTTGGGGCTGGGCAACCTCATCTCCGCGCTGCACCCGGTGGGCGTCGAGCCGCTGACGCGGCGCTGGCGCCAGCGCGCCGACCGGCGCCGCACCGGCGGCTGGATCGCCGCCCTGACCCTGCCCTATGCGGTCTACTACGTCGCCGACCCGATGAACGGGGTGGAGCACCAGGTGCTTTGGACCAAGGTGCCGGCGTTGATCTGGCCGGTGTTCGGCCGCGACACCAAGAGCTTCGTTCACCTGGGGATCGCCGTGGCCGTCTGGGTCCTCGGCACGGCCGTCGCGGTGTTGTGGGTTCGCAGGCGCGGCTTGGCGATTCGATGACCGGTCACGGCACCGCGGGCTTGATCTCCTCGATCACCCACTGCGCGTAGTCGAGGTACTCGTCGACGCCGCCGACGGCGGGAATCGGTACGGCGCTCATCGTCACGCCCTGTTCGGCGAGCCAGCCCAACCGGTCGACGATCGCCTGCGCGCTCATGCCGGGCCGGGCGTTCGGGTCGTCGCGGGCGACGTGTCCTTCGCCGACCCGGTTGGTGCTCAGCCCGTGCATCACCTCGAACGGCCGGCCGTCGTAGGAGGGCTGGGACTTGATGTAGTCGAGTTTTTCGGCGATCCGCTCGGGCGGCGTGAGGAACGGCCACCAGCCCGACGCGAACCGGGCCGCCCGGCGCAGCGCCGCGTCGGCGTCGCCGCCGATCCAGATCGGAAGGTGTGGCCGCTGAACGGGTTTCGGTTCGAACGCGATGCCGTCGAACGACACGTAGCGGCCGTCGAAGCGCGGCGCCTCGCTGGTCCACAGTTCGATGATGGCCGCCAGGTACTCGTCGGCGATGCGGCCCCGTTCGCCGAAGGGAACGCCGAGAAGCTCGAATTCCCTTGCCAGCCAGCCCACCCCGAAGGTGACCATCATCCGGCCCCCGCTCATCCAGTCGGCGGTGGCCAGCGCCTTGGCCAGGCCGATCGGCTGGTGCAGCGGGAGGATGGTGACGCACGAGTTGACGGCGACCCGCTCGGTCGCCCCGGCGATGTAGGCCTGGGCCGCCGTCGAGTGCAGGTAGTGCGGCCCGGACAGCTCGACGTGCTCGGCGGGGATGACGAAATGCTCGGGGACGGCGATCATGTCGTAGCCCCAGCGGTCGGCGCATTTGACCATCCGGGTCTGGTCGGGCCCGGTGACCGCGGCCTCCCAGGGCTGCGTCATCGCGGGCAGGCGCACCATGTGCGGCAGGGGGAAGGCGAACTTCATCTTTCAGTGCTCCTCCAAGCCATCACCGCATCCCGCCCAGCGGTCCGCGTCAAACCGGTCCTCGTCCGGGGTTGTTAACCTTGCGCCGTGGACTCCGAACCGGACCCTACCGGCGAAAACAAGTCGAAGGCGGCGCTTGCCGCCACGAGTTGGGCACTGCTGGGCATGATGTCCTACGAGGAGGAGGTCTCCGGCTACGACCTGAAAAAGTGGATCGACTGGAGCGTCGATCTGTACTACTGGAGTCCGTCGTACAGCCAGATCTACACCGAGCTGAAGAAGCTCGAGGGGCTGGGCCTGGTGACCTCACGCGTCGAGCACGACGAGGGCACGCGCAGTCGCCGGCTCTACAGGATCACCCCCGCCGGGATGGCCGCCGTCACCGACTGGACCAACAACGCCCCGGTGGACCCCCCGGTGCTCAAGCACAGCGTCCTGCTGCGGGTGACGTTCGGTCACCTGAGCAACCCGGCCCGGCTCAAGGAGCTGCTGGCCGAACACGTCGCCTACGCCGAAGCCAGGCACCGCAAAGCGGTCGAGGACGCCGACGGCGCCGAGGCCCAACCCGCGTGGGCGTATTCGGTGATCGCGCTGCGCTGGGCGGCCAAGTACTACGCGGCGGAGCGCGAATTCGCGCTCGAACTGATGAAGGACATCGACGAGGCGGACGCCGTTCTGAAGAAGGCGGCCAAGGGTGGTTTCGGGCAGCCGCGCCCGATGCCCGGCTACTGGCGTGAGGTCGAGAAGCAGGTCGAGGCCAAACGCAAAGCGGACTGATCCTGGTGGCGGCGACCCGTCCCCCGCAAGCGGGAGGTACCCCCGTCGCCCGGCCTCGCCGCCCTCGCGATCGCCGCTAGCCCGATGGCGGCGACCCGCTTCGCCCGGCTTCGCCGCCCTCGCGATCGCCGCTAGCCCGCCGCCGCATCGCGGGCCGCGACGAAGCCGTACACCAGGCCCTGCGCGATCGTCGCCCCCGCGCCCGGGTACGTCGTGCCGAACGCGTTGGCGGCGGTGTTGCCGATCGCGTACAGGCCGGCGATCACGCTGCCGTCCTCGCGGAGCACCCGTGCGTGCTCGTCGGCCTTCAGTCCGCCGCACGTGCCGAGGTCGCTGAGCACCATCTGCACGGCGTAGAACGGGCCCCTGACCAACGGGCGCAGATTGGGATTCGGCTTGATCGTGGGGTCGCCGTAGTAGCGGTCGTAGGCGCTGCGCCCCCGGCCGAAGTCGGGATCCTCACCCGCAGCGGCGTTTTCGTTGAAGCGAGTCATCGTCGCGCGGAATTCGGGCGCCGGAACGTTCATCCGGGCGCCGAGCTCGCCGAGGTTGTCCGCCCGCACCGCGATGCCCGCGTCGTACCAGGCTTGCGGGATGCGCATGCGCGGGAACAGTTCGGCGCCAAAGACATAGCTGTTGCGGTACTGCTGGTCGAACACGATCCACATCGCGTCCACGGGGCCGCCCGACCGCTCCAGCTCGAGCAACCGCTGGCCGAACGACATGTAATCCGCGGACTCGTTCGCGAAGCGTCGGCCGCTCTGGTCGACGATGAGACTTCCCGGCAGTGAACGTTCGGCCAGCATCACCGCCGGCGCCCTGCCCGGCAGGGGCGCGATGGCGGGAAACCACCAGGCTTGATCCATCAACGCGATGTCGGCGCCGAATTCCTGCCCCGCACGAATGCCGTCGCCCGTGTTGGATTGGGCACCCAGGCTCAGGTTGGCGCCCAGCGACTCGGACTGAAACTTCCACCTCATGTCCATGCTGTGGTCGAAACCGCCGGTTGCCAGCACCACTCCGCGCCGGGCATTGATCCTCACCTCGCGCCCGTCATGGTCGACGACCGCGCCCGTCACGCGCTTGCCGTCGCCTTCCAGGCGCACGAGCGGGCAGCCGGTCCACACCGGGATACCGGCGCGCAGCACCCCCGCGAACAGCCCGGCCATCAGACCCTGGCCGCCCGCGGCGTAGCGCCGACCGATCAGCCTGCCGCCGAGGCCCTGCGCCACCCGCTTGCCGAACGTCGGAATGCCCTTGCGCGGCACCCGGGCCACGAGGTTCATCCACCGGTAGTCGGCGCCCGTGGTGGGTATCGAGACGCCGGCCTCGAGCACGCCGGGCCGCAACCGGGTGCGGTACCGGCCGAGTATCGATGTGTCGAAGGGGTGGCATTCGCACGTCCGGCCCGCCGCGCTGCCACCCGGTTCCTCGGGGTGGTAGTCGGAGTAGTCACGGGCCCAAAACAGCCGCAACGGGGTGGTTCGGCGCAGCATGTCGACCGTCGCGGGCACGTGAGCCAGGAATTCCGCCGATCGCTGCGGCGGGGCCGAACCCGCGACCACCGAGTCCAAGTACGCGGCGGCGCGCTCGGGGGAGTCCCCGGCGCCCGCTTCTCGCAGCACGGGGCTGGCGGGTAGCCACAACGCGCCGCCCGACCGGGCTGTCGACCCACCCACGTGCGACGACTTCTCCACGATCAGCACCGACAGCCCGAGTTCGCGGGCGGCCAATGCCGCGGCCATGCCGGTCCCGGACCCGACCACCAGCAGGTCGACCGTCGTATCGGCCACGGAAAGCCCGGCGGGGATCGTCGCGCTCTGGGGGTTCACGCGCAAAACCGTATGCCGACGCCGCCCGGCAGCGGAAGAGCCGTCCTGATCAGTGGGAACAAGCGGCCCCGCGAACGGGCGGACGGGAGTTTAATCGTCCCCATGACGACGCAGTCCGAGGTCGACGAAGTTCGGCAGATCGAAGCACAGGCCGTGCCGACGCGGTACGCCCGCGGCTGGCACTGCCTGGGTTTGATCCGGGATTTCGGCGATGGCAAGCCGCACGCGATCAACGCCTTCGGACAAAAGCTCGTCGTCTTCCGCGGCGCGAACGGCGCCATCAACGTCCTTGACGCCTTCTGCCGGCACATGGGCGGTGATCTTTCGCAGGGCGAAGTCAAGGGGGACGAGATCGCCTGCCCGTTCCACGACTGGCGCTGGGGCGGGGACGGGCGGTGCAAGCAGGTGCCCTACAGCCGGCGCACGCCAAAGCTGGCGCGCACCGGGGCGTGGACCACGCTGCAGCAGGACGGGATGTTGTTCGTGTGGAACGACCCGGAGCGCAAACCGCCGCCGCCGGAGGTCACGATCCCGCGCATCGAGGGTGCCACCAGCGACGAGTGGACGGACTGGCATTGGTACACCACGGTCGTGCAGAGCAATTGTCGCGAGATCATCGACAACGTGGTGGACATGGCCCACTTTTTCTACATCCACGGCTCGTTACCCACGTACTTCAAGAACATCTTCGAGGGGCATGTGGCCACGCAGTACATGAACGGGGGGAGTCGTCCCGACATCGGTAGCCCCGAGGGGACCACGATGCTGGGCACCACGTCGGTGGCGTCCTACTACGGGCCGTCCTTCATGATCGACGACCTGACCTACCACTACACCGACGGCGACGCCAAGACGATCCTGATCAACTGCCATTATCCGATCGACTCGAATTCCTTTGTGCTGCAATATGGAATCATCGTCAAGAAGTCGGGCAACCTACCTGGCGATGAGGCGCTGAAGACCGCGGTCAGCCTGGGCGACTTCGTCAAGATCGGGTTCGAACAGGACGTCCAGATCTGGCGCCACAAGGCGCGCATCGACAACCCGCTTCTCGTCGAGGAGGACGGCCCGGTCTACCAGTTACGCCGCTGGTACCAGCAGTTCTACGTCGACGCCGCCGACGTCCAGCCGGATATGGTGGACCGCTTCGAGTTCGAGCTCGACACCACCAGGCCCTATGAGGCGTGGATGAAAGAGGTCGAGGCCAACATGGCCGCGCAGGGCGCCGGCTAGTGTGATGTCGCTCGATTCGTCTGCGCGGCAGGACAATCGCCTCGACGAGATGCCGATGCGCCCCGTGGGGTGTCGCAGGTGCGGGGCGCAGGTGCTTGCTCGCAAAAGCAGCTGGAATCAGACCAGTGTGCAGTGGAACGCCGACGCGACGGCCCGGTGCGTCGAGCGTGCGGACGCCGTCCGGATCGCCGGCGATCACCGCGTGGTTTTCCTGGCCTGCTCGGCACTGCGGGAATCGATCGAGTGCGCCGTCGCGGCCGGAGAGCTGGCGATCGTCGACGGAACTGCTTGACCTTATTCCGCCAAACGTCGAATTATTGTGCCGTTGAGGGCCTTTTCACCCAAACAAATCGACGCTCGGCGGCGGGGTGATCCCATCATGCGAGCTGGAAGGCACTGATGGGTGCCTCTTCGGGGTAGACGGCGGGGCCGCCCAGGTCGTAGCCGGCGTTGAGCGCGCTGATGAACGCCGGGTCGTGCAGTGGTTCGCTGGGGATGTCGAGCTTGATGCCCCTGCCCTTGAGGTCGTCGACCATGATGTCGATGGCCTTCTCGATGGTCAGGTCGTGCGAGCCCTCCATGTTCTTCTTCAGCTCGTCGTGGTCGGTGAAGACCTCGGCGGACCAGTGCACCAGGAACCGCAGTTGGTCGGTGTGGTGGCGGGCGATCACCTCGTCGCCGTTCTTGAGCAACCACTGATCCGGGTCGTCGGGGTCGCCGGAAAAGACGGTGTCGAAGGACAATCCGGCCGGAATTTGTTGCTCGAGTGGTCCGTTCGCTTCGCCGCGATGCACCATCATTTCGTTCTGCACCACCACGCCGCGGTTGTTGATCGGCGGCAGAACGCGTTTGGGGGCCTTGAGCGGACCGTCGGGCCAGTAGGTGAATCCGCTCCCGGGGTCGAGCGAGAACCAAGTGATCACCTGCGCCATTTTGACCAGGTAGTCGCCGAACAGGCCGGACTTGCCCATCACGCTGGTGAGCCACGTCGGCGCGTTCTCGTGACGCACGCCGCGAAAGCTCGGCGAGTCGAGGTGCCCGGGATCGCGGTTGGCGCAGGGCCCGTTGATGTTGAAGAGCATCAGCTGGGGTTTGGCGTACTGGGCGTTCCAGTAGCTTTTGGCCATCTCGAGGAACCGCGCGTTGTAGAAGCAGTCGTGCAGTTCCGGGTAGAGCACCGCGCCGTAGTTGGCGAGGTAGCCGCGGAAGGTCGGGGTCAGGAACAGGTCGAGCGATGGGGTGAAGCCTTCTGGGAAAAGGCCGCTCATGGTGGCGATCAGCTCATCGGGGGAGGCGAAGTGTTGCGCGATGATCAACCGCCACGGCCCCTCGGTGCGTACCACGTCGAGCAGGCGTTCGCGTTGGCCGTCGGTATAGACGTTGTCGACCTCGCGGGGCGGCGCGGCGGGCCGCAACACGTCGGAAAGCTCCATCCGCCGGTCGTCGCTGAGCATCAGCTGTCTCCTTTTGCAGTGCGTGCCCTGATTGTGGGCGGGGCGATTCCGATGCGGGGGGCCATGGCCCGGTCACCGGGACGTCAGGCCCGGACCGGATGGCCGAACTTGGCCCGCAGGAGCGCGCCGATCTCGGCGATGGCCAGCCGGCCCCGCGCCGTGGCGTCGGAACGCATCAGGAATCCGTGGCACATCCCGGGATAACGGGTCAGGGTGGTCTGCACGCCGGCGTCGCGCAGCCGTGTCGCATACCGCTCACCCCAATCCCGAATCGGGTCGCACTCCGCGGTGACGACGATCGCCGGGGGGAGGCCGGCAAGCTCGGATGCGTAGGCGGGAACCAGGTACGGGTCGGTGGGCGGGCCCGCGTCCCCGTCGACCAGACAGTGCATGTAGTCGATGTCGTCGCGGCTGAGCATCGGGGCGTCCGCCAGGGCGGTGACGGACGGGGCCGTCATGTCGCGATCCAAACCCGGATACAGCAGCACCTGCGCGCCGATTGGCGGACCGCCACGGTCGCGCGCGGCGAGCGCAACACCGGCCGCGAGTGCGCCACCCGCGCTGTCGCCGATCACCCCGAGCCGTTCGGGGTCGACCCCCAGATGGCGAGCATTCCGTGACACCCATTCCGTCGCGGCGTACGCATCGTCGAACTGCGCGGGCGGAGGCCACTCCGGGGCCAGGCGGTAGCCGACCGCGACGACGGTGGCCGCCGACGCCGCGGCCAGCTCACGGGCCAGCGGCTCGAACGAGTCATTCGAACCCATCACCAACCCGCCGCCGTGCAAATACACCAGCACGGGTCCACCGCTTCCGGCATCGGGGCGATAGACCCGTGCCGGGATGTCACCCGCCGGACCGGGAATGGCTGCTTGGGTGACGGCGGCCATCGCGGCCATCGAGTCGGGCGGTGGCGCGGATTCGAGCGCGGCGCGCACGGCCGCGAGCCCGCGCTGGCGCATCGGTGGAATGTCACCGAACGAGGCGACGCGGGCGGCGGCGTCGGGGTCCAGCCGGCAGGTTCCCATGTCAGAGCTGCTGCGCACCGAACCGGCGTTCTGTGCGCAGCGCGGGCGGTCGTTGCGCGGCAAGCACTTCCGCGCGCTCCGCCATCGCCGACCCCACATCCGGATGGGTGAGCAGGTAGAAGCGGCCTTCCGCGGCCTGTTCGAACAGTGTTTCGGCGGCCGCCAACGCGTCCATCGCCACCGCTTTGATGTCCAGCATCGCTTCGCGATGCGTCTCCGCGGCGCCGACATCCGCGGCCGCCGTGGCGTCGACACCCCCCGCGGATTCGAAGATGTTGGACACCACCGGCCCGGGCAGCACCGCCTGCACATGGATGTGGTGGTCGTGTCCCGCCAATTGGACCTCGGTGCAAAGGCATTCGGTCATGGACAGCACGGCGTGCTTGCTCACGATGTAGGGCGTCTGCAACGGCATCGTCACGACGGCGCCGACCGACGCAACGTTCCACACCCACGCCTGTTCGTCGACGGCCATCATCTTCGGCAGAAACGCGCGCACGCCGTAGAAGACTCCGCTGATGTTGATGTCGACGACGCGCCGCCAGTTCGTCACCGGCGTGTCCCACAGATAGCCGAACTGTTCGATACCGGCGTTGTTCACCAGCAGCCGCACCGCGCCGAAATCCCGATAGACCCGGTCCGCGAGGTCCTGCACCGCCTCGGGATCCCGCACGTCGCAAACGATGTCGACGGCCGTTCCTCCGGTCGCGCACAGTTCGTCGCGCAGCGCGGCGATGCCGTCGGCGTCGATGTCGGCGAGCACCGCGGTCATGCCCAGCCGGTGGGCGTGCCGCGCCAAACCGGCACCGATCCCGGATCCGGCGCCGGTGATGACGGCGACGCCGCCGGCGAAGATGCCGCGGGCGGTCATCAGGGGGTGGTGCTGTCGGCGTGCAGGTCCGCCAGCAGGACCGAGTTGGTCGCATCGAGAACGACGTCCATCTCGCTGAATTGCAGCCCATCGTCGCCGCGCCGGACGGCGACGTTGACAACCCCGCTGGAAACCGCGAACGGCACGAAATTGGCGATCTGGTTGACGAGGATGTAGAACCGCGCGCGGGTGACGTCACCGTCGGCGCCCACGCGGTGGATGTTGGTGGCGTGGTGGCGCAGCGGGTACGGGCTCTGCATGCGGTGTTGGGACAACCACTGGATCACCGCGTCTCGGCCGTTGAGCTCGGGCGACATGAGGTCCTCGAAAGGACTTGCGCCCGAGTCGCTTCTGGTCACATAGCGCACGTCAGGGGCGTATCTGAGCGCCAGCTCGTCGTAGTGGGCCTCGTCGTAGTGGTACCAGAACTCGCCGATGAACTCCTGCAGTTCCGACAGCGTGATGTCGTGGTTCATGGCATCGAATGAAACTCCACTGTGGGCGCGGCGGCACGGTGACCGCCCGATGAGTGGAACACATCCGCATCATTCCGTGATGAGGCTCCACAAACCCCCGGCGCTCGCGCGCATGGCCGCGTCGGCGACGACGTCGTCCCAGTAGCGCATCGAACCGAACTCCGACCGCCACGCCAGCGCGGCCCTGGTGAATTCGTGCAGGCGGTGCTCGCGGGTGGTGCCGATGGCGCCGTGCACTTGGTGGGCGTTCCTCACCACGACGGAGGTCGCGTGACCCGCACACGAACGCGCCGCGGCCACAAGGAATTCCAGCGCCGGGCTCGACCACTCGCCCCTGACGCCGGCCGCCAACGCCGCCTCGGTCGCGGCCCGGGCGAGCGCGGCCTCGGCGGCAACGTCGGAAACCAGGTGCTGAATCGCTTGGAACTTCGCCAGCGGCCGCCCGAACTGCGTTCGTGAGGTCACGTGCTCGATGCAGAGTCGCAGTGCTTCGTCCAGGGCGGCGCACACCTGGATCGCCCGCACCAACCCCGACCTCAGCCGCAGCTGGCTGACCAGGGTCGGGCCGATGGGCGTTCCCTGCAGGACGGAGAGCTCGGCGGCCACGGTGTCACGTGGTTCACCGATCGAATTGGCGCCGGGGGTGATGGTGAGCATCTCGGCCGCGGCGTCGGCGACGCGGTACCGCCCGTCGGCGCGCCATACGACCACCACGCGTTCGGCCGTGCTCGCCCATGGCACGTGCGTCGCGACGCCGCGGGCGTCGACCACGCACACCGCGCGCGCCGCGCCGTCGGCGCCCAATCCGCTGGACTCCAGGAGCCAGCACGCCAACAAGTCGTGCTCCGCCAACGGGATTCGAATACCATTGCGCACCGCCGCGTTCAGCAGTTCGGCCGCCTCGTACCACCCGGCCCCGCTGCCGCCGTGCTCGACCGCACCGGTGAGGCGCAGCAGACCAAGCTCAGCGAGCTGCCGCCACAGACCGGAGCCCCGCTCGACGATCGTTTCGCCCCCGAGCTTTTCGCGGTGACCGGCGAAGACGGCGCCCATCATGTCGGCCAGGGCTTCGTCGACGGACGGCCCGGCGCTCACCGCAGCCCCAATGCGCGGGCGATGACTCCGCGAAGCACCTCGTTGGTGCCACCGCGCAGGGTGAACCCCGGCCGCTGATCCACGCCGGCACGCACCAACGCCGCGAAGATCCGGTCGGGGGAGTCCTGCAGGTCGGCGAACTCTGCGATGTCGCCCTCGGTGGTCGTGCCGAGCACCTTGACCAGGGCGGCGGGAATATCGGCCGGCTCGCGTCGTTCCAACGCGCCGGCAACCGCGGTGGACATGTGATGCAGACCAGCGACTCGCGCGACGAGCCTCCCGAGCTCCGCGTTGCGGGGAATGGCGTTCGCGGCCATCCGGTCGGCGCAGGCCGCCAGCAGGACGAAGGTGGACAGGTACCGCTCGGGTCCGCTGCGCTCGAAGCTCAGCTCGGAAGTCACCTGCCGCCAGCCGTCACCGATTGCGCCGAACACCATCTCGTCGGGGACGAACGCCTCATCGAGTATCACCTCGTTGAAGTGGTGGGCGCCGTTCATCGACACGATCGGGCGCACGTCGACGCCGGGCCCACGCAGATCGACGATGAATTGGCTCAGTCCGGCATGCCGGTGCTCTGGATCCAGTGGCGCCGTGCGGGCGAGCACGATGAACGCGTGCGCGAGGTGCGCCCCCGACGTCCACACCTTGGTGCCGGTCAGCGACCACCCCCCGTCGACGCGCACCGCCTTGGTGCGCACGCTGGCCAGGTCGGAGCCGGACTCCGGCTCGCTCATGCCGATGGCGAAGAAGCACTCGCCGCGCACGATCCGCGGCAGGAAAGCCAGCTTCTGTGACTCCGTGCCGTATTTCAGCAACGACGGCACGATCTGCCGGTCGGCGATCCAGTGCGCAGCGACGGGGGCGCCGGCGGCGAGCAGCTCCTCGGTGACGGCGAACCGCTCCAGGAACGAACGCCCGTGGCCGCCGTATTCGACGGGCACCGTCATTCCCAACCAGCCGCGCGCCGCGAGCGCGGCGGTGAAGTTCTCGTCCCATCCCGACAGCCAGGCGTCCACCGACGGGGTGAACGCCCCGGCAGCCCGTTGGTCGTCCAGGAACTGCCGCACCTCGTCGCGCAGCCCCTGGGTCGACAACGGGTCGACCGCGATCGGCGGCACCAGCCGGGAAGAGGCCATCACCGTATCTTGCACCCCGCGCGTTTCACCGATCCGTTGGTCCCGAGGTCGACGCCGTCGCGCAGCACCACCGCCGCGACGACGGCCTCGACCCGAACAGCTCTAAAACCGTTGTCGCCCAACGCCGCGGCCGCGCGGTCCACCAGGTTCTCGAAGTCGGCGAAACTCAGCACGACGTCACCGTCGACAATCGCGATCTTGTCCGGGTGCCTGTGCGCCGACCGGCGGGGGACATCGCGGGGCGCATGGCCGCGGGCGCGCGCGACGGTGACGTCCAACTCGCCCAACTGCATGCCGGCCACCGTAGGCGCCGATGCTCGACGGCTTGTAGCCGGTGTCCCGCTGAGTAGACAAGGGCCGCCCGATCGCGACGGACGGCGGCGATACTCGGCGTCATGAGCACGGGCGCAACCGCGAGAGCCGACCGCACCGGGCCCGTGGGCGTCGATCGCGACGAACTGCGGGCCAACCTGCTTCGCGCCGACCCCGGCGTGCTCGTCGCGGTGCTGGCGCAGCTCACTGGTGACCCCGCGGTGGTCGACCGCTTCGCGCCGAACATCACCCACGTGCCCGACCCGCCGGAGCAGGCGGGCACGACCGACCCGGAGACGCGGGCGGCCATCGTCGAGGCTGTGGTCGGCGCGCTGCAGAGGCCCCGGCTCCTGCACGCCGCCCGGGCCGACGACTCCGACCTGTTCGCGCGGATCGCGCCGGTCGCGCTCGGCGGAACGATCGACCCCGAATACCTCCCGCTGCTGTTGGAACAGGGCGGATTCCAACCGCCCCAGCCGGTGCTGCCTCGCACCGCGAAGCTCCCCGACGACTTCCGGGTGGCGATCATCGGCGCCGGCATCGCGGGATTGACCGCCGCGTTGGAGTTGGCCGACGCCGGCGTGAACTACGAGATCTTCGACCGCCACGACGAGGTCGGCGGCACCTGGTACACGACCACCTATCCGGGTATCGGTGTGGACACGCCCTCGGCGTACTACTCGTTGTCGCGCGACATCAACGGCGACTGGTCCAGCTATTACCCGATGGGGCGGGAGTATCAGTCCTATCTGGTGTCGGTGGCCGACAAGTACGAACTGCGGCGACGCACCCGCTTCGGTACCGAAGTCGAAGCCCTTCGGTGGGACGACGAGCGTCAGCAGTGGCAAATCCGTGCGGTGGGCCCCGGCGGTGCCAGTGAGATCAGCCACGCCAATGTGGTGATCCCGGCCGCCGGCTATCTCAACCGCCCACGCTGGCCACAACTGGACGGAAGGGGGACTTTCGCGGGAGTCGAAGTCCATTCGGCGCAGTGGGATCCCGGCCTCGATCTGACCGGCAAGCGGGTTGCCGTCATCGGTGCCGGGTGCACCGCGGTGCAGATCGTCGACGCGTGCGTCGATGAGGTGTCGCACCTGACGGTGTTCCAGCGCCAGCCGCACTGGGTGGCACCGCGGCGGCGGCTGACCGATGACGTGCCCGACTATCAGCGATGGCTGGGCACCCGGTTGCCGTTCTACGCCAATTGGATTCGGCTCAAATCCTATTGGGGAACCGCGGACAACAACTATCCCGTGATCTTGTACGACGCCGAATGGGCGCGCGACCATCTGTCCATTTCGCGGGCCAACGACGCGCTGCTACAGATGTGCCTGAAGTACATCGACGACGTTTTCGGCGCGGGCAGCGAACTCGCGCGGAAGGTCACGCCGGACTTCGCGCCCTACGGCAAGCGGATCATCCGCGATCCCGGCGGATATTACGCGGCGCTGGCCCGCGAGCACGTCGACGTCGAAGCGAGCGAACCAGCCCGTGTCAACGAGGCGGGCATCGTGACGGTCGACGGCAGGCAGATCGACTTGGACGTCATCGTCTACGCGACCGGCTATCACCTGGATTTCCTGTCCACCATGGACATTCAGGGGCGCGGCGGCAAGAAGCTGGCCGACGAGTGGGGCAACCGGCCGCGGGCCTACCGCGGTGGGACCGTCCCCGGGTTTCCCAACTTGTTCATCTCGTCGGCGCCCAACTACAGCCCGGGACACGGCGCGGGACACAATTTCGGCGTCGAGGTGATGGTGCACTACGTGATGGAATGCCTCCAGCTGATGGCACTGCGAGCGGCGTCGACCATCGAAGTGAAGCAGCGCGCCTACGACGACTACGTCGCCGACATCGACACGACGATGGAGGGCACGGTGTGGTGTCACACCCCGTCCGCGCACACGTACTACCGTTCGGGCGGCGGGCGGATCGTGACGGCCTTCCCCTACCGGCTGCTCGACGTATGGCGTGACCACCGGACACCCGTTGAGGGCGATTTCGAGTTGCGATGACCGAGTTGCTTCCCGGGAGGACGGCTTTGGTCACCGGCAGTAGCCGCGGGATCGGTCGGGCCATCGCCCAGCGCTTGGCGGCGGAAGGCGCCACCGTGGCGGTCACGGCCCGTTCGCACGACGCGTCGTCGTCCGTGCGGGGTGGAGCGGCCAGCAGGCTTCCCGGCACCATCGGCGAGACGGTCGAGTTGATCGAGGCCGCCGGCGGGAAGGCGTTCGCGGTCGCGGCCGATCTCGAGGATGCCGGGCGGCGCGGCGGGCTGATCGACGAGGTGGTCGACCGCACCGGCCGCATCGACATCCTGGTCAACAACGCGGGTTTCGCGGACTACTGTCTGGTTGAGGACATGAGTCTGGAAACGTTCGACCGCACGGTGGATCACTACCTGCGCACACCGTTCGTTCTGACGAAAGCCGTTGTGCCGCAGATGCGCAAGCAGGGAGCGGGCTGGATCGTCAACATCGGCTCCGTGACCGGCGTCGCCCCGGTGCGACCGTATCGCGACTACAACAAGACCTCCGGCGACGTGATCTACGCGTCATGCAAGGCGGCGCTGCATCGCTTCACCCAGGGCGTCGCCGCCGAACTGCTCGATGCCGGCATCGCGGTGAACTGCGTCGGCCCATCGACGGCCGTTCGCACACCCGGTGCGGCCCAGCTCATTCCGGATGGCTTCCCGACCGAGCCGGTGGAATACCTGGTCGAGACCGTGCTGGCGATGTGTTACCTGCCGGCCGCCGAGCGCACCGGACTGGTTGCGTTCAGCCTGCACTTTCCGTGGTCGCAGCAATTGCCCGTGCACAGCCTGGACGGCACCCGATTGTTGCCGCCGTTGCCGCCACCACCGACGGCCAATCCTCACGTGCAGCCCGCCGGGATTTAGGTCTGCTCGTCCAGACGCAGAAGGGTTCGCCTCTTCGAGCGTGCGGCAGGCCGCACACTCGGCCTGGTGTCGGCGCTGCGAGCCGGTATGGCGATGGTCGTCCGCGCAGTGGCGCCGTTACCGGCGGGGCGCTGACAGTCAGATCAGCAGCGGCTCGGTGGTGTGACAGAAGCTGTGGCACACCCGATCCCGGATGATGACGTCGGGACATTCGGGATCGAACCAGCGGTCCACGACGGCCCAGTGGATGGGATGCATCAAATACGGCCCCATCAGCCCGTCGACGTCGGAGAACTCCTGCTCGAACACGTGCGTCCAGGCGGAAGTGCCGACGCCATCGGACACCCGGCTCAGTTGCCACGCGCGGATGGACGAGACATAGCGCGCCATCGACGACAGTTCGTGCTCGAAGCGGGCGACTGTGGCCGCATCCGTGTCGGGCAGGACGCGAAGCAGCAGCGTCCGGTACACGGTGCCGGGCGTATCGGCGCGGCGAACCGGCGCGCCCGAATAGTCGGCACCGTTGACCCGGGTGACCGCCGGATCGTCCAGCAGTCCCTCGAATCCCCTTGCCGCGCGGTCTCGTTGGCCCTGGGTGGCGAAACGCAGATGCACGAGGATGTCACCGCCATTTCGGGAACCGGGCAGCGTTGGCGCCACCGCCGAACGCAGCGGTTCGGCAGCGGCGGTGGCTTCGCGCAGCGCGGTGAGCATCCGGTCGCGTTCGTCCTCGACGACGTCTAACAACCGCGTGACGCTAAACATCGCAAAGTCGATCCACGTCCGCTGCGGCCGCGGCGAACGATCGGGACCGCTCCTGCACGAGATCGTCTATGCCGCACCACCATTCACCGAGGGCCGGGTCGGGCCTGCCCTTCCACGTCATCTCCCACCACGCCCGCACGTCGGGCAGCGTCCAGGTGATCGTCACGGTGTTGGTTTCGTCATCGAACCAGATCGGCGGGCTGACCAGGACGTCGCGCAACGTCATGCCGCGCTCCCGCGCGCCAGGGGCGTACTCGGCGCGGTAGGCGTCGACGAATCGCCGGGCGCACCCGGGCCGGGTGACCACCCGGTCGATCACGAAGACCCGGCCGCCCGCGGTCACGCGTACTGAAGGGCGGGCCGCGCCGCCGGACCCGCGGGACGCAACGGGCGGAGCGGCTGCAGGGTTGGAGCGACGCGCTGCGGACCACCCTCGACGTTGCGCCAGATGCCCATCGCGGTCATCCGCACCGGGGCCGTCAGTCGCTGGTCGAACATCATGCGGTTCATCGGCCCGCAGACCGACACCGCCGCCACCGCCTCACCGGGCCCGCCGATCGGTGCCGCCACGCAGCCGAAGCCCAGCAGCGACTCCTCGCGCTCGAACGCGACGCCATGGGCCCGCACCTTGGCCAACTCGACGGCCAGCTGGGTGCCGCTGGAGATCGAGTACCTCGTCTTGCGAACCCGCAGATCGAGCTCGGCATCCTCGTCGCGATAGGCGAGGATCGCCTTGCCGACCGCGGTGCAGTGGGCGGGCTGGCGACCACCCACCCGGGTGGGGATTCTCTGGTCACCGATCTTGTCCAGGTACACCACGTCCGGGCCGTCGAGCACGGCCAGGTGCGCGACGAGGCCGGTGGCGCGGTGCAATTCGCCCAGCAGCGGGCCGGCGGCCCGCACCAGCCGGTCCTGATGCACGGCGAGCGATCCGAGTTCGACGAGGCGCATGCCCAACTCGTAATCCCGGCCGCTGCGGCGCAGCCAACGCAGCTGCACCAGGCGTTCGAGCATCCGATGCGCCGACGAGCGGGGCAGGCCGGTGCGCCTGACGATCTGCGCCAGGGTCAGCCGCCCCGGCCCCTCGAAGGCGTCGAGGACCAGCGATATGCGGTCGATGACGGCCGTTGGGGTGGCGGGTTCGGCGATGCCTGACATCGATCCTCCAAGTGTGCCTGACCGTTATATTCCTATTAGGAATATATTCCTAGCACACGGGCGTGGCGGTTGTCACGCATAACGGAGGTCGGCGAGTTTCGGCCGGCCGCGAAGTATGCGGCTGGGCTCAGCCCTTGGCCGCGGATCGGCCCGCGCGGCGGCCGTAGAAGCTGCCGTCACCGAGCGAGATGCCGCTGGCGTAACCCCACGCGGCCAACCCCGCGGTGCAGCGCCCGGCGGCGAAGAGGCCGGGGATGGGTTCCCCGCTGACGTGCAGCACCTCCGCGTTCAGCGTGGTGGCCAGCCCGCCCAACGTGAAACCGCCGGTGTTCTCCCGCAAATCGATGGCGCCCACCGGCGAGCCGATCGGCCTGAGCCATTCGGGCTTCTTGTGCAGCAGGGGGTCCTCGCCGCGCGCGGCGCCCTCGTTGTAGGCGGCCACGGTCGCCTGCAGCGAGCCGGGCGCCAGCCCCATGTCGCGCTCCAGATCGGCCACGGTGTCGGCGACCCAGGTCGCCGGGCGCAGCATGAACTTGGGCGACCACGACGCGTTCGCCTCTTCGTTGGCGTCGTTGTCGATGATGAGGTACGCGGTGTTGTCCTGGTGGTAGAGCGTGAGTTGCCCGACGCGACCCGGGTAGGTGTCCTCGGCGACGTAGCGCTGACCGCGGCCGTTGACCAGGATGCCGCGCACCAGTTGCTGGGGGTCGATGAAGATCGCGACCTCGGTCGCGTCCATGTGCGCCAGGTCGGCGCCCAGCGCCTGCGCCATCCGGATCGCCTGGCCGTCGTGCTGCTCGATCGAGGCGGCCGGGCGGCCGGCGATCCGCGGGGCGTAGCGCGCCACCATCGCGTCGTTGTAGGCGAAGCTGCCCATGGCCAGCACCACGCCGCGCCGCGCCCGGACCGAAATCTCGCCGCCGTACCGGCGGGCGCGGATCCCGACCACCCTGCCGTCGGCCTCGACGACGAGGCGTTGCCCCCGCACGTCGTAGAGGGCGCGCGCGCCGGCGGCCGTGGCGGTTTCGACGAGCGGCTTCATCAGCATGTAGCCCGCGCTCGCTTCGCCCTGCTTCTTGTTCGACATCTGCGGGACGTGCCCGCGCGGGGCGGGGGAGGCGATCGTGTTGAACGGGTAGGAGTTTTCCCCGCCGCTGTACATCAGGCCCTGGTCACCCATCGGTTCCCAGCCGGGCTCGGAGAAGAACTCCGCCTTGAACGGCACACCGCAGCCGACCAGCCAGTCGAAGTGCGCGACGCTGCCGGCGCAGTAGTCGGCGATCCGGTCGTCGTCGGCGCCGGGTCCCATCGCGACGTTGAGGAAGGCCGCCATGTTGTCGACGGAATCGTCGAAGCCACAGGCCTTTTGAAGCGGAGTGCCACCGCCGAGGTAGATGAACCCGCCCGCCATCGCCGCCGCGCCGCCCCAGGATCCGGTGCGTTCCAGGACAAGAACCTCGGCGCCCGAGCGCGCCGCCTCGACCGCCGCCGCGGCGCCGGCCACCCCGTAGCCGGCGATGACGACGTCGGCCTCGTCATCCCATGAGGTGATCGACGCGGCCGGGACCGGCGTGACGTCGGTGTCCGGCGTCATAGCCGCATGGCCGCGGGCATTTCGCCGATCCACTGGTGACCCCAGTAGCTGTCGGCGGTGATTTCCTCTGCCGTGTAATAGTTTTCGTCAACCCGCATGCCTTCGGTGCCGAACTCGATGTCCCAGTCGCCCGGCGCGCGAACGTAGAAGGAGATCATCTTGTCGTTGGTGTGCCGCCCGAGCGTGGACGACAACTGGAAGCCTTCGGCGTTGACGCGGTCCAGCGCCTGGCCCACCGCGTCGAGGGTGTCGACCTCGACCATGATGTGCACCAGGCGAGGGTCGCGCATGTGTGCGGCCGGCACGATCGCCAGGCTGTGGTGGCGCTCGTTGATCCCGAGGAAGCGAACCCGCACCGGGCCGAACTCCTTCGGCAGCGGCACCCGGAACGCGCCGCGGGAACGGAAGCCGAGGATCTCGGTGTAGAAGTCGAACACGCCGCCCGGATCCATCGCGGGCACGACGACGTGGCCCATCCCCTGATCGCCGGTGACGAACCGCGCGCCGAACGGGGTGATCACCGGGCTGTGATCGAGCACCGCGCCGTGGAAAACCTCGAGCGTGGTGCCCGCCGGGTCCTCGAAACTGATCACCTCTTCCACCCGGCGGGCCTCGGCGTCGTCGACGGACAGCTGCTTGAACGGCACCCCCGCGCGGTCGAGCGTCGCCTTGACCCGCTGCAGCGCCGGGTGGTCGCGCACCTCCCAGCCGATGGTGAGCACCCGGTCGGTCTCACCCGGCACCACGATCAATCGCGCCGCCCGCTCGTCCATCCGCAGGTAGAGCGCCTCGGGGTCGGGGCCCTTACCCTCGGCGAAACCCAGGACGCCGAAGGCGAATTGCCGCCAGCGGTCGATGTCGTTGGTCGAAATGGTGATGTAGCCCAGGCTTTTCAGGTCGGTCAACATCTGCTCCTAGATCAAGGCCCGCAGCGGGCCCTCGGGCGGTTCGATGCCCAGCGAACTCAGCGCCGACGCGTGATAGGTGGTGCCCGGCATGTGGATGGCGTGCAGCTGGCCGACGTGCACGTCGCGCCAATAACGTTGCAGCGGCTTGTCCATGCGGGCCGCGTTGCCGCCCGAGCGGGCGAAGATCTCGTCGACCGCCGACACCGCGCGCCACACCGCGCGGATCTGGGTGCGCCGGCCGGCCGCGCGGTCGGCGAACGACACCTCCTTGCCGGCGGCGACCATGTCGTAGATCCGGTCGGCGTTGGCCAGCAGTTCCTGGCGGGCGGCGTTGATGTCGGCGGCGGCCTCGCCGATGGCGAACATGACGTAGGGGTCGTCCTTGATCGCGGTTCCGGTGGCGCCGACGCGCTCGCGTTGGTAGTCGAGGTGCGCGGCCAGCGCCCCCTCGGCGATGCCGATGGTGGCCGCCGAGATGCCCAGCGGGAACATCGTCGACCACGGCATCAGGTAGAGCGGTTCGGTCATGCCTGCCTCGCGCTGGGCGGTGCCGTCCATCACCTTCGTCGCGTCCATCGTCCGATACGACGGGACGAAGGCGTCCTTGACGATGACGTCCTTGGATCCGGTTCCCCGCAACCCCACCACATTCCACGAGTCCTCGACGATCTCGTAGTCCTTGCGGGGCAGGATCATGTGCAGCATCTGGGGCGGCATGATCGGTATGCCCTTTTCGTCGCCGAGCATCGCGCCGAGGATGATCCAGTCGCAGTGGTCGGTGCCCGAGCTGAACTGCCAGCGGCCGTTGAAGATGTAGCCACCGTCGACGGGTTTGGCCACCCCCTGCGGCGCGTAGGGCGAGGCCATCCAGGTGTCGACGTCGTCGGCCCAGATCTCGGCGGCGACTTTGGGGTCCGCGTACGCCAACTGATAGGGGTGCACGCCGACCACGCCGACGATCCAGCCGGCCGCGGGGTCCAGCGCAGCGGTCGCCATCGTCGTCTCGGCGAACTCGCGGGGGTGCGCCTCGAAGCCTTGGTATTGCTTGGTTTGCAGCAGCCGGATCAGGCCCGCGCCCTTCATCAGCTTGACCGTGTCATCGGTCAGCCGCCCGATCCGCTCGGCCTCGGCGGCCTGGTCGCGCAACTGATCAGCCATCGCCACGACCCGGTCGAGTACCCGTTCGCTCATGTTGGTTCCTTACGTCTGGGGGCTTAGTAATGGTCTACCGCAGTTCGTGCCCCAGCCGAAGCCCTTCCCGATGAGCGGGCGAAAAAGCGGTCGCCATTGACTACACGACGTGGCGCTCGCGGGCCGGGACGGGTCACCTCAGTGTCCGGTGACCGGGAATCGGTCTCCGCGATCGGGGTGGTACGGCATAACGTCCCTGCCCGTGAGTAGCGCGGAGCCGGTCGACGTTGTCGTGGTCGGCGCCGGGTTCGCCGGCCTCTACGCCCTGCACAAGCTCCGCAGTCGGGGACTGTCCGTGCGGGTCCTCGAGGCGGCGCCGGAGCTGGGCGGCACCTGGTACTACAACCGCTATCCGGGCGCGCGCTGCGACGTCGAAAGCGTCGATTACTGCTATTCGTTCTCCGATGAATTGCAGCAAGAGTGGAACTGGACCGAGAAATACGCGACCCAGGCGGAGATCCTCGCGTATTTGAACTGGGTGGCCGACAAACTCGACCTGCGCCGCGACATCACATTTCGCACCCGCGTCGTGTCCTGCGCACTAGACGAAACCACGCTGCGCTGGGGTATCACCACCGACGGCGGTGACGTGCTGTCCGCCCGCTTTTGTCTGATGGCGACGGGCCCGCTGTCAGCGGCGCTGACGCCCAACTTCCGCGGCCTCGATTCGTTCGCGGGCGAGATCTACCACACCGCCGCGTGGCCGAAGCATGCCGTCGATTTCACGGCAAAGCGGGTCGCCGTCATCGGCACCGGTTCGTCTGGCATTCAATCGATTCCGATCATCGCCGAACACGCCGAACATCTCTTCGTCTTCCAGCGCACGCCCAACTACAGTGTCCCGGCCGGCAACAAGCCGTTGAGCGAAACCGAACTCGCCGACATCAAGGCGAACTACGCCGAACGGCGGCGGCTCTCGTGGCGCAGCGGCGGCGGGTCACCGCACATTACGGCGCCGAAGCCGACGATGGAGCTCACGCCGGAGGAACGTCGGGCGGCGTTCGAGAAGCGTTGGCGGCTGGGCGGTGTGCTGTTCTCGAAGACGTTCCCCGACCAGATGACCGACCTGACGGCCAACGACGAGGCCCGACAGTTCTACGAGGAGAAGGTGCGCGCGGTCATCGACGACCCTGCGCTGGCCGACCTGCTCATTCCCAATGATCACCCGATCGGCACGAAGCGGATCTGCACCGACAGCAACTACTTCAGCACCTTCAACCGGCCGAACGTGTCGCTGATCAGCGTGCGTGACACACCGATCGAATCCGTGGACACCAACGGGATCGCAACCGCCGGCGCGCACTACGACGTCGACATGATCGTGCTGGCAACGGGTTTCGACGCCCTCACCGGTGCATTGGCCAAGATCGACATCATCGGGCGCGGCGGTCGTCGATTGCGCGACGACTGGGCGCAAGGGCCGCGCACGTACCTGGGGCTGGGCGTCGACGGATTCCCCAACCTGTTCCTGATCTCCGGTCCCGGGGCGCCCGCCGTGCTGGCGAACATGGTGCTACATGCCGAGGCGCAGGTGAATTGGATAGCCGCGGCGATTGCTTACCTCGATGACCACGGGCTGGCCGCGATCGAGGCGACCCGCGATGCCGTCGACGGCTGGGGAGCCGAATGCGCCCGACTCGCCGACGCCACGTTGTTCACCAAGGCGGAGTCCTGGTACATGGGCGCGAACGTGCCCGGAAAGCCAAGGGGATTCATGCTATTCGTCGGCGGCTTCGCCACTTATAACGACATCTGCGCCGAGGTGGCCGGGGCCGGGTACCGGGGCTTCGATCTGATTAAGGGGCCACGATGACGAGACTGCTTGGCAAGGTAGTGCTGGTGACCGGCGCCGCCAAGGGAACGGGACGGGTGCATTGTCAGCGCTTCGCCGACGAGGGCGCAAATGTGATCGCGCTCGATGCCGCCCCAGCGAGCGACGAGTTGCTCGCAACCGCAAGGGATGTCGAAAGCCGTGGCCGACGCTGCGTGACGGGCGTTGCCGACGTGAGTGATCTGGATGCTGTTACCGACGCCGTAGCCAATGGCGTCACGGCGCTGGGGCGCCTCGACACCATCATCGCGAACGCCGGAATCCACATAGCGGGCGGACGAACATGGGAACTCGACCCCCGGGACTGGCATCGCACGCTCGACATCAACCTGACCGGCGTATGGCACACGGTCAAGGCCGGCGTACCGCACATGGGCCATGGGGGCTCCATCGTGATCATCAGTTCCACCAATGGTCTTCGCGGGACGCCCAATTCCGCGCATTACACCGCGAGCAAGCACGCGGTGGTCGGGCTGGCGCGCACCCTCGCGAACGAGCTCGGACCGTCCGGCGTCCGGGTCAACACGGTTCATCCCGGGCCGGTCGCCACCCCGATGGTGCTCAACGAGAATACGTTTCGACGCTTACGCCCGGATCTCAAGAACCCGACCGCCGCCGATGCCGCGGAAGTCTTCCGGGCGCGCAACCTGCTGCCGGTGCCTTGGGTTGAGCCCGTCGACGTCGCCAACGCGGTGGTGTTCCTGGCCTCCGAGGAGGGCCGCTACATCACGGGCACCCAGCTCGTCGTCGACGCCGGCCTCTCGCAGAAGGCGACATGACCGAAACCGACGGCGGCGGCGCACCGGCGTATGAACCGCTCGCCCAGTCCGTTCGGCGACTGATCGACGCGACGATCCGCACCGAGGCCGGCGCCGCCGCCGTTATGTCGGCGAAGGCGCACATTGATTGCGCGGTAGAGCAATTGAGCGAAAGCCTCATGCCGGGCTCGTTCGCTATGCGTGATCGGTCCGACGGACAACCCGTCACCTCCGGCAACGTGATGATCGGCGCGCGGAACCCGTTCGCACCTCCGTTGGTGATTCACCGCGGCGCCGACGGCGCCGTGTGGACGGAGATCACACTGGGCGCCGCTTACGAGGGGCCCCCGGGGCACGTCCATGGCGGAGTGTGCGCGATGGTCCTCGACCACATCCTGGGCGCGACCGCGCACGAACCCGGTCGACCTGCCTACACCGGCATGCTCACGCTGCGCTATGTCCGGGGGACGCCGTTGGGTCTGGTGCGGGCAGAAGCGTGGGTCGACCGTGTCGAGGGCGTGAAAACCTTCGCGAAGGGACAGATCACCGATGGCCAGGGAATCACGGTCAGTGCGGAGGGCGTGTTCATCAAGCCGCGCGGTGACCGTGACTGAGGAGCTCACGGGCGATCGGTGACGGGCTCTGCCGAAATCCGATGCTGGTGTTGGTCCACCAATTTCAGTGCACGCGCGGCCTTCGCGGGAGCCATCAGGACCGCGGTATGCGGCGCCCGGGATCCGCTGTGCTGCGGGGGTTGTGGGGACTCGGCAGGCTCGTGCGGTTCCGTGTCATCGGTGTGCGGTGAGTCTTCGTCCCGGCGGCCCGAGCGCAACCGATTCGTGGCGGCGACGGCGAGGACGGCGGCCGTGGCGGTGCCCAGCCCCTGGGCCCAGCCCAACGGGCCGACCGGGGTGCAGCCCAGAAGTTGGCTGATCCCCGGGGTGCTGATCATCGCGGTGAACGCGGCGAAGGAGCCCGCGGCGGTGAGTAGCACCAGGGGCGCGTGCGAATCGACCACGGTCTGGCCCAGCTCGACCGCGACCAGCGAGATCAACGCGACGGTGGAGGCCCGTTGCGGTAGCCCGGTGACCGACGCCATCATCCAGGCCGTCGTGGCGGCGGTGGCGGTGAGTGCCCCGCGCGCCGCCACCGCTCGCCGTAGGGCCCGTTCGTCGATGCCGCGCCCGACGCGCTGGACCGGCCCCGCCGGGGTGCTGACGGCGACCGCGGTCGCGGGCAGCGCGTCGGTGAGCATGTTGATCAGCAGCAACTGCCGGGTGTTCAGCGGTGAGGTGCCGGTGAGCGCCGTGCCGATGACCGAGAAGATCACCTCCCCGGCGTTGCCGCCGAGCAGGCCCGCGACGGCCGCCTGGACCCCGCGCCACAGGCGGCGTCCCTCGTCGATGGCGGCCACCAGCGTCTCGATGCGGCCGTCCGTGAGGACCAGGTCGGCGGTCGTGTGGGCGGAGTCGCTGCCGCGCGCGACCACACCGACGCCGACGCTGGCCGCCCGGATCGCGGCGGCGTCGTTGGCGCCGTCGCCGACCATGGCGCACACGCGCCCGGCGCGCTCGAGCGTCTGGACCACCTGCACCTTGTTCTCCGGCGACATGCGGGCGAAGATCACCCGCTCGGAAACCGCGCGCTGCTGATCCGGGCGCGACAGCGCGTTCCATTCGGACCCGGTGATCACCTGGTCGGCGCTCACCGATACCCCCAGTTCGCGGGCGATCGCGGTGGCGGTGACGGGGTGGTCGCCGGTGATCAACCGGATCGCCACGCCCCGCTCGGCCAGGTCGGCCAGCAACTGCGGCGCCTGCGGGCGGGGGGTGTCCGAGAGCCCCAGGAATCCGGTCAGCGTCAGCCCGGCGCCGCACAGTTCGGTGATGCGGTCGGGGTCCTTCCGCAACGACCGGGCCTGTTGCGCGCTCAGGCGGCGTTGCGCCACGGCGATCGTCCGCAGCCCCGCGGTCGTCAGGGCCGCGACCGCGTCGTGCACCTGCGGGCCCGCTTCCCGGCACGCCGCCAGGACCACTTCCGGCGCGCCCTTGACGGTCAGCGCAGTGCCCGTCACCGACGCCGAGAACGCCCTGCCGGACCGGAACGGCAGGTGCGCGTCGGCCGCGGGTCGGATAGCGGACCCCGCCACCGCGTCCGCCGCCTTGACGATGGCTTCGTCGGTGGCGTGCACGTGGGGATTGCCGTCGTCCGCTGGTGCGGCCTGGGCGGCGCACCGCAGGACGTCGTCGCGGGAATGGCCCGCCACCGGGTGAACCTCCGCGACGCGCAGGCGGTTCTCGCTCAGCGTTCCGGTCTTGTCGAAGCAGACCACCTCGACGCGGCCAAGCGCCTCGGCCGCGCGCGGCACCCGCACCAGCGCCCCGCATTCGCCCAGCCGCTGCGCCGACGCGGATTGGGCGAGGGTGGCCATCAGCGGCATGCCCTCGGGGACGGCCGCCACCGCGACGGCGATGGCGCTGCCGAGGGCTTGGCGCAGGCCGCCGGCGCGCAGCAGGCCGAGCGCACCGACCAGGATGCCGCCGCCCGCGCTGAACGGGAACGCGCGGCTCATCAGCTGGCTGAGTTGGTGGTGCAGGCCGACGGTCGGCAGCTCGCCGGACGCCAGTTCGGCCGCGCGGCGGCTCTGGGTGTCGGCCCCGACGGCGGTCACCAGCGCGACCGCGGTGCCGGCCACCACGGTGGTGCCGGCGTAGATCATGCAGCGGCGCTCGGCCAGTTCGGCCCCGGGGGTGGCCTCGACCTGCTTCTGGACCGACAAAGATTCACCGGTCAGCGACGATTCGTCGACCTCGAGGTCGTGCGCCTCGATCACCCGGGCGTCGGCGGGCACCACCTCGTCGCTGCGCACCTCGATCACGTCGCCGGGCCGCAGCTGTTCGATGACGACCTCTCGGTAGCCGGACCCCTCGCTGAGGACGCGGGCCGGTGGGGTCTGCTGAGCGAGCAGGCGGTTCAGCCGGTTCTCGGCCCGAAGCTGTTGGGCCGTCGACAGCAACGCGTTCCCGGTCAGCACGGTGCCGACCAGCACCGCGTCGGTGGGCGAGCCCAGCACGGCGGTGGCCGCCGAACACAATCCGAGGATCGGCGTCAGCGGGTCACCGGTCAGTTCGGCGACGGCGGCCCGGGCGAATTCCCACGCCGCGCCGCCCCGTCCCGGTTGGGAGCCGGCAGAACGCTCCTGCGGTTCGTGCAGCGCCGCCAGCACGTCGCGGACCCGCTCGACCGACATCGCATGCCACTCGAACGCCGGGGCCGGCCGCGGCACCTGCGCGTGAATCGTGCCGCGGGCCAACAGGTATCCGGACAGCAGTCCCGCGATGCCCCCCATGGTCACCGGGCCCGGCCCGCGCAGCCTGCGCACCCCGGGCACCATGAACAACGCGCCCAGCGCCGAAGCGCCCACCGAGATCGCGATGCCCTGCTCGCTCGCCCTCCTGGCGGCGGGCATCGCGTGCAGCACCCGCCACGCGGCGGCCAGGTCATCCAGCATCAGGTCCGCGTTCCAGGGCGGCGGGCCGTCGGCGTCCGGCCTGATGCCCAAGGCCACGTCGGCACCCGAAAGCGCTTGCGCGGCAGTCGATGACACCACCGCGACGGTATGCCCGTCGCGTTGCAGTGCGGACACCGCGTCGGCGAGTGCGTGGTCGATGCCGTCGTCACCGACGGGGCGGACGTCATCGAACGCGGGCCGCAGGTCGCCGAGCAGGTCGGTATCGACCGACACCACACGCGCACCGGAGTCGCGCGCCTGGGTGATCATTGCGGATGCGAGCGGGTGGGGGGCCGGGGCGATGAGCGCCTCGACAACCTCGCCGTCATCCGACGTGGCGACAACGCTGTGCCAGCCCGCGCCCACGCCCTCGTCGAGCAATTCCTGCGCGCCGGTCCAGGCGCTGAGCAACTCACCGTCGCGCGCGCCGCGCACGCGCACCACCCGCATCTGCTCGCCACACAGCACGCGCGGATCGATGAGCAATGCGTCCACCGTGTCGAGGCGGCGCAGGCTTTCCGGCCGCAGCGGCAGGACCGCGTGCCGGTCCGCCAACCCCCGTCCGAGCGTGGTCGCGAACGCCTCCTGCGACGTGCGCATCGCCTTCGGCGAAGCCGCCAGTGCCGCATTCGAAGCCATCGTGACGTTGCGGGTGAGCGCACCCGTCAGGCCGATGCCGATCAGCTGTGTCCACGCCACGCGCTTTCCGTGGCGTTCGGTCGGCCCGGCCGGCGCGGGTACCGGGCGTGGCAGGTGCTGCGACTCCGCCTCGTCGGCGTGACGGGCCAGCTCTGGTTCACAGCGCTCCCATGCCCGCGCGGCGGCCCGGCACTCGGCGGCTTTGAAGGCCTGCACCGCCAGGTCGACCGAAAGCTTCGCCGGCGACAGCGTGACCACGTGCGCGGCGGTGGCGAACACCGACAACGCGGTGTCCGTCGCGCCGGAGCCGATCCCCGCCTCGAGCGCACGACGCAGCCACGGTTGATGATTCGCGACCGCCGACACCGCCTCGACGGCGATCGGCGCCGCCGGCAACCGCAACGCCCGGCCCGCGACCGCGACCGCGAACCCGGCGGCGTTGACGGCCACCATCGCGCCGCGGGCGGCCAACGGCAGCCCGTCACCGGGCAAGCTGCGGGACCGCGTGGAATCGACTGCGCCATGGTCCTTTTCGGTGTCATCGAGCACCGTGCACAGCTCGTTCAGCGATACCCCGTCGCCGTCGGTCTCGACAACCACCCGCGAAAGCGGGCGGTTCAGGACGACGTTCGTGACGCCGGGGTGCGCGCCCGGCGCGTCGAGGACGGCGCGGCCACGCGCCGCCCCACCCGCGCCGTGGAGGCCACGCACCTCGATCCACACGCGGCCGTCGCCGCGGCCGCACCGCCGGGTCAGCGTGGAGCGCGAGACCTCGCCCGAGAGCACCTGTGCGCCGACCCGGACCGGCAGCGCGACAACATCGAGGCCGGCGATCGCCAGCCTGCCGACCGCGTCGCCGAGTCCCGCGGCGGCGCCGAGTCCCGTCGACACCATCCCCAGGGGTGAAAGCTGTCGCACGCGCAACCCCTTTCACGCACATGACGAATGGTTGCTTCGCGGTTTTCCGCGAGGGAGGCCGACGACCGACGCTGGCCGGGACCGCAAACCCGACCAACCTAACCCGCGGTCAAGGGGCCAGCAACTTGAGATGGAGCCGCGTAAATAACATGTTAAAAGTGATCGCGGCTGTTAGGGAGCATCGATCAAATTGTTCGGGCCGCCGGATTCAAAGCTGGAGCAAACCCGAACCAGCCGTTGTGGTTACGCCCGCCCCGGATTGCGGCCGTTAGCCCCTGATGCTCGTGCCGTCCGTCCTAACGTGTGGGGGATTAGTAGTGGTCCGCTGCCGCGATCCCGGCGATGAGGAGCAACCATGAGCGACATCGACGACCTGAAGGCGCGGCTGCGCCGGCTCGAGGACGAGCGCGACATCGAGCGGCTGATCGCCTCGTACGGGCCGGCCGTCGACGCCGCGGATCCCGAGGTCGCCGCCGGGCTTTGGGCGAGCGACGGCAGCTACGACGTCGACGGCTGGCGGATGCAAGGCAGGGCGGACGTGCACGCCATGGTCAACTCGTCGGCGCACCGGAACCTGGTGGCCAAGGGGTGCTGTCACTTCCTCGGGCCGTGCGTCGTCACGGTCACCGGCGACTCGGCGGTGGCGGTGTGCGAATCCCTGGTGCTGGTTCGTGACGGCAACGGGTATCGCGTGTGGCGTTGCACCGCAAATCATTTCGTGCTGAGCCGGATCGACGGCCGGTGGCACATCGGTGCGCGCACCAGCCGGATTCTGGACGGCAAACCCGAAGCCCACGCGCTGCTGACCGCGGGCCTGGCGGGGCGGCCCGAGGCCTAGTCGCCGCTAGCCCTGATGGCGGCGACCCGCATCGCCCGGCTTCGCCGCGCTCGCGATCGCCGCTAGCCCTGACGGCCGCGCGACAGGAACGCCAGCACGGTGCTCTCGAACGCCTCCTTGGCCTCGATCATCGACCAGTGGCCGGAGTTGGGGAAGATGTGCAGCTCCGCATTCGGGATGGTCCGCATCGGGATGAGCGCCATGTCCGGCGGGCTCACCCGGTCGTCGCGTCCCCAGGTCAGCAGGGTGGGCGCGGTCAGCTTGTGCATGACGGCCCACGGCTGCGGGCGGTCGGAAGCGGCCATCGCGGCGTTCATCGCGGCGAAGGCCGCCTTGCCGTACATCCGGCGCGCGGCGGCCAGCGTGTCCGGGTCGGTGGCCAGCTCCCAACGCTCCTCGATCAGCTCCTCGGTGATCAAGGCCTGGTCATAGACCATCGACTTGAGCCAGTCGACCAGCCGCTGCCGGGTGGGGTCCTCGACGAACTCCTGCAGCAGCCGGATGCCCTCGCTGGGGCTCGGGCTGAAGATGTTGGTCCCGATGCCGCCGATTGTCACCAGCCGGTCCACGCGATCCGGGCTGTGGGTGGCGAAATTGATGCCGACGCCGCCGCCCATCGAGTTGCCGACGATGTGCACCCGCCGCACATCCAGCGCGTCCAGGAAGGGCGACACCGTGCCGAACGCGGTGACCATCGGGTGGCCGCCGAAGTCGTCGCTGACGCCGAACCCGGGGAACTCCAGGATCAGGCAGCGGAAGCGCTCGGCGAAGGCGGGCAGGACGCCGCGGAAGTTGCGCCAGCCGGTGACGCCGGGGCCGGAGCCGTGCAGGAAGAGCAGCACCGGACGGGACTCGCCGCCGGTGTCGTAGTAGCGCAAAGCGCCCTTCGGCGTGCTGATTTCGCGCAGCTCTGGCTGTTCAACGGGGTTCGCCACGCATGTCACCTTGCCACGCCGTTGCGGCATCGCCGGACGCGGTTCCGCTCACCGGGCTAATCGTGGCTGGGCTCGCTGCAGTTCAGCAGCTCTTTGAGCGCCGCCGGAAACGCGTCGGCGAGCTCCCACAGGTCAGCAACCAGGTCGGGGCAGGAATTGAGGCCGACGCCGAGCCGGCCACCCAGCGACATCACCGTGATGTTCAGCCCGGCACCCGCGATGAGCGGGCCCAGCGGATACATGGCGTCGACACGGCAACCCATGAAGTACAGCTGTTCCTGCGGTCCCGGCACGTTGGACAGCACCAGGTTGTGCGGCGGGTATTCGGACAAGGGCGTGCGGGGCAGCAGCCTCCGCGCGGCGCCGAACATGGTCTGCCCGACCACCTGCGTCCAGTCCTGCAGCAGGCTGGGTCCCATGGCGGCGGCGTGGTCCTTGGCCGCGGCGTTCCCCTCCGCGATGCTGCTCAGCCGCTCGGCCGGATCGTCGAGGTGGGTTTCGAGCCGGCACAGCATCCAGCTGGTCTGGTTGCGGCCCGGCCGGCCGGACCTGCCCCGCACCGACACCGGCACGCTGGCGACCATCGACCGGTCCGGCAGCTCGCCCCGGTCCGACAGGAACTGGCGCAGCGCCCCGGCGCACAGCGCCGTCACTACGTCGTTGACCGTGACGCCGAACCTGTTCTTGACCGTTTTGACGTCGTCGAGGTCCAGGGTGGCGAAGGCGGCGTTGCGCCGCCGGCTGAACGGCCCGTTGAACGCCGTCGACGGCCCCGCGAACGGGGCGGCCATGGTCTGGCCCCCGCCGCGAGCGCGCAGAATCGTCTGCGCCACCGTCAGCGCCGTCGCGGGCACCACCTTGGCCAGGCGCCACGGCCGCAGCCCGGCACCGATCAGCCCGGACGCCGCGATCTGCAGGGGATTCGCCCCGCCGGCGCGGGTGGCGGGCTCCGGGGCGGGGGCGTCCGGGGCGGTGCTGCACAGCTTGGCCAACAGGTCGGCCCCACCCACCCCGTCGACCACCGCGTGGTGGACCTTGAGGACGACGGACAGCGCTTCGCCGCCGTGCATGCCCTCGATCACCCACATCTCCCACAGCGGGCGATCGCGATCGAGCGGCAGCCCGGCGATGTGCCCGCAGATCTCGGCTAACTCCCTGGAGCCGCCGGGCGCGGGCAGCGCGACGCGGTGCAGATGGCGCCCGAGGTCGAATCGATCGTCGTCCACCCAGACCGGATGGTCGAAGTTCAGTTGGTTGTCGGCCAGCTTGAGCCGGAATTCGGGCACCGCGTCCAGCCGCTCAGACAGCGCGTCGCGAAACCGGTGGAACGTGTAGCCGTCCGGCATGTCACCGGGATCCAGCTCCATTACGCAGCAAACATTCAACGGCTGCGTCGGCGATTCCAGGTATAGAAAGAACGCGTCTAACCCACTGAGTCGTTGCATTTCCGCTCGTCTCTTTTGCGCGGCCGTGACCGCTGGTCAGATGACCTGTGGTCAGCCCCGGTCCACGCGGGCGAACGCGATCAGGACCGACCGCAATCTCTAGATGTGATGACTGTCTGTAGCCGTTGAGCGGTCTCGGGCAAACATCGAGAAGTCAGCGGTCCGCCGGGCCCCGGGCCATCGCCGAGTTGGGGGCCGCCCAGTCGGTGGACACCTTGCGGTGCTTGATCAGCCAGCTGTCGCCGTCGGGCACCAGGGTGTCCCGGTAGCGACCGAAATGGTCGAGCCCGACATGGGTGACCACGGTGAAATACGACGACACGTGCGCAGTGTCGGGGGTCAGGCCGGTGAACAGCACGTTGGTGAGGTTGTGCCGGACGACCGGCTTGACATCGGCTTGCCCGGCGACGTCGACGCGGCCGAGGAACGACGCGATCGCCGATCGCCCGCGCAGCGGCTCCATGCCGCGGATTTCGAGGACGCCCTCCGCGCAGAACGTGTCGGCGAGACCGCCCGAGTCGCCGGCGTCGCCGGCCCAGTTGTATCGGGCGAGGGTGTCGCGGATCCGTTCCCGCGCGACCAATTCCCAGATCTCCACCGTGATCACTCCTCGCGCGCAGCCTAATACGCGAAAGGGCGATCGCTACTTCACGATGTGAGGCCGGAAACCGATCGGGGCCGCCGGTGTCACGCCGTTGAGGTCGAAGACGGCGATCAGTGCCCGCAGCAGGGCGGGGGACCAGTCCTCGAAGGGCTGGGCGTCGAGGCGACTGAGGACCTCGTCGCGCAGATAATCGATGCCCGACGGCAGGTCGCTCATCGCGCATCCCGGTCGCGCGAGGGACCCGGTTCGGTGATCAACGAGCCAGCTCCCTTCGGGCAAAGTTCCTGCGTCGACGCTAAGTGCCGCGCGTCGTCGGTGTACAGCCAACTGGCCAAACTCAAATGTGCCGGCGCGCGCGGGAATGAATCCCGGCCCGGAGTCGTACAACAGGCATGGAACTCAACGCCGCCGCCCGCGACCTCATCGGCGAGGGCGCCGATGCCACGCTGGTCACCCTCAACCCCGACGGCAGCCCCCAGGTCAGCCTGGTCTGGGTCGCGCTGCGGTCGACGCCGGAGGGCGACGAGCTCGTCACCGCACACCTGGCCGCCCACAAGAAGGTTCGCAACGTCCGTCGCGACCCCCGGGTGGCCGTCACCATCGTTTCGCTGGACGGGTCCGGCGCCGGGATGCGGCCATACCTTTCGATCACCGGGACGGCGCGAATCGTCGAGGGCGGCGCACCGGAGCTTTTAAAGGAGCTCAACCCGATCCTGGGCGACCCGAACATGAAGTTCCCGCCGGACGGCGCGCCGCCGGGATTTTTGACCCGCATCCGCATCGACAAGGTCGGCGGCATCGGCCCCTGGGCGGCCTGACGCCCGATTGCCACTTCCGCGACGACCCGTAGCGGAATACAGTGGGTGGGTGACGACGGGCGAAGACGGCAGGCACCTGCGCACCTGCCCCCTGTGTGAAGCCATGTGCGGCTTGGAGATTCACGTCGACGGCGGCAGGGTCACCGGCATCCGCGGCAATCGCGACGACGTGTGGAGCCGCGGGCACATCTGCCCGAAGGGCGTCTCACTCGCGGCGCTGCACGACGACCCGGACCGCATCCGCCGGCCCATGATCAAGGTCGACGGGCAATGGCGCGAAGTGAGCTGGGACGCGGCGTTTCGGCGCTGCACCGAATTGCTGACGCCGGTGATCGCCAAGTACGGCATCGGCGCGGTCACCGCCTACACCGGCAACCCGCTCGCGCACTCGTTTTCACTGGCCCGATATGCGGGCGTCCTGATGGGCATGTCGGGAATGCCGGTCACGTACTCGCCGGGCACGGTCGACCAATGGCCGAAGAACCTGTCGTCACACCTGATGTACGGCCTGTGGTGGAACTTCCCGGTGCCCGACATCGAACGCACCGACCTGATGGTCATCATGGGCGCGAACCCCGCCGCGTCGCAGGGCTCACTGCTGGCCGCGCCCGACGTGATGGGCCTGATCGATCGAATCCGCAAGCGCGGCAAGGTGATCGTGATCGACCCGGTGCGCACGCAGACGGCGGCCCGCGCCGACGAATGGCTGCCCATCGTGCCAGGGACCGACGCCGCGCTGCTACTTGCGGTGGCGCACACGCTGTTCGACGAAGACCTGATCAATCCGGGACCGCACGTCGACGGTGTCGACACGATGCGCCGGGTCGCCGCGGACTGGCCGCCGGAACGGGTCAGCGCGGTCACCGGTATCGGTGTGGACCGCATCCGGGACTTGGCACGCCAGCTCGCCGGCACCGAGAGATCGGTGGTGTACGGGCGAATTGGCCTGTGCAACCAAGAATTTGGCAGCCTGGCCAGCTGGATGGTGGACGTCATCAACATCCTGACCGGTCATTTCGACGTGCCCGGGGGAGCGATGTTTCCCCGGCCAGCGGCCTGGTCGATCACCACGCAGCCGCTGCCCGGCCTCGAGGGCGGCCGCGCGGAGTTCGGGCGATGGCACACCCGGGTGCGCGGGGCCAAGGAGGTGCTCGGGCAGGCGCCCGTGTCGTGCATGGCCGAGGAGATCGCCACCCCGGGAGACGGGCAGCTCAAGGCGCTGATCACGGTCGCCGGCAACCCGGTGTTGTCCACCCCCGGCGGCGACAAACTCGACGAGGTGCTGCCGACGCTGGAAGCGATGATCTCCGTTGACCTTTGGCTCAACGAGACGACGCGGCACGCCGACGTGATCCTGCCCGGGCTGTCCCCGCTCGAGCAGCCGCACCACGACGACCTGATCCTGCTCTTCGCGATCCGCAGCATCGCGAACTACTCGGCGCCGGTGTTCGACCCGGGGGATCGCCCGCACGAGTGGGAGATCCTGATCCGGTTGACCGGCCTGTGCACCGGCACGCCGGCCGAAGACGTCGACGTCGCCGCGATCGACGACGGCTTCTTCGATTACCTGGCCTTCACGCGGGGGCTCGACGGGGCCGAGATCCGCAAGCTCTACGATCACGGCGGCCCCGAGCGGATGCTGGACCTCACGCTGCGAACCGGCCCGTTCGGGGATCAATACGGCAAGAACCCCGGCGGCCTCACACTAGACCTGCTCAAGGCCAACCCCAACGGCATCGACTTCGGGCCGATGGTGCCGCAGCTGCCCGATATCCTGGACACGCCCGACAAGAAGATCCGGCTCGCCCCGCAGTACCTGCTCGACGACGTGCCCCGGCTCGCCGCCCGGCTGGAGCGACCGGCCGAACCGCTCGTCCTGGTGAGCCGCAGGCACCTGCGCTCCAACAACACCTGGCTGCACAACGTGCCCGCCCTGATGAAGGGAAAGGACCGGTGCACGTTGCTGATTCACCCCGACGACGCGGCGCGCTGCGGCGTCGCGGACAACGACGTCGTCACGGTGAAGTCCGAGGCCGGTGAAATCAAAGTGCCCGTCGAGGTCACCGACGCGATCAAGCCCGGCGTGGTATCGATGCCCCACGGCTGGGGACACGGCAAGCCGGGCACCCGGATGGCCGTGGCAAACGGCTCGCCGGGCGCCAACACGAATGTGCTTTCCCCGCCGACATTTATCGACGAGCCGTCCGGCAACGGCGCGCTGAACGGCATACCGGTCACGATCATCGACGACCAAGCCCGGTTCCGACCCGCGCAAACACCCTGAGCCGCTTGGATCTTTCCCCCGTCGCATCGTTAACGGCATGTGGCGGCCTGTGGTTCATCTCACCCGGGGCGCCTTCGGCTGAACCGTCGACGCGAGCCGGTCGTCGGCATAGGCATGACTGCAACAACGTATTTGAGATCCGAGGGCCGGCCCGCTCCACGACGGCGCGGCGCGGCGCACATCGCCGGGACCGCGATGGCCTTCACCCAACACCGCTACAACCAAGACGAAGTGGCGCGCGAGCTCACCGGGTTCACCGACCCGCGGTTCCTGCGCTTCGCGCAGACAACGGGGGTCGACCAACGCAGCCTCGCGCTGCCGCTGGCGCGGTACCCACGGTTGAGCGGTTTCACCGAAGCCAACGACGCCTATCTCGAGGTCGCCGTGGACCTCGGCGAGCGGGCGATACGCTCGGCGCTGACCGAGGCCGGCATTGACCCGCACGAGGTGGACACGATTGTGATGGTCTCGAGCACCGGCATCGCGGTACCGACCATCGACGCGCGGCTGATGACCCGGATCGGCCTGCGGCCCAACGTCAAACGCGTTCCGCTGTTCGGCCTGGGCTGCGTGGCGGGCGCCGCCGGAATGGCGCGCGTGCACGACTACCTGCAGGGCCACCCCGAGGATGTGGCCGTGCTGCTGTCGGTCGAGTTGTGTTCGCTGACCCTGCAACGCGACGACACCTCAATCCCCGCCCTCATCGGTGTGTCCTTGTTCGGCGACGGCGCCGCCGCCGTGGTCGCCACGGGCGCGGAACGAATTCCGCTGCGCCGCAACGGCCGGCACGCCCCGCGGCTGCTCGCGACCAGGAGTCGCGTGATTCCCGAGACGGTTGACGTGATGGGGTGGAACGTCGGCTCCAGCGGCTTTCAGCTCGTGATGTCGCGCGACGTGCCGAAAATGGCCGACACCTACCTCCGCGACGAGGTCGACCGGTTCCTGGCGGACCACGGCCTGTCCCTCGCCGACATCTCGGCCTGGGTGTGTCACCCCGGTGGCCCGAAGGTGCTCGACTCGATCGAGGACGCGCTGGGGCTGCCGCCCGCAGCCCTGCGTCACAGCCGGGACTCGATGCGGGACAACGGCAACATCTCCTCGGCGTCCGTGCTCGACGTGCTGCGCCGCACCGGCAACCAGCCACCTGAAGCGGGGTCTTTCGGGGTCATGCTGGCGATGGGGCCGGGCTTCAGCTTCGAACTGTTGTTGCTGCAGTGGTGACGGGGGAAGTTATGTATTACTTCCTGTTCATCCTGGCCATCGCCGCCGAGCGCCTAATCGAGCTGGCCGTCGCGCAACGCAACACGAAATGGTCACTGGCGCAGGGCGGCAAGGAGTTCGGCCGCGACCATTATCCGGCGATGGTCAGCATGCACGCCCTGCTGCTGGTCTCGTGTCTGGTCGAGACTTCCGCGCTGGCGCGGCCGTTCGTCGGTTGGCTGGGCTGGCCGATGCTCGCGGTGGTTGCGCTCAGCACACTGGTGCGCTGGCGCTGCGTGAGTGTGCTCGGAAAGCGTTGGAACCCTAGGCTTATCGTGCTCCCGGGAGCACCGTTGGTTCGCGACGGGCTGTATCGATGGGTGCGCCACCCGAATTACGCGGCGGTCACGGCGGAGGTGGCGGCACTGCCGCTGGTCCATTCGGCGTGGCTGACGGCCATCGTGTTCAGCGTTGCGAACGCGGCGGTGTTGCGGGTGCGGATCCGCGCGGAGAACGCCGCCTTGGGTTATGCGTGAGCGCTCACGGAGCGATGGGGCGATTCGTCCACTCGCGGTCGGGGTGGCGCGGCGAGCGGAACCAGCCGCCCGCCGCGGCGGTACCGCCGTCGGTCGGGACGGTGTGGCCGGTGACGAAGGCCGACAAATCCGAGGCCAGAAACAGGATCACCCGCGCCTGGTCCTCCGGCACGCCCATCCGGCCGACCGGAACCCACTGTGGCCACTGGGCCTGCTCGTCGGCCGACAACCACCGCGAGTAAGGCACTTGAAGGGTTTCGGTGACGTCGGGCGCGATCGCATTGACCCGCACCCCGTGGCCACCGACCTGCACTGCAAGGCTGCGGGTGAACTGGATGACGGCGGCCTTGAACGCGGCGTAGACGGGGTCTTCCGGGTAGCCGCGCAGGCCCTCGACCGACGACACGTTGACGATCGCACCGGCCCGCCGGGCCACCATCGCGGGCAGGAAGGCGTGGGTGACCAGGAAGACATGATGCAGGTTGATCCGGTAGAGCTCGTCCCAGAGGCCGGGATCGGTGTCGGCGAAATTCCCCGGATGCCGCAACCAGTGGCCCACGTTGTTCACCAGCACATCCACCCAGCCGTAGCGATCGAGCACCGATCGAGCCAGGTCGTCGACCGCGGCCGCGTCCCGCACATCGGCGACCACCGCGTCGGCCGAACCCCCCGCGTCGGCGATGTCGTCCACGACGCCGGCGGCGAGCCCGCCGTCGATGTCGACGATGACCACGTGGGCGCCCTGCCGGGCGAACAGTCGCGCGGTCGCGGCGCCGATGCCGCCGCCGCCGCCCGTCACCACGGCCACCCGGCCGGCCCGCAGCGCGTCGGGGCGCGTTTCGTCGTTCATCGCTCATATCTTGCGCCACCAGGCAAAAAGACGTGCAGGGCCGGGGGTCAGCGGAACACTAGAATCATTTGTTGTACCCACCTGCCACCCTCGATAAACCGTGATGTAGCCAACATTCGCGCCGTCTTCACCCGCAGTTTTTCCTGGCCGCGGACGGGTATTCCGTCCGCACTTAGGAGGATTGCATGGTTGGCACCACCGATCCACATCGCTTATTGCCAAGTGGCGCAATGAAGCGGCGAGTCCACCATCGCCACAGCCCACAATCGGTAGCGGTCTCGCTGGCCAGCCGGCTGATCGTGAAGAACACCATCCGTGCGTGGGCGGTTACGCCGAACCTGCACTGGCCGTTCGAATATGTCGATGGCTTCGCGGGATTGATGCCGCGGTTTGGCATTTCGGCGGAGGTCGAGCCGGTGCGGCTGGAAAACTGTGCCGCCGAGTGGGTTTGCGCGCCCGGCGCCTCGACCGATCGAGCGATCCTCTACCTGCACGGTGGGGCCTTCCTCACCTGCGGCCTCAACACGCATCGCTCGGTGGTCACCCGGTTGTCGAAGGCCGCCGATGCCGCGGTGCTCACCGTCGGATATCGAAAGCTGCCCACGCATCAGATAACCGACGCGATCGACGACGGCATGGCCGGGCTGCGCTGGCTGGAGGAACGCGGCTTCACCGGCGATCGGATCGTGGTCGCCGGCGACTCGGCCGGCGGATATCTCGCCTTCATGACCACGCTGCTGGCCATCAACAGCGAGTTCATGAGGCCTGCCGGGATCGCCACGATCTCACCGTTCACCGATGCCGACCCGGCACGAAAGCTCAAGCACCCCAACGCGCGCAAGTGTTCAATGTTCACTCGCGGCGCGTTGTCCATGTTCGCCCGATACCTCAGCCAGGCGCAGGTCCTTCAGGGGCGGGGCGATTCGGCCGTGGCATCGCCGGTGGACGCCGAGCTGTCCGCCCTGCCGCCGGTCACCATTCATGCCAGCTCCGACGAGTTGCTGCTTCCCGACGCCGAACTGATGGCAAAGCGCTTGGAAGCCAGCGGAATCCCGTGCGATCTGCATCTCTGGGACCGCCAGATTCACGACTTCCCGTTGGCCGCGGACATCCTGCCGGAGGGCAGGCGGGCCATTCGCTACATCGGTGACTTCGTGAAGGACGTCACCGCGGCGGCCTCGCCGTGGCGCCACCACCTGCATGCCACCGCCGCGGCGGGCTAACGCAAGTCTCGTAATCGGCTGCGCCACAACCCATCTGATGACCGGCCAGCCTCCGCACACCGCTCCACGCGGTTCTGGGCCGCCCCGTGCCGGGGCCTCGAGTGGGACCGTGTCCTGCGGATCGCAGGGTGGGGCGTCGCCGACGGAAACGCCGTCGTTAAGGCCATCGTCGCGCTCGGGCATCCACGGGCGGTCGCCCGCGGTCCCACGGTCCAACACGCGGCGGCAACCACGCGGCCTCGCGGCCGGCGAGGGCCCGATCGAGATTGGCCGTCCCGATTCGCGCGGCTGCCGATACAGTTGGTCGTGATGAGCCGACCATCCCCTCCTGTGTTGACCGTGCGGTACGAGGGATCCGAGCGCACGTTCGCCCCGGGCAACGACGTAGCGATCGGGCGCGACCTACGCGCGGACGTGCGCGTGGCGCATCCGCTGATCTCCCGCACCCACCTCATCGCCCGTTTCGACCAGGGCCGATGGGTAGCCATCGACAACGGCAGCCTCAACGGGCTATTCGTCAACCACCATCGCGTGTCCATGGTCGACATCCAGGACGGCATGCGCGTCAACATCGGCAACCCGGACGGTCCGGCGCTGACCTTCGAGGTCGGCCGCCACCAGGGCTCGGCCGGACGGCCCCCGCTGACGGCGTCGATACCGATCGTCAACCCCGCCACTGCGGCGAGCCCGCAGGCTTCCGCGCCTCAGTCCGGCGCGCCATGGCCCGGCCAGCAGTCGGCGTCGGCCGCCTTTCGGCAGCCCAGCGGCCCGCAGCCCGTTCATCCGCCGAGCGCACCGCAGCCCGTTCATCCGCCGAGCGGTTCGGTGCCCAGCCCGCCGTCGGCCGCCCAGCCCCGGTACCCGACCGGTGGCCAGCCGGCGCCCCCTCCTAGCGGGCCGCAGCACGCCCCCCAGATCTACCGCTCGCAGCCGATGAATCTGCCCCCGGCCCAGGCCGCGCAGCCGCCGGGACTGGAGACTCAGCGCGTCAGTGGTGACGCGTCGAACCTCGCGACGTCGATGATGAAGATCCTGCGGCCGGGCCGGGCGGTCGAGTCGACCCCGGGCGCAATCAAGATCGGCCGCGCCAACGACAACGACATCGTCATCCCCGAGGTGCTCGCGTCGCGGCACCACGCCACCCTGGTCCCGACGCCGCACGGCACCGAGATCCACGACAACCGCAGCATCAACGGCACGTTCGTCAACGGCGCGCGGGTCGACTCGGCGGTGCTGCACGACGGTGACGTGGTCACCATCGGCAACATCGACCTCGTCTTCGCCGGCGGCACCCTGGCCCGTCGCGACGAGAGCGCCACCGCCACCCGCACCGGCGGGCTGGACGTGCGCGGTGTGACGTGGACGATCGAGAACAACAAGACGCTGCTGGACGACATCTCGCTGGGCGCGCAGCCCGGCACGCTGACGGCGGTGATCGGCCCCTCCGGGGCGGGCAAGTCGACGTTCGCCCGACTGGTCGCGGGGTACACGCACCCCACCCGCGGCACGGTCGCGTTCGAGGGCCACAACGTCCACGCCGAGTACGCCTCGCTGCGCAGCAGGATCGGCATGGTGCCCCAGGACGACGTGGTGCACGGGCAGCTCACGGTGCAGCAGGCGTTGATGTACGCCGCAGAGCTGCGGCTGCCGCCCGACACCACCAAGGACGACCGGGCTCAGGTGGTGGCCCGGGTGCTCGAGGAGCTGGAGATGACCCAGCACCTGCACACCCGGGTCGACAAGCTCTCCGGTGGCCAGCGCAAGCGCGCGTCGGTCGCCCTGGAGCTGCTGACCGGGCCGTCGCTGCTGATCCTCGACGAGCCCACCTCCGGCCTGGACCCGGCGCTGGACCGCCAGGTGATGACCATGCTGCGGCAGCTCGCCGACGCGGGCCGCGTGGTGCTCGTCGTCACCCACTCGCTGACGTACCTGGACGTGTGCGATCAGGTCCTGCTGCTGGCCCCGGGCGGCAAGACCGCGTTCTGCGGGCCGCCCAGCCAGATCGGCCCCGCCATGGGGACCACGAACTGGGCCGACATCTTCAGTACGGTCGCCGGCGATCCGGACGGGTCCAAGGCGCGATACCTGGCGCGCACGGGACCGCAGCCGCCACCGCCCCCGGCGCAACAGCCCGCCGACCTCGGCGACCCCTCGCACACCAGCCTGTTCCGGCAGTTCTCCACGATCGCCAGGCGGCAGGTCCGGCTGATCTTCTCCGACCGCGGCTACTTCGTGTTCCTGGCGCTGCTGCCGTTCATCATGGGTTCGCTATCCATGTCGGTGCCCGGCACCGTCGGCTTCGGCACCCCCAACCCGATGGGCGCCGCGCCCAACGAGCCGGGTCAGATCCTGGTGCTGCTCAACGTCGGCGCGGTGTTCATGGGAACGGCCCTCACCATCCGCGACCTCATCGGTGAACGCCCGATCTTCCTGCGCGAACAGGCGGTCGGCCTGTCCACCACCGCTTACCTGCTCGCGAAGGTCTGCGTCTACACGGTTTTCGCCATCATCCAATCGGCGATCGTGACGATCATCGTGCTGCTGGGCAAGGGCGGACCGACCCACGGGGCCGTCGCCCTGGGCCGGCCCGGCCTCGAGCTGTTCGCCGACGTGGCGTTGACGTGCGTGGCCTCGGCGATGCTGGGGTTGGCGCTGTCGGCCATCGCCAAGTCGAACGAACAGATCATGCCGCTGCTCGTCGTGGCGGTCATGTCGCAGCTGGTGTTCTCCGGCGGCATGATCCCGGTGACCGGACGGCTGGGCCTGGACCAGATGTCCTGGGCGACGCCGGCGCGCTGGGGGTTCGCCGCGTCGGCCTCCACCGCCGACCTCACCGCGTTGGTGCCCGGCCCGCTCAGCCCGAAGGACTCCCACTGGCGCCACACGCCGGGCGCGTGGTGGTTCGACATCGCCATGCTCGTGCTGATCAGCCTCTTCTACCTGGGCTTCGTCCGCTGGAAGATCAGGCTCAGGGGCGGCTGAGGCGGCGCCGGTCAGGCCCCTTTGCGCATCACCTGGTCGGCCGCGGCGCGCATGCGATCCGACAGCGCAAGGAGATCGTGCTCGCCGACGCCGAGCGGAAGGGTGTAGGCCAGCTGGCGCAATTCGACCGAGTAGTTACGCAGGTCGTCACGGAGGCGTGTCTCAACAGTGGGCATGACTTCTCCCTCAGGCTGCGGCTGGGCAGAGTGCCCGGTCCCCGTCGACCGGCCGGTATGCAAATCTTCGCAGCCCGGCCACCCAACTACGAGAGCGCCGATGCGAATTAACGGGAGTTTGACAGCGTCTTTACAGTCCGGGCCTCGGCCGGGCCTACCGTCACGGCGAAATCCCCGGCGCGATCTCGCCGTGGCGTTACGCTGACGCTGCTCGGTGTAAGGCTCGCGGAAAGGCACAGGCGCCCGGATGGACTTCGAACTCGACGCCGGGCAGCGCGCATGGCTGACCGAGGTCCGCGAGTTTCTCCGCGCCAACGTCACCGCCGAGTTGCGAGCCGAGCTGGCCCAGCATGACCTGGAGTACCCCGACGGCGAGGTGGCGCGGTTCCGCCGCAAGATCGGGGAGAGGGGCTGGTTCGGGCTGAACTGGCCGCGCGAGTACGGCGGACTCGGCCTGGGCGCCGTCCATTTGCATCTGCTCGCCACCGAATTCGAGTACTGGGGCGTGCCCGGGCCGGATCTGACGGTCACATCGGTGGCGCCGATGATCATGCGGCACGGCACCGAACGAAACAAGACCGAATGGCTGCCGCCGATCGCCAGGGGCGAAATGGTCTGCGCCGTCGGCTATTCCGAGCCCGAGGCGGGTACCGACCTGGCCAGCCTGCGCACCAGCGCGGTGCGGGACGGCGACGAGTGGGTGATCAACGGCACCAAGATCTGGAACAGCGGCGCGCAGCGCGCCACCCACGAGTGGCTGTGTGTCCGCACCGATCCCAACGCCGTTCGGCACCGGGGCATCTCGGTCATCATCGTGCCGATCGACAGCCCCGGCGTGACGATCCGGCCGCTCTACGCGTGGTCGGGCTATCGCACCAACGAGGTGCACTTCCGCGACGTGCGCGTCCCGGTCACCAACCTGGTGGGCGAGGTCAACCGCGGCTGGACGTACATCACCGGTGCGCTTGACCTCGAACGCGGCGCCCTGACCAACGCCGGCGACCTGCGGCGCGCCGTGGAAGAGCTGCGTGAGCTCGCGCGGCGGCCGCGCCGGGACGGCACGGTGCCGGCCGAGAGCGCGTCGCTGCGACGCCGGCTTGCGCAGGCCGAGGCCGACGTGGCGGTCGCCACGCTGATGGGTTACGAGGCGGCCTCGATCCTCGACAGCGGCGTGATCCCGTCGGTGGAGGTCAGCGTCGAGAAGGTGTTCACCAGTGAACTGCGCCAGCGCATCGCCGTGCTCGCGCTCGATCTCCTCGGCCCGGACGGGCTGCTGGCGCACCGCAGCGAAAACGCGCCGGTGGCCGGCAAGTTCGAGCGACTGTACCGGGCCGCGCCCCTGATGCGTTTCGGCGGCGGGACCAACGAGGTGCTTCGCGACATCATCGCCCAGCGCGGGCACAAGATGCCCAGCTACGGGCGCTGACGGGCCGACCGGACACCATGAGAGCGATCCCCACCGCTGAACAGCGCCAGTTCGCAGCTTCGCTGCGCGCCCTGCTGGCGGCCGAGTGCCCGGTGGAGTTGGTGCGCGGGCTCAGCCAACCGGGCGCCGATCGCCGCACCCCCGCGCTATACAAGGCCCTGACCGACGCCGGTGTCCCCGGCCTGGCCCTGGCCGAGGAATACGGCGGGGCCGGCGGCTCGCTGGCCGACCTCGGCGTCTTCTACACCGAGGCCGGCCGCGCGCTGTGCCCGACGACCATCCACAGCAGCATCCAGGCCGCGCTCGCCATCGACCAGCTCGGCTCCCCGGATGCCAAGGCGGACTTGCTGCCGGGCCTGGCGCGCGGGTCGACCCGGGGTACCACGGCGCTCTTCAGCGCGCGCGACGCCGCCGTGGTGTCGGCCTCGGTGCGCGCCGAACCCGTGTCGGCGCAGTGGCGACTGACCGGCGCCGCGGACTACGTCGCCGACGCCGACGTCGCCGACGTCATCGTGATTTCAGCTGCGGCGCAAGGGCATACGCTGGCCTTCGTCGTCGACGCCCGAGCCACCGGCGTGACGATGGAGCCGCTCGCCATGGCGGGCGGGCACCGCGCGTTCACGGTCCGCTTCGACGGCGTCCTGGTCGGCGGCGACACGTTGCTCGGTGACGCCCCCGCCTCGGCCTTGCGGCGGGTGGCCAACACGGCGGTGGCCCTCGGGTCGCTCGACCTGGTGGGCGTCGGGCAGGCGGTCATCGACCGCACCGTCGACTACACCACCGTGCGTCACCAATTCGGCCGGCCCATCGCGTCCTTCCAGGCCGCCCAGCATCTGGTCGCTGACATGCACATCGCCCTGGCGGCGGCGCGACTGGCCGCGCATGCGGCCGTCTTCTGGATCGCGCGCGGCCACACGGCAACCCGGGAGACCGCCATCGCGCGGATGCACGCGGCCACCGCCGCCCGGCTGATCACCTTGGACGCCCACCAATTGCACGGCGGCATGGGGTATGTCACCGAGACCGATCTGCACCTGTGGACCGAGCGGGCGCGGCTGGGCTCGACGTGGGGCGGCGGGGCCGACGTCGCCGCGTCGTGGCTGGAGGAAACCTTGGACGCAGAGGAGGGCCGGTGAGCGAGGACAGCTTGATCGACGCGGAATCGGCGTCGCGGGTCGGCACCGTCGCGGCGTCCGCGACGGGCGAGGTGAACCGGCGCGACTGGCAGCGATGGGCGGCGGCGGTCGGTGACCACAACCCGCTGTATTTCGACCCGGACTACGCCAGGGCCAACGGGTTTCGCGACATCATCTGCCCGCCGCTTTTCCTGCAGTACGCCGTGCTGGGCGTGAGCCACCTGCAAGCGCTGCGCCCCGACGGTTCCTCCGGCGCGATCTCCGGCAGCCTCGCGTTTCCCCGCGCGCCCAAGCGGATGGCCGGCGGGGAGAGCTTCACCTTCCACCTGCCGGCCTACCACCGCGACGATATCGACATGGTCCGCACCATCGACTCCATCGTCGAAAAGCAGGGCCGCTCGGGCAGATTCGTTCTGGTCACCTGGACCACCGTGTACCACAACCAACACCGCGAACTGCTCGCCGAAGCCTCGACCTCGATGATCGCCCGCCCCTAGGAGCGCCATGACCGACCAAGTCTTTTACGAGGACGTCGAGGTGGGCCACCGGATGCCCGAACTCACCGTGACCGTCGACGAAACGCAGCTGTTCTTCTTCAGCGCCGCGACCTACAACGGCCATCGCATCCACTACGACAAGGACTGGGCGCGCAGCGTCGAGGGGTACGACGACGTGCTGGTGCACGGTCCGCTGCAGGCCGCGCTCCTCGGCCGCGCCATCGGCGACTGGATCGGCGGGCGAGGCCGCCTGGTGTCCTTTTCCGTGCAGAACCGTGCGGTCGCCCACCCCGGCCAACCCCTGAGCTTCGGCGGGACGGTCACCGGCAAACGCCTCTCCGACGACGGCGCGGGGCTGGTGGACCTCGACATCGCGGGCCGCCGCCAGGACACCGTGCTCATGCCGGGCACGGCGACGGTCGCGCTGCCCCGACGCGGAACGCCGTCGTGACCGGGCTGCGTGGCGAGGCCGCGATCGTCGGCATCGCGGAGCTGCCGGCCGAACGCCGTCCCACCCGCCCGCCGCTGTTCACCCTCGACCAGTACGCGCTGCTGGCCAAGATGGTGGTCGAGGACGCGGGCGTCGACCCCGCGTGCGTCAACGGCCTGCTGACGCACGGCATCGCCGAGTCGACGATGTTCGCACCCGCCACCCTGTGCGAATACCTCGGCCTGGCACTGGATTTCGGGGAGCGCGTCGACTTGGGCGGGGCCACCGCCGCGGGCATGATCTGGCGGGCCGCCGCCGCCGTGGAGCTCGGCATCTGCGACGCGGTGCTGGCCGTGGTTCCCGGCTCGTCGTCGCAGCCGCAGTCCGAGAAGCGGCCGCCACCGGCACCGAATTGGTATGGGGCGTCGTCGAACAACTACGGATCGCCGCAAGCGGAATTCGAGATCCCGTACGGCAACGTGGGCCAGAACGCACCGTACGCGCAGATCGCCCAGCGCTACGCCGCCGAGTTCGGCTACGACCCCGCCGCGCTGGCCAAGATCGCGGTGGACCAGCGCACCAACGCGTGCGCCCACCCCGGCGCGGTCTTCCACGGCACCCCGCTCACCGTGGACGACGTGCTCGCCAGCCCGATGATCGCCGACCCGATCCACATGCTGGAGACCGTGATGCGGGTGCACGGGGGAGCCGGCGTGCTGATCGCCAACGCCGACATCGCCGGTCGCGGCCGCCACCGGCCGGTGTGGGTCACCGGCTTCGGCGAACACATCGCCTTCAAGACCCCGACCTACGCCGAAGACATGCTGCGCACCCCGATCGCCCGCGCCGCCGACCGGGCGTTCGCGATGGCCGGCCTGACCCGGTCCGAGGTGGACATGGCGTCGATCTACGACTGCTACACGATCACCGTGCTGATGAGCCTCGAGGACGCGGGCTTCTGCGGCAAGGGCGAGGCGATGGCGTGGATCGCCGGCCACGACCTGACCTACCGCGGCGACTTTCCGCTCAACACCGCCGGCGGCCAGCTGTCCTTCGGGCAGGCCGGCATGGCCGGCGGCATGCACCACGTCGTCGACGGCGCCCGGCAGGTCATGGGCCGGGCCGGCGACGCGCAGGTCCGCGACTGCCACACCGCGTTCGTCACCGGCAACGGCGGCATCATGAGCGAACAGGTCGCGCTGCTGATGCGGGGGGACTAGCGATGAGCATCCCCGTTCCCGAGCCCACGCCCGTGTCGCGGCCCTTTTGGGACGGCCTGACCCGGCACCGCATCCTGGTGCAGTACTCACCCTCGCTGGCGCGGTACGTGTTCTACCCGCGCACCCTGGCCCCGGGGACTCTGGCCGGCGACCTCGAATGGCGCGAAATCGACGGCGCCGGAACGCTGTACACGTTCACCATCGCCCGCCGGCCCACCGCGCCACCGTGGGCCGACGCGGTGCCGCAGTTGCTCGCGGTCGTGCAGTGGGACGCCGGGCCGAAATGCAGCACCGAGTTGGTCGACGTCGACCCCGCCGACGTCGTCGTCGGCATGCGGGTGCGACCGGTGTTCTACGATCTGCCCGGAAACGGGATCACCCTCTTGAAGTACCGGCCGGCATGAGCGGCCCGGTGATACGAGCGGAGGTTCACATGGACGGTCCCTTCGACGGCATCCAGGCGATGCTGCGCGAACTGGACGCCGGGTTCCCGCGCATCGAGACCATGACCGCCGACCAGGCCCGCGCCGCCGTCGCGCAGCGGCGCCAGCCGGTCAACAACATCGAGGACGTCCGCCGCACCGAGGACCGGTCGATCCCCGGCCCCGCCGGCGCCATCCCCGTGCGCGTCTATCACCCCCATGGCGAGGAGCGCGAGGACCGCCCCGCGATCGTGTTCTGCCACGGCGGCGGATTCGTGTTGTGCGACATCGAATCCCACGACGGCTTCTGCCGCGCGCTGGCCCGCGGCACCGAGGCCGTCGTGGTGTCGGTCGGGTACCGCCTCGCGCCCGAACACCGCGCCCCCGCGGCCGCGCTGGACGCGTTCGCGGCGTTCTGCTGGGTGGTCGACCACGCCGGCGAACTCGGCATCGACCCAGCGCGGACCGCCGTCGCCGGCGACAGCGCCGGCGGCAATCTCGCCGCCGTCACCGCCATCCTGTGCCGGGACCGGGCGGTCGCCCCGCCAGCCGCGCAGCTGCTGATCTACCCGGTCATCGACCCGTCCTTCGACACCGAGAGCTATCGGCGCTGCGCCACCGGCTACTTCCTCACCCGCGCCGCAATGCGGTGGTATTGGGGTCAATACCTGGACGGCGCAACGCTTTTGGACCCGCCGCACCTGGTCGCGCCGGCGCGCGCGACTTCGCACGCCGGCCTGCCGCCCGCCGTGATCGTCACTGCCGGCCTCGACCCGCTGCACGGCGAGGGCCGCGACTATGCGCGCCGCCTGCGCGACGCCGGGGTACCGGTGGTGCACCGCGACTTCCCGGACCTGTTCCACGGCTTCCTGACCATTCCCTCCTTCCTCCCGGCGGCCTCGGCGCAGGGCATGATCTACGCCGACCTGCGGGAACTGCTGCAGCCCACCCTCTGCGAGTCGACATGACCCCGAAGACAAACACCGACGTCATCGTCATCGGGGCCGGGTTCGCCGGGCTCTACGCCGTGCACCGGGCGGCCTCGGCCGGCCTGTCGGTGATCGGCCTCGAGGCGGCGCCCGACGTGGGCGGCACCTGGTACTGGAACCGGTACCCCGGCGCCCGGTGCGACGTCGAAAGTGTGGACTACTCCTACTCGTTCGACGACGCGCTGCAGCAGGATTGGACGTGGAGCGAACGGTTCGCCGCGCAACCGGAGATCCTCGCCTACCTGCGGCATGTCGCGGACCGATTCGATCTGCGCCGGCACTACCGATTCGAGGTCGACGTCGTCGGCGCGGCCTTCGAGCAAGGCGTATGGCGGGTGCGAACCCGCGACGGGCGGACCCACGCCGCGTCGTTCCTCATCTGCGCGACGGGTTGCCTGTCGGCGGTCAACCGCCCGGCGATCCCCGGCGTCGACGACTTCGCGGGCGAAATGTATTTCACCGCCGCCTGGCCGCGCGAGGACCCCGACCTGCGTGGCAAACGCGTGGGCCTGATCGGCACGGGATCGTCTGGCATCCAAGCGGTTCCGATCGTCGCCGCGCAGGCCGATCGCCTGGTGGTGTTCCAGCGGTCGGCGAACTACAGCATCCCGATGCCCAACCGCCCCTGGACGCCGGAGGAGCAACAACAGATCCGGGAGCAGTATCCCGAGCGACGCCGCATGTCGGCCTACGCGGCGGCGGGCACCCCGCACGGCACCTACCACAAGCGGGCCGTCGACACCGAACCGCAGGAACGCGCCGAGGCGTTGTGGCGGCGCTGGCGCGAGGGCGGCGTGCTGTTCGCCAAGACGTTCCCCGACCAGAACTCCGACCTCGCGGCCAACGACATCGCCCGCGAGTTCGCCGAGCAGCGGATCCGCGAAATCGTCGCCGACCCCGACGTGGCCGCCGACCTCATCCCCGTCGACCACCCGATCGGGTCGAAGCGAATCTGCACCGACGGCGGCTATTACGACGCGTTCAACCGCGACAATGTCGCGCTGGTCAACCTGCGTCGCGAGCCCATCGAGGCGATCACCGCCGACGGCGTGCGCACGGGCGCGGCGACCTATCCCTGCGATGTCCTGATATTCGCCACCGGTTTCGACGCGCTGACCGGCGCGCTGACCCGCATCGACCCGGAGGGGCCCGGGGGAGTGCGGCTGAGCGACGTCTGGGCGGACGGCCCGGTGACGTTCCTGGGCCTGATGGTGCCCGGCCTGCCGAACCTGTTCACCATCAGCGGCCCGGGCAGCCCCTCGGTGCTGGCCAACATGGTGCTGCACGCCGAGGTGCAGGTTGATTGGGTCACCGAGCTGATGGTGACCGCCCGCCGCCTCGGGGTGACGGAGGTGGAACCGCGCCGCGACGTCGCCGACACCTGGACCGAGCACGTCGCCGAGGCCGCCGAGCAGACGCTGTTCCCGAAGGCGGCCTCGTCCTGGTACCTGGGCGCGAACATCGAGGGCAAGAAACGGGTCTTCATGCCCTACGCCGGTGGCTTCGGCAACTATCGGCGCCACTGCGACGAGGTGGCCCGTCGGCACTACGCCGGGCTAGTGCTGACCACCCGATGATCGAGACGGTCCAGCAGCTGCTGCGGCAACGCCGCAACGACGACACCCCCGCGCTGGCCTCCGGCGACCGCGTGTGGACCTGGCGCGAACACCTCGCCGAGGCCGCGGCGCAGGCCGCCGCGTTGATCGCCCTCGCCGACCCCGCGCGCCCGCTGCACGTCGGGGCCCTGCTGCCCAACTCCCCGGCGATGCTGCGCGCCATGGCCGCGGCCGCGCTGGGCGGCTACGTGCTGTGCGGCATCAACACGACGCGGCGCGGGGCGGGCCTGCTGGCCGACATCCGGCGCTCCGACTGTCAGCTGCTGCTCGTCGATCCCGAGCACCTCGCCCTGCTGGATGGCTTGGACCTCAACGGGATTGAGGTGCTCGACGTAACCGGCCGGCGCTACGCCGACCTGGTGGCCGCGGCGCCGGCCCTGGTCCCGCATCGCGAGGTCGCCGGCGCCGACACCCTGATGATGATCTTCACCTCCGGGACCAGTGGTGACCCGAAGGTCGTGCGGCTCGCCCACGCGATGACCGTCATGTGCGGCGCCAGCCTGATCTACCAGTACGACGTCACCGCCTCGGACGTCTGCTACCTGTCGATGCCGCTCTTCCACTCCAACGGCGTCGCCGCCGGATGGGCGGTTGCCATCGGGGCCGGCGCGACCATGGTCCCGGCCCGGTTCTCCCCGTCGCGGTTCCTGGACGACGTGCGCCGCTACCGCGTGACCTACCTCAACTATGTCGGCAAGCCGCTCGCGCTGATCCTGTCCACCCCCGAGCGCCCCGACGACGCGGACAACACGTTGCGCGTGGCCTTCGGCAACGAGGCGACCGACCGCGACATCGCCGAATTCGCAAGGCGTTTCGGCTGCCGGGTGGTCGACAGCTTCGGCTCCAGCGAGTTCGCGGTGATCGTCGTCCGGGAGGACGGCACCCCGCCCGGATCGATCGGCCGGCCGTATCCGGGGGTGAGCGTCTACAACCCGGAGACACTGCGCGAATGCGCCGTCGCCCAATTCGACGAGCACGGGGCGCTGACCAACTTCGACGACGCGGTGGGCGAGCTCGTCAACACCCAGGGCGCGGGGCCGTTCGTCGGCTACTACAACGACCCGGACGCCACCGCGCAACGGATGCGGCATGGCATGTACTGGTCCGGTGACCTGGCCTACCGCGACGCCGACGGCTGGATCTACCTGGCCGGGCGGACGGCGGATTGGCTGCGGGTGGACGGCGAGAACCTGGCGGCGGGCCCGATCGAACGGATTTTGGGGCGGCTGCCCGAGGTCAGCCAGGTCGCCGTCTACGGGGTGCCCGACGAGCGGGTGGGCGATCAGGTGATGGCCGCGCTGGTGTTGCGCCCGGGCGCGCGGTTGGGGCCCGACGATTTCGCGAGTTTCCTTGCCGCCCAACCCGATCTGTCACCGAAGGCCTGGCCGCGGTACGTGCGGATCAACGCCGACCTGCCCACCACCGCGACGAACAAGATACTCAAACGCGCGCTGGTCGCCGCGGGCGCCAGCGCGCAGGGCGGCGTGCTGTGGACCCGCGCGGCGCGCGACGCGACATACCGTTCGGAGAGCCAACTGCCGGTGAGCTAGGCGACGGTTTCCTGCGGCGCTTCCCCGAACCGCGCCAGCACCAGGGTGGCGGACACGGCCACCACAAACCCCGTGATCACCAACCAGCCGAGCCCGTCGCGCGCGTTGTCGCCCAGCCAGACCACCCCGACGAACGCGGGCGCGATGGTCTCACCGACGACCATCCCGGCGACGGCCGTCGTGACCGATCCGCGGTGCAGGGCGGAGGTCAGCAGCAGGAAACCCGCGACCCCGCCCGCGGCCGCCGCGTACAACGCCGGGTTGGTGTAGAAGGCGCGCCGGGTCGGGTCGATCACCTCGATCAGCCGGACGCCGACCTCGATGACACCGAACCCGGTCCCGGCCGCCAACCCCAACGCCAGCGCCCGCGGCCGGTCCGGCAACCGGCCCGCAACGGCGCCGGCGACGAACACCACGGCCACCACGCCCAGCAGCGCCCAGCCGAGCCCGGCCGGGGCGTGCCGGAAGTGCCCGGGCCCGGCCGCCAGAGCGAGCGCGACGAGGCTCACGCACACCACGCCCACCGCCGTCCATTCGGCCCGGGACAGCCGGGCCGACAGCAGCCACGCGGACGCGACGCCGGTGACCGCGATCGAGGCGGCCAGCGCCGCGGCGACCACGTAGATCGGCACCAGTCGCAGCGCCGCCACCTGAAGCAGGAAGCCGAGCCCGTCCAGGCCGACGCCGACTAGATAGCGCCACTGCCGGGCGGCGCGCATCAGCAGCACGGTGTCGACGCCCGAGCCGCTGCCCGCTTCCACCGATCGCGTCGCGGCCGCCTGCAACACCGACGCCGTGCCGTAGCAGACCGAGCAGCCCAGCGCGAGGAGGAAGCCGATCAGCACACGTCGAACAATAGGCGCACCAGTCCCGCGCCGGCGCGTCAGCTGAGAATCCGCTGAACAAATGTTTGGGCGTTGCGGGATCGGGGCACGCGGGGGGTAACGCATCGCGCCAGGTCCAGTCACACAGCATCGGCAATAGTGAACAGGCGTGTCTTCTGGGTAGCGCCGGAAAAATGTCGGGTTACCTGGTGGTACAGCTCAATTCAATATCGACGTTTAAAGTCGGTGTACAACTGTGTACTCTGATTGCATGGCTGAGCGCGGCGCTGAACCCCAGGTCCCACGCGGGCGTCGGCTGTTCCTGCGGGCGGTGCGGCGACTGTTCAGCCCGCTGCAGCCCGACGACTACCTCGAGATGATCAACCCGCTGTGGACCACCAAGGAGTTGCGCGGGAAGGTCGAGGGCATTGAGGCGCAGGGCTCGGAAGCGGCCAGCGTCCTGATCCGCCCGGGGTACGAGTGGCCCGGCCACAAGCCCGGTCAGTACGTGCGCCTCGGCGTGGTCATCGACGGCGTCTACCACTGGCGCGCGTACTCGCTGACGTCTGATCCCAGGCCCGAGGACGGGCTGATCAGCGTCACGCCGAAGAGGGTCGACGGCGGCGTCGTGTCGCCGTATCTCGTGCACAAGATTCAGCCGGGGGACCTGGTGCGGCTCGGCGAGATCGAGGGCGTCTTCACCCTGCCGGACCCGCTGCCGCCGAAGCTGCTGTTCATCAGCGCCGGCAGCGGCATCACGCCGATCATCAGCATGCTGCGTGACCTCGACCATCGCGACGAATTGCGCGACGCGGTGGTCATCCACTCGGCGCGGACCCGCGAGCAGGCCATGTTCCTGTCGGCCCTGGAAGAGCTCGAGGAACGCCACGAAGGGCTGCGGCTGGATGTCCGGCTCACCTCCGAGCAGGGGCGCCTGACACCCGAGGAGCTGGACGACGTCTGCCCGGACTGGCGGGAACGGGAGGCGTTCTGCTCGGGTCCGGGGGAAATGCTCGACGCCCTGATCGAGCATTGGAAAGAGAACGGGGATTGCGATCGCCTGCACTTCGAGCGGTTCCAGCCCAAGATCGGCGGCGACGCCAACGCCGGCGAGGGCGGCACCGTCTGCTTCCTAGACAGCGAGAAGGAAGTCGAATGTGACGGTGGCACATCGATTCTCGAAGCCGGCGAGAAGGCGGGACTCAACCTCGCCTATGGCTGCCGCATCGGAATCTGCCACACCTGTGTCGGGACGCTGAAGTCCGGCAAGCTGCGTGACCTGCGCTCGGGTGACGTGAGCGAACCGACCGAACAGGACGTCCGAATCTGCATCAACACCGCCGAGGGCGACGTCGAACTCGAACTCTGATCGAAAGGATCGGCCTGTGACGACTGCCGTGAAGAGGGCCGGGGAGTCTCCGCTTTCCCGCCTTGGGGAACAAGAACTGGAAAAGCTCGCGAAGGAATTCGACGCGATTCACGACGAGGTGTTCGCCGATCTCGGCGACCGCGACCGCCGCTACATCAAGAACGTCATCTCGGCGCAACGGCAGATCGTGGTGGCCGGCCGCATCCTGCTGCTCGCATCGCGGTCGAAGACCGCGTGGCTGCTGGGCACCGCGTGCCTTTCCATGGCCAAGATCCTGGAGAACATGGAGATCGGCCACAACGTCATGCACGGCCAGTGGGATTGGATGAACGATCCCGACATCCACTCGTCGGTGTGGGACTGGGACACGGCTTCGACGGCCGAGTCGTGGAAGCACTCCCACAACTACATTCATCACACGTTCACCAACATCCTCGGCAAGGACAAGGATCTCGGCTACGAGATCATGCGCATCGACCCCAATCAGAAATGGGCTCCGCGCTACCTGGGCCAGCCGATCTACAACCTGTTGCTGACGCTGCTGTTCGAGTGGGGCGTGGCCGTCCACGACATGGACATCGACGCCATCCGCAAGCGCGAGAAGCCGTGGTCGGAAGTGCGCAAGGACCTACGGGGCATCGGGGTCAAGGCGCGCGCGCAGATCTATAAGGACTACCTCGGCTGGCCGGCCATCAGCGCCGGCGCGTTCGCGCTCACCCAGTTGGCGCTGGGCGGCCGGCTCGAACAGCCGTCGCAGTCCCGCATCGCGCGAAGGCTCCGCAGGGTGTCGAAGGGCCGCCGCGTCGGCGCCGCGGCGAACTTCCTCGACAAAGTCGCGCCCGGCGTCGAGAGCACCTACCTGCGCACCCTGGCCGCCGACGCGCTGGCCAACGTGATCCGCAACGTGTGGGCGCACGCCATCATCTTCTGCGGGCACTTCCCGGACCAGACCTACACGTTCACCCAGGAAGAGGTCGAGAACGAGACGCGCGGCGGTTGGTACGTGCGCCAATTGCTCGGCGCCGCAAACATCGACGGCAGCCCGCTGTTCCACATCATCAGCGGCAACCTCGGCTATCAGGTGGAGCACCACCTCTACCCGGACATGCCGAGCAGTCGCTACTCGGAGATCGCGCCGCAGGTCAAGGAGATCTGCGAGCGCTACGAGCTGCCGTACAACTCCGGTCCGTTCGGCAAGCAGTGGTTCATGGTGCACCGCAGCATCTTCCGCCTGGCGTTCCCGGGCGGGAAGCCGCGGCCCAAGCCCGGCCCGTACCACGGCAACGTCCATCGGCCCGACCCCGAGCGGCCCAGTGAGGGCACCCAATCCCGCGACCGCGTCCCGGCCGAGCATCCGGCCGCCGGACCCGAACACGACTCCGGCGGGGTCAACGTGCAGCCGCCCCCGCGCGGCAAGGACTGACGCGGGGCCGGCCTGACGCTTAGCGCCGAACGGCGAATCTGAACCATTTCCGCCGGCCCGCCGTGTCTCATCATCGATGATGCACGGCATGGGCGAACCGAAAGCCGACACCGACGCGCCGGGTGGTTCCGACGGGTACGGGTTCCCCGCCGGGCTGTGGCGCCGGTTGGACGAACACCCGCCACCGGGCGTCCGGCGGGCGCAGCGATGGCGAAGCCCATTGCGGGGGCCGTGGCTGACATCGGTGTTCGGGTCGGTGCTGCTGGTCACGCTGCCGATCGTCATCATCACCGGCCTGCTGTCGTACATCGCCTACGGGCCGCGGTTCGGCCAGGCCATTCCGGCCGACGTCGGGTGGCTCAAGCTGCCGACGTTCGACTGGCCCACCAACCCGTCGTGGCTGTATCGGCTCACCCAGGGCCTGCACGTCGGGCTCGGGCTGGTCCTGATCCCGGTGGTGCTGGCCAAGCTGTGGTCGGTGATACCCAGGCTGTTCGCGTGGCCGCCCGCCCGGTCGGCAGCCCAACTGCTGGAACGGGTTTCGTTGCTGATGCTGGTCGGGGGCATCCTGTTCGAAATCGTCACCGGGGTGCTGAACATCCAGTACGACTACATCTTCGGGTTCAGCTTCTACACCGCGCACTACTTCGGCGCGTGGGTGTTCATCGCCGGGTTCGTCGTGCACATCACGATCAAGATCCCGGCGATGTGGTCCGGCCTGCGCTCGATCGCGCCGCGCGACGTTTTGCGCACCGGGCGTGACGACACCGTTGCGGAGCCGTGGGAGCCGGACGGGTTGGTCGCCGCGGACCCGCGCCCCGCGACGATGAGCCGCCGCGGCGCCCTGGCGCTGGTGGGCGGCGGCGCGCTGTTCATGGCGGTCATCACCGCGGGTCAGACGCTGGGTGGTTACGCCCGGCCCGCCGCGCTGCTGCTACCCCGCGGACGCACTCGCGGGGACGGACCGAACGACTTCGAGGTCAACCGGACCGCGAGGGTGGCCGGCATCTCCGCCGCGGACGCCGGCGAGCGCTGGCGACTGACCCTGAGCGGCGGTGTCGCCCCGGTGGTGCTGGACCGCGCGGCGCTGCTGGCCATGCCGCAGCACACCGCCGTGCTTCCGATCGCCTGCGTGGAAGGCTGGTCGACCACCCAGACGTGGACCGGGGTGCGGTTGGCGGAGCTGGCCCGGCGGGCCGGCGTCCCCGCACCCGAGTCGGCGTACGTCGCGTCGCTGGAGCGCAACGGCGCGTTCGGCCGCGCGACGCTGCAGAAGAGCCAGGTGCTGCACCCGGACGCGCTGCTTGCGTTGCGCGTCAACGGCGCCGACCTGTCACCGGATCACGGCTACCCGGCGCGCATCATCGTGCCGGCGCTGCCCGGGGTGCACAACACCAAGTGGGTGGAGTCCATCGTCTTTCGGGCGGCCGCAAATGCGTAGCGCCCGAACGGGTTTCGCCAGGCTCTACGGATCCGGCCCGGTGCATCTGCTCACCCTGATCGCCGGGTTCGCGCTTTTGGGCTACGTGGTGGTCACCATCAAACCGGTCACGCTGTGGAACCCACACGTGTGGTGGCAGTCGATCATCGTGTGGTTCGCCGCGGCCATCGTCGCGCACGACCTGGTGTTGTTCCCGGTCTATGCGCTCCTCGACGCGGTGCTGTCGCGGACCGTCGTCGGTCCGGCGCCGCCCCGGGTGCCGGTGATCAATCACGTCCGGGTGCCCGCGCTGGGTGCGGGCCTGACGCTGCTGGTGTTCCTTCCCGGCATCATCAAGCAGGGCGCCCCGACGTATTCGGCGGCGACCGGTCAAACCCAGGATCCATTTCTCGGGCGGTGGCTGCTGCTGACCGCGGCGATGTTCGGGCTCAGCGCGGCGATCTATGCGATCCGCGTGGCGAGGGCGCGTCGGCGACCCGAGCCCGCGCCCGGCCTACATGTTGGCGATGATCTGTAGGCGCTGGGCGCTGTACTCGGTGTCGGAGATCGCGCCCCTGGCGTGCAGGTCCTCGAGCTGCCTGAGGCGCTGGTAGAGCGGCGGTTCGGATACCGGCAGCGCGACCGGCTGGGCCTGGATGCCGCTGTGGTGGCGCAGCGCCGCGTCCTTGGTGGTCCACCCGGCGCCGAGGTCGAGAAGCCGCAGCGCGAACAACACTCCGGCGCCGGTGATCGGCAGGCCGAGGTAGAGCATCCACCCCAACGGCATCCCGGCCCGGCTCAGCGCAAAATAGCGCGTCAGCAGCACGAGCGCGAGCATCCCGCCGGCCAGTAGCACGACGACCTTGCTTTTCATCCGCGGTGTACCTTCCGTGTAGTTCGCTGCGGGCGGCAGCGGTGGTCGGGCAAGTGCAACCGACCCGCGCCGCTACCGATCCCAAAGGGCACTGGGCGACTTCACCGTCCACGGCCGCGCTTGAAGGATTCTTGGCGACTTCTTGGCGTGTTCTTTGAAAGCCCGCGCGTGTTCTGCGCGTTGCGCAGGGAGTAACTACTCTGGTCAGCATGGTAAACGGGCGGACCGGGAAGGCGACGGCGCTGTGCGCCTGCCTGGCCGCACTTGTCTTGACGCCTTTCGGCGTCACCGCGACGACGGAGCCGACAAGACCCGTCGCGTCGGCCCCATCCTCACCGATCGACGACAGTGCCCTCGGACTGCCCGGCTCGCCCTGTTTTATCGGCCTCAACTGCGGATGTGTTCAACACTGCCAATCGCCGCCGCGCCCACATCCGCCGGCTGTAGCCGGCGATCCACAGCACGCCCCGCCCGCGTCCACGCCGCCAAATCCCTAGTCCAACAACGTAATTGCCCGCCATGAGGCGAGAAAGCACACTGGAGAGATCGTGAAGATTCGACAAGCCCAGCCCGTGGCCGCGGTTTGCGGTGTCTTCGCAGCGCTCGTCCTGGCGTTCGGTTGGCCCGACGCCGGCATGGTCACCCGGGCCGCGAACCCCACGTCTTCGTCCCACGTGACGCCGGCGCCCCCGCCCGCTCCGGGCGCCGCCCTGCCGGTGCAACCCGCCGGCGGGGGCGGCTGCATCATCGGCCTCAACTGCGGGTGCACGCGCAACTGCCATAAGCCGCGCCCCCGTCCTCCGGGTCCCGTTAGCGACCCGCAACACGACGCACCCGCGCCGGCCCCGGACAACCCCTAGCGGCGATTGGCGCACGGGCCCGTCCATGGCTTTCCTATGATCGGCTCATGCAGACACCGTCGTCGCCGGCGTTCACCGACGAGGACGTGGCCCGCTTCCACGCCGCCGGCTGGTGGTCCGACACGACGCTGTCGGATGCGGTGCGGCGCAACGCCGCACGATCACCGGGCCGTCTCGCTTACGTCGACCATCCGGGTGAGTCACTGACCTGGAACGAATTCGACGCCGCCGCAACGGACTTAGCCGAGCGCTTGGTCGGGGCCGGGGTTGCGCCCGGCGATCGGGTGGCGGTGTGGCATGGCGATTCCGCCGCCCTGCACGTGTTGTTCGTGGCGATCGAGCGGTGCGGGGCCGTCGTCGTCGGCGTCGGCGCGCGCGCCGGAGCCCGCGAAGTCGCCGCGATACTGCGCAGCTCGCAACCGAGGATGCTGATCAGCGACTCCCAGCACGGCGGTGCCGCGACGGCGGTTGCCGACGAGCTTTCGCTGCCCGCGCTGGTTTTGGGCGCCGAGGCCCCGCGACTGGACGGTGAGCCGAAGCCGCTCACGGCCGAATGCCGGCTCGGGCCCGACGACGTCTTCTTGATCAACTCCACCTCCGGCACCACCGGCCTGCCCAAGTGCGTGGTGCACACCCAGAATCGTTGGCACTATTTCCACCAGAAGGCCGTCGCCAACGGCCTGCTGACGCCGGAAGACGTTTTTCTGCCGGTCATCCCGACGCCGTTCGGCTTCGGGCTGTGGACCAGCCACACCACGCCGATCTACCTCGGCGCCACCGCGGTCATCCTGGAGCGGTTCAGTACCGCGGCCACCTGTGAGGCGATATCCCGCCACCGGGCCACCGTATTGTGTTGCGTCAGCACCCAATTGACCATGCTGATGGCGGATCCCGCCACGCCCGGCTACGACCTGAGTTCCCTGCGCGTGGTGTTCACCGGCGGCGAGGCGCTGCCGTACCGCCCGGCCGCCGAGTTCGAGGAGCTGACCGGCGCCACGATTCTGCAGTTCTACGGCTCGAACGAAACCGGGATGCTCAGCGCGACCACCGTCGAGGACCCGCGGGAACGCCGGCTGCGGACCGGTGGCCGGATCGTTCCCGAGATGGCGGTCCGGCTCTTCGACGGGGAACGGGATGTGACCGCGTCGGGGCGCGGCCAGCCCGCGTGCCGCGGTCCGGCGACCAGCCTCGGCTATCTCGGCCGGACCGATCACGACAAGCTGTTCACCCGCGACGGCTGGATGCGCATGGGCGACATCTGTGAAATCGACTCGGACGGCTACCTGACCGTGACCGGGCGCACCTCCGACTTCATCCTGCGCGGCGGCAAGAACATCAGCGCGACCCAGGTCGAGGACGCCGCCACCACCCACCCCGCCATCGCGGTCGCGGCGGCGGTCGCGATGCCCGACCCGTTGTTCGGCGAAAGGGTTTGCCTCTACGCCGAACTCGTCGACTCGGCCACCATCGACCTGCCCGAGCTGCTCGATCACCTATCGGTGCTGGGCGTGTCGAAGGAGCTCTGGCCGGAACGGCTCGTCGTGGTCGATGAGCTGCCGCGGTCCTCGGGCGGGAAGGTTGCCAAAGGCCGGTTGCGCGAGGATATTCGAGCCAGAACGGAGGCCGAAGATGACCGCTCCTGATCCGCGCCGCGGCGGCCTGGAGGTGTGGGCGCCGTCGGTGGTCCCGCCCATCGGGGTCGAGCTGACCGACGAGCAGGCGCTCGCCGTGGCCTTCCGGCACCTGGCCGGCATCGGATTCGCCGAGAACATGGCCGGACACATCACCTGGCAGCCGGACGGGCAGACGGAGATGCTGGTCAATCCGTGGGGGCTGTGGTGGCAGGAGATCACCGCGTCCGACATCTGCGTGGTCGACGACGACGCCCGGGTGCTGCGCGGCCGGTGGGACGTCACCCCGGCCATCCACATCCACACCGAGCTGCACCGGGTCCGCGACGACGCCCGGGTGGTCATTCACAACCACCCCTACTACGTGTGCGTGCTCGCCGCGCTGGGCCGGCTGCCCGAATTGGTGCACCAGACCGGTTCGCTGTTCCTCGACGATCTCTGCCTGGTGGACACCTACGACGGCGAGATCGACACCCCGGCTCGGGCGGCCGAACTCGCGGCCCGCATCGGCTCGGCCAACCTGACCATCCTGGTCAACCACGGCGTCATCGCGACCGGCCGCAACCTGCCCGAGGCGGTCTACCGCGCGGCGTCCATCGAGCGGGTGTGCAAGCTGGCCTACGACGTGCTGCTCACCGGCAAGAAACCGGTGTCGATGAAGTGGTCGGACATGGCGGGCATGCAGCGGTCGCTCGTCGAACGCGCCGCCGACGTGTATTGGGCGGGGGCGGCCAGGATGACCATCAAGGCCGATCCCGACGTGCTCACGTGAACACCGTAAGCCACCCGTCCGGCAAGGGGATTGACGAGTGAAATCGATCGACGAGCTGGCCGCCGACCTGAACTTCACCACCGCGAAGACCGGCGGGCAGCGCTCGGTGACGTTCCTGCCGGACCCGCCGCGCTCGCCGCGGCGGTACACGGTGATCTCGGTCGACGATCACATCGTGGAGCCGCCCGACACGTTCACCGGCCGGCTGCCGCGCAAGTTGGCCGACCGGGCGCCCAAAGTCGTGGAGACCGACGGCGGGGGACAGACGTGGGTCTACGACGGACGGGAACTGCCCAACGTCGGATTCAACGCGGTCGTCGGCCGGCCGGTGGCCGAGTACGGCTTCGAGCCGGTCCGTTTCGACGAGATGCGCAGGGGCGCATGGGATATCCACGAGCGCGTCAGGGACATGGACCTCAACGGCATCTACGCCTCGCTCAATTTCCCGTCGTTTCTGCCGGGATTCGCCGGCCAGCGCCTGCAGCAGGTGACCAGCGACCGCGATCTGGCGCTGGCCTCGGTGCGCGCGTGGAACGACTGGCACCTCGAGGTGTGGGCGGGCTCCTACCCCGAACGCATCATTCCCTGCCAATTGCCGTGGCTGCTGGACCCCGAGCTCGGCGCGCGGATGATCTACGAGAACGCCGAGCGCGGTTTCCACGCCGTCACATTCAGCGAGAACCCCGCGATGCTGGGGTTACCGAGCATTCACTCCAAGCACTGGGACCCGATGATGGCGGCGTGCGCCGAGACGGACACGGTCGTCAACCTGCACATCGGGTCGTCGGGCTCTTCGCCGTCCACCACCGACGACGCGCCCCCGGACGTGCAGGGCGTGCTGTTCTTCGCCTACGCCATCTCGGCGGCCGTCGATTGGCTGTACTCGGGCCTGCCCAGCCGGTTCCCCAACCTGAAGATCTGCCTGTCGGAAGGCGGTATCGGGTGGGTGGCCGGGCTGCTCGATCGCCTCGACCACATGCTCAGCTATCACGCGATGTACGGCACCTGGGAAGCGCTCGGCGAAAGCCTGACTCCCGCGGAGGTTTTCACCGCAACTTCTGGTTCTGCGCGGTGGAGGACAAGTCGTCGTTCGTGCAACGCGACCGCATCGGCGTGGACAACATCATGCTGGAGGCCGACTACCCGCATTGCGACTCCACCTGGCCCCACACCCAACAGACGATCCACGAGCAGATCGGCGACCTGCCGCCCGACGTGATACGAAAGTTCAGCTGGGAGAACGCCTCTCGCCTGTATCGGCACCCGGTGCCGACAGAAGTGCAGCGTAACCCGGACGCGTTCTGATCTCCGGGGCATCGCTATCGCCGCAAGCGGCCCCCCTTGACCGACCTCCATTGCGTAAACTACGTTCAGTATGTACTAAACGTAATGGAGGATCATGTCGCCGGAAGAGTCCGAGTTCGTCGACCGCCTGGGGCTGTTCTTCGAAATGCTCGGCGCCACCCGGACCATGGGCCGGCTATACGGGTGGCTGCTGATCTGCCATCCGCCCGAGCAGTCCTTGACCCAGCTGGCCGACGCGTTGTCGGTCAGCAAGGCTTCCATCAGCACCGTCGCCCGGCAGCTCCTCGAGGGCGGCATGGTGGAGCGGTTGCCCAGCCCGGACCGTCAACACCTCTACCGGGTCACGCCGGGCGGGTTCACCAGCGTGTTGGGAACGCAGCTCTCGCTGATGCGGCTGGGCATCGAACCCGCCGAGTTCGCGCTTTCCGTGCTGGATGAGGACCGGGCCGAACAGCGGCAGCGCGTCGAGGATTTCCGCGATTTCTGCGAGTTCTGCACCGATGCCTACCGCGAGAAGCTGATGCAGATGTGGACCGAATATCGGGCGGCAAGAAGGAAACCATGACCTCGACGGAGAAGGTCGACTGCACCGGCGTGCCGTGGGGCTCGGTGGAGTGGACAAACCTCGTCACGCTGTACCTTCGCGCCCACGAAAGCCGCTCGCGCCGGCCTATTTTGGGCGACAGGGCGGCCGCGGAAGCGGTGGAGCGCATCGACTACGACTTCAAGCGAATCCATCGCAGCTCGCTGCCGGCCTCCAACCAATACCTGGTCGCGTTGCGGGCCAAGCGGCTCGACGACTGGTGCGCCGATTTCCTGCGGCGTCACCCCGACGCCGTGGTGCTGCACCTGGGCTGCGGCCTGGACGGCCGCGCGTTCCGGCTCGCCGTGCCGCCATCGGTTTCCTGGTTCGACGTCGACCAGCCGGGTGTCATCGAGCTCCGGCGCCGGCTCTACCACGACACCGAGCGCTACCGCATGATCGGCTCGTCGGTGACCGACCCGCGGTGGCTGGAGCAGACGCCGACCGGGCGCCCCACGCTGGTGATCGCCGAGGGCCTGCTGATGTATCTGGCACAGGACGAGGTTCGGCGGCTGCTGCAGCGCCTGACGGACCGATTCCAAAGTGGCGAAATGCATTTCGACACGCTGTCGGCACTGGCGCCGTTGCTGTCAAAGGCGTTCACCAGGGGCATCATCAAGTGGGGCATCCGCGACGCGCGGGCCCTTCAGGCGTGGAACCCGCGGCTGCGGCTGCTCGAGCAGACCTCGACGCTGGCCGGCTACCGGCAGATCGACTCGACGCCGGTGCGGCTGATCTATCAGGTCATGTGGGTGGCGGGCGCCCGCAACTACGACGTGCTCAATCGCTTCGAATACTCATAGGCCGGAAGCCAACCGCCGCAGAATAACCGAGGTGGGTTCCGCGGTGGCGTTCCGGTATCCGGTGCCCGCCCACAGGTGGACGTAGTCGGGCTTGCCCGCCGCGGCCGCGGCCTTGCGCAGCGGGCTGGTGAGGTAGTGGATGGCCGGATAACCCAGCGGTGCCTGCGCCTCGTGGGCGTCGATGAACGCGTTGCGCAGACCGCGAGCGGGGCGGCCGGTGAACGCGTGCGTGAGGACCGTCTCGGTGTACGCGGGATCGGTCAGCGCCGCCCGATGTGTGGCGGAAGCGCCGCTTTCGTCCGCGCGCAGCAGCACCGTTCCCACGGCGGCCGCGGCGGCACCCGCGCGGATCACCTCGGCGACCGCCGGCGGGGTGGCAAGCCCGCCGGCGGCGATCACCGGCAGCGGCACCGCCGCGACGATCCGTTCGACCAACTCGGCGATCGGCACCGGCGTCAACGGCTTCCGCGGCGACAGCGTGCTCGAGTGTCCGCCGGCCGCCGCCGCCTGCACGGCGAGCGCGTCGACCCCGGCGTCGCGCGCCTGCACCGCCTCCTCGGGCGTCGTCACCGTCTGCGCCACCACGGTGCCGGCCTTGCGCAACGCGGCGAGGACGCTGCGCGGCGGGATGCCGAAGGTGAACGACACCAGCGGTACCGGGTCGTCGAGCAGCAGCGCGACCTTCTCGTCGAACTTGTCGGTGTCCTCGATCGGGTCCGGGGGCAGGGTCAGCCCGAACTGATCGGCGTCGCGCTGGACGATCGCGGCGTACGTCCGGTAGCTCGCGGGGTCGATCGGCAGCGGGTTGGGCGCAAAGAGGTTGATACCGAACGGGATTCCTTCCGAGCGGATCTCTTTGAGCTCGGCCTCGACGGCCTCCACGGTCTTGTAGCCGGCGGCTAGCATGCCGAGACCGCCCGCGCGCGTGGCGGCCGACACCATGGCCGGGGTGGTCGGGCCGCCCGCCATCGGGGCGGCGACCAGCGGAATGGACATTTCGAACGGTGCCAGCATCTCCAGCCCTCCCGACGACACAGTGCGGGCGCGGATAGCGCCGCCCCGAGAATAACGACGACCCGACGCGGCAGCATTCCGCCCGGACTCGGCACCTGGCAGGATGCTTCAGCGTGAAGAGGCCCAACTTCCTCGTGATCGTGGCGGACGACCTCGGTTTTTCGGACATCGGCGCGTTCGGCGGCGAAATCGACACGCCCAATCTCGACCGGCTCGCGCACGCGGGCATCCGGTTCACCGATTTCCATTCCGCGCCGGCGTGTTCGCCGACCCGGGCGATGCTGATGACGGGCACGGACCACCACATCGCGGGCATCGGCACCATGCTGGAGGTCGCCGGCCCCGCCTTCCGCGGCGCGCCCGGTTACGAGGGTTACCTCAACGACCGGGTGGTGGCGTTGCCGGAACTGCTGCGCGACGCCGGATACCTGACGCTGATGTCGGGCAAGTGGCACCTGGGCGCCACCATCGAGACGTCGCCCTGGGCCCGCGGGTTCGACCGCTCGTTCGCGTTGCTGCCCGCGGGGGCCAGCCACTTCGGTGGCGGAGGGGCACGCAGCTTCTCGCCCGTGCCAACGCTTTACACCGAGGACGATCAATTCGTCACCGTCGGCGACGACTTCTACTCGTCGGACTTCTACACCGACAAGCTGTTGCAATACTTCAGCGAACGCGCACCCGACGACGACCGGCCGTTCTTCGCGTATCTGCCCTTCCAGGCCCCGCACTGGCCGCTGCAGGCGCCGGACGAATCGATCGCGAAATATCGTGGCCGCTACGACGCCGGGCCGGACGCGCTTCGCGACGAGCGACTGGCGGCGCTCAAGCGGCTGGACCTGTGCCCGCCGGATGTCGAGGCGCACCCGGTCGTTGCGGACGGCGCGCCGGAATGGGCCGACATGACCGACGAGCAGCGGGCGGTGTCGGCCCGCAGCATGGAGGTCTACGCCGGGATGGTCGACCGGATGGACTGGAACATCGGCCGGGTCATCGATTACCTGTCGGAGCGCGGCGAGCTCGACGACACCGTCGTCATCTTCCTGTCCGACAACGGCGCCGAGGGCGCCATCGTCGAGGCGATGCCGCTGCACGGTCCGCGAATCGCCGCCCAGATCGAAAAGCATTGCGACAACAGCCTGGACAACCTCGGCCGGCCCTCCTCGTTCATCTGGTACGGGCCGCGCTGGGCGCAAGCGGCCACCGCGCCGTCGCGCCTGCACAAGGCGTTCACCACCGAAGGCGGCATCCGCGTGGTCGGTTTCGTGACCTGGCCGGGGTTTGAGCGGCGCCAAGAGATCGGCACCGCGTTCAGCACCGTGATGGACATCGCCCCCACGGTGCTCGAACTGGCCGGGGCCGTTCACCCCGGCACGGTCTACCGCGGGCGCGAGGTGGCGCCCGTCCGCGGCCGCTCCCTGGTGCCCTACCTGTCCGGCGGCGCGGAGGCGGTCCACGACGCCGACACCGGCACGGGCTGGGAGTTGTTCGGCCGCCGGGCAATTCGCCAGGGGGACTGGAAGGCGCTGCACCTGCCCGCACCGTACGGTCCGGGCGACTGGCAGCTGTACGACCTCGCCTCGGATCCGGGCGAAATCCACGACCTGGCCGGCTCGCGCCCGGAGAAGCTGGCCGAGCTGTTGGCGCTCTGGGACCGTTATGTCGCGGAGACCGGTGTGATCCTCGATCCCGTCTCCGTATTCGATGTTGAATTCTGATGGCTGACAACACGACGTGCGCGATCATCGGCGGCGGCCCGGCCGGCATGGTGCTCGGGCTGCTGCTGGCCCGGGCGGGCGTGCAGGTCACGCTGATGGAAAAGCATGGCGACTTCCTGCGCGACTTCCGCGGCGACACGGTTCATCCGACCACCATGCGCCTCCTCGACGAGCTCGGCTTGTGGGAACCCTTCTCGGCCTTGCCTTTTACCGAGGTGCGCACCGCGAAGCTCGAATCCAACGGGCGATCGGTGACCTACGTCGACTTCGAACGGTTGCGCCAGCCCCATCCCTTCGTCGCGATGGTGCCGCAGTGGGACCTGCTCAACCTGCTCGCCGATGCGGCCCAGGCGGAACCGAACTTCTCGCTGCGGATGAACACCGAGGTGACCGGGCTGTTGTGGGAGGCCGGCCGGGTCGCCGGGGTGCGTTACCGGGGGCCCGACGGCGAGGGCGAATTGCGGGCGGAATTGACGGTTGCGTGCGACGGCCGCTGGTCGATCGCGCGTCAGGAGGCCGGGCTGAAGGCGCGCGAGTTCCCGGTGAAGTTCGACGTGTGGTGGTTTCGGTTGCCCCACAAGGAAGACGTGGAATACTCGTTCCTCCCTCGCCTCGGTCCGGGCAAGGGTCTTGCCGTGATCCCGCGCGAGCGCTACTTCCAGATCGCCTATTTGGGGCCCAAGGGCACCGACGCCCAGTTGCGGGCGCGCGGCATCGAAGCGTTTCGGCAGGACGTCGCGGAGTTGCTGCCCGACATGCCCGAGTCGGTGGCGGCGCTGCAATCCATGGACGACGTCAAGCATCTGGACGTGCATGTGAATCGGCTGCGCCGCTGGCACACCGACGGGTTGCTGTGCATCGGCGACGCCGCACACGCGATGTCGCCGCTCGGCGGCGTCGGCATCAACCTGGCGATCCAGGATGCGGTCGCGGCCGCGACCATCCTGGCCGAACCGCTGCGACGGCATCGCGTCGGCGATCGCGAACTCGCCGCGGTGCACCGCCGGCGCGTCCTGCCCACGGTGGTGACGCAATTGGTGCAGCAGGTGCTGCACCGCGTGTTGCTCGGGCCGTTGCTGCGCGGCGCCGACCCCACGCCGCCATCGGCATTCCTAGGCCTGATGCAACGGCTGCCGTGGCTCTCGGTCGTGCCGGCCTACTTCGTCGGTGTCGGGGTGTTACCGGAGCACGCGCCGGCGTTCGCCCGCCGCGGAAACGGCTGATCGGGGCGGGCCGAGTCTAGGCAGGTCGGAAGCCCTCGAACGCGGGCGCGGTTTGCTAGGTCGCGATCGCGGGTACTCTTCTCGGGACAATTTGGGGGTCGTGAGATCGGTCCATCCCCGCACACCGCGGACTTCCCTATGGGAAGCCACGGGACCGAGAGGAGGCCAGCAGAGTGAACGTCAAGAAATTCGCAGGTAAGACCGCGATCGTCGGCGCGTTGAGCGCGGCGGCGCTCGGGCTTGGTACGGGTATGGCGCAGGCGCACCCGGGTCCGTGGCCGCCGCCGGTTCCGCCGGGCCCGCACGTCGTGGACAACGGTCATTGGAACCCGCTGCCGCCTGGGCAGGTCAAGCAGATTTGTCCCTGGCAGTCGCCGCCCGGTCAGTGGATTGGCGGCCCGCACGGGGTTCCCTGCACGTAGTTCAACCCGGCTGACGTCCGCCTCGCCGCGCGCGGGGCGGACGTCGGCGTGTCCGGAGCTTTCTCGCGTCAACCGCGATACGGGCGTCGTCATACCTGCCACGATGGTTCCCGTGCGCGCATTCGCCTGCCCGGTCTGTCGGGGCTTCGCCCCGTTCGAATCGCTGCGCTGCCCGAACTGCTCGGCCGAACTGGGTCTGCATGTGCAGAGCCGGGCGATGGTCGCGATTCCGTCGGGCACGGCACTCATCGACGGCCAAATGTGGCTCCGGTGCACCAGATCCGCCGCGCTGGGTTGCAACTGGCTGGTGCCGGAGGAGGTGGAGGTCGGCGGGCAGCGGGGGCGATGTCTCGCCGATTCGCTGATCCGCCGCGAGCCCGAGGCGGACGACACCATCGCGGTCGAAAAGCTGGGGTCCACGGTAATTGCGTTGCGGCGCTTGGTCTATCAGCTCATTGACAACGGGCTACCCGTCGAGCCGTACTGGCGCGAACCTGGCGGTCTGGCGTTCGACCTGGTGTCCAGTTACAGCGGCGGCGAGCGCGTGTCGATTGGGCACGCCGGCGGCGTGATCACCATCGATCTCGTCGAGTCGTTGGACGCATACCGTGAATCGCTGCGGGTGCACCTCGGTGAGCCCTACCGCACGATGCTCGGTCACTTCCGCCACGAGGTCGGGCACTACTACCAGAGCATTCTCGTCGAGCGGGAGCCCGGCGCGGGGCGCTACCTCGATGAATGCCGCGAAATCTTCGGCGACGAGCGCGCCGACTACCAGAGCGAGATCGCGCGGCACTACAAATTAGGCGCGCCCGCGGACTGGAGCGGGTCCTTCATCTCCGAATACGCCACGATGCATCCCTGGGAGGATTTCGCCGAGTGCTTCGCGCACTACCTGCACATCACCGACATCGTCGACACCTCGTACGAGGCGGGACTCGTCCTGCACGCCGACAGGGTTCGCTTCTCCTTCGCACGGGACATCGTCCCGCACGCACAGCACGACGATACGTCGATTGAGGAACTCTTGGATGACTGGAAGTGGTTGTCGCTCTTCTTCAATCGGGTGAACGCAGCGATGGGCAAGAATCCGCTCTACCCGTTCGAGATCCGGCCACCGGTGGTCCGCAAACTTGCGTTCGTGCACAAACTGATCCGGGAGACCGCGCTCAGGAGTCGGTGAGGAGAGGCAGATGTGTCGCTGGGTTGGATACGTTGGCAGCCCGATCGCGCCCAGGGAGCTGCTACACGATCCACGGTGCTCGCTGATCGAGCAGAGCCGCAGGCAAGCGCCAAACATGGACATTCCCAACGGCGACGGGACGGGGCTGGGCTGGTATGAGCACCGCGCCGAACCGGCGCTGTTCCGCAGCGTCACCCCGGCGTGGGGCGACGAGAACCTCCTGGAACTGGCGACCGAGATCCGCACCCGCCTGTTTCTAGCTCATGTGCGCGCAGGAACCGGAACTCCCGTGCAACAGACCAACTGTCACCCGTTCCGTTACGGCAACTGGCTCTTCGTGCACAACGGGCATGTCGGCGGGTATTCGCGGCTGCGCCGGGAACTGCTGTTCGCCGTCGACCCGGACCTGTTCGGAAACATAGCGGGATCCACCGATTCGGAGGTGATGTTCCACCTCGCGCTGACGTTCGGCCTCACCGAGGATCCGATCACCGGGATCGCTCGCATGGCGGGCTTCGTGGAGGCGGTCGCAGACGCGGCCGGCGTCGCCGAACCCGCGCTGCAGATGACGGTCGGGGTGAGCGACGGCGCGCGCCTGTACGCGGTCCGCTACGCCAGCGGGCCGGAGGTGAACACGCTGTTCGTCAACGAGGATCAGCAGTCGGTGCGCATGCTCTACCCGCAGGACGAGGGAGCGGGCCACTTCGGCGACGACGCGCGGGTGGTCGTCTCCGAACCGTTGACCACGTTGCCGGGCGCGTGGCGCGAGGTGCCGGCCGGAACTGCACTCATCATCGGCGATGACATCGAGGAACGGCCCTTCCAACCCATCAGTCCGGCGGCTGCCTAAGCCGCTCCCGCCATTTCAGCGACCCGGGAGCCCGGACAGCAACCGCCGCGCCGCCTCGACGCACGGGCGGAGCCGATCGATCGGGCTGACCCCGGCCAACGCCAACGACCGTCGCGGCACCTCGATTTCGATCACGACGTCGGCCGGTAACGCGGAGAGGATGTCCGCCAGAGGCAGCTCGCCCTCGCCGGGAACCATCCGCTCGAACATGGCTTCCTCCATGTAGTTTTCGATGCGCGGGCGCAGCGTGGTGTCGTTGAGTTGGGCGTACCCCACCTGGGCGGGGTCGAGGGCCCCCAGATCGGCCGCGGTGGAGCCCGAGCGCACGAGGTGCATGGTGTCGATAAGCAACCGGAAGTCCGGCCTACCGACATGCCGCAGTGCGGCCAGTCCCGTCGGCAGGTCGCCGACGGTCAGGCCGGGCACCGGTTCGACGAGCGTCTGGATGTTTCGTTGCGCGGCAAGCTCGGTCAGGGCGGCGAATTGGTCGAAACTGCGCGCAAGGTCCGGGTCGAGGCTGACCACATTGATCCGCGGGACGCGCAGTTCGGCCAGTGCATCGAGATCGGTGCAGAACCCGCTCGCGTCGGCGCCGGGCAGCACGAGGAACCCGTCGCCGAGGGAGATGGTCACGCCGCGGTCATTCATCGCCGACAGCAGGGCCGTCCGCAGGCCGACGTCGTCGGTGAGCGAGAAGCGGGGATAGCCCAGCGGCACCAACGGCATTCCTTGCAGTGCGGCGGAGACATGGCGGCAGCCCAGGTCCGCTGCCAGGTCCACCAATTCGACTGGGGGAAGCCCGAACACGCTGAGCATGCCGATGCCGAGCCGGTCGGTGCTCGCCGTCATGTCAGGAGGGGCGCCCGGCCAGTTGGGCCAATTGCGCTGCGCCCTGCGCGGTTTGGGTTGTCAGCGCGATGCGCCCGGACGTCACTTGATCTTCGATGATCGGCGCCTCCAGAACGAGGTTGTCGCGGACGAAGGCCACGTGGTCCTGCAGGTGGGCGGCGGTGTATGCGGCCCACGCGGCCGCCGAGGGTGGGTCCAGGGTCAGGGTCACCTCGTAGAAATCTGCCGTCAGCGACTTTGGCGGGTCGACGTTTAGCAGCCCGAGCTGCATGGACTCCGGGCCCAGGTTGTACAGGGTGGTCCGGCCGATGTCGCAGGCGGTGAGCGCATCGGTCGGTGCCGCCGGTCGATTCGGGTCGGTGGCGGGGCATTTCTGCGGGCTGGCCGGCTGCGATTTGGTCACCGGGCGCACGGGCAGCGGCGCGATCTTCACGATCGGCGGGGGCGGTGCGCTTGTCGTGCGCGCCGTGGTGGCGGTGGTGCTCGACGTGGTGGGTGTGGCCTGGTGCCGCGCCGAGTGGCAGCCGCACACCAGCGCCGCGATCAGGCCGACGCATGCGAGCCAAGCGCCCGCATTGACATCCGTTCGGCGTTGAACCATTCGGCCATTGTTCCAGTCATCGTCCCGCAGGCGGTTACGCCGCGCATGATTGGCGCGCGGCCGGCGCGTGGGTAGGCTGCGGCGGATGGGAGCGCGCACCGGGTACCCGGCGGGGACGTTCAGCTGGGTCGATCTCGCTACCACCGACCCGGAGGCCGCCACAGCGTTCTATGGGACGCTCTTCAGCTGGACGCCGGACGAGCGGCGCATGGCGGACGGCCACGCGTACACGGTGTTGCGCCGCGAGCAGCAGGAAGTCGCCGGGCTCTATGCGCTCCCCGCGACCGACCCCGCCGGTGCGCAGCCACGCTGGAACTCGCACGTCTCGGTCGCCGACGTCGACGCGGCGGCCGCCCGCGCGCGTGCGCTGGGATGCGCGATCCTCGCTGGGCCGCTGGATTTCGGAGACCGAGGCAGGTTGGTGGTCGTGCGCGATCCGTACGGGGCCGTCATCCACCTCTGTGAGCCGGGCCGCCACTTCGGCGCGACCCGTGTGAACGAGCCCGGATGCCTGACCTGGAATGAGCTTGCCACCCCGGACGTCGACGCCGCGATCGCCTTGTACTCCGGGCTTTTCGGCTGGCGCATCGAGTTCCTTGCCGGCATGCCCGTGCCCTACTGGGTGATCCGTGTGGGAGCGCGCGACAACGGCGGATTGCGCTCGCTGCCGGCTGCCGACGCCAGCGTGCCGTCGCGCTGGCTGCCCTACTTCGTCGTGGCCGACGTCGCCGAGGCCGGCGCCACCGCCGTCGCCAACGGGGGCGCGGTTATCGAGGGGCCGACGGAGCAGCCGAAGGGTCGCTTCAGCGTCTTGCGCGACCCCCAGGGGGCGAGCTTCCTGGTCTTCGAGAGCGACAAGCTCGACCCGTGAATGGGGCGGAGCCGAACGTGATGCTGGCCGAGACGTTGGTGTTCGGCTCCGGTCCCGAATGCCCAAGCGAACTGCTCTGTCTGCCGCTGCTGCACGCACGGTATGGGCTCACGTTCAAGGAGTTTCGTGTCACCGACGCTGGAGGGCCGCGCACCGTCGACGCGCTCGAAACGGGAGCGATTCAGGTTGGCGTGCTCTTCACGACCGATCCACGCCTCCTCGCCGGCGACTTCGTATTGCTCGAGGATGACCGGCACGCCCAGCCCGCCGAGAGCGTGACGCCGATCCTGCGCGACGAGTTGCGCGTGACGTACGGCGCGCGCCTCGCCGCGACGATCGATGCCGTCAACGCCGAACTCACGACCGAGCGCCTCGCCGAGCTCAATCGCCGGGTCCTTCTCGGATCATCTCCCGCAGCGGCGGCGGCCGAATTCCTCTCCGAGCGCGGGCACGGCCGGGCGCCGCTCGTATCGCGGATAGACCGACCGGCGATCGTCCTCGGCTCGGCCAACTTCGCCGAGAGCGTGACCGTGGCCGAGCTGTATGCCCGCGCGCTGGAGGGGGCCGGCTTCCCGGTCGAGCGGCGGCTCGGAATAGGTAACCGCGACAAATACTTTCCGTTGCTCCGTGACGGCGCGGTGGGGCTCGTTCCTGAGTACGTGGGTAGTCTCCTCGCCTACCTGGACGGGGGCCGGGCCGGGATCTCCGATCCCCATCAAGCGCATGCGGTGCTCGCGGACGCGCTGCAGAAAACGGGTCTCGTTGCGCTGCAGCCGGCCCGGGCCGAGAACAAGAACGGCATCGTGGTGACCGCCGCGACCGCGGCGCGCTACGGGCTGAGGAGGGTCAGCGATCTCGGCCAGGCGATCGAGAGTGCGGACGGGAGCGGGTAGCCGGTTCGCCCGCACCTTTGCCGACACTACAAATATAGAGTAGCCTGGCGCACCAAGACCATGGACAAACGCCGTAAGCCCAATCCCGGGGAGCGCCGCCGCGACTTATGCGACGCGGCGATTCAGTTGCTGGCCGACGACGGGGCCAAGGGCTTGAGTCATCTCAAGGTCGATCGCAAGGCCGGCGTGCCCGACGGCACCACGTCGTTCTACTTTCGCACCCGCTCCGCGTTGCTGCGCGCCGTGGCCGAGCGGCTGGCCGAGCTCGACCTAGCCGACCTGAAGTCCGTCGCCGACGACTCCGACGGTCGCGGCAACAACCCCTCGCCCTCGCGGCTGTCCCAGGTGGTCATTCGATCCGGCAACGAGCCGCAGTTGTTTCGGACCAAGGCCCGCTACGAGCTCACCATGCAGGCCGCCCGCGACCCGTCGCTGGCCGCGATCCTGCAACGGGCCACCGACGAATTCACCAAGCTGCACCGCGAGATTCTGGTCCAGCTGATGCCGCACGGCGCGGACATGGACCCCGCCGTCATCGAGGACCTGAGCAACGTGACGCTGACGTTCATCAACGGCCTTCTGGTGCGCTACGCGCACGGCGACCGGGTCGTCGACAGTCCCGAGCAACTCGACGGGATCCTGTCGGCCATCGCGGCCGGCATTCTTGGAAGTTCCCACCGCGGCCGGCTGACCGGCGCGGAGGGGCAGCGCCCCGCCGGCGAGCGCCGGGCCACGGCGCTCGGATGACCGCGCCTGGATCGACGGCGAGCCACGCGGCATGGGGTCTTGCCAGACCATTCCCCGTGTGGTTCTCTACGAGAATAGAGTTAGGCCACACTACGGGCCAATTTCAGCCCAGCCCGTGCACATGTCATATAGCGATGCAATTAAGCGGAGTGTATAAATTGCCCGACCCGGATCCGGTGCTGCCAGGCGGTGGGGATGTCCGGTAATCGGCAGCCCTAGGAGGGATTTCGTGACGACGAGCACCGACAGCCACGTGCGATTCGATCCGTACGACGTCGAGCTGATTGCCGACCCGTATCCCATGTTCAAGCGCCTGCGTGACGAGGCGCCGCTGTATTACAACTCCGAATACGATTTCTACGCGCTGAGTCGATATGCGGATGTGAACAAGGCAATCATCGACCACGCCACTTACAGCTCTGCGCGGGGCGTGATCATGGAACTGATCAAGGCCAACCTCGAAATCCCTTCGGGCATGCTGATCTTCGAAGACCCGCCGATCCACGACGTGCACCGCAAGCTGCTGTCGCGCATGTTCACCCCCCGCAAGATCGCCGCGTTGGAGCCGATGATTCGCGAGTTCTGCGCGCAATCGTTGGATCCACTGGTGGGGTCGGGGCGGTTCGACTTCGTCACCGACCTGGGTGCGATCATGCCGATGAAGGTCATCAGCGCCCTCCTCGGCATCCCCGAAGAGGATCAGGAATACATCCGCGACCGCGGCAACGCTCAGTTGCGCACCGAGCCCGGTAAGCCGATGAGTGCCGCCGAACACGGCCTGTCCGTGGGCGAGCAGTTCGAGGCCTACATCGACTGGCGCGCCAACAATCCGTCCGACGACATCATGACGGAGCTGCTAAACGTCGAGTTCGTCGACGAGACCGGCACCACGCGGCGGCTGAGGCGCGAGGAGATCCTGGTGTACCTCAACGTGGTGGCGGGGGCGGGAAACGAGACGACCACGCGTCTGATCGGTTGGGCGGGCAAGGTTCTCGCCGAACATCCCGATCAGCGTCGTGAACTCGTCGAGAACCCCGCACTCATCCCGCAGGCCATCGAGGAGCTGCTGCGCTTCGAGCCGCCCGCACCGCACATGGCACGCTATGTCACCCGCGACGTCAGCATCTACGACCAGACGGTGCCGGAGGGCAGCGTCATGCTGATGCTGCTCGGGGCGGCCTGCCGGGACGAGCGGCAGTTCGGCCCCGACGCAGGCGAATTCAACATTCACCGCCCGGCCCGGCCGCACCTCACGTTCAGCGTCGGCGCCCACTTCTGCTTGGGCTCGGCGCTGGCCCGGCTGGAAGGGCGCGTCGCGCTCGAGGAAATCCTGAAGCGCTTCCCGGAGTGGGAGCCCGATTTGGCGAACGCGAAGCTCAGCCCGACGTCGTCGGTGCGGGGCTGGGAAACCCTGCCCACCGTGGTGCCCTGATGACGGGTCGCGTCCAGGGCCGGGTAGAGGGAAAAGTCGCGTTCGTCAGCGGCGCCGCCCGCGGTCAGGGCCGCAGCCACGCGGTGCGCTTGGCGCAGGAGGGCGCCGACATCATCGCGATCGATGTCTGCGGCCCGATCGAGAACCTGGCCTATCCGCATTCGACACCCGAGGACCTGGCCGAGACGGCCGACTTGGTGAAGGCCCAGAACCGGCGCATCGTCACCGCGCAGGTCGACGTCCGCGACTACGAGGCGCTGAAATCGGCGGTGGACGCGGGTGTCGAACAGCTCGGGCGCCTCGACATCATCGTCGCGAACGCCGGCGTGGGGACCGATGGCAGGAAGCTGCACAAGATCCGCGAGAACGTCTGGCAGGACATGATCGACATCAACCTGACCGGCGTTTGGCACACGGTCAAAGCGGGTGTACCGCACATCCTTTCGGGCGGCCGCGGCGGATCGATCGTGCTCACCAGCTCGGTCGGTGGGCGCAAGGCGTACCCGAACACCGGCCATTACGTCGCGGCCAAGCACGGCGTGATCGGCCTGATGCGCGCCTTCGCCGTCGAACTGGGCCAGCACATGATCCGGGTCAACTCGGTGCTGCCCACCCAGGTCAGCACCACGATGGTGATGAACGACAACACGTTCCGGCTCTTCCGTCCGGACCTGGAAAACCCTGGGCCGGAGGACTTCGCCCCCATCTCCCAGATGATGCACACGCTGCCCGTGCCCTGGGTGGAACCCGCGGACATCAGCAACGCGGTGTTGTTCTTCGCCTCTGACGAATCGCGTTATGTCACTGGCGTTTCGCTTCCCGTCGACGCGGGCAGCTTGCTCAAATAGGCGCCAATTCAAGAGGAGAAGACGATGCCCGAATACGACTACGAAGAACTGAAAAAGGAAGCCGAGCAGTACATCAAGTTCGAGAAGGACAAGAAGAACCGGATCGCCTACATCACGTTCGATCGTCCCGACGCGCAGAACGCCACCACCCTGGGCATGCGGCAGAACTATGCCGACCTGATCCACAAGTGCAACGTCGACGACGACGTGAAGGTCGTCGTGATCCGCGGCGAGGGCGAGGATTTCGGCAGCGGCGGGGACCTGCCCGAACAGCGGCCGATGCTGGAGAACCCGGGCCTGTCGCTGCTGCACGAGCTCGCGATCAACGACGACGACGTGAAGTACCCGCCCGGCGGATCGTATCGCTACCTGTCGACCGTCACCGACTTCTACGCCAAGGCCCGCGCGGGTAACCGGCCGCTGCAGGAGTTGCGCAAGATCAGCATAATCGAGGCCAAGGGCTACTGCTATGGCTGGCACTTCTACCAGGCGGGCGACGCCGACCTGGTGATCGCCAGCGACGACGCCCTGTTCGGGCACCCGGCCTTCCGTTACGTGGGCTGGGGCCCGCGGCTGTGGTGGTGGGCCGAGACGATGGGCCTGCGCAAGTTCTCCGAAATGCTGTTCACCGGGCGCCCATTCAGCGCCAAGGAGATGTACGACTGCGGCTTCGTCAACAGCGTGGTGCCGCGGGAGAAGCTGGAGGCCGAGACGGAGAAATACGCGCTGGCGTGCTCGCGCTCCCGCCCGACCGACACCGTCGCGGTCCAGAAGACCTTCCTGGAGCTCTACAAACAGCACAAGGGCGAATACTTCGGCAGCCTGCTGACCGGCATGGTCGAGGGCATGCTGCCGCTGATCACCAACGACGCGCAAGAGGTCGACCTGACCGAGGGCACCTTCGAAAAGGGCCTGAACAACGTCGTTAAGGACAACGACCTGAACTTCCCGCCGGAGTGGCGCCTGAGCCGCTCGGGACGCGCCAAGCCCTGACCGCCGTGGGAGAGCTCGCATGTCGGCGCTGACGGGTTTCCGGGTCGTCGAGCTGGCGGGATCCGTCGCGGGGGAGTACTGCGGAAAGCTGTTGGCCGACTTCGGCGCCGAGATCATCAAGGTCGAGGCGCCGGAGCGCGGCAGCCCGACGCGGGCGATGGCGCCCATCCTTGCCGACGGGCGCGACGGCAGCGCGCTGTTCGCGTACCTCAACACCAACAAGCGGTCGGTGGTGCTCGATCAGGTTTCGACGGCCGGCGTCGAGGCCCTGCACCGGCTCATCGGCACCGCGGACGCCGTCATCGACGACCGCGACGCCGACTGGTCGCAGCACCATCCCGATGTGGTGTTGTGTTCGATCACCCCGTTCGGGCGGGGCGCGGCCGCCGAGTTCGGCAATGCCAAGAGCATCAACGTCTTCCACGCCAGCGGTTGGGGATACCACACGCCCAGCCACCCGGATCCCGCCAAGCCGCCCCTGCAGGGGCCGGGCCGGTTCCTGGCCGATTACGAAGCCGGACTGGACGCCGCGCTCTGCGTCGCGGCGTCGCTCTTCGGGCGCCTGCACAGCGGCCAGGGCGAGTCCATCGACCTCTCCGTACAGGCCGTGCTGGCCTCCCGCGCCGACTGCATCCTCGGCCGATTCGTCACCGGCGAGGTGACCGCGGCGGGTCATCGCGGCGACTACGACCAGGCCGGCCCCGCAGCGTTTTTCGCGTGCGCCGACGGTTACGTCTACCTGTACATGACCAGCCGCGCCCACTGGGTGGGCCTGAAGGAACTGCTGGGCCACCCGGACTGGCTGTGCGCGTTCGAGGACGATTGGCTGGAGTTCTCCGTCACCGCGGAGAAGGTCGCGGCGTTTCAGCGCGGCTTCGCGGCGTGGGTCCGCGACCTCGCCAAGGACGAGGCGTCCGACCGGGCGCAGCGCCTGGGCGTGCCGCTCGTGCCGGTGAACGGCGCCGCGGACCTGCACGGGTCCGCGCAGTACCGCCACCGGGGGTTCTTCCAGCGGGTCAGGCACCCCGTGCTGGGCGACGCGGCGTATCCGACGGTGCCTTACAAATTCAGCGCCACCCCGGCCCGAATCACCTCCGCCGCACCGACTCTCGGCCAGCACAGCAGGCCGGTGCTGGACGGCCTCGACGCGCCGCGCCCGCGGCCGCGGGTCGCGTCCGCGCAACTCAAGCCGCCCCGGCAGCCGCGCGGCGGCCCACTGCAAGGGGTGCGGGTCGTCGAGCTCACCAAGGTGTGGGCCGGCCCCTACGCGGGCAAGCTGCTGGCCATGCTGGGCGCCGAGGTCATCAAGATCGAAACCGCGGGCAGCCCCGAGGAGATGCGCGCCTACGGCGGGACCGACATCGACCACGCGCCGTACTTCTTGAGCATCAACCCCGAAATCCTGAGCGTGGACCTGGATATCAAGTCCGCGGAGGGCATGGCCAGTCTGCGCGAGCTGATCGCCCGCAGCGATATCGTCATCAACAACCTGCGCCCGGGCGCGATGGAACGCCAATGCCTGGGGTATTCGGCGCTCACCCGGATCAAGCCGGACATCGTCTCCGTGTCGATCAAGATGTGGGGCAATGACGGACCGCTGGGCCACCAAACCGGCTACGCGCCATGCTTTGCCGCCCTGGCGGGCGTCGCCTCGCTGGTCGGCTATCCCGGTGGGCCGCCGCTCGGAACGAGCATGCGCTACGGTGATTCGACCGTCGGCGCGGCGGCCGCGTACGCGGCCGTGGTGGCGCTGCTGCATCGCGAACTCACCGGCACCGGGCAATTCGTGGACCTCTCGGCCGTGGAGACACTGTCGTCGATGATCGGCGACCGCCTCCTCGAGCAGGCGCTGACCGGGCGGCCGCTCGGCCCCGACGGCAACCATCACCCGGACATGTGCCCGCACGGCTGCTACCCCTCCGCGGGCGGCGCCTGGATAGCGGTGGCCGTGGCCGACGACGCGCAATGGCACGCGCTGTGCGGCGTGCTCGGCGACGAATCCCTGACCCGGGAACGACGCTACGCCACCACGAGCCAACGGCGTTGTCACGCCGAAAGACTCGACGTCGAGCTGGCGCAGCTCACGCGAAACCACGACGCCGAGCAACTCGCCCACCGCCTGCGCGCGGCGGGGGTTCCGGCCTGCAAGAGCGCCACCTCGGTCGACGTCATCGGCGACCAACGGCTGTGGGACCGCGAGCTGTATCGGTTCGTCAGCGATCACCGCGAGGGCCAGCGGCCGATCGTCGGGCCGCCCTGGCGCATGGCGTGGAACCCGGCCCGCGTCGGCCGGGGCGCGCCGGAGCTGGGCGAGCACACCGAGTACGTGCTACACGAGATACTGGGCGCATGACGGGGATACTTGCACGTACAGCGGCCTTGGTCACCGGGGCCAGCAGCGGCATCGGCGCGGCGACGGCCAAGGCGCTGGCCGCCGAGGGCGCGGCGGTGGCACTGCTCGCGCGGCGCGGGGACCGGCTCGCCGAGCTGACGTCCGACATCGAATCCGCCGGTGGCACAGCGCTGGCCGTGACCGCCGATGTCACCGACGCCGAACAGGTGGCGGCGGCCGTGCAGCGCACGGTCGCGGAGTTCGGCCGGCTCGACACCGTGGTCAACAACGCCGGCCTGATGCAATCCGGGCCGGCGGCCGAAGCCTCGCTGCGGGACTGGGACGCCATGGTGACGGTCAACGTGCAGGGGGTCCTGTATGTCACCCGCGCGGCGCTCCCGCACCTGATCGACGCCGCGGCCGACTCGCCGCGCGGCGTGGCCGATCTGGTCACCATCAGCTCGACCGCCGGCTGGGTCGCCCGACCCAACACCGCCGTGTACTCGCTGACCAAGTTCGGGGTGAACGCCTTCAGCGAGGGGATTCGCCAGGAGGTGCTCGGCAAGCGGGTGCGGGTCGGCGTGGTGGGCCCCGGAACGGTCGACACCGAGATCTTCAGCCACCTCGCCGAGCCGTCGCGGGAGGCGTTCGAGCGCCAGACCGCCGGCATGGTCAAGTTGCGTCCGGAGGACATCGCCGACGCGGTGCTGTTCATGATCACGCGCGATCGCCGGGTGGCCGTCAATCACATGCTGGTGCGAGCGGCCGAACAAACCTGGTAATCAATTGACTTCGCATTGGGTGGTCGGAGACCACTACCGGTTGGCGTTTCCGGCCGACCCCGCCGCGCTGAGCACCGGCGGGCCGGAGTTTCTCACCGAGGCGTTTCTCGCGTCGGGGGCGCTGCGCGACAACCGCATCACCCGCGTTGCGGCGCTTCGCGAGGTCGACGGCGGCAGCACGGGGCGCAAGGTGATGCTCTCGGTGGAATACGCCGAGCCCACCCCGGGCCTGCACACCGATTTGTTTGTCAAGTTTTCGCGCGACTTCGAGGACCCGGCGCGTGATCGCGGAAAGACACAGATGGAGCTGGAGGTTCGGTTCGCCGCGCTGTCGCGGGCGCCGGAGTTTCCGATCGCGGTCCCCGAGGTGCAGTTCGCCGACTATCATCGCCGCAGCGGCACCGGGATCCTCGTCACCGAGCGAATCCGGTTCGGCGACAACGGGATCGAACCGCAGTACCACAAGTGCCTCGATTACCAGATGCCCCGACCCGTCGAGCATTACCGCGCGCTGCTCGCCGCGCTGGCCCGGCTGGCCGGCACCCATCGGTCCGGGCGGCTGCCGCCGGAACTCACCGCACCCTTCCCGCTGGACGTGGCCGCCGCAACGGTGGGGGAGCGCGCGCCTCTGACGGCGGACAAGCTGGAACGCCGGGTGGACCAACTGGCCCAATTCGCCCAGGACCGGCCGGGGCTGCTTCCCGCCTGTTCACCGGAATTCCTCGCGCGACTGCGCGCGGATGTGCCGCGTTTGGCGCGTCACGAGCAGACGATCGCGGGCCTGCTGGCCGGTGACTCCGACTACGTCGCCCTGTGCCATTGGAACGCCAACATCGACAACGCATGGTTCTGGCGCGACGCCGACCGAGTTCTGCGCTGCGGCCTGATGGATTGGGGGTGCGTCGGCCAGCTGAACCTGGGCATGGCGATCTGGGGAGCCATGTCCGGCGCCGAAACCGAGCTGTGGGAGTTTCATCTCGACGAGCTGCTGGAGCTGTTCGTGGGCGAGTTATGTCGTTGCGGCGGGCCGAAACTCGATCCCGCGCGGTTGCGCCGGCACATGCTGCTGTATGCGGCGTCGATGGGCGTCGGGTGGCTCCTGGGCGTGCCGGCGTTGATCCGCAGGCGATTCGAGGCGATACCGGACAGTCGCAAGCATCCTCTGATCCGCGACGAGGAGAGCGTGCGGGCGCCGCTGCAGATGCTGTCGAACCTGTTGTTCCTCTGGGAGCGGCAAGATGTCGGTGAGCTTCTTGACGCCGCCCTCGCCGAACTGCCGCGTTGACCGCGCTCAGTCCCGCGTGGTCCCGCCCACCCGGCGCCGCACCCCGGCCAGCAAGTCGTCGGCAGCGCGGAACTGCAAGCGGTGCACCCGCCCGGCCTCGACGGCGAAGTCGAAGGCGACTTTGACCTCGCCGCGGTGGATCCAGGCGTAGCCCGGGCGATCCTCGACGAAGACCGGGAAGGCAGCCGCGGCAGCGCCGTTGAAGAAGTTGGCCACCTCATCGCGGCCTTCCAGGCGCGTCGGCGTGCCGAGCGCGCTCGCGGCCGCGTCGGCGGAGACCGTTACGTCGGGAGCCAACAGCTCCAGCAGGCGGGTGAAGTCGCCCTGCCGCGCCGCGGCCATGAAGGCGTCCACAATCTCCCAGTCCGCCAGGGCATCCTCGGGCGCCGGCGGACGGACCTTCGCCCGGGCCCGAGACGCCAGCTTGCGCGCCGCGACCGGCGTCGTGTCGAGCATCGAGGCGATCAACTCGAAGTCGACGCCGAAGCTGTCGTGCAGTACGAACGCCACCCGCTCGGTGGGCGTTAACCGGTCCAGCACCACCTGCAGCGCGATGCCGACCGTGTCGGCCAGCACCACGTCGTCCGCGGGATCGGGTGCCGTCGCCTCGACTTCGATCGACTCCGTCGGCACAGGCGTGCGGGCCCGCAACCGGTCGAGGCAGAGCCGCGAGGTCACGGTGGTGAGCCAGCCCGGCAGGTTGTCGATCGGTTCTTCGGTGGCATGCAAGCGGAGCCACGCCTGTTGTACGACGTCCTGTGCCGCGTCGGCGTCGCCCAGGACCCCGGCCGCGATGCGCTGCAAGCGAGGTCGCTCGGTCTCGAAGCCGTCGCGGAGCTGGTGGTCGCTCACCATGGCGGTCACACTTTCGTCGTCGGATGCGTCACCATCCTGACGCACCGGGAGGGCCCGGTGTGACCAGAGGAGGAGGACCCTTGAAGACCATGACTTGCCAGGACCTCGGTGGCCCCTGCGACCTCGTGCACCGCGGTGCGAGCGCCGACGAGATCATCAAGGCGCAAGACCGGCACCTCAAAGAGATCGTTGCGGCCGGCGATGACGCCCACGTGCCCGCGCGCGAGGACATGAAGGGCCGCTGGCGTCACCCGATTAAGTCGATGGGCTGGTACAACGACGTCAAGAAGCGATTCGCCGAGCTGCCTGACCAAAGCCCTCACTGAGCTAAGGCCCATCGTCATCGTCATCCCGAAGCAGTTTCTCGGGGTGGTGGAAGGTGTTGGTGCGGGGCCGGCCCCTGTCCAGGCGGGGCGGGGGGATCCATTCGGTGTGGCCTTGGGTGTTTTTGCGGGTGCGCCAGCCACCGGGTTTGAGCAGGCGGTGATGCGGGCCGCAGGCGAAGGTGAGGTCGTTGATGTCGGTGCGCCGGCTGCGGGCGTA
>NZ_LZHV01000065.1 GCF_001667275.1 Mycobacterium sp. ACS4054
GGTCGGCCAGCGGTCCCTGCAGCAGTGTCATAGATCACCTCCCCGGCTGGGTTGCTTTTAGTGTACCCAGATGTTTACCTGAGTACAGCGATCTATACCTAGATGCTGGGACTCGAGGAGGAGCCATGAACCGCGACGCCGTCATCGTCGGAGCCGTCCGCACGCCCATCGGCAAGGGCAAACCCACCGGCGCCCTGCACGACGTGCTGCCGGCCGACCTGCTGGCGCACAGCCTGCGGGAAGTGGTGGCCCGCACCGGCGTGGACCCGGGGCAGATCGACGACGTCATCGCCGGAGCCGTCGCCCAGGTCGGCGACCAGGCCGTGAACATCGCCCGCAACGCGCTGCTGGGCGCGGGATTCCCGGAATCGGTTCCCGGCGTCACGATCGACCGGCAGTGCGGCAGCAGCCAGCAGGCCATCAGCTTCGCCGCCCAGGGCGTGATTTCCGGCGCCTACGACCTCGTCGTCGCCGCCGGTGTGGAGTCGATGGGCCGCGTCCCGATGGGCACCTCGGTGCTGCCGGGCAGCAACCCGTTCGGCGACGACATGACGCGGCGCTACCCCGACGGTCTGGTGCCGCAGGGCATCAGCGCCGAGCTGATCGCGGCGCGCTGGGGCTTCTCGCGCACCCAGCTCGACGAGTTCTCCGCCGCCAGCCACGACAAGGCCGCCCGCGCCACCAAGGACGGGCTGTTCGACAACGAGCTGATTCCAATCGCCGGGCTTGCCACCGACGAATTCATCCGCCCCGGCACCACCGTCGAGACGCTGGCCGGCCTGTGGCCCGCGTTCTACAGCGAGGCGATGAAAGCCCGCTTCCCGCAGATCAATTGGGAGATCACCGCGGGCAACTCCTCGCCGCTGTCCGACGGCAGCGCCGCGGTCATGATCACCACCAGTGAAACGGCCAAGAAGCTCGGCCTGCGCCCGCTGGCCCGCATCCACACCACCACCGTGGTGGGCTCCGATCCGCTCTACATGCTGACCGGGGTCATCCCGGCCACCGAGAGGGTGTTGAGCCGCGCCGGCCTGACGCTCGCCGACATCGACCTGTTCGAGGTGAACGAGGCCTTCGCGCCCGTCGTGCTGGCCTGGGCGCAGGACACCGGCGCCGACCTGGCCAAGACCAACGTCAACGGCGGCGCGATCGCGATCGGCCACCCGCTGGGCGCCAGCGGCGCGCGCATCATGACCACTCTCGTGAACGCGTTGCAGCAGCGCGGAGGCCGGTACGGGCTGCAGACGATGTGCGAGGGCGGCGGCATGGCCAACGCCACCATCATCGAGCGGTTGTGAGACGACGATGTCCTCGCAGCGCACCTCGAAGCTCTTCGTCATCGGCGGCACCGGCGCCCAGGGCATGCCCGTCATTCGTGCCCTGGTCGCCGACAAGAAATACTCGGTTCGATTCCTGAGCCGCGACCCCGCGTCCCGGCGGGCCAAGGAGCTCCTCGCCCTCGACAACGTCTCCGTCCTGGAAGGTTCGTTCGCCGATGAAGCGGTCCTGCGCGAAGGGTTCCGCGGCGCCGACGGAGCGTTCATCAACATCGACGGGTTCAACACCGGCGAGAAGACCGAGATGTATTGGGCGATGCGCGCTTACGAGATAGCCGTCGAAGAAGGCGTCAGGTTCTTCGTCTACGGCAACCTCGACTATGGGCTCAAGAAGTCGGGATATGACTCCCGATTCCGCACCGGCCACTATGACGGCAAGGGCCGCGTGGGTGAGTGGATCCTGTTTCAGAATCAGGTGAACGGCAATCGAATGGGCGCGGCGGTGTTCACGACCGGCCCGTACATCGAGATGGTGATTTCGCCCGGGACGCCGATGGCACCCAGCATCGAGGACGGCGTGGTGACGTGGCGGGTTCCGCTCGGCGAGGGAGCCGTACCCCACGTGGCTCTCGAAGACTGCGGGTATTACGTCCGTTGGCTTTTCGACCATCCCGAGCGCGCGAATGGCCTCGATCTCGAAGTCGCCATTGACCAGATCCGCTACGCCGATCTTGCCGCGGCGTTCGAGAAGGTCACCGGGCGTCCGGCCCGCTACATCGACACCGATCTGGACACCTACTGGCGCGAGGGTCCCCTCAGCAGAGCCGCGGATGCACCCGCCGGGTACAACGCGGACCCGAACGACAAGAGCACCATGAACATCCGCGACAACTTCACCGGGTTCTGGAACTTGTGGAGGTACGAGATCATCAAGCGCGATTACGCCCTGCTCGACGAGATTCACCCGCATCGGATCAAGAGCGCCGAGGAGTGGCTCCGCCGAGAGGACCGGTTGGGACGAGAGCTGGGCAAGGGCGGCCTGTGGGAGCGGGTTCAACCGGAGAACCGGACCCCGATCCTCAAGATCGGCGAGGACCGAAGGACGGGAAGATTATGACCGAGACGGTTTTCAACGGCGTGCGCGTGCGTTACGAGAGCGCCAAGAGCTACGACGAGGTGCTCGCCGCGCTCCTGGCCGACATCGGCGAGCGACCCGTCCCCATCAACGACATCGCGGCGGCCACCGACTGCTGGGACGCTTACCGGCAGCGCGTCGAAACGCACGTCGGGCCAAGCGGATTCATGCTGTTCGGCGCCTTCGATCACGGGGCGTGGATCGCCAAGGCCGGCATCGACCGCAGGGTGACCCGCGTCATTCTCGGCAACCCGCTGATCGCGATCACGATGCTGCGCCACGACGTGACGGCGGGCCTGTTCGCCCCGGTCGAGCTGCTGATCACCGACGAGGGCGAAGGCAGCAGCCTGACCTACGTCAAGCCGTCGTCGCTGATGGTCGTCGAACCCAACCCCGAATTGCTGAGCGCCGCACTGCAACTCGACGCCAAGCTGGCCGCGCTGGCCGAAAAGGTGACCGGCGGGGCCTAACCCCATACGCCGCCGGATGGTGCGCGGTCAGGGTTTCTGTGGCTCGCGACGGCCCAGCAGGAGCCGCTCGGCGTTCAGATGGGCCAGCTTGGACTTGTCTTCGGCGCTCAGGGGTGCCCCGTTGATGAAGGCCCGCGCGTCTCGGTAGCCGGCGGTCGCCCCGGCGAGATCCGGGCCTCCTCCCCCGAGCGCGGCGCTGTACGGGTCGTCTTGGGCGAACATCAGGCGATCCGGTCCCAAAACGTCGAGCGTTTGTCGCAGCATGCGGTGGCTGAAGACGCCACCGGCCGTGACGTACACGTTGTTGGTAATGTAGTCGAGGACGCGTCGGTCCAGGCCGGTGTCGGTGATGCTGAGGGCGTCGGCGCGATCGGCGAAAGAGACGAGCATCTCCCCCCAGTGGCCGAGGATGATCTGCAGGTCGGGATGCCGGTCGAATGTTCCGGCGAGGATCAGCCGCAACGCGGCGAGACCTGCCTCGGCGTGCCAGCCCCACCCTCCGGTGGCCAGCATCAGGTTTGTCGCGAACCCGAAACCGCCGTAAGACGTCTCTCGCACGGCGGCGGGCGGTATGCCGGGATGGATGTAGACGGGCACCCCGAGCTCCGCGGCCGCCTCGAAGACCGGCCGAAAAGCGGCGTGGTCCAGAAGGTCTGGACCGGTACGGGGAAACACCATCGCACCGACGAACCTCAGTTCGAGAATGCAGCGGCGCAGTTCGTCGGCGGCGGCGTCGGGATCGGGAGTAGGCAGGGTGGCGAACGCCGCGAAGCGGTCCGGCCGGCGCCGCACCGCCTCGGCGAGGAAGTCGTTGGCGTCGCGGGCCAGCGGCACGGCCACCGCCGGCGGCAGCGGCTGGGTGCCGGGGGTGGTGATGGAGAGCACCTGGACGTTGACGCCGGCGGCGTCCATGCGGGCCAGGCGCTCTTCGCCGACGTCGAGCAGCCGACGACTGGTGTCCTCGGGATTGCTGAGCCACGTGACGGTGTCATCCCCACCGCATTCGACGAGCGTCTCCCGAAGCCCGGCGGTCCACGCGTGTTCCTCCACGGCGATCACCCGCGACACCTGAAAGCCGTTGTCGGGTAGCGCTTGTGCTCCTTGTGCCGAAGGTGGCGACATCACGGTTACCTGACCTCCTCAGCCGCGGGGTTTCGGTGCGGGCGCCCGTCCAGGGCCGGCCGACCGCATACCACTATAACCGGACCATAGTCCGGTTATTCCGTCGGCCGCTCCCGCCGTCGCCGATCACATCCCGCCTCTTCCCGAATCTCGCTGCGCCGCAGAGAAAGACGCCGAGCGTGAATGAGCGGGGCTGGTGACTCAGAGCCAGCCGGTGCGTGCGGCCGCGACCGGCTCGGGCGGTGACGGGGCCAACTCGCCGTCCCGCACCCCGTCGAGCATCCGTTTCACCGCCGCCACGATTTCCGGTGCGGCCGCGGCCAGACCGGCCTTATCGGCCTCGGGAACCTGGTCGGGATCGACGCCCGCGCGCGCCAGCACGGCGGCCGGGTCGGCAAGCTGATCGGCCAGCCAGGCCACCGGGTCGGCGGACAGCTCCGGGACGAAATGCCGGCGGCCGGGTTCCCAGCCGTCGAACTTCGGGTGGTGATGGGCGCGGTCCAGCGTGCCCGGCGGGCTCTCGGTGGAGCCGAACAGATCGACCCGCCACACCGGGCGGTTGAACCCGATCGGGACGCCGGCGTAGATCGAGCCCTGCGGCTCGTCCCGGTCGACGAGGCGCAGTTCCAGGCGCACGCCCCGCTCCGGGGTCTCCTGACCTTCCAGCGGGCGCGGGTCGACGAAGAACATGTCGCCGACCACGACACCCAGGGTTTCGAATCCGAACGCTGCGAGCATGTCGTCGAGCGTAGTCCCGTCAGGCGCCGACCTTGCTGGCCGCGCGCTCGGGTGAGACCACCTCGTAGTCCGCCAGCGCCACTGCCCTTGTGCGGCGCTGGTATTCGTGCACCAGCCCCGGCCAGTTCGTGGTGACCCGGCCCGAGGCGGTGCGGTACCAGGAGTCGCAGGTGGTCCACACGCCGGCGTCGAGGCGGGCCTGGACCTCCGCGTCGTAGGCCTGTTCCACGTCGGCCCGCACCTCGAACGCGCGCCCCCCGCCGCCGCGGGCGAGCTCCTCGGTGAGCTGGCGGATGTAGCGGGCCTGCTGCTCCATCATCAGGATGATCGAGCTGCTGCCCAGGTTGGTGTTCGGCCCGTAGATCAGGAACATGTTCGGGAAACCCGGCACGGCCATGCCCAGATGGGCACGCGCACCGCCCGCCCACTCGGCGTGCAGGTCACGGCCGTCGCGGCCGGTGATCGTCATCGGGGCCAGGAATTCGGTGGCCTTGAACCCGGTGCCGCAGATGATGACGTCGACGTCGTGCAGCCGGCCGTCGGCGGTGCGCACCCCCGCCGGCGTCACCTCGCTGATCGCCTCGGTCTGCACGTCGACGTTGTCGCTGGCCAGCGCCGGATACCAGTCGTTGCTGAACAGCACGCGCTTGCAGCCGATCGGATAGTCGGGGGTGACCTTGGCCCGCAGCACCGGATCCTTGATGTGCCGCTTGATGTTTGCCGACGCGACGATGCCGATCAGCCGGGCGAGCGGGGCGACCCTGGTCAGCGCGAGTCCGAAGAACTCCGAGATCTCCCAGATCAGCCCGCGCATGGCGGCGGCGAACCCCGGCGCCTTGGCGAACGCGGCGTGGTGCGCTCGGGTGTAGGCGCGGTCCGGCTTCGGGATGATGTACGGCGCGGAGCGCTGAAACACGGTGACGCGCCCCGCGGTCTGGCGGATGCGCGGGACGAACTGGATCGCCGACGCGCCGGTGCCGAGGACCGCGACGCGCTTGCCGGTCAGGTCGACGTCGTGGCGCCACTGGGCCGAATGGAACGAGGGGCCCGCGAACGTGTCGAGTCCCGGAATGTTCGGGAACGCCGGCCGCGACAGCTGGCCCACCGCGGGCACCAGCACGTCGGCCTCGAAGGCATCGCCGGCCGAGGTTTCCACCCGCCAGGTGGCGGTGTCGTCGTCGTAGCACGCCGAGGTGACCTCCACCCCGGTGTGCACCAGGTCCCGCAGGCCCAACCGGTCGGCGGTGTCGTGGATGTAGCCGAGGATGTCGGGCTGCTCGGCGTACCGCCGCCCCCAGTTCGTCTTGCGGGCGAAGGAGTAGGAGTACAGGTTGGACGGGACGTCGCAGGCCGCACCGGGGTAGGTGTTCTCCCGCCAGACGCCGCCGACGTCGTCGGCCTTCTCCAGCACCGTCACGTCCGCCAGACCGTCCCTGGACAGCTCGTAGGCGGCGGCGATGGCGGCGAAGCCGGCCCCGATCACCAGCACGCGGGGCTTGCGAGTAGTCGAAGTCATGCGACAAACGTTAGGGCCGCGCGACGCGTCAGAGGGAACCGATTGCGGTCGGCAAATCCATGATTCCGGCCACAATCAGACGGCCCGCAGCCGGGCCCGGGGCGCGACCGAGCGCTGATAACGCGCCGGGGTCGTGCCCGTCCACCTCTTGAACGCGGCGATGAAGCTCGTCGCCTCCGCGTAGCCCAACCGCAGCGCGACGTCGTCGACCGACAGCGCGCCCGTCGCCAACAGCTCCTCGGCGAGCACCCGGTGCACCTCCTCGAGCAGATCCCGAAACGACGTGTTCTCCTCGGCCAGGCGCCGGCGTAGCGTCCGCTCGCTCATCGCCAGTTGCCGGGCGACGGCGGAGATGGTGTGGGGCGCGCCGTCGACGGAGGCCAGCCGCTCGCGGACGCGGCGGGCGACACCGGTGCGCTGCCGGCGGCGCTCCAGCAGGGCGCGGCACTGCTGCTCGCACATGGCCACGGTCTGCTCGCTGGCCTGGGGCAGCGGGTTGTCCAGCAGGGCGGCGGGCCAGCGCGCCACGCTGGCCGGCGCGTCGTAACCCGGTCTCACACCAAAGGCCTTGCGGGCCAAGGCATCCGATGACGGCGCGGGACCCGTGAAATCGATCGAGGTGAACGGAACGGGGCGGCCCAACATCTCCGCCATGACCCGGGCGATGGCCGCCAGGTCGCGACGCACCAGGAACTTCGCCACCGGACCGGTCAGGTCGGGCAGGTCGAGCCGCAACGCCGCCACCGGCCCCTCCACCATGACGGTCGGCAGGCAGAAGCCGTAGCTGAGGTCGTAGAACCGCGCCGCGAACCGCACGGCGTCGCCCAGCGTCGAGCTGGTCAGGCAGGCGAAGCCGAAGATGCCCAACGACCCGACGTGATAGCTGCCGCCCACCCGCACGCCGAGGTCGGCCGCGTTGCCCAGCAGGTTCACCAGGTTGGTCGCGACCGCCAGCTCTTGACGCCCGACGATCATCCGCTGGTGGTCGCGCAGGTCGGCCTCCGATAGGCCGGTGCCGTCGAGCACGTCGGCCGCGGCAAGCCCGTTCTCGCAACCGAATTCGGTCATCAACGCGACGCTGGCCGTGCTCCGCGGAAAGTCCCAGTGCGAGACCTGCGACCCGACGAACACCGGCACGTATCCCAGTATGGCGAACGGCGACGCCGCCGAACGTGCACTCACGGCGACAATCAGCCCGAAATATCGCCCTCAGTACACGCTCGGCGCGGAGTGCTACGCCGCCAGGTCGTCAGCGCGCCGCGCCTCGCGCTGCGCGCGCTTTCCGCGCCGCCAGCCGCGCACGGTCTCGATGGCTGTCTTCAGCCCCCGCCGCCGGCCGGTCTCCGGGTCGGTGCCCGCGAAGCCGGGCTCCAGTTCGGCGAACATCCGCTCGCTGCGGGTTTCCGGCGCGTTGTCGGCGTCGTCGCGCAGGTACTTGTTGGGCAGCGACAGCTTGGCCAGCGTGCGCCACGTCTTGGCGTACTGCACCAGGAACGAGCCGGTGGTGTAGGGCAGGTCGTACTTGTCGCACACCTCGCGCACCCGCACCGCGATCTCCTCGTACCGGTTGCTCGGCAGGTCCGGGTACAAGTGGTGCTCGATCTGGTGGGACAGGTTGCCGCTCATGAACCGCAGCACCGGCCCGGCGTCGAAGTTGGCGCTGCCCAGCATCTGGCGCAGGTACCACTGGCCCTTGGTCTCGCCGATCATGTCGGTCTTGGTGAATTTCTCCGCGCCGTCGGGGAAATGGCCGCAGAAGATGACGGCGTTGGCCCACACGTTGCGGATGATGTTGGCGGTGGCGTTGGCCGTCGCCGTGGACCGGTAGCTGGCACCCGGCGACAGCGAGGTCAGCGCCGGGAACGCGACGTAGTCCTTGAAGACCTGCCGGCCGGCCTTGGCCAGGAACTCGTCGACCCGCTGCCGCGCGTCGTCGTGCTCCATCCGCTTCTTGACGATCTTGCCGATCTCCACGTGCTGCAGGCCGACGCCCCACTCGAACAGGAGCATGAGCATGGTGTTGTAGACCAGGTTGAACATATTGAAGCGCTTCCAGCGCTGGTCGCGGGTCACGCGCAGCAGGCCGTAGCCGACGTCGTCGTCCATCCCGAGGATGTTGGTGTACTTGTGGTGCACGAAGTTGTGGGTGTAGCGCCAGTGCTTCGACGACCCGCTCATGTCCCACTCCCACGTCGAGGAGTGGATCTCCGGGTCGTTCATCCAGTCCCACTGGCCGTGCATGACGTTGTGGCCGATCTCCATGTTCTCGATGATCTTGGCCACGCCCAGGGTGACGGCCCCCGCCCACCACGCGGAACGGCGGGAACTCGCGGCCAGCATCAGCCGGCCCGAGACCTCCAGCGCGCGCTGCGCGGCGATGGTGCGGCGGATGTAGCGGGCGTCCCGCGCCCCGCGAGAGTCTTCGATGTCCTGGCGGATGGCGTCCAGCTCAACGGCCAGGCTCTCGATGTCGGCGTCCGTCAGATGGGCGAATACGTCGACGTCTGTGATCGCCACGTCTTCCTCCCTACGGTCGATTGCTAAAGCAGTTCCAGACCTACGCTATCGTAACCTACGAATCCGTAGGTTACCTGTGAGTAGCCTTTAGATGTCGAGCACACAATCGCCCGACGCGGCCGACACGCAGGTCTGAATCCGGGTGCCTGGGTCGTGTTCCGCGCCGGTGCGCAGGTCGCGCACGTGGCCCTCCACCAGGCCGACCACGCACGACTGACATATACCCATTCGGCAGCCGAAGGGCATCTGCACGCCGGCGCTTTCGCCGGCGTCCATCAACGACGTCGCCGCGTCGGCGGCCACCGAGCGACCACTCTGGGCGAAGGTGACCGTTCCGCCGGCGCCCGCGGGCGCCGCCTTGGACACGGCGAAGCGTTCCAGGTGCAGCCGCTCGCCGATGCCGGCCGACGACCACACCCTCTCGGCCTGCGTCAGCATGCCCTCCGGCCCGCAGGCCCAGGTGTGACGCTCGCGCCAGTCCGGGACCTCGTGGTCGAGCAGGGCGAGGTCCAAGCGGCCCCGGCTGCGGGTCTCCCGCAGCTGCAGGCGATAGCCCGGGTGATCGGCGGCCAGCGCGGCCAGCTCCGCGCGAAACATCACATCCGATTCGGTGGGCGCCGAATGCACGTGGGTGATGTCGCCAATCTGGTTGCGGCGCACCAGAGTTCGCAGCATGGACATCACCGGCGTGATTCCGGACCCCGCGGTGAGAAAGAGGATCGACGGCGGCGCCGGGTCGGGCAGTACGAAGTTGCCCTGCGGCGCGGCCAGCCGGACGACGGTCCCCCGCTCGACGCCGGCAACCAGGTGGGTCGACAGGAAGCCCTCGGGCATCGCCTTCACGGTGATGGTGACGGTGCGCGACGACCCGGAACCGGACGTTTCGGCGGGGCTGGAGGTGAGCGAATACGACCGCCAGCGCCAGCGCCCGTCCATCAGCAGGCCGATCCCGATGTACTGACCCGGCTGGTAGTCGAAGTTGAACCCCCAACCCGGCTTGATCACCAGCGTCGCGGAATCCTCGGTCTCGCGGCGCACCTCGAGGACGCGGCCGCGCAGCTCGCGCGCGGACCACAGCGGGTTGGCCAGGTGCAGGTAGTCGTCGGGCAGCAGCGGTGTGGTGATGCGCGCGGCGATCTTGCGCAGCGCGTGCCAGCCGGGGTGCCGGTCGGCGCCGGCGACCACGGGCCGCTTGGTCTCGACGACGTTGCCCGTGATCGAGGGGTTACGTCTGCCCAGCGGAAGCTCCTGAGGTTTGCGCGGCGTCTTGGTTGCGCTCACCATTGTGGTCGATTCTGAGGGCCTCACGAAACCTACGGTACCGTAACCTACGGTTGCGTAGCTAGGTCGGCGGCACCGAATGCGTCACATCGTTGCCCGTCAGAGCAGCTCGAGCAGGAACGGAAGCTCCTGGTTGGCGTACCACGCCAGGTCGTGATCCTGGGCGTCGCCGACGATCACCTCGGCGTCCTCGTCGCCCAGGTCGGCGGCGTCGATGACTTCGATCGCTTTGGTCACGTCCGCCTCCGCCTCCGCGTTGTCGACGTACGCGGCGATCACGTCCTCCAGCGCGACGGGCGCGTCCAGTCTCACCACGGCGTCGTCGAGGTCGGGCCGAAAGCTGACGTCGGAGGCCTCGGCGGCCAGCACCGCGCGCCGCGGCGGCAGGGATCCCTCCGCGTCCGGGTCGGCCAGCAGGCGCAGCGACGCCAGCGCCGCCTCGCGCAGCGCGACCTCGGCGAGCTCGTCGTCGTCCCCCTCGGCGTAGGACTCGCGCAGCGTCGGCGTCAGCGCGAACGCCGTGCCGTTGACGGGCCGCAACGAGCCCTCGGCCACCAGCCGCTGCAACATCGCGAGCGTGGCCGGTATGTAAACGATCGTCATATCGATGCCTGCCGACCCGTCCCCCGCAAGCGGGAGGTACCCCCAGCGACCGGCTCCGCCGCTCTTGCGATCGTCATGCTCCGATGATGCCGACCCGCTGCGACCGGCTCCGCCGCTCTTGCGATCGTCATGAAGCCCCGACCAGGGTCGCCGCATAGTCCTCGACGTACCTGGACAGCTCGCGCGGCGGACGCTGATAGTTCCCGCTCACCACCGGCGTCTTGGGCAGCTTGACGTGGGGCCGCTCGACGTCGTGATAGGAGATGCTCGACAGCAGATGCGCCATCATGTTCAACCGTGCGTGTTTCTTGACGTCGGATTCCACCACGTACCAAGGGCTGACGGGGGTGTCGGTGTGCACCATCATCTCGTCCTTTGCGCGTGAATAGTCCTCCCGGCGATACAGCGATTCGGTGTCCATCGGGCTGAGTTTCCATTGCCGCACAGGATCATTCAGCCGCGCCTTGAACCGGCGCAGTTGCTCGGCCGCGGAAACCGAAAACCAATATTTGCGCAGCAGGATCCCGTCATCGATCAGCATCTGCTCGAAGATCGGGGTCTGCCGCAAGAACAGCGCATGCTCTTGCGGCGTGCAGAATCCCATCACCTTCTCCACACCGGCGCGGTTGTACCACGACCGATCGAACAACACGATCTCCCCTTTGGCGGGAAGGTGGGCGATATAGCGCTGGTAATACCACTGGCCGCGTTCCCGATCGGTCGGTGCGGGCAACGCGACGATGCGGGCCGAGCGCGGGTTGAGGTATTCGGTGATCCGCTTGATGGTTCCGCCCTTGCCCGCGCCGTCGCGACCTTCGAAGACGATCACCACACGTTGGCCGGCATGCCGTACCCACTCTTGCAGCCTCACGAATTCCGTTTGCAGCCGGAACAATTCGGCTTGGTATACGGCGGCGGAAATTTTGGGCGGGTTCGGCGGCGTGGATTTCGCCGCCTTCGCCTTGGGGCCCTTTGTCGCGGTACTCACACCAACGAATGATAGAACCGGCCGGCGCTTTCACCCCGGGTAATTAGCGGGAAGCTTCCAGCAATTCCTCCAGCGATTGGCTCAACAGGCCGGGCAGCAACTCGACGTCGCTCATCGCCTCCCGGTCGGCGTTGATGCCGAAGTACAGCATGCCGTTGTAGGAGGTCACGCTGATGGCCAGCGCCTGGTTGTGCAGCAGCGGCGGCACGGCGTAGGTCTCCAGCAGCTTGGTGCCGGCGACGTACATCTGCGACTGGGCCCCGGGCGCGTTGGTGATCAGCAGGTTGAACGTCCGCCGGGAGAAGCTGGGGAAGCTGGTGGCGACGCGGATGCCCATCGCGTGCAGCGTGGGGGGCGCGAACCCCGACAGGGTGACGATGGTCCTGGCGTCCACCAGGCGGGCGCCCGTGGGGTTCGACTCGGTGGCGTGCGCGATCTGCGACAGCCGCACCACCGCGTTCGGCTCCCCCACCGGCAGGTCGACCAGGAACGGCGTCACCTGGCTGATGGCCTGCCCAGGGCCGGTCGCGTCGAGCTGACCGTCGGCGTAGATGGGCAGCGGCGCCATGGCGCGCACCGTCGCGGTCGGCGACACCGCAACCCCGCGTGACATCAGCCAGTTGCCCAGGGCGCCGGCGATCACCGCGAGCACCACGTCGTTGACGTCGCAGTCGTATCGCGCGCGCAGCGTGCGGTAGTCCTCGAGGTTGCAGCTGGCCACCGTGAACCTCCGGTGGCGCGAGACGGTGGCGTTCAGCGGGCTGCTCGGCGCGGTGCCGCGCGCCACGGCCCGCGCGAAATCGACCACCCGGCGGCCCGCCGCGAGGAGCTCGCCATGGTTGGTCACCAGGCCGCCGATGGCCGACCCGACGGCCTGCAGCTGGGTGCCCGGCCCGACGAACCAGTCGCCGATGGCGCCGAAGATCAGCCGCGCGTTACCCGGGTCGCGCTCGGGGACCCAGATATCCTCGGGCAGCGCCGGGGGGCGCCTGGTGCGGTCGGCGATGACATGGTTGATCTCGAGCGCCGCCATGCCGCTGATCAGGGCTTGATGCGACTTGGTGTAGAGGGCGACCCGGTTCTTGGCCAGACCCTCGACCAGGTACATCTCCCACAGCGGCCGTGACTTGTCCAGCGGCCGGGCGGCCAGCCGGGCGATGAGCTCGTGCAGCTGTTCGTCGCTGCCCGGCGAGGGCAGCGCGGAGCGCCGCACGTGGTAGGTGATGTCGAAGTCGGCGTCGTCCACCCAGACCGGCCGGGCCGAGCCGACCCGCACCTCGCGGACCTTCTGGCGATAGCGCGGGATCTGGGGCAACCGATGTTCCACGGTGGCCAGCAGCGTCTCGTAGCTCAGCCCCGCGCGGGGCCGGCGCAGGATCGACAGCGATCCGACGTACATCGGGGTGGCCGTGTTCTCCAGCCGAAAAAACGACGCGTCCGATGGGGACAACCGGGTCACCATGGGGGCGCAGTCCTCCTCATCGAATCATCGCCCTGCTGGGAAAGGCGATGTCCCGCCCACCGTAATCGCCCGGCCGAGCGCGGGCACGCGCGAGCCCGAGTTGTGCCATGATGACGACTGCCTGCCACTCTCCAGCGGGCTCTTGCGAGTTCGGCCGAAGAGTTGGAGAGTGCGCGTGAACACCAGTCCAGTCGCGGGTCCTTCCGGCGCCTTCGCCGTCCTACCCGTCGTCGACTACGAGCCACCCCCACAAGACATATCGCAGAACGCGCCCGCGTGCCGCCCGTCGACGCGCGCGCCGCTGCGCCGGCGCAGCCCGCACGCGCCGCACCGCCCCCATCCGCCCGGCAGGCAACCCGCGGAACAGCCCCGCCCCGTCATGTCGGCGGCGATGCGCCAGGCGGCGACCTTCGCCGACGCCGCGTTGCGCCGGGTGCTGGAAGTCATCGACCGCCGCCGCCCCGTCGCCCAACTGCGCGCGTTGCTGACGCCGACCCTGATGGATTCCGTTGTCGCGGTGGGCCATTCGGCCGCCGGCCAGCAGGGCGCCGCGGTGCTGCGCCGGCTGCGGCTGCAGCCGGCGGGTCACCGCGACCCCGACACCGCCGCCGAGGTGTTCGGCTCCTACAGCCGCGGGAACCGGGTCCACGCCATCGCCTGCCGCGTCGAGCGCGCGCCCGCCGGGTGGCTGGTGGTGGCCCTGCACATCGGTTGACTCCCCTAGCGCGGGGGCCCGGCGCTGGGCGCGAGCGGGCCGCCGGTATAGCGGGCCAACACGGGACCCACGATCGCCATGATGAAGACGTACGACGTCGCCAGCGCGGCGACGGCGGGGATCGACGTGCCCGCCAACCCGATGATGATCAGCGAGAACTCGCCCCGCGCGATCAGGGCGGTGCCCGCGCGCAGTTGCCCGCGGCGGGCCACCCCGTCGCGCCGGGCGGCGAACACCCCGGTGGCCACCTTGGTCGCCGCGGTGACCACGGCCAGTATCAGCGCCGCCGGCAGCATCGGGACGAGCTCGTGCGGGTCGACCGAGAAGCCGATCGCCAGGAAGAAGATCGCGGCGAACAGATCGCGCAACGGGCCCAGCACCTCGCGCGCCCGTTTCGCCGTCTCCCCGGTCAGTGTCAGCCCCACCAGGAACGCGCCCACGGCGGCCGACGCGTGCAGCGATTCGGCCATCGCGGCCACGATCAGGGTGATGCCCAGCACCCGCAGCAGCAGCTGTTCGGAATCGGGATGTTCGACCAGGCGTCCGACGTGGTGGCCCCAGCGGTAGGACGCGGCGAACGCCGCCAACAGCGCGGCCACCGCCGCCACCATCCCGACGACGGCGTGCAGCCACCCGCCGCCCGAGGCCAGCACGGCGAACAGCGGCAGGTAGGCCGCCATCGCGAAATCCTCCAGCACCAGCACGGACAGCACCGCCGGCGTCTCCCGGTTACCGAGCCGGCGCAGGTCCTCCAGCAGGCGCGCGATGACGCCCGAGGAGGAGATGTAGGTGACGCCGGCCAGGCACAGGATGGCCACGCCGTCCAGTCCCAGCAGCCAGCCGGCGACCGCGCCGGGGGTCGCGTTCAGCACGGCGTCCACGCCCGCGGACGGCAGGTGGTGCCGCAGGCTGGCGGCGAATTCGGCCGCGGAGAACTCCAGGCCCAGGGTCAGCAGCAGCAACACGACGCCGATGGGCGCGCTCGTCGTGATGAACTGGCCGCCGGCGGCCAGCGGCAGTATTCCGCCCTTACCCAGCGACAGTCCCGCCAGCAGGTAGACCGGAATCGGCGACAACGCGAATCGGCGTGCCACGGCGCCCAATACGGCCAGCGTGGCCAGGAGGGCGCCGACTTGTAGCAACAGCGCCCACGAAACTTGCACCGGCTCAGCCCTTGTCGATGATCTGCTCGACGCCGGCGATGCCGTCCTGGGTTCCGATTACGATCAAAACGTCTCGCGCATGCAGCATTTCGGCCGGCCCGGGCGAGGCGAGCACCTCGTCGTTGCGCACGATCGCGACGATGGAGGCGCCGGTGCGGGTCCGCGCGTGGGTGTCGCCCAGCGGGTGGTCGACGAACGGGCTGCTGGCCAGGATGTGAACCTGTCCGGTCTCGAGTCCGGGTATCTCGCGGGCCAGCTCGGTGAACCGCTCGGCGATCCGGGGCGCGCCCAGGATCGCGGCCACCGCCTCGGCCTCTTCCTCGCTGAGGTGCAGCAGCGGGCGGGCCTCGTCGGGATCCTCCCGGGCATAGACGACGACCTCGAAGTCTCCGCTGCGCCGCGCGATGATGCCGATGCGGTCGCCCTTGTGGTCGGTGAACTCGTAGCGAAGGCCGACGCCCGGCAGCAGCACCTCCTTGACATCCATACCGTCAATCCTGACAGGTCGGACGGCGGCGCCGGTGCCGGATCGGCGGGCTCCTAGAGAACTGCTGAATCAGCCCTGCCGCGCCATCTCGGTGCTGTGCCGGCGCGGAATCGGCAGCAGCATGGACACCTCACGGCGGTAGTCGGCGTACTGGTGACCGAGCGCCGCGATCAGGTCGCGCTCCTCGAGCTGCGTGGCGATCAGGATGTAGCCCGTCATGCCGATCGAGAACAGCAGGTGTCCGGCCGTCATGACGGGCGCGGCCCAGAACGCGATGACCATGCCGAGCATCAGCGGGTGGCGCACCACCCGGTAGAGCAGGCGGACGCGGAATTCGATGCTGGTGTACGGCTGTTGGCGCGACGCCAGGTACACCTGCCGCAGCCCGAACAGGTCGAAGTGGTTGATCAGGAAGGTCGCCAGCAGCGCGATCGCCCAGCCGAGCCAGAACAGCGCCCACAGCACCCCGCGGGCCGCGGGCATCCGCACATCCCAGATCACCGTCGGCATCGTTCGCCATTGCCAATACAGCAGGGCCAGCACCACGCTCGAGAACAGCACGTAGGTGCTGCGCTCGATCGCCGACGGGACGAAGCGCGTCCACCAGCGCTTGAACCCGGGCCGGGCCATCACGCTGTGCTGGATCCCGAACAGGGCGACCAACGCCGCGTTGATCGGCATCGCCTCGGCGAGCGGCGCGGCGAGCCCGCGGTCGACGCTTCGTGGCACCGCGAAGTTGCCCACGAAGGCGATGAGATACAGAAAGGCCGCGAGGAAGAGCAGGTACGCCGCGGCGCCGTAACCAAGCGTCAAGTATCGCTTCATGGGCTTAGTGTCCGCCGCGTGGAAGCGCGCGACCATAGGTCGTTTGCCTCATCTTTGCCGGGCGGGGCACTAGGTATTTTTGACCAGTCCGTTGCGCAGCGCGTACATGCTGGCGCCGATGCGGTTCGATACGCCGATCTTGGCGTAAGTTCGCTCGACGTGGTTGCGGGCGGTTTTCTCGCTGATCACCAGCGACGCCGCGATGTCCTTGTTCGAGGCGCCGCGCGCGACCAGACACAGCACCTCGATCTCCCTGGGCGTCAAGCCGTCCGGGCGCACGTTGGGCCGTTGCGCCGGCTGGCCCGCCGCGTGCAGCACCGCCTCGACGGCCACCGACTCGAGTTCGCCGGCCTGCACCCGCCCGCGCAGCCGCCGGGCCGCCGCGTCCGGGGACATCGCTTCGCGGTACGGCCTGGGTTCGCAAGCGGACTGATAGGAGACCGCTGCCGCCAGGATGCGGTCCGGTAGGCCGAGCGCCGACCCGGCGAGCCCGCGCGGATATCCGGAGCCGTCCAGGCATTCGTGGTGGTTGCCCGCGACCTCCGCGAGCTGCCGAAGCGCCGGAACCAGGTTGAGGATGCGCACCGTCAGGTACGGGTGCAGCCTCACGCGTTCGAATTCCGCTGCCGTCAACGGCCCTTGCCGGGACCAGATCTGATTAGACACCCCGATGCGGCCCAGGTCGTGCACGTGACCGGCGCGCCGCGTCAACGCCACCGCGTCGGCGTCCACGCCCGCGGCCCGCGCCGCGTCCCCGGCGAGCCGGGCCACCGCGCGTGAATGGCCAAGGGTGAAAGGGCATTTCAAGTCGACGAAGTCGCCGAGCGCGACGAGCAGGGCGTCCAGCGACCGGTCGTCGAGACGGCCTTGATCGGGCGCCGCCGCCAATGCCGCCGCCCACGCGTCGCCGGCCGGCGGGCCGGCCAGGACCTCCTCCGCGTCGCGCAAGAACGCGTCGACGACCTTCGGATCGAACTGCCCGCCGCACCGGTCGCGCGCCATGGCCACGGCCCCGGCCACACCGTAGTTGCGGTGGTGCACCTCGACCATGTCGGCCATTTGGGCGATCCGCATCTGAATCGGAATCTCGTCGCCCTGCGCGCCGGCGGGCAGGCCGCCGCCGTCGTAGCGCTCGAACGCGAACGCCACCGCCGCCTGGACGTTGGGGCCCAAGCCGATTCGGTCGGCCAGCACCGCCGCCGAGGTGCAATGCGAGTGAATCAATCGGGAGATGTGGCCGCGCGCGTTGGCGAAAAGCGTTGCCATCAAGCTCAATCGGTGCGCCAACGGCTGGCCGCGGCCCACGTTGCCGGCCAGGAACCGCAGGTACGGCAGCCCAGACCAGTCGACCAGGTACGAGTCGTGGCGCACGGCGATGTCGTCGCCAAACCAGCGGGCGTATTCGTGGGAGTCGGCGTGACAGCCGATCCACATGACCAGCGTCGTGTAGTAGGTGCAGTCGCGTTGTTCCCGGTCGAGCGCGAGGCGGTCGGCGAGCCTGGTCGCGATGAGCGCCGCCCGCAGCATGTGCTCGGCGGGCTGCCCCAGGCCCAGGTCGATCGCCACCGACAGCGCCGCCAGCAGTTCGGCGCGGGTCGGCAATTCGGGCTCCGACATGGGCCTCATTGTGCCCAGCTCATCGGCCCGCGGTCAGCCGATTGGCGCAGTGCGCCCCACGCCGTGGTGGCGGGCGGCGTCGAACGTTTCGAAATGCCCCGAGCCGACGACGAACAGGCCGCGCTGCGGCGGCCGGAAACCGGCCAGCCGCGGCTGATCCGGCAGCGGGCCGACCGGTCCCAGGTCGGCCCCACGCCACGCGGCGCGCGAGTCCGTCACCGCCCACAACTGTGCCGGGGCGATCATGAAGCGCTGCCCGTTCGGCGCCGTCCCCGCGAGCCGGACCCGGCCGGCCCGCAGGGTGGGGCCGGCGGCCCGGCCCATGGCGGCCAGCATGGCCCGGTTCGTCCACGCGCGCGCCGGCAACCGGCCGCCCACCGCGCTCATCAGCCGGGTCGACGGGGTGGTGCCGATATCGATATGCCAGGCAAGCAGATTCGGGATCTCGACGAACAGCGACCAGGGGGTGACCCAGGCGACGTCGATGTCGCATTGCACCGCGTCGTTGGGGGTCGCCGAGCTGAAGAATCGGGCGCAGCTCTGCGGTCCCGGCGTGGTGGCGTAGAAGGTCCACTTCCCGTCGGGGTCGCGGTGCCACACCGATCGGTAGCCGGGCGAGAACGACGTGGCGGGAAAGTGCCGCAGCGCCAGATAGTGTCCGCTGGCGAACGGGAGGCCCATCACGCCGAAGCCGACGAAGCGTTCGTCGTCCCCGGCGGGCAGGCGGGGATTGCGCAGGACGGCCGTGGCGGCGTCCAGTGGGGTGCGTGCTGTGGTCATGTGTGAATGGTGCGCGCGGACGCGCCCGCACCGCATGGGGCGGCTGCCTCAAATCCTCGGCGCCGCGCCGTCGCGCAGTACGATCATGTGCTGATGGACGACCCGCAGCAGCGCATCGCCGAACTGGAACGCCAGCTCGCGCAGCAAAAGCGCATCACGGAGTTAGAGCGCCAGCTGGCCGACGCCAGGGCCGCCGCTGGAGGGGATCAACCCGTCGAGCGACGCCAACCGCAGCCCATCGCGTACGCCGCGCCAACGCGCAAGCGCGCCGGGGCCGGGTGGGTCTTGCCCGTCGTCGCGGTACTGGGCGGGGTGATCGGGTTGTGCGCCGGGGTCGGGGCGGCGGTGACCGCGGTCATCCCGTCGGCCGCGCTGTGGATGAGCCCGATCGTCTGCCGCAGCGGGTATGAGATGGCTTATAACACTTCGCATTACAGCTACAAGCCGGGCCAGTCGGGCACCACCGTGAGCTTCCAGTGCGTCGGCGACGGCGGCGCCTACGACGTCAACGACTTCGCGGTCTTCGCGTTGCAGTCCCTGCTCGCCGGGCTCGTGCTGTGCGTCGCCGCGGCCGTTGGCCGCGCGATCTGGCGCCGCACGCATCGCCGCACGCCCGGCGGGAGATAAAGGCGCGCCCTAGCGCCGCTTCACCGATTTCGGCGGCTTGGCGCCGCGGCCCTGCTGCCTGGCGGCCGCACGCCGTTCGCGCCGGGAGCCTCCCCCGGACACGCCCGCCGGCGTCTTCTGACCGTTGCCGCCGTTGCGCTGTACCTGCGCCGAGCCGTCCTCCGACGGGCCCGAGTAGGTCATCGCCGGCGCCTCGTTCTCGATTCCCTTGGCGCGCAATTGGGTTGGCGCCTCTTCGCGCGCGGGCGGGGCGGTCTCGCCCTGATCGGCCGCGGCTCCGAGTTCCTTGAGTCCCTCCGGCGTTTCCACCGGGGCGACCTGCGGGCTCGGGACCGCCTCGACCGTCACGTTGAACAGGAAGCCGACCGACTCCTCTTTCATGCCGTCGAGCATGGCCATGAACATGTCGTAACCCTCGCGCTGGTATTCCACCAGCGGGTCGCGCTGCGCCATCGCGCGCAGCCCGATGCCCTCCTTGAGGTAGTCCATCTCGTAGAGGTGTTCGCGCCACTTGCGGTCGATGACGTTGAGCAGCACGTTGCGTTCGAGTTGACGCATCGCGCCCTCGCCGGCGATCTCCTCGAGCTCGGCTTCCCTTGCGGCATAAGCGCGTTCGGCGTCCTTGAGCAGCTCGTCGAGCAGCTCCTCGCGGGTGAGGTCGTCGCGCTCGGAGTCGGCGTCCAGGCGCATCAACGTGTGGTGGTCGATGCCGACCGGGTACAGCGTCTTCAGCGCCGTCCACAGCGCTTCGAGGTCCCAATCCTCGGCGTAGCCGTCGGCGGTCGCGCCGGTGACGTAGGCGGTGACCACGTCGCGGACCATGTCGAGCGCCTGCTCCTTGACGTTCTCGCCCTCCAGGATGCGGCGGCGCTCGGCGTAGATCACCTTGCGCTGCTGGTTCATCACCTCGTCGTACTTGAGGACGTTTTTTCTGACCTCGAAGTTCTGCTGCTCGACCTGCGTCTGGGCGCTCTTGATCGCGCGGGTGACCATCTTGGCCTCGATCGGCACGTCGTCGGGCAGGTTCAGCCGGTTCAGCATCGCCTCGAGGGCGGCGCCGTTGAAGCGGCGCATGAGCTCGTCGCCCAGCGACAGGTAGAAGCGCGACTCCCCCGGGTCGCCCTGGCGGCCGGAGCGGCCGCGCAGCTGGTTGTCGATGCGTCGCGACTCGTGGCGTTCGGTCCCCAGCACGTACAGGCCGCCGGCCTCGACCACCTCGGCGGCCTCCTTGCCGGCCTCCTCCTTGACCTTCGGCAGCTCCTCGTGCCACGCGGCCTCGTACTCGTCGGGGGTCTCCACCGGATCCAGGCCACGCTCGCGCAGCCGCTGGTCGGTGAGGAAGTCGACGTTGCCGCCCAGCACGATGTCGGTGCCGCGGCCGGCCATGTTGGTGGCCACGGTGACCCCGCCGCGCCGGCCGGCCACCGCGACGATGCCGGCCTCCTGCTCGTGGTACTTGGCGTTGAGCACGTTGTGCGGCACGCGGCGCTTCTGGAACTGCCGCGACAGGTACTCGGAGCGCTCGACGCTGGTGGTGCCGATCAGCACCGGCTGGCCCTTCTCGTAGCGCTCGACGACGTCGTCGACCACCGCGATGTACTTGGCCTCCTCGGTCTTGTAGATCAGGTCGGACTGGTCGGCGCGGACCATCGGCTTGTTGGTCGGGATGGGCACCACCCCGAGCTTGTAGATCTCGTGCAGCTCGGCCGCCTCGGTCTGGGCGGTACCGGTCATGCCGGCGAGCTTGTCGTAGAGCCGGAAGTAGTTCTGCAGCGTGATGGTGGCCAGCGTCTGGTTCTCGGCCTTGATCTCGACGTGCTCCTTGGCCTCGATGGCCTGGTGCATGCCCTCGTTGTAACGGCGGCCGTAGAGCACGCGGCCGGTGAACTCGTCGACGATGAGCACCTCGCCGTCGCGGACGATGTAGTCCTTGTCGCGGTTGAACAGCTCTTTGGCCTTCAGCGCGTTGTTGAGGTAGCTGACCAGCGGCGAGTTGGCGGCCTCGTAGAGGTTGTCGATGCCGAGCTGGTCCTCGACGAACTCGACGCCCAGCTCGTGCACCCCGACCGTGCGTTTGCGCAGGTCCACCTCGTAGTGGACGTCCTTCTCCATCAGCGGCGCCAGCCGGGCGAACTCGAGGTACCAGTTGGAGGCGCCGTCGGCGGGCCCGGAGATGATCAGCGGGGTGCGGGCCTCGTCGATCAGGATGGAGTCGACCTCGTCGACGATGGCGAAGTTGTGCCCGCGCTGCACCAGGTCGTCGAGTGAATGCGCCATGTTGTCGCGCAGGTAGTCGAAGCCGAACTCGTTGTTGGTGCCGTAGGTGATGTCGGCGGCGTACGCCACCCGCCGCTCGTCGGGCGTCATCTGCGCGAGGATCACGCCGACGTCCAGGCCGAGGAAGCGGTGCACGCGGCCCATCCACTCGCTGTCGCGTTTGGCCAGGTAGTCGTTGACCGTGACGACGTGCACGCCCTTGCCGCCGATGCCGTTGAGGTAGGCCGGCAGCACCGAGGTCAGCGTCTTGCCCTCACCGGTCTTCATCTCGGCGACGTTGCCGAAGTGCAGCGCCGCGGCGCCCATCACCTGCACGTCGAACGGGCGCTGGTCGAGCACCCGCCAGGCCGCCTCGCGGGCCACCGCGAACGCCTCGGGCAGCAGGTCGTCGAGGCTTTCGCCGTCGGCGTGCCGCTTCTTGAACTCGTCGGTCTTGGCGCGCAGCTCCGCGTCGGTGAGCTTTTCGACCTCGTCGGACAAGGTGTTGACGTAGTCAGACACCCGCTTGAGACGCTTGAGCATGCGACCTTCGCCGAGGCGCAGCAACTTCGACAGCACAGCAATGTCCCCTGTTGGTAGGAGTCTTTCGTTAGGCGACTCCCATGGTAGGTGACGACCCGCTGAGAGCCGGCGAACCTCAGGACAGCCTGATCAGCCCGTAGTCGTAGGCGTGGCGGCGGTACACCACGCACGGCCGTTCGGTCTGCTTGTCGTGGAACAGGAAGAAGTCGTGCCCGACGAGCTCCATCTCGTAGAGCGCGTCGTCGACCGTCATCGGCCTGGCCGGGTGTTCCTTGGTCCGCACGATCCGGCCGGGCTCGTGGTCGGTGTCGGCGCCGTCATGGTCGACGGGCGGCTCGGGCGTGGGTTCGGGGCGCGGCGGTGGCACGACCGCGGTGGCGGCGGCCAGCGACACCGGGGTCTTGTCGCCGTAGTGGACTTTGCGGCGGTCCTTGGCGCGGCGCAACCGGTTCTCGAGTTTGTCGACCGCGGACTCGAACGCCGCGTAGAAGCTGTCGGCGCAGGCCTCCGCGCGGCTCACCGGCCCACGGCCGCGGGCGGTGATCTCCACGCGTTGACACGACTTGCGCTGTCGGCGGTTGGGCGCGTGTTTGAGCTCGACATCGAAGAGATAGATGGAGCGATCGAACCGTTCGAGGCGGGCGAGTTTCTGGGAGACGTACACCCGGTAGTGGTCGGGGATTTCTACATTGCGGCCCTTGAAGACGACTTCGGCTTCGGTCATCGCCGGTGGGGCTTGGCCGTCGGTTTGCGTCGGCGGTGGGTCAAGAATTTGACCGGAATCCACGGATAGCCTTGACATACGTGACAACTCGTTTCTCTTTCACGTCGCACGCGCCCTGCGTGCCCGGCTTGCTTACGACGCGCCGACGAGGTGGGGAGAGCGGGTCTTTGGGTAAATCACCGCTGCAGGCTGCTCGCCGATGCAAGGTGTCGAATACTCACCCCTTCCCGCGAGTGGGGTCTCAACCTGGGAATGCCGCGACCAGTGAGTCAGACCAGTGAGTTGATTAACGTTGTTCTCGACGTTAGCTCTTGTTCGCCTCGCCATGCCACTGATTTCGCGGAGCTGTTGCGAGTTCTTCACATACTCTTGGCGGCCGCACAGCCTCACGCGGCCGCGACCGTGAGCACGGCCGCGACTCGGACGCCGGCGGCGTCCAGCGCCCGCACCGATTCGCGGGCCGTCGCCCCGGTGGTGACGATGTCGTCGATGATCAAGACCTCGCCACGCGGCCGCGTCCCGCGCAGGAGCACCCGGCCCGCGACGTTGCGCTCGCGGGCGCCCGTGCCAAGCCCCACCGAGTCGCGAGCGAGCGCCCTCATCCGCAGCGCCGGGGCGACCGTGATGGCCGGGTGGCCCGCCACCGCGGCGCGCGCCAGCCTCGTGACCGGGTCGCCGCCGCGCCGGCGCGCCGCCGAACGACGCGTCGGCGCCGGCACCACGGCCAGCGGGGTCTCGACGATGCCCCACGACAGCAGCCGGTGCACGCCGGTGGCCAGCGCCCGCGCCAACGGGCCGACGAGATCGGCGCGGCCGTGCTCCTTGAGCGCCAGGATCGCCTGCCGGCGGGCGCCGGCGTAGCGGCCGAGCGCGAACACCGGCACCCCCGGGTCGACGCGGGGGCTCACCACATGCGGCTGGTCGGCGGTCACCCTCAACTCCCGGGCGCAGGCCGCACACCAGCGGGTCGACGGGGCGCCGCAGCCGCCGCACTGCAGCGGCAGGATGAGGTCGAGCATGGGGGTCAGTGTCGCGGGCGGGGGTGACAAGCGGGTCAGCCCGGCAGCACCGGCGCGGCCCCGAACACCATCAGCCCGGGCACCTCGGACCAGCCCTGCTGGCCCTCGGCCGCCGCCGCCGAATACTGCAGCACCCCTTGGGACGCGCCGACGTAGACGGTCGACGGGTTGGCCGCGACCGTCAGCACCGGCATCTGCAGGCCGCGGGCGGGCGCGTCGGAGTTCACCCCGTCGAGGTTGACGTAGGACACCGGGTGGCTGGGGTCGGTGCGGGTCACCACGATGTCGTCGCCCGTGCGCCACGACAGCGAGACCACCGAGTTGCCCAGCCCGAAGCCGAGCCGCCGCGGATACGTCAGGGCGTACTGGCCGGCCTGGGTCTGCTCGACGCTGGCCATAATCACCTGACCGCCGATCACCATCGCGGCCCGCGTGCTGTCGCGGGACAGCTGCAGGTCGGTGATCGGGCCCGGGAACCGGCTGGACACGGCCACGGAATCGACCGGGATGCGGGCGGGTTGGCCCGAGGCCGGTTCCTGGATCGCGCGCAACACGTTGTTGCCGTCCACCACCACCCAGACCGCGTCGTCCAGCGACCAGCTCGGCCGCGACAGGCCGTGCCCGTCGGCGGACTGCACCGCCTCGCCGCCGAGGTCGCCGATCCACAGCGACGCCGCCTCGTCGGGCGCGCCGCGGTGCAGGGTCACGACCGACGCCACCTGCCGCCCGCTGCGCGACAGCGCCGCGCCGGTCTGGTCGCCCATGCGCCCGAACGCCCCGGGCACGTTCGCGAAGTGCTGGCCGTCCAGCGACACCAGCGACCCGTTCACCAAAGCGTGCAGCCCCGCGCCCGCGCCGTCGGCCACGCCCGGATCGGTGGCGGCGACGTCGGAGGTGGTCCAGCCCTCGGCGAACCTGTCGTCCAGCGGCGCGCCGTCGGCGTTGATCACATACGGCCCCCGGATGTCCGCCCGGGCCAGCGTCCAAATGATCTGCGCCGCAAGCAAAGCCCGGCTGTGCGGATCGGTGGTGGACAGCTTCTCCAGTTCGATGCGCGCGCCGCCGTAGCCGCGCCCGATGCCGTTCTTGCCGCCATCGGCGCGGGTCACCGGCCCGCGCAGCCGCAGCGGCGGGGCGAGCAGGTTGCGGACCGTGTGCGCCATCTCGGGCCGCGGCCCGGCGATCAGCTTGGAGACCAACTCGGTGGCCAGCTGATCGTGGTCGGCTACCGCGACGTAGCGCGGATCCGGAACCACCGTCTTGCCGGTCGGGTCGGCGAAGTACAGCGTGTTGCGCTTGTAGGTCGACTGGAACTGCTGCCAGTCCAGGAAGACCCCGTTGGGCAGCCGGTCGATCCGCCACCCGCCGGAGGTCTTCACCAGCTCGATCGGGCCCGGGTCGGGCAGCACCCCCTCGGCCGTTTCGAACACCCCCATGTCCGACAGCGACCCCAGGATGTCCGCCCGCATGGTCGCCGAAACCCGTTCGGCTGCACGGGTTTCCACGAACACCACGTGGTCGATCAGCAGCGCGCTACCGGCGTCATCCCAGGCGTTGGAGGCCGACTGGGTCAGGAACTGCCGCGCGGCCAGATGCCGGTTCGCGGGATCGGCTGTGGCCTTGAGGAATTCGCGCAGCAGCACGTCGGGATCCATGCCCGGCGTCGGCTTGGGCAGATTCGACGGCGCCGGCCGCTCGACCGTGCCGATGGCCTGTGGCGCCGACGAGCTGGGCACGCCGGCGCAGCCCGCCAGCAGCACCGCGAGCAGCAGCAGCCCGATCAGGCGCCGCATCACCCGCTCCTCTCGGCCGGTTCACGCAGCCGCGAACGTTCTTTCGCCGGCGGTGGGGTCGCCGGGCCCGTGGTGGCCGTCGGCGGGATGGGCTTCATGGGCAGCGGGCTGGTGGTCACCTTGTGGCCGCGAACCAGCGGGAGCGTCAGCCGGAAGCAGGAACCCTCGCCGGGCTCGCCCCACGCCTCCAGCCGGCCCTGGTGCAGGCGCGCGTCCTCCACGCTGATCGCCAGGCCGAGCCCGGTGCCGCCGGACCGGCGCACCCGCGACGGGTCGGCCCGCCAGAACCGGCTGAACACCAGTTTCTCCTCGCCGGGCCGAAGGCCCACCCCGTAGTCGCGCACGGTGACCGCGACGGTGTCCTCGTCGGCGCCCATCCGGATCTGCACCGGCTTGTGCTCGGCGTGGTCGATGGCGTTGGCGATCAGGTTGCGCAGGATCCGCTCCACCCGCCGGGTGTCGACCTCGGCGATCACCTCCTCGTCGGGCAGGTCGACGAGCAGCTCGATGCCGGCGTCCTCGGCCAGGTGGCCCACGTTGCCGAGCGCGCTCTGCACGGTGGTGCGCAGGTCCACCGCCTCGACCGACAGCTCGGCGACACCGGCGTCGTGGCGCGAGATCTCCAGCAGGTCGTTGAGCAGCGACTCGAACCGGTCCAGCTCGTTGACCATCAGCTCGGTGGACCGGCGCAACGTCGGGTCAAGATCCTCGCTGTGGTCGTAGATCAGGTCGGCGGCCATCCGGACCGTGGTCAGCGGCGTGCGGAGTTCGTGGCTGACGTCGGAGGTGAACCGGCGCTGCAGGTTGCCGAACTCCTCGAGCTGGGTGATCTGGCGGGACAGGCTTTCCGCCATGTCGTTGAACGACACCGCCAGCCGGGCCATGTCGTCCTCGCCGCGGACCGGCATCCGCTCGGACAGGTGGCCCTCGGCGAACCGTTCGGCGATCCGCGACGCCGACCGCACCGGGACCACCACCTGGCGGGACACCAGCAGGGCGATCCCGGCGAGCAGCACCAGCAGCACGGCGCCGCCGGTGATCATGGTGCCGCGGACCAGCGTGATGGTGGCCTGCTCGTTCTTCAACGGGAAGATGAGGTACAGCTCCAGGTTGGCCACCTGCGAGGAGGCCGGCGTCCCCATGATCAGCGCCGGGCCGGAGAAGCCGTCGGTGTGCACGGTGGCGTACTGGTAGGACGCCTGCCCGGCCTTGACGAACCCGCGCAGGGAATTGGGCACCTGGTCGACGGGCCCGGCCGTGGTGGCCGCGCGCGGCCCGTCACCCGGCACGATCAGCACCGCGTCGAAGGCGCCGGCCAGCCCCGCGCCGGACGCCGGGTCGGTCTTGGAGGTCAACGTGTTGCGGGCCAGCTGCAGGCTGCTGTCCAGCGAGCGGGTCTCTTCACCGCTGACGATCCCGCCGACGGTGGTGCGCGCGCGCTCGATCTGCTCGATGCCGGCCCTGACCTTCACGTCGAGCACCCGATTGGTGACCTGAGAAGTCAACACGAAGCCGAGCGCCAGGATCACCGCCAGCGAGAGCCCGAGGGTCAGCGCGACGACACGCAGCTGCAACGACCGGCGCCAAGCAACGGCCACGGCGCGACTCACCGCACCCATGCCGCGGGTCATGGGACCCGAGCGCCCCCAGCGGCTTCTAGTCCGTCGCGGCGAGCGCCAAATCAACGACGCTCCCGGATCACGGAGGTCCGGCCTTGTATCCCACTCCTCGAACGGTCAGCACCACGGTCGGGTTCTCCGGGTCCTTCTCAACCTTGGCCCGCAGACGCTGGACGTGCACGTTCACCAGGCGGGTGTCCGCCGGGTGCCGGTAGCCCCACACCTGTTCGAGCAGCACATCACGAGTAAACACCTGCCGCGGTTTGCGCGCCAACGCGACCAGCAGGTCGAACTCCAGCGGCGTCAGGGAGATCTGCTCGCCGTTGCGGGTGACCTTGTGCGCCGGCACGTCGATCTCGACGTCGGCGATGGAGAGCATCTCCGCCGGCTCGTCGTCGTTGCGCCGCAGCCGCGCCCGCACCCGCGCCACCAGCTCCTTGGGCTTGAACGGCTTCATGATGTAGTCGTCGGCGCCGGACTCGAGCCCGAGGACGACGTCCACGGTGTCGGTCTTGGCCGTCAGCATGACGATCGGCACGCCCGAATCGGCACGCAGCACGCGACAGACGTCGATGCCGTTCATGCCGGGCAGCATCAGGTCCAACAACACCAGATCGGGGCGCAGTTCGCGCACCGCGGTCAGGGCCTGGGTGCCGTCACCGATGACCGCGGTGTCGAAACCCTCCCCACGCAACACGATGGTGAGCATCTCGGCCAGCGAAGCGTCGTCATCGACGACGAGAATCCTTTGCCTCATGGAGTCCATGGTGTCACCAGATCGGGACAAACCCGGCACGCCACACGGGCGTTTCGTGCCCGATACCGCCAAATCGTGACAATTCTGTGCTAACCGGCGGTCAAAGTCGCCGCCAGCTCGGCCGGATCGACGTCCGCGTCGGCGACCAGCCAGGGCCCGCCCCAGCTCGCGGCGGCCAGCTCGGCGTACACCGCGCCGGTGCGCAGCTGCAGTTGGTCGTCGCGCTCGTAGCTGTCGCGGGCCCGCCCGGGATCGGACTGGGCCCGGCTGCGGGCGCGCTGCCCGGCCAGCTCCACCGGCACCGCGAGCAGCACCTGCCAGTCGGGCGCGGGCAGCCGCAGCCGCCGGTACTCGAGCTCGAGCACCCACGTGGCCGCCGCGCCGGCCGCGTCCTCGTGCAGGCGCGCGGCGCTGTAGGCCGCGTTGGACGCGACGTAGCGATCCAGGATCACCACGTCGTGGTCGCGGCAAAGCGCCTCGATGTCCTCGACGGCCCCCGCCCGGTCGAGCGCGAACAGCATCGCCATCGCGTAGACCGACGACGCGAGATCCCCGTGCTGGCCATGCAGGGCCTCGGCCGCGACGTCGGCGGTCACCGATTGGCCGTAGCGCGGAAAAGCCGTGATAGCCACGGACTTTCCCGCCGCCTGGAAGGCTTTGCGCAGGCCCTCGGACAACGTCCGCTTGCCCGCGCCGTCCACCCCTTCGATCGCGATGAGCACGGCGCCGAGCCTATCGCCGCTGCCGGCGGAAAGCCGCGCGAACGTGCGGCTGGCCGCACACTCGGCGCCGAACGTGCGGCTGGCCGCATGCTCGGCACAACCGGCTCAGTAGCGGTAGTGGTCGGCCTTGTAGGGGCCGTCGACGTCGACGCCGATGTACTCGGCCTGCTCCTTGGTCAGCTTGGTCAGCGTGCCGCCGAGCGCCTCGACGTGGATGCGGGCCACCTTCTCGTCGAGGTGCTTGGGCAGCCGGTAAACCTCGTTGTCGTACTCGTCGTTCTTGGTCCACAGCTCGATCTGGGCGATCACCTGGTTGGAGAAGCTGTTGCTCATCACGAACGACGGGTGGCCGGTGGCGTTGCCCAGGTTCAGCAGCCGGCCCTCCGACAGCAGGATGATCGACTTGCCGCTGTCGGGGAACGTCCACACGTCGACCTGGGGGCGGATGTTGGTCTTGGTGGCGCCGGAGCGCTCCAGCTGGGCCACCTGGATCTCGTTGTCGAAGTGGCCGATGTTGCCCAGCACGGCGTAGTCCTTCATCGCCTTCATGTGCTCGAGGGTGATGATGTCCTTGTTGCCGGTCGCGGTGATGACGATGTCCGCGGTGCCGATCGCGTCCTCGACGGTCTCGACGTCGTAGCCCTCCATCAGGGCCTGCAGCGCGTTGATCGGGTCGATCTCGGTGACGACGACGCGCGCACCCTGGCCCTTGACCGAGTCGGCGCAGCCCTTGCCCACGTCGCCGTAGCCGCAGACCAGCACTTTCTTGCCGCCGATCAGCACGTCGGTGCCGCGGTTGATGCCGTCGATCAGGGAGTGCCGGCAGCCGTACTTGTTGTCGAACTTGGACTTGGTCACCGAGTCGTTGACGTTGATCGCCGGGAAGGCCAGGTCGCCGGCCGCGGCGAACTGGTAGAGCCGCAGCACGCCGGTGGTGGTCTCCTCGGTGACGCCCTTGACGGACTCCGAGATCTTGGTCCACTTGTCCTTGTCGGTCTCGAAGCGGTTGCGCAGCAGCTCCAAGAAGACCTTCCACTCGGTGGGGTCGTCCTCCTCGGCGGGCGGCACCACGCCTGCCTTTTCGTACTGCGCGCCGCGCAGCACCAGCATGGTGGCGTCGCCGCCGTCGTCGAGGATCATGTTGGCCGGCTCGTCGGGCCAGGTCAGCATCTGCTCGGCGGCCCACCAGTACTCCTCGAGCGTCTCGCCCTTCCACGCGAACACCGGGACGCCCTTGGGCTCCTCGGGCGTGCCGTAGGGGCCGACGACCACCGCGGCGGCGGCGTGGTCCTGGGTGGAGAAGATGTTGCACGACGCCCAGCGAACCTGCGCACCCAGCGAGACGAGGGTCTCGATGAGCACCGCGGTCTGCACGGTCATGTGCAGCGAGCCCGAGATCCGTGCGCCCTTGAGCGGCTGCACTTCGGCGTACTCGCGGCGCAGCGACATCAGACCCGGCATCTCCTGCTCGGACAGCTCGATGTCCCGGCGACCGTATTCCGCCAACGACAGGTCGGCGACCTTGAAATCGATGCCGTTGCGGACGTCGGCGGTCAGCGAGCTTTCGGTCGTCGTCATAAAAGTTCTCATTCCTTCTGCGGCTTAGGTTCCAAGCGGATTACTTAGCTTAGGTATACGCTCTTGCGCCACTGTAGTCGGCGGCCCCGGCCCGCCGTCAGGGGACGTTGACGACGCCGTGCCGCTCGGCGAACGGCGTCATCAGCCGCGCCAGATCGGCCGCCACATCTCCCCCACCTTCGGCGGGAGGTGCCCCCAGATCGGCCTCGGGCGGCATCGACACGTAACTCATCGCCAGCCGCACGATCGCCCGCGCCAGCACGCCGGCATCCTCGTCGCTGGTGGCCACCCAGCTCTGGGTGAAGGCGGTGCTCAGCCGCTCCGACGCCCGGGTGATGATCGGGCCGCTGTCGGTGGTGATGATCTGCAGCAGGTCCGGCTTGGCGACGCCGGTCAGCAGGGAGATCACCAGCGGGTCGGCCGCCGACTCCGCGAAGAAGGCACGAAAACCCTGCAGAAACGCTTCGTAGATGTTGCCCACGTTGGCGTCGATCGCGCCTCCGACCGCGTCGACCAGCCGGTCGGCCAGGCGCAGGGCGTACCCCTGCGCCAGGCCTTGCCGCGAGCCGAACTCGTTGTAGATGGTCTGCCGGCTGATGCCCGCGGCACGGGCGACGTCCGACAGCGTGATGGCGGACCAGTCGCGGCTGCCCAGCAGCTCGCGCATCGCGTCCAGCACCGAGTCGCGCAGCAGGACGCGCGACGCCTCGGGGTAGGGCATCCGCTTCACAGGCGCGACAATAGCCGCTTTCACGGCGGCGCTGGTGCCGATCACGACCGGGCTATCTCCACCATTTCGAAGTCGGATTTCGCGGCGCCGCAGTCCGGGCAGCTCCAGTCGTCGGGGATGTCGTCCCAACGGGTTCCGGGCGCGATGCCGTCCTCGGGCCAGCCCTTGGCCTCGTCGTACTCGAACCCGCACTGCACGCAGATGAAGAGCTTGTAATCGGTCATCGGATGGCTCCTATCTCCTGGAAATCGATCTTTTCGCGCACCGCGCAATCCGGGCAGCACCAGTCGTCGGGGATGTCGCCGAAGGGCGTGCCCGCGGGAAAGCCTTCCCGCGGATCGCCTTTCGCCTCGTCGTAGGTGTAGTCGCAGCCCGGGCAGCGGTAGGCCGTCATGCCGACGCCCCGTAGCGGGCCAGCACCCGCTCGCGCACCCGCGGGTGGATGTTGACCTTGGTGATGTCGCCGTCGTAGTGCTCGAGCACCCGGTGGTCCATCACCCTGCGCCACAGCGGCGGCACGTAGGTCAGCGAGATCATCGACGCGTAGCCGCTTGGCAGGTTGGGCGCGCCTTCCATGCTGCGCAGCGTCTGGTAGCGGCGAGTGGGGTTGGCATGGTGGTCGCTGTGCCGCTGCAGGTGGTAGAGGAACAGGTTGGTGACGACGTGGTCGGAGTTCCAGCTGTGCACCGGCGCGCAGCGCTCGTAGCGACCGTTCGCGTTCTGCTGCCGCAACAGCCCGTAGTGCTCCAGATAGTTGACGGCCTCGAGCAGGCTGAAGCCGAAGACGGCCTGGATGATCACGAACGGGATGAGCGCCGGGCCGAAGACCGCGATCAGCACGCCCCACAACACGATTGACATCAGCCACGCGTTGAGGACGTCGTTGGACAGATACGTGGCCGGGTTCCACGGGTTCTTGTCCTGGCGGCGCAGGCGCTGGGCCTCCAGCCGCAGCGACGAGCGCAGGCTGCCGAACACGCTGCGCGGCAAGAACTCCCAGAAGGTCTCCCCGAAGCGGGCCGACGCGGGGTCTTCCGGCGTGGACACCCGCACGTGGTGGCCGCGGTTGTGCTCGATGTAGAAGTGGCCGTAGCAGGTCTGCGCCAGGGTGATCTTGGACAGCCACCGCTCCAGCGCGTCCTTCTTGTGGCCCATTTCGTGGGCGGTGTTGATGCCGACGCCGCCGAGGACGCCCACCGACAGCGCCACGCCCAGCTTGCCCGCCCAGCCCAGCGGGCCTCCCGAACCAGGTGGGAAGCCCAGCCAGCTCAGGTTCGAGGCGGTGAACAGGTACGCGCCGAAGACCACGCTGAGGTACTGGAACGGGATGAAGATGTAGGTGCAGTAGCGGTAGTACTTGTCGTTCTCCAGCTGCTCCATCACCTCGTCGGGCGGGTTCTGCCCGTCGGGCCCGAAGCGCAGGTCCAGGATCGGCAGCAGGACGTAGACCAGGATCGGCCCGATCCACAGCGGCGCCTGTGCGGCGGCGTGCCAGCCGAGCTGGTTGAGCCCCCAGACGATCGGCAGCATCACGAACAGCGCCGTCGGGGCGATCAGTCCCATCAGCCAGAGGCGCCGCTTCTTGTCCCGCCAGACGGGCGGCTCGGCCGCTTCCGGGTTTAACTGCCGTTCGACTGTGGTCATATGCCAAACCTCCTTGTGAGTCACACCACGCTTGGGGTTGACAATATCGACTATTACGTCTCCTGTCTAGACACAGAGTGCCCTTTTGTAAAGCGCCTCGTTGAGCGTGCGTCCATGGCGTCGAATGTGCAGTGAGGTCGCGGACCGGGCCCGTTTTCCGCCCGGGGCGCACCGCGAAAGCCGCAAGCGCACGCCAAGGCCCGGCGCGCACACCGGACGAGCTGATCTGCGCCCGCTGGCCTATGCCGCGGTGGAAGTCGCGTCGGGGTCGGGTTCCTTGTCGGGATGCCCGGCGTCGCGCGTGCCCTGCACGGAGTGCCGGTAGCCGTAGCCGACGTAGATCGCGGTTCCCACCACGAGCCAGACGCCGAACCGCACCCAGGTCAGCGCGGTGAGGTTGAGCATCAGCCACACGCAGGCGCAGATCGACGCGATCGGCAGGGCCGGCACCCACGGCGCCCGGAAGCCACGCTCCAGGTCGGGGCGGGTGCGGCGCAGCACGACGACGCCGGCCGAGACCAGGACGAACGCGAACAGCGTGCCGACGTTCACCATCTCCTCGAGCTTGGCGATCGGAAACACCGAGGCCGTCGCGGCCACGACGATCGCGACGAGCACCGTGATGCGCACCGGGGTGCCGCGCGCACCGGTCTTGGCCAACTGCCGGGGCAGCAGGCCGTCGCGCGCCATCGCGAACAGGACGCGGCACTGGCCGAGCATCAGAACCATGACCACGGTGGTCAGTCCGGCGAGCGCCCCGATGGCGATGATCTTGCTGGCCCAGTTGATGCCGTTGGCCGTGAACGCCGTGGCCAGGTTCGCCGGCTTGTGGCCGGGCGCGGTCTTGAGTTGGGTGTAGGACACCATCCCGGACAACACCACCGACACCGCCACGTAGAGCACGGTCACGATGGCCAGCGACGCGAGGATGCCCCGCGGGACGTCGCGTTGCGGGTTCTTGGTCTCCTCGGCCATGGTGGCGACGATGTCGAACCCGATGAACGCGAAGAACACGATCGAGGCGCCGGCCAGCACGCCGTACCAGCCGTAATGGCTGCTGTGTGCCCCGGTCAGCAGCGACAGCACCGACTGGTTGACGCCGGAGGCCTCGTGCCCGGCCTCGGGCTTGGGAATGAACGGGGAATAGTTGGAGGCCTTGATATAGAAGGCTCCGACGACGACCACCAGCAGCACCACCGACACCTTGATGCCGGTGATCACCGCGGAGAACCGCGAGGACAGCTTGGTGCCCAGCGCGATCAGGGTCGCCACCCCGGCGACGATCAGCAGCGCGCCCCAGTCCAGGTTGACCGACCCGAACTGACTGGTGCCGCCGGCGAATCCGAACACGTTGCCCAGGTAGCTCGACCATCCCTTGGCCACGACCGCCGCGCCGATGGCCAGCTCGAGCAGCAGGTTCCAGCCGATGATCCAGGCCAGGAATTCGCCGAAGGTGGCATAAGAGAAGGTGTAGGCGCTGCCGGCGACCGGCAGGGTCGAGGCGAACTCGGCGTAGCACAGCGCCGCGAGCGCGCAGGTGACGGCCGCGATCACGAACGAGATCCAGATCGCCGGGCCGGTGATGTCCCCCGTTGTCGACGCGGTCACCGTGAAAATTCCGGCGCCGATCACCACGGCCACCCCGAAGACGACCAGGTCCAGCCAGGTCAGCTCCTTGCGTAGCCGGGTGTCGGGCTCATCGGTGTCGGCGATCGATTGTTCGACCGACTTCATGCGCCATCGATTGGCCATCCGCCGCCCTTTCCCAACGCGTGGGACCCATTGGTCCGTCACAGTACTGGGTACTCTGCCGAGATGCCGGACACCAAAGCAAACACCAGGGACCATGCGGTGGTCATCGGAGCGAGCATCGCCGGCCTGTCCGCCGCGCAGGTGCTCTCCGACGCCTATGCCCGGGTCACCGTCTACGAACGCGACGAGTTGCCGAGCACGCCGACGAACCGGGCGACGGTCCCCCAGGACCGGCACCTGCACATGCTGATGGCCCGTGGCGCAATGGAGTTCGAGAGCCTGTTCCCCGGCCTGCTGCAAGACATGGTCGCCGCCGGGGTGCCGATGCTGGAGAACCGGCCCGATTGCATTCACCTCGGCGCCGCCGGTCACGTGCTCGGGACCGGGCACACCCTGCGCGACGAATTCACCGCGTACGTGCCCAGCCGCCCTCACCTGGAGTGGCAGTTGCGCAAACGGGTCCAGGACACCGCCAACGTCACGATCGCGCGGCGCTCGGTGGCCGAACCGCGGTTCGACCCGGTGCGTCAACGGGTGACCGGGGTGCTGCTGGATCCGGCGGGCGACGGCGGCGGGGAGCCGGAATTCGTTGCCGCGGACCTCGTCGTCGACGCGGCCGGCGGGGGCACCCGGCTGCCGGTCTGGCTGACGCAATGGGGATACGAGCGGCCGGAAGAGGAAGTCCTCGACATCGGCATCTACTACGCCACCCAGCAGTTCCGCATCCCCGACGGGCTGATCGCCGAGAAGGTGGTGGTCGCCGGCGCCTCGCACGACAAGTCGCTGGGGCTGGGCATGCTGTGCTACGAGGACGGCACCTGGGTGCTGACCACCTTCGGGGTGGCGAATGTCAAACCGCCGCAGACCTTTCCCGAGATGCTGGCGCTGGCCGAGGAGCTGGTGCCGGCGCACGTGAACGCGGCGCTCAAGCAGGCCGAGCCCATCGGCGAGCCGGCGTTCCACGCCTTCCCGGCCAGCAAGTGGCGGCGCTACGACAAGCTGGACCGCCTACCCGCCGGCATCCTCCCGTTCGGCGACGCCGTGGCCAGCTTCAACCCCACCTTCGGGCAGGGCATGACGATGACCTCGCTGCAGGCTGGGCATCTGCGCCGCGCGCTGCAGCTGCCCGACGACGAGGTGGCCACCGCGCTGAGCCGGGCGACGGCCAAGAGCACCTTCCCGGTCTGGACGATGAACGCCATCGGCGACGTCACCTTCCACCACGCCGAGCCGAAGCAGCCCGCCCCGTGGTGGTGGCGGCCGTCCGGCGCGCTGTTCGACCAGTTCCTCGGGGCCGCGGAGACCGATCCCGTTCTGGCGGAATGGTTTTTGCGGCGGTTCTCGCTGCTGGACAGCCTTTACATGGTTCCGCCGCCGCGCATCGTCGGCCGGACCATCGCACACAACATGCGGCTGTGGCTGGGCGAGCGCCGCCAGGCTGTGAAGCACAGGCGCGCCGTCACAGTCCCACAGTCGCCCTGAACAACTTGGTGGGCTCGCGCGCGACCAGCCGGATCGGGGCGTCGTCGGCCGCCACCCACGCGGCCATCCCTCGCTGCAGCGTCAGCGATCCGGACTTGCCGTGCACCGTCGTGCAGCCCTCGGTGCACAGCAGGATCTGCGGGCCCTCGTGGCTGCACGACGCGTCGACCTCGTGACCCAGATACTCGCCGTCAAGCTCCAGCAGCGCGACGGCGAACTCGTCGGCCGGGGTCTCGTAGATCAGGCCGAAGCCCTCGCGGCGCATCGGGGCCCGCACCTGCTCCTCGGTGGTGGGCGTGAAGTTCAGCACCCGCAACAGCTCGGGGACGTCGACGTGCTTGGGGGTCAGGCCGCCGCGTAACACGTTGTCCGAGTTGGCCATCACCTCCAGCGCGAAGCCGCGCAGGTAGGTGTGCAGGCTGCCGGCCGAAACGAAGATCGCCTCGCCCGGGGCCAGCGTGATGCGGTTCAGCAGCAGTGCCGCCAGCACGCCGGCGTCGCCGGGGTAGCGCTCCCCCAGCTCCAGCACCGTCTTGACCTCGCCGGCGAATTCCGTTGCCCCGGAGCTGATGTACTGGATGGCGCCGTCCAGCACCGCGGGCACCAGCACGTCGATGTCGGGCTGCGGCGCGGTGATCCAGGTGGTGAACAGCGCGCGCAGGCCGTCGGCGTCGGATTGGTCGTTGAGCAGGTCGATGAACGGGTCGAGGTCGGAGACGGCCAGCGCCCGCAGCAGCTCGATGGTGCGCGAGGCCTGGCGGAATCCGGCGAGCGCCTCGAACGGCTGCAGCGCCACCAGCAGTTCGGGTTTGTGCGACGTGTCGCGGTAGTTGCGCACCGGGGAGGTCAGCGGAATGCCCAGCCGCTCCTCCCGCAGGTAGCCCTCGGCGGCCTGGGCCGCGCTCGGGTGGGCCTGCAGCGACAGTGGCTCGTCGGCCGCGAGCACCTTGACCAGGAACGGCAGCACGTCACCGAACCGGGCCCGCGCCCCGGGACCGAGCTGGCCCTCCGGGTCGGCGACCAGCGCGTCGAGCAAAGAGATCTCGCCCGCGTCCGTTTCCAGCCAGGCCGGGTCGCCGGGGTGGGCGCCGAACCAGAGCTCGGCCTCGGGATGGGCGGCCGGTACCGAACGCCCGGTGAATTCGGCTATGGCGGTACGCGATCCCCAGGCGTACGTCCGCAACGCCCCGCGAAGCAGTTCCACTGTTCTATCTATCCCCGCGCCAGGCGCGCGTAAACCGCGGCCATCTCCAGTCGAACGGCCAATACTGCCAGTTGCTGCTCGGCGCTGATGGCACCGCCCAACGCCGGCGCCACCGTCGAGCCGGCCGAGCCGCCGGGCCCGTCGGGCACGTCTTCGGCGGCGAGCAGGTACACGTCGTCGAGCCCGGCGGTCCGGGCGGCCACCACCGGCTGTTCGGCCCGCAGGGTCAGGGCCAGCACCAGCAGCCGCTGGGGCAGCGGCCCGTCGATCTGTTCGTCGTGGAAGATCGCGTCGGCGGGATCCGGCAGGCCGCCGGCCCCCCCGGCGCGCAGCGCGACGACGGCGTCCGCCAGACCGGTGGCGGCGACCACCTGATGGGCCACCCGCAGCAGCACCGAGCTGCCGTGCCGGGCCAGCGCCAGCGTCGCGGCGCAGTCGCCGGTCAACGCGACCTGCCGGCCGGCCAGGCGCGCCGCGATGGTCTTGGCCGGGTTGGTGAACAACTCGCGGGCCGCGCTGTTGCGCAGCGCCTCGGCGTCCAGCTCGTCGGCCAGCGCCCGCAGGTCGACGCTCGGTCGTTGGTCCACCGCCTGCACGACGGCCAGGCCGGCGGCCAGGTAGCGGCACACGCCGAACTCGTCGGGGATCGGAAGCCGGGGCGCCAGCACCGCCGCGCGGCCGGCGGTGGCATCCCGCAGCGGACCCTCGTACGGCGCGACGACGACGACCCGCGCCCCGCGGCGCGCCGCGGTCACGGCCGCGGTGACCAGCGCCGGATCGCCGGGATCGTCGCCCGCGACCACCAGCACGTCGAGCGGACCGATCCACGGCGGCACCTCGGCGGTCAGCGCGATCGGCTCGGAGGCCGCACCGGCCACCGTCGCGGCGACCATCGCGCCGGCGGCCTCGGCGGCCCCGCGGCCGGCCACCCAGATCAAGCTGCGCGGCCGATCGTCGGACCGCAGCGGGTCCAGCTCACCCTCGTCGACGGCGGCGGCGACGGCGCGCACCTGCGCCCCGGCCGACGAGGCCGAGCGCAGCAGGCCGTCCCGGTCGGCGGCGAGCAGGCCCTCGGTGTCTTCGAGATCGATCGCCCGCACGGCGTTCACGTCGCGGCCTCCGCAGGCGCGGACTGGCCGCGGATCTCGGCGCTGACCTCGGCGACCACCGCGTCGACGTCCTCGGTGCTGCGCGCCTCCACGTTGAGCCGCAGCAGCGGCTCGGTGTTGGAGCTGCGCAGGTTGAACCAGCTGCCGTCGCCGAGGTCGACGGTCACCCCGTCCACGTGGTCGATGGAGTGGATGCGGCTGCCGAAGCACTTGAGCACCGCCTCGGTGCACAGCGCGGCGTCGGACACCGTGAAGTTGATCTCGCCGGACGATTCGTAGCGCTGGTAGTCGGCGGTCAACTCCGACAACGGCCGGTCCTGCTCGCCGAGGGCGGCCAGCACGTACAGCGCCGCCAGCATCCCGGAGTCCGCGCCCCAGAAGTCACGGAAGTAATAGTGCGCCGAGTGTTCCCCGCCGAAGATGGCGCCGGTGTCGGCCATCATCGCCTTGATATAGGAGTGCCCGACGCGGGAGCGCAGCGGCGTGCCGCCGCGCTCGGTGACCAGCTCCGGCACCGCCCGCGAGGTGATGACGTTGTGGATGATGGTGGCACCGATCTCCCGGCCCAGTTCCCGCGCGGCCACCAGGCTGGTGACCGTCGACGGCGACACCGGGCGGCCGCGTTCGTCGACGACGAAGCAGCGGTCGGCGTCGCCGTCGAAGGCCAGCCCGATGTCGGCGCCGGTCTCGCGGACGTAGGCCTGCAGGTCCACCAGGTTGGCCGGATCCAGCGGGTTGGCCTCGTGATTGGGAAACGAGCCGTCGAGCTCGAAGTACAACGGCAGCAGGGTGATCGAGTCGATCGCGCCGAGCACGGCGGGCGCGGTGAGACCGGCCATGCCGTTGCCGGCGTCCACCGCGACCCGCAGGGGCCGCAGCCCCGAGGTGTTCACCAGCGAGCGCAGGAACGCGCCGTAGTCGTCGAGCACGTCGCGGTCGGTGACGGTTCCGGGTTGTCCGTCGTAGCGCTCGACCCCGGCGATGACGTCCTCGCTGATCGCGCGCAGGCCGCTCTCGGCGCCCACCGGCTTGGCGGCGGCGCGGCACAGCTTGATGCCGTTGTAGGCCGCCGGGTTGTGGCTCGCGGTGAACATCGCGCCCGGGCAGTCCAGCGACCCCGAGGCGAAGTAAAGCTGATCCGTGGAGGACAGGCCGATCCGCACCACGTCCAGGCCCTGGCCCAGGACCCCGGCCGCGAACGCCTCGGCCAGCCCCGGCGAACTGTCCCGCATGTCGTGGCCGATCACCACCCGCCCGGCACCCTCGCCGCGCATCAGCTTGGCGAAGGCCGCCCCCAACGCGGTGACCAGAGGCTCGTCGATCTCCTCGCCGACCAGCCCTCGCACGTCGTAAGCCTTGACGACACGATGCACAGTCGCGGCGAGCCGAGACATGCGGGGGCCTCCTGACGCCTTCGAATTGCTTCGTTCCTTCGCCTCTTGGCCGTCAGCCTATCGGCCCGGAGGAAACACGGGACCGCAGTGGTGCGCGGGGATTGCCCGCGATGCCGGAACGGCTAGTCACTGGGGTCGGGCAACACCCGCAGATGCCCGCGGCGCCGGCCGGAACGATGCTCGGGCGGCGCCAGCACACTGCTGCTGGGCGCGGTGGCCTGCGACCCGCCGTGATGGACGAGCGGGTCGCCGAAGCCGTCAAATCCGTTGCGCGGCGCGCCGGCGCCCCCGTAGGCCACGCCGCGCTCGCCGGGAGCGCGCTCGCGCACCGCGTCGGCGAGGGCGACCAGGTCGTCCTCATCGGGATGGGTGGGCTCGGTGAAGAGCGGGCCGGCGTGGCGCACGAGATCCCACCCGCGGGGCGCGGTGATCCGGCCGGCGTGGCCGACGCACAAGTCCCACGAATGCGGTTCCCGCGCGGTCGCGAGTGGGCCGACCACTGCCGTCGAGTCCGAGTAGACGAACGTCAAGGTCGCCACGGCGTAGTGCGGACACCCGGGCCGACAACAGCGACGGGGAACGTTCACGCCGAAAGGCTATCGTGCGCAAACGTCCGTGAAGCGCCGGACACGCGCAACTCCTCGGCGCCCGATGTGCAACCGTTACCATCGGCCCGTGGGCGATTCGCGCAGCTCCCCGCACAGGGGTCGGTCTCCGGGCCGGTTCGCCTCCCACCGGTCGTCGCGGCGGGGCCGCGATGTGCGCGGTCCGCTGCTGCCGCCGACGGTGCCGGGCTGGCGCAGCCGGGCCGAGCGGTTCGACATGGCGGTGCTCGAGGCCTACGAACCGATCGAGCGGCATTGGCAGGCCCGGCTGGCCGAGTTGGACGTGGCGGTCGACGAGATTCCCCGCATCGCGGCCAAGGATCCCGACAGCGTGCAGTGGCCGCCGGAGGTGATCGCCGACGGGCCGATCCCGCTGGCGCGATTGATCCCGGCCGGCGTCGACGTCCGCGGCAACGCCACGCGGGCGCGAATTGTCTTGTTCCGCAAGCCGATTGAGCGACGGGCCAAGGACACCGTCGAGCTCGGTGATTTACTGCACGAAATCCTGGTGGCCCAGGTGGCCATCTACCTCGATGTCGAACCGTCGGTCATCGACCCGACGATCGACGACGAATAAATGACGGCGGCGCGGGCGCGCTAGATGATGCCGCGCTTGAGGCGCCGGCGCTCGCGCTCGGAGAGACCGCCCCAAATGCCGAAGCGCTCGTCGTGCTCTAGGGCGTACTCCAGGCACTCATGACGCACCTCGCACCCCAGGCAGATCTTCTTGGCCTCGCGGGTGGATCCGCCCTTCTCCGGGAAGAAGGCCTCGGGATCCGTTTGGGCGCACAGCGCCCGGTCCTGCCACTGGTCCGCAACGGGCATCGGCATCGGCTCGGGCTCGAATGCGACTGGCGCATCAGGAACCACGGTCAGGTGCGGCCGCGCGGGCAGGGCCGGCGCCGAAGCGATGGGGGTGTGCGGCGTGCTCGCCATGACTCCTCGAAGATGTTCGTAAGACATACGGTCGTCCGCCTCCTCAGTTTGATTGAGAGAGTGAGTGGTTCCCACTTTTCTGATGTGTACAGACAATTCGAACAAGTGATCGAATCTCGGTCTGCGACACCGGAACCGGCCGGCCAACCGGGAAATGACACTGTTGTGATTAGACACGGGTTGACCTGCCGGGTCAAGCATTACGGCGCATTTCCATACCATCTCGTGACCGAATTACGGCGTTTCCGTTGTTTTGCGCATTCGGCGTGTCGATCACACCGCCCGCAACTATGCTTAAGGGCCGCGTAACGGCCCCGACACCGCACGGTCGCCGGGCAGTACTGTCGTCCAAGTGAAGGTCACCGTTCTGGTCGGTGGGGTTGGCGGCGCCCGCTTCCTGCTGGGGGTTCAACAGCTGCTCGGGCTCGGTCAGTTCGAAACGCAACGGCACCCGGATGCGGGAACCAGCAACCACGAACTCAACGCCATCGTCAACATCGGCGACGACGCCTGGATTCATGGACTGCGGGTCTGCCCGGATTTGGACACCTGCATGTACACCTTAGGTGGAGGCGTAGACCCGGAGCGAGGGTGGGGTCACCGCGACGAAACCTGGCACGCCAAAGAGGAATTGGCGCGCTACGGCATGCAACCGGACTGGTTCGGTCTCGGCGACCGGGATATCGCCACCCACCTGGTGCGCACCCAGATGCTCAACGCCGGCTACCCGCTGTCACAGATCACCGCGGCGCTGTGCGACCGCTGGCAACCCGGCGCCCGTCTGCTGCCGGCCAGCGACGACCGCTGCGAGACCCACGTGGTGATCACCGATCCCGACGACGGCAACCGGCGGGCCATCCACTTCCAGGAGTGGTGGGTGCGCTACCGCGCCGACGTGCCCACCCACAGCTTCGCCTTCGTCGGCGCCGAAAAGGCCTCCGCCACAAGTGAAGCGGTGGCGGCCATCGCCGACGCCGACGTCATCCTGCTGGCGCCGTCCAATCCGGTGGTGAGCGTCGGCGCCATCCTTGCCGTCCCCGGCATCCGTTCCGCGCTGCGCTCGGCGAGCGCCCCGGTCGTCGGCTACTCGCCGATCATCGGTGGAAAGCCATTGCGCGGCATGGCCGATGCGTGCCTGTCGGTGATCGGGGTCCCATCCACCGCGGAGGCGGTCGGCCGGCATTACGGGGCGCGCCGCGGCACCGGGATACTCGATTGCTGGCTGGTGCACGAGGGCGATCACGCCGACATCGACGGCGTGGCGGTGACCGCCGTTCCGCTGTTGATGACCGACCCCAAGGCGACGGCCGAGATGGTCGCCGCGGGGCTCGAGCTTGCGGGCGTGACGGCGTGACCGAACACGGCACCGCCGCGGCGATCGAGATCCTGCCCGTCGCGGGGCTGCCCGAATTCCGGCCCGGCGACGACCTGAGCGCGGCGCTGGCCGCGGCCGCCCCCTGGCTGCGCGACGGCGACGTCGTGGTGGTGACGAGCAAGGTGGTGTCCAAGTGCGAGGGCCGGCTGGTGCCGGCGCCGCAGGACGCCGAGGAGCGCGACCAACTCCGCCGCAAGCTGGTCGACGACGAGGCGGTGCGGGTGTTGGCGCGCAAGGGCCGGACCCTGATCACCGAGAACCGCATCGGGCTGATCCAGGCCGCCGCGGGCGTGGACGGATCCAACGTGGGCCGCGACGAACTGGCGCTGCTGCCGCTCGACCCGGACGGCAGCGCCGCGGCCCTGCGCGCCGGGCTGGCCCGGCTGCTCGGCGTCGACGTCGCCGTCGTCATCACCGACACCATGGGCCGCGCCTGGCGCAACGGCCAGATCGACGCGGCGGTGGGCTCGTCCGGTCTGGCTGTGCTGCACGGCTATTCGGGGGCGCTCGACCGGCACGGCAACGAGCTGGTGGTCACCGAGATCGCGGTCGCCGACGAGGTGGCGGCGGCGGCCGACCTGGTGAAGGGGAAATTGACCGCCATGCCTGTGGCCGTGGTGCGCGGCCTCACGGTGAGCGACGACGGCTCGACGGCGCGGCAGCTGCTGCGGCCCGGCGAGGAGGACCTGTTCTGGCTGGGCACCGCCGAGGCCATCGACGTGGGCCGGCGGCAGGCCCAGCTGTTGCGCCGATCGGTGCGCCGGTTCAGCGCCGAGCCGGTGGCGCCCGAGCTGATCGAAGCCGCCGTCGCCGAGGCCCTCACCGCCCCGGCCCCGCACCACACCCGCCCGGTCCGGTTCGTCTGGCTGCAGGCTCGCGACGCCCGGACGCGGTTGCTGGACCGCATGAAAGACAAGTGGCGCGCCGACCTTTCCGGTGACGGCCGGCCCGCCGACTCGGTGGAGCGCCGGGTGGCGCGCGGCCAGATCCTTTACGACGCACCCGAGGTCGTCATCCCGATGCTGGTCCCCGACGGCGCGCACTCCTATCCCGACGCCGCCCGCACCGAGGCCGAGCACACCATGTTCACCGTCGCGGTCGGGGCGGCCGTGCAGGCGCTGCTGGTCGCGCTGGCCGTGCGGGGGGTGGGCAGCTGCTGGATCGGCTCGACGATCTTCGCCGCCGACCTGGTGCGCGCCGAGCTCGGATTGCCGGCCGACTGGGCGCCGTTGGGCGCCATCGCGATCGGCTACCCGGAGGAAACCGCCGGGCCGCGCGACGCGGTGGACCCCGGGGATTTGCTGATCCGCAAGTGAGCGGCGCCCGTCGGCGATAATCGGCCCATGAGATTCGCGGGCAAGCCGGCGGCGTCCGCCGACAAGGTCCGCGGCGGCTACTACACGCCCGCGCCGGTGGCCCGGTTTCTGGCCCGCTGGGTCGGCGAGGCCGGCCCGCGCATCGTGGAACCCTCCTGCGGCGACGGCGCGATCCTGCGCGAGCTGGCCGCCCTCGGCGGCGGGGTGCGCGGCGTCGAGCTGGTGCCCGAAGAGGCGGCCAAGGCGCGCCGATTCGCCCCCGTCGACGCCGCGAACCTGTTCGCCTGGCTCCCCGCGGCCGAGCCCGGCGGCTGGGACGGGGTCGCGGGGAATCCGCCCTACATCCGGTTCGGCAACTGGGCGCCCGAGCACCGCGACCCCGCGCTGGAACTGATGAGGCGCGCGGGTTTGCGGCCGACCCGGCTGACCAACGCGTGGGTCCCCTTCGTGGTGGCGAGCTCGATCCTGGTGCGCGAGGGCGGCCGGGTGGGGCTGGTGCTGCCCGCCGAGTTGCTCCAGGTCTCTTACGCCGCGCAGCTGCGCGAGTTCCTGCTGAGCCGCTTCGCCGACATCACGCTAATCACGTTCGAGCGCCTGGTCTTCGACGGCATCCTGCAGGAGGTCGTGCTGTTCTGCGGGGTCGCCGGCGCCGGGCCGGCCCGCATCCGCACGGTCCACCTCGCCGGCGCCGACGCGCTCGCGGACACGGACCTGGACGTCGAGTCGGCTCCCGCGCTGTTGCACGAAAACGAGAAGTGGACCAAGTACTTCCTGGACCCGGCCGCGATCCGGCTGCTGCGCACGCTCAAGCGATCGCCGGCCCTGACCCGGCTCGGGTCGGTCGCCGCGGTGGACGTGGGCATCGTGACGGGCCGCAACAGCTTCTTCACCTTCACCGACGCCCAGGCCCGCGAACTCGGGCTGCTCCCCCACTGCGTCCCGCTCGTGTCGCGCAGCGCGCAGCTGTCCGGACTGGTCTACGACACCGACTGCCGCGCAAGCGATGTCGCCACCGGCCGCCGCGGCTGGCTGCTCAACGCGCCACCCGACCCGGTCGACGCCGCCCTGATCGCACACATCCACAACGGCGAGGCCGCCGGGGTGGACGGCGGCTACAAGTGCTCGATCCGCAAGCCGTGGTGGACCACGCCGTCGCTGTGGGTCCCGGACCTGTTCATGCTGCGCCAGATCCACCTGGCGCCGCGCCTGACCGTCAACGCCGCCGCCGCGACGAGCACCGACACCGTGCACCGGCTGCGGCTGACCGCGGGCTCCGATTTCGAAGACGCGACCGCGCTGGCCGCCGTCTTCCACAACAGCGTGACGTTCGCCTTCGCCGAGATCATCGGCCGCAGCTACGGCGGGGGCATCCTGGAGCTCGAACCCCGCGAAGCCGAGCAGCTGCCCATTCCCCCACCGGCGCTCGCCGGCCAGGGCCTCGCCGGCGACGTCGATGTGCTGTTGAAGGCCAACGAGATCGGGATCGCGGTGGTCGTCGTCGACCGCCGCGTGCTTGTCGACGGGCTGGGGCTGCGGCCCGAGGCGGTGGCGGACTGCCGCGCGGCCTGGGCGTCGCTGCGGGATCGCCGGAAACGGCGGGGTTCCCGGTGAGCGTGCGGGAGTCGGCGATCGCGATGCTGACCGACTGGCGGGCGCCCGACGCGGCGCAGGATTCGTTGCGGCACGCGGTGCTGGCCTTCGTGCTCGCCCGACCGGACGCCTGCCTGCGCGAGTGCGTGCCGGGGCACGTCACCGCCTCGGCGCTGGTGGTCGACCACACCGGCGACCGGGTGCTGCTGACCCTGCATCCGCGGGTGGGCCGCTGGGTGCAGCTGGGCGGCCACTGCGACGACGAGGACGGCGACATCGTCGCCGCCGCGCTGCGGGAGGCCACCGAGGAGTCCGGCGTCACCGGTCTGCGCATCGAGCCCGAGCTGGCCGCCATCCACGTGCACCCGGTCACCTGCTCGCTGGGCGTGCCCACCCGGCACCTGGAGCTGCAGTTCGTGGCGCACGCGCCGGCCGGCGCGCGGATCGCGATCAGCGACGAGTCCGACGATTTGCGGTGGTGGCCCGCCGACGCGCTGCCCGAGGGCACCGACCATGCGCTGGCGTTTTTGGTGGGGCAGGCGCGACGCCGTTAGCCGCCTATAGCCGCCGAGTGTGGGGCTAGCCGCACGCGCGGCGGCGAGTGTGCGGCTAGCCGCACGCTCGCGCAGGGGGTCCCGCGGCTAGACGTCGGACGAGTAGCGGATCCCGCCGTCGGGAATCGAGACGCCGGGCCACACCCGGGCGCCGCGCAGCAGCTCGCAGCGCGCCCCGATGTCGGCGCCGTCGCCGATCACGCCGTCGCGGATCAGCGCCCGCGGCCCGATGCGCGCGCCGAAGCCGATGATCGAGCGCTCGATCACGCTGCCGGCCTCGACCTTGACGCCGTCGAAGATCACCGCCCCGTCCAGCCGGACGCCGGGGCCGATCTCGGCGCCCCGCCCGACGACGGTGCCGCCCACCAGCACCGCGCCCGGTGACACCGCGGCGCCGTCGTGCACCAGCTGCTCGCCGCGGTGGCCGTGCAGGGCCGGCGACGAGACGATTCCCCGGACCAGGTCGGCCGAGCCCCGGACGAAGTCCTCCGGCGTGCCCATGTCGCGCCAGTAGCTGGCGTCGACGTAGCCGCACACCTTGACGTCCGGATCGGCGAGCAGGGCCGGGAACACCTCGCGTTCGACCGACACCTCCCGGCCCCGGGGGATCCGGTCGATGATGTCGCGGGCGAACACGTAGGTGCCGGCGTTGATCTGGTCGGTCGGCGGGTCCTGCGTCTTCTCCAGGAAGGCGGTGACCCGGCCGTCCTCGTCGGTGGTGACGCAGCCGAAGGCCCGCGGGTCGCCCACCCGCACCAGGTGCAACGTGACGTCGGCCTGCTGGGCCCGGTGGAACTCGATCATCTGGCCGAGGTCCGACCCGGCGAGGACGTCGCCGTTGAACACCATCACGGTGTCGTGCCGCAGGTGTCCGGCGACGTTGGCGATGCCGCCGCCGGTGCCCAGCGGCCGCTCCTCGGTGACGTATTCGATCTGCAGGCCCAGCTTGGACCCGTCGCCGAACTCGGCCTCGAACACCGCGGCCTGGTACGAGGTGCTCAGGATGACGTGCTCGATGCCCGCCGCGGCGATCCTCGACAGCAGGTGGGTCAGAAACGGCAGCCCGGCCGTGGGCAGCATGGGCTTGGGCGCCGACAGCGTCAGCGGCCGCAGCCGGGTGCCCTTGCCGCCGACCAGAACCACGGCATCGACCTGGGGGTTAGCCATGTGAGCGCCGCCCTTCCGCCAGTTTGCGTCTCCGATCCCGCAGGGCGCCGCGCACCATCAGGCGGGAGCGCAGCGCCAGCGAGGCCCGCAGCGTCCACCGCAGCGGCGCCCGCCACCAGCCCGAATGCCGGTCCGCCAGGAACAGGTAGGTGCTCTGGTGGTGCGCCGCCAGGTGGCTGGCCGGGTCGTGCCCGGTGGAGTGGCCCTTGTGGTGCAGCACCTCGGCCGACGGCACGTAGACGCTCAGCCAGCCGGCCCTGCCGAGCCGGTCACCCAGGTCGACGTCCTCCATATACATGAAGTAGCGCTCGTCGAACCCGCCGACCTGGCCGAAGGCGGACCGGCGCACCAGCAGGCACGAGCCCGACAGCCAGCCCACCACCCGCTCGCTGGGTTCCTGCCGTTCCTGGCGGTAGGCCGCCGTCCACGGGTTGCGCTTCCAGAACGGACCGACAACCGCGTGCATGCCGCCGCGGACCAGGCTGGGCAGGTGGCGCGCCGACGGGTACACCGAGCCGTCGGGATCGCGGATCAGCGGGCCCAGCGCGCCGGCCCGCGGCCAGCGGGCGGCGGCGTCCAGCAGGGCGTCGATGCTGCCCGGCCCCCACTGCACGTCCGGGTTGGCCACGATCACCCAGTCGGCGTCGACGTCCGCCGACTCGGCGAGCTGCGCGACCGCGCGGTTCACCGCGGTGCCGTAGCCGAGGTTGGCCCCGGTGTGGAACAGCCGCACGTTCGGGTACCGCTCGACGGCGGCCTGCGGGGTGCCGTCGGTGGAGCCGTTGTCGGCCATCAGCACGCACACCGGCCGCTCGGTGGCCAGCGACAGCGAGGCCAGGAAGCGCTCGAGGTGTGGGCCCGGTGAGTAGGTCACCGTCACGACCGGCAGAACGTCAGTCACGCGTAGAGGGTAACGGTCGAGCGGCCGCCAGCGCCGCGACAAGCGCAGGGCGCCAGGGCCTTAACGGTCGCAGCCCGGCCGCGGCGGACTGCCGGCCGGACAGCGCGGTGTAGGGCGGGCGCGGCGCGGGCCTGGGGAACTCCGCGGTGCTGACCGGCTGCACCCGCTCCGGGTCGGCGCCGCATTCGGCGAACACCGCGCGCGCCTGTTCGAAGCGGGACACCGCGCCCTCGTTGGCGGCGTGCAGGATGGGCCCGGGCACGTTGTCGTCGATGACCTGCAGCAGCGCGCCGGCCAGGTCGCCCACGTAGGTCGGTGACCCCACCTGGTCGGCGACCACCCGCACCGGGCCGTCGCCCGCGGCCAGCCGGCGCATCACGGCGACGAAGTCCTTGCCGGTGCCGCCGGTGTAGACCCATGCGGTGCGCACCACGACCGCCTCGGGCAGCGCCGCCAGCACGGCCCGCTCGCCGGCGAGCTTGCTGCGGGCGTACACGCCCCGCGGGTCGGTCGGGTCGTCGGGCTCGTAGGGGCGCGGCTGCGCGCCGCCGAAGTCGCCGTTGAACACGTAGTCGGTGGAGACGTGGATCAACCGGGCGTCGGCGCCGGCGCAAGCCTTGGCCATGTGCTCGGGGCCCTCGGCGTTGACGGCGTAGGCGCCGGCCTCGTCGCTCTCGGCGCCGTCCACGTCGGTGTACGCCGCGCAGTTGATCACCACGTCGCCGCGCTCGATGATCCGCTCGGCGGCGGCCGGGTCGGTGATGTCCCACTCCGACGACGTCAGCGCCAGCACGTCCCGCCCCTGATCGGCCGCCAGCGAGCGCAAATGGGCGCCCAGCTGCCCACCGGCGCCGGCGATCACAATCCTGCTCGACATGGTTTGAGTCTGGCATGCCAGGGAAAGCGCGGGCGAACGCCCGGGGCGCGCGGGGCTTCGCTACCCACGAAGCACGTGTGCCGCAAGTAATCTAGTGGGATGCCTGTGCAACGTGTGGTTCGTGTGATAGCCACTGCGCTCACGCTCGTCGTCGTTCTCGGCACCGGGCTGGCGTGGAGCAACGTCCGCTCGTTCGAGGACGGCATCTTCCACATGTCCGCACCCTCGCTGGGCAAGGGCGGCGACGACGGCGCGATCGACATCCTGCTGGTGGGCCTCGACAGCCGCACCGACGCCCACGGCAACCCGCTGTCCGCCGAGGAGTTGGCCTCGCTGCGGGTCGGCGACGAGGAAGCGACCAACACCGACACGATCATCCTGATCCGCATCCCCAACAACGGGAAGTCGGCCACCGCCATCTCGATCCCCCGCGACTCCTACGTCGCCGCGCCGGGCCTGGGCAAGACGAAGATCAACGGCGTCTACGGCCAGGCCCGCGAGGCCAAGCGCACCAGCCTGGTCAAGGCCGGCGACTCGGCCGCGGACGCCGCGGCACAGGGCACCGAGGCCGGGCGCGAGGCGCTGATCAAGACCGTCGCCGACCTCACCGGCGTCACCGTCGACCACTACGCCGAGATCGGCCTGCTCGGCTTCTCCCTGATCACCGACGCGCTGGGCGGCGTCGACGTCTGCCTCAAAGAGCCGGTGTTCGAACCCCTTTCGGGCGCCGACTTCCCGGCCGGCCAGCAACGGCTCGACGGCCCGGAGGCGCTCAGCTTCGTCCGGCAGCGCCACGAGCTGCCGCGCGGCGACCTGGACCGCGTGGTGCGTCAGCAGGTGGTGATGGCCTCGCTGGCCCACCGCGTCATCTCCGGCAAGACGCTGTCCAGCCCCAGCACGCTGAAGCGGCTGGAGGCCGCCGTGCAGCGCTCGGTGGTGATCTCGTCGGGCTGGGACGTGATGGACTTCGTCCAGCAGATGCAGAAGCTGGCCGGCGGCAACGTCGCGTTCGCCACCATCCCGGTGCTCGACGGCGCCGGCTGGAGCGACGACGGCATGCAAAGCGTGGTGCGGGTGGACCCGCACCAGGTCGCCGACTGGGTCAGCGGGCTGCTGCACGAGCAGGAGCAGGGCAAGACCGAGGAGATCGCGTACACCCCGGCCAAGACCACCGCCAGCGTGGTGAACGACACCGATATCAACGGCCTGGCGTCGGCGGTCTCACAGGTGTTGACCGCCAAGGGATTTGGCGCGGGCACGGTCGGCAACAACGACGGCGGCCACGTCAAGGGCAGCCAGGTGCGCGCCGCCAAGTCAGACGACCTGGGCGCCCAGGAGGTGGCCAAGGAGCTGGGCGGGTTGCCGGTGGTCGCGGATCCGTCGCTGGCGCCGGGCTCGGTGCGGGTGGTGCTGGGCAACGACTACAGCGGCCCGGGCTCGGGGCTTTCCGGCACCGGCACGGTGATGCCCGCCAAGGTGTCCAACGTCGGCTCGGTGGCGGCCGACCCGAACGTCCCGGCGCCCTCGCCGATCCTGACGGCCGGTTCCGACAAGCCCGAGTGCATCAACTGAGCACGCTCTCCGCCGCGATCCTCGACCCGATGCTGCGGGCCGACCCGGTGGGCCCGCGCATCACCTACTACGACGACGCGACCGGCGAGCGCATCGAGTTGTCGGCGGTGACGCTGGCCAACTGGGCCGCCAAGACCGGCAACCTGTTGCGCGACGAACTGGGCGCCGGGCCGGGCAGCCGGGTCGCGATCCTGCTTCCGGCGCACTGGCAGACCGCGGCCGTGCTGTTCGGCGTGTGGTGGATCGGCGCCGAGGCGGTGCTCGGGGCGCACGGCCCGGCGGACGTCGCGCTGTGCACCGCCGACCGGCTGGACGAGGCGGACGGGCTGGGCGCCGCCGAGGTGGCGGTGCTGTCGCTGGATCCGTTCGGGCGCCCCGCCGGCGACCTGCCGATCGGCGTCACGGACTACGCCACGGCCGTGCGGGTGCACGGCGACCAGATCGTTCCCGAGGGCCGGCCCGGGCCCGCGCTCGACGGGCGGTCGGTCGACGAGGTCCTGGCCGCGTGCCAAAGATCGGCCGCCGCAAGGGAATTGGCGGCCGCCGACCGTGTCCTGTCCACCGCCGCGTGGTCGCAACCCGACGACCTGGTGGACGGCCTGCTGGCCATCCTGGCCGCCGGCGGGTCGCTGGTACAGGTGGCCAACCCCGACGCGTCGGCGCTGGCGCGCCGGATCGAGACGGAGAAGGTCACCAAGACGCTGTAGCCGGCCGATTCATATTGATATCGCTATATTTCAATGTTAACGTCGAGCGAGCATTAGCTGACGCGGCGACGACACGGAGGTCCGGGCAAATGGCGGGGTACGCGCTCTTGGCGAAGGCGGCATCGACGGTGGTCACCGGCCTCGTCGGCGTGACGGCCTACGAGGTGGTGCGCAAGGCCGTGGCCAAGGCACCGCTGCACGAGACCGCGGTGTCGGCGGCGGAGCTGGGCCTGCGTGGAACCCGCAAGGCCGAGGAGGCCGCCGAGTCGGCGCGGCTGAAGCTCGCCGACGTGATGGCCGAAGCCCGCGAACGCATCGGCGAGGAGGCGCCAACCCCGGCCGTCGCGGACGTCCACCAGCACGACCACTGATCTTTCGCGGACATGCCCGCCCACCTGGCCGTGGTGCCCGACATCGCCACGAATGACGCTGCGCTGCGGGTCATTTCGGACGCCGCCGGACGTATGCGGGTCTCCGTTGAATGGCTGCGGGACGATTCGCGCCGCGCGGTGGCCGTCGAGGAGGGGGTCGCCGCGCAGGACGGCGTGCGCGTGGTGCACGCCTACCCGCGCACCGGTTCCGTCGTCGTCTGGTATTCGCCGCGGCGCTGCGACCGCGCCGCGGTGCTGGCCGCGATCGGCTCCGCCGCCCACGTCGCCGCCGAACTGATCCCGGCGCGCGAGCCGCACTCGTCGGAGATCCGCAACACCGATGTGTTGCGGATGGTCGTCGGCGGCGCGGCGCTGGCCCTGCTCGGCGTGCGGCGCTACGTGTTCGCCCGGCCGCCGCTGCTGGGCCCGAACGGCCGGGTGCTGGCCACCGGGGTCACGATCTTCACCGGCTACCCGTTCCTGCGCGGCGCCCTGCGCTCGCTGCGCTCGGGGCGCGCCGGCACCGACGCCCTGGTGTCGGCGGCGACGGTGGCGAGCCTGGTCTTGCGGGAGAACGTGGTGGCCCTGACCGTGCTGTGGCTGCTCAACATCGGCGAGTACCTGCAGGACCTCACCCTGCGCCGCACCCGGCGGGCCATCTCGGAGCTGCTGCGCGGCAGCCAGGACACGGCGTGGATCCGGCTGGCCGACGGCCAGGAGGTGCAGGTCCCCATCGACAGCGTGCAGATCGGCGACGAGGTGATCATCCACGACCACGTCGCGATACCGGTCGACGGCGAGGTGGTCGACGGCGACGCGATCGTGAACCAGTCCGCGATCACCGGCGAGAACCTGCCGGTTTCGGTGATGGTCGGCGCGCACGTGCACGCCGGGTCGGTCGTGGTGCGCGGCCGGCTGGTGGTGCGCGCCCAGGCCGTCGGCAACCAGACCGCAATCGGGCGCATCATCACCCGGGTGGAGGAGGCCCAACACGACCGGGCGCCCATCCAGACCGTCGGCGAAAACTTCTCCCGCCGTTTCGTTCCCACCTCGTTCGTCGTCTCGGCCCTGACCCTAGCGGTCACCGGGGACGTGCGCCGCGCGATGACGATGCTGCTGATCGCGTGCCCCTGCGCGGTGGGTCTGTCCACGCCGACGGCGATCAGCGCCGCGATCGGCAACGGCGCGCGCCGCGGCATCCTGATCAAGGGCGGATCCCACCTCGAACAGGCCGGCCGCGTGGACGCCATCGTGTTCGACAAGACCGGCACGCTCACCGTCGGCCGCCCGGTGGTCACCAACATTATTGCGCTGCACAAGGATTGGGAGCCCGAGGGGGTGCTGGCCTACGCGGCCAGCTCGGAGATCCACTCCCGCCATCCGCTGGCCGAGGCGGTGATCCGCTCGACCGAGGAGCGGCACATCACCATCCCGCCGCACGAGGAGTGCGAGGTGCTGGTGGGCCTGGGCATGCGCACGTGGGCCGACGGCCGCACCCTGCTGCTGGGCAGCCCCGGGCTGTTGCGCGCCGAGAAGGTGCGGGTGTCGAAGAAGGCGTCGGAGTGGGTGGACAAGCTGCGCCGGCAGGCCGAGACCCCGCTGTTGCTCGCCGTCGACGGCAAGCTGGTGGGGTTGATCAGCCTGCGCGACGAGGTGCGGCCCGAGGCGGTCGAGGTGCTGAAGCGCTTGCGGGACAGCGGAATTCGCCGGATCTTGATGCTCACCGGCGACCATCCCGACATCGCCCAGGTGGTCGCCGAGGAGCTGGGGATCGACGAGTGGCGCGCCGAGGTGATGCCCGAGGACAAGCTCGAGGTGGTGCGCGCGCTGCAGAACGACGGCCACGTGGTCGGCATGGTCGGCGACGGCATCAACGACGCCCCGGCCCTGGCGGCCGCCGACATCGGGATCGCCATGGGCCTGGCCGGAACCGACGTCGCCGTGGAGACCGCCGACGTGGCGCTGGCCAACGACGACCTGCATGGGCTGCTCGACGTGCGGGACTTGGGCGCCCGCGCGGTGGACGTCATCCGGGAGAACTACGGCATGTCGATCGCCGTCAACGCCGCCGGGCTGATCATCGGCGCGGGCGGCGCGCTGTCCCCCGTGCTGGCCGCCATCCTGCACAACGCCTCGTCGGTCGCGGTTGTGGCCAACAGTTCCCGGTTGATCCGGTATCGGCTGGATTGATCCGGGCGATTACGCGGGTGATTGTGCGGCCGTCACGCTGAGAATGGTCCGCGCAACTAACTCCGGATCGTCCATCATCGGATCATGCCCGGCGTCGGGCAGAGTCAGGAACGTCGCGCCCGGAAGACGCTCGCGGGCGTTGGCCTCGTACCAGGCGACGGGGATGGCGACGTCCTTCTCTGACCACACCACCGTCACCGGGCACGGCAGTGAATCCAGCGGTGCGATCTGCTGGTCGTCGGACGAGCCGACCTCGTCCGCAACCGTGCATCCCAGGAAGTCGTCGAGGATCTCGACTCCCCGGCGTGCGCTGATCCGGTCGCCGTGACACGCGCCGGTCTGGAACACCAGCCGACGGGCCCTCGCCGACTTCAACATCAGCGGCATGATCGGTCGGGCCATGCGCAACGCCCCCCTGCCTCCGTGGACGTGCGCCATCGATTTCGCCCGCAACCCGTCACCGGTCGCCCAAAAGCCGCCGGGCGCGAACGCGCACACCGTGGCCGCCCGCCCGCGGCGGGCCAGTTCGATCGCCAGGAAGCCGCCCATCGAATGGCCGGCGAGATGCGGGCGCTGCAGGCCCTGCTCGTCGAGGTAATGCTCCGCCCAGTCCACCATGTCGTCGACGGTCACGGGCCGTCGCTGCACCGCGGGTCCGCCCCGGTGGCCCGGGGCAGTCGGGGCATATACCTGGTGATAGCTCGAAAGCTGGGGGATGACATCCTGCCATGCCAAGCCCGAAGCGGTCAGGCCGTGGAGCAACACCAGCGCCGGCCTGTCGGAAGCCATGAGGAAGTCTGACACCGCTGCCTTCGACATGCCACCCCGTCGTTATTCTGCCTAGCCCGTAGAGGGCAGCAGCCTCGAGCGGCGCGGTGGGCGCACAGTTCGGACACCCCTGAATCGGCTGTCGGCCGACACGGGTTACCTTTGCAGCGCACCACGGCACGGAAGGCCACCCATGGCAAACAGCACCCCCGCCAAGCCACTTGACGGATTCCGGGTACTCGACTTCACGCAGAACATCGCCGGGCCGCTGGCCGGGCAGGTGCTGGCCGACCTGGGCGCCGAGGTGATCAAGGTCGAGGCGCCTCTGGGCGAGGCGGCCCGGCAGATCACCGCGGTCCTGCCCGGGCGCCCGCCGCTGCCCACCCTGTTTCTGCCCCACAACCGGGGCAAGAAATCGGTGGCGGTCGACCTCACCGACGACGAGGCCAAGCAGCAGATCCTGCGACTGGTCGACACCGCCGACGTCGTGCTGGAGGGGTTTCGCCCCGGCGTGATGGAGCGCATGGGCCTGGGACCCGACGACTTGCGGGCCCGTAACCCCCGGCTGATCTACGCGCGCCTGTCGGCCTATGGCGGCAACGGCCCGCACGGCAGCAGGCCCGGCGTCGACCTGATGGTCGCCTCGGAGTCGGGCATGTCCACCGGCATGCCGACGCCGACCGGCAAGCCGCAGATCATCCCGTTCCAGCTCGTCGACGCAGCCAGCGGTCACGTGCTGGCCCAGGCGGTGCTGGCCGCCCTGCTCAATCGCGAACGCCACGGGGTGGCCGACGTGGTGCGTGTCGCCATGTACGACGTCGCGGTGAACCTGCAGGCCAGCCAGCTCACCATCCATTTGAACAAGCCCAGCGCGGCGCCCAGGCCGGACGCGGCGCCAAAAGCCAAGAAGCGCAAGGGAGTTGGCTTCGCCACCCAACCGTCCGACGCGTTCAAGGCCGCCGACGGCTACCTCGTGATCAGCGCGTACGTGCCCAAGCACTGGGCGAAGCTGTGCGACCTCATCGGCCGGCCCGATCTGCTGACCGACGAGCGGTTCATCGACCAGCGTTCGCGCGCAATGAATTACCCCGAACTGACCGACGAGCTCGAGTCCGCGCTGGCGGCCAAGACCGCGGCGGAATGGGTGGCGCTGCTTCAGGAAGGCGGCCTGATGGCCTGCCTGGCGTACACCTGGAAGCAGGTGGTCGACACCCCGCTGTTCGCCGAGAACGAGCTGGCGTTGCGGGTGGGCAGCGGCGACGACGCGATCACGGTGGTCCGCATGCCCGCGCGCTATTCGAGCTTCGACGCGGTGGCCACCGACCCCCCGCCCGCGCCGGGGCAGCACAACGACGAGTTCCTCACCGCGCCGCAGGCGGCGCCGTAAGCCGTCACAGGCTGGGCAGGCGCACCACCTGAACGAAGAACTCGTCGATCTGCCGGACCGCCTTCATGAATTGGTCCAGGTCAACGGGTTTGGTCACGTAGGCGTTGGCGTGCAACTTGTAGCTGCGCAGGATGTCCTCCTCGGCCGAGGAGGTGGTGAGCACCACCACCGGGATGCGGGCCAGGTCCGGGTCCGACTTGATCTTCTCCAGCAGCTGGCGGCCGTCGTACTTGGGCAGGTTGAGGTCAAGCAGGATGAGGTCGGGCCGCGGCGCGTCCTCGAACTCACCGCGCCGATAGAGGTAGTCGAGGCCCTCCTCGCCGTCGTGCGCGACGTGCAGCCGGTTCTTGAGCTTGTTGTGCTCGAACGCTTCTCGCGTGATGAGCTCGTCTCCCGGGTCGTCTTCGACGAGCAGGATGTCGATGGCTCTACCGTCGGATGTCATTCGTGCGCTCCTTCCAAAGCGGCTGGGCGTTCGGCGTCCGTGGGGGTTTCGGCTGCGGGCATGGGGAGGGTGAACTCGAACCGGGTGCCGTCGGTGCGGGTGGTGTCGATCCGGATCGTGCCGCCATGGTGCTCGACGATCTTCTTGACCAGCGCGAGCCCGACGCCGGTCCCGGCGTACACGTCGCGGCCGTGCAGGCGCTGGAAGATGACGAAGACCTTGTCGGCGAATTCCTCGGGGATGCCGATGCCGTTGTCCGACACGCTGATCACCCATTCGCCGTCGCGACTGCCAATGCCGGCTTCGCATTCGATGACGACGCGCGGCCGGCGATCCTTGTGCCGGAACTTCACCGCGTTGCCAATGAGGTTCTGCCACAACATGGTCAGCAGCATCGGGTCGCCCTTGATCTGGGGGAGCCGCTCCGGGCGCACGATTTCGGCGTCCGACTCCTCGATCGCGGTGGCCAGATTGGCGATGCCGGAGTCCAGCGTCGTGTCGAGTTCCACGTCGGCTTCCGTGGTGCCCAGCCGGCCCACGCGCGAGAAGGTGAGCAGATCGTTGATCAGCGCCTGCATCCGTTTGGCGCCGTCGACCGCGAAGCCGATGTATTCGTGGCCGCGCTCGTCGAGCTGGTCGCCGTAGCGGCGCTCCAGCAGCTGGCAGAACGAGGCGACCTTGCGCAGCGGCTCCTGCAGGTCGTGCGACGCGACGTAGGCGAATTGCTCGAGTTCGGTGTTGGATCTTCGCAATTCGGCGGCCTGCTCATCCAACTGCACCTGGGCCGCACGCGATACGTCCAGTTCCTCGACCATCCGCTTGCGCATGTTCTCCACGTCAAGCGCCATGTCGCGAACGTCCTTGGGCCGCTTGGGCGGCGCGATGTTCTCCTCGAAGTTGCCGTTGGTGATCCGTCGGCACGCCGCGGCCAGCGCCGCGAGCGGCCGGGCGACGGTGTCCCGGATCAAGAATCCCAGCAGGGCGGCGGTGACGAAGAACAACAGCACCATCGCGAAGAGCGCCCGGTCGCGCCACGCGTCGGTGCGTTTGAGGTCGCCGGCCGCGGCCGCCCGCGCCGCGGACAGGTTGGCGTTCTGCCTGTCGAAAAGCGTTCGCAGATGGTCGAATTGGGCCTTGCCGCGCTCCGCGGACGGTTTGTTCGTGACGTTCTTGCCGTTGGGGATCACGTCGGCGATCACCGGTTCGGCATAGCTCGCGCGCCAATTGCCCGCGGCGTTCTCGATCGCGTCCAGGTCGCCGATCAGGTCGGGCCGCTGACCCAGCCGTCGCCGGATCTCTTCCGCCGCAGCCTGTTCGGCGTGCTGGCCGTCGTAGTACGGGGTCAGAAACTGCCGATCCCCGGCGATCAGATAGCCACGGATGCCCGTCTCCTGGTCGCGCAACGCGGCCTGCAGCTCGAAGGCCGCCACCCGCGCCGGCTGGATGTTGTCGACGAGCTGGTGCGTCATGTCGTCGGTGCGGTTCAGCAGCAGCGCGCCGACGACCGCGCCGGCCAGCACCATCACGCCCATGCTGATCAGCACGACGGCCTGCCACCCGCGCACGGTGAGCTCCGAGAGACGCAGGCCGCGCAACGTCGCGGTCACGCGGTGGTCCTTTCGATCCGCAGCACGGCGATGTCGTCGGTGAGCCCGCCGTGGGACTGGGCGAGTCCCTGGGCGCCGTCGATCAACGCGTCGACGAACTCCGGGCCGGGCTTGTCCGCGTGCGCCCGGGCCAGCTCGAGCAGGCCGTCCTCGCCGAGGCGTTGGTTGCCGCGTCCCGCGTAGCCCTCGAACAGCCCGTCGGTCAGCAGCAGCAGGCCCTGGCCCGCCGGCAGGTCCATCTCGTAGCGGGGCCAGTCGTCGGCGCGCAGCCCCAGCGCCGGGCCGCCCGGCGGCTCCACCCATTCGACGGTCCCGTCGCGCTGCAACAGCATCGCCGGGTGGCCGGCGCGGATCGCGGTGATGCGCGGGCCGTCGGCCGGGATCTCGAGGGCGAGCACCGTCGCGAAAACCCCTGTGCCCGTTCGCTCGGAGTGCAGCACCCGCTCCAGCTGACGCATCAATTCCACGCCGTGCACGCCGGCGAAGGTGAGCGCGCGAAACGCGATCCGCAGCGCCGCGCCGAGCGCGGCCTCGTGCGGTCCGTGGCCGGCGACGTCGCCGATCAGGACGTGCACCACCCGGTCGGGCGTCTGGACGACGTCGTAGAAGTCGCCACAGAGCAACGCATTCTCCCGGCTGGGCCGGTACCGGGCGACGATGTCGACCCCGGGATGGTCCAGCAGCAGGGGCGAGGGCAGCAGGCCGCGTTCCAGCAGCGCGTTCTCGCGGGCGCGCAGCTGGGTCGCGTGCAGGTCGGCGGCGATCAGCTCGGCGCGCTTGCGCTCGATCGCGTACAGCAGCGCCCTGCGCAGCATCTCGGGCTCGACGCGGCCCTTGACCAGGTAGTCCTGCGCACCCGCCGCGACCGCGGAGGCCCCGAAGTACTCGTCGTTCAGCCCGGTCAGCACGACGATCGGGACGGTGGCATCGCGCTGGGCGATGCGGTCCAGCGCGTCGATGCCGTTGGCGTCGGGCAGGTGCAGGTCCAGCAGCACGCAGTCGGGGCGGGCGGACGCCAGCTCGCGCTCGGCGTGCGCCATCGACTGCGCCCACACCACCCGGATGTCGGCCAGCGCGTCGGCGATCAGTTCCTCCACCAGCAGGGCGTCGGCACGGTCATCCTCGACCAGGAGCAACGACAGGGACTGCCAACTCGCCGCCGGCGTCACGGGAGCGCCCGCGGGCATCAAATCCCGGTCACCCGTCGACGCGCAAAGGAAGTCGCGCTGTTCACTTCGACCCCCCTGGCTGCGGAACGACCCATCTGGACGACTCTACGGTGGCCAATCGGCCCGAGAACGGTTAACCGCCGGAGATCCTATAGGTCAACGCAGCAACGCCCGCGACATGACCACCCGCTGAATCTGGTTGGTGCCCTCATAGATCTGGGTGATCTTGGCGTCGCGCATCATCCGCTCCACCGGGAAGTCGACCGTGTAGCCGGCACCGCCGAAGAGCTGCACCGCGTCGGTGGTCACCTCCATCGCCACGTCGGAGGCCCAGCACTTGGACGCCGCGGAGATGAACCCGAGGTTGGATTCGCCGCGCTCGGCGCGGGCGGCCGCGTGGTACACCATCAGCCGGGCGGACTCGAGCTTCATGGCCATGTCGGCCAGCATGAATTGGACACCCTGGTTGTCGCTGACCGGGCTGCCGAATTGCTTGCGGTCCTTGGTGTAAGCGATGGCGGCGTCCAGCGCACCCTGGGCAATGCCGACCGCCTGGGCGCCGATCGTCGGCCGGGTGTGGTCCAGCGTCGCCAGCGCGGTCTTGAAGCCGGTGCCCGGCTCGCCGATGATCCGGTCCCCCGGGATGCGGCAGTTCTCGAAGTACAGCTCGGTGGTCGGCGAGCCCTTGATGCCGAGCTTGCGCTCCTTCGGGCCGACGGTGAACCCCTCGTCGTCGGCATGCACCATGAACGACGAGATGCCGTTGGCGCCCTTGTCCGGGTCGGTCACCGCCATGACGGTGTACCAGCTCGACTTGCCGCCGTTGGTGATCCAGCACTTGGCGCCGTTGAGGATCCAGTCGTCGCCGTCGGCCTTGGCCCGGGTCCGCATCGAGGCCGCGTCGCTGCCGGCCTCCCGCTCGCTCAGCGCGTAGGAGGCCATCGCGGTGCCGTCGGCGATCGACGGCAACACCTGCTTCTTGAGCTCGTCGGAGCCGCGCAGGATCAGCCCCATGGTGCCCAGCTTGTTCACCGCGGGAATCAGCGACGCCGACGCGTCGACGCGCGCGACCTCCTCGATCACGATGCACGCCGCCACCGAATCGGCGCCCTGGCCGCCGTACTCCTCCGGGACGTGCACGGCGTTGAAGCCCGACGCGTTCAGCGCCTCCAGCGCCTCGTCCGGGAAGCGCGAGTTCTCGTCCACATCGGCGGCGTGCGGGGCGATCTCCTTCTCCGCCAGCGCGCGGATCGCCGCCCGCAACTCGTTGTGCTCCTCGGGCAACTGGAACAGATCAAACGTGGGGTCTCCGGCCCAACCAGCCATCCTGGCCTCCTCTTTGCTACTAGCCGGTAACTTTACCCTGGCGCTGCTGCAGCGCCTCATCCTTGGCCCGCACGGCCTCGGCCAGCTGCTCTTGGAAGTCGGCGATCCGCGCCCGCAGCGCGGGGTCCGACGATCCGAGGATGCGCACGGCGAGCAGGCCCGCGTTGCGGGCGCCGCCGATCGAGACCGTGGCCACCGGGACGCCCGCCGGCATCTGCACGATCGACAGCAAAGAGTCCAGGCCGTCGAGCCGGCCCAGCGGCACCGGCACCCCGATCACCGGCAGCGGGGTCGCCGACGCGACCATCCCGGGCAGGTGGGCGGCGCCGCCGGCGCCGGCGATGATCACCTCGAGGCCGCGGCCGGCCGCCCCGCGCGCGTAGTCGAACATCACCTGCGGGGTGCGATGCGCCGAGACCACCCGGACCTCGGTCGGGATGTCGAACTCCGCGAGCGCCTCGGCGGCGTCGGCCATCACCGACCAGTCGCTGTCGCTGCCCATGATCACGCCGACCCTGGGGGTGCTAGTCATGGCCATTCATGCCGCTTCTCCTCATCGCTTGGGCTCTGCATCGTCGCCGGCATGTGGATCCCATCCGTCCGACCACTGCCCCTGTGACAACCAGTGTGCCGCGAGCTCGGCACGCTCCCGCAGCGCGGGCAACTCCGCCACGTCGGCGCCGAGGAAATTGATGTGCCCGACCTTGCGGCCGGGCCGTTCCTCCTTGCCGTACAGGTGGACCCGGGCGTCGGGCATCCGCGCGAAGAGGTGGTGCAACCGCTCGTCGACGCTCATCGCCGGGGCGTCCTTCGCGCCCAGCACGTTGGCCATCACGGTCACCGGCGCGAGGGCGTCGGTGTCGCCGAGCGGATAGTCCAGCACCGCGCGCACGTGCTGCTCGAACTGGCTGGTGCGCGACCCGTCCATGGTCCAGTGGCCGGAGTTGTGCGGCCGCATCGCCAGCTCGTTGACCAGCAGCTCGCCGTCGACCGTCTCGAACAGCTCGACCGCGAGCACCCCGACGACGCCGAGCTCGGCGGCCAGCCGCAGCGCCAGCTGCTGGGCCTCGGCGGCCCGCTCGGGCGCCAGCTCCGGCGCGGGCGCGATCACCTGCACGCAGATCCCGTCCCGCTGGACGGTCTCGACCACCGGCCACGCCGCGCCCTGGCCGAACGGCGACCGGGCCACCAGCGCCGACAGCTCGCGGCGCAGGTTCACCTGCTCCTCGGCCATCACCGGCACCCCATCGCCCAGGAAACTGGCCGCGATCTCTCGCGCGTGCGACGGGTCGCGGGCCATCCGCACCCCGCGGCCGTCGTAACCGCCGCGGACCGCCTTGACCACCACGGGGCCGGCGATGAGCTGCGCGAAGGCGTCCAGTTCGTCGACGCTTCGGATCTCGGCGTAGCGGGGCACCGCGGCGCCCAGGGCCTCCATCCGTCGCCGCATGACCAGCTTGTCCTGGGCGTGCACCAGCGCCTGCGGCGGCGGCGCCACGTTGACGCCCTCGGCGACCAGCTTGTCCAGCAGTTCGGTCGGCACGTGCTCGTGGTCGAACGTCAGCACGGTGGCCCCGGCCGCGACCCGGCGCAGGTCCTCGAGGTCGGCGTGCGAGCCGATCACCACGTCGGGGGTGACCTGCGCGGCCGACTCGTCGGGCGCGGTGGCCAGCACCCGAAGTGTCTGCCCCAGCGCGATCGCGGCCTGGTGGGTCATCCGGGCGAGCTGGCCGCCACCGACCATGGCGACCAACGGCGCTGCTGCGGGGGCGCCCCCCGCCGGGGGTGTACTCGGCACGGCGTTCATGGTGTCACGGCGCGGGCGGTGTGTTGACCGGCGGTGACACCGAATCGTTATGTACGATTTTGCGTCGCTTTTGTGTCCGTCCGTACACTGACCACTTGTGCCCTTCGCCGAAGCCGCAATCGAGCGTATGCCCGGGTTTATTCAGCCCTATTTGCTGCGCCACCACGAACTGATCAAATTCGCCATCGTCGGCGGCACCACGTTCGTGATCGACTCGGCGATTTTCTACACGCTGAAGCTGACAATTCTGGACCACAAGCCGGTCACCGCGAAGGTCATCGCCGGCATCGTCGCGGTCATCGCGTCCTACGTGTTGAACCGGGAGTGGAGCTTCCGCGATCGCGGCGGCCGCGAACGTCACCACGAGGCGCTGCTGTTCTTCGCGTTCAGCGGGGTGGGGGTGCTGCTGTCGATGGCGCCGCTGTGGTTCTCCAGCTACGTCCTGCAGCTGCGCGAGCCGACGGTGTCACTGACCGTGGAGAACATCGCCGACTTCATCTCCGCCTACATCATCGGCAACCTGCTGCAGATGGCGTTCCGCTTCTGGGCGTTCCGGCGCTGGGTGTTCCCCGACGAGTTCGCGCGCAACCCCGACAAGGCCCTGGAATCCGCCCTCACCGCCGGCGGCATCGCCGAGATGCTCGAGGACGAGATCGAGGGCGGCAACGTCACGCTGCTGCGCGCCTGGCGCAACCGGGCCGGCCGGTCGGCTCAGCTGGGCGACTCGTCCGAACCGAGGGTGTCGAAGACTTCGTGATACAGCAGCGCGTGCACCTCGCGCAGCCGCGGAATGTCGTAGAACTCCAACGGATCCTGTGACGCCGATTCGATAATCAGCGTCCCGGTGCGAAACATCCGTTCGGTGATCCGGTCGCGGAATTCCACACTATTGATCCGCGCCAGCGGAATATCGATCCCGGTGCGGGTCAGCACGCCGTGCCGAAACATCACCCGCCGGTTGGTGACGACGAAATGGGTGGTCAGCCAGGTCAAGAACGGCCACAGCGTCAGCCAGCCGACGATCACCAGCCAGATGCCCCAGATCACCCCGTAGATGATGTTTTTGGCCAGCTGACCCCAATGCGTCGAGTTGAGGTACCCGGACCCGAACGACGCGAGCGCGGTGACCAGCAACAGGACCACGACCGGCCAGATCAAGCGCTTCCAGTGCGGGTGGCGGTGGACGATCACCTGTTCGCCGGCGGCCAGGACATTATCCGGGTAGCTCACCCGCCCGAAGCTACCGCAAATGCACCACGTCACCGGCCGAAACGACGACGGTCTGGCCGCCGGCCTCGATGCACAGCCTGCCCTGGTCGTCGACCGCGGTCGCGGCGCCGACGATTTCCTTGCCGCCCGGCAGGTGCGCCCGCACCCGGGTGCCGACGGTCAGGCTGCGCGCCCGATAGTCGGCGGCCAGCGCCCAGTCGGCCCCGCGTGCGGCGCGCCAGGCCACGATCCGCCGGCCCAGCTCGGACAGCAACCCGGACACCAGCCGGGTCCGGTCGGGCGCCGGCACGCCCAGGTCGAGCAGCGAGGTGGCCCCGTCAATGCCGGCTGGAGCCTCAAACACGTTGAGCCCCAGGCCGATCACCACCACCGGCCGCGCCACCTCGGCCAGGATGCCCGCGAGCTTGCCCGGCGGGTCACCCGCCAGCACGTCGTTGGGCCACTTGAGCCCCACCGGGACGCCGGCGAGCAGCGGGGCCACCGCGTCGACCACCGCCACCCCGGTGGCCAGCGGCAGCCAGCCCCAGCCGGCCGTCGGCACGTCGACGATGCTGACGCCGACCGACATCGTGATCTGCGCCCGCGGGGCGGCCGACCAGCCGCGGCCGTGCCGCCCGCGCCCGGCGGTCTGGTGCTCGGCGATCAGTACGGCCCCGGCCACGTCGGTGCCCGACGCCGCTTGCGCCAGCATGTCGGCGTTGGTGGAGCCGGTGTGCTCGACGACGTCGAGCCGGCGCCAGCCGAGTCCGGTGCCGATCAGCTCGGCGCGCAGCGCGCCCTCGTCCAGCGGTGGCCTGAGCTGATCCCGGTCTGTCATCGCCTGTCCCCCATATCCATCCCGGCCAGGTGGCTAAACAGCATGCTGCTCGCCCGGATCCGTGGTGCGGCCGTTGAGTTGCGTGCGCGGAAACCGCCTCCAACCAAGCACGAAGCCTGCCGTGAGCAACGCCGCCCCGCCGGCGACCGCCGCCCGGACGCCGCCGATGAAGTCTTTGTCGGCGACGCGCACGACCAGACGCTCCTGCGCTGATGTCATTGGGTGGCCCGGACCAATGTTTGCGGGGTGGGCGGACGGATTCGCCCCCTTCACTACGGCCGCGATGACCGCTTTGCGTTCGGCGGGATCGGCGATGACGGGGTCCAGCCGGGCCGGCAACGTCGCGCTCAGCCAAACCGCGAGGACGGAGCCGAAAAGTGCGACGCCGAAAATGCTGCCGAGCGACCGCTGCAGATTGATCAGGCCGGCGCCCATACCGGCTCGGTGATCGTCAACCTCGGTCATCGCCAGCTGCACCAGTGGCGTGGCGCAGCCGCCATACCCCGCACCGAAAAGCGCCAGCCCCACGATCACCACGGGCATTGCGCGTCCGATGCCGGCCGCGAACAGCGCCAACCCGATGATCGACGCCGCCAGACAGACCAGCGCCGGCAGCCGTGGGCCCCAACTTTCCACCGCCCGGCCAGCCAGCACGCTCGCGACCCCGAATGCCACCGGGACCGGCAACAACAGCAAACCCGCGTGCATGGGAGAGAACGCGCGGACGTTTTGGAAATGCTGGGTGGCCACCATCAACAATCCGAAAAAGCTGGACGCCACCAGGAAGTAGACCAGCAGCGCCGACCGGTACACCGGCCGCGTAAGCAACTGAAGATCGATCAACGGGAATGCCGCGCGGCGTTCGTGCCGAACAAACAGACACAGCAGCACGAGAGCCAGCAGCAGCGTCGTCCCGACGACGGCAAGCTCCCGATGCATGCGCGGGACCTCGATCAGTGCGTAAGCGATCATCGCGATCGCCGGGGCGAACATCAGCTGACCCGGCCAGTCGAGTTGGGTCGGATCGGGATCCCTGGACTCGGCGACGGCAACCAGCGTGAGGAGCGCGACGATTGCCCCCATCGGGACGTTCACCGCGAAGACGCTGCGCCATCCGAAGTTCTGGACCAGGAACCCACCCAGCGCCGGGGAAACGGCTGCACCGACGCTCCCGATGGCCATCCAGCCGGCGATCGCCCGCGCTTTCAACCCCGGGTCGGGAAACGCGTGACTGAGCAGGGCGAGAGACAACACCGAAATGAACGCCGCCCCAACGCCCTGAACGATGCGCGCCACCGTGAACAGTCCAAGACTGACCGGTAGCGCGCACACCACGGAGGAGACGACGAACACCGCGAGCCCGATCAGAAAACCGCGCTTGCGACCGTACCGATCACCCAGCAAGGCGCAGCTCATCAGCACGGCAGCCATCCCCAGGCTGTAGCCCGCGACCGCCCACTGAAGGCCTCGCTCACCCGCCTTGTACGCCGCCTGGATGCTGGGCAGCGCGACGTTGACGACGTTGACGTCCACACACACGACGAAGATGCCCAGCCCGGCCGCGACCACGGTCATCCGCTGGCGCGCCGTCATCGCCGGATGGGCACGCTGCACCTCGGTCATTGCGACAAGCTTTTCGCGACGGGTTCCGGACGGTCGCCCATCACGCCCTCCTTGCACGGACCCCGGGTGGTAGCCCGATTTCGGCGGTAGTGACGAATCGCCGCGCAGCTAATTTTGCTCGTCTCGCCTGACTTGGGCGGCTTTTTGCCTACCACCTACATGAACGGGCCCTTCATTGGGAGCCGGGTAAGCCGCCGCTAAGCTCGACTCCCATGACGAGCGTTACCGACCCCTCTTCTCACACCGCAGAGCCGGCTGCCGAACACACCATCGACATCCACACCACGGCGGGCAAGCTCGCCGAGCTGCACAAGCGCCGGGAGGAGTCGCTGCACCCGGTGGGTGAAGAGGCCGTCGACAAGGTGCACGCCAAGGGCAAGCTGACCGCCCGCGAGCGCATCTACGCCCTGCTGGACGAGGACTCGTTCGTCGAGCTCGACGCGCTGGCGCGGCACCGCAGCAAGAACTTCGGCCTGGAGAACAACCGCCCGCTCGGCGATGGCGTGGTCACCGGCTACGGCACCATCGACGGCCGCGAGGTGTGCATCTTCAGCCAGGACGCCACCGTGTTCGGCGGCAGCCTCGGCGAGGTGTACGGCGAGAAGATCGTCAAGATCCAGGAGCTGGCGATCAAGACCGGCCGCCCGCTGATCGGCATCAACGACGGCGCCGGCGCCCGGATCCAGGAGGGCGTCGTCTCGCTCGGCCTGTACAGCAAGATCTTCCGCAACAACATCCTGGCCTCCGGCGTGATCCCGCAGATCTCGCTGATCATGGGCGCCGCCGCCGGTGGGCACGTGTACTCCCCCGCGCTGACCGACTTCGTGGTCATGGTCGACCAGACCAGCCAGATGTTCATCACCGGGCCCGACGTCATCAAGACCGTCACCGGCGAGGACGTCACCATGGAGGAGCTGGGCGGCGCCCACACCCACATGGCCAAGTCGGGCACCCTGCACTATGTCGCCTCCGGCGAGCAGGACGCCTTCGACTGGGTGCGCGACCTGCTGAGCTACCTGCCGCCCAACAACGCCACCGACCCGCCGCGCTACGCCGAGCCCGTCCCCGAGGGCGCCATCGAGGACAACCTCACCGACGAGGACCTCGAGCTGGACACGCTGATCCCTGACTCGGCGAACCAGCCGTACGACATGCACGAGGTGATCACCCGCATCCTCGACGACGACGAGTTCCTCGAGATCCAGAACGGCTACGCCACCAACATCGTCGTCGGGTTCGGTCGCATCGAGGGCCGCCCGGTCGGCATCGTGGCCAACCAGCCCACCCAGTTCGCGGGCTGCCTGGACATCAACGCCTCGGAGAAGGCGGCGAGGTTCGTGCGGACCTGCGACTGCTTCAACATCCCGATCATCATGCTGGTGGACGTGCCGGGCTTCCTGCCGGGCACCGGCCAGGAATACAACGGCATCATCCGGCGCGGCGCCAAGCTGCTGTTCGCCTACGGCGAGGCCACCGTCCCGAAGATCACCGTCATCACCCGCAAGGCCTACGGCGGCGCGTACTGCGTCATGGGCTCCAAGGACATGGGCTGCGACGTCAACATCGCCTGGCCGACGGCCCAGATCGCGGTGATGGGCGCGTCGGGCGCGGTCGGCTTCGTCTACCGCAAGCAGCTGGCCGAGGCGGCCAAGGAGGGCAAGGACGTCGACGAGCTGCGGTTGCAGCTGCAGCAGGAGTACGAGGACACGCTGGTGAACCCGTACGTCGCCGCCGAGCGCGGATACGTCGACGCGGTGATCCCGCCGTCGCACACCCGCGGCTACATCGGCACGGCGCTGCGCCTGCTGGAACGCAAGATCAGCCACCTGCCGCCGAAGAAGCACGGGAACATCCCGCTGTGAGCAACGAAAACGGTTCCGAGCTAACCGAAACCACGCACCACGAGCCGCACATCCAGGTGCTCAAGGGCCACCCCACCGACGAGGAGCTGGCCGCCCTGGTCGCCGCGCTCGGCGTCGTCGGCGGGGGCGTGCCCGAACCCCGCGAGCCCGAGCCCACCCGCTGGGGCCTGCCGGTGGATCGGCTGCGTTTCCCGATGTCCAACTACCAGCGGCTCACCATGCAGCAGATGACGCACATGAGGCATTGAGCCGCCTGGTCCTGGGCTCGGCGTCGTCGGGCCGCCTGAAGGTGTTGCGCCAGGCCGGCGTCGATCCGCTGGTCGTGGTTTCCGGCGTGGACGAGGACGCGATCGTCGCCGGGCTGGGGGCCGCCGCCGCGCCGGCCGAGGTGGTGTGCGCGCTGGCGACGGCCAAAGCCGAGCGCGTGGCGGCCGAGCTGGACGCCGCGGCCGCCGCGGATTGCGTTGTCCTGGGCTGTGATTCGATGCTTTACCTCGACGGCGAGCTGTGCGGCAAGCCCGGGTCCCCCGACGCCGCGGCGGCCCAGTGGCGCCGCATGGGCGGCCGGTCCGGCCGGCTGCACACCGGGCACTGCCTGCTGCGGCTCAGCGGTGGCGCCATCACCCATCGGGAAATCGAATCCGCCTGCACCACAGTACATTTCGCCACACTCACGGACGCGGACCTGCGGGCGTACGTCGCCGCCGGGGAGCCGCTGCACGTGGCCGGCGGGTTCACCCTGGACGGACTGGGCGGCTGGTTCGTCGACGGCATCGACGGCGACCCGTCCAACGTGATCGGCGTGAGCCTGCCGCTGCTGCGCTCGCTGCTTCAGCGGGTGGGCCTCTCGGTGGCCGACGTGTGGACTGCGGATACACCCGGTTAGGCCCGCACGCGCAATCCCGCTCCGGCAAAAGAACCGAGAAGTCGTTTATCCAAGTTCAGTTATATTGATGGCCATGTGGACGGTAACGCCGGGGGCAGGACAGGGCGCCGCGGCCGTCATGTCCGCCGATGCTCTCGGGTGTAACCGTTGATTCGCCGCACAGACCTTGGCGAAGCGTTCGACGAGCTCGATGCCAAGATCAACGCGGGCATGGCGGCCTATTCGATTCCCGGTGTCGCGGTTGCTGTTTGGTCCGGCGGCCGAGAATACGTGAAGGGCTACGGGGTCACCAATGTCGATTATCCGTTGCCCGTCGATGGCGACACCGTCTTCCGCATCGGTTCCACCACAAAGACTTTCACTGGCACGGTGATGATGCGGCTGGTCGACCAGGGCGAGGTAGATCTGGATTCACCCGTGCGCCGCTACCTCCCCGACTTCGCGGTAGCCGACCGGTCGGCAAGCGCCACGGTGACCGTGCGCCAACTGCTCAACCACACTGCAGGCTGGGACGGTCGCGATGGGCAGGACTTTGGACCCGGCGATGACGCGGTGGCGCGCTACGTCAACGCGATGGCACGTCTACCGCAGCTGACTCCTCCGGGAACCGCGTTCGCCTACAACAATTCAGGTCTTGCGGTGGCGGGCCGCATCATCGAGCTCGTCACCGGAACAACCTACGAGTCTGCGGTGCGCAAGCTGCTGCTCGACCCCCTACAGCTGGCTCACACGCACTATTTTTCCGACCAGATAATCGGGCTGAATGTGGCGGCATCGCACAAGGTGGTCGATGGCAAAGCCCTTGTCGCTACCGAGTTTTGGGCGTTTCCGCGCAGCTGCAACCCCACGGGTGGGTTGATGTCCACCGCGCGAGAACAACTGCGCTACGCACAGTTCCACCTCGGCGACGGCAGGGCGCCCGACGGCAAGCGGATTCTGAGCCGACAATCGCTGCAGGCAATGCGCTCGAACCCGGGCGCGGGCGGAACACTTTTTGTCGAGTTGACCGGGATGGGGGTGACCTGGATGCTGCGCCCCTCCGCGGAGAATGTGACCGTCGTCGAGCACGGGGGCACCTGGAAGGGGCAACGCTCCGGTTTCGTCATGGTGCCCGATCGCAATTTCGCCATGACCGTGCTCACCAATTCCGATGGCGGATTTCATATGATCAATGATCTCTTCGCCTGCGACTGGGCCTTGCACAGATTTGCTGGGGTCACCAATCTCCCCGCCGTACCGCAGCACCTTGGCGCCGCCGACCTAGCGCCCTACGAGGGCCGCTACATCGCCGAGCAAGTCTCGCAAAATGGCAGCGTCGAGCAAACGGTCATCGACTTCCGGGCAAGGGACGGCCAGCTCGCCGGAACCCTGGACATCGTCGATGCCGGCGCGGATAGCCAAATCAGCACCGAACTGGGCCTCGCCTTCTACCGGTCCGACTATGGACTCGACCTCGGACCCGACAACAAGCCCACCGGCAGTCGATCCAACTTCGTCCGCGGAGCGGACGGCAACATCGCCTGGTTCTGTAGCCAGCACGGGCGCCTGTTCCGACGCCTGTAGCGCGGCACGGGGAAGTCAGCAGTGCAGGCGGCCGGGCGAATGCGCGCATGCCGCCTCGGTTTCGGCACCTCGGTGCGTCGGCCATGGCTAAGGTGGGCTGATGTCCCGCCCGGACGACGACAACTGGGATCTGGCGTCCAGCGTCGGTGTCACCGCGACGATTGTCGCCGCCGGGCGGGCGATGGCCACCAGGGATCCGCGCGGTCTGATCAACGATCCGTTCGCCGAACCTCTGGTCCGTGCGGTGGGGCTGGACTTCTTCACCAAGCTGATGGACGGTGACCTCGGCATGTCGACAATCGCTGATGTCTCACCGGCGGTGGCGCAGGCAATGGTCGAGGGAAATGCGGTCCGCACGAAGTACTTCGACGACTACATCCGCACCGCCACCGAAGGTGGAATTCGGCAAGTGGCGATCCTCGCGTCCGGGCTGGACGCCCGAGCCTATCGGCTGCCCTGGCCGACCGGGACCGTGGTGTACGAGATCGACCAACCCCAGGTGGTGGAGTTCAAGACGACGACCTTGGCGGACCTGGGCGCCGAGCCCTCCGCTACTCGGCGCGCCGTGCCCATCGACTTGCGCGCAGATTGGCCGAGGGCGTTGCAAGCCGCCGGGTTTGACGCGGCAGCACCGACGGCGTGGCTGGCCGAGGGATTACTGATTTATCTAAAACCGCAGGACCAGGATCGGCTGTTCGACGACATCACCGCACTCAGCGCGCCCGGCAGCACGCTGGCCACCGAATTCGTGTCCACTATCGCGAACTTCGAAACCAAGCAAGCGCGGACCATATCCAACCCATTCCGCGACCATGGCGTCGACGTCGACTTGGCAGCGTTGATCTACACCGGTCCGCGCAACCACGCCCTCGACTACCTAGGCGCCAAGGGCTGGCAACTCGAAGACATGCCGCTCGCCGAACTGTTCCAGCGCAGCGGCCTCGATGCGCCCGCTGCAGACGACAGCACCATCTTCATCAGCGGCACCTTGACCGACCGGCCATGGTAACCAAACACCCGTCAGCCGTGTCCCCCGATCGTGGGACGAAGCGTTCATCACCATTGCAGGCCGATCGGCGGAGTTCCGCGAGGCGGAATCCTCCTAGATTCGAAGCGTGCACCTCGGCGGTCCCTCACCCGATGCAACCCCCACCGCAGAAAGGCGGATTTGTGATGCGCAAAGACGGCGATAGCTGGGATCTAGCCAGCCATGTCGGCGCGACCGCGACGCTGGTGGCCGCAGGCCGCGCCAGGGCCACCAATTCGCCCGAGCCGTTGATCGAGGACCCGTTCGCCGAACCGTTGGTCCGCGCGGTGGGTATCGAATTCCTTGTCAAATGGGCGACCGGAGAGCTTCGCGCAGCCGACGTCGACGAGCCGGAAGCGGCCTGGGGTCTGCAGCGCATGACCACCGATTTGGTGGCCCGCACTCGCTATTTCGACCAGTTCCTCAACGACGCGACGGCCACCGGAATTCGGCAGGTGGTGATCCTGGCGTCTGGCCTCGACGCGCGGGGCTACCGACTGCCATGGCCGAAGGGCATGGCGGTGTTCGAGATCGATCAGCCGGAGGTGCTGCGGTTCAAGGCCGAAACGCTGGCACGGCTGGGCGCCGAGCCCACGGCGCAGCTGCGGATGGTGCCGGCCGACCTGCGGGACGAATGGCCGGTCGCGCTGCTGGGTAGCGGATTCGACCCCGCGTTACCGACCGCCTGGATCGCGGAAGGATTATTCGGTTATCTCCCCCCCGATGCTCAGGATCGCCTGCTGGACAACGTCACCGGTCTCAGCGCCCCGGGAAGCCGGATGGCCATCGAGGCGTTCGTGGGCTCGGCGGACCTGGACTCCGGGCGGGTACAACAGATCATCCGCGGTGCGACTCGCACCTGGCGCGACCATGGATTCGATCTGGACATCTGCTCGCTGAACTATCTCGGGGCCCGCAACGAGGTCTCCGGTTATCTCGACAATCACGGGTGGCAGTCGACGGGGACCACGGCCGCGCAGCTGCTCGCCGATCACGGCCTGATCGGGATGCCCGGCGATGACCACTCGCCCTCCGACAAGCCGAGCTACTACACTTCGGTTTTGGCGGCTTAAAGGGGAATACATTGCGGATTCTGGCGGTCACGCGTGCCCACAATGCCGGGAAGACCCTGGCCCATACGTTGGACTCGCTGGCCTCCTTCAGTGACGACATCTACGCGATCGACGACCGCAGCACCGACGACACCCCCGCGATTCTCGCGAACCACCCCGCGGTCACCAATGTTGTTCGCGCACGGGCAGATCTACCGTCCACACCATGGCTGATCCCCGAGTCTACCGGGCTGGAACTGCTGTACCGGATGGCCGATTTCTGTCGCCCGGACTGGGTGGTGATGGTCGACGCCGACTGGACTTTCCAGATGGACGTCGACATCCGTGAGGTGCTTGCGCGCTCGCCGGACGACGTAGCGGCGCTGATGTGTCCGATGGTTTCCCGTTGGGATGATCCGGAATACCCGGACATGGTGCCGGTGATGGGCACCGCCGAGGCGATGCGCGGGCCGTTTTGGCGTTGGTACCCGGGTCTGTATGCGGGGCCCAAGTTGATGCACAATTCGCACTGGCCGGCCAACATCACCGAGCACGGTCGAATCGGGCAGCTGGACGGAATCCGCTTGACGCACAACGGCTGGTCGACGCTCGAGGAACGGATCTCGCGCGTCAAGCACTACATGCGGCTTGATCCGGATTTTCGGCACAACTTCGGAGTGGCCTACGATCGATCCCTATTGTTCGGCTACACACTCGACGAGGTCAGCCTCCTCAAAGCGGACTACCAGCGGCGGGTGCGCGGCGACTTCGATCGGAGCGAAGCGTGTGCGCGGCTGCCGATCGAGGCGGAGCCACGCGCAATCGGCCGCGGATACGGGAGCCGCACGGACGGTTTCCATCCCGGCGTCGACTTCGCCGCTGACCCCGGCAGCCCGATCTACGCCGTAATATCCGGAACTGTCTGCTGCGCAAGCACTATCGATCACCTTTGCTCAGTGGTCATCACGAACGACGACACCGAAATCCGCTACGTGTTTCGGCCTTGCGACGGCAAACGAATCGCACTCGGTGATCGGATAAGTGCGGGAACCCGGATCGGCAGCATAGGTGCGGAAGACCAATCAACGGACGGTTACCTGCATTTCGAGACGCGGGTTGGGCGCAAACATGTCAATCCGCTTCGCTATCTGGGGAACATGGGGCTGCGGCCCTGGCCGCCGCCGGGGCGGCTGCGCGCGGTATCGGGCAGCTACCCGCCGGCCACACCATGCACGATAACCGCCGACGAATAATCTCGGGCGAGCTCAGCGCGGCGCGTGGACTGTCGGTTGATACGCCTCGATTCGTTCCAGCAAACTGCGGGCGGCCCGGATCGTCGAGCGCACCTCCTGCAGCAGTTTGGCGGGATGCTGCAGGTCCATGTCGTGCAGCCCTTCGTAACGGTCTATGCCGAAACCTACGGTCTCCATCCGAATTCCGAACGGCAGGGCCAGGGTTCGAAGCGCGTCGAAATTCTGATAGGGGACGAACGGCTGGCCGGTCACCAACAGACAACTCGATCGCTGCATATCCAGCGTCCGGGCGGTGAAGGTAAAGGTGTCTGCGGAGGTGGCGCGGCGGTTGTTGGGGTCAGGCGACGGCGCCTCGATCAGTGTGATGGGCAGCCCGAGGTCATTGCTGTCTTCGCCGAAGCGCCAAAGCATCTGGCCCCGATGCGGGCCGCCGGGACGCCGCCGCCCATGCCGTACCGCCTCGCGAGTATCCACCCCGAACGCGCCTGCCGCAGCAGCCGCCAGCAGATCGAACTCGGTACGCGCGCCCGGCGCGCAGGATGCGACCGCGTCGTCTTCGGATGGCAGCAGCCGCCGAGACGCCGCGGCCAGCACGATATGACCGATGCGATTCTCGCCCGCTAGCTCCCGCGCCAGCTGGGCCCGAAGCATGTTCGAGTATCGTCCGGTGCCGATTACCAGCATGTAGTCGAATGTTGTTCCCGTGGAACGTGTTTCATCCGTGAGGCCCAGCTGTCGTGCCAGCGCGGTGACCCTTGCCAGTTGCCAGTCTGGCAGGTCCAGACGGGGGATCATCCACCTTGCCCCGCCACCGGCGTCTTGGCACCGCACTTGCTCGCCGCGGAGTGCCCTGGTCCGGCTCCGGTAATCCCATACCGCGCTGAACACGTCCAGGGAGGCCAACCGGGCTGCCAGGCTGTCGTGCCGCGGGAAAACTCCGCCGAACATCGCCACCAACTGCGCCAACGCGTCGTGGGAACTCCAGGCATCGACCTCCGTGACCAGTGATGCCAAAAACTCATCATCCAACTCGCTGCAACGCATCGCCACCTCAGTCGCATCGTTTACTTCGATTTCTGGCTCTCTGCACACGCCATAAAACCAGCCGCATGGAAAAGCCTAACTGCGGTGATCTATGTCAAGGCGCACTTTTTTGGCGACACTCGCTATCGCGGGGCTCACCGGGGAGCCAAGGCGCCGCTGAACCCGTCTTGCTCGTAGGCGTATTGGGGCTGATCCTTCGCCCACTGGATATAGCGGTCGATGCCTTCCCAGATGCCGACTTCGGGCCTGAATCCAATGCTTTTCGCGAGCTCGATATTCGCCGGGAAACGAGCGACCTCACCGGCGCGTGCTTCACTGTGCGCGATCTTGGCGTCGAACTTTCCGGCGATGTACTCGACAATATCCTTCACCCGAGTGTTTTGGCCGCTGGCGAAATTGATCGCTTGCCCGCGAAGCGCGGGGTTGTGCAAAACCAAATTGTATGCGCGGACGATATCGCTTACGTACAGGTAGTCGCGTGTTGACGAACCGTCGCCGAAGATGGTGAGGGCTTCGCCATTGATGGCCTGACGGACGAGTCGCGGAATCAGCGCACCGAAACGCCCGGTCTTCTGGCGCACTCCAAAGATGTTGAACGGCCGGACAATCGTGACGTCAAGACCATAGGAGCGGTAGTAGGAGTAGCACAACCGATCGGCCGCCGCCTTCGAAGCGCCGTAGGGGCTGTTCGGTTTCAGCTCCGCTCTCTCGTCAAGAAGCTCGCCCTCCTGCAGATGGTGTCCGTCGCCATACACTTCGCAGGTGGACACGTAAATCAGCCGGTTCTTGTAGCGCCGGACCGCCTCGAGCACACGGTAGGTTCCCATGACGTTGGTTTCGAGAAAGCTTTCCGGTTCACCGAGAGACTGGTCGACGTTGATATTGGCGGCCAGATGAAAAACCACGTGGTGATCGCGCACCGCGCGATGGACCGTTTCCCCATCGGTAACCGAACCCGAGATGAAGGCCGCTCGCTCGTGCGAACGAAAGTCACTTGTGTTTCGGGTCGCGCTTTTCGATGACGTATTCAGGACAGTGACCCAATGCCCGTCGGCCAGCAGTGACTCCGATAGATGACTTCCCTGGAAGCCGGCGCCCCCCGTGACAAGTATCTCCATCTGCTGGCCTCTCGCGTATTTCGCAGTAAGTGGGAGCTTAATCGATGCCGACTCCCACCAGCCCCGCTTTTTCAGCCTGACGGTAGGCTCGGTGACGTGGCATTACCCCCCGATCCAAGCCCGACGCTGTCCGACTACGCCCACCCCGAACGGCTGGTCACCGCCGACTGGGTCTCCGCCAACCTGGGCACCCCCGGCCTGGTGATCGTCGAATCCGACGAGGACGTCCTGCTCTACGACGTCGGCCACATCCCCGGCGCGGTCAAGATCGACTGGCACACCGACCTCAACGACCCGAGGGTCCGCGACTACATCAACGGCGAGCAGTTCGCCGAATTGATGGACCGCAAGGGCATCTCGCGCGACGACACCGTGGTGATCTACGGCGACAAGAGCAACTGGTGGGCCGCCTACGCGCTGTGGGTCTTCACGCTGTTCGGCCACCCGGACGTGCGCCTGCTCAACGGCGGGCGCGACCTGTGGCTGGCCGAGCGCCGGGAGACCACCCTGGACGTGCCGACCAAGACCTCCACCGGCTACCCCGTCGTCGCGCGCAACGACGAGCCCATCCGGGCGTTCAAGGACGACGTGCTCGCCATCCTGGGCAGCCAGCCGCTGATCGACGTGCGTTCACCGGACGAGTACACCGGCAAGCGCACCCACATGCCCGAATACCCCGAGGAAGGCGTGCTGCGCGGCGGTCACATCCCCACCGCCCGGTCCATCCCGTGGGCCAAGGCGGTCGACGAGAGCGGCCGCTTCCGCAGCCGCGCGGAGCTCGAGGAGCTCTACGACTTCATCGACCCCGACGACAAGACGGTCGTCTACTGCCGCATCGGCGAGCGGTCCAGCCACACCTGGTTCGTGCTCACCTACCTGCTGGGCAAGCCCGGGGTGCGCAATTACGACGGATCGTGGACCGAGTGGGGCAACACCGTGCGCACGCCGATCGTCGGGGGTGAAGAGCCGGGGACAGTTCCGGTCCGATGAGCCTGCCCGCCCCGCTGGCCGAGGTCGTGTCCGACTTCGCCGAAGTGCAAGGCCAGGACAAGCTGGCGCTGCTGCTGGAATTCGCCAACGAACTCCCGCCCCTGCCACCCGAATTGGAGGAGCGGGCCATGGAGCCCGTGCCCGAGTGCCAGACGCCGCTGTTCCTCCACGTTGACGCCAGCGACCCGGACCGGGTGCGGCTGCACTTCAGCGCGCCCGCCGAGGCGCCGACCACCCGGGGGTTCGCCTCGATCCTGGCCGCCGGTCTCGACGAGCAACCCGCGGCCGACATCCTGGCGGTGCCCGAGGATTTCTACACCGACCTGGGGTTGGCCGCGCTGATCAGCCCGCTGCGGTTGCGCGGGATGTCGGCGATGCTCGCCCGCATCAAGCGGCGGCTGCGCGAATCGGGCCAGAATTCCGGCACCGCCTCACCGGCCTGACGGCGCGGCGCTTAGACTTCCCAGTCAGTGTAAGAAACTCTCTTAAAGAAGCCCACGGCGGAAACACGTCCGCTTGAGATATGCCAAACAGGAGGCGCAGTGGCTAGTCACGCCAGCTCGAGGATCTCCAAAGTGCTTGTCGCCAACCGCGGCGAGATCGCTGTCCGGGTGATCCGCGCGGCCCGCGATGCGGGTCTGGCCAGCGTGGCGGTGTACGCCGAACCCGACGCCGACGCGCCGCACGTGCGGCTGGCCGACGAGGCGTTCGCCCTGGGTGGCCAGACCTCCGCGGAGTCGTACCTGGACTTCGGCAAGCTCCTCGACGCGGCGGCCAAGTCGGGAGCCAACGCGGTGCACCCCGGCTACGGGTTCCTCTCGGAGAACGCCGATTTCGCGCAGGCGGTCATCGACGCCGGCCTGATCTGGATCGGCCCCAGCCCGCAGTCCATCCGCGACCTCGGTGACAAGGTCACCGCCCGCCACATCGCCGCGCGCGCCCAGGCGCCCCTGGTGCCCGGCACCCCCGACCCCGTCAAGGACGCCGACGAGGTGGTCGCCTTCGCCGAGGAGTACGGCGTGCCGATCGCCATCAAGGCGGCCTTCGGCGGCGGCGGCCGCGGCATGAAGGTGGCCCGCACCATCGAGGAGATTCCCCACCTGTACGAGTCGGCGGTCCGTGAGGCCGTCGCCGCCTTCGGCCGCGGCGAGTGCTTCGTCGAGCGCTACCTGGACAAGCCGCGCCACGTCGAGGCGCAGGTGATCGCCGACCAGCACGGCAACGTCATCGTGGCCGGCACCCGCGACTGCTCCCTGCAGCGCCGGTTCCAGAAGCTGGTGGAGGAGGCGCCGGCGCCGTTCCTGACCGACGCCCAGCGCAAGGAGATCCACGAGTCGGCCAAGCGCATCTGCAAGGAGGCGCACTACTACGGCGCCGGGACGGTGGAGTACCTGGTCGGCCAGGACGGCCTGATCTCGTTCCTGGAGGTCAACACCCGCCTACAGGTCGAGCACCCGGTCACCGAGGAGACCGCCGGCATCGACCTGGTGTTGCAGCAGTTCAAGATCGCCAACGGCGAAAAGCTGGACCTCACCGAGGATCCCACGCCGCGCGGCCACGCCATCGAGTTCCGCATCAACGGCGAGGACGCCGGCCGCGGCTTCCTGCCGGCGCCCGGCCCGGTGACCAAGTACGAGACGCCCAGCGGGCCGGGGGTCCGGCTGGATTCCGGTGTCGAGGCCGGTTCGGTGATCGGCGGCCAGTTCGACTCGATGCTGGCCAAGCTGATCGTCTACGGCGCCACCCGCGAGGAGGCCCTGGCCCGCTCGCGCCGTGCCCTGGACGAGTTCCACGTCGAAGGGCTGGCCACCGTCATCCCGTTCCACCGCGCCGTGGTGTCCGACCCCGCGTTCATCGGCGACGAGAACGGCTTCTCGGTGCACACCCGCTGGATCGAGACCGAGTGGAACAACACCATCGAGCCCTTCACCGGTGGCGAGCCCCTCGACGAGGAGGACGCCCGGCCCCGCCAGACGGTGGTGGTGGAGGTCGGCGGCCGCCGGCTCGAGGTGTCGCTGCCCGGCGATCTGGCCCTGTCCAACGGCAGCGCGGGCGAGGCCGGTGTCATCCGCAAGAAGCCCAAGCCGCGCAAGCGTGGGGCCCACTCGGGTGCGGCGGCCTCCGGTGACGCGGTGACCGCCCCCATGCAGGGCACCGTGGTCAAGGTCGCGGTCGAGGAGGGACAGGAGGTCGCCGCGGGTGACCTGGTCGTGGTCCTCGAGGCGATGAAGATGGAGAACCCGGTCACCGCGCACAAGGACGGGGTCATCACCGGACTCGCGGTGGAGGCCGGCGCGGCCATCACCCAGGGCACGGTGCTCGCCGAAATCAAGTAACCGGGCGAACAATAATCCCCGGAAACAGTTGTCGGGCTCGCCCTGCGCGGGTACCGTTCGGGGCAGGTTGAGTTCACAGCCGTCCGGATCACGTCAAGGCGCGCGGGGCAGGTGAATTCCCTGTCCTGAAAAAGCACTCCTGACGTCTTCGCGCATCCTGCTTTCGGATGGAGTCAGTAATGTCTGTGGCCCAATCTTGGCAACACAGCCGCCCGGCGCATTTCACCGCGCGCTGGGAACCCACGGGGACCCTGATCACGGTCGACGGTGAGCTCGATGCCGCCAACGCCGACCAGCTGGTGGCCTACGTGCGGCACGGCATCGGTCGCACCCGGCGCGTGATACTGGACCTGCGTGGCCTGAAATTCATTGGCACAGCCGGGTTTTCGTCACTGCACCGGATCAACGTGGTGTGCTCGGGCGCCCAGGCGTCCTGGGCGATGGCGCCCAGCCCGGCGGTGGCGCGTCTGCTGCGGATCTGCGACCCCGACGGCACTCTGCCGGTGACGACGCCCGCGCTCGAGCCGCTGTTGGGACAGCTGTGGGACGGCGAGGAAGAGCCGCGCTCGCTACTGCAATTGGTCACGCAGCCGCGTTAGCGACTTCGCCAGCAGGCGGGAGACGTGCATCTGCGAGATGCCGACCCGTTCGGCGATCTGTGTCTGCGTCATCGACTCGAAGAACCTGAGCACCAACACCGTTCGTTCCCGCTCGGGCAGCGCCTCGAGCAGTGGCCTCAGCGACTCCTGATCCTCGATGCGGTCCAGCCCGGTGTCGACGTCGCCCAGGGTGTCGGCGATCGCGCGGGCCTCGTCCTCCTCGCTGCCGCCCCCGCTGTCGATGGACAGGGTGTTGTAGGAGCTGCCCGCCACCAGGCCCTCGACGACCTCCTCGCGGTCCATGCCCAGCTCGGCGGCGAGTTCGGTGGCGGTGGGCGCCCGGCCCAGGCGTTGCGACAGCTCGGCGGTGGCGGTGCCCAGCCGCAGGTGCAGTTCCTTCAGGCGCCGCGGCACCTTGACCGACCAACTGTTGTCCCGGAAGTGCCGGCGGACCTCGCCCATGATCGTGGGCACCGCGAACGACACGAAGTCGGACCCGGTCTCCACGTCGAAGCGGACCACCGCGTTGACCAGACCGACGCGCGCAACCTGCACGAGGTCGTCGCGCGGTTCGCCGCGGCCCTCGAACCGGCGGGCGATGTGATCGGCGAGCGGCAGGCAACGCTCGACGATCTTGTCCCGTTGACGCTGGAATTCCATCGAGTCCGGAGCGACATCGGCCAACTCGCGGAACATGTCCGGGACATCGGCGTATTCGTTCGGGCGCGAGACGGAACCGCCGGCAGCTGGTGGGGTCACCTGCTGGAGGCCGCCCGTCGCGCCGTCAGCGTGATACCGAAGACGCTGCCGGTTTGGTTGGGTTCGCGACCATCGTGGAAGGTCTGGACGTCGTCGGCCAGCGACGTCAGCACGTGCCAGCTGAAGCTGCCGGGCGCCACCACGTCGTGGGTGTCGCACGCCGCGGACGCCTCCACCACCAGTTGGTCGTCCTGCGGGTCGACCACGACCACCAGGGTCGCGTCGGGGGTGGCACAGCGGATCAACCGGGTGCACACCTCGTCCACCGCCAGGCGCAGGTCGGCCACGGCGTCGAAGTCCAGGTCCTCGAAGGTGCCGATCGCGCCGACCAGCGTCCGGAGCATCGCGAGGTTCTCCAGGCGTGCCGCGACGTGCAGCTCGACGGCGCGATGGCCACGCTGGCGTTTGTTAGTGCGCAATCCCGCGTCGTTCATGTGGTCTCCCGGCAATGGTTGACTGACACTACTACCACCCCTCAGCCCGCCGTGTACCGGCCGTTCGAGCCGATTAGTCATGGCTGCCGCCGTATCCGGCACAACAAAAGCGCGCCTGAACCACCGATCCGGTTCGGGCGCGACGGCTCAAGCGCGTGGCGGTGATCGCCGGAATCGCGCTGGTCGTGATCGTTGTTCTCGCTATAAGCATCGATATCGGTGTCGTCGTGATCCTGGCCCCATGATGGGGTGACCACGCTGACGCAACCCCTCTGGCACTCATCATGGTGCCCAGTTGATACCCACTCGGGGAGGTGGGTAACCCCTCGCGTTTGCTTCCCGGCAAAAACAGGACGGACCTCGGGTCGGCCGCGCCGACGGGGCTCCTAACTGGCGGGTCGCTGCCGGTAGACCTCGGGGTGTTCGGCGTACCAGCGATCGGCGATCCGCCGAATCCGCCGGTGCTCCACCGCCACCCACGCCAGCCCGAGGACGGCGGCGATGATCGCGAGCACGCCCGCGGTCATGCCCTCGTGGTGGTGTCCGGTACCGAAGGCCGCCAGGCTTCCGCACCCCCCGATCACGCCGGCCACCACCAGCAAATAACCGGGCCAGTGCAACACGTCGATCAACGACTCCCCGGCGAGCGGCCGCGTTGTCCTCAGATGGTCGACGGGGTCATGAAAGGTGTCTCCCATGGCTGCTCCTAGTGGAGATCTCTTGCGCAGCTCAATACGGGTTGCACCATCAACGGTAGATCGCCCGGAAGGCTTTTGGCGAGACCCTCCTCAGAGAGGCAGCGCCGGACCCGCGATCGGGGCCACGCCCAGCGCCACCATCAAGACCATCAGGGTGAACAGGAACCAGCCCGCGCCGTGCCAACCCCACCAGGTGCCCTGCGCCTTCCACACGCGATAGGTGCGCAGGAACGCCCACAGCCCGGACGCCAGCAGGATCAACGGTCCCCCCACCGCCAGCAGCGTCCGCTGCGGCGCGCCGCAGGCGACCGTGTCGACGCCATTGCTCGGGCAGGTGCTCACCCACAGCGCGGCCATGACCAGAAAGACCACCGCCGCAGCGGCGGCCACGACAGCGAACCGGATGGCGGCGCGCACCTCGCCGTCTTCCTGTCCCAAGCGGTCACCGCCGGACCGCTCATCCGCCTTGTGCATTCGTGCCCCTCATATCCCCCATGTGGCCAACGCATTGTTCATCGTTTGCTACGTCGCAATAGTTACCGCGCAATGACGAATTGTCCGGCGACCGGCCGGGCAACCGCGCTGGCACCAAGCGGAAAGCGCATGGGTTCAAATACCCGTCGGCAAACCCGGCAAAACCGCCCCGGCGCGTCGACGTCACCGTCAATTACTCCGACGAATCATCGCTGGCCCGGGGCTTGGAGGCCGGAAAGACACAATGTGGTTGGTGTCTCAGCACCGATGAGTACTATCTCTGACATGCCGACAGCCCGAAGGCGCTTGTCCCCCGAGGATCGACGCGCTGAGCTGCTCGCGTTGGGGGCGGAAGTCTTCGGAAAGCGACCCTACGACGAGGTGCGGATCGACGAGATCGCCGAGCGCGCCGGAGTGTCGCGGGCGCTGATGTATCACTACTTCCCCGACAAGCGGGCCTTCTTCGCCGCGGTGGTCAAGGACGAGGCCGATCGGCTGTACGAGACCACCAATATGGACGACGCCACCGGCCTGACGATGTACGAAGAGGTGCGGACCGGCGTCATGGCCTACATGGCCTACCACGAGCAGAACCCCGAGGCCGCCTGGGCGGCGTACGTCGGGCTGGGCCGGTCGGACCCGGTTCTGCTGGGCGTCGACGACGAAGCCAAGAACCGCCAGCTCGAACACATCATGAGCCGCATCCACGACCTGGTGGCCGACATCTCGGGGGCCAAGCTGGAGGCCGAGGTGGAGCGCGACCTGCGGGTGATCTGTCACGGCTGGCTGGCGTTCACCTTCGAACTGTGCCGCCAGCGCATCATCGATCCGACGATCAACGCCGAACGCCTCGCCGACGCGTGCGCGCACTCGCTGTTCGACGCCATCGCCCGGGTGCCGGAGATACCCGAGGAACTCTCGCACGCGATGGCGACGGCCCGGATCCAGCCGCGCTGACCTTTTGTCGGTGGGCCTTGGCACCATGGTTGGGTGACCACCCGTGAGCCGTTGAGCCGTTTCAGCGCGACCACGCGCGAATGGTTCACCAGCACGTTCGCCGGGCCCACCACCGCGCAGGCGCAAGCCTGGGACGCCATCGCCGACGGCGACAACACGCTGGTGATCGCGCCGACCGGATCCGGCAAGACGCTCGCCGCGTTCCTGTGGGCCCTGGACAAGCTCGCCTCCGATCCCGCCGGCCCGGCCGACAAGCCGCGCGGCACCCGCGTGCTGTACGTGTCCCCGCTCAAGGCGCTGGCGGTCGACGTCGAACGCAACCTGCGCACCCCGCTGGCGGGCCTCACCCGCATCGCCGAGCGCCACGGCCTGCCGCCGCCCGACATCAGCGTGGGCGTCCGCTCCGGCGACACCCCGCCCGCCGAACGCCGCCAGCTCATCGCGCGGCCCCCCGACGTGCTGATCACCACGCCGGAGTCGCTGTTCCTGATGCTCACCTCGGCCGCGCGCGAAACCCTGGCCGGCGTGCAGACAGTGATCGTCGACGAAATCCACGCCATCGCCGCCGGCAAGCGCGGCGCGCACCTGGCGCTGTCGCTGGAGCGGCTGCAGGATCTGTCCCACGAGCTGCGGGACGCGCCGCCCGCGCAGCGCATCGGGTTGTCGGCGACGGTGCGCCCGCCCGAGGAGCTCGCCCGGTTTCTGTCGGGAGCAAGCCCGACCACCATCGTGGCGCCCCGCGCGGCCAAGACCGTCGAGCTGACGGTGCAGGTGCCGGTGCCCGACATGGCCAACCTGGCCAACAACAGCATCTGGCCCGACGTCGAGGCGCGCCTGGTCGACCTGATCGAGGCGCACAACTCGACCATCGTGTTCGCCAACTCGCGGCGGCTGGCCGAGCGGCTCACCGCGCGGCTCAACGAGATACACGCCGAACGCTGCGGGGTGGACCTGTCCGGCGAGACCAACCCGAAGGTGGCGGGCGGGGCGCCCGCCCACATCATGGGCAGCGGCCAGACCTACGGCGCCGAGCCGATACTGGCGCGCGCCCACCACGGCTCGGTCAGCAAGGAGCAGCGGGCGCTGGTCGAAGAGGACCTCAAGCGGGGACTGCTCAAGGCGGTGGTGGCGACGTCGAGCCTGGAGCTGGGCATCGACATGGGCGCCGTCGACCTGGTGATCCAGGTGGAGGCGCCGCCCTCGGTGGCCAGCGGCCTGCAACGCATCGGGCGGGCCGGCCATCAGGTCGGGGAGGTGTCCCAGGGGGTGCTGTTCCCCAAGCACCGCACCGACCTGATCGGCTGCGCGGTGACCGTGCAACGGATGCTGGCCGGCGAGATCGAGACCATGCGGGTGCCCGCCAACCCGCTGGACATCCTGGCGCAGCAGACCGTGGCGGCCGCCTCACTGGAGCCCCTGGACGCCGACCGGTGGTTCGACACCGTCCGCCGCAGCGCCCCCTTCGCGACGCTGCCACGCAGCGTGTACGAGGCCACCCTGGACCTGCTGGCGGGCAAGTATCCGTCCACCGAGTTCGCCGAGCTGCGTCCCCGCCTGGTCTACGACCGCGACACCGGCACGCTGACCGCGCCGGTCGCCGCGCAGCGGCTGGCCGTCACCTCGGGCGGCGCCATCCCCGACCGCGGCATGTTCACGGTCTACCTCGCCAGCGAGGCGGAGAAGCCGTCGCGCGTCGGCGAACTGGACGAGGAGATGGTCTACGAGTCGCGGCCCGGCGACGTGATCTCGCTGGGCGCCACCAGCTGGCGGATCACCGAGATCACCCACGACCGGGTGTTGGTGATCCCCGCGCCCGGCCAGCCGGCCCGGCTGCCGTTCTGGCGCGGCGACGACGCCGGCCGGCCGGCGGAGCTGGGGGCCGCGCTGGGCGCGTTCACCGGGGAGCTGGCCGGGCTCAACCGCGACGCCTTCGACGCCCGCTGCGCGGGCCTGGGCTTCGACGCCTACGCGACCGACAACATGTGGTCGTTGCTGGACGAGCAGCGCACCGCCGCCGGGGTGGTCCCCACCGACACCACCCTGCTGGTCGAGCGGTTCCGCGACGAACTGGGCGACTGGCGGGTGATCCTGCACTCCCCGTACGGGCTGCGGGTGAACGGGCCGCTGGCGCTGGCGGTGGGGCGGCGGCTGCGGGAACGCTACGGCCTCGACGAGAAGCCGACCGCCTCCGACGACGGCATCGTGGTGCGGCTGCCGGACGTCCTGTCCGACACCGGCGAGTCCCCGCCGGGCGCCGAACTGTTCGTCTTCGACGCCGACGAGATCGATCCCATCGTCACCGCCGAGGTGGGCGGCTCGGCGCTGTTCGCCTCCCGGTTCCGGGAGTGCGCGGCACGGGCGCTGCTGCTGCCCCGTCGCCACCCGGGTAAGCGGTCGCCGCTGTGGCACCAGCGCCAGCGGGCGGCCCAGTTGCTGGACGTGGCCCGCAAGTACCCGGACTTCCCGGTGGTGCTGGAGACCATCCGCGAATGCCTGCAGGACGTGTACGACGTCCCCGCGCTGACTTCGCTGATGGCCGGGATCGCGCAGCGCAAGGTGCGGGTGCTCGAAGCCGAGACGGCGCGGCCGTCGCCTTTCGCGTCGTCGCTGCTGTTCGGTTACGTCGGCGCGTTCATGTACGAGGGTGACACCCCGCTGGCCGAGCGCCGGGCCGCCGCGCTGTCGCTGGACAGCACGCTGCTGGCCGAGCTGCTCGCCGCCGGCGAGCTGCGCGAGCTGCTCGACGCGGACGTCATCGCCGCGACGGGCCGCCAGCTGCAGCACCTGTCGGAGGACCGGGCGGCGCGCGACGCCGAGGGCGTCGCGGACCTGTTGCGGCTGCTGGGTCCGCTGACCGAGGACGAGGTCGCCGCCCGGGCCGGCGGTGCCGAGGTGGGCGGCTGGCTCGAAGGCCTGCTCGCGGCCCGGCGGGCCCTGCCCGTGTCGTTCGCCGACCGCGGCTGGTGGGTCGCCATCGAGGACATCGGCCGACTGCGCGACGGGGTCGGGGTGCCGGTGCCGCTGGGCGTGCCGGCCGCCTTCACCGGGGCGGTGGCCGACCCGCTGGGCGAGCTGCTGGGCCGCTACGCGCGCACCCACACCCCGTTCAGCACCGCCGAGGCCGCGGCCCGCTTCGGGCTGGGGTTGCGGGTCACTGCCGACGTGCTGGGCCGGCTGGCCGCCGACGGCCGGCTGGTGCGCGGCGACTTCGTCGCCGCGGATCACCCTGAGGGGGCCGGCGGCGAGCAGTGGTGCGACGCCGAGGTGTTGCGGGTGTTGCGGCGGCGCTCGCTGGCCGCGCTGCGCGCGCAGGTCGAGCCGGTGAGCACCGCCGCGTACGGGCGGTTCCTGCCGGCCTGGCACCGGATGCCCACCGGGCATTCGGGCCTGGACGGGCTGATGTCGGTGATCGACCAGCTGGCCGGTGTCCGGATGCCGGCCTCGGCGATCGAACCGCTGGTGCTGGGTCCCAGGGTCCGCGACTACAACCCCGCGATGCTCGACGAGCTGCTCGCCGCCGGGGAGGTGACCTGGTCGGGCGCCGGGTCGATCTCGGCCGGCGACGGCTGGCTGGCGCTGCACGTGGGCGAGTCCGCGCAGTTGACCCTGGCGGCGCCGGCCGAGATCGACTTCAACAACGCCCACCGCGCGATCCTGGACACCCTCGCCGGCGGCGGCGCGTACTTCTTCCGCCAGCTGGGCCAGGACGGGATCCCCGACGCCGAGCTCAAAGCCGCGCTGTGGGAGCTGATCTGGGCCGGCTGGGTCACCGGTGACACGTTCGCGCCGGTGCGCGCGGTGCTCGGCGGCGCCGGGAGCCGCAAGCGCTCGGCCCCGGCGCACCGATCGCACCGGCCGCCGCGGCTGAGCCGGTACAGCGTCGCGCACGCGCAGTCCCGCCCGTCCGACCCGACGGTGGCGGGCCGATGGTCGGCCCTGCCGGTGCCCGAGCCCGATTCCACCATGCGCGCCCACTACCAGGCGGAGCTGCTGTTGGGCCGGCACGGCGTGCTGACCCGCGGCGCGGTGACGGCCGAAGGAGTCACCGGCGGGTTCGCCACGCTCTACAAGGTGCTGAGCACGTTCGAGGAAGCCGGCCGGTGCCAGCGCGGCTACTTCGTCGAGTCGTTGGGCGGCGCCCAGTTCGCGGTCGCGTCGACCGTCGACCGGCTGCGCACCTTCAGCGAGGGCATCGACCCGGAGCGCCTGGAATACCGGGCGGTCGTGCTGGCCGCCGCCGACCCGGCCAACCCCTACGGCGCCGCGCTGCCGTGGCCCGGCTCGGGCGCGGAGGGCGCGCGGCCGGGCCGCAAGGCCGGCGCCCTCGTCGTGCTGGTCGACGGCCACCTCGCCTGGTTCCTCGAGCGCGGCGGCCGGACCCTGCTCACCTTCACCGACGACCCCGCGGCGCACCGCGCGGCGGCCGCGGCGCTGGCCGACTTGGTCGCCTCGCGGCGCGTGGCGTCGATTTTGGTCGAGCGCATCGACGCCGCGCCGGCGCTGCAACCGGGCGGGCCCGGGTCCGAGGCGGCGGGCGGGCTCGTCGACGCCGGGTTCGCCCGCACCCCGCGCGGGCTCCGGCTCCGGTAGGGCCGCAACAGCCATGCCCGAAGGCGACACCGTTTGGCACACCGCGGCCGTCCTGCGCCGGCACCTGGTTGGCCGCACCCTGACGCGCTGCGACGTCCGCGTCCCGCGGTACGCCACCGTCGACCTCACCGGACAGCCCGTCGACGAGGTGCTCAGCCGGGGGAAGCACCTGTTCATCCGGGTGGGCCCGGCCAGCATCCACTCGCACCTGAAGATGGACGGCAGCTGGCGGGTCAGCGAGCGGCCGGTGCGCGTCGACCACCGGGCGCGAATCGTCCTGGAGGCCGGACCCGTCCGGGCGGTCGGCGTGGACCTGGGCGTGCTGGAGATCCTCGAACGCGACCACGACGGCGACGCCGTCGCGCACCTGGGGCCCGACCTGCTCGGCGAAGATTGGGACGCCGCGCTCGCCGCCGCCAACCTGGCGGCCCAGCCGGACCGGCCGCTGGCCCAGGCGCTGCTCGACCAGCGGGTGCTGGCGGGGATCGGCAACGTGTATTGCAACGAACTGTGTTTCGTCAGCGGCCATCTGCCCACCGCGCCGGTGAGCGCCGTGGCCGACCCGCACCGTCTGGTCTCCCGCGCCCGGGACATGTTGTGGCTGAACCGGTTCCGCTGGAACCGCTGCACCACCGGCGACACCCGGGCCGGCCGGCAGCTGTGGGTCTACGGGCGGGCCGGCCAGCGTTGCCGTCGCTGCGGCACCCCCATCGCCTACGACGGCTCGGGCGAGCGGGTGACGTATTGGTGCCCGTCCTGCCAGCGCTAATCCCGAGCGTGCGCCAGGAAGAACTGCGCGATCGCTTCCGACCCGTCGAGCGCCCGGGTGGTGGGCCCGATGATCGCCTTCGGCAGGTACTGCCGGCCGCCCGGCCAGGTGTGCCCGCCGCTGTCGATCTGGTAGAAGACCACCTCGGTGGACGCCGCGCACCCGGTGGAGTCGAAGCGGCGCACCGCGGTCCCGTCGCCCACGTTGGGCAGCGCCTGGACCGACGGATCGCCTTGGCACCCATCGGCCGAACGCCACTTGTTCACCATGCTGTCGGCGGAGATGGAGTGGCTGACCCCGCCGCGGCCGCGCACGACCCCGCCTTTGAACGGCACCAGCGGGTCGGCGGTGCCGTGCGCCTCCCACACCGACACCGGCCGCGACGGATTGCACGCCACCCCAACCCCCAGGGTGCCCGCCACCGGAGCGACGGCGGCGAACACGTCGGCGCGGTCGCATGCCAACCGGTTGGACATGAAGCCCCCGTTCGACATCCCGGTGACGAAGACGTGCCCCGGGGGAATGCCGTAGTCGTCCCGCAGCTTGCCGACCAGCCCCACCAGAAAACCGACGTCGTCGATGTGCCGGCGATCCGCCGGCGACGCCCCGCGCCCGTCGGCCCAGCTCTTGTCGTAACCGTCGGGGTAGACGACCAGCAGGTTGTGGGCGTCGGCGACGGTGTCGAAGTCGGTCAGACCCCGCTGCCCGTTCCCGGTCCCGCCGCCACCGTGCAGGCTCAGCACCAGGCCGACCGGCGTCCCCGCCGGCACGTGCAGCAGGTAGGTTCGGTCCATGCCGCCGGAACGGAACGTCCCGGATGCGTCCCGGGCGGCGGCCGCAGACACATGCCGCACGCCGCAGCCGACGAGGCACACCGCCAGAAGGGCCAGCAAAGACCAGCGCACGTACGGCATCTTCACCTACACCGACGGCGCCGACGCGAAAGCCGATCCGAGTGTGGCGATGGCCGCAATATGATTGATCCTGCACCGCGCGGTCCCGCAACATGAGAATGTTCGGGCAGCCCCCGCTGTCAGCGAGCAACGGCACTTCGATGTCACGGGAGTATCAGAAATGACGAGCACCCAGGTACGCAACCCCAGCCGGTCGCGGCTGCTGGTGGCTGGCGGCGTCGTCCCGGCGGCCGGGCTGCTGAGCGTGCTGGGATTGACCGCGTCCGCCCACGCCACGGCCACCGATGACGCCTTCCTCGCCGCGCTGACCGCCAAGGGCATCAACTACGAATCACCCGAGACCGCGATCCGGTCGGGGCATCTGGTGTGCCAGGAGCTGGACTCGGGCCAACCTCCGCAACAGGTGGCGAACGACGTCATGAGCAACAGCCACCTCGACGGCTACCACGCCGGCTATTTCGTGGGCGTGAGCATCCGGGCGTACTGCCCGAAGTACGGGGCGCAGGCCTGAAAGTTAACAGGCAGTTGACAGATTCGTGACAAGTGCGCGAATAAAATCGACCTGGACATAATCCTGAGAACTCGAAGGCCAAATGATTCCCAAACTTTTGGTCGGCGTTGCACTTGCGCTCGGCGCTGCTGGTTGGACGGCAGCAACCGCAACCGCCGACCCAAGCCCCTTCAACACCCTCAGCTGCAGCTGTCAAGAGACCGCTCCGGCGGGCAGCACGACCTTGATTGACAAGGTCGACCGGGGAATCCAGCAAGGCCTTTTCGACGTGCCGGTCATCGACGTCGAACACTAAAGCTCAGGCCCGCCGCCGCATCCGCCGCTCGATGTAGTGGTAGCGCGCGGCCCGTCGCCGGACGCGAAACGCGTGCCCGCGGGTGCGATGCGGCTGGCCGACATGGTTCATCGGCTCGGCGTAGAACATCAGCTTGGCGAGCTCGACCAGGACCAGGTACACGATCACGAAGCCGCCCAGCACGGCAAAGAACTGCCACGGCAGCGGCGTGAAGCCCAGGGTGTGCGCCACCGGTGAAATGGTGATCAGGGCGCCGATCGCGACCACGCTGACCGTGGTGACGGCCAGCAACGCGCTGGGCCGGCTGCGGAAGAACGGCACCATGCGCGTGCGGATCGCGAAGATGATAAGAGTCTGCGTCGCAAGCGATTCCACGAACCAGCCGGTGCGGAACTCGACCGCGCCGGCGTTCAGCACGCCCAGCATCAACCCGAACGTGAGGAAGTCGAACAGCGAACTGATCGGACCGAAGATCAGCATGAACCGGCGGATGAAGGCGACGTTCCAATGCGAGGGCGCCTGCAGCTGCGCCGCGTCGACCCGGTCGGTGGGGATGGCCAGCTGCGAGGTGTCGTAAAGCAGGTTGTTCAGCAGGATCTGGCTGGGCAGCATCGGCAGAAACGGCAGCAGCGCCGACGCGGCGGCCGCGCTGAACATGTTCCCGAAATTGCTCGACGTGCCCATCAGCACGTACTTGATGGTGTTGGCGAAAATGCGCCGGCCCTCGGCCACCCCGGTGGCCAGCACGCCCAAATCCTTTTCCAGCAGCACCACGTCGGCCGCGTCCTTGGCCACGTCGGTGGCGCTGTCCACCGAGATCCCCACGTCGGCGGCGTGCAGGGCCAGCGCGTCGTTGACACCGTCGCCGAGGAAGCCGACCGATCGCCCCTTGCGGCGCAGCGCGGTGATCAGCCGGGCCTTCTGCTCGGGCGAGATGCGCGCAAAGATCGTGTTGTGCTGCGCGACGCCGGCGAACGCGTCGTCGTCCAACGGGTCGAGTTCGGCGCCGGTGACCGTGCCCTTGGACGCCAAACCCAGGTCGGCGCACACCTTTTCGGCCACCCGCGGATTGTCCCCGGTGGCAATCTTCAGTTCGATGCCCAGGTCAGCCAGCTCGGAAAGCGATTGGCGCGCAGCGGCTTTGGGCTCATCGGCGAAGACCAGAAATCCCGCGAGCGACAACTCGCATTCGTCCGCCCCGGTCAGCGTCGTCATCGCCGGGGCCGGTTTGACGGCCACGGCCACCACCCGGCGCCCCGCGGCGAACAACGCCGCCAGCGTTTCCTCCGCCTCCGGCGGGACGGCGTGGCACTGGGCCAGCACCTGCTCGGGCGCCCCTTTGACCACCAGCACCCGATTTCCGCCGTCATCGATCAGCGCCGAGGTTGCCCGGCGTTCGTGGTCGAACGGCAGCACCGCCACCCGCTGCGCGGCCTCGCCGACCAGTTGATGCGCCTGCGGGGACTCCCACAGCGCGGCGTCGAGCGGATTGGCGCTGGCGCCACCGGTTTCCGGGTCCACGTCGGTGGCCAGCAGACCCGATCGGCGCACCGAGTCGCTGTGCGCACCGGCGGCGTCCACCGAGTCGACCAACCGGATCCGGCCTTCCGTCAGCGTGCCGGTCTTGTCGGTGATGAGGATGTCGATGTCGCCGAGGTCCTCGATGCACACCAACCGCTTCACCAGCACCTTGGCCTTGGCCAGCTGCCGCGACCCGGTCGCCAGGCCGGTGCTGACGACGGCGGGCAGCAACTGCGGGGTGATGCCGACGGCGATCGCCAGCGAGAACAGCACGGAGTCGATGATCGGCTTGCGCAGCAGCAGATTGCTGATCAAGATGACCACCATCAGCGCGACGGCCACTTGCAGCAGCAGGTAGGAGAACCGCCGCAGCCCCACCTGGAACCCGGTCTCGGGTTGGTGTTCGTCCAAACCCGCTGCGATGCGGCCGAATTCGGCGTCCTTCCCGGTCGCGTACACCACCCCGACGCCCTCGCCCGCGCTGACGATGGTGCCCATGAAGGCCAGGTTGGTCGCGTCGGCCAGGCCGGTTTCGGACGGCACCGGTTGGGGCGACTTCTCCGACCCGGTCGACTCCCCGGTCAGGATGCTTTCGTTGCACTCCAAACCGTTGACCTCGATCAGCCGGACATCGGCCGGCACTGCCTCGCCCAGCGACAGCCGGATCACGTCCCCCGGCACGAGCGCGGTGACCGCGAGCGAGACGAACTGCCCGTCGCGGCGCACCACGGCGTTGTGGTGCACGCTGGCATGCAGGTCGGCGGCCGCCCGCTCGGCGCGGTATTCGTTGATGAACCCCAGGCCGATGCTGGCCACCAGGATGATCCCGATGATCACGGCCTGCATGCTGTCGCCGAGGAAGTACGAGACGACGGCGGTGCCGGCCAGCAGGATCAGCACGGCGTTGCGCAGCTGACGGCCCAGCACCGCAAGGACATTGACGCGATGGGTGCGCACCGCGTTGGGTCCGTAGCGCTCCAGCCGCGCGGCCGCCTCCGCGCCGGACAACCCCGCGGGGGAACTGCCCAGCCGGCGCAGCACCTCGTCGACCGGAGCGGCGGCGACGAGTTTCGCGCTCAAGGCCGCCGAGTCCGGCCGCAGATCCGCGTCGGCGGTCATAGCCAGTCGCGACGTTTGAACATCACGTAGATCACCACCATCAGGATGAAGATGAGACAGGTACTCGCAATGAATCCGGCGAGGTGGCCGAAGCCCGGATAGGGCACGTTCTGACCATAGAAGCCCGTGATCGCGGTGGGGACGGCGATGATGGCCGCCCACCCGGTCAGCTTCTTCATGATGGTGTTCAGCCGGGCGTCTTGCAGCGACAGGTTGGTTTCGAAAATGGTTGTGACCATGTCGCGCAACGACTCCGTCCACTCCGAGACGCGCAGCACGTGGTCGTAGAGGTCCGCGTACAACGGGTCCAGTTCCGGGGCGGTGCCGACCTCGTGGCGGTGGTGCTGGATCGAGTTGACCACCTCGCGCATCGGCAGGGCCACTCGCCGCAGGCCCACCAGGTCTCGTCGCATCTGAAAAGTCCTGCGCTGGAAGCTGGCCCGGCCCGGCCTGCCGTCGAACAGCTCGTCTTCGATGGCTTCGACACAGTCGTCCAGGGCCTCGACCGCGGCGAAATGACTGTCGACCACGACGTCCAGCAGCCCGTGCACCAGGGCGCCCACCCCGTACTGCTGGGCGCCGATCTCCTCCCAGCGCCGCGTGACCGCGGCGATGTCGAAGTCGGGAGTCAGGCGCACCGTGATCAGACCGCGGGGCAGGACGAAGGCCGAAATCCGCTGCATGGACAGCATTCGTTGCGGCTCGTCGGTAACCTCCGCCGCGACGTGCACGGCATAGACGGTGAAGAACGTGTGCGTTTCGTACCCGGTGGCCTTGACGCGCTCGGCGGCCGCCACGGCATCTTCGACGGCCCACGTGTTGAGCCCGAGTTCGGAGGCCAAGCCGCACAACGCGTCGTGGTCCGGCTCGCACAGATCCACCCACACCAGGGCGTCGGGCTCGCGGAGGTACTCGGAGATGTCGTCGAACTGAAACTCGTCCTGTGGCTTACCGTGACGCCACAGGCGACCTTGGATGTGGGGCGCGACCTGCACGAGGCCATCCTCTCAGCCGGAGCTCGCGGCGTCCCTCAGTAGGTGGTGATCTCGTCCGGCGTGGGCAGGTCGCCGCTGACCATGAAGATGACGCGACGACCCACCTCCACGGCATGGTCGGCGAAGCGCTCGTAGAAACGGCCCAGCAACGCCGCGTCCACGGCGACGGGAATATTGTGCGTCCAGTCCCGATCCAGCAGCACGCTGACCAGCTGGCGGTAGAGCTCGTCCATCGCGTCGTCTTGTTCGCGAAGCCGCGCGGCCTGCTGCGGGTCGTGCGAAGCCAGCACCTGTTTCGCGTTGGCGCACAGGCCAATTGCCACCTCGGCCATGTCGGCGAAACACGCGCGGACTTCGTCCGGCAGCGCCCGATTCGGGTGCTCGCGCCGGGCGATCTTGGCGATGTGCACGGCCAGCGCCCCCATCCGCTCGATGTCGGCGCTGATCTGGATCGCGCTGAATATCGCCCGCAGCTCACCGGCAACCGGTTGTTGCAGCGCCAGCAAGGCGAACGCCTCTCGTTCCGCTCGGCCCCGCATCACGACCATCCGGTCGTGGTCGCGGATGACCGCTTCGGCGGCGTCGAGGTCGGCCTCCAGCAGCGCCTCGGTCGCCCGGCGCATGGCTTCGTTGGCCAGCCCGCACATCTCGCTGAGCAGGACGCTCAACTCGCCCAACTGCTGGTGATAAGCGGATCGCATAGCGCAACGGTGGCCAATGCGAGCGCATTTCACAAGGGACGAAAGCCACCCGTTAAGCCGCCGTCGGCGCCGGGTGGCCCAAAGCGGCTGCGGTTACGCGTTGTTCATGCGCGGTAAACGGTGCGTACACCCGTCGGAGTCGCGGGTTGGCCGCGGCGGCCGTACCGTTTTCGACGACGGCATCCCGCGGAGTCAGCGAGCAGGTGATGGAAATGGAGCGCGACAATCGTTTGCAGCTCAAGCCCTATCGATCCGTGTCGGAACATCTCGATGGGGCGTGGTGGCCGCGGTCGACCAGTCTGGTCGACGAATTGCCGGAGCTGGTCACGTCGATGTCGGACCGGCTGGGACAGGTGGCCTTGGTGGGCTACCGCCGCAACGGCTGGCACGAGACGCCGCCGCTGGCCGAAGTCGGCGGGCACACCATCGAGTTGCTGGGCTTCACCAGCGACGAGCCGGCCAGCCTCATCCTGATCGGGGAGAACGGGCATCACCTCACCCTGCACGTGATCCGGCCGGACACCAGCGAGGACCTGGCCCGCCAGGCGTTACAGCAAGCGGGAACGCCCGCCGACTCCGACGGCGTGCCGGTGGGCCGCGCGACCGTGGCGCGGTCGGTCGCCGACGTCGCCGACAAGCTGGCAAAGCACGAGGGGCTCGACGACGACCGCCGGACCGCCGAGATCAAAAGCTGGTGCGAGGAAGCCGCCCAACAGTTCGTCGACGCACCGGTCCAGACCTTCGTGCCCATCCTGGTCGAACACATCGTTCGCAACCGCATGATCGAAACCCGCAGAAAAGCCCCGCAGCCCGCGAACAGCCGCCGCTGAGCAGGCCTTTCACCGCCGCCATAGCGCAGCCTCAGCCGGCACAAATTGTGAACACAGAGGACTCCCAGATTCGTCGGCGCCCATTAGGGGAAGATGTGTGCTATGGGCAGCGAGAAGTGGCCCTCGGAGGTGTGGGCCGTTGAGTACGCCACCCTCACCGGGGAGCGAGAAGTGGCGGTCATGGCGGGGCTGTCCGAAGCGTTGATGTGGATGGACAACTTGGCGCGCACCAGCGCCGCGTCGCCGGTGTTGCTGCGATCCGACACCCGCTTCGAGCGATTCAGCTCCTGACGCGACGCCGCCTGAATTACGAATCGAAAGCCGTGTAGACGCCCAGCAGGTCGCGGGCGGAGACAATGCCGACCAGCGCGCCGTCCCGCTGCACCAGCACGTGGCGGATGTAGCGGTCCATCATGCGGGCGGCGACCTCGTCGACGGACGCGTCGGCGTCGCACCACACCAGCTTCGTGCTCGCCACCTCGGAGACCGCGGCGGTGGCCAGATTGCGCCCAGCGGCGACCGCGCGCACGATGTCACGCTCGCTCACCAGCGCGACCGGCCGCGCGTCGTCGCCGACCACGACGGCCCCCACGTCGCAGGTGACCATGGCCCTGGCGACGTCGGCGATGGTGGCGTCCGCGGGCACGCGGGCCACCGGGTCCCCGGTGATGGTGGAGATCGGCATGGTCCCAGCCGAAGATATTTCAGTCACGTGCACCATCTCGCCACAAGGCGGCGGCCCTTTCTAGTGACCAGAGTCCCCAATCCGCGTCCATCCGGCCCTAGCCGCCGGCCGGAACGCGCGATCAGGCTGACAGGCATGGCACGCGAGCCCGTTCGGTGGGTCGAGCCCGCCCTTGCCGCGGTGACGGTGGTCGCATTGGCGGCCGGCGGTATCGCCTGGCTGGGCGGGGCGCCGCGGGTCGCCGACGGCTGCTGGATCGCGGGCACGGTCGTGGCGGTGGTGCCCGCGATGGTGTGGGTGCTGGCCGGCCTGCGCCGGGGTCGCCTCGGGGTCGACGTGATCGCGGTGTTGTCGCTGGTCGGCACGCTACTGGTGGGCGAGTACCTCGCCGGCGCGTTGATCGCGGTGATGCTGGCCGGCGGACGTGCCCTGGAGGCGGCCGCCGAGCGCCGCGCCTCCCATGATCTGCGGGCGCTGCTGGAGCACGCGCCGAGGTTCGCCCGCCGCCGCGTCGGCTCGGCCGTCGACGTCATCGCGCTGGACGACGTGGCGGTCGGCGATGTGCTGGTGGTCGGCCCGGGCGAAGTGGTGCCCGTCGACGGACGCATTTCCGATGCGGTCGCCGTGCTGGACGAATCGGTGCTGACCGGCGAACCGCTGCAGGTGGAGCGCGGCCTCGGCGAGCCGGTGCGCAGCGGGGTGGTCAACGCCGGCACCGCCTTCGAGATGCAGACCACGGCCACCGCCGACGCCAGCACCTACGCGCAGATCGTCCGCCTGGCCGCGGAGGCCGGGGCGCAGAACGCGCCGGTGGTGCGGCTGGCCGACCGGTACGCGGCGTGGTTCCTGCCGTTGACGCTGTGCGTGGCCGCCGCGGCGTGGCTGGCCAGTGGCTCGCCGGTGCGGGCGGTCGCGGTGCTGGTGGTGGCGACGCCGTGCCCGCTGTTGCTGGCGGCACCGGTCGCGATCGTGTCCGGGCTGTCCCGGGCGTCGCGCCGCGGCGTGGTGATCCGCAGCGGCGGTGCCCTGGAAAACCTAGGGCACGCAACGACTTTGGTGATGGACAAGACCGGCACCCTGACGATGGGTCAGCCCACGGTCGTCGACGTCGCGGCCGCGCCCGGCCACGACGCGATCGAGATCCTGCGGATCGCGGCGTCGGTGGATCAGATGTCTCCGCACGTGTTGGCCGAGGCGATCGTCACCGCGGCGCGGGCGCGCGGCCTGCCGCTGTCGCTGCCGACCAACGTGGTCGAGGAACCCGGCCGGGGCGTCACCGCCACGCTGGACGGAAGGCGCGTGCACGTCGGCAAGTTCGCGCGCGACACCAACCCGGACTGGGCCAGGGCGGTGGTGAACCGCGCCCTGCTCGACGGCGCCGCGATCGCCTGGGTCTGTCTCGACGGGCGCCCCACGGGCGCGGTGTTGCTGCGCGACCCGCTGCGTCGGCACGCGCCACGCACCCTGCGCCGGTTACGGGACGCCGGGCTGAACCGGCTGGTCATGCTCACCGGGGACCGCGCCGAGCCCGCCCGCGAGGTGGGCGCCGTGCTGGGCCTGGACGAGGTGTGCGCCGAACAAAGCCCGGCGGACAAGGTGGCCGCCGTGCGCGCGGAGCGGGAGCGCGCGGTAACGGTGATGGTCGGCGACGGCGTCAACGACGCACCCGCGTTGGCCGCGGCCAGCGTCGGCGTGGCGATGGGCGCCCGCGGTGCCACCGCGTCCTCGGAGGCCGCCGGCATCGTGTTGACCACCGACCGGCTGGAACGGCTCGCCGACGCGATGGACATCGCCCGCTGGTCGCGCCGCATCGCGGTGCAGAGCGCGGTCGTCGGGATGGCGCTGTCGCTGGTCGCTATGGTCGTCGCCGCCTTCGGGTGGCTGCCGCCCGCCGTTGGGGCGCTGGTGCAGGAGGCCATCGACGTCGCGGTGATCCTCAACGCGCTGCGCGCCCTGCGCGGCAATCCCGGCATCGAGGTGGACCTGCCGGCACCGACCGAACAGATGCTGCGGCGCTTCGACGCCGAGCACGACGAACTTCGCGACTCCGTGGATTCGTTGCGGGACGCCGCCGACCGGTTGGCCGCGGCGGCCGACGAGTCGGCCCTGGCGGCGATCAGCCAGGCCCACCGGGTGCTCGTCGAGCGGATACTCCCGCACGAACGCGCCGAGGAGACGGAGCTCTACCCCGCCCTCGCGCACCCGCTCCGCACCAGCGAAGCGACCGCGACGATGAGCCGCACCCACGCGGAAATTCAGCGGCTCTCCGACCGGATCGGCGCCCACCTGGCGCTGGCCCACGGCGGCGGAGGGATCGGCCCCGACCAGGTCGACGACCTCCTCGCGTGCCTGTACGGGCTGCACGCGTTGCTACGCCTGCATTTTCTGCAGGAGGAGGAGAGCTATTTCACCCTGGCCGACGATCAGCCCGGTGAACCCTTGGCGCACAAGCTATCCCGCTGACGGGGGCCGTTTCATGACCGTGCCGGGAAGCTCGGCGCCGATTTCGATGCCGTCGTAGTCTCGCCCGTCGCCCCCTCGAGACCCCTTGCCGCCCAACGGCGGCCGCACCGGGGCCACCGGCAGACCCGGCAGCTGCGATCCGCCCGACGGCAGGGCGGACACCGCGGAGGCGAGTTGCACCGGCGGTTGCACGCCGGGCAACATCCCGACCGTCGCCGGGGGCATGCTCAGCTTTCCCACCAACACGGAGGCACCCAGCGCCCCCCGAGGCGCCAGCATCGACCCCCCTGAGTTGAGGGCGTTCGCAAGGCTGGCGTTCGCCGACGACAGCGCGGCCGAACCCTCCGCGAGGCCCTGGCCGATGTCGGAGCCGACTCCGGAAAGCGCTTTGGCCGCATTCAATTGCGCGAGGTAGCTGAGCAGGTTGACGGGAAAGCCGCCCGCGATGAACTGATTGCCCCAGGTGCTGAAGTAACTGAACCAGCCCTTGTTGGGGTCGAAGGGGCTGACGTTCAGGGCGTCGAGCACCGAACCCGACGTGGCGGCGAACGTGTTGACCGCGGTCTGGCTGTTGCCCGCGGCCGACACCACTGTGGCCTGGGTGGCGGCGCCCGAGGGGTTGGCGACGGGCGGCGGCGGCGTGAACGGCGTGGGCTTGACGGCGCTGAGCGCGGTGGCGCTGTAGCGGTACATCGCCGCCGAATTGCTCACCCACATGGCGTTGTACTCGGCTTCGGTCTCGGCGATGGCCGGCGCGTTGATCCCGAAGAAGTTGGTGGCCAACAACATTGCCAGCCGCGCCCGGTTGGCGGCGACGACGGAGGGGTGCACCACCGTCCAGTGCGTCAATTCGAATGCCGCCGTTACGGTTTCGACGGACGCGGCGATTTCCTGGCACTGCGCCGCGGTGGTCCGCAGCCAGGCGATGTAGGGCTCGAAAGCCCGGGCCATGGCCGTCGACGACGGGCCCTGCCACGTCCCCGCCAGCGACGCCAGCTCCGAGGTGTAGCCGCTAGCGGCCCCCTCCAGTTCGGCGGCGAGTTCCTGCCATACGCCCGCGGCTTCGATCATCGACCAGGCGCCGGGTCCGGAGTGGATCAGCGCCGAGGTGATCTCGGGCGGCAGCAGCCCGAAATCAATCATGTTCGCGCCCCACGCGACAGGGCACGCGTGAACGGCAGCCGCCGTTCAATTGCGCCGCAAATAAACTATCCGGCGGCGAAATTCTGCTTCCGGAGTAGTGAGGAACCATCGTCGTCCCTCATCCTCCGCTGGGCGGTCTGTGTATCACCTTCTTCGGGATTTCCGCCCCGTACTCAAGGTCGTCGAACTTCTGCTGCTTGCGCTTGCGCCAACCGCTGCCCGCCGAGTTGGAAGTCGGCGCCATCATGGGCATCAGCGGCATCCCGGTGAGCCCGGGTTCGGCCGGCAGGGGCGACACCGAGGACGCGAGTTGCACCGGCGTTTGCGTCGCCGGCAGCAGCCCCACCACGGCCGGCGGCGCGGTCAGCTTGCCCAGCGATACCCCGACCCCCATCGCGCCGGAGGCCGCACCGCCGGGCGCGGCGGAGACGGCCCCGGCCAGCCGGGTGATGGACGACGCCAGCGCGCCCTCGCCCTCGGAGAGCCCCAGGCCGATGTCGCCGCCCACGCCCTGCAGCGCCTGGGCGGAGGTGTTCTGCGCCAGGTAGCTGAGCAGGTTGATGGGGAACCCGGACGAGATGAACTGGTTGCCCCAGGTGCTGAAGTAGCTGAACCAACCGGCGTTGGGGTCGAACGGCGTGACGCCAAGCTGGTCGATGACGTTCCCGGTGCTCGCGGCGGGGGCCAAGGCGGCGTTGGCGGCCACCACGTTGGCCTGCTTCGCCGAGGCGGACGGGTCGGCGATGGCGAGCGGCGAGTTGAACTGGGACAGCTGGCCCGTGGCCTGCGACGAGGCCGCCTGATACCGGGCCAGGGCCGCCGAGTTGTTGGCCCACATGGTCTGGTATTCGTCTTGGGTCACGGCGATCGCGGCCGTGTTCTGGCCGAACCGGTTGGTGGCCAGCAGTTGCGCCAGGCGGGTCCGGTTGGCGGCCACCACGGCGGGCAGCACCACGGCCGAGCGGACGGCGGTGAACGCGGCCGCGGCCGACTCCGCCGAGGTGGCCATCTGGTGGGCCTGCTCCGCGGTGGTACGCAGCCAGATGAGGTAGGGCTGCACGGCCTGCAGCATCGCCATCGAGGACGGCCCGTCCCACGACTCAATCAGCGACGACAACACGGACGCATACACCGCGACCGAGTTCTCCAGTTCGACGCCCAGACTCTGCCACGCGCCGGCAGCCTCGATCAGCGACCCTGCTCCGGGACCGGAGTGGATCAGGGTCGAGGTGACCTCAGGTGGCGCGAATAAGTCCATCACATCTCACATTGTCTACGCCGAGTACGCGGCCGGAAAATTTCGCTGACTAAGTTGCAAAGAGACCGGAAACATTACGCTCCCCCCCAGGGTGCCGCCCGAATCCTTCCCCGTCGAGTACCGGATGTGACGAACGATATACCCGTGACGTTAGGGTAACCAAAGTTTTTACCGGTGTCGGCCCTTTTTAGGCAGGTGGCGGCGGATTTCTCAGACGGTCACCGACCCGCCGCGGGGCACCTCGATGATCCGGTCGGCCAGGTCCCGGCGCTGCATCTCCCGCGTGAAGTCGGCCAGCGGTGACGCGAAGACGCCATAGTCGTCGAAGTGCACCGGGATGGCCTTCGGCAGCCTCAGCAGGGCGACCAGGTCCGCGCCCTGACGACCGTCCATGGTTACCGTCAGCCCGAACGGAAGCCGCGGGCCTGCCGGCAGGCGGGTGCCGCCCAGGTGCAGCACGCCGGCGTCGATGGCGTCGAAGCGGGCCGGGATCTCCTTGAGGTCCTCGACGAGCAGGGTGTCGCCGGAGATGTAGAGCCGGCGCGGCGGCGACCCGTCGGCCCCGGCGAATTCCAGCATGGTGCCCATCACCGGCGGCAGCAGCCGCTGCGTCCAGCCCGGACCATGCCGCCCCGGCAGCGACGTCATGGTGGCGGTGGTGTCGCCCTTGGTGATGCTGTGCCGCCCCCAGGTGTCCAGTCCCCGCGCGTTGGCGAAGCCGCGGCGGTGCAGGCGGGTGGCGGCGTGCGGGGTGGTGACGACGGGCAGGCCGTGGTCGAGGTCCCGCTGCGACACCCGGTCCCAATGGTCGCCATGCATGTGGGAGAGCACGATCGCGTCCACCGGCGGGAGCTCGTCGATGCGCAGCGCCGGTTCCTTGAGGCGCCTGGACACCAGCCCGTGGCCTAGGTAGGCGTGTTGCCCGCGATGCAGGAAGTTGGGGTCGGTCAGCAGCGTCAGCCCGCCCGCGGCGATCAGCGTGGTGGCGTTGCCCACGAACGTAACGGTGATGTCCATCCCCGCGGGCTACCCGATCGCGGGCGGCTCACGCTACAGGCCGGGCAGGCAGATGGGCGCCCCGTAGCAGGGCGGTGGGCCCAGCGGCTGGCGGGGGGCGTCGCCCTCCCACACGAATTGGCCGACGTTGCCCATGCCCCCGACCGGGACCCAGTACCAGTGGTGGCAGACGCCCATGTCCCACCGCACATCCGGCATGGGCAACGGCTGGCCCGGGCACCAGTCGTGCGGGACGGTGAAATTGTCCAGGGGCGTTGGGCCGATGACTTGCGGGGCGGGACTGGGCTGCGCCTGGGCGGCGCCCGCGGCCAGCCCCAAACCGGCTACCGCCACGCCGCCGGACAGCAGCGCCCCGGTGATGACCTTCCTGACCGTGTGATTGTTCGACATTGCCGCGCGCCTTTCCTCGACGCTGTGATGCTGAGGCTCAGTATCCGCTCGCGCCGCTCGGATCAGCAGACAATGGACGGATCGCTACCGATCCCGGGAACGGGCCGTCGTCGACAGTTCAGCCCATGTCGACCCAGGTGGTCAGGGCTAGAGCCCCAGCGCCGGTCACGGCCAACAGGATCACATCGAATGGGCGAAGGCGCGGAGGTTCTGCCGCGCCGATCCGCATCTCGCGGGCGATGAGAAAGAGCGGAACCGTCACGCTGATGGCGACGAAGGCTCCGGCGACGATGTAGAGCCAGACGAATCGCACGCCGTGCTTCCTGGCCTCGACAACCATGAGGATGACGACGGACACGCTGAGCATCAGCGCGTCGGCGGTGATGTTGCGCGACGCGGCATTGACCCTGGTGTCCTGCCAGAAAGTGCCGAAGAAGGCGGCGCCGCTGTGTGTGTAAGCGATGGTCTGGCTCCATGTCGCAACGAGCGCCAGGAGCGCGATCACCGCGTACACCGCGCACAGCACTTTGCGAGCGAGGGGCATCGATGCGGGTTGAACCGTCTCGGTCGTTGTCATGGACACACGCTAGGGGAACGCCAACCCCTAGCTGGTGGGATTGACCCGGATATTGGTGCGGCAGCAGCACTTGAGGTTGCTCGCGTGGGTGGGCTGTGCTCAGCCCAGCGTCCGCCGGCTGACGAACTCGCGGCGCTGTCCCGTCAGCGGATCGTCGAACTCGATGCGCTGCGCCAACAACCGCAGCGGCGTGCTGAAGTCGTCGGCCGGCACGTCGATGACGTCGGGATACAACGGGTCACCCTCGATCGGCACCCCCAGCGCTGCCATGTGCACGCGCAGCTGATGGGTGCGCCCAGTGCGCGGGGTGAGCCGGTACAGGCCGTCGGGGGAAACCAGTTCCACCAGCGTTTCGGCGTTCGGCACGCCCGGCTCGGTGGCGGCCTGTAAAACCCCGCGCCGCTTGACGATTCGGCTGCGCACCACCAGCGGCAACGCCAGAGCCGGATCGACGGCGGCGCGGGCCAGGTACGTCTTGCGCACCAACCCCCGCGCGAACAGCGTCTGATAGGCGCCGCGCACCTCGCGGCGGGACGTGAACAGCAGCACCCCGGCGGTCAGCCGGTCGAGCCGGTGGGCCGGGCTCAGCTGCGGCACGCCCAGTTCCCGGCGCAGCCGCACCAGCGCCGTCTGCGCCACATGCCGGCCGCGGGGCATGGTGGCCAGGAAGTGCGGCTTGTCGACGACCACGATGTCGTCATCGCGATGAAGGACCGGGATGTCGAATGGGACCGAAACCTCTTCCGGCAACTCGCGATACAGAAAGATATGCGACCCCGCGGGCAGCACGGTGGCCTCGTCGATCACCGCGCCGCCGGCGTCGACCACCTCTCCCGCAAGGACTTTGGAACGGGCGGCGGCGCCGAACCGGGCGGTCAGCTCGGCCAGCACCGGCCCGCCGCGCAGCCGAACCCGCGCCGGGCCCAGCCCGTCCCGCACGGGAAGTGGCGCGGGCCTCAATGCCGGCTCAATTCAGGGGTACCGGCTCGAGGATCTCGGCGCGCGCCTCCGGGGCGCTCGCCCGCAACTCGTCCGCCGACACGTCGTCGGGCTGGGCCTGCGACAGGATCTCGGCCTCCACCCGCGCGGAGTAGTTCGCCACCTCGCGCTCGACGTCCGCCGCCGACCACCCCAGCACGGGCGCGACCACGTCCGCGACCTCGCGGGCGCAGTCGACGCCGCGGTGCGAGTACTCGATCGAGATGCGCATCCGGCGGGCCAGGATGTCCTCCAGGTGCAGCGCCCCCTCGGCGGTGACGGCGTACAGCGCCTCCACCTTGAGGTAGCCCGGCGCCTCCTTGATCGGGCTGAGCAGGTCGGCGTTTCCGGCCGCCAGGCCCAGCACGTCGCCGATCAGCGACCCGTAGCGGTCCAGCAGGTGCCGCACCCGGTACGGATGCAAACCCTGCAGCGCCGCAACGTGTTCGGCCTGATTGACCAGCGCGAAGTAGCCGTCGGCGCCCAGCAGGCTGACCTTCTCGGTGATCGAGGGTGCCACCCGGGCGGGGATGAACTGGGCCGCGGCGTCGATCGCGTCGGCGGCCATCACCCGATAGGTGGTGTACTTGCCGCCGGCGATGGCCACCAGGCCGGGCGCGGGCACCGCGACGGCGTGCTCCCGCGACAGCTTGGAGGTCTCCTCGCTCTCCCCGGCCAGCAGCGGCCGCAGGCCGGCGTACACCCCGTCGATGTCGGCGTGGGTCAGCGGAATGGCCAGCACGGCGTTGACGGTGGTGAGGATGTAATCGATGTCGGCCTTGGTGGCCGCGGGGTGGGCCAGGTCCAGGTTCCAGTCGGTGTCGGTGGTGCCGATGATCCAGTGGCTGCCCCACGGGATGACGAACATCACCGACTTCTCGGTGCGCAGGATGATGGCGACGTCGCTGACGATGCGGTCGCGCGGCACCACCACGTGCACGCCCTTGGACGCGCGGACCTGAAATCGCCCACGTTGCTTGGACAAGGCCTGGATCTCGTCGGTCCACACCCCGGTCGCGTTGACCACGACGTGGCCGCGGACCTCGGTGACGGCGCCGTCCTCGGAGTCGCGGACCCGCACGCCGGTCACCCGGTCGCCCTCGCGCAGCAGCGCGACCACCTGGGTCGAGGAGCGCACCACCGCGCCGTAGTGGGCGGCCGTGCGCGCGACGGTCATGGTGTGGCGGGCGTCGTCGACGACGGTGTCGTAGTAGCGGATGCCGCCGATCAGCGAGCTGCGCTTCAGGCCCGGGCACAGCCGCAGCGCCCCCGCGCGCGTCAAATGCTTCTGTGCCGGAACGGATTTCGCCCCGCCCAGGCTGTCGTAGAGGAAGATGCCCGCCGCGGTGTACGGACGCTCCCACCACCGGTGGGTCAGCGGGAACAGGAACGGCAGCGGCTTGACCAGGTGCGGGGCCAGCGTGGTCAGCGACAGCTCCCGCTCGTAGAGCGCCTCGCGCACCAGCCCGAATTCCAGCTGTTCGAGGTAGCGCAGCCCGCCGTGGAACATCTTCGACGAGCGGCTGGACGTGCCCGACGCGAAATCACGGGCCTCGACCATCGCCACCTTGAGCCCGCGGGTGGCGGCGTCCAGCGCGCAACCCGAACCCACCACGCCGCCGCCGATCACGCCGACGTCGAACTGCTCGGTGCCGAGCCGCTCCCAGGCCACCTCGCGATGCTGCGGTCCCAGCACGGCCGCCGGCGAGCCCAGCTCGCTGGGCGCGTGGATCGGATCGGTCACGGCAGCGAACTCCTCACCGGAAACTTCCGTCGGTTACTCGCCAGTAGGACGATGTCGAACCCAGGCTAGTCGAGATCGTCGTGGGCCATCAGGCGACGAGCGGCCTCGGTGATCGATCCGGACAACGACGGGTAAACGGCCAGCGTCTGCGCCAGCTCGTTGACGGTGATGCGGTTCTGGACGGCCACGGCGATCGGCAGGATCAGCTCGGAGGCGATCGGCGCCACCACCACGCCGCCGATCACCACCCCGGTGGACTTGCGGCAGAACACCTTCACGAAACCCTGTCGCAGGCCGGACATCTTGGCCCGGGCGTTGGTGCGCAGCGGCAGCGTGATCGTGCGGGCCGACACCGAGCCGTCGTCGATCATGGTTTGCGGCACGCCGACGGCCGCGATCTCGGGCCGGGTGAACACCGTCGCCGCCACCGTGCGCAACCGGATCGGGCTGACGCCCTCGCCCAGCGCGTGGTACATCGCGATCCGGCCCTGCATGGCGGCCACCGAGGCCAGCGGCAGCAACCCGGTGCAGTCGCCGGCCGCGTAGATGCCCGCCACCGAGGTCCGCGACACCCGGTCCACGGTCAGATAGCCGCCGCGGCCCAGCTCGATGCCCACCCGGTCCAGGCCGAGGCCGCCGGTGTTGGGCACCGAGCCGATGGTCATCAGGGCATGGCTGCCCTCGACGGTGCGCCCGTCGGCCAGGGTGACCAGCACGCCGTCTCCCGCGCGGGTGACCGACTGGGCGCGGGCGTTCTTGACCAGCTGGACGCCGCGCTCGGAGAACGCCTCCTCCAGGACCGCGGCGGCGTCGGCGTCCTCGTAGGGCAGCACCCGGTCCCGGCTGGCGACCACCGTCACCGGCACGCCCAGCTCGGTGTAGGCGTGCACGAACTCGGCGCCGGTGACACCCGACCCCACCACGATGAGGTGGTCGGGCAGGGCTTCCAGGTTGTAGAGCTGCCGCCAGGTCAGGATGCGCTCGCCGTCGGGCTGGGCCGACGGCAGGATCCGCGGGCTCGCGCCGGTCGCGATCAGCACCACGTCGGCCTCGTACTCGCTGGTGGTGCCGTCCGGCGCGGTGGCCTTGAGGCGGTGGCAGGCCAGCCCGGGCGTGGGGTCGATCAGCTCGCCGCGGCCGGCCACCACGTGCACGCCCATGCCGAGCAGCTGTTCGGTGATGTCGGCCGATTGCTCCGTGGCGAGTTGCTTGACCCGGGCATGAATCCGCGGCAGCGAGATCTTGGCGTCGTCGATGTCGATGTCGAAACCCAGCCGCGGCGCCCGGCGCAACTCGGTGCGCAGCCAGGTCGAGGCGATGAACGTCTTGGACGGCACGCAGTCGTCCAGCACGGCCGCGCCGCCGATGCCGTCGGAGTCGATCACGGTGACGTGGGTGGTGTCGGGGTGGGAGGTGGCGGCCACCAGCGCGGCTTCGTAACCGGCCGGGCCGCCACCGAGGATCACGATGCGGGTCACCACAGCCCCAACCTAGCGGGGGAACACGGGCGCCCGCACCGCGGCGACGACCCTCGTGAGAAGACCGCCCGTGCGCGTGACGTCTAAGATTTCCCCGTGCCGCTCTACGCCGCCTACGGGTCAAACATGGATCCTGAGCAGATGCTCAAGCGGGCACCCCATTCGCCGATGGCCGGAACCGGCTGGTTACACGGCTGGCGGCTGACGTTCGGCGGCGAGGACATCGGCTGGGAAGGCGCGCTGGCCACCATCGTCGAGGATCCGACGTCCAAGGTGTTCGTCGTCCTCTACGACATGACCCCGGCCGACGAGAACAACCTCGACCGGTGGGAGGGCTCGGAATTCGGCGTGCACAAGAAGATCCGCTGCCGGGTGGAACGCATCTCGTCGGACACCAGCACCGACCCCGTGCTGGCGTGGCTGTATGTGCTCGACGCCTGGGAGGGCGGCCTGCCGTCGGCCCGATATTTGGGTGTGATGGCCGATGCGGCCGAAATCGCCGGAGCGCCAGCCGATTACGTTCACAACCTGCGGACCAGGCCGGCCCACAACATCGGCCCGGGCACCGGCTCGTAGGGCCCGTGTCGATTCTGTCCACGCCGGTGGTCGCAGACGCGCTGGCGCGTGCGTTCGCCGCCGTCGTCAACCCGGCTCCCAAGGCCGCGGTGCGCTTCCCCGAAATTCCCGGCGAGACCTCGCAAGTCACCATCCCCACCCGGCACGGCCCGGTGCCGGCGACCGTCTACCACCCGCCGGCCGGCACGACGAACCCCCCGGTGTACGTCAACGTGCACGGCGGCGGCTTCGTGATCGGGCATCCACAACAAGACGACCCGTGGTGCCGCTACCTGGCGGCCCACGGGGGCGCGGTGGTGGTCAACCCGGACTACGTGCTGGCGCCGCGGCCCGCCGTTTCCCCCGCGCCGCCGGACGGGGTAGCCCAAGTGCGCGGGGGGGGCCCCCCCGCCCCGGCGCGGGGCGGGCCCCCGGGGGGGGG
>NZ_LZHV01000066.1 GCF_001667275.1 Mycobacterium sp. ACS4054
GTGGAGATTCCGTTGCGGGCGACGGTTTTTCGGGTGGCGGCTGATGAGCATGTGTTGGTGGCGGTGGCTCATCATATTGCTGCTGATGGGTGGTCGATTTCGCCGTTGGTGCGGGATTTGGGGGTGGCGTATGCGAGTCGGTGTGCGGGGGGTGCGCCGGGGTGGGCGCCGTTGGCGGTGCAGTACGTGGATTACACGTTGTGGCAGCGGGCGGTGTTTGGGGATTTGGATGATCCGCACAGTGTGATTGCCGCGCAGTTGGCGTATTGGCAGGACGCGTTGGCGGGGATGGGGGAGCGGTTGGAGTTGCCGACGGATCGGCCGTATCCGGTGGTGGCTGATTATCGGGGTGCGCGGGTGGAGGTGGGCTGGCCTGCGGTGTTGCAGCAGCGGGTGCGGGCGGTGGCCGGTGCGCATAATGCGACGAGTTTTATGGTGGTGCAGGCGGCGTTGGCGGTGTTGTTGGCCAAGTTGGGTGCGACTTCGGATGTGGCGGTGGGGTTTCCGATCGCGGGGCGGCGTGATCCGGCGTTGGATGAGTTGGTCGGGTTTTTTGTCAATACGTTGGTGTTGCGCACGGATTTGTCGGGCAATCCCACGGTGGCGGAGTTGTTGGCGCAGGTGCAGCAGCGCAGTCTGGCCGCCTATGAGCATCAGGACGTGCCCTTTGAGGTCCTGGTGGAGCGGCTGGGTCCCACCCGCAGCCTCAGCCATCACCCCCTGATCCAAGTCGTCCTCGCCTGGCAGAAC
>NZ_LZHV01000067.1 GCF_001667275.1 Mycobacterium sp. ACS4054
GGTCCCGGCGCCCGCCCCCGCTCCGGTTCCCGAGGCGCCGGCACCCGCCCCGATTCCGGTGGCCCCGGCGCCGGCACCGCCGCCGGTGGCGCCCATCCCGGTGCCGATCCCGCTGCCGATACCCGGCATCGGCGGACCGGTCATCGGCGGGCCCCCCGGAGGCGGCTACGGGCCGCACGGCGGCGGTGAGGACGGACCGCACGGTGGCGGCGGTGGCGGCGGAATCCCCGGCCTCCCGGGCTTGGGTGGCGGCCACGGCGGCTTTGGCGGAGGTCACGGCGGCGGCTTCGGCCGCCACTAGCCCGCGGGCGCGATCGCACCTGTCATCTGCCGTTTGCCTCCCGCTTAGCGGGGCGATGCAGTTAGCTCATCGTGGCGACCTACACCGGTTGTATGCGCTGCACCGTATTCGGCACCGGCTACCTGGGTGCCACCCACGCCGTCGGAATGGCGGAACTGGGACACGAGGTCGTCGGGGTCGACATCGACCCCGGGAAGGTCGCCAAGCTCGCCGGCGGTGACATTCCTTTCTACGAGCCCGGCCTGCGCAAGCTGCTGCAAAAGAACCTTGCCGCGGGGCGGCTGCGGTTCACCACCGACTACGACGTCGCCGCCGATTTCGCCGACGTCCACTTCCTCGGGGTCGGCACGCCGCAGAAGAAGGGCGAGTACGGCGCCGACCTGCGGCACGTGTACGCCGTGATCGATGCGCTGGTGCCGCGGCTGACGAAATCCGCTGTGCTGGTGGGCAAGTCGACGGTCCCGGTGGGCACCGCTGCCGAGCTGAACCAGCGGGCGGCCGCCCTGGCGCCGCGCGACGTCGACGTCGAGATCGCCTGGAATCCGGAGTTCCTTCGCGAGGGCTACGCGGTGCACGACACCCTGCATCCGGACCGCATAGTCCTTGGCGTGCAACAGGATTCGACCCGGGCCGAGGATGCGATCCGCGAACTGTACGGCCCGCTGCTCGCCGAGGGCGTGCCCTTCCTGGTGACCGACCTGCAGACTGCGGAGCTCGTCAAGGTTTCCGCCAATGCCTTTCTGGCGACCAAGATCTCGTTCATCAACGCCATCTCCGAGGTGTGCGAGGCCGCGGGCGCCGACGTCAGCGTGCTGGCCGACGCGCTTGGCTACGACCCGCGGATCGGCCGCCAATTCCTCAACGCCGGTTTGGGCTTCGGCGGGGGCTGCCTGCCCAAGGACATCCGCGCCTTCATGGCCCGCGCCGGCGAACTGGGGGCCAATCAGGCGCTGACCTTCCTGCGCGAGGTCGACAGCATCAACATGCGCCGGCGCACCCGCATGGTGGAGCTCGCCAGCGCCGCGTGCGGCGGTTCGCTGCTGGGCGCCAACATCGCCGTGCTCGGCGCGGCGTTCAAGCCCGAATCCGACGATGTCCGCGACTCACCCGCGCTCAACGTGGCGGGCCAGCTCCAGCTCAACGGCGCCGCGGTCAACGTCTACGACCCCAAGGCGCTGGACAACGCGCAGCGGCTGTTCCCGACGCTGAACTACGCGGTCTCGGTCGAGGAGGCTTGCGAGCGCGCCGACGCGGTGCTGGTCCTCACCGAGTGGCGGCAGTTCGTCGACCTCGACCCCGACGACCTGGCCGACCGCGTGCGGGCCCGGGTGATCGTCGACGGGCGCAACTGCCTCGACGCCGCCCGCTGGACGCAGGCGGGCTGGCGGGTGTTCCGGCTGGGCGCGCCGCGGCCCTGAGCCGGCGCCGAGCGTAGCCTGACCCGCGTGGACTACGCCGGTGTCTTCCTGGACGAGAACCGGGCATTCTCGGAGCTTTTCCGCGATGTCGACCGGTCGAAGCCCGTGCCGACCTGCCCGGGCTGGAGCCTCGACCAGCTCCTGCGGCACGTCGGCCGCGGCGACCGCTGGGCGGCGCAGATCGTGCGCGACCGGCTCGAGGAGTTCCTCGACCCGCGCTCCGTCGAGGGCGGCAAGCCGCCACCCGACCCGGCCGACGCGATCTCCTGGCTGCACGGCGGCGCGCGGCGGCTGGTCGACGCCGTCGAGCTGACCGGCGTGGAGACACCGGTGTGGACGTTTCTCGGGCCGCGCCCGGCGAACTGGTGGGTCCGCCGGCGCCTCCACGAGGTGGCCGTGCACCGCGCCGACGCGGCGATCGCGACGGGAGCCGAGTTCACGCTGGCCGCCGAGGTGGCCGCCGACGGGATCACCGAATGGCTCGAGCGGGTGGCCGTCCAGGCCGGGTCCGACGGTTCGCCCCTGCCGCTCGAGGACGGCAACACCCTGCACCTGCACGCCACCGACCCCGGCCTCGGCGAGGCCGGTGAATGGACGATCGGCGTCGACGCGGGCCGGATCACCTGGTCACACGAGCACGGCAAGGGAACGGCGGCGTTGCGGGGCGGGGCGACCGAGCTGCTGCTGGCCATCCTGCGCCGGGTCCCGCTCGCCGACACCGGCATTGCGCTGTTCGGCGACGAGGCCGTCTGGCAGGACTGGCTGGACCGCACCCCGCTCTGACCACGGCGGTCGAGCGCACACGGTAACTTGCAGTCCATGACCACTTCGGAGATCGCCACCGTCCTGGCGTGGCACGACGCGCTGAACGCTTCCGACCTGGAAACCCTGGCGGCGCTGTCCAGCGACGACATCGACCTGGCCGACCCGCACGGCGCCGCGCAGGGCCACGAGGCGCTGCGCAAATGGGCCGCCTCGCAGCGGGTGGCGGCCACGGAACTCGGCCGGATGTACGTGCACGACGGTGTCGTGGTCGCCGAGCAAAAACCCGCCGACCCCGCCGCGGCCACCGCCGCCGCGTTGGCGTTCCGGGTGGTGCATGACCACGTCACGTCCGTGTTCCGGCACCAGGATTTGGCGTCGGCGCTGGCGGCCACCGAACTCACCGAATCCGACCTCGTCAACTAGGCGCGAACCAGGGGAGCCACTCATGCGCGGGATCATCTTGGCCGGCGGCTCGGGCACGCGGCTGCACCCGATCACCGTGGGCATCAGCAAGCAGTTGCTGCCGGTGTACGACAAGCCGATGGTCTACTACCCGCTGTCCACGCTGATGATGGCCGGGATCCAAGACATCCTGGTGATCACCACCCCGCACGATGCGGCGGGCTTCCAGCGGCTGCTGGGCGACGGCTCGCAATTCGGCATCAACATCACCTACGTGACGCAGGAACGGCCCGACGGCCTGGCCCAGGCCTTCGTGCTGGGGGCCGACCACATCGGCAACGACTCGGTCGCGTTGGTGTTGGGGGACAACATCTTCTACGGGCCGAGATTGGGCACCAGCCTGAGCCGGTTCCAATCCATCAGCGGCGGAGCGGTTTTCGCCTATTGGGTGGCCAACCCCTCGGCGTACGGCGTCGTCGAGTTCAGCGACGACGGCACCGCGCTGTCGCTGGAGGAGAAACCCCAGACGCCGAAATCGAACTACGCGGTGCCGGGGCTGTATTTCTACGACAACGACGTGATCGAGATCGCCAAGGGTCTGAAGAAATCGGCGCGCGGTGAATACGAGATCACCGAGGTGAACCAGATATACCTCAGCCGGGGCAGGCTCTCGGTCGAGGTGATGGCCCGCGGCACGGCCTGGCTGGACACCGGAACGTTCGATTCGCTGTTGGACGCCAGCGATTTCGTCCGCACGCTGGAGCGACGGCAGGGGCTGAAGGTCAGCGTCCCCGAGGAAGTGGCGTGGCGCCGCGGCTGGATCACCGACGATCAGCTGGCCGAGCGCGGGCAGACCCTGCTCAAGTCAGGCTACGGTGGCTACCTGCTGGAGTTGTTGGAGCGGAGCCGATTTCAGTAGGTTTGGCCAGCGCCGCGGCGATCGCCGTCGTCAGCGGAACCGACAGTGCCAGCGCGATGCCGCCCACCGCCGAGCGGGCGATCTCGATGGCCACGCTCTCGCTGGTCAACACGTCGGTCAGCGAGCGGTTGGCGACGCTGAACAGCAGCAGCAGCGGCAGGGAGCTGCCGGCGTAGGCCAGCACCAGCGTGTAGACCGTGCTGGCGATGTGATCGCGGCCAACTCGTATGGCGCCCAAGAAGATCGCGCGCCGCGAGCCGCCGAGGTGGGCGAGCTCGAAGACCGTGGACGCCTGGGTCACGGTCACGTCGTTGAGCACGCCCAGTGACCCGACGATGAAACCGGCGAGCAGCAGCCCGCTGATCGACACGTTGCCCAGGTAGGCGCTGACGGTGGCGTTCTGGTCGTCGGACAGGCCGGTCAAGTGGGCCAGTTGTATTGCCGCCCAGGACAATCCCGCGGCCAGCAACAGCGACGTCAGGGTTCCCAGCAACGCGGCGCTGGTCCGCAGGCTGACGCCGTGGGCCAGGTAGATGACGGCGTAGAGGATCGCCGCCGCGGCCACCAGGGCGACCGGAACCGCGGGCGCGCCGTCGCGCAAGGCCGGCAGCAGGAACGCGACCAGCACCACGAACGCGACCACGATGCCCACCAGCGCGAGCAGCCCCCGCCAGCGCGCCACGGCGACCACCACCACCGCGAACGCGACGGCCAGGGCGACCAAGGACCAGCCGCGCTCGAAGTCGTAGAACGCGTAGCTGGTGGCGCCCTGATCGTCGACCTGCCGCACCAGCCGAAGATGATCTCCCACAGCGAATTTCGGCTGACCCGGGCCGGGAGAGGACTCCAGCAGCGTGTTCGCCCCGGCGTTGGGGCCGGAGTCGATCGCCACCTGGGTCAGCACGCAGCGGCCCGCCCCCGGGGGCGCCGGCTGCGGCGCGGTGGTGAGCACCTGACCGACCGACGGGCTGCCGCAGTCACCCCCGCCGCTGGAGAGCACGTGCCCGGCCTGCGTGCTCACGGCGCCGCCGGCCGCGTTCTGGAACGGCATCGGGATGTCGACGTGCTGCCGGCTGGGCCACAGCAGGATCGCCCCGGCCAGCACGGCCACGCCGATGGCCACCAGCAGCCCGACGACGACCCGGGCGGGCAGCGGGTCGACCGGGGCCGGGCCGGACGGGTGGTGCGAGTGGGAGTGCGAATGGGTCACCCGGTCCACCGTAGAGGCGCCGGCTGCGAAAACGCTTACGGGCGATAGCTCACCAGGAAGTTGCCCAGCCGCTCGATCGCCGCGGCCAGGTCACGCGCCCACGGCAACGTCACGATGCGCAGGTGATCGGGTGCCGGCCAATTGAATCCGGTGCCCTGGGTGACCAGGATCTTCTCCTGCAGCAGCAGGTCGAGGACGAGCTGTTCGTCGTCGGCGATGTCGTAGACCTCGGGGTCGAGCCGCGGGAAGGCGTACAGCGCGCCCTCGGGCTTGACGCACGACACCCCGGGAATCTCGTTCAGCTTCTGCCACGCGACGTCGCGCTGCTCGAGCAGCCGGCCGCCCGGCAGCACCAGGTCCTCGATGCTCTGATGGCCGCCCAGGGCGACCTGGATTCCGTGCTGGGCCGGCACATTGGGGCACAGCCGCATGTTGGCCAGCAGGTTGATGCCCTCGATGAAGCTCTCGGCGTGGTCCTTGGGCCCGGTGATCGCCAGCCAGCCCGCCCGGTAGCCGGCGACCCGGTAGGCCTTGGACAGGCCGTTGAAGGTGAGACACAACAGGTCGTGCGCGAGCGAGGCCACGTTGATGTGCTGGGCGTCGTCGTAGAGGATCTTGTCGTAGATCTCGTCGGCGAGCAGCAGCAGTTCGTGCTTGCGCGCCAGTTCCACCATCTGGGTGAGGACCTCGCGGCTGTACACCGCGCCGGTCGGGTTGTTGGGGTTGATGATGACCAGCGCCTTGGTGCGGTCGGTGATCTTGGATTCCAGGTCGGCGATGTCGGGCTGCCACGCCTGCGTCTCGTCGCACAGGTAGTGCACGGGCGTGCCGCCGGCCAGCGACGTCGACGCCGTCCACAGCGGGTAGTCGGGCGACGGGATCAACACCTCGTCGCCGTTGTCGAGCAGGGCCTGCAGCGTCATCGTGATCAACTCGGAGCACCCGTTGCCCAGGTACACGTCGTCGACGTCGAACCGTGGGAAGCCCTCGACCAACTCGTAGCGGGTGACCACCGCGCGGCGCGCCGGCAGGATGCCCTGCGAATCGGAGTAGCCCTGCGCGAACGGCAGCGCCTGGATCATGTCGCGCATGATCACGTCGGGCGCCTCGAAGCCGAACGGCGCCGGGTTGCCGATGTTGAGCTTGAGGATGCGGTGGCCCTCGGCCTCCAGCCGCGCGGCCTGCGCGTGCACCGGGCCGCGGATCTCGTACAGGACGTCCTGCAGCTTGGACGACTGCGCGAAGACCCGCTGCCGGTGATGAGCGGAGGCGTGCAGGGGCAGCTGGTGGGTGGTCACGTCTCTAATGGTGCCACCACTGTCCACCGAAATTTGCTGTCAAGCGGCAAAATCCCAGGTCAGCGCTTGCCGGGTGGGCGCGCACCCCGGGCGATACCCAGCCCCTTTACCGGCGGGCCCGACGGCGCGTCGTCTCCGTCGGTCTGCTGCGCCGGCTCGGCCTTCGGCGCCTCCTCGGCCTCGGCCTTCGGTGCCTCGGCCTTCGGGGCTTCGGTCTTGAGCGCCTCGACGGCCGGTGCGGCCTTCTTGGCGCCGGGCCGCTTGGCGCCGGCGGCGATGCCCAGGCCCTTGACCGGCGCCGCGGGCGCCTTCTCCTCGGCCTTGGCTTCCTCAGGCGCCGCCTCGGCCTGCTTCGGCGCCTCGGCCTTGGGTGCCTCGGCGGCGGGTGCGGCCTTCTTCGCGCCGGGGCGCTTGGCGCCGGCGGCGATGCCCAGCCCCTTGGCCGGGGCGGCCGCGGGCGACTCCGTGGGCGCCTCCGCCTTGGCCTCGGCCTGCGCGGGTGCGGCCTTCTTGGCGCCCGGCCTCTTGGCGCCTCCGGCGATGCCCAGCCCCTTCACGGGCGCGGCCGGCGCGGACGCCGTCGCCTCGCCGTCGCCGGCGGGCTCGGCGGCCTTCTTGCCCGGCTTCTTGGCGCCGCCGGCGATGCCCAGCCCCTTCACGGGCGCGGCCGGCGCGGCCGCCGCCTCGGACTTCGGGGCCGCCTCGGCGGGCGCCTCCTCGGCCTCCTTCGCCGGTGCCTCCACGGTCGCGGTCGCCTTGGGCGCCGCGGCCGCGCGCTTCTCGGCCTCCTTGGCGGCGGTGCCCTTCTCCGGCAGCGTCGCCTTGTCGTACTCGAGCGACCCGAGCAGCACCTGGGCGACGTCGAGCACCTCGACGCCGGTCCGGCCGGCCTCCTCGGAGCGGTCGTTGACGCCGTCGGTGACCATCACCCGGCAGAAGGGGCAGCCGGTGGCGATCGTCGACGCCCCGGTGGCCAGGGCCTCGTCCACGCGCTCGTGGTTGATGCGCTTGCCGATGTGCTCTTCCATCCACATCCGCGCGCCGCCCGCGCCGCAGCAGAAGCTGCGCTCGGCGTGCCGCGGCATCTCGGTGAGCGTGGCTCCCGCCGCGCCGATCAGCTCGCGCGGCGCCTCGTACACCTTGTTGTGCCGGCCCAGGTAGCACGGGTCGTGGTAGGTGATGTCCTGCGAGACCGGGCTGACGGGGACCAGCTTGTTGTCCCGGATCAGCCGGTTGAGCAGCTGGGTGTGGTGCAGCACGGAGTAGTTCGCGCCCAGCTGCCGGTATTCGCGGCCCAGGGTGTTGAAGCAGTGCGGGCAGGTGACAACGATCTTGCGGTCGACCGTCTCCACGCCCTCGAACACGCCGTCCAGCGTCTCGACGGCCTGCTGGGCCAGCTGCTGGAAGAGGAACTCGTTGCCCGAGCGGCGCGCGGAGTCGCCGTTGCAGGTCTCGCCGGTGCCCAGCACCAGGTACTTCACGCCGGCGATCGCCAGCAGTTCGGCGACGGCCTTGGTGGTCTTCTTGGCCTTGTCGTCGTAGGCGCCGGCGCAGCCCACCCAGAACAGGTACTCGAAGCCGTCGAAGCTGTCGACGTCCTCGCCGTAGACCGGGACGTCGAAGTCGACCTCGTCGATCCAGTTGGTCCGGTCGGAGGCGTTCTGGCCCCACGGGTTGGCCTTGGTCTCCAGGTTCTTGAAGAGCACCGACAGTTCCGAGGGGAACTCGGACTCCATCATCACCTGGTAACGGCGCATGTCGATGATGTGGTCGACGTGCTCGATGTCCACCGGGCACTGTTCGACGCAGGCGCCGCACGACACGCAGGACCACAGAACGTCGGGGTCGATGACGCCGCCCTGTTCCTCGGTGCCCACCAGCGGGCGGGTGGCCTGCTCGGGCCCGGAGCCCATCACGCGGCCGAAGCCCGACTCGGGGACGTGGTGCGCCTCGGCGTGCTTCTCGCCGGCCAGCTCCTCGCCGATCCCGCCCTCCGGGGTGTTCTCGAGGGGGCTCTCCTTGTCACCGAGGATGTAGGGCGCCTTGGCCATCCAGTGGTCGCGCAGGTCCATGATGACGAGCTTGGGCGACAGCGGCTTGCCGGTGTTCCAGGCCGGGCACTGCGACTGGCAGCGGCCGCACTCGGTACAGGTGGCGAAGTCCAGCATCGCCTTCCAGCTGAAGTCCTCGATCTTGCCGCGGCCGAATTCGGCGTCGTCGGGCGGGTTTTCGAAGTCGATCGGCTTGCCGTCGTGTTCCAGCGGCAGCAGCGGCCCCAGCCCGTCGGGCAGCCGCTTGAAGATGACGTTGATCGGCGCCGTGAAGATGTGCATGTGCTTGGAGTGCAGCACGATGATCAGGAACGCCAGCATGACCGCGATGTGCAGCAGCAGGGCCGTCGTCTCGATGATCTCGTTGGCGGGCTGCCCGAGCGGACGCAGGATCGCGCCGAACAGCTGCGACAGGAAGGCGCCCTTGCCGTAGGGCAGCGTGCCGTTGTTCACCGCGGACCCGCGGACCAGCACGTAGGTCCAGACGACGTTGAAGATCATGAACAGCACCAACCAGGCGCCGCCGGTGTGGGAGCCGTAGAACCGCGACGAGCGGCCGATCTCACGCGGGCTGCGCATCAGCCGGATGATGGCGAAGGTGGTGATGCCCAGGAAGACGGCGGTGGCGAAGAAGTCCTGCAGGAAGCCCAGCGCGTCCCAGCGCCCGATGATCGGGATGTGGAAGTTGTCCTGGAAGAGCAGGCCGTAGGCCTCGATGTAGACCGTGAGCAGGATGAAGAAGCCCCACATGGTGAAGAAGTGGGCCAGGCCGGGGATCGACCATTTGAGCAGCCGGCGTTGCCCGAAGACCTCGGAGACCTCCGCCCAGATTCGCTTGCCGGGCTCGTCGGTGTGCCCCGGTGCGGGCTTCCCGGACGTGATCAGCTTGAACAGCCACAGGACCCGCTTGGCAGCGAGTGCGGCCACGACCAGCGTCATGCCCATGCCCACTATGAGTCTGATGAGCATCTGCGTCGTCACTGAAGGTCTCCCCAATGCATCGTTGATTCAGCCTGCGAATTGTTTGCCTGCTCAGCCCTGCTCATAGTTACATCTCCGCAGCTTTCGCCGCGAGAAAGGCTGCCCTAACTCGGGATCGCCGTGACCGGCGCCACCCCGTCAGTGCTGGGGCTGCTGGAAGATCGGCGGCAGCGGCCGGAAGCGGGTCGTCGTCGGAGGCGCCGCGGTGGTGGTCGGCGCCTGCGTGGTGGTGGGCGCCGCGGTCGTGGTGGTCGGCGCGGCGGTGGTGGTGGTCGGCGCCTGCGTGGTGGTGGTGGTCGGCGCCTGGGTCGTCGTCGTTGTGGTCGACGTGGTGGCGGGCGGCGGCTCGGACGACGACGGCGGCGGCGGGGGCGGCGGGAGCACCGTCTCGGTGGTGCTGCCGTTCGGCTCGGTGATGGTGACCGTTTGCGACGTTTGCGGGGGCGCCGGTGCGCCCGGCGGGGTGGTCTTGGCCGGGCTGGATTTCGTCAGCCCAAGGTTGATCGCCAACAGGACGGCCACCAGCACCGCCGCCGCGGCGCCGGCGACGGTCAACACCAGCGCCGTGCGCTTGTACCACGGCAGGCCGCCCTGCTCGGCGGGGTAGCGGTCGCCGGCGGGGGCGTCGAACTCCCTTGCGGCATTGGTGTATTCGCCGGTCGCGTCCCGCCCGGTGTAGGGCACCGGCTCGTCCGCGCCGTCGGCGTCCTGGGACCAGGCCAGGGCGCCGTCGACGTCGGTGGCCCGGGCGGCCCACGCGGCCTGGGTCATGTCGATGCCGCCGGTGCCGACCATCTCCGTCGGCGACTCCACCACGGCGCCCGCGGCGGTCGGGGCGCCCGCCGGCCCCTGCTGCTCACCGAGCGCCGCCGCCCCGCCGGCGGCGCTGACCGCGGGATGCGGTGCGGTGTGGACCGGCACCGCGAAGCGCTCCGACAGCCGCGCGGTGATCAGCGGGATGCTCGCCCCGCCGCCGACGCTGGCCACGGCGGCCAGCCGGGTCCGCGGAATCCCGTTGCGGCGCAACGCTTCGTCGAGGGCGCCCAGGAACCGGTCCAGCGGCTCGGAGATCAGTTGTTCCAGTTGGGCGCGGGACAGCTGCGCACTGCCGACGGCGGCCGTCGCGGCCGTCGACAGTTGCTCCTTGGCGCGCCGGCACTCACCGAGCAGCCGGGTCTGCGACCCCATCCGCATGGTGCTGCCCAGGTCGGCCATGGTGGCGTCGGAAGCCTGCAGGCCGCCGAGAACGAGCTGATCGATCGCGTCCCCGGAGAAGTCGGTGTAGCGCACCGTGGGGCCGACGCGCGCGAAATTCGAGCCCGCGTCCATCAGGCTGATGCTGGTGCCGCTGGCGCCGAAATCGCATACGGCGACGACGCCGGCCGTCGGGAATCCCGGTCTGCCCCGCAACGCCGCGAGCGCCGCGGTGGCGTCGGGCACCAACACCGGGGCCACCCCGCCGCGGGCCAGGTCCGGCTGGGCGAAGAACTCCTCGCGCAGCGCGGTGAACTGGGCGTCGGACCAATACGCGGGGACGGCGATGGTGATCGGCGTGCCGTAGCCGGCGGTGCGGGCCATGGCCTCGATCGCCTCGACCGTCAGCACCTCGCCCAGGTACTTCGTCCCGTCGGGCGCCACCAAGGGGGATCGGTCGCCGACGCGCTCGACGAATCCGCGCAGCACCATGCCGGTTCCGGTCAGGTTCGGGTTTTCTTCGGGCAGGCCGACTTCGGTCGGCCGGTGCTCGAAAAGCGTCAGCACGGCGCTGCGCACCACCGGGGCGTTCCCCGCGCGGGCCGCCACCAGGTTGGCCGCCCCGATCGACAGCCCGAGCGACTCGCTCATGCCCCGCACCCCATTTCCGATCGCCCGGTGTTCCCCAACATAGCGGGGTCAGCGCAGGCCGGGCGGGACCGTGATGACCGTCGGCACCCCCGGAATCGTGATCGACGGCGGCAGCGGGGGCAGATGATGCCGGTGCGTCGGCTCCTGCGTGGGTTGCTGCGCCGGCGGTTGTGTCGGCTGCTGCGCCGGCGCCTCGACCGCGCTGCTGGTGGTCGGGGTCGTCGTGGTGGTGGTCGGCGCGGTCGTGGTGGTGGTGGTCGTCGTCGTGCTCGTGCTGCTGGTGCTCGGCTTGGGGCTGGTGCCCTGGCCCGGGCTCAGCAGCTCGCTGATGCCGTAGATGATCAGCCCGATCAGGATCGCGACGAACGCCAGCCAGGCGATGAGCAGCGGCGGGCGGCGGTACCACGGAGTGGGTTCGGCGTCGTCGAAAGCCTCCGGTTGCTCGAACGCGTCGGGCGGGTTGGCCGGGGGTTCGCCGGATGTGGGCTGCTCAGCCATGCCGTAGCCGGCATGCTGGGTCGCTTGTTCGTGGAAGTCGTCGGGTGGGCCTTTGCGTGCCACGGCACCGATGGTACTGACACCACCTGCCAGCCTTCTCAGGCCGCTCGCGCCGTGGCGCCTCAGTCGCCTTCGAGCGCGGCCCGCACACGTCCTCGCGCCCGGTCGAGCCGGGCGGCGGCCTCGGCCGCGTCGACGCCCACGAGCAAGGCGACGATCGCCGTCTTGGCGTGACCCCCCGCGGCGTCGAGCGCGGCGGCCGCGCGGTCTTCGTCGACGCCGGCCGCGTCGCGGACGATGCGCACCGCGCGGCGGCGCAGCTTCGCGCTGGTCGGGTGCACGTCGACCATCCGCGGTCCGTAGGCCTTGCCGAGCGCGATCATCACGCTGGTCGAGAGCGCGTTGAGCGTGACCTTCTGAGCCGTGCCCGCGGTCAGCCGCGTCGAGCCGGCCAACACCTCGGGGCCGGTCAACAGTTCGATCACCACATCGGCCGACGCCTCGCTGCCGGGGTTGTTGACGACCGCGACCGTCAGCGCGCCCGCGGCGCGTGCGTGCGCGAGCGCCCCGAGCACGTACGGCGTGCGGCCCGACGCGGTGATCCCGACGAGCGCGTCGGCGGCCGTCAGGTCGGCGAGATCGGCGGGAGTGAACGCGTCTTCCGCGCCCTCGATCGCCTCGGTCAGGGCCGCCGGCCCGCCGGCGATCACGCCGCGCACGAGGTCGGTGCCGAAGGTGGGCGCGCACTCGGCCGCGTCGAGTACGCCGAGGCGCCCGGGCGTCCCGGCGCCGGCGTAGATCAGGCGGCCGCCGCGTTCGACTCGCATGGCGATCGCCTCGGCCGCCGCCGCGATCCGCGGGACCGCCGCCGCCACCGCGGCGTGCGCCTCGCCTTCGGCGCCCACGAGCAGCGCGACGACCTCCGCAACGGGACGGGCGTCGAGATCGTCGAGGCCCGGGCGCTCCGCTTCGGTGGCGAGCGCATCGAGTCCTTGCGCGGCAACGGTTTTCGGTGCGGCCCGTAACCGGATCAGGTGCGGCTCGTGGATCGCCGACAGTCGCAGCGCCCCGTCGAGCGGGTCACCGGCGGCCGGGACGAGGTCGAGCCGCTCCCGCAGCGCCTCGAACCCGGCCAGGCCGCCGACCATCGCGACAGGGCCGGCCCCGGCCGCGCGAGCGGTCGTCGCGAGCGCCTCGGCCGCCGCGCCGACGATCGCCCGCGCGGCGGCGTCGCCGTGGGCGG
>NZ_LZHV01000068.1 GCF_001667275.1 Mycobacterium sp. ACS4054
CAGATCCCCACCACCCCCTGGCACCACACCCACCACTGGATCGACGTCGAGGCGGCCACCCCGTCGACGTTGTCGCGCAAGGCTTCTCGGGCCCAGTCCGGCGCGCGTGCCGGCAATGGCAACCATCGTCGGCTCGATGACTGGTCCTACGAGGTGGCCTGGCCCGTGCGGCCCCTCGCCGACGACCGGCCCTCTACCGCGGGCGGCGACCGGTGGCTGGTGCTGGGCGACACCGACCTGGCCGCCGAACTGAGCCGCCTCACGGGTTCCCGCGTCGAGGGGTTGGCTCCCACCGACGAGGCTTTCCTCGGCGCGCTGGACGGTGTCGACCGTGTCGTGTACGCACCGCCCGCCTCCGATGCGTCAGTCCCGTTGGCCTATCGGCTGTTTGATGAGGCGCGCCGGATCGCCGCGGCGATGGCCGCCGCCGGCTCGCCGGCCAAGTTGTTCATCGTCACCCGCAACGCCCAACCCATCACCGAGGGCGACCGCGCCAACCCCAGCCACGGGGCGCTCTGGGGATTGGGCCGCACCCTCGCCCTGGAACACCCCGAAATATGGGGCGGCATCCTCGATTTCGACGCCTCGGTGCCCGCCGAGCTCGCCGCGGCCGCCGTGGTGGCCGAGGCGTCCGGTGCCGACGGGGAAGACCAGGTCGTCTACCGCCGGGGTGACCGTCACGTCCCGCGCCTCCAGCGCCGCGCCCTGCCCATCGAACCGGTCGCGTTGGACGGTGACGCTTGCCAGCTCGTCATCGGCGCCACCGGAAACATCGGCCCGCACCTGATTCGCCGGCTCGCCCGGATGGGCGCCAAGACCATCGTCGCGGTGTCGCGCAATCCCGGTGAGCGAATCCGCGAGCTGGCCGAAAGCCTTGCCACCACGGGGATCAACCTCGTCACCGTCGCGGCCGCCGCGGCCGATGGCGCCGCGATGGCCGAGCTGTTCGGCCGGTTCGGCGCCGACCTGCCGCGCCTGGAAGGCATCTATTTGGCCGCCTACGCCGGCCGCCCCGTGCTGCTCGACGAGATGACCGATGACGACGTCACCGCGATGTTCGCGCCCAAGCTCGACGCCGCCGCGGTGTTGCACCGGCTGTCGCTGACCACCCCGGTGCGCCACTTCGTGTTGTTCTCCTCGATCTCCGGCCTCACCGGTTCGCGGTGGCTGGCCCACTACACCGCCACCAGCGGCTACCTGGACGCCCTGGCATACGCCCGGCGCGCCCTGGGCCTTCCCGCCACCACGGTCAACTGGGGACTGTGGAAATCCCTGGCCGACAGAGACGGCGACGCCGGACAGGTGAGCGTGGGAACCGGACTGGTACCCATGGACGACGAGGTCGCCATCGCGGCGCTGCCGTTGGCGATGAACCCGGCGGCCGGTCCGCATTCGGTGGTGGTGGACGCGGACTGGCCACTGCTGGCCGAGGCCTACCGGATGCGCGGCTCGCTGCGCATCGTCGACGACCTGTTGGCCGACTCCGAGGGCGCATCGGTGATCCCGGCGCGCGATTGGTCACATCTGACGCCGGCACAGCTGCGCGCGGAGTTGCAAAGCGGGCTGCGCGCCATCGTCGCCCGCGAGTTGCGCATTCCCGAACCGGAGCTGGAAGACGACCGCCCGCTCGCCGAGCTCGGCCTGAATTCCCTGATGGCCATGGCGATTCGCCGGGAGGCCGAAAACCTGGTCGGTCTCGAAATCTCGACGATCATGCTGTTCAACCATCCCACCGTCTCGGCGTTGGCCGACCAACTCACCAAGATGGTCGCGCCCACCGGGGAATCGGGACACGACGAGATCGCGGCGTTATCCGCCTCGGCGGGAAGCACGTTGGACAGCCTGTTCGATCGCATCGAGTCGTCATCCGTCACCGCCGAGGAGCCCGCTTGATGCGCAGTCTCTTCAGCCGCGTCTCGGGCATGACGGCGCAGCAGCGCACCGCCCTGTCCGAAGAATTCGCCCGCGCCGCACGCACGGTGACCGCGGAACCGATCGCCGTGGTGGGAATCGGGTGCCGATTCCCGGGCGGTGTGACGGGACCGGACAGCTTCTGGGAGTTGTTGGTCGAGGGCCGGAATGCGATTTCGGGGATCCCGGCGGACCGGTGGGACGCGGAGGCGTTCTACAGTCCCGACCCCCTGACGCCCGGTCACATGACCACCAAGTGGGGCGGGTTCGTGCCCGACATCGCGGGCTTCGACGCCGAATTCTTCGGCATCACCCCGCGCGAGGCCGCGTCGATGGACCCGCAGCAGCGGATGACGCTCGAGGTCGCCTGGGAGGCCCTCGAACATGCCGGCATCCCAACGGATTCGCTGGCCGACACGCGGACCGGCGTGATGATCGGCGCCTACTTCAACGAATACCAGTCCATGTTGGCCTCCAGCCCCGACCGCGTGGACGCCTACACCGGAACGGGGAATTCGCACAGCATCACCGCGGGCCGGATTTCGTATCTGCTGGGTCTGCGCGGCCCGGCGGTGGCGGTGGACACCGCATGTTCGTCGTCCTTGGCGGCGATCCACCTGGCCTGCCAAAGCCTGCGATCCCGCGAGAGCGACCTGGCCCTGGCCGGCGGGGTCAGCGTGACGCTGCGCCCCGAAACCCAGATCGCCATCTCGGCATGGGGTCTGTTGTCACCGCGCGGACGGTGCGCCACCTTCGACGCGGCGGCCGATGGGTTTGTGCGCGGTGAGGGCGCGGGCGTGGTGGTGCTCAAGCGGTTGACCGACGCGGTGCGCGACGGCGATCGGGTGTTGGCCGTCGTGCGCGGCTCGGCGGTCAACCAGGACGGGCGCTCCAACGGCATCACCGCGCCCAACACGGCCGCCCAGTGCGATGTGATCGCCGACGCGTTGCGCTCGGCCGACCTGGCGCCGGAAAGCGTGAACTATGTGGAGACCCACGGGACCGGAACCGCACTGGGCGACCCGATCGAATTCGAGGCGCTGGCAGCCACTTACGGCCGTGGTGCGGGCTCCTGCGCGCTGGGTGCGGTCAAGACCAACATCGGCCACCTGGAGGCCGCGTCCGGGGTGGCCGGTTTCATCAAGGCGGTGCTGGCGGTGCAGCGCGGCCAGATCCCACCGAATCTGCACTTCTCCCAATGGAATCCGGCCATCGACGCGTCGTCGACCCGGCTCTTCGTGCCCGTCGAAAACATCGAATGGCCGTCGGATTCGGGTCCGCGCCGCGCGGCGGTGTCCTCGTTTGGGCTGGGCGGGACGAACGCGCACGCGATCATCGAACAGGGCCCGGAACTGGCGCCGGTCGACGACGCCGATCCCGCGGGTGGGGTGTCGACGTTGGTGGTGTCGGGTAAGACGGCGCAGCGGGTGGCGGCCACGGCGGTGG
>NZ_LZHV01000069.1 GCF_001667275.1 Mycobacterium sp. ACS4054
CTTCCCCCCCTGGTTCACGTAGTTGGCCGGGCCCGGATGCTCGCCCGTCAGATAACTGGAGATCACCCCGCACAGGACGACCCGGGCGTGGGGGGCGCGCCGGCCCAGCACCGCGTTGAGGATGGGCCCGCCGACGTTGTCGAAGTAGACGTCCACACGCCGCGGGCAGTGCTGCTTGAGCGCGGCCGCGAGGTCCTCGTTCTTGTAATCGATGCACGCGTCGAAACCGAAGTCCTCGACCACCGCCCGGCACTTTTCCGGCCCGCCCGCGATGCCCCCCCCCCGGGCGCCGGCGATCTTGGCGATCTGCCCCGCCACCGATCCGGTGGCGCCGGCGGCCGCGGACACCACGACGGTCTCGCCGGCCTTGGGCCGGCCGATGTCGGTCATCCCGAAATAGGCGGTGGCGCCGGTCGGCCCGTACACCGACATGATCGCCAGCTGGTCGTCCTCGCCCGGGATGGGCGTGCTGAACAGGTCGTCGCGGATGATCGCGTACTCCGAAAATCCGGTCAGCGTGGTGACGACGTCGCCGACGGCGTAGGCGTCGCAGCGCGATTCGACCACCTCACCGATCCCGGCGGCGCGGATGACCTCGCCCAGCTGCACCGGCGGCAGGTAGCCGGGCTGGTCGTCGAGCCAGGTGCGGGCGGCCGCGTCGATGCCGACGTAGGTGGTGCGCAGCAGCGCCTCCCCCTCCGCGGGCTCGGGTGCCGGCGTGGTGACCAGCTCCGTGTCACCCGGCTGGACCAGCCCGGTAGGGCGGCGACGCAACAAGACCTGACGGTTCGGCAACTCGGGCACGAAGCAGAAACTACCGAACCGCGCGAAACCGCCGGTGTGAATGGCATATTCAACCCATGGCAGCAAACGACGACCCGGAGGAACGGATCCGGGAACTCGAACGCCCACTCGCCGATGCGGCGCGGGCATCCGAAGCTAGCAGCGCACCGCCCGCGGCCCCGGCGTACTCGCCCGGGCCGGGGGCCCCTCCGCCACCGCCGCCGTCCTGGAACTACGGCGGCTACGGCGGCCCGTTCGGGGGCCCGCCCCCGCAGGGCCCGTCGGGCAACCGCATGTGGTGGATCCTGGGCACGGTCATCGCCATCGGCGTGCTGGCGCTCGCGGGCGGCATCGCCGCCTTCGCCGCCCACCAGCTTTCCGGTGTCCGGTCGATCATCAGCTCCCCGCCGACGATCTCCGGGACGTTCGGTCCGCCGTCGACCTTCACCACCAGCCCCGCCCCTTCGACCACCCGGACCAGGACGACCACGCCGTCGCCGTCGCCGTCGGCGTCGACGTCACCGACCCCGGCGCCGGGCGAACGGATCAGCGTCTCCGGGATCGGCGAGACCCGGACCATCGCCTGCAACCAGAACACCGTCAGCGTGAGCGGGGTGTCCAACACGGTGGTGATCACCGGCCACTGCGCCAGCCTCACGGTGTCGGGGGTGCAGAACGAGATCACCGTCGACTCCGTCGACAGCATCGAAGCCTCCGGCTTCAGCAACAAGGTCACCTACCATTCGGGCACGCCGAAGGTCGGCAACTCGGGTAGCTCGAACGTCGTCCAGCAGGGCTGAGGGCGTTACGACGGCTCGCCGGGCTCCTCGCCGGGCTCGTCGGGCGAATCGCCGTCGAGCACGCTGACCGCGATGCCGTAGGGCAGAAACCGCACCCTGCGCTTGGGATCGACGTTTTCCTTGTTCGCCCGCAACGCGTCGAGCTCGGTCGCGTAGACCTGTTCGACGTGTGCGCCGCCGTCGGCGTCCACCGTGTAGATGGCCCAGACGCCGTCGCCCGCCTCGCCGGCGGTTTCCGGCTCCGGGCGGGCGCGGCGGTCCTCGAAGAACGACGACCACCCCGGCCGGGCCCCGGGGGCCCCGACAAACCTGCCCACCCGCTCGAAGACCTCGCGCAGGCCCTCACTGCCCTCGCGGATCATCCGATCAAACTCTTCGGGGTCAAACCCGAACGCACCGTATTCGCCCACGCGACCTCCTCGCCGCTCGTGCCGTCACCGCCCAGTGTGCGCGCAGTCGCGGCCGGGCGCCACGTCCCTACGGCTGCGGCGGGGGCGGCGGGGTGATCGGTATCGGCACCGTGACGAACGGGAAATGCAGGTACATCGTCACGGGTGGCTGCGCGGGCGCGGCCGGCGGCCGCTGGACCGGGGCCGGTGTGTAATGT
>NZ_LZHV01000070.1 GCF_001667275.1 Mycobacterium sp. ACS4054
CAACGACGCCACAGCGCACTCGCAGGACTACCCCCGATCAGCCGACTGCGACCAACCTGATGGCTGAGTACAGCTAGCGCTAAGCGGCTTCGGGCTTGCGCTCAGGGCGCGAGGGCTACTCGTCCTCGGAGCCGAGGGTTTCCAGCACGACCTCGGCCACCCGCTTCATCGTGGTCCGCCGATCCATCGCGGCGCGCTGAATCCACTTGAACGCCTCGGGCTCGGTCATGCCCTGTTTGGTCTGCAGCAGGCCCTTGGCGCGCTCGACGAGCTTGCGGGTCTCCAGCCGGTCGGACAGCGTGGCCACTTCGCGTTCCAGCTCGGTGATCTCGCTGAACCGGCTGACCGCCAATTCGATAGCCGGAATCAGGTCGCTGATCGTGAACGGCTTCACCAGGTAGGCCATCGCCCCGGCGTCGCGGGCGCGCTCGACCAAGTCGCGCTGGCTGAACGCGGTCAGCACGACGATCGGCGCGATGCGCTTGCTGGCGATCTCCGACGCGGCGTCGATCCCGTCGCGCCGTGGCATCTTCACGTCCATGATCACCAGGTCGGGTTGATGCTGCTCGGCCAGCTCGACGGCTTCCTGCCCGTCGCCGGCCTCCCCGACGATCTCGTAACCCTCCTCTCGCAGCATCTCGGCGAGGTCCATTCGGATGAGCGCTTCGTCTTCCGCGATCAGGACCCGGCGCGGCACGGCGGCGTCGGTGTCGGTCGTGGGGCCTGTCATGACGGACATTGTGTCGTGAACGCCTCGAACCAGCGACCTCGGGGGCGGTCAGACGGCCGCCCGCGCCTGATCCTCTAAGGTGGGAGGCTGCCTCTAAGGTAGGAGGCCGGCCAGCCCTCGTATCCCAACTGGCAGAGGAAACGGATTCAAAACCCGTCCAGTGTGAGTTCGAATCTCACCGAGGGCACCACCACGGCACTCGCCCCTAGTGCGCAATCGGCGCCTCCCCGCCCCCGCATCCGGCAAACCGGGTTGGGGCTAGCCGGCCGCTTTCCGGTACTCAAGTAGCGGCTCTCCAGCCACACCAAAGCGTGGGTGCGGTAAATGGCGCCAAATGCGTGCCAAAGGTATGGACTTCCGCGAATTTAAATACTTCGCGCATTTTGCGCCCGGCATGAATTTGGCGCCCGCGATGAATTCAATTTATTTCGCGATGGCGGCACGCGCGGGCCGGATTTATTGGCGACCGACTCCACCCCGCGGGCAGAAGATCCGAAACTCGACCGTCGCCGCGGCCCTTCCCAGGGGCCTGGGCGAGCCGCCTAGTCAGCGGCTGATGCACACCTGTTCTTCGGAGTGCACCACGTTGACCTGCATCGGATCGCTCTGCATGGAGTCGGTTGCCACCCGCAACAACGAGGCCGCGCCGCCACATCCCACCCCGCACGCGGGGGTCGCCATCGCAATTCCCGCCAGAACCAGCACGAGCCCGATCTTCTTGCTGAGAATCCCCATGATGGGCCCCTTTGGTTAGAGGAACACGCGACCCACTTCACAGCCCGACATATGTTTAATAACACTTCGGACAAATTTTTGAACACCCCAAACGCGAATTTTTTTCGGAATTTTTTTTGCACCCGATACGGCCGGGTGCCGACGCGGCCTCCGCCCCGGCCCCGCGGCGGCGATTCCTCGGTCCAGGGGCCGACAAACACCGAGGTCAGCGGTTACGCTGTCAGCGTGGCGGCTAAGAAGTGCGGCGCCCCACGGGTGGCAGATGGCTCATCGGGCCGCCCCGACTGCGTGGCAGCGGTGCGGGCGCAGACGCGCGACCGCAATCAGCACTACGCGGCCAGCGCCGCCCGCCGGGCCCGGATCCTGACCATCACCGCCTGGCTCGCCGTCATGGTGAGCGTGAGCTTCGTGCTGGTGCAGATCCTCAGCGGCACGTGGCTGTGGCAGGTGAGTTCCATCAACGTCCTCGGCGCCATGGTCTTCGCGATGGTCCCGTGGCTGCAGCGGTTCGGCGAACTGGTTGCGCCGCTGACCTTCCTGGGCGCGGCCTACGTGTCGGTGTTCGCCAGCTGTGTGGACGTCGGCACCGGGTCGGGGGCCCAGTTCTTCTTCCTGGTGGGCGCGTGCATCGTCGTGCTGCTGCTGGGGATCGAACACATCGTGTTGGCGTCCGCGCTCGCCGCGGTCGCCGCCGGCCTGATCATCGCCGTCGAGTTCCTGATCCCCCGCGACACCGGGCTGCAGCCGGCCTGGGTCCAGTCGGCCGGGTTCGTCGTCACGGCGGTGTCCAGCGTGGTGATGGTCGTCGTCACCGTGTGGTTCGCCCTGCGGGACACCGCGCGCGCCGAGGCCGTGATGGAGGCGCAGTACGAGCGCTCGGAGGCGCTGCTGGCCAACATGTTGCCGGCCAGCATCGCCGAGCGCCTCAAGGAGCCCGACCGCGGCGTCATCGCCGACAAGTACGACGAAGCCTCCGTCCTGTTCGCCGACATCGTCGGCTTCACCGAGCGCGCCAGCGGCACGGCACCGGCGGACCTGGTGCGCTTCCTCGACCGCCTCTACGGCGCCTTCGACGCGCTCGTCGACAAGCACGGGCTCGAGAAGATCAAAGTCAGCGGCGACTCCTACATGGTGGTCAGCGGCGTACCGCGCCCCCGGCCCGACCACGCCCAGGCGCTCGCGGACTTCGCGCTCGCCATGGCCAATGTCGTGGCCGGACTGCAGGATCCGCACGGCAACCCGGTTCCGCTGCGGGTGGGCATGGCGTGCGGACCGGTCGTCGCCGGTGTCGTGGGTTCGCGCCGCTTCTTCTACGACGTGTGGGGCGACGCGGTCAACGTCGCGTCCCGGATGGAATCCACCGACTCGGCGGGCCGAATTCAGGTGCCCGAGGCCATGTACGAGCGCCTGCGGGACGAGTTCGTGCTGCAGGAGCGCGGCCACATCGACGTCAAAGGCAAAGGCCTGATGCGCACCTGGTACCTGATCGGGCGTAAGGCGCCCCGCGAAACCACAGACGCGCCCACCGATCTGCTGGCCGCGGATTCGCGCACCGCCAACGTGTAACCGAAGTGCCCTATCCCGGGGGCGGCGTTTGTGTCACACTGCGGCCATGCAAACCACACCTGGACCTCCCCCCGCTCCAAGTCTGTTGCCGCACCTGTGGAAATCGGCCCTGTTGTCGGGAATTCTGTCGCTGGCCCTCGGGGTCCTGGTGCTGGCGTGGCCCGGAATATCCATCGTCGTGGCCGCGACCGCCTTCGGCGTCTACCTGCTGATCACCGGCGCCGCACAGGTGTTCTTCGCCTTCAGCCTGCATGTCTCGGCGGGCAGCCGGATCCTGCTGTTCATCAGCGGTGCCGCCTCACTCATCCTGGCGCTGTTGGCGTTTCGCCATTTCGGTCAGGGCTACGCAATCCTGTTGCTGGCCATCTGGATTGGCATCGGGTTCATCTTCCGCGGCGTCGGCACGACGATCTCGGCCATCCAGGACCCGCTCCTACCCGGCCGGGGCTGGACGATTTTCATCGGCGTGATCAGTCTGCTCGCCGGCATCGTGGTCCTCGCCTCGCCGCTGGAATCGATTGTGACGCTGGCCCTCGTGGTCGGCGTGTGGTTCGTGGTGATCGGCATTTTCGAGATCATCTCCTCCTTCGGCATCCGCAAGGCTTCGCAGACGCTGACCGGTTGAGGGGCGACCGGTAGCGCCGGCCCCGGCACTTCTACTACACTTCGTAGTAGCCGTGTGTACGGCTCCGCAGTTTCGGGAGATGGCAGATGAATGTCGTCGATATTTCGCGGTGGCAGTTCGGTATCACTACCGTCTACCACTTCATCTTCGTGCCGCTCACCATCGGTTTGGCACCGCTGCTGGCCGTCATGCAGACGGTGTGGGTGGCCAGCGGCAACACCGCGTGGTACCGCCTCACGAAGTTCTTCGGCAAGGTGTTCCTGATCAACTTCGCCATCGGCGTGGCGACGGGGATCGTCCAGGAATTCCAGTTCGGGATGAACTGGAGTGAGTATTCGCGGTTCGTCGGCGACATCTTCGGCGCGCCCCTCGCGATGGAAGGCCTGTTCGCCTTCTTCTTCGAGTCGACGTTCATCGGGTTGTGGATCTTCGGGTGGGGCCGGCTGCCGAAGCTGATCCACCTCGCCTGCATCTGGATCGTCGCGATCGGCGTCAACGTGTCCGCGTTCTTCATCATCGTGGCGAACTCGTTCATGCAGCACCCGGTCGGCGCGCACTACAACCCGGCGACGCACCGCGCCGAGCTGGACAGCATCACCGCGCTGCTGGGCAATAACACTGCGCGGTGGGCGTTTACGCACACCGTCACCGGCGCGCTGCTGACCGCCGGGACGTTCGTCGCGGCCATCAGCGCGTGGTTCCTGGTCCGGTCACGGCGCCCGGCGACGGCGACCCCTGCCGGTGAATCGGATGCGCGCACCATGTTCCGCCCGGCGGCGATCCTCGGCTGCTGGGTGGTGCTGCTCGCCGCGGTCGGCCTGTTCTTCACCGGCGACCGCCAGGGCAAGCTGATGTTCGTGCAGCAACCGATGAAGATGGCGTCGGCGGAGTCGTTGTGCAGCACCGCAACCGATCCGGACTTCTCCATCCTCACCGTCGGCACGCACAACAACTGCGACAGCATCACCCGCGTGATCGAGGTGCCCTACGTGCTGCCGTTCCTCGCCGAGGGCCGGACCAGCGACGTGACGCTGCAGGGCGTCCGGAACATCCAGCAGGACTTCGAGGGGCGGTTCGGCCCGAATGACTACCGGCCCAACCTGTTCGTCACCTACTGGTCGTTCCGCGCGATGATCGGTTTCCTGGCGGTCCCGGTGTTGTTCGCGCTGGCGGCGCTGTGGCTCACCCGCGGCGGCCGGGTGCCCAACCAGCGATGGCTGTCGTGGCTGGCGCTGGTGACCATTCCCACGCCGTTCCTGGCGAACATCTCCGGGTGGGTGTTCACCGAAATGGGCAGGCAGCCATGGATCGTCGCGCCGAATCCCACCGGGGACCAACAGGTTCGGTTCACCGTCCGGGAGGCCGTCTCACACCTGGCTCCCGGCATGGTCATCACCTCGCTGGTCACCTTCACCCTCGTCTACGCGGTGCTCGCGGTCCTGTGGTTCTGGCTGCTCAAGCGGTACATCACCGAGGGGCCGCGGGAACACGACGCCGAACCTGCGCCCGCGCCGGCGCCCGGCGACGACGAGGTGGCGCCGCTTTCGTTCGCCTACTAGGCCCGAGCACGGAAAGGAGCTGACCGATGGGACTGCAGCAGTTGTGGTTCGGCATCATCGGGTTGCTGTTCCTCGGTTTCTTCGTCCTGGAGGGCTTCGACTTCGGCGTGGGCATGCTGATGGAACCGCTCGCCCGGGTCGGCGTCGGCGAGACCGAACCCATCCGGCGCACGGCGCTCAACACCATCGGTCCGGTCTGGGACGGCAACGAGGTGTGGCTGATCGTCGGCGGCGCAGCGATGTTCGCCGCGTTCCCCGGCTGGTATGCCACGGTGTTCTCCACGCTGTATCTTCCGCTTCTGGCCATCCTGTTCGGCATGATCTTGCGCGCGGTGGCGATCGAGTGGCGCGGCAAGGTCGACGACACGAAGTGGCGGGGCTGGGCCGATTTCGGCATCGCCGCCGGTTCCTGGCTGCCCGCCATCCTCTGGGGCGTGGCGTTCGCCATCCTGGTCCGCGGCCTCCCCGTGGACGCGACCGGCCACGTCCACCTGTCGGTCACCGACGTGCTCAACGCCTACACCCTGTTGGGCGGCTTGGCGACGGCCGGGCTGTTTCTGTTCTACGGCGCGGTGTTCATCTCGCTGAAGACCTCCGGCTCCATCCGCGACGACGCCCACCGGCTGGCGGTGTGGCTGTCGGTCCCGGCGACCGCACTGGTTGCGGGATTCGGGATCTGGACGCAGCTGGCCTACGGCAAGCAGTGGACCTGGCTGGTGCTGGCGGTCGCGGTGGTGGCGCAGCTGACAGCGGTGCTGCTGGTGTGGCGGCGCGCCTCCGACGGCTGGGCGTTCGCGAGCACCGCGATAGTCGTTGTGGCCGTGGTGATCCTGTTGTTCGGCTCGCTCTACCCCAACCTGGTGCCCTCCACTCTGAACAAGCAATGGAGCCTGACGATCTACAACGCCTCGTCGACGCCGTACACCCTCAAGGTGATGACGTGGGTGACCGCGTTCATGGCCCCGCTGACGGTGGTCTACCAGGCATGGTCGTATTGGGTGTTCCGGCAACGGATTTCCGCGGACCGGATACCGCCGTCCATCGGGCTGGCGAGGCGCGCGTCCTGAGCGCACCCGGCTCGCGAGCGCGGGGCCCCGTGGACCCGCGGCTCTGGCGGGCATCGACGGCCTTGCGCCGCTACCTGAGCGCCACGGTCTGTTGCGGCGTGGTGATCTCCGGCTGCGCGATCGGCTCGGCGATCGTGCTGGCGCGCGTGGTCGCCGGCGCGGTGAGCGATCACGGGGCGCCCGGTCTGCGGGCCTGGCTCGGCCCGTTGTGGATTCTGCTGCTGCTGTGGACCATTCGCACGGTCGCGCACTGGCTGCAAGCGCGGTTGGGCCAGCGGGGCGCCAGCGCCGTCATCGCCGACCTGTCCGGTCAGGTGCTGACGGCGGTGACCGCCCGCCAGCCCGGTGAGCTCGCCGCCCAACGGGATGCCGCCGCGGTGGTGGTCACCCGGGGTCTCGACGGCCTGCGGCCGTACTTCACCGGGTACCTGCCCACGTTGCTGCTCGCCGGGACCCTGACCCCGGCGACGGTCGCCGTGATCGCGGTGTACGACCTCAAGTCGGCGGCCATCGTGGCGATCACCCTGCCGCTCATCCCGATCTTCATGGTGCTGATCGGCCTGGCGACCGCCGACCGGTCCGCGGCGGCCCTGGCCGCCATGACGACGCTGCAGGGGCGGCTGCTCGATCTCATCGCCGGGATCCCCACGCTGCGGGCCCTGGGCCGCGGCCGGGGCCCGGAGCGCCGGATCGCCGAACTCGCTGCGGCGCATCGCCGCTCGGCGATGGCGACGCTGCGGATCGCCTTCCTGTCGGCGCTGGTGCTGGAATTGCTGGCGACGCTGGGCGTCGCGCTGATCGCGGTGGGGATCGGGCTGCGGCTGGTGTTCGGCGGGATGACGCTGGCGACCGGTCTCACGGTGCTGTTGCTGGCGCCCGATGTCTATTGGCCGTTGCGCCGGATCGGCGTGGAATTCCATGCCGCGCAGGACGGCAGGACCGCCGCCGACCGGGCCTTCGCGCTCATCGGCGAGCCGGCCCGAACGACGACGCCACATCGGACGGTGACCGCCCGCGGCGCCGAGATCCGCCTCGAGGCGCTCGGCGTGGCCGGGCGCGACGGCGACGCGCCGTGCGGGCTCACCGCGCTCATCGAACCGGGCTCGGTGACGGTGCTGACCGGGAGCAATGGCGCCGGCAAAAGCACGGCCCTTCAGGCGATCATCGGCATCACCGTGCCGTCATCGGGCCGGGTCACGGTGGGCGGCATCGACGTGGCCGATCTCGAGCCCGGCGCGTGGTGGCGCCAGCTGTCCTGGCTGCCGCAACGCCCGGCGCTGATCCCGGGCACGGTCCGGGACAACCTGGCGCTCTTCGGCGACCTCAGTGATCTCGAAAGCGCCTGCGCCGCATCCGGTTTCGATGCCGTGCTGGCCGACCTGCCCGACGGGCTGGACACCGCGCTCGGTCGCGGCGGCGTCGGCCTGTCACTGGGTCAGCGGCAGCGGCTCGGCCTGGCCCGGGCGCTCGGGTCGTCCGCGGCGGTGCTGTTGCTCGACGAGCCCACCGCGCACCTGGACGCCCGCGCCGAGGAACGGGTGCTGCGGGCCATCGTGGACCGCGCCCGTTCCGGTGCCACCGTGGTGGTCGTCGGGCACCGCGCACCGGTGCTGGCCATCGGTGACCGGGTGGTGGAGGTGGTCGCCGGCAGGGGGGCGCGTTATGCCCCGGTCTGATCCGTTGTTGGCCGCCCTGCCGCTGCTGCGCCCGCGGCTCCCCCGCATCCTGGCGGCGGTCGCGCTGGGCGCGCTGTCGCTAGGCAGCGCGCTGGCGTTGGCGGGCGTGTCGGCCTGGCTCATCACGCGGGCCTGGCAGATGCCGCCCGTGCTGGACCTGTCGATCGCGGCCGTCGCGGTGCGCGCGTTCGCGATTTCGCGGGGCGTGCTGCACTACTGCGAGCGATTGGTGACCCACGACGCCGCGCTGCGCGCGGCCGGTAGCGCCCGGTCGGGGATCTATCACCGGCTGGCCCACGGACCGGCGGCCGCCGCCGTCCGGCTGCACAGCGGCGAACTGGTCACCCGGGTGGGCTCCGACGTCGAAGAGCTGGCCAACGTGCTGGTGCGTGCCGTGGTGCCGATCGGGGTCGCGGGGGTGCTGGCGCTGGCGGCGACCGCGGTTGTCGCGGTGATCTCGCCGCCCGCCGCGGCGGTGCTGGCGGCCTGCCTGCTCATCGCGGGCGTCGTCGCCCCACGGCTGGCCGCCAACGCGGCGGCCAGGCAGGAAAGCGTTGCCCGGCAGCATCATTCCGAGCGCGACACGTCGGCGATGATCGCTCTGGAACACGCGCCCGAGCTTCGCGTCGCCGGGCTGCTGCCCCGCGTGATCGCCGAATCGCAACGCGGCCAACGCGCCTGGGGTGCGGCCCTCGACGCGGCCGCGAGGCCGGCCGCCGTCGCCGAAGCCGTGCCGACGGCCGCGATCGGGGCCAGCGTGCTGGGCGCGGTGGTGGCCGGCATCGCTTTGGCACCATCGGTCGCGCCCACCACGCTGGCCGTCCTGATGTTGTTGCCGCTGTCCGCGTTCGAGGCGATGACCCCCCTGCCGGCCGCCGCGGTCCAGCTGACGCGCTCGCGCATCGCCGCGCGCCGGCTGCTCGACCTGACCGCGACCGACGCCCCGAAACCCGGAAAGCCCACCGCCGCCCCGCCCGGGCCCGCCGCCACGCTGTCCGCCGACATCCGGTCCGGCCACGCCGCGGCCCGGTCGTACCGCGTCACGCTGGACCTGCCGCCGAGTTCGCGGCTGGCCGTCACCGGCCCCAGCGGATCCGGCAAGACCACGCTGTTGATGACCCTCGCCGGCCTGCTGCCGCCGCTGCAGGGGCGGGTGACGCTCGACGGCACCGACCTGACCGAGTTCGACGAGGACGACTTGCGCCGCGCCGTCAGCTTTTTCGCCGAGGACGCGCACCTGTTCGCCACCACCGTCCGGGACAACCTGCTGGTCGCCCGCGGCGACTGCCGCGACGACGAGTTGACGGCCGCGCTGGACGCCGTCGGGCTGGGCGGCTGGCTCGCCGGTTTGCCCGACGGCCTGTCGACGGTGTTGACCGGTGGCGCACAAGGGCTTTCGGGCGGTCAGCGCCGACGTCTGCTCTTGGCGCGGGCCGTGCTCTCACCCGCCCGAATCGTGTTGCTCGACGAGCCGACCGAGCATCTGGACGCCGCCGACGCGGAACCGATCCTGCGCGAGCTGCTGGGGCAGGCGGGCGCCCTGTTGCCGGCCGATCGGGCCGTGGTGGTGGCGACTCATCACTTGCCCGACGACATCGGCTGTCGCCGACTGCACATCGATGCGCTCAGAGATGCCGCCGGCGCGGCATGAACTCCAGCGACAGCAGCACGATCAACAGCACGACGATCTGAGTCATCGAGACCAGCGCGTAGCGCCGGGCATCCAGCGCGTGGAACTTGCGCACGTACCGGTACAGCGACTCGAGCGCGATCAACGGGTCGAGGACATGGATCAACCGATAGAAGACCCGCTGCAGGCGGCTGCGGTTCTTTTCGTCGAAGATCTCCGGGAAGGCCGCGAACGCCAGCGAAAGCCGTTGTGCCCCAATCTCTTTCCCGGCCGTGATCATGTCGATGCTGAGCCGTTCGTCGATGCCGTTGGGCGCGCCGCGACGGCGCCACGGCACGTCGAGGGTGATGTCGCTGCCGCCGCCGGCCGTCGCGTACCGGTGAAATCCCTGCACCTTGCCCGAGGCGTCCCTGGCGATGATCAGCTGGATGCCCGGGAACCGGCCCTCCAGCACGCCGTCCAGGTTCATGTGGAAGCCGCGGTCGGCGTGGGCCGCCTTGCTCGACGACCGCACCACCTCGGTCAGCTCGGCGAGCCGCCTGTCGTCGAGTTCCTGTTCGGCGACGATCTCGGTGGTGACGCCGCAGTTGTGGGAACGCTTGACGGCCTGACGTAGGTTGCGGAACTTGCGACCCACCATGTCGAACCGGGTGACGTCGACGACCACGTCGCGCCCGATCGGCACGGCGCGCAGCGACTGTCCGATCACCGCGGCGTCGTTCCACAGGGCGAGCCGCCGCTCGCCGCAGCCGACCACCGCGATGCGCCAGCCGTGGGTGTGGCACATGGCTGCGAAGTCGGCGACCAGCTCGGGGAATCGGGTCTCATCGCCGATCGGGTCACCGCTGACCACCGCGATGCCCAGGCGCGTCCGGTAGGCCAGCGCCGCGTTGCCGTCCGCGGTAAAGTGGTAGCTCTTGCCGGTCTGCATCGTGAACGGGGCGAGCGGGTCGTCCCTGGTGGCCTGGATCAATTTCCAGACCCGCGGCAGGTCCTCGGGGCGCGGGTGCGACGACGTCGGCCACATCAGCACCATGCCCGAACTGGCGATCACCAGGTCGCCAAGCAGGTCGAAGGACAGCACGTGCAGGCCGAGGCCCGCCAGCACGAACAGGGCCGCCGCCACGGCGTGCAACGCCGTCACGGGCCGGCCCAGGAAGATGCCCCGGGCGATCCACGCCACCGCGACCAGCACCGTCAGCGACCAGGCCAACCGATCGGTGTAGTGCCAGGCCGGCTGGTGGTGGTGGCGGACCAGGATTTCGGCCAGCCAGCAGGTGGCGCTCAACAGCGCCAGGGCGCCGATCAGCCGGGCCGCCCGCGAATCGACGGAGACGACCACTCGTTCGCGCGCGCGGGCTTTCGCTGCGACGTCGATCACCGGCCCGCTCACACTCACCTCCCGATGCGCTGACGCTTCAGCTGGGCGGCTGGTTGCCGCCGCTGCACCGAATACCCGGCTGCTATGAACTTACGCCCGATCCCGGCCCTGCCGGGCCCGATTCACGCCGATGTCCTGCGGGTATTCCGCCCTGTCTATCGGCCCGACGGCGGAAAGTATTTCAGCACCCCTTCTTGCACCACCGTCGCCAGCAGCTGTCCGGAACGATCGAAGAAGTGACCGGTGCCCAGCCCGCGCGAGTCCGCGGCCACCGGCGACGACGTCGAGTACAGCACCCAGTCGTCGAAGTTGACCGGCCGGTGAAACCAGACGGAATGGTTGGCGGAGGCGGCGAAGATGCGGTCGAACCCCCAGGACAGCCCGTGGGTGGTGATCACGGAGTCCAGCACCGTGGTGTCCGAGGAATACACCATGGTCGCGGTGTGCAGGACCGGGTCGCCGGGCAGCGGGCCGCCGGCCTTCATCCACACGCGGTTGTGCGGGAGCCGGTCGCCCTTCTCGCGCATCACCCAGGCCGGGTCGTTGGTGTAGCGCCATTCGATCGGCTGCAGCGCGTTGACGAAGTGCGGGACGGTCTCCTCGTAACCGCGCAGCAGCTCGCCGATCGGCGGCTGCGTTTCGGGCTCCCCCACCTGCGGCGGGTCGACGCCGTGTTCGAGGCCGCGGCCGCCCGCCATGTAGGAGATCATCGCCGACGACAGCAGCATGCCGTCCTGCACGGCGTCGACGCGCCGATTGGCGAAGCGCCGCTCGTCGCGCAGGCGGGTGACGTGGAATTCGAGGTCCTTGCCGGTGTCGCCGCCGTTGATGAAGTGCACGGACAGCGCGCTGGGCGGCAGGTCGTCCCGAACCAGCGTGCGACCGCTCGCCACGAACGATTGGGCCATCAGCTGGCCACCGAATGTCCGCATCGGGTTCTTGCTGGGATGGGACCCGACGAACCGGTCGTCGGCGACCCGGTTGAGGTCGAGAATGGCCAGCAATTCCTCGAAATCAGAATTGGTGCTGATCGCGGCCTCTCCTATGGGTCGTCCGGCTAGACGTCGTCCTCCCCGATCCGGTGCACGTGGATGAGGTTGGTCGACCCTACTGTGCCAGGTGGCGCGCCGGCCACGATCACCACCAGGTCACCGCGCTTGTAGCGACCGAGTTCCAGCAGCGACTTGTCGACCTGGCGGATCATGCCGTCGGTGGAGGTCATCATCGGGACGATGAACGTCTCGGTGCCCCAGGTCATGGCGAGTTGGCTGCGCACCTCGGGCCAGGCGGTGAAGGCCAGCAGCGGCAACGGGGTGTGCAGGCGCGCCAGCCGCTTGACGGTGTCCCCGGATTGGGTGAAGGCGACCAGCGCCTTGGCGTCGAGGCGCTCGCCGATGTCGCGGGCGGCATACGAGATCACCCCGCGCTTGGTGCGCGGCACGTGCGTCAGCGGCGGGGCGGCGGTGGAGTTGTCCTCGACGGCGCAGATGATGCGCGACATGGTGCGGACGGCCGCCAGCGGGTACTTGCCCACCGACGTCTCCCCGGACAACATCACCGCGTCCGCGCCGTCGAGCACGGCGTTGGCGACGTCGGAGGCCTCGGCGCGCGTCGGCCGGGAATTCTCGATCATCGAGTCGAGCATCTGGGTCGCCACGATGACGGGTTTGGCGTTCTCCCGGGCCATTTGGATGGCCCGCTTCTGCACCAGCGGCACCTCTTCGAGCGGCAGCTCGACACCGAGGTCGCCGCGGGCCACCATGATGGCGTCGAAGGCCAGCACGATCGCTTCCAAATTGTCGACGGCTTCCGGCTTTTCCAGCTTCGCGATCACCGGCACCCGGCGGCCGATGCGATCCATCACCTCGTGCACCAACTCGACGTCGGACGGCGAGCGCACGAAGGACAGCGCGACCAGGTCGACACCGAGATCCAGCGCGAAGGTGAGGTCCTCGATATCCTTCTCCGACAAGGCCGGTGCGGACACGTTCATGCCGGGCAGCGAGATGCCCTTGTTGTTGCTGACCGGGCCGCCCTCGACGACGGTGCAGATGACGTCGTCGCCGTCGATGCGGTCGACGACCAGACCCACCTTGCCGTCGTCGACCAGCACCCGGTCACCGACCGTCGCGTCGGTGGCCAGCTTCTTGTAGGTGGTCGACACCCGGTCGTGGGTGCCCTCGCAATCCGCGACGGTGATGCAGACGGTTTCGCCGTCGGCCCAGTAGGTGGAACCGGTGGCGAATCGCCCCAGCCGGATCTTGGGGCCCTGCAGATCGGCGAGCACCCCGACCGCGCGGCCGGTGGTGTCGGACGCGGCCCGCACCCGCTCGTAGGCCGCCTTGTGGTCGGAGTAGTCGCCGTGACTGAAGTTCAACCGGGCGACGTCCATTCCCGCCTCGACCAGCGCCAGAATCAGCTCGTCCGAATTCGTCGCAGGGCCAAGGGTGCAGACGATCTTCCCGCGTCTACTCACGCCGAACCAGCATAGTCGGGTGGGCCCCCCGCGGTCCGGCGGAACGGGGTGTTGCCGGGTGAGCGATCGGCCACGCTAAACCGCGGGAAACAGCGGAAAGCCGGGCAGGTTACGCAGCACCGTCCACGCGATGACGGCGACCGCCATCGCCAGCCACGCCGGCGTTGACAGCGCCGGTTGGCGGCGGCGCCGGCGCACCAGCAGCCATCCGGCCAGCAGCGGGATGCCGACCAGCAGGAAGATGTTGTCGTTGACGGCGGCGACCAGGTCGCCGTGCAGCAGGTCGTGCGTCATGCGCAGGCCACCGCAGAACGGGCAATTCCAGCCGGTGAGCCATTTGAAGGGGCACTGCGGGTACACCGAATTCGTGTTGTGCGGGTCGACCAGGCCGACGTAGCCGAGCGCGCCGCCCAGCACCACGGCGGTACCCGCGGCGACGTATCGGCGCTGACGCCGCTTTTCCACCGGTTGTCCGGCGGAATCGGTTTGCGTCACGCTCTCAGCATGCCAGACGGCGCCGGCCGCCAGCGGTGCTACGGCCGGTTCCTGCGCAGCCGCCAGCGGCTGCGGGTTTCCTTGTACGGCTCGGCGGTCGCGGCCGGCTCGGCGGAGTCGTGTGCCGGCTTCGGCTCGGGCTCGTCGGGTTCGGCTTCTTCGGCTTCGGGTTCTTCGGCTTCGGCTTCAGGTTCTTCGGCTTCGCGCTCTTCGGCTTCGGCCTCGTCCGCCTCTTCCGCTTCTGCCTCGGGCTCTTCGGGTTCGGGCTCTTCCGCCTCTTCCGCTTCTGCCTCGGGCTCTTCGGGTTCGGGCTCTTCCGCCGCAGTCTCGTTAGCTTCGGGCTCTTCCGCTTCGGGCTCTTCGGCCTCGTCGGCGTCTTCGGCCTCGTCGGCGTCTTCGGCCTCGTCCGCCTTGCCGTCACCGTCCTCGGCGCCCGCCGCAACCGTCGCTGTCGACGCACCGCCCGCGGCAACGGTCGCGAGCTCACGCGCCGGTTCCTCCGCGGCCTCCTCGTTGCCACGCAGGCTCTCGGGGTCATCCCGCCCCTTGGGCGCCACCATGATGTACACCACGGCCCCGATGAACACGAAAGTCGATGTGAACGAATTGATCCGGATGCCCGCGATGTGCGTGGCGGTGTCATCGCGCAGCAACTCGACGCCGAAGCGCCCGATGCAATAGCTGGCCACGTACAGCGCGAACAGCCGCCCGTGGCCCAGCGTGAATCGCCGGTCCGCGTAGATCAGAATGGCGAAAACCAGGACGTTCCAGATCAATTCGTACAGGAACGTCGGCTGCACGACGAGCGCCACCTGCCCGGTCGAGACGCCGTCCAACGAGTGCGGGTCGACGTATCCCGAGGGGTCTCGGCGATAGAAGATCTCCAGCCCCCACGGCAGCGTGGTTTCGCGGCCGTAGAGCTCCTGGTTGAAGTAGTTGCCCAGCCGGCCGATGGCCTGCGCCAAAACGAGGCCGGGGGCCACCGCGTCGGTGAAGGCGGGCAGCGGAATGCCGCGGCGCCGGCAGGCGATCCACGCGCCCACGCAACCGAGCGCCACCGCGCCCCAAATGCCCAGCCCGCCGTCCCAAATGCGCACGGCCGCACCGATGCCGGCGCCGCCCGGGCCCCAGTACGTTCGCCAATCGGTGGCCAGGTGATACAGCCGGCCGCCCACCAACCCGAACGGCACGACCCACAACGCGATGTCGTAGATGACGCCGCGCTGGCCGCCGCGGGCCTCCCACCGGCGGTCGCCGATCAGCAGCGCCACCACGATGCCGATGATGATGAACAACGCGTAGGCGCGGATGGGCAGCGGCCCGAGGTGCCACACCCCCTGGGGCGGGCTGGGGAAGTACGTCGGCGGCATCGTCATCTCCTCGCCGCCCGCTGCCGGACACCGGCGGCCAGTTCCTCGGTCAGCGCGCGCACCGCGGGCAACCCGCCGTCTCCGAGCGCCGACACCAGCGCCGAACCGACGATGACACCGTCGGCGTAGCTGCCAATCTCGGCGGCCTGCTCCCGCGACCGCACCCCCAGCCCGACGCCGACCGGTATGTCCGACACCGCCTTGACCCGCTGCACCAATTCCGGCGCAGCATGCGACACGGCGTCGCGCGCTCCGGTTACCCCCATCGTGGAAGCAGCGTAGACGAATCCGCGCGACGCCTCGACCGTCATCGCCAGGCGCTGCGGCGTCGACGACGGCGCCACCAGAAAAATGCGATCCAACCGATGCTCCTCAGCTGCCGCCAGCCACCGTCCGGCTTCGTCGGGGATGAGGTCCGGGGTGATCAGGCCGTGTCCGCCGGCCGACGCGAGATCCCGCGCGAACGCGTCGACCCCATAACGCAACACGGGATTCCAGTAGGTCATCACCACGGCGCGCCCGCCGGCCGCGCTGATCGCCTCGACCGCGGCGAGCGTGTCCCGCACCCGCACCCCCCCTTGCAGCGCGGCCTCGGTGGCGCGGGCGATGGTCGGCCCGTCCATGCCCGGATCCGAATAGGGCACCCCGACTTCGATGAGGTCACAACCGGATTCCACCAGGGCGCGCATCCCGTCCACCGAGGTCGGCACGTCGGGGTAACCGGTGGGCAGGTAGCCGATCAGGGCCGCGCGATTGTCGTTGCGGCACGCCTCGAAGACCGGCCCGAGCCTGCTGGCTTGTTTCTGTTCCACGGTCACCGCTCGCCCGGCCCCATCAGGCCGAACCATTTCGCGGCCGTCTCGACGTCCTTGTCGCCCCGGCCGGACAGGTTCACCACGATGATCGCGCCCCGCCCCAACTCCAGGCCCAACTTCACCGCGCCGGCCACCGCGTGTGCCGATTCGATCGCGGGGATGATGCCCTCGGTGCGGCACAGCAGCGCGAACGCGTCCATCGCCTCCGCGTCGGTGATCGGCCGATATTCGGCGCGCCCGATCTCTTTGAGATACGCGTGCTCGGGCCCCACCCCGGGATAGTCCAGACCCGCTGAGATGGAATGGGATTCGATGGTCTGGCCGTCCTCGTCCTGCAGCAAATACGAGAACGAGCCCTGGAACGCGCCCGGTGAACCACCGGCGAAAGTCGCCGCGTGCCTTCCGGTTTCGACCCCGTCACCGGCCGCTTCGAAGCCGACCAGGCGCACGCCCGGATCATCGATGAACGGGTGGAAGATGCCGATGGCGTTGGATCCGCCGCCGACGCAGGCCACCACCGCGTCGGGCAGCCGGCCCGCCTGGGCCTGGATCTGCACGCGCGCCTCCAGGCCGATGATGCGCTGGAAATCGCGCACCATCGCCGGAAAGGGGTGCGGGCCCGCCGCCGTGCCGAAGCAGTAGTAGGTGTTATCGGCGTTGGTCACCCAGTCGCGAAACGCCTCGTTGATGGCGTCTTTGAGCGTTTTCGAGCCGCTCTGCACCGACACGACCTCGGCGCCCAGCAGCCGCATCCGCGCCACGTTGAGCGCCTGACGCGCGGTGTCGACGGCGCCCATGTAGATGACGCAGTCCAGCCCCAGCAGCGCGCACGCGGTGGCGGTGGCGACGCCGTGCTGCCCGGCGCCCGTCTCCGCGATGACCCGGTTCTTGCCCATCCGCTTGGCCAGCAACGCCTGACCGAGGACGTTGTTGATCTTGTGAGAACCGGTGTGGTTCAAGTCTTCTCGTTTGAGGAAGATGCGCGCCGAACCGGCGTGCTCGGAGAGCCGGGTGGCCTCGTACAGCGGCGACGGCCGACCGGCGTAGTTGGCCTGCAGGTCGTCCAGGGTGTCCAGGAAATCGGGGTTGATGCGTTCCTTCTCGTAGGCGGCGGTGACCTCTTCGATCACCGCCATCAACGCCTCCGCGACGTAACGGCCGCCGTACACACCGAAATGACCACCCGCGTCAGGTTCATGGGGGGTGGGTTCGGCGACGGCTGCACTCGGAAGGGGAAGGTCCGGGCGGGACAGATTGACCATCACCAAGGCTCTACGCGGATACGGCTCATGGGGTTCAACGTTTCGGCGCCGGTGCTGCTCAAGACTCGACGACTAGCGTGAGGGTTTCGGACAGGACGGGTGGGTGCCCGCGGTCACCAGGTCGGCGACGGCGGCGCGCGGGTCACCGCTTTTGACCAGACCCTCGCCGACCAGAACGGCGTCCGCGCCGGCGCCGGCGTAGGCCAACAGATCCCCGGTGCCGCGGACACCGGACTCGGCGATCCTGATCACGTTGCTGGGCAGGCCCGGAGCGATGCGCGCAAAGCAATCCCGGTCGACCTCCAAGGTGGCGAGATCGCGCGCGTTGACACCGATTACGTTGGCCCCGGCCTTCAGCGCCCGGTCGGCCTCTTCCTCGGTGTGCACCTCGACAAGGGCTGTCATGCCCAGTGATTCGGTGCGGTCCAGCATCGACACCAGGGCCGACTGGTCCAGCGCGGCGACGATCAGCAACAACATGTCGGCGCCGTGCGCGCGGGCCTCGTGGATCTGATACGGCTGGACCACAAAGTCCTTGCGCAACACCGGTATCGAGACCGCGGCGCGAACCGCGTCGAGGTCGTCGAGCGATCCGTGGAACCGCCGCTCCTCGGTCAGGACGCTGATGATGCGGGCCCCGCCATCCTCGTACGCGCGAGCCAATTTCGCCGGATCGGCAATGGTCGCCAGGGAACCCGCGGACGGGCTGGCCCGCTTGACTTCCGCGATAACACCGATGCCCGGCTCGCGCAGGGCGGCCATCACGTCGCGCGGCGGCGGCGCCGCGGCGGCGGCGGCCTTGATTTCGGACAGGCTGATGAGCGCTTCGCGCGCGGCGACGTCGGCCCGGACTCCCTCGAGGATGGAGTCAAGCACGGTAGCCGGACTCATGCCTGTTGCTTCCCTTCCGCGGTCACCCATCGTCAATCTGATAGCCGATTGCGACGACGTGAATGAAGGGTAGCGGCACTCGGCTTGCGGCCCGTCACCGACCCTCGGTGTCCGACTTGCGATCGGTCGGGTCCCCCGTCGGGTCGGCGCCCTCGTCAAGCGCGTCCCAGATCATCCGCTCCGACATTTCCGGCGTCTCCGGCTGCTCCAGCATCGCCCCGTCACCCTCGTCGCGTAGCACATTTGAGCGGCGCGTCGCCGGCGCCGCATACTTTTCCGCGCTCAACCGGGCCGACCCGGAGTCTCCGGCCGACCGCAACAGCAGCACCGCCGCGACCAGGGTGCACACCGCGGCCGCCACCGCGATGCCCGCGCCCCAGTACCGGCGTTCGCTGCCCACCAGCGACATCACCGCGACGTGCGCCAGGTCGGCCCCGCGCACCGCGACGTCGGGCAGCGCCCACAAACTGACCCCGAGATATCCAACCGCCAGGCTGGCCAGCGCCAGCAGCCCGGCCAGCACCCGCAGCTGCCAGCCGCGCACCGCGATCGCCGCCACGGCCGTCGCGAGCATCAGCACCGCCAGCGGCACCAGCGCCGTCGACCAGGTCGCACCGGACAGCGTCACCTCGCGCGGCGGTCCCAGCCCGTCGAACGACCGGATCACCACCCACGGCAGCCGCGAGGCCGCCCATAACGCCGCCGCGGACAGCACCAGCAACACCTGCGCCACCCGGACGGCCAACCGGGCCCGCCGATTCGGCCGCGCCTCAGTCATGGTGACCGGTGTCGGGCGCGGTCAGGGTCTCGGCGGCGGCGATCGCGTTGAGCACGGCGCGCGCCTTGTTGGACGCCTCGGTGTACTCGTACGGACCGTTGGAGTCGGCCACCACACCGCCGCCGGCCTGCACATAGGCGGTGCCGTCGCGCATCAGCGCGGTGCGGATGGCGATCGCGAAGTCGGCGTTGCCGGCGAAGTCGAGGTAGCCGACCACGCCGCCATAGAGGCCGCGGCGCGTCTTCTCCACCTCCTCGATCAGCTCCATGGCGCGCACCTTCGGCGCGCCCGACAGCGTGCCGGCCGGGAAGCAGGCCGTCACGGCGTCCAGGGCGGTCCGGCCCTCGGCGAGCATCCCCGTCACCGTCGACACCAGGTGCATCACGTGGCTGTAGCGCTCGATGTGGCTGTAGTCCTCGACGCGCACGGTGCCGGGCGCGCAGACCCGGCCAAGGTCGTTGCGGCCCAAGTCAACCAGCATCAGGTGCTCGGCCCGCTCCTTCTCGTCGGCCAGCAGCTCCTTCTCCAGCAGCTGGTCCTCCTCGTCGGTCTGCCCGCGCCACCGGGTTCCGGCGATCGGATGCGTCATCGCCCAGCCGTCGTTTACGGTCACCAGCGCCTCCGGGCTGGAGCCCACCACCGAAAAGTCGATTCCCCCAGCGCCGTTCGGGACATGCATCAGGTACATGTAGGGGCTGGGGTTGGTGACGCGCAGCATCCGGTACACGTCGATCGGGTCGACGTCGGTGTCCATCTCGAAGCGCTGGGACGGCACCACCTGGAAGGCCTCGCCGGCGGCGATCTGCTCGACGAGGTAGTCGACGATCTTGCCGTACTCCTCGACGCTGCGCTGCGCGCGATAGCGCGGCTCGGGCCGGTCGAACGTGCCGACCGTGGACGGTAGCGGCTGGCCGAGCGCCGCGGTCATCACGTCCAGGCGGGCGACCGCGTCGTCGTAGGCCTCGTCGACCCGCTCGTCGGTGCCGTTCCAGTTCACCGCGTTGGCGATCAGCGTGATGGTGCCCTCGTGGTGGTCGACGGCGGCCACGTCGGTGGCGAGCAGCAAAAGCATGTCCGGCAGCTGCAGGTCGTCGACGGCCAGCTCGGGCAGGCGCTCCAGGCGCCGCACCATGTCGTAGGCGAACAACCCGACCATGCCCCCCGACAGCGGCGGCAGCCCCGGCAGCGCCGCGGTGGCCAGCAGCTCGAGGGTGGCCCGCAGCGCGTGCAGCGGGTCGCCGCCGGTGGGCGCGTCCTGCGGCACCGCGCCGAGCCAGACCGCTTCGCCGTCACGGACGGTCAGCGCCGACGGCGCCCCGGCACCGATGAACGACCAACGCGACCAGGATCGGCCGTGCTCGGCGGATTCCAGCAGGAACGTGCCCGGGCGATTGGCGGCGAGCTTGCGGTAGGCCGACAGCGGCGTCTCGCTGTCGGCCAGCACCTTGCGGGTCACCGGAACCACCCGATGCTCGGCGGCGAGCTGGCGGAAGTCCTCTCGTGAGGTCGTCGCGGCGAGGTGGGCGTGCACCGAACCATCCTCGCAGATGGGCCGCTTAGGCCATGCGGCGTAGCCTGACGCCCATGAAAACTGGTGACACCGTCGCGGACTTCGAACTTCCCGATCAGACGGGAACGCCCCGCAAGCTCAGCGACCTGCTTGCCGGCGGGCCGGTGGTGCTGTTCTTCTATCCCGCCGCGATGACGCCCGGCTGCACCAAGGAGGCCTGCCACTTCCGGGACCTGGCCGCCGAATTCGCCGCCGTGGGCGCCAACCGGGTGGGCATCAGCGCCGATCCGGTGCAGAAGCAGGCCAAGTTCGCCGACATGCAGAAGTTCGACTATCCGCTGCTGTCGGACACCGAGGGCACCGTCGCCACGCAGTTCGGTGTCAAGCGCGGCCTGCTCGGCAAGCTGCTGCCGGTCAAGCGCACGACCTTCGTCATCGACACCGATCGCACCGTGCTCAACGTGATTTCCAGCGAGTTCAGCATGGACACCCACGCCGACAAGGCGCTCGAGACGCTGCGCGGCCGGTCGGCGCCTACGGGCTGATCGCCAGGAACACGTACGCGGCGAGCAGCACCAGATGCAGCTCGCCCTGCAGCCGGGTGGCGCGCCCGGGAACGACCGTCAGCATGCTGATCACGACGGTCAGCGCCAGCAGCACCAGCTGAATGGGGCCCAGGCCGAGCACCAGTGGCCCCTTGAGCCAGATGGACGCCAGCGCGATCACCGGGATGGTGAGCCCGATGCTGGCCATCGCCGAGCCGTACGCCAGGTTGAGGCTGGTCTGGATGCGGCCCTGGCGCGCGGCGCGCGCGGCCGCCAGGGTCTCCGGCAGCAGCACCAGCGCGGCGATCACCACGCCGACGAAGGACTGCGGAAACCCGACGGCGGTCACCGCGCGCTCGACGGCCGGCGATTCCTCCTCGGCCAGCCCCACCACCGCGACGAGCGCCACCAGCAGCAGCCCCAGGCTGCCCAGGGCGGCGCCGCGGCCCGGCGGTTCGGCGTGACTCTCGTCCTCGAACAGCCGCTTGCGCTGGCCCTTCTGGGCGATCGGCAGGAAAAAGTCGCGGTGGCGCACCGTCTGCGTGAAGACGAACACCAGGTACACCAGCAGCGACGCGACCGCCGCGAATGCCAGCTGGCCCGGCGAGAACTCCTTGCCCACTTGGCTGGTGGTGAACGCGGGCAGCACCAGGCTCAGCGTCGCCAGCGTGGTGACCGTGGCCAGCGCGGCGCCACTGCCCTCGGCGTTGAACAGCGTGACGCCGTAGCGGCGGGAGCCGAGCAGCAGCGACAACCCCGCGATGCCGTTGGTGGTGATCATCGCCGCCGCGAACACGGTGTCCCTGGCCAGCGTCGCGGCCTCGTTGCCCCCGGACGCCATCAGCGAGACGATCAGCGCCACCTCGATCACCGTCACCGCCGCCGCGAGCACCAGCGAGCCGAACGGCTCTCCGACCCGGGCCGCGACCACCTCCGCGTGATGCACGGCGGCCAGGACGGCGCCGATGAGCAATGCCGCCGCCAGCGCGACCAGCGTCGGGCCCAGCTTCTCGCCCCAGATCACGGCCAGCACGGCGACGGCAAGCAGCGGCACGACCGCGGTCCACGACACCCGACTCAACATCGACCGCCATTCTCATCGAAGGCACCCGATCGGTCGACTTCGGACTTCGCCCCGGCGCGCCGACCCGCGCGGGACGCCCTTGAGCCCAAAGTCCTCGGACGTCTGCGACAAAAGCCCCTAACGCTTGCCCGCCGGCGTTTCATACGGTCACAACATTCGCCTCGGCACTACTCGGGCTCGGCCGGAACGAAGTCAAAACACGCATATCCGGACGCTGAGCTATCAGCGTGGCCGTAGCACAGGGGGAAGCAGTGTTAGCTGCCCGAATGACCGCAGAAAGCGGCGCCAGCAACCCGATTCGAGACCATCTCCGCAGTGTGCAGTCGGAGGAACGCGACGCCTGGGTTTCCAAAGCACTATGTCGCACCGGCGACCCGGATGGGTTGTTCGTTCGCGGCGCCGCCCAGAGAAGAGCCGCGGCGATCTGCCGGCACTGCCCGGTGATCCTGGAATGCGGCGCCGAAGCGCTCGACAACCGGCTCGAGTGGGGTGTCTGGGGCGGGATGACCGAACGGCAGCGACGTGCCCTGCTCAGGCAGCACTCCGACGTGGTGTCGTGGACCGACTTCCTGGCCGCATCCCGGCGGCGGCGTCGCACCGCGATTTAGATGCCGGTGGTGGGGCCGGCTTCTCGCCCCAAATCACGGCCGGCACGGCAACGGCAAGCAGCGGCCCGATCGCGGTCCCGAATTACCGGCCCGTGCAACGGCGGTCTCAGTAGCATGCTCACATGCCGAAGACCGAGGGCCTCCAGGAAGGAGAGGTGTTCGCCGGTTACACGATCGTGCGGCGCCTGGGGGCCGGCGGCATGGGGCAGGTGTATCTCGCACAGCACCCGAGGCTGCCCCGCCGCGACGCGCTCAAGGTCCTGCCCGGCGAGCTGACCGAGAACGACGAATTCCGCCAGCGCTTCAACCGCGAGGCCGATCTGGCCGCGAACCTGTACAACGAGCACATCGTCGGAATCCACGACCGCGGGGAATACGAAGGGCAACTGTGGATTTCGATGGACTACGTCGAGGGGACCGACGCCGCACAGCTGCTGCGCGAGCAGTATCCGGCCGGCATGCCCGCGGCCCACGTCGTCGAGATCGTCTCCGCGGTGGCCGATGCGCTGGATTACGCGCACGCCCGCGGACTGCTGCATCGTGACGTCAAGCCCGCCAACATCCTGCTGGGCTCCCCGCAGGCCAACAGGCGCCGGATCCTGCTCGCCGATTTCGGAATCGCCCGCGAGCTGGACGAGATCAGCGGGCTCACGGCGACGAACATGTTGGTGGGCACCACCGCCTACTGCTCCCCCGAGCAACTGCAGGGCGCGGAGCTGGACGCCAGCACCGACCAATACGCGCTGGGTTGCACCGCGAACAACCTGCTGACCGGCACGGCGCCGTTCCACCACTCCAATCCCGCGGTGGTCATCAGCCAGCACCTGTCCGCGCCGCCGCCGCGCCTCAGCCAGTCGCGGCCCGACCTGGCCGCGCTCGACCCGGTCATCGCGAAGGTCCTCGCCAAGCACCCGAGCGAGCGGTACGCCAGCTGCGCGGATTTCGCCGCCGCGCTAGCCGGGCGCCTCGACGGCGCGGGACGCACCGAAGTCATCGCGGCGCCCACCGAAGTCGTCGCGTCAACGCCCGACGTCAGCGCCCCCCAGCACGAAACCCCTTCCGCACCAATGGAACCCGCGCCGTCGCCGCCGCGGGGCGGCCGGTCGGGTTCGACGACACTGGTGGCGGCACTGATCGCCATCGCGTTGGTCGGAATCGCCGCCGTCGTCGGCATCCTGCTGGTTCGCGGCCACGCCAACCAGCCGACCACGAATGCCCCTCCGACGTCGACGGCCCCGCCGGCTCCGGCCCCCGCGCTCAAGCTGTCGGGGCAGCTCACCGATCGGGCGGGCGTGCTCGGCCCGCTCGAATCCGACGCGGTGAACCGGGCGCTGACCAAGCTCTACGACGGGCGGGGCACCCGGCTCTGGGTGGTCTACGTCAACGACTTCGGCGGCCGCAAACCCTTCCGGTGGGCCGAGGACGCCATGCGCGCCAACGGTTTCACCGACAGCGATGCCATCCTGGCCGTCGCCACCGGGGAGTCGACGTTCTCGTTTCGCGTGCCGGACGCGGTGGTCAACAGGACGGCCATCGACGTCGAACTGATCCGCCGTCGCATCGAGCCCGCCGTGGCGCGGCACGAGTGGGCCCGCGCCGCGATCGCCGCGGCCAACGGGCTGGACTCGGCGCCGGGCTAGGCCTCGGGTCGCAGCAGCACATCGGCGTCGAAGCAGCTGTGGTCGCCGGTGTGGCAGGCGCCGCCGACCTGGTCGACCGTCAGCAGCACGGCATCGCCGTCGCAGTCCAGTCGCACCGAGTGCACGTATTGGGTGTGCCCCGACGTCGCCCCCTTGACCCACTGCTGGCCGCGAGACCGCGAAAAGTACGTCGCCTCACGGGTTTCCAGCGTGCGTTCCAGCGCGGCGTCGTCCATCCAGGCGACCATCAGCACGTTGCCGGTGCCGCGCTCCTGCACCACGGCGGTGAACAGGCCGTCGGCGTTGCGCTTCAGCCGGGCGGCGATCTGCGGGTCGAGCGTCATCGCACGGTGATCCCTTCCGCCGCCATGGCCGCCTTGACCTGCCCGATGGTCAACTCGCGGAAGTGAAAGACGCTGGCCGCCAACACCGCATCGGCGCCGGCGGCGACGGCGGGTGCGAAGTGTTCGATGGCCCCGGCGCCGCCGCTCGCGATCACCGGCACCGTGACCGCCGAACGCACCGCTTTGAGCATCGGCAGATCGAACCCGGCCTTGGTGCCGTCGGCGTCCATCGAGTTCAACAGAATCTCACCCACCCCGAGATCGGCGCCGCGCGAGGCCCATTCGACGGCGTCGATCCCCGTCCCACGGCGCCCGCCGTGGGTGGTGACCTCCCAGCCCGACGGTGTCGGGGGCGAGTCGGGCGGCACCGTGCGGGCGTCCACGGACAGCACGATGCATTGCGACCCGAACTGCCTTGCCATTTCCTCGAGCAGGTCGGGCCGGGCGATGGCGGCGGTGTTGATCGAGACCTTGTCGGCCCCGGCGCGCAGCAACACGTCGACGTCGGCCACCGTGCGTACCCCGCCGCCGACGGTCAGCGGGATGAACACCTGCTCGGCCGTGCGCCGCACGACGTCCAGCATGGTCGATCGCTCTGACGACGACGCGGTCACGTCGAGAAACGTGAGCTCGTCGGCGCCCTCGGCGTCATAGGCCGCGGCGAGCTCGACGGGATCGCCCGCGTCGCGCAGGTTTTCGAAGTTGACGCCCTTCACCACCCGGCCGGCGTCGACATCCAGGCACGGGATCACCCGCACCGCAAGACCATTGCCGGCGGACACGTCAGTAGTCCTCCGGCCGGCCGGTGCCGCGCAGCAATTCGAGTATCTCGGCGTGCGCGGCGGGCCCCGCGGCCAGCGCCGAGTCGGACGCGGGCGTCCACGGTTCGCCGTGGATGTCGGTGACTACGCCCCCGGCCGCCCGGACCAGCGCGACCCCGGCGGCGTGATCCCACACGTGCCCGCCGAAACTGATCGAGGCGCCGAGGATGCCGTCGGCCACGTAGGCCAGGTCCAGGCCGGTCGAACCGTGCATGCGCAACCGCGACGAGACCCGGCTGAGGTTCTCCAGCACCGCGATCCGGTACCGCCCGGGGAACCGGCCCCGCGCGTCGGCGCTGAACGAGCCGGCGCCGACGAGCGCGTCGGACAGGTCGACGGGGGCCAGGGGCGGTTGCGCCGCACCGTTTTTCATCAGGGGGCCGCCCACCACCGCCGTGTAGCGCTGATCCACGAACGGCAGCCAGGTCAGCCCGGCCACCGGATCGCCGTTGTGCAGCAGGCCCAGCAAGATCCCGGCCATCGGCGACCCGGCCGCGTAGTTGAATGTGCCGTCCACCGGATCGAGCACCCACACCCATTCCGAGTCGACGTCGGCCCCGCCGTATTCCTCGCCGTGCACACCGATCCCGGTGGTCTCCTCCAGCGCGCCGACCACCTGCCGCTCGATCGCCAGATCCACGTCGGTGGCGAAGTCGTTGCCCTTCTTCTGCACCGCCGAATCGGCGCGGTGGCCGGCGACGAACGGCTCGGTGGCGTCGTCGAGGATCGCCGAGGCCTTGGCCACCAACGCGTCCAGGTCCATCGCGGCCCTACCCGGCCACCGCGGCCAGCGCCTGCGGCAGCGTGAACCGCCCGGCGTAGAGGGCCTTTCCGACGATGGCGCCTTCCACCCCGTGTTCGGTCAGGGTGGCGATGGCGCGCAGGTCGTCCAGGCTGGACACCCCGCCGGAGGCGATCACCGGCGCTTCGGTCCGGTCGGCGACGGCGGCCAGCAGGTCGAGGTTGGGGCCGCCGAGCGTGCCGTCCTTGGTGACGTCGGTGACGACGAACCGCGAACACCCCTCGCCGTCAAGGCGTTCCAGCACTTCCCACAGGTCGCCACCGTCGGTCTCCCAGCCGCGCCCGCGCAGCCGGTGCTGCCCGTCGATGATCTGCACGTCCAGCCCGACGGCGACCTTGTCGCCGTGTTCGGCGATCGCCCGCGCGCACCACTGCGGGTTCTCCAGCGCCGCGGTGCCCAGGTTGACCCGCGTGCAGCCGGTGGCCAGCGCCGCGCCCAGGGAGTCGTCGTCGCGGATGCCGCCGGACAGCTCCACGTTCACGTCGAGCTTGCCGACCACCTCGGCCAGCAGCTCGCGGTTCGAGCCGCGCCCGAACGCCGCGTCCAGGTCCACCAGGTGGATCCACTCGGCGCCGTCGCGCTGCCAGCCCAGGGCGGCGTCCAGCGCCGAGCCGTACTCGGTTTCGCTGCCGGCCTTGCCTTGGACCAGCCGGACGGCGCGGCCGTCGACCACGTCGACCGCGGGTAGCAGAATCAGCGGCATTACGACAGTCCCTCAATCCAGTTGCGCAGCACGGCCGCACCGGCGTCGCCGCTCTTCTCCGGGTGAAATTGGGTGGCCGACAACGGCCCTAGCTCGACCGCGGCCAGGAACGGCACCTGGTGGGTGGCCCAGGTGAGCACGGCCTCGGGCGATCCCTCCCAGCGCTGCGCCGCGTAGGAGTGCACGAAGTAGAACCGGGTGTCGGCGTCCAGCCCCTTGAACAGGGTGGTCCCCGCGCCGGCGTCGACCACGTTCCAGCCCATGTGCGGAATCACCGGGGCGTCCAGCCGGGTGACCGCGCCCGGCCACTGGCCGCAACCCGTTGTCCGCACACCGAATTCGACGCCGGTGGCGAACAGGATCTGCATGCCGACGCAGACCCCGAGCACCGGGTGCCCGGCGGCCACCCGGTCGGCGATGATGCGGTCTCCCCCGACCTTGCGCAGGCCGGTCATGCACGCCTCGAAGGCACCGACGCCGGGCACCACGAGGCCGTCAGCGGCCGCCGCGGCGTCGGCGTCGGCGGTCACCTCGACCGATGCGCCCGCCCGCTGCAGCGCACGCTGGGCCGACCGTAGGTTGCCCGAGCCGTAATCCAGTACGACGACGGATGGTGTTGTCACAGAACACCTTTGGTGGACGGCACGTCCGACACCCGCGGATCCGGCTCGACGGCCTGGCGCAACGCGCGAGCGACGGCCTTGTACTGCGCCTCGGTGATGTGGTGCGGGTCGCGCCCGTACAGAACGCGCACGTGCAGCGCGATACGGGCGTTCATCGCCAGCGACTCGAACACGTGCCGGTTGATGACGGTGTGGTAGGGCACCGAGCTGCCGGCGATGGTGGTGTGCCGCAGGTGATCCGGCTCGCCGGTGTGCACGCAGTAGGGCCGGCCGGACACGTCGACGATGGCGTGGGCCAGCGTCTCGTCCATCGGGATGAAGGCGTCGCCGAACCGCCGGATGCCCTTCTTGTCGCCGAGGGCCTGCCCCAGCGCCTGGCCGAGCGCGATCGCGGTGTCCTCGATGGTGTGGTGCCCCTCGATCTCGACGTCACCCTGGGTGCGCACGCTGAGGTCGAAGCTGGCGTGGGTGCCCAACGCCGTCAGCATGTGGTCGTAGAACGGCACGCCGGTGTCGACGTGGACCTGGCCGGTGCCGTCGAGATCCAGCTCGATGACGATGTCGGATTCCTTGGTGCGGCGCTCGATACGCGCGCGCCGCGTCGCAATGGTGGTCACGGGGCTCCTACGGGGGTGGCTGGGGCGAGTTCGGTGGCGGCGATCGGGGCGCTGGCCCGCAGGAACGCGTCGTTCTCCTCGGCGAGTCCGGTCGTGGCGCGCAGATAGCCGGGGATCCCGACGTCGCGGATCAGGATGCCGGCGTCCAGGTAGCGCCGCCAGGCTGCGGGAGCGTCGGCGAACTGCCCGAACAGCACGAAGTTCGCATCGCTGGGGATCACCCGAAAACCCATGCGGGTCAGGGCGGTCGAGACGCGTTCGCGTTCGGCGATCAGCGCCGCGACGCTGCTCAGGGTGTCGTCGGCGTGCCGCAGCGCGGCCCGCGCCGCCGCCTGGGTGACCGACGACAGGTGGTACGGCAGCCGCACCAGCAGCATCGCGTCGATCACCGCGGGCGTGGCGATCAGGTACCCGAGCCGCCCGCCGGCGAAGGCGAACGCCTTGCTCATGGTGCGGGTGACGATGAGCTTGGTCGGATATTCCCGCACCAGCCCCACGGCGCTGGGCTGCGAGGAGAACTCACCGTAGGCCTCGTCGACGATCAGGATGCCGGGCACCGCGTCGAGCAGCCGGCGCAGATCGGGCAGCGAAACGCTTTGCCCGGACGGGTTGTTGGGGCTGGCGATGAAGACCACGTCGGGCCGGCGCTCGGTGACGGCGGCGACGGCGGCGTTCACGTCGAGGCTGAAGTCGTCGGCGCGCACCCCCTCCAGCCATTCCGTGCGGGTGGCGTCGGAGATGATCGGGTGCATCGAGTAGGACGGGACGAACCCGATCGCGCTGCGCCCGGGGCCGCCGAACGCCTGCAGCAGCTGTTGCAGGATCTCGTTGGATCCGTTTGCCGCCCAAACGTTTTCCATCCCGAGCCGCACCCCGGTCTGCGCGGTGAGATAAGCGGCCAGGTCGCGACGCAGGTCCACGGCGTCGCGATCCGGGTAGCGGTGCAGGTCCGCGGCCGCCTCGGCCACCGACCGCACCACGTCGTCCACCAGCGCCCGGCTGGGCGGGTGCGGGTTCTCGTTGGTGTTCAGCCGCACCGGGACCGCCAATTGCGGTGCGCCGTAGGGTGTTTTGCCGCGCAGGTCGTCGCGCAGCGGCAGGTCCTCTAGGGTGGGGTTCTCCGGCGCGGTCATCGCTCGAACCTCCGCCGGATCGCCTCGCCGTGCGCCGGCAGGTCTTCGGCCTCGGCCAGCGTGACCACGTGGCCCGAGACGTCCTTGAGCGCGGCCTCGGTGTAGTCGACGACGTGGATGCCGCGCAGGAAGGTCTGCACGGACAGGCCGCTGGAGTGGCGGGCGGAGCCCGCGGTCGGCAGCACGTGGTTGGATCCGGCGCAGTAGTCGCCGAGGCTCACCGGCGAGTAGGGCCCGACGAAAATCGCTCCGGCCGAACGGATTCGGGCGGCCACCTGCGGCGCGTCGGCGGTCTGGATCTCCAGGTGCTCGGCGGCGTAGGCGTTGACCACCCGCACCCCCGCGTCCAGGTCGTCGACCAGGATGATCGCCGACTGGCGGCCACCGAGCGCGGCGGCCACCCGGTCGCGGTGCACGGTGGTGCGCAGCTGTTCTGCCACCTCGGCGGCGGTGGCGTCGGCCAGGTCGGCACTCGGGGTGACCAGCACGCTGCCCGCCATCTCGTCGTGCTCGGCCTGGCTGATCAGGTCGGCGGCCACGTGCGCCGGATCGGCGGTGTGGTCGGCGAGGATGGCGATCTCGGTGGGGCCGGCCTCGGCGTCGATGCCCACCCGCGAGCGGCAGAGCCGCTTGGCGGCGGTGACGTAGATGTTGCCGGGGCCGGTGATCATGTCGACCGGCGCCAGCTCGGCGCTATCGGTGTCGGTGCCGCCGTAGGCCAGCAGCGCCACCGCCTGCGCGCCGCCGACGGCCCACACCTCGTCGACCCCGAGCAGCCGGGCGGCCGCCAGGATGGTCGGGTGCGGCAGGCCGTCATAGCGGGCCTGCGGCGGGCTGGCCACCACCAGCGAGCCGACGCCGGCGGTCTGCGCCGGCACCACGTTCATCACCACGCTGGACGGGTAGACGGCGTTGCCGCCGGGCACGTACAGGCCGACCCGCTCGACCGGGACCCACCGCTCGGTCACCGTCGCGCCGGGGCCGAGGGTGGTGGTGACGTCGGCGCGCCGCTGGTCGGCGTGCACGGCGCGGGCGCGCTCGATCATCACCCGCAGGGCGTCGACGACGTCGGGGTCCAACCCGGCCAGCGCGGCCTCGAGCGCCGCCTCGGGCACCCGGACGGACGCGGGCCGTACCCCGTCGAACGACTCCCCGAACTCCAGCGCCGCCTCGGCGCCGCGTTCGGCCACGGCCTGCACGATCGGCCGCACCTTGGGCAGCACGCTTTCCACGTCCGCACCGCCGCGCGGCAGCGCGGTCCGCAGGCGGGCAGCCGTCAGCTCGACGCCCCGCAGGTCGATGCGGGCCATCACGGGCGCGGAACCGGTACTCATCGCCTCCATTGTCCCAGAGCAACTCAAGTCGATATCCGACCGGTACAGTGCCGATCAAAGGCCCACACAACGCAGGGAGCCGTCATGTCCGCGAAGGATCACCCCAACAACGCCCCGGGCGTCCCCATGGTGTTCCCGCCCTGGTTCGAGCGTTTCCAGATCAAGTATTTCAACCCGGCGGTCAAGCCGATCGCCCGCTTTCTGCCCGGGACCGCGACCATCAAGCACCGTGGCCGCACCTCCGGCACGCCGTACGAGACGATCATCACCCCCTACCGCAAGGGCAACGTCCTGGCGATCGCGCTGGGCCACGGCAAGACCAACTGGGTCAAGAACGTGCTGGCGGCCGGCGAGGCCGACGTCCAATTCGGCCGCAACCGCGTGGTGCACATCACCAACCCGCGCATCCTGCCGGCCGGCACCGAGGGTCCCGACGCCGAGCGCCTGCCGCGGATGGCCCGCATGCAGCTGCGCCGGATCGGCGTGTTCGTCGGCGACATCGCCTGACTTCGCCTGCACGGCTTCCCGCGTGCGCTGACGGCTTCCCGCGTGCGCTGACGGCGGGATTTCCGCGATTTTCCCGCCCTGGGCGCACACTCAACGCCGTAAACGCACACTCAAGCCACTACGCCCGGGTGAAGACCGTCTTGCCGGTCATCGCCGGCCAGGCCGAGGGGGCGTCTTCCCAGGCGACGACGCGGTCGACGGCCGGCGCCACGTTCAGGCCGCCCGCCAGCAGGTCGAGCACCCGCGGGATGACCGTGCGCGCGCTGACGCGTCCGGTGACGAACCGCACGCCGCGCGAGTACATCGGCAGCAACGGCATCTCGACCCGGTATTCGAAGTAGATGCCGGTATCGGTGCACACGCCGTCCGGCCAGGTCGCCCGCAGCGTCGCCGCCAGCAGGGCCGGATCGCTGGTGGTGTGCACGGTGACCGGGTAAGCGCCCCACGACTTGTCGGGTTTGGCGGCGTCGTGGACCACCGCGCCGAGCTTCTCGGCGGCGGCCAGCCGCAGCGGGTCGGTGTCGACGTAGTCGACGTGGGCGCCCAGCGCCGCGGCGATCGCCGCCGAATACAGGCCGATCGACAGCCGTCCGAGCACGAGGACGCGGCGATCGACCGGGTCGAGCGCGTCCAGCTCGGCACCGAACGGCCCGACGGTGCGCCAGCCGTCGGGGATGTTGTCCGACAGGGACGCGACCGACACGGGGTCGACGCCGTCGGGCAGCGGGATCAGCATCGCGTCGGCGTACGGGACCAGCACCAGATCGGACATGAAGCCGCCACCATCCAGGCCGGCGATCGGCGCCATCCCGTAGGCCGCCATGAACGGCACGGCGCTGCACGAACCGGTGACACCGCGGCGGCATTCGCGGCATTCCCCGCAGTTGATCTGGAACGGCACCACGACGCGGTCGCCGACCCGGGCGCCCCTGACGGCGTCGCCGACGGCGACGACCTCGGCCAATCCCTCGTGGCCCACCGCGTACCCCGGCGGCAGCGGTAGCCGCCCGTTGCACACCGCGACGTCGAGGTCGCAACACGCCACGGCCAGCGGGCGGACCAACGCCTGCTCGGGCGCACTCAGCTGGGGTTCGGGCACCTCCCGCCACGCGTACCGCCCGGTGTCTTCGTATGTCAGCTGCCTCATCTCTGCATTCTTGAGTGATCATTCAAGTAAAGTCAATAGCATGCCGAGACCGGATCGCAGCCGCACCGCGTTGATCGAGAAGGCCGCCACCCTGTTCCGCCGGCAGGGCTACGCTGCGACCGGCCTGAATCAGATCCTCGAGGAGGCCGGGGTCAAGCCCGGTTCGCTGTATCACCACTTCCCGCGGGGCAAGCAGCAGTTGGCCGCGGCGGTCGTCGAGACCGAAGGGACGGGCATCGAGCAATTGCTGCGCCGGTTTCTGGCGACGGGCCGGCCGCCGGCCGACATCGTCGATCGCTGGATCGACCTGCTGGCGGCGGGGTTGGCCGGTGACCGGCGCGACGGCTGCCCGATCGAGCCGATCGCCACCGAGTCGGTGAACGCGAGCCCGCTGGTGCGCGAGGCGTCGGCGCGCGCCTTCGGCGGCTGGTGCGCGGCGGTCGAGGAGCGGCTGCGCTCCGACGGCTGGGCCGAGCACGAGGCCAAACGGGTTGCGCTGGCGGTGATCTCGCTGATCGAGGGGGCGCTGATCCTGTCCCGGACCTCCGGTGACGCGGGCGCGCTGGACGCGGCCAAGCCGGCGGCGCGCACGCTGCTGTCCGGCTAGTGTGCGCGCCACCGGCCTTGCGAGTGCGCTGACGGCTTCGCGAGTGCTCTGAGGGCGGGGATTTCGCGATTTTTCCGCCCCGGACGCACGCTCAAGGCCCCAGGCGCACACTCGACGCGCAGCGCGGCGGTAAGCCCTACATGTCCAGGCCGACGTCCAGCGCGCGCACCGAATGCGTGAGCGCGCCGACGGCCAGGTAGTCCACCCCGGTGGCGGCGTACGTGGCGGCGTTGTCGAGGCTGAGCCCGCCGGAGGACTCCAGCAGGACGGCGGGGGCCCGGGCGTCGCGGCGCTGCACGGCCATCTGCGTCTGCCACACCGGGAAGTTGTCCAGCAGGACCAGTTCCGGCTTTTCGGCCAGCACCTCGTCCAGCTGCTCGAGGGAGTCCACCTCGACCTCGCACGGCAGCTCCGGGGCCGCGTCCCGCACCGCCCGCAGCGCGTCGACCACCGAGCCGGCGGCCACCACGTGGTTGTCCTTGATCAGCGCCGCATCCCCCAGCCCCAGCCGGTGGTTGACGCCCCCGCCGACCCGGACCGCGTACTTCTGCAGGGCGCGCAGCCCGGGCAGGGTCTTGCGGGTGTCGCGGACCTTGGCCTTGGTGCCGTCCACGGCCGCCACCCAGGCCGCCGTCGTGGTGGCGATGCCGGACAAGTGGCAGACCAGGTTCAGCATGGTCCGCTCGGCGGTCAACAGGCCGCGGGTGTCCGCGCGCACGGTCAGCACCGGCTCGCCCGGCTGCAGCCGGGCGCCGTCGTCGACGCGATGCAGCACGTCGTAGCCCCCGGCGAGGACGGCGTCGAGGACCAGCAGCGCGACCTCGACGCCGGCGATCACGCCCGGCTCCCGGGGCACCATCGACGCGGTGGCCGCCGCGCCGGCGGGCACCGTCGCCAGCGTGGTGACGTCGGGCCCGTAACGCAGGTCCTCTTCCAGCGCGCGCCGGATGGTGTCCTGGGCGGCGCTGCGTTCCTCGGGCTGCATCATCAGCCCACCGCCGCCAGCGCCTCCACCAGCACCTGGTCGTCGGCCAGTCGCAGCACGCTGCTGCGGGCCTGCTCCGGCGCCGGGCCCGGGTACTCGGCGCGGTGGTGGCAGCCGCGGCTCTCGCTGCGGGCCAGGGCCGCTGCGGTCACCGCGCGCGCAGCCACCGTCAGCGCGACGTCCTCGAAGTCGCGGCGGCCCGCGATGGCGCGGGCGGGCGCCCCGGACAGCGTGTCGGACAGCCGGTTCAGCCCCGCGGCGTCGCGCACCACCGAGGCGTCGCGGCTCATCGCGGCCTGCAAATCGGCGCGCCGCGGGGCGGTGTGCACGCTCGGCTCGGGCGCGGTCGCCCGGACGCGCCCCGCCGCCACCGCGTGCGCGGCCGCGGCCTTGCCGGCCCGCCCCCCGACCACCAGGCCTTCCAGCAGGCTGTTGGACGCCAGCCGGTTCGCGCCGTGCATGCCGGTGCGCGCCACCTCGCCGGCGGCGAACAGCCCCGGCAGCTCGGTCTGCCCGTGCACGTCGGTGACGACGCCGCCGCAGCTGTAATGCGCCCCGGGCACGACCGGGATGGGTTGGCGGACCGGGTCGATGCCGGCGGCCCGGCACGCGGCGGTCACGGTCGGGAAGCGGGCCGCGAAGCCCTCGATGCCGCGCGCGTCCAGGAAGACGCACGGGTCGCCGGTGGCCTTCAGCCGCGCGTCGATGGCGGCCGCGACGACGTCCCGCGGCGCCAGGTCGCCCATCGGGTGAACACCCGCGGTGACCGAATTGCCTTGCCGGTCAACCAGTATCGCGCCCTCGCCGCGGATGGCCTCGGTCACCAGCGGGCGGCGCCCGCCGGCCCCGCCGCCGTAGAGCATCGTCGGGTGGAACTGGATGAACTCGAGGTCGCTGACCGCGACACCGGCCCACAGCGCCAGGGCGATGCCGTCGCCGGTGGAGCCTTCGGGGTTGGTGGTCGCGGCGTAGAGATGGCCGAGCCCGCCGGAGGCCAGGATCACCGCGGGCGCGCTGATGATGCCGTACCCGTCGGGGTTGCCGACCGCGACGCCGGTCACGGCGATGCCGTCGTGCAACACGCACAGGGCGACGTGGCTGGTGCGGATGTCGAGCAGCCGGGCGGCGTGGTCGAGCGCGCGCTGCACCTCGGCGCCGGTGGCGTCCCCGCCCGCGTGCACGATCCGCCGGCGCGAGTGGCCGCCCTCCCGCGTCACGTCCCAGCGGCCGGGCACCGCCTCGTCGAATCGCGCTCCGGCACCGACCAATTCGGACACCGCGAGGTAGCCGTCGGCGACGATCGAGGTCACCGCGTCGGGATCGCAGAGGCCGGCGCCCGCGGTCACGGTGTCGGCGACGTGGGCCTCAACGGAGTCGTCGTTGTCGGGCAGGACCACCGCGATGCCGCCCTGCGCGTAGTGGGTGGCGGTCACCCCGCGCACCTGGTCGGCCTTGCTCAGCACGACGACGCTGCGGCCGGCGCGGTGGGCGGCCAGCGCCGCGGCCAGACCCGCCACGCCGGTACCGATGACGACGACGTCGGCGCTGTGCGTCCAGGCCGGCCGGACGATCATTCGCCGCCGCCCGGTTGACCGATTGCGATCATGCGCTGCACGCTGCGCCGGCCCGCGGCGGCAATGTCGGGGTCGACGTCGACCTCGTCGGCGCCCTCGACCAGGCAGCGCAGCAGCGCCGCGGGCGTGATCATCTTCATGTACTTGCACGACGCGCGGTCGTTCACCGCGCGGAAGTCGACTTGCGGTGCGGCCCGGCGCAATTGGTGCAGCATGCCGACCTCGGTGGCGACCAGCACCTTGCGGGCCCGGGTGTGGTGCGCGGCGTCCAGCATGCCGCCGGTGGACAGGATCTTGACCCGGTCGGCTGGGAAGGCGCCCTCGCCGGCGAGGTACAAAGCCGAAGTGGCGCAACCACATTCGGGGTGCACGTACAGGTCGGCGTCTGGGTTGGCCCGGGCCTGCTCGGACAGCTCGTCGCCGTTGATCCCGGCGTGGACGTGGCATTCGCCGGCCCACACGTGCATGTTCGTCCGGCCGGTCATCCGGCGCACGTGCGCTCCGAGGAACTGGTCCGGGCAGAACAAGACCTCACGGTCGGGGTCGATCGAGTTCACCACGTCCACGGCGTTGGACGATGTGCAGCAGATGTCGGTGAGCGCCTTCACCGCGGCGGTGGTGTTGACGTAGGAGACGACGACGGCGCCGGGGTGCTCGTCCTTCCAGGCGCGCAGTTCGTCGGCGGTGATCGAGTCGGCCAGCGAGCAGCCCGCCCGCTGGTCGGGGATGAGCACCGTCTTCTCGGGGCTCAGGATCTTGGCGGTCTCGGCCATGAAGTGCACGCCGCAGAACACGATCGTGTCCTCGGGCGCCTCGGCGGCGATCCGGGACAGCGCGAGCGAGTCGCCGACGTGGTCGGCGACGTCCTGGATGGCGGGCAGCTGGTAGTTGTGCGCGAGCACGGTGGCGCCGCGCAGCTTGGCCAGGCGGCGGATCTCGGCGGCCCATTGCTCGTCGCCGTCCACGCCGGCGTAGCCCGTGGGCGAATTGGTGACGTCGGCCATCATGTCTTCGGCGAGCGTGTCCATGCGATTGATAACCGTCACGGCGGCTCCTTTCAGCCCGACAGGTTTTCGACTTATAATCGAAAACATGGGCCATACTAGCACTGAACACGAGGTACTTGCGGTCGTGTTTCAGGTTCGCCAGGTAACGGCAGCGCCGCGAAGACAGAAACCGCAGCTGAACGTGCTGTTATGGCAACGCGCCAAAGATCCGCAGAAGGGCGCCTGGTCGCTGCCCGGCGGGCGGCTGCGCAACGACGAGGACATGACCACCTCGGTGCTGCGCCAGCTGGCCGAAAAGGTGGACCTCAAAGAGCTGGCCCACCTCGAGCAGCTGGCGGTGTTCTCCGATCCGCAGCGGGTGCCGGGCAACCGGGTGATCGCCTCGACCTTCCTGGGCCTGGTGCCCTCCCCCGCCACCCCGGAACTGCCGCCGGACACCCGCTGGCACCCGGTGAATTCGCTGCCCCCGATGGCGTTCGACCACGGCCCGATGGTGGAGCACGCCCGCACCAGGCTGGTCGCCAAGATGTCGTACACCAATATCGGATTCGCCTTGGCGCCAAAGGAATTCGCCCTTTCAACGCTGCGTGACATCTACGGCGCCGCGCTGGGTTACCAGGTCGACGCGACCAACCTGCAACGGGTGCTGGCCCGCCGCGGGGTAATCACGGCGACCGGCACCATCGCGCAGTCCGGGCGCAGCGGCGGGCGGCCGGCGGCCCTCTACCACTTCACCGACTCGAGGCTGCGGGTCACCGACGAATTCGCCGCGCTGCGGCCGCCGGGCCAGATTTGACGACCGGGGGCCGCCGCCGCCACCAGTAGACTGGACCGGAGGTCTTCCGGGGGACGCGAGTGAAGGCGACACGAGTGGCGCGTCTTACGTGCGGGCACTAAGACGAAGTCGCTCACACACGGCGATTACGTTTTGGCTACCTGCCGTTGGTGCGCGAGAATGCCGGATGGCCTAGAAGGGAGCCTCAATGGCTGAGCTCGGCAATCTGGCAGGCACGCATGGCGCGGAGTGGATCGCCCGGCCGCCGCACGAGGAACTGCAGCGCAAAGTCCGCCCGCTGCTGCCCTCCGACGACCCGTTCTACCAGCCGCCACTCGGCTTCCAGCACGCCGAGCCCGGGACGGTGCTCCGCTCCCGCGACGTCGAGCTCGCCTTCCTGGGGCTGATCCCGCAGCCGATCAAGGCCGTCCAGCTGCTCTACCGGACGATGGACATGCACGGCGAGCCCGAGGCGGCGGCGACCACGGTGATCGTCCCCGCCGAACTCGCCCCGGAACGGCCCTGCCCGCTGCTGTCCTACCAGTGCGCGATCGACGCGGTCTCGTCGCGTTGCTTCCCGTCCTACGCGCTGCGCCGCCGGGCGAAGGCCCTCGGATCGATCGGCCAGTTCGAGCTGTTTCTGATCGCCGCCGCGGTGGCCGAGGGCTGGGCCGTCTCGGTGCCCGACCACGAGGGGCTGCGCGGGCTGTGGGGCGCGCCGTACGAACCCGGCTACCGGGTCCTCGACGGCATCCGGGCCGCTCTGGGCTCGGAACGCCTCGGGCTGTCGCCGGCGGCGCCGATCGGGCTGTGGGGCTACTCCGGCGGCGGCCTGGCCAGCGCCTGGGCGGCCGAGATGTGCGCCGACTACGCGCCCGAACTGGACGTCGTCGGGGCGGTGCTGGGATCGCCCGTCGGCGACCTGGGCAACACCTTCCGCAGGCTCAACGGCAGTTTCCTGTCGGGTCTGCCGGCGCTGGTGGTGGCCGCGCTCGCCCACATCTACCCCGAGCTGGACCGGGTGATCAAGGAGCACAGCAACGAGGAGGGCCGCGCCCTGCTCGAGTCGCTGGAGAAGATGACCACCGTGGAGGCGGTCGTCCGGATGGCCGGCAAGAACATGGGCGACTACCTCGACGAGCCGCTCGAGACCATCCTGTCGACGCCCGAGGTCACGCACGTCTTCGAGAGCATCAAGCTGGGCGCCGCCGTGCCGACGCCGCCGGTGTTGATCGTGCAGGCCGTCCACGACTACCTGATCGACGTCAACGACATCGACGTGCTCGCCGACGCCTACTCGGCCGGCGGCGCCCGGGTCACCTACCACCGGGACGCGTTCAACGAGCACATGCTGCTGCACCCGCTGTCGGCGCCGATGACGCTGCGCTGGCTCACCGACCGGTTCGACGGCAGGCCGCTGACCGAGCACCTGATCCGCACCACCTGGCCCACGATGTTCCATCCGATGACCTACGTCGGGATGGCGCGGCTGGCCAAGATCGCGGCCAAGGTCGTCTTCGGCCGCAGCATTCACCGCCGCCCGCTATGACACGGCCGCTTCGGCGGCGCCCCCTCCAGCCACCGGCAGCGCGGCGGACGAGCCCGCCGGCAGGACCCCCAGGTCGTCGCGGGCGTCCGCGGCCGCGAACACCGCATACACCAGCGCCGCGATAGCGGCCGGCCACAGCAGCGTAAGCGCCACCTGCAGCGGGTGGTCCGCGAAGAACACCGGGGGCGCCTGCACGACGTAGGCCACCGACGGCCCCTTGGCCAGCGGCACCGCGTCGAAGTTCAACGCGCCGAAGCGGATCCGGACCAGCGCCGCCCCGACCGCCGTCGCGGTCGCGGCCGCGGTCACCATGCCGGCCGTGAGCGCGACGACCATCCCCGGGCCGCGGTGCGCGCGCCACTGCCACGCCAGCACCGGCGCCACCACCCCCAACACGGTCAGCAAACCCAGCATCAGGCTCGGCGCGTCGAAGAAGTGCTGCGACTCGGTGCCGAGATAGTCGTGGACCCGTTCGCCGGCCCGCGTCATGGCGACCACGGCGCGGATCGGCGGGGCGATCCACGCCCAAAGCCCACCGAGCACCGCGCCGGCCCCGACCGACCCCAGGCCGGCGGCGGCGGCGGCGCGCCGGCGCGACCGACCGGCCGTGGCCCCGGTCACCGCCGGTCCTCGAGGTCGACGGAGTCAACCTGACCGTGCCGCGAGCACCGCGCCCGCCAGCCATCGGGGCGCACCTGGACCACCATCCGGCGCCCGCATTCCGCACAGAACCGCGGCGGCTCCAGACCCAGCTGCGCCGCCGTCGGCATCGCGGTGCCCCCCAATTCGCCGGTGTAGACGTTGTAGACGCCGGCGCTGACCGGAGCCCCCAGATCCCCAACCACGGTTTCCACGCTTCTTACAGGGTGGCGTTGAGCGCCTTGATGGGCATCTGCAGGTCGTCGAGCAGTTCCAGATCGGCCTCGGCCGGCCGGCCGAGTGTGGTCAGGTAGTTCCCGACGATTACGGCGTTGATGCCGCCCAGGATGCCCTTCTTGGCGCCCAGGTCGCCCAGCGTGATCTCGCGGCCCCCGGCGAACCGCAGCATCGCGCGCGGCAGGGCCAGCCGGAACGCGGCCACCGACTTCAGCGCCTCGGCCACCGGCAGCACCTCCAGGTCGCCGAACGGCGTGCCTGGGCGCGGGTTGAGGAAGTTCAACGGCACCTCGTCGGGGCCCAGCTCGGCCAGCTCGGCGGCGAACTCCGCGCGCTGCTCGAGCGTCTCGCCCATGCCCAGGATGCCGCCGCAGCACACCTCCATCCCGGCGTCGCGCACCATCGACAGGGTCTGCCAGCGCTCTTCCCAGGTGTGGGTGGTGACGACGTTGGTGAAGAACGAGCGGGCGGTCTCCAGGTTGTGGTTGTAGCGGTGCACGCCCATCTCGGCGAGCTGCTCGACCTGCTCGGCGGTCAGCATCCCCAGCGAGCAGGCGATGTTGATCTCGACCTCGTTGCGGATCGCCTCGATGCCGGCCGCGACCTGGGCCATCAGCCGCTCGTCGGGCCCGCGCACGGCGGCCACGATGCAGAACTCGGTGGCGCCCGACTTGGCGGTCTGCTTGGCGGCCTCGACCAGGCTGGGGATGTCCAGCCGGGCGCTGCGCACCGGGGAGGCGAACAGCCCCGACTGCGAGCAGAAATGGCAGTCCTCGGGACAGCCGCCGGTTTTCAGGCTGATGATGCCCTCGACCTCGACCTCGGGTCCGCACCAGCGCATCCGCACCTCGTGGGCCAGCTCGAGCAGGTCGTCGAGCCGGTCGTCGGGCAGCTGCAGCACCCGCAGCACCTGGTCCCGAGTCAGTCCCTCGCCGCGCTCGAGCACCTGTTCACGGGCCACGGCCAGGATGTCCGCGTCGTTGGCGCCGGTCACCGGTCGAGTTGCCGCTTGAGTCACCAGTACTCCCCTGCATCGTCGGGCGCCGCGCGCGCGACCCCCTGCCCCACGGTCGTGGTGGCCTGGATAAAAGTGTTCAAAGTAGGGTAACGGCCGCAGTACATGCCGTCCGCCGGGGTATCTCACCACCATGACCGATCCGCACGTCACCTATGTGGCCCACCACATGATCCTGCTGGCGATCCCGGCGTTCCTACCGGCGATCATCGTCGTCGGCGTGATCCTGTACGTCGCGCTGAAAGACCGCCGCTCCCCCGGCGAGTCGGACGATGCCGGGAGCCGGACCGACGAAAATCGGTGATTGATCGGCCCCTGATTTGGGCATTCCGCTTCGTGCGAGCTGCATCACAGCTCGCCAGGCGGTCGGGCGCTGTTGGGAGGGTTTGACGATGAAATCGGCGGAGCTCACTTTCGTTGCCGAGGCACCGGCGCGCGGCGCCGGCCTGAACCAGGTGATCGGGCTGTCAGTCGCGGCGGTCGTGATCGCGGCGGCCATGCTGTGGGTCGGCTACGCCCACCGCACGCACCGCATCGCGTGGCTGACCCGGCTGGCCGACAAGCTCGGCGAGAAGTTCCACCGGCCCAATTGGGTGGCGCTGCCGGTCCTGATCTTCACCACGTTCATCATCTGCGCCCTGTTCGGGTTCATCTGGGACGTCAGCTGGCACATCGGCAACGGACGCGACCCCGGCCCGCTGGCCAACCCCGCGCACTACTTCATCATCATCGGGCTGTTCGGCATCTTCGTCGGCGGCATGGTCTCGGTCGTGCTGCCGTTCGACAAGCCGGGTCCCGCGGCGGTGCGCATCACCCGCAACTGGTACGCGCCGGTCGGCGGCCTGCTGATGGCCGGCTGCGGCATGTACGCGATGATCGGGTTCCCGCTCGACGACATCTGGCACCGGATCTTCGGCCAAGACGTGACCCTTTGGGGCCCAACGCATTTGATGATGATCGGCGGGGCGTGTTTCTCGCTCTTCTCGGTGCTGATGCTGGAGCGCGAGGGCGAGGCGCACGACGCCGAGGAGGTCACCCACGGCGCGTTCATCACCTTCCTGCGTTACCTGTCCTTCGGCGGGTTGTTCATCGGCCTGTCCGTCTATCAGATCGAATTCGACTTCGGGGTCCCGCAGTTCCGGCTGGTGTTTCAGCCGATGCTGATCGCCGCGGCGTCCGCGCTGGCGGCCGTCGCCGCCCGCCTCACGATGGGGCGCGGCGCGGCGATCATCGCGGCGGTGTTCGCCATCGCGCTGCGGGGCGCGGTGGCGGTGGTGGTCGGTCCGATCCTGGGGGCCCCGATCAACTGGTTCCCGCTGTACCTGGGTCCCGCCCTCGTCGTCGAGCTGGTGGCGCTGACCCCGTTGATCAAGCGCCCGCTGGTGTTCGGCGCCGTCTCCGGCCTCGCCGTGGCCACGGTGGGACTGTGGCTGGAATCGCTGTGGATCGGCGCGGTGTACCACTACCCGTGGCCGACCAGCATGTGGGGCGAGGCGCTGGCGATGGCGGTGCCGGTGGCCGTCCTGATTGGGATGTGCGGGGCGATGTTCGGCATGGTCCTCACCGGCGAGCGCCTGCCGGGTCGCCGGCTGGGCATCTCCGTCGTCGCGCTGACGGTGCTGGTGATCGGCGTGACGGTGGCCAACGGCCTGCACATCACCGTGCCGAGCAAGAACACCGCCACGGTGACGCTGACAGATCTGCCGAGCCCCGCGGGCCAACGCATGGTGTCGGCCGACGTGATGCTCCCCCCGACGACCATGATCAGCGACCAACCGGACTGGCTGACGATCCTGTCCTGGCAGGGGCGGATGCAGAACGACCGCGGCCTGATGATCGACAAGCTCGCCAAGGTCGGCCCAGGGCACTACAAGTCCACGCAGCCGGTCCCGGTGTGGGGTGATTGGAAGACGCTGTTGCGGGTGCAGGACGGCCGCACCATGACGGCCGTGCCGATCTACGAGCCGGCCGACGACGCCATCCCGGCGCCCGAGGTCCCCGCGCTCGCGTCCAGCACGCGGCCGTTCGTCCTGGAGGTCACCATCCTGCAGCGCGAACGCGACCAGAGTGCGCCGGCCTGGCTGTTCACCGCCGGCGGGATCGTGGTGCTGTTCCTGACGCTGATGGTGATCACCGCCCTGACCTGGGGCGCCGGCCGGATCAACAACTACGACAACCTCCCGAAGCGGCCCGAGGAACAAAGGCACGCCGTGCCCGGCACCCCCAGGGCGGCGTGATCGATGGGAATGCGTAGCGCCCTGGCCGCGGCGTGGGTGGCGATCCTGGCGTGGGCGCTGATCGCCTGCGGCGGTTCGCATCAGCAGGCCCCGGCCGCGGGCCCGACGGTCGACGTCACCATCGCCAAGGGGCAGGTGACGCCCACCAACGCCACGCTGCAGGCCAAGGTGCACCAGCAGATCACCCTGCGCGTGACCAGTGACGCCGCCGACGAGCTGCACGTGCACTCGACGCCCGACCACAAGTTCCCGGTGGCCGCGGCGCCCAACCAAACCTTCCAGTTCGCCGTCGACGTACCCGGCAACGTCGAGGTGGAGCTGCACCACCTGGACCGCACGATCGCGACCATCCAAGTCCAACCGTGACCGCCCGCGGCGCGACCGCGGTACTCGCACACGGGCTCGGCGGATCCGGCGACCTTCCGGTGCCGTACATGTACGCGATGGTCGGCGCGGCGTGGGCGCTGACGTTCACCTTCGCGCTGGTCGCCTTCGCGTGGCGGCGGCCGCGGTTCGATCCGGGCAAGCCGGGCCGCCCGCTGCCTTCGGCGGTCACCGCCGTCGTCGACGCCCGGGCGACGCGGTGGACGGCGGCCGTGCTGGGTCTGGTGTTCGCGGCATGGGCGGTGGCGGCCGGGGTGTGGGGTCCGCGGTCGGAGACCAACGCCCTGCTCGGCGTGTTCTACGTGCTGCTGTGGGTCGGGCTGGTGGCGCTGTCGCTGCTGTTCGGGCCCGTCTGGCGGGTCCTCTCGCCGATGCGGACGGTGTACCTGCTGCTGCGCCGCGGCACGCCGGAGCGCCTGCGCTCCCCGCGGCTGTCCTATCCCGAAAGCTGGGGCTACCGCCCGGCCGCGCTGGGCCTGTTCGCGTTCGTCTGGATGGAACTGGCCAGCCCGAACCCGGCTGCACTGCCGTGGGTGCGGGCGTGGCTGGCCGGATACGCCGTGGTCATGCTGGTGGGCGCCTGGTTGTGCGGCCAGCGCTGGCTGGCCCGGGCCGACCCGTTCGGGGTGTACAGCATGGCGGTGTCGCGCCTGTCGCCGTTTCGCCGCAACCCCGACACCGGGCGCATCGTCGTCGGGAACCCCCTCGACCATCTGCCGTCGCTGCCCGTGCGCCCCGGCGTGGTCATGGTGCTCGCGGTGCTGCTCGGGTCCACGGCGTTCGACAGTTTCTCGTCGTCGCCGACGTGGCGCGGCTTCGCCGACCGGGCCTCCCGCGGCATCGGCCTGGCGCCGGCCGCGTCGTCGTCGCTGCTGCGGACCCTCGGGCTGATCGTCTTCATTTCGGTTGTGGCCGTGACCTTTTCGCTTGCCGCGCGCGCGACGGGCGGCGTCGACTCCGAGCGGCGCCGCGCGCTGCCGGGCCAGCTGGCGCATTCCCTGATCCCGATCGTGGTGGGCTACATCTTCGCCCACTACCTGACCTACCTCGTCGAACGCGGGCAACAGGCCGTGATCGCGCTGGCCGACCCGTTCGGCCGCGGCTGGGGCGGGCTGGCGCACCAGCAGGTGGCCTACGTGCTGTCCACCCATCCGCCGGTGCTGGCCGGGATCAAGGTGGCCTGCGTGGTGACCGGCCACATCCTCGCGGTGATCGCCGCCCACGACAAGGCCCTGCGGCTGCTGCCGAGCGGCCACCAGCTCACCGGGCAGCTGACGATGATGCTGGTCATGGTCGGCTACACCTTCACCGGGCTGTACCTGCTGTTCGGCGGCTAGCCGATCAGGTGGTCGGCCTTCTTCTCGCCGTTCCAATGCCGCAGGGCGGCGAAGCTGCCCTCGATGAGCGGGGGGCGCCCCGCGATGCGCAGCGCGCGGCTCAGCGCCGGTCCGCCGACGCGGCGGGCCAGCGTGACGTGCGGCGTCCACTGGCCGGGCAGGCTGGTGGGCGCCGGCGCGGGGGCCAGGTGCTCGCCGGCCAGCCGGTGCACCTCGGCGTGGAACTCGAGCAACTCGGCGCTCGGCACGACGAGCCGGGCCAGGATCGCGTTGGAACGCCCGAGCAGCAACGACGCGCCGACCCCGCAGCCCAGCGGCAACCGCCCGGTCAGCGGGCCCAGCGCGGCGTCGGCCTCGTCGGCGATGCGGTCGGCCACCGCGAGCGTGACGTGTGGCCGCCCGGCCGGCGCCTGGCTGGGAATGCCGGCGTCGGCCAGGGCGTCCCACAGCCCGCGGATGGTCGCCTCGGTCTCGCCGTCGAAGAGCAGCTCGATGGAATGCACCATCAGCGGACCAGCGCGGTGACCCAGTCGCGGTCGAACGCCGCGGCGCTCATCTCCGCGAACTGTGCGGCGCCCATCGAGCCGGCGCCCGCCGGCAACGCGGCCCGCACCGCACCCAGCCGGGCCAGGGCGGAGCGGTTCGACGTTTCCACCGGCCCGGGGTTGCCCGGCCAGCTCCCGATGACCAGGCCCGCGCACGAAACATTGTGCGCGGCAAGCGCTTCCAGAGTGAGCGCGGTGTGGTTGAGGGTGCCCAGTTCCGCGCTGACCGCGACCAGCGCCGCGGCCCCCAGCTGGACGGCAAGGTCGCGCAGGGTGACACCCGCGGCGGCGAGCTCGACCAGCAGCCCGCCGGCGCCCTCGACCAGCGTCAGCCGCCCCGGGCGGTCCAGGCCGGCGACCAGCCGCAGCAACTCGTCGCCGGTCGGCAGGGCCGCGCCCGCCCGCTCGGCCGCGGCGGCCGGCGCCAGGGGTTGCGGGTAGCGGGCCAGCCCGGCCAGCTGGGTGACGCCGGACAGCCGGGCGACCTCGGCCAGGTCGTCGTCACCGGAGGCGGTGCCGGTCTGGACCGGCTTGCACACCGCCACATCGACGCCGGCCCGGTGGGCGTGACAGGCCAGGGCGGCGGTGACGACGGTCTTGCCGACCCCGGTGCCCGTCCCCGTGACGACCAGGACGGTCAAGGGCGCGCCACAGCGAGCACGTCGGCGAGCACCCGCCGGGCGATGTCGAGTTCGGCGGCGTCCAGCGACGCGCGCGCGGTCAACCGCAACCGCGACGTCCCGGCGGGCACGGTCGGGGGCCGGAAGCAGCCCACCTTCACACCGGCGTCCAGGCATGCGATCGCGGCGGCCAGCGCCACCTCGGGGTCCCCCAGGATCACCGACACCACCGCCGACTGCGGGGCCACGGGGACGCCGCAGGCGTCGGCCAGGACGCGGGCGTGCCGCAGCACGGCCTCGGGTCGCCAGGGTTCGGCCCGCAGCACGTTCAGCGCGGACCGCGCGGCGCCCACCGCCGCGGGCGCCAGGCCGGTGTCGAAGATGAACGTCCGGGCCGCGTCGATCAGGTGGGCCCGCACCGCCGCCGGACCGAGCACCACGCCGCCCTGGCTGCCCAGCGCCTTGGACAGCGTCGTGGTCATCACCACATCGGGGGCGCCCGCCAGCCCGAGCTCGTGCAGCAGCCCGCGCCCGGCGCCGCGCACGCCCAGCCCGTGCGCCTCGTCGACGAGCAGCAGCGCGCGGTGGCGGCGGCACACCTCATGCAGCTCGCGCAGCGGCGCCAGGGCGCCGTCGGCGCTGAAGACCGACTCGGTGATGACGACGGCGCGCTCCTCGTCGCGTCCGGCGAGGGCCGCCTCCACGGCGTCGACGTCGCGGTGTCCGGTGACGGCCACGCGGGCCCGCGACAGCCGGCAGGCGTCGACCAGGGATGCGTGCGAAAGCGCGTCGGACACCAGCAGCGAACCCCGGCCCGACAGGCCGACGACCGCGCCGAGGTTGGCCGCGTAGCCCGACGAGAACAGCAATCCCGAAGCGGCGCCGACGTATTCGGCGAGCTCGGCCTCGAATTGCTGGTGCAGTTCGGTGTCGCCGGTGACCAGGCGCGAGCCGGTGGCCCCGGCGCCCCACATGCGCAGCGCCGCGATGCCGCCCTCGATCACGTCGGGGTGTTGGGACAGGCCGAGGTAGTCGTTGGACGCCAGATCGAGCTCCGTCGCGACGGCGGGGCGCGGTCGCAGCGAGCGACGCAGCCCGGCCTCGCGGCGCTGCTTCTCCACCGCCTCCAGCCAGGCCAGCGGGGAAGTCTCGATCGGCGCTTTCATCGCCCTAAAGACTACGAGAGCCGGTGAGCCGGGCCACCTCGACCATCGCCGAGGTGATCTGGGCGATCTCGGCGGCCGAGCAGATGTAGGGCGGCATCGCGTAGACGAGGTTGCGGAACGGGCGCAGCCAGACGCCGCGATCCAGCGCGGCCGGGGTGGCGACGGCCAGGTCGACGGGGTGGTCGCACTCGATGACGCCGATCGCCCCACGCACCCGCACGTCGGTCACGCCGGGCAGCGCCCGGGCGGGTTCGAGCCCGGCGTCCAGCCCGGCGGCGATCTCGCCGACCCGCGCGCGCCAGTCCTGGCCCAGCAGCAGCTCGACGCTGGCCACGGACACGGCGCAGGCCAGCGGGTTGGCCATGAAGGTGGGCCCGTGCATCAGCGCGCCGGCCTCGCCGGCGCTGATGGTGTGCGCGATGTCGGCGGTGCACAGCGTGGCCGCGAGCGTGACGTACCCGCCGGTCAGCGCCTTGCCTACGCACATGATGTCCGGGCTCACCCCGGCGTGTTCGGCCGCGAACAGCTCGCCGGTGCGGCCGAAGCCGGTGGCGATCTCGTCGAAGATGAGCAGCACGTCGTGCCGGTGGCAGAACTCGCGCAGGTCGCGCAGGTAGCGGGGGTCGTGGAAGCGCATCCCGCCCGCGCCCTGCACGACGGGCTCGACGACGACGGCGGCCAGCTCGTCGGCGTGCGCCGCCAGTTGGTGTTCGAACGCCGCGCTGTAGGCGGGGTCGTAGTCGCGCGGCACCTGCGGGGCGAACACCTGGCGGGCCAGGATGTCGGTCCACAGCGAGTGCATGCCGCCGTCGGGGTCGCAGACGCTCATCGGGGTGAAGGTGTCGCCGTGGTAGCCGCCCCGCCAGGTCATCAGCCGGTGCTTGGCGGGGCGGTCGCGGCTGCGCCAGTACTGCAGCGCCATCTTGACGGCGACCTCGACCGACACCGACCCCGAGTCGCTGAAGAACACGGTGTCCAGGCCCGGCGGGGTGATCTGCACCAGCAGCTGCGCCAGCCGCGCGGCCGGTTCGTGGGTGAGCCCACCGAACATGACGTGGTTCATCGTGGCCAGCTGGGCGATCAGCGCCGCGTCCAGGGCCGGGTGGCCGTGTCCGTGGATGGCGGTCCACCAGGAGCTCATCGCGTCGAGCGCCTCGATCGGCTCGCCGTCCCGGATCAGGGTCAGCCGGGCGCCCCGGGCGGCGACCGCCACCACCGGCGCGACGGCCTCACGACCGATGGTGCTGTAGGGGTGCCAGACGTGCGCAGCGTCGATCGCGCTGATCTGCTCGGGCGTCAACCCGGCCCTCGCCGCAGGCATAGTGATCGAGGGTAAAGCAGCCGGGTCGCATAAATTCCGGCCATCGGGGAGCATGGGAGCCGATGGCTACGCCGCATCCGCCGGGCAATCCCGCCGCGGACACCGATTCCCCGCTGGTCGACTACGACGACGAAGCCCCGCGGGTCATTCGGGTGCGGCTGGCCGCGTGGGACGTCGTCTGCACCGTCGCCCTGTTGGCCCTGCTCATCGTCCTGGCCACCGCGACGACCTGGCCCACCCGGCTGTTCGGCTTCCTCGACCACGTGTGCGCCGACGAGACCTGCGGGCCGGTGCCGTTCGGGGTCGACTACTACATCCGCCCGGTGGTGTGGGGCGGCATCGGCGCGGCGATCGCCGCCGCCGTCGTCGGCCCGATCGTTTCCATCCTGAAGGGCTGGTTCATGTCCTTCTGGCCGGTGCTGGCCCTGACGTTGCTGATGGTCAGCTCCGTCGCCGGCTCGATCCTGACGACCTTCAGCGAACGCTATTGGATGTAGGCGCACCGCCGCCGCGGCCCGGGCCTCGCCGCTTTCACTGAGACCCAAATCACAACGGCGCACACGGAATTGGGTCACCCAGTCACCGTCCGGTCACGTTACGACAAAAAATCCCCCGGCGGCCTGGCGGCTACTAACTTCTGTTGTCAGAGTGGCTTTAGTGACTGATGTGAAACAGGGGCATTGACCCGCTGCCACATCCGCAAGCGTCATGCAGCGGCGTCGGCCCCAACGTGGGGGTCCCGCCCGGGTCATGAACAGGCGGCGGAGGCGTGAAGTCACCGCGCCGAGGCCCGTGAGCCCCTGAGAGGCCAGAACAATGAAACGCATCTACGCCTTCGCGATCGGTTTGGCGATGCTCGCGGCGCCGGTGGCGGCTCCGCTGATCGCGTCCGCCGACCCGGGCACCCGGCCGATGGACTACCAGCAGGCCACCGACGTGGTGATCGCGCGCGGGCTCTCGCAGCGCGGCGTGCCGTTCTCCTGGGCCGGCGGCGGCATCAACGGGCCCACCCGTGGCACCGGGACAGGCATCAACACCGTCGGGTTCGACGCCTCCGGCCTGATGCAGTACGCCTACGCCGGCGCCGGCATCAAGCTGCCGCGTTCGTCCGGGGCGATCTACCGCGTCGGCCAGAAGATCCTGCCCCAGCAGGCACGCAAGGGCGACCTGATCTTCTACGGCCCCGAGGGCACGCAGAGCGTGGCGATGTACCTGGGCAACAACCAGATGCTCGAGGTCGGCGACGTCGTCCAGGTGTCGCCGGTGCGCGCCAACGGCATGACGCCGTACATGGTCCGCGTCCTCGGCGCCGACTCGGCGCCGGCCCAGGCGCTGCCGCAGCAGGTCCCGGCGCAGCTGCCGGCACAGCAAGCCCCGCTGCAACAGCCCCCGCTCCAGCAACTGCCCACCGCGCAGGCGCCCACGGCGCAGGCCCCGCTGCAGCAAGCGCCCGTGCAGCAGCCGGCGACGCCGCAGGCACCGGTGCAGCAGGCGCCGTTGCACCAGCAGTCCGCGCTGGCCCCGCTGCAACAAGCGCCGGTGCAGCAGGCCCCCGCGCCGCAGGCGCCGCTGTGGCAGCCGCCGATCCAGCAAGCGCCGGTGCAGCGGGCCCCGGTGCAGCTGCTGCCGCCCCAGCAATCTCCGTTCCTGCCCCCGGCCCCCGGCACCGCCCGGTAAATTCCCGGCACCGCCCGGGACTCCCGAACGCCGCCACCTGCTCCTACCCGGGAGCGGGTGGCGGTTTTCGGTAAATTAGCTGGCAACCATGCCGACCGTGTCACCGCCTTCCACACCGGTCGCGACCGCGGAACCGGTCGCGAAGGGAGCGCGTGGCGCGGGGTTCTATCGCTACGACCTCGACGGCCTGCGCGGCATCGCGATCGCCCTGGTCGCGGTGTTCCACATCTGGTTCGGCCGGGTCTCCGGCGGGGTCGACGTGTTCCTGGCGCTGTCGGGATTCTTCTTCGGCGGCAAGATCATTCGCGCGGCGCTGAACCCGGCGGTCACCCTGTCGCCGGTGGCGGAGCTGACCCGGCTCGTCCGCCGTCTGGTCCCCGCCCTGGTCGTGGTGCTGGCGGGCTGCGCCGTCCTGACGATCCTGGTGCAGCCGGAGACCCGCTGGGAGACGTTCGCGGACCAGAGCCTCGCCAGCCTCGGCTACTACCAGAACTGGGAGCTGGCCAACACCGCGTCGGACTACCTGCGCGCGGGTGAAGCCGTCAGCCCGCTGCAGCACATCTGGTCGATGTCGGTGCAGGGCCAGTTCTACGTCGGCTTCCTGCTGGTGATCGCGGGGTCCGCGTACCTGTTCCGGCGCCCGTTGGGCAAGCACCTGCGCACCCTGGTCCTGGTGCTGCTGACCGCGCTGACGGTGGCCTCGTTCGTCTACGCGATCGTGGCGCATCAGAACGACCAGGCCGCCGCCTACTACAACAGCTTCGCGCGCGGCTGGGAGCTGCTGCTCGGCGCGCTGGTCGGTGCGCTGGTGCCGGCCATCCGGTGGCCGATGTGGATACGGACGGTGGTGGCCACCGCCGCGCTGGCCGCGATCGTGTCCTGCGGGGCCCTGATCGACGGCGTGCAGGAGTTTCCCGGCCCGTGGGCGCTGGTCCCCGTCGGGGCCACCATGCTGATGATCCTCGCCGGGGCCAACCTGCGGGGCGCCCCCGCCGGCGGCCGGCTGCCGCTGCCGAACCGGCTGCTGGCGGCCCCGCCGCTGGTGGCGCTGGGCGCAATGGCGTACTCGCTGTACCTGTGGCACTGGCCGCTGCTGATCTTCTGGCTGTCGTTCACCGGACACCGGCACGCCGGCTTCGTCGAGGGCGCGGCGGTGCTGCTGGTCTCGGGCCTGCTGGCGCACCTGACCACCCGGCTCGTCGAGGATCCCCTGCGGTACCGCACCGCCGGGCGGTCACCGGCGCCCGCGCCCGCGTGGCTGGCGCGCCTGCCCCGGCCCACGGTGGCGCTGGGCACCGCCATCGTGCTGCTCGGGGTGACGCTGACCGCCACGTCGTTCACCTGGCGTCAGCACGTCACGGTGCTGCGGGCCGCGGGCAAGGAACTCAGCGTGCTCAATCCGCAGGACTACCCCGGGGCGCGCGCCCTGACCGAACGGCTGCGGGTGCCCGCGTTGCCGATGCGGCCCAGCGTGCTGGAGGTCAAGGAGGACCTGCCGACCTCCACCCGCGACGGTTGCATCAGCGACTTCGTCAACCCGGCGGTGGTGGTGTGCACCTACGGCGACGTCGCCGCCGAACGCACCATCGCGCTGGCGGGCGGCTCACACGCCGAACACTGGCTGCCCGCGCTGGAGCTGCTGGGCAGGATGCACCACTTCAAGGTGGTTACGTACCTCAAGATGGGCTGCCCGCTGTCCACCGAGGAAGTCCCGTTGATCATGGGCAACAACGCCGCCTACCCGCAGTGCCGGCAGTGGGTGGAACAGACCATGGCCAAGGTCATCGCCGACCGCCCCGATTACGTGTTCACCACGACCACCCGGCCGTGGAACATCAAGCCCGGCGACGTGATGCCGGCCACCTACATCGGAATCTGGCAACGCTTCTCCGACAACAACATTCCGATCCTCGGCATGCGCGACACCCCATGGCTGGTGAAGAACGGCCAGCCGTTCGACCCGGCGGACTGCCTGGCCAAGAAGCAGGGCAATCCCCAGTCGTGCGCGGTCAAGCGGTCCGACGTGTTGTCCGACCGCAATCAGACCCTCGACTTCGTCACCCAGTTCCCGCTGCTGAAGGTGCTCGACATGTCGGACGCGATCTGCCGCGCCGACGTGTGCCGCCCCGTCGAAGGAAACGTGCTGATCTACCACGGGGCCCATCACCTCACCCCCACGTACGTGCGGACCATGGTGGGCGAATTGGGCCGCCAGATCGCGGCCAATACCGGTTGGTGGTGACGCGCCCCGCGCCGCCGAGCGCGGATAAGGTCAGATGGTGCCGACCAACGATCACGCTTCAGAAACAGGCGTAGCTGGTAACCAACAGCCGAGACTGGCCACCGTCTGGCCGGGCAACCCCTACCCGCTGGGCGCCTCCTATGACGGCGCGGGGACCAACTTCTCGTTGTTCTCCGAGATAGCCGAGAAGGTCGAGTTGTGTCTGATCGACGACGCGGGCGCGGAGTCGCGGATTCCCCTCGACGAGGTCGACGGCTTTGTCTGGCATGCCTATCTGCCGAACATCACCCCGGGCCAGCGCTACGGCTTCCGCGTGTACGGGCCGTTCGACCCGGCCGCCGGCCACCGGTGCGACCCGAGCAAGCTGCTGCTCGACCCGTACGGCAAGGCCTTTCACGGCGACTTCACGTTCGGCCAGGCGTTGTTCTCCTACGACCTCAAGGCCGTCGGCCCCGACGGCGACAACGCCGACCCCGGGACGCCGCCGATGGTCGACTCGCTGGGCCACACCATGACCAGCGTGGTGAGCAACCCCTTCTTCGACTGGGGCTCGGACCGGTCGCCGCTCACCCCGTACCACGAGACGGTGATCTACGAGGCCCACGTGAAGGGCATGACGCAGACCCATCCGGGCATTCCCGAGGAACTCCGCGGCACCTACGCCGGGCTGGCACACCCCGTGGTGATCGATCACCTGAAGTCCCTCAACGTCACCGCGCTGGAGCTGATGCCGGTGCACCAATTCATGCACGACTCGCGGCTGCTGGACCTGGGACTGCGAAACTATTGGGGCTACAACACCTTCGGATACTTCGCCCCGCACAACCAGTACGCGGCCAACCGCACCTCCAGCGTCGCGGAGTTCAAATCCATGGTGCGCAGCCTGCACGAGGCCAACATCGAGGTCATCCTCGACGTGGTGTACAACCACACCGCCGAGGGCAACCATCTGGGGCCCACCATCAACTTCCGTGGCATCGACAACGCTGCGTACTACCGGCTCGTCGACACCGATCTGCGGCTCTACAAGGACTACACCGGCACCGGCAACAGCCTCAACCCGCGTCACCCGCACGTGCTGCAGCTGATCATGGACTCGCTGCGCTACTGGGTGACCGAGATGCACGTCGACGGCTTCCGGTTCGACCTGGCCGCCACGCTCGCCCGCGAGCTGCACGACGTCGACCGGCTGAGCGCCTTTTTCGACCTGGTGCAGCAAGATCCGATCGTCAGCCAGGTCAAATTGATCGCCGAGCCGTGGGACGTGGGCGAGGGCGGCTATCAAGTCGGCAATTTCCCGGGTTTGTGGACGGAGTGGAACGGGAAGTATCGCGATACTGTGCGTGACTACTGGCGGGGCGAGCCCGCAACCCTGGGCGAGTTCGCTTCCCGGCTGACCGGGTCGTCGGACCTGTACGAGGCGACCGGCCGGCGTCCCAGCGCCAGCATCAACTTCGTCACCGCCCACGACGGGTTCACGCTGAATGACCTGGTTTCCTACAACGAAAAGCACAACCTGGCCAACGGCGAGGACAACCGCGACGGCGAAAGCCACAACCGCTCGTGGAACTGCGGCGTCGAGGGACCGACCGACGACCCGGAGATCATGGCGCTGCGCCGGCGCCAGATGCGCAACTTCTGGGCGACCCTGATGCTCAGTCAGGGCACGCCGATGATCGCGCACGGCGACGAACTGGGCCGCACCCAGAACGGCAACAACAACGTGTACTGCCAGGACTCCGAATTGTCTTGGATGGATTGGTCATTGGTCGACAAGAATGCCGACCTGCTGGCCTTCGCGCGCAAGGTCACCGCGCTGCGCAAAAACCATCCGGTGTTCCGCCGGCGCCGGTTCTTCGAGGGCGAGCCGATCCGAACCGGCGAAGAGGTCCGCGACATTGCCTGGCTGAACCCGAGCAGCCGGGAGATGACGCACGAGGACTGGGGCGAAAGCATTCACAAGTGTGTGGCGGTGTTCCTCAACGGCGAGGCCATCACCGCACCCAACGCACGCGGTGAACGGGTGGTCGACGACTCATTCCTGTTGTGCTTCAACGCCGGTGGGGAGCCGGTGGAGTTCGTGATGCCGAACGACGACTATGCGCAGGAGTGGACCGTGGAACTGGACACCAATCACCCGGCGGGTGACGCCGACCAGCAGGTGAACGCCGAAGAGAAGGTCTCGCTGCCCGGGCGCTCCCTTCTGGTCTTACGTAAGACCATGTGACGCATGCCTTTTCCGATACTCTCGACCTACCGGTTGCAGCTGCGCGGTGAGGCCAGCGGATTCGCGTTCACCTTCGCCGACGCCGAAAACCTGCTGGACTACCTGGACGAACTCGGGGTCTCCCACGTTTACCTGTCCCCGATCATGACCGCGGCCACCGGCTCCAACCACGGCTACGACGTCACCGACCCCACCACGGTCTCCCCCGAACTCGGCGGCCGCGACGGGCTGGCGCGGCTCTCGGCGGCCGCGCGCGAACGGGGCATCGGGCTGATCGTCGACATCGTGCCCAATCACGTCGGAGTCGACCAGCCCCAACAGAACGCCTGGTGGTGGGACGTCCTGCGGCATGGCCGATCGTCGCAGTACGCAACGTATTTCGACATCGACTGGGAGCTCGACGAGGACGGCCGCATCGTGTTGCCGATCCTGGGTTCCGACGACGACGCCGCCGATCTGAAGGTCGACGGCGACCTACTGCGACTGGGCGACCTCGCGCTGCCCATCGCCCCCGGCACCGGCGACGGCACCGGCCGACAGGTCCACGACCGCCAGCACTACCGGCTGGTGGGCTGGCGCAACGGCGTGTGCGGCTACCGGCGCTTCTTCTCGATCACCTCCCTGGCCGGGCTGCGCCAGGAGGACCGCGCCGTGTTCGACGCCACCCACGCCGAGGTCGCCCGATGGGTGGCCGACGGGCTCGTCGACGGCGTGCGCATCGACCACCCGGACGGCTTGTCGGATCCCTGCGGCTACCTGGCGTGGTTGCGGGAATCGGTTGGCCCGCAGACCTGGATCGTCATCGAGAAGATCCTCGCGGTCGACGAGGCGCTCGAACCCACGCTGCCCATCGGCGGCACCACCGGCTACGACGTGCTGCGCGAGATCGGCGGCGTCTTCGTCGACCCGAACGGCGCACCGGCGCTGACCGCGCTCGTGGAGTCGGCGGGAGTGGACTACGCCGCGACCCCTAAGATGTTGGCGGAACTGAAGATCCGCGCGGCGACCGACACGCTGGCAAGCGAGCTGCGCCGGCTGCGCCGCAGCATCGTCGCGGCCGCCGGAACCGATCACCCGCAACTGCCGGAAGCGGTGGCCGCGCTGCTCACCCACATCGGCGTGTACCGCAGCGACTACCCCGGCCTGGCGGCGATCATGCCCACCGCACTGGCCGAAACGCAGGCGCAGTCACCGGAATTGGGGCCCGCCCTGCAGGTGCTCGCCGCCGCGTTGGCCCGCGGCGGCGAACCGGCCACCCGGCTGCAGCAGCTCTGCGGCGCCGTCACCGCCAAGTCGGTGGAGGACTGCTACTTCTACCGCGACGCGCGGCTGGTGTCGCTCAACGAGGTGGGCGGCGAACCGCACCGCTTCGGTGTCGGCGCGGCCGAGTTCCACCACAGCTCCGCGGCCCGCGCCCGGCTGTGGCCGCACACGATGACCACGCTGACCACCCACGACACCAAACGCGGCGAGGACGTCCGGGCCCGGATCGGGGTGCTCTCCCAGGTCCCGTCGCTGTGGACGGAGTTCCTCGCCCGCTGGGAGATCGCCGCACCGTCCCCCGACCCCGCGACCGGACAGTTCCTGTGGCAGAACATCTTCGGTGTGTGGCCGGTCAGCGGCGAAATCACCGCCGAGCTGCGCGAGCGGCTGCACGCCTACGCCGAGAAGGCCATCCGGGAAGCGGCCTGGCACACCTCGTGGAACGAGCCGAACACCGAGTTCGAGGACGCGGTGCACCGGTGGCTGGACGGCGTCTTCGACGGCCCGGTGGCCGGCCAGCTGACCGAATTGGTCGGCCAGCTCAATCCGCACGCCGCCAGTGACGCCCTGGGCCAGAAGCTGCTCGCGCTGACCGTCCCCGGGATACCGGACGTCTACCAAGGCACCGAGCTGTGGGACGACAGCCTGGTCGACCCGGACAACCGCAGGGCCGTCGACTACGCCGCCCGGCGCGCCGCGCTGAAGGCGCTCGAGCATCCGAATATCCGGGTCGTCACGACGGCGCTGCGGGTGCGACGCGCCCACCCGGACAGCTTCCTGCGCGGTGACTACGTCCCCGTGCTGGCCAACGGCGACGCCGGCGATCACGTGCTGGCCTTCCGCCGGGGCGAGGACGTCGTGGTCGCGGTGACCCGGTGGACCGTGCGCCTGACCGAAAGCGGCTGGGGCAATACGGTTCTGGCGTTGCCCGAGGGCACCTGGAAGGACGCGCTCAGCGGGGCCATCGCGGACGGGCCGACGGCGGCGGCCCAATTGTTCGCCGAGCTGCCCGTCGCGCTGCTGGAGCGCCACCATGACTGAATTCCGGGTCTGGGCGCCCAAACCGGAGTCGGTTCGGCTCGACGTCGAGGGCGACGTGCGCCCGATGACCCGCTCCGACGACGGCTGGTGGCACGCGTTTGTCGACGCCGCCCCGGACGCCCGCTACGGCTTCCTGCTCGACGACGACCCGACCGTGCTGCCCGACCCGCGCTCGGCCCGCCAGCCCGACGGCGTGCACTCCCGCTCCCAGCTGTGGGACCCGGCCGGCGCAACCTGGACCGACGGCGACTGGAAGGGCCGGCCGGTGCAGGGCGCGGTGATCTACGAGATGCACCTGGGCACCTTCACCGGCGCCGGCACCTTCGACGCCGCCATCGAGAAGCTGGACTACCTGGTGGACCTGGGCGTCGACTTCGTCGAGCTGATGCCGGTGAATTCCTTTGCCGGAACCCATGGCTGGGGCTACGACGGGGTGCTGTGGTACAGCGTGCACGAACCCTACGGCGGCCCCGACGGCCTGGTCCGGTTCGTCGACGCCTGCCACGCGCGCGGGCTGGGCGTGTTGATCGACGCGGTGTTCAACCACCTCGGCCCGTCGGGCAATTACCTGCCGAAGTTCGGGCCCTACCTGTCGTCGGCCAGCAACCCGTGGGGCGAGGGCATCAACATCGCCGACGCCTACTCCGACGAGGTGCGCCGCTACATCATCGGCTGCGCGCTGCGCTGGATGCGCGACTTTCACGCCGACGGGCTGCGGCTGGACGCGGTGCACGCGCTGGTGGACACCACCGCCATCCACATCCTCGAGGAGCTCGCGACCGAAACGGATTGGCTGGCACAGCAATTGGGGCGCCCGCTGTCGCTGATCGCCGAGAGCGATCTCAACGACCCGCGGCTGATCAGCCCGCGGGACCGCGGCGGCTACGGCCTGACGGCGCAATGGGCCGACGACATCCACCACGCCATCCATACGGCGGTGTCCGGCGAACGTCAGGGCTACTATGCCGATTTCGGCAGCCTGGCCACCCTGGCCCAGACCCTGCGCCACGGGTACTTTCATGCCGCGACCTATTCGTCGTTCCGGCACCGCCGACACGGCCGGCCGTTGGACACCACGAAGAAGTCAGGAATCCCGGGCACCCGGCTGGTCGCGTACACCTGCACCCATGACCAGGTGGGCAACCGGGCCCTCGGTGACCGCCCGTCGCAGAACCTGACCGGCGGACAGCTGGCGATCAAGGCCGCGCTCGCGCTCGGGACGCCCTTCACCGCAATGCTTTTCATGGGCGAGGAGTACGGGGCGTCCACACCGTTTCAGTTCTTCAGCTCCCATCCGGAGCCGGAGCTGGCCGAGGCCACCGCCCGGGGGCGCAAGGCCGAGTTCGCCGAGCACGGCTGGGACGCCGACGACATCCCCGACCCGCAGGACCCGCAGACGTTCGCGCGCTCGAAACTCGATTGGGACGAGGTCGACGCCGGCGAACACGGCCGGCTGCACCGGTTCTACCGCGACCTGATCGCGCTGCGCCACGGCGACCCCGACCTGGCCGACCCCTGGCTGGAGCGCCTCGCGGTCGACTACGACGAGGACCACCGCTGGATCAGCGTGTCCCGCGGCGGGCTGCGCGTCGTGTGCAACCTCGGCGCCGAGCCGGTGCGGGTGCCCGTCGCCGGAGACGTGCTCCTGGCGTGGGGCACGCCCGCGGTCGAGGCCGACGGCACGGTGCTGGAAGGCCAGTCGGTGGCCATCCTGCGCTGTGGATAACGGTGAGCGGCGGGGCGAGCCACCGCCGATGATTCGGCCATGACTCAATTCGCGTTCGGCCGGTTGATCGGCTTGCTGAGGAAGAAGAAGCCGGTGCCGGCTCCGCTCGTCGTGGTCAACGAGGCGCCGCCGGACCGCAGCGTCGAGCTGCTGTGGACGGGCCCCGGCCTGGGAAACGGCGGGGCTTGACGCCCGCCTAGACGCTGGGGCGGCCCGCGCTGTGCACCGCCTCGGCGATCGCGTCGGCTAGGGGGCCGATCTCGCCGGCGGTCAGGTCCGCGATGGTGACGCGGATGCCCGGCGGCGTGCCGATCCGGAATCGGGTGCCGGGTGCCGCGGCCCAGCCCGCGCGCAACAGCCTGGTGATCGCAACGGTCTCGTCGGGCACGGGGATCCATATGTTGAGCCCGGACCTGCCGTGCGCCGCGACGCCGCGCTCGGCCAAGGCGGCGGATAGTCCCCGGCGGGTGTCGGCGTATTGCCGCTCGGCCGTGGCGATCAGGCGCGCGGCCGCCCCGTCCGACCACAGGCTGACGGCCAGGTCCTGCAGCAGGTGGCTCACCCAGCCCGGCCCGAGCCGCAGCCGCCCGTGCACGCGCTCGACCGTGCGGTGGTCGCCGGCGAGGACGGCCACCCGCAGGTCGGGCCCGTACGCCTTGGACGCGGACCGCACGAACGCCCAATGCCGAGTCGCGCCGGCCAAGGTGTGCAGCGGCGCGCCCGAGATGCCGGCGCAGTGGTCGTCTTCGATGAGCAGCACGTCACCGCCCCGGCGCGCCAGCAGTTGCCGCAGCGCGTCGGCGCGCTCGGCGGATAGCGCGGCGCCCGTGGGGTTTTGGGCGCGCGTGGTGACGATGAGCCCGCGCACACCGCGGTCCAGCGCCGCCGCCAGGTCGGCGGGCAGCGGTCCGTCGTCGTCGACCCGGACCGGCTCGGCCGAAAGCCCCAGGGCGGCAAGGAGATCGAACACGTTCCCCCAGCCCGGGTCTTCGACGGCGACCCGGTCGCCGGGACGCAGGTGGGCGATCAGGACGCGTTCGAGGCCGTCGAGCGCCCCGCTGGTCACCGCGAGGTGTTCGGCCGCGACGCCATCGGCGGACAGCGCCACCCGGGCGAACTCGACCAACGCCGCCGACATGGCCGGCTGCCCGTACAGCACCGGGCGGCCGATCACCGGGGCCGGCAGCGTGGCGCCCGCCAGGGGTAAGAGGGCGGGGTTGGGATTGCCGGTCGACAGGTCGCGCACGCCGGTGGGGACGTCGAGCCCGAGCAGCGACCGGGGGGTGGTCGCCGGGCGGTGCCGCACCCGGGTGCCGCGGCGGCCGGCCGTCTCCACGGCCCCGCGATGGCGCAGCAGGCGGTAGGCCGCCGCCGCGGTATTGGCGTTCACGCCGAGCTGGGCGGCCAGTTCCCGGACGGGCGGCAGGGCGTCACCGGGCGCCAGCGCGCCGGTCGAGACAGCCTCCTCGATGCTGGCCGCTATGGACTCCGCGCCCGTTCCGGTTATGCTGCTTTGTACTGGCACGCAATTAATTATGTACTAGAACAAAGGCATAGGCAATGGACACCGGATACCAGCCGACTCCGCGCACGACGCCCACCCGCTACCGGGAGCGCGCCCGCTACGACCGCGAGACCGTGCACCGGATCCTGGACGAATCGCCGATCTGCCACCTGGGTTACCTCAGCGCCGGCCGCCCGGTGGTCCTGCCGACGACCCACGTCCGCCTCGGCGAGACGCTCTACCTGCACGGTTCGACCGGTGGCGGTCCCCTGCTCGCCGCCAGGGCGGCCCCGTCGGGCCTGCCCGTGTGCGTCACGGTCACCCTGGTCGACGGGCTGGTGCTGGCGCGCGCCGCCATGCACCACTCGGTGAACTTCCGCTCGGTGGTCGCGCTGGGCGCAGCGCGCGTCGTCGACGACGCGGGCGAGAAATCGCGGGCGCTGGCCGGCCTGCTGGACCACATCGCCCGCGGGCGCGCCGCCGACTGCCGGCCCCCCGATCCGCGGGAGCTGGCCGCCACCGGGATGCTCGCGCTGGACCTACTGGAGGTGTCGGCCAAGGTGCGCGCCGGCGGCCCGGTGGACGATCCGGAGGATTGCGCGCTGCCCTACTGGGCGGGAGTGGTGCCGCTGAGCGTGACGGCCGGGTCGCCGGTGCCGGCCACGGACCTCGACCCGGCGCTGGCGGTGCCGGGGTACCTCAGCGAGCAGAAGGCGTGAGGCTCACCCGCGCGCGCTGGGTGTCGTCCCACCAGGTTCCGACGAGCATGACGGTGCCGGCCCAGGCCAGGCCCAGCATCCAGCCGGAAAGCACGTCGCTGACGTAATGGACTCCCAGATACACCCGCGAGAACCCGATCAGGAACGCCGAGCCGATCGCGACGGTCCACACGATCACCCGCCCGGCCCACCGCAGGATCAGCCAGCGGGTCAGCATCCACGCGGAGATCACCATGATCGCGGCGGTGCCGGTGGCGTGCCCGGACGGGAACGAATACCCGTCCGCGTCGACGAGCGCGAAGGGCAAGGGCGGTCGTGGCCGACCCACCAAGGCCTTGGCGGTGAAGAGCACCAGCGGCACCACACCGCCGCCGACCAGGGCGAGCACGATGGGCCGCCACGACTTGCTCCGGTAACCGGCGGCAACGGAAATCGGCAACGCGATCGCCGTCAGGAAGAGGGGTCCGCCCGCGACGGTGAGCACCCGCAGAGCCGCGGTCAGCCAGAGTTCACGGTGGGCTGCGAGCCAACGAGTCACCGGTTGGTCGATTCCGGCAATGCCGTCGCCCTCGAGCACGTCCTCGAGGACCTCGCTGAAGCCGACCGCAAGCGCGACGACCGCGGCCAGCCCGAGCAGCAAGGCGACACCGGCGACCTCGCTCTCGGACCACCGACGGGCCAGTGACCACCCTCGGTCGCTGATTCGGTCACGGGCCCAGGTCAGCGTCTTCGACGCCCTCACCCAGAGCGTCCGGAACGGGGGTCCGCGTCGGGCGACCCGAAGCGCCACCCACGCGAGCAACACGAGCAGCGCGACGATGCCGGCGCCGACCAGGCCGAACCCGCCAGCACCGGGGCCATATTGCTGGTCCATGCAGCGCGGCCCGGGGGTTAGAACAGCAGGTAGCGGTAGGCCGGCGAGCCGGGTTCCAGGCGTTCGACGTGGAGTTCGGTTGCGCGCATCCGGGCCAGCAGGCCGTCCAGGTCGGCCGAGGAGGCCAGCTGGATGCCGACCAGCGCCTCGCCGGTCTCGCGGTTGTTGCGCTTGATGTACTCGAACAGGGTGATGTCGTCGTCGGGGCCCAGCACCTCGTCCAGGAACCGGCGCAGCGCGCCGGGCTCCTGCGGGAAGTCCACCAGGAAGTAGTGCTTGAGGCCCAGGTGCACCAGCGAGCGTTCGAGCACCTCGCCGTAGCGCGACACGTCGTTGTTGCCGCCCGAGATGAGGCACACGACGGTGGAACCGGGCTCGATGTCCGCCTCCAGCAGCCCCGCGACCGACAGCGCGCCCGCGGGCTCGGCGATGATGCCCTCGTTCTGATAGAGGTCCAGCATCGCGGTGCAGACCGCGCCCTCGTCGATCGCCGTGATCGACACCATGTCGCCGGCCGCCGCCAGCGCCGCGTAGGTCAGCGTGCCCGCGCGCCGCACCGCGGCGCCGTCGACGAACTGGTCGACGTGGTCCAGCTCCACCGGCTCGCCGGCGGCCAGCGCGGCCATCATCGCCGCGGCGCCGGCCGGTTCGACGCCCAGCACCGACGTGTTCGCCGTCCGCTCGGCCAGGTAGGTGGTGATGCCCGCGATGCAGCCGCCGCCGCCGACCGGGACCACCACCAGGTCGGGCTCCCCCGCGCCGAGCCTGTCCAGCTGATCGAGCAGTTCGACGGCGATGGTGCCCTGCCCGGCGATGGTGCGCAGGTCGTCGTACGGCGGCACCAGCGTGGCGCCGGTGCGTTCGACGTCGGCCAGCGCGGCCTCGGCGGCCAGGTCGTAGGTCGTTCCGCCCACGATCAGCTCGATGAACTCCCCGCCGTGGTAGCGGATCCGGTCGCGTTTTTGCTGGGGGGTCTTGGCGGGCACGTAGACCCGGCCGTGCACGCCCAGGGTCCGGCACGCGTAGGCGAAGCCCTGCGCGTGATTGCCCGCCGACGAGCACACCACCCCGGCCGCCAGTTCCTCGTCGGACAGCTGAACCAGCAGGTTGTAGGCCCCGCGCAGCTTGTAGGAGCGCACCACCTGCAGGTCTTCCCGCTTGAGGTAGACGTTCGCGCCGGTGATCGCCGACAGCCGATCGCTCAACTGCAGCGGCGTCGGCGTGACGACCGCGGCGATGCGCTTGGCCGCGCCGTCGATGTCAGCCCCGGACAGCAGAGGCGGCGGCCCCATGCTCTGGCTCAGTTCGGCGGACACCGATCAATGGTGCCACGCCGGCCCGCCAACTTCGGAATTCAGCCCACCGGGGTCAGGACGAACACCGGGATCTGGCGGTCGGTTTTCTTCTGGTATTCGGCGTAGTCGGGCCAGGCCTCGACCGCACGCTCCCACCAGAGGGCCTTCTCGTCGCCGAACACCTCGCGGGCCTCGTACTCGCGGGTGGTTCCGCCGTCCTGCAGCTCGACCCGCGGGTTCTTCACCACGTTGTGGTACCAGACGGGGTGTTTCGGGGCCCCGCCCAGCGAGGCGACGATGGCGTACTCGCCGTCGTGCTCCACCCGCATCAGCGGGGTCTTGCGGAGCTTGCCCGTCTTGGCGCCGACCGTGGTCAGCACGATGATGGGCTTCCCCTTCATGTCCGTGGCTTCGGTGCCGCCCGACTGCTCGTACTTCTCGGCCTGTTCGCGGGCCCAGTCCCACGGGCTCGGCGCGTATTCCCCTGAAAGTGGCATGGCACCAACTCTATGTCGCGGGCCCGGCGGGCGGGGGCGCGGTGATCGCCTGCCGCGTATCGGCGAACGGGCGAAGGTGGATGCGGGTCTGGTGATCGGGCGCCCCGGGCTCGCCGTCGGAATGCCTGCCCCGGGTGTAGTCGCCCTGCCACGGCACTTTCTCGCCCAGGGCGGTGTTGGTTGCGGCCTGCGCCTGGCCCAGCTCGTTTCGTGAACGCAGGAAGTACTCGTGTTTACGGCGCACATCCTCGTCAGACTCGATCGGCCGGATCTCCGGGGCGAACTCCTCCAGCTCGGCGCGGCGCTGCGGGACGATCATGCAGATGGGCTCGTCGACGTCGAACCGCACCGGCATCATCTTCCGGGTGATCTGCCAGCTCATGCTGAAACTCGAAGTGGCCCAGTCGGTCTCGACGATGCCCTCCAGCGGCGATACCGCGTCCTTGGGATAGTTCGCCGGCCCGCGGACCAACAGGTTATAGCCGGGCGGGGTGCGAAACAGCATCGGCAGGTGCCAGGTCAGGATGCCGTGACCGAAGTGACTGAACGGCAGCAGCTGGGCGGGGTCGCGACGGTCGGGCGCGATGATCACCCCCATGCTGTCGTCCCCGCCCATCCAGGTCGCGGTGAATGCGCACGGATTGCGCAGCTCCCAGCCACTTTGGTTGGCGATGAGCATGGGTAGGCACCGGTTCGGCCAACCGTTTCGCATCGCCGACATCCACGGCCGGCTGATGGGGGCCGGTGTGATCGGCGGCGCGTTGGCACCGGTGGTGAACGCGATCAGCGGGCGGGTGGGCTCGCCGGACTTGTCACTCATCGACTCCTCGATTCGGTACGTGGCGACGTGTCAATTCGTGCGGTCGGCCCAGCCCGCTGGCAGCTGGCCGGGGGCGACGTCGATCACCGATTCGTCGTCGGCACCGACACGCTCGAACAGTGTGATGTAGCCGAATTCCGGCACGGTGAAGATCGGATACGTGGGCCCCTCGTCCCGGTAGGCCCGCATCTGGTCGAGATGATCGTTCTGAAAACACACCGTGCGCTCGCCGTGCCGGCGGATCCACTGGGGAAAGAAGATCACGCCGTGGATTCGCCGCTTGCCGGGCATGACGTTGACGGCCACCGAAGTGCCCGTCGGCTCGGTCCACGAAATCTTGTAACTGTCGGTGTCGAGCTGCACCAGGTCGACCTCCTGGCCCTTGACCCACCGCCCGCCGACATGACCGGAATGGATCCGATAGTCGATGGTTCGGTCGTTCTTGACATACATCTCGTAGCGCCAGCCGTTGGCGTAGGTGTAGATGAACCGGCATCCAACGATCCCCGATAAGTCCTGCGGCGGAGTGGGATTGTCGACGCTGGTCATCGCGAGGCTCCGTTCGGTGCCGGTTGACGGGGCGGGTGGCCCGCGTCGCGGCGAGCCGCCACCGCCCCTCGGTCCGAACTCCAACCTAGTTGTTCGTCGGCGGTGGCTGCGGCTCGAAGGGGTCGTACCACCACCAGTCGGCGCGCTCGCCGAAGGGCCCGGGCCACGGCGGCACGGCGGGCGGGGCCAGGTTGGGCGCACGCGCAAGCGATCCCGCACTCAGTGGACGGCCCGAGCCGTCGGTGACGACGAGATCGTCGCCGGCTCCGGTGATGATGATGCCGCCACGGTGGTGCAACCGGTGGTGATAGGGGCAAACCAGGACCAGGTTGGCCAACTCCGTTGGGCCGCCGTCTTCCCAATGTTGGATGTGGTGCGCGTGCAGACCGCGGGTGGCGCCGCAGCCGGGTACCGCGCACGTGGCATGGCGGTGCTCGAGCGCGCGACGAAGCCGCCGGTTGATCTGGCGGGTCGCCCGGCCGGCGCCGATGACCTCGCCGTCCCGCTCGAACCAAACCTCACACGTGGCATCACGGGTCAGGTATCGGCGTTCGGCGTCGGTGAGCAGCGGACCCAGATGCAGTGCGGCGGCGCGTTGCTCGACATCGACATGCACCACCACAGTGGTGTGCTGCCCGTGCGGCCGCCGGGCCGCCTCGGCATCCCAGCCGGCCTCGACCAGGCGCATGAACGCCTCTAGGGTGCCCGGCAGCGGCGGCGCGGCATCGGATGCGCAGCGTTCATTGCCCCGATCGCGCTTCCACTCGGCGACCAGCGCATCGCGATGCGACGCCAGTGCCGCGTCGAACTTCGCCGCATCCACGTGCGGAAGCCTGATCCGCCACGAGGTGAACTCCTCATCGGCTGTCTTCGTGATCGACGGTTGCTGCTGGGGCCGAGCATCGGGTTCGGGTCGCGGTTCCAGCTTGACGGCGGTGCGCAGCTGGTTGACGGTGGCGCAGCGCGCCAACTCCGAGTAATGCTCATCGGATCCGTCGCCCGCCCGCGCCGCGATGACGCCGACCTGATCCAGCGACAGTCGCCCCTCGCGCATGGCTTGCGCGCAGCGCGGAAACGCCTCGAGCCTGCGCGCGACGGTGGTGATCGTGTGGGCGTTCGTCGATGACAGGCCGATCTTCCAACCCACCAGCGCCGCGACCGACCGCGCGCCCGTAACGCCGCAGAGGTCGCCGCGATCCAGCTCCGCGACGATCTCCACGATGCGCCCGTCGATCGCGTTGCGCTGACCGGCCAACTCGGCCAGCTCGTCGAACAACACGTCAAGCCGCTCAGCAGGATTCACCTCTACGGGAGGAGATGCGACCGAGGACATGAATCCATCATGGCAGGGGGGTCCGACAAATTTCTGCCGACAACGATGCGCCGCCGCCTACCGCATACCGGCCAGGCCCGCGATCGCGTTGACCCGGCGGACGGCAGTGGCGATCTGGTCGGCGAACTCGCGGCGGCGGTGGGCGATGTTCATATCCTCGAAGCCGTCCACCAGCTCGCGGTGCCGGGCCAACCGCAACGCGGTCTTGAACAACTCCATCGACCTCGACTCGGCGCTGGCGATCCTGCGTTGCAGCTCCCATTGCTTGCCCACCTCGAGGCACTCGGCGAGAAACGCGCCCTCGTCGAATGATTCGTCGTCGTAGGCGGCCAACCGGTCGGCGACGATGTGGTAGGCGTCCAGGAACGGACGCAGCACCAGGTGCGCCAGCAGCAGGTCGGCCTTCTCCAACAGCCCGCGCACGTCGGCGGCGCCGGCGGCCTTGCTGGTGTCCTCCACCCGCCCGATCAGGCGCACCTCGTCGGCGAGCTCCTTTTCGAACTGGGCGCGCGCCGCGAACAGGAACTCGAATTTGAGCAACTCGCGCAGGGCCAAGGCCTCGTCGCGCACGGCCGACGGCAACACCAAACCCTCGACGGAGGCCTCGGCATTTTCGACGGCGGCCAGTAACGCCGTCTCGGCGATCGCGCGGTCGACCACGATGTGGATGGCGGCGTTGCGGTAGAACGCCGCGACCAGGTGCTGGTCGGCGCCGATGCCCCAGACCGGTTCGGTGCCGGCGTCGTACACGCTGACCACGCCGGACTCGACGAGCTGATGCAGGGTCCAGCGGATGGTCGAACGATTGGTCAGGTCGGCGGCGCCGGCCACCGCCCAGTTCCGCGCGGCGATGTAGCTCGCCAGCGGCCGCACGGTGGCCAGCACCTCGCTGATGGACAGCGAGCGGTCGGCGCCCAGCAGCGCCAGACTCACCACGGCGGTCGGGGTGACCGGGGTGGCGCGGTTGATCCGGTGTTCGACGTCGAGCGCGATGCGTTCGATCTCGGTGCTCGCTCCGGATTCTTCGGCGCGCAGCTCCTCGAGCCTCTTGCGCAACGGCAGCGGTTCGCCGAAGTCGAGGTAGGCGCGGCCGAGCCGCTCCCCCTGCTGTCTCGCCAGCCGGATGAGGAAACGAAAGTCCTCGGGCCGCTTCGTTGCGCCGTAGGCCTCGGTGGTCATCGCCTCGACCTCGTGCAGCTGGTCGTACACGATCGAGGTGGGCACCAAATACACTTCGGGGCCGTCGATTTCGTCGACGGCGTCGCTGATGTAGCGGAGGATCCCGAACACCGGGGGCCGCAGCTTGCCCGTCCGGGTGCGGCCGCCCTCGATCGACCAGGTGAGGTTGGCGTGGTTCTGCACCAGCTGAGCGGCGTAGGCGCGCAACACGAAGCGGTACACGGGAATGTCTTTGGTCTGGCGCCGAATGAAGATCGTGCCGGTGCGCTTGGCCCACGCCCCCATCGGGAAGAAGTTGAGATTCGCCCCGCCGAAGGTCAGCGCGGCCGAGAGCCGGTTGGCCTGAATCACCTCCGGCAGCAGCAGACCGTCCAGATAGGAGCGATGCGAAAAGGCAAACGCCAGAGTCGCTTTGCGGTCGAGCCTGCGCAACTGCGAGATCTGGTCCTCGTCGACCAGCACGTCGTAGGCCCGCATCAGCCAGCGGCTGAAGCTGCGCCACGCCCGGACCGCCCGCTCGTCCAGGGAGGGCGCCATCTCCCGCAGGTAGCAGGCGGCCTCGGCGCGGACGTCGGCCAGGTCGCGCCCGAGCTCGTCGGCCAGCCCGCGTAGCCGCTCGTCGTACCACGGGGCGGCAAGCAGCTGGGCGACCTCCGCCGGGTCCGTCGCCAGCGGTGCCGTCGATTCCTCGACCAATCCGCTGCGCTGCAACAGCTTTCGCACACCCGCCCGGCCAAATTCACTTGCGGCCGACGCCGGTCCCCCGCTCATGCCGGCTGCACCGTCGCCGCGGCCGAAGGCTCGTGCACGTCCGGGTGCAGCTCGGGCGCGTAGAGTTCCTCGATCTCGTCGGCGTATTTCGCCATGATCGGCTTGCGCTTGAGCTTCATGGTCAGCGTGATCTCGTCTCCCCCGGGCTCCCAGAGCGAGGGCAGGATGCGGAAGCGCTTGATCTGTTCCACCCGGGACAATTTGGCGTTGCCCTCGGCCACGCCCGCGGCGACGCGGGCGATGACCTCCGGGTGGGCCGCCAGGGCTTCGGGTGACGCGTCGTCCAGGCCGTGCTGCGCCGCGTACGGCCCGACCGATTCGGCGTCGAAGACCATCAGCGCGGCGTTGTAGGGCCGACCGTCGCCGATCGTGATCATCACGCCGACCATCGGGCAGGCGGCCAGGACGGTGGTCTCAATGTTGGCCGGCGACATGTTCTTTCCGGCCGCGTTGATGATCAGCTCCTTCTTGCGGTCGATGATCCGCAGATAGCCCTCGTCGTCGACCTCGATGATGTCGCCGGTGTGCAACCAGCCGTCGGCGTCGATCGCCTCCGCGGTCTTGGCGGGTTCCTTGCGGTACCCCTTCATCACCAGCGGACCGCGCACCAGAAACTCGCCGTCGTCGGCGACCTTGCCCTCGAGCCCGGGCAGCAGCTTGCCGACGGTGCCCAGGCGCGCGTCGCGGGGGTGGCTGACGCTGGCCACGCAGCTGAGCTCCGACATCCCCCACACCTCGGCGATCGGAACGCCGAGACCGAGGAAGAACGCCAGCGTCTCCTTCGGGATGGGCGCCGCCCCCGACACCGCCCAGCGCAGTTCACCGAAGCCCAGCCGCTCGCGCAGCTTGGACAGCACCAGCTCGTCGGCCTGGGCCCATTCGGCTGCCAGCTCGTCGGAGATCGGCTCACCGGTCAGCAGGGCGGCGCCGCGCTTGGCGGCCACCGACATCGCCCACTGCAGCGCCTGACGCTTGACCTCGTCCGCCTCGTTGCCGATCGCGAATTCGATTCCGGCCTTGAGCTTTTCCCACACGCGGGGCACCCCGCCCCAAACCGTGGGCCGCACGTCGGGCAGCGCGGCGGCGATGGCGCGGACGTCGGAGACGACCGTCACCTGGGCGCCGAACACCTCCAGGCCGTACAGGCCCATCACCCGGTCGGCGATGTGGGCCGTCGGGAGGTAGGAGGTGACCCGGTCACCGAACTGGGACGGGAGGACGGCATTGAGGGCGTAGGCCTCGAAAAGCAGGTTGGCGTGGGTCATCTCGACGCCCTTGGGGTTTCCGGTGGTCCCGGAGGTGTAGATGAGCGTGACGACGTCGTCGGGTCGCACCGCCCGCCAGGTCGCCTCGAAGTCGAACCCCTCGCGCGCGGCGGCGTACACGTCGTCCACCGAGATCGTGCCCGGCGGCGAACCGTCGATGCAGACGATGTGCTCGATCGGCGCACCGCTGGCGCGGATGCGGTCGACGTACTGCTCCTCGCAGATCGCGACCTTGGTGCCGGCGTTTTCGAACAGGTACGTCAGCTGCTCGGCGGGCAGCGTGTTGTACACCGAAAACGAAGTGGCCCCGAGGTGTTGGGCGCCGATCTCGAAGGGGTAGAACTCGATGCGGTTGGCCATCATCAGCGACACCGTGTCGCCCGGCCCGACGCCCAGGCCGGCCAGGCCCGCGGCGACCTTGCGCACCTGCGCCGCGAGCTCCCGCCACGTCAGCGTCTGGGTGTCGCCGGGCGTGCGCAGCGCGACGGCGTCCGGATCGATCGACGCGTTGCGCTGGAACGCCTCGCATAGGGTGACGGGACGCTCGGGTGTCGTCATGTGTGTGAGCGTACGTGCGTGGATAGTGGCACGGAACACATCATGCGGTATCGGGGCGCCACAGCTGCAGCGTGCTCGATATGCCGGCGGGCAGCTCCAGCAATTCGATGGGCGTGCCGTCGGGGTCGTGGATGAAGAACATCCGCACCCCGCCGATGTCGACGGGCGGCTCGGCCCGGACGTCGGGATGCCCGCGCCGCACGGCGTCGTAGGTGGCGTCGAGGTCGTCGACGCGGAACGAGACGTTGGTGTAACCCAGGTGCGGCCCGCTCGGGCATTCGGGGACCTCGCCCAACGACAGCAGTTCGACCATGGCGCCGCCGATCAGCCCGCCGACCATCCGGCCCCGCTGTGTGGCCCCGCCGGTCACCGCGGCCAGGCCCGCCCCGTCGAGTTCGATGTCGAACACGACGTCCATGCCCAGCACCGCGGTGTAGAACTCGCGCGACGCCTCGATGTCGGAGACGCCGATGCAGACATGGGAGAAGTTCCGCACGGCGATGGTCGGCGGCTGGCTCATGGAGCTCCTTTGCTCAGACGGGCAACGCGGTGTGAATGCCGCACGTGCATGCGTCGATCGAGGGGCACGTGCAGCGCATGCCCCATTCGATCACGGCGCGCGCCCGGGCCAGCGACTCCATCTGCGCGTCGATGGCGGCGAGTTTGGCCTCGGCCAGCGCGCGGCTGGCGGGCCGCCCGGGGGCGTCGTCGGCGAACAGCAGCTGGATCTCCTCGAGCGCGAAGCCGGCCGACTTGCACAGCCGGATGACCTCCAGCCGGGGCAGCACCGAATCGTCGTAGCGGCGTTGCCCGCCCAACCGCACCGGCGGCGGCACCAGCCCGATCTGTTCGTAGTAGCGCAGCGTGGTCGCCGCGACGCCGGCCCGGCGGGCCACCTCGCCGATGGTCAGCTGCGCGCTCATTCCGCCTCCCTTGACTTAGAGCCAACTCTAAGTCGTTGACTGGGGCCATGCACACACATTCCCTCGACGGGCTGGCCGCGGACCGCTACGCGCTGCTCCGGTCGTTTCGCCGCGACGGCACCCCCGTCGACACCCCGATCTGGTTCGGGCTCGACGGCGACGCACTGCTGTTTCGCACCAAGGTGGGGCCGAAGACGAAACGGCTGGCCGCGCGCCGCGACGTCGAACTCACCGCCTGCGACTACCGCGGCCGGGTGCGACCGGGCGCGACCACCCTGGCCGGCCGCGCCACCATCCTCTCGGGCGACGACGCCGAGCGGGCCAACCGCGTGCTGCGCGAACGGTATGGCTGGCAGTGGAACATCGTGCCGCTGATCAAGATTCCGGGCGTCACCAACGTGCACCAAGACCTGTGCTTGCGCGAGAAGCTGCGCCGCGCCCGCGACCGCGGCGTGTGGGCCGACAGCGTCATCGTCCGGGTGGAGGTGGCGTCGCCCTAGCCACCCCGCGAGCGTGCGGCTGGCTTCACGTTCGGCCGCGAGTGTGCGGCTGGCCGCACAATGGACGTCCGGCTCGGCGACGCCCGAGCGCCTAGCTGCCGAGGCAGCCGGGGCCGAGCAGCTCCTTGAGGTCGCCCATCAGCGCGGGCGAGGGCGTCACCCGCAGCGAGGCGTCCAGCTCCAGGGTGGTGATCCGGTCCCCGCTGATGAGCCGCAGGTGCACCTGGGCGGTGCCGGGGTGGCGCGCCAGCACCTGCTTGAGCGCGCTGACCTTGTCGATGGTGCACTGTCGGGTGGGCAGGCTGACCGCGATCGGCCGGTTCGGCTGGGCGTTGGAAAAGTCCGGCACCACAAGCTCGTTGGCGATCAGGCTGATGCGGTCGTCGCGGATGGCAACCTTCGCGTTGATCAGCACCACCGCGTCGTCGGCGATGTCGGCACCGTACGCCGAGTACGCGTGGGGGAAGAACATCACCTCGATGCCGCCGGTGAGGTCTTCCAATTGCGCCGACGCCCAGGGCATTCCGTTCTTGTTCACCCGCCGGTTGACCGACGCCAGGATGCCGCCCACCCGCACCTGCGTCTCGTTGGGGACATCCCCGTCCAGGATGGCCGGAATCTGGGTGTCCACCTGGGCGGCCAGCAGGTGCGCCACGCCGTTGAGCGGATGCCCGGACACGTACAGGCCGAGCATCTCGCGCTCCAGGGCCAGCTTGTGTTTGTCCTCCCACTCGTCCTCGGGCACCTTGATGGTGAACACGGAATCCTCGGTGCCACAGCCGTCGCCGCCGAACAGGTCGAATTGCCCTATCGCCTCGGCCTTCTTGGTGCCCAGCACCGAGTCGACCGCGTCGGTGTGCACCAGGAACAGACCCTTGCGGGCGTGGCTCAGCGAGTCGAACGCGCCCGCCTTGATCAGCGACTCGGTGACCTTCTTGTTGCAGGCCGCGATGTCGATCTTGTTCAGGTAATCCGAGAAGTCGGTGAACTTGCCTTTCTCGTTGCGGGTCTTGATCAACGAGCCCACGACGTTGGCCCCGACGTTGCGCACCGCGCCCAGGCCGAAGCGAATGTCCTGGCCGACCGACGCGAAGTTCACCAGGGACTCGTTGACGTCCGGCGGCAACACGGTGATGCCGAGCTTGCGGCAGTCGGCCAGGTAGACCGCGGCCTTATCCTTGTCGTCGCCCACGGACGTCAGCAGGCCGGCCATGTATTCGGCCGGATAGTTGGCCTTCAGATAGGCGGTCCAGTAGGACACCAGGCCGTAGCCGGCGGCGTGCGACTTGTTGAACGCATACCCGGCGAACGGAAGGATGGTGTCCCACAACGCTTTCACCGCCTTTTCGGAGAAACCGTTGGCGGTCATGCCTTCGTAGAAGCCCTTGTACTCGGCCTCGAGCACCTCGAGCTTCTTCTTGCCCATCGCCTTACGCAGCGCGTCGGCCTTGCCCATCGTGTAGGAGGCGACCTTCTGGGCGATGAACATGATCTGCTCTTGGTAGACGATCAGACCGTAAGTCTCCGAGAGGATTTCGCGCAACGGCTCCTCGAGCTCCGGGTGGATCGGCTTGATCGCCTGCCGGTTGTTCTTGCGGTCGGCGTAGTCGTTGTGGGCGTTCATGCCCATCGGACCCGGACGGTACAGCGCCAGCACGGCGACGATGTCGTTGAACTCGGTGGGCTGCATGCGGCGCAGCAGGTCGCGCATCGGCCCGCCGTCGAGCTGGAACACCCCGAGCGTGTCGCCGCGGCCCAGCAGCTCGTACGTTGGCTTGTCGTCCAGCGGCACCGATTCCAGGTCGAGGTCGATTCCCCTGTTGGCCTTGATGTTTTCCAGCGCGTCGCCGATGATCGTCAGGTTGCGCAGGCCCAGGAAGTCCATCTTCAGCAGGCCGATGGCCTCACACGACGGGTAGTCCCAGCCGGTGATGATGGCCCCGTCCTGCGGCCGCTTCCACAGTGGGATGGCCTCGGTGAGCGGCTCGCTGCTCATGATCACCGCGCAGGCGTGCACGCCGGCGTTGCGGATCAGGCCCTCCAGGCCGCGCGCGGTCTGGTAGATGGTGCGCACGTCGGGATCGGTTTCGATCAGGCCGCGCACCTCGGCGGCCTCTTTGTACCGCTCGTGGTTCGGATCGGTGATGCCGGACAGCGGGATGTCCTTGGCCATGATCGGCGGCGGCAACGCCTTGGTGATCCGGTCGGCGATGGCGAAGCCGGGCTGGCCGTAGTGGATCCGCGCCGAATCCTTGAGCGCGGCTTTGGTTTTGATGGTGCCGAACGTGATGACCTGCGCCACCCGGTCCTGACCCCACTTTTCGGCCGCGTAGCGCACCATCTCGCCGCGGCGACGGTCGTCGAAGTCGATGTCGATGTCGGGTGCCGACGGGCGTTCGGGGTTGAGGAACCGCTCGAACAGCAGCCCGTGCGGAATCGGGTCGATGTTGGTGATGCCCAGCGCGTAGGCGACCAGCGAGCCGGCCGCCGAACCGCGCCCGGGGCCCACCCGGATGTCGACCGACCGGGCGTAGTTGATCAGGTCGGCGACGATCAAGAAGTACGACGGGAAGCCTTTGTCGCAGATGACCTTGATCTCGTATTCGGCGCGGTCGATGTAGTCCTGGCCGACACCGGACGGGAATCGCCGCCGCAGCCCGGCCATCACCTCGTGGTGCAGCCAGGACGCCTGGTCGTGGCCCTCGGGCACCGGGAAGACCGGCATCCGGTCGCGCGGCGCCCACACGTCGTCGTAGGGCTGCACCCGCTCGGCGATCAGCAGCGTCGAGTCGCAGGCGCCGGGAATCTGGGCGTCCCAGAGCTGGCGCATCTCGGCGGCCGACTTCAGGTAGTAGCCGTCGCCGTCGAACTTGAACCGGTTGGGATCCGACAGGGTCTTGCCGGTCTGCACGCACAACAGCGCCTCGTGGTTGTGGGCGGCGTCGCGGGTGACGTAGTGGCAGTCGTTGGTCGCCAGGGGGCGGATGTCCAGCTTGCGGCCGATCTCGAGCAGCCCCTCGCGCACGCGCTGCTCGATGGACAGCCCGTGGTCCATCAGCTCGAGGAAGTAGTTGTCGGCGCCGAAGATCTCGCGCCACTTGGCGGCCGATTCCAGCGCCTCGCGGTCCTGTCCCAGCCGCAGGCGGGTCTGGACCTCGCCCGACGGGCAGCCGGTGGTGGCGATGATGCCCTCGGCGTGTTCGGCGATGATCTCGGCGTCCATCCGCGACCACTTGCCGAGCTGGCCCTCGAACGACGCCAGCGAGGACAGCTTGAACAGGTTGCGCAGGCCGGTGGCGTTCTCGGCGACCATCGTCAGGTGCGTGTATGAGCCGCTGCCGGAGACGTCGTCGGACTTCTGGCTGGGGTCGCCCCACAGGATGCGCCGGGTGTCGAAGCGAGAAGCGGGTGCGATGTAGGCCTCGACCCCGATGATCGGCTTGATCCCGACCTTGGTCGCCGCGTTGTAGAACTCGCTGGCGCCGAACATGTTTCCGTGGTCGGTCATCCCGACCGCGGGCATTCCCAGCCGCTCCACCTCGGCCAGCATCGGCGTGATCTTCGCGGCACCGTCCAGCATCGAGTACTCGGTGTGGTTATGCAGGTGCACGAAGGAGGAGTGGTTCATAGGGACGCCAGTCTAAGACTGCGGACCGACGGGTTTCGGGCGTGTCGCGAAGTGTGTCTGGGTTTGATTCGCGACGGCCCGCCGCGCTAGCCGTATAGCTCGACGAAGTTCTTCAGCGACTTCTGCACGTCCCCCTTGACGGCCCGCGCCGCCGCCGAGCCGACCGGCCCGAACAACGCCCGCCCGCCCAGCTCGAGGCGCAGTCCCAGCGTCGATCCGTCTTGACCGCCCCGCACGGTGAGCGTGACGGCGTACTTGGCGCCGCCCTTGCCCGACCCCGACAACGCGACCTGATGCGGCGGGTCCCAGGTGGTCACCGTCCACGTCACCCGGTTGCGGAAGCCCTTGGCGCGGGCCACCCCGACGACTTGGACGCCCTCGCCCAGCTCCTCGGGCAGCTCGCTGCGCCACGCCTCGTGCAGCACCAGCCAATCGCCCAGGTCCGAGAGGTCGGCAACGCGGTCCCACATCTCCTGCGGGCTCATCGGTACGTCGGCGGTCAGGTCAACAGCGGCCATTAGCGGTTGGGCCCGCCGCGGAAGCGGTTACCGATCCGGATCCCCGGCAGCAGCAGGCTGCGCGGGACGAACCTGCCGCCGGTGCTGACCACCTTGGGCACCACCCCGGGCACCACGCTGCGCCGGCCGGCCAGCATCCCGCCGATCGCGGCCTCGGCGACGTCGTGCGGCGAGACTTGCGCGATCGGGATGCTGAACCGCTCAGCGTTGGCGATCTCGGCCCACTCGGTCGGCACCGGGCCGGGGCACAGGCACGTCACCGACACCCCGGTCCCGTGCAGCTCCTCGTGGATGGCCTCGGAGAACGTCTGCACGAAGGCCTTGGTGGCCGAGTAGACCGCCATGTAGGGCACCGGCTGAAAACCGGCGATCGACGCGATGTTCATCACCGCGCCGGCGCCGCGTTCGACCATGCCGGGCAGGGCCGCGTGGGTGAGCTCCATCAGCGTGAGCGCGTTGAGGGTCACCTCCTCGCTTTCGCGCTCGAGCGGCAGCTCGTGGAAGACCCCGCTGGTGCCGAAACCGGCGCTGTTGCACAGGCCGGCGATCGGCTCGGCGCGCAGCCGGTCCGCCAATTTGTTGCGACCCTTGGCATCGCCGAGGTCCAGCGGTTGCACCTCGACCGCCACCGAGTACTCCTGGCCCACCTCGTTGGCGAGTTCGTCGAGGCGTTCCCGGCGTCGCGCCACCAGCAGCAACGGGAAGCCGCGGCGGGCCAGCCCGCGGGCCAGCTCGGCGCCGATGCCCGAGGATGCACCGGTGATGACGACGGTGGTCTGGATGTCGGGTTTCGGAAGGCTCATGATGTCACCAATGTATCCCGCGCGTCGCCCGCACAAACGTCTCGCTGCGCTTGTCGAATTCCTGTGTATCGCTTGACGATTCGTCACCCTTGGCGGCATGGGAGTCGCCGAACATGGCGAACGCGCGGTTGCGCACCCGGTCCATCACCGCCGGGTTCACCGCGTCCGCGACGGCGGCGAACTGGCCGAACGGCGAGCTGGCCCGCCGGGGCCGGTGCACGATCGCGTCCGCGATCACCCCGGCCGCCTGATCGGGCGTCAGCGCCGGGAACTTGTCGTAGAGCGTGGTCGGGCTGATCATCGGGGTCCGCACCAGGGCCATGTGCACGGTGGTGAACTTCACGCCGTCGTTGACGGTTTCGGCCTGCAGGGAATCACACAGGCTGTCCAGGGCGGACTTGCTGGCGATGTAGGCGCCGAAGCGCGGCGCGCGGGTCTGCACGCCCACCGAGGAGACGTTGATGATGTGCCCGAAGCCGCGTTCCCGCATCCCGGGGATGAACTTCAGGATGAGCTGGACCGCGCCCAGGTAGTTCAGCTGCATCGTCCGCTGATAGTCGTGGATGCGGTCGTAGGACAGCTCCAGCGAGCGCCGGATGGACCGCCCGGCGTTGTTGATCAGGATGTCGACGCGCCCGAGGTCGCCGAGCACCTGGTCGGCCATCGCGGCGATCGCGTCCATGTCGGACAGGTCGCACGGGTACACGTGGGCGGTGCCGCCGCCGCGGATCGCTTCGATGTCAGAGGCCACCTTCTCCAGGTTTTCCCGGGTGCGGGCCACCAGCACCACCTCGCCGCCCGCTTCGGCGATCTTCTTCGCGGCCGCCTCACCGATGCCCGACGATCCCCCGGTGATCAGGACGACCTTGCCGCCGACGGCCTCGTCGAGCGTGCGGCCCTGCACCGCGTCGAGCAGATTCCTCAGATAGAACGGCCGATAGCGGCCCGCGGAGTTGGGCGTGTTGACGATGTGCGACATCGCCGCGATCGGCTTCTCGACCAAGTTCGCGAGCGGCTTTTCGACCAGGTTCGTTAAGTCACCGAGGTTCATCGGCTTTGGCTCCTGATGGTGTCGGCCCCCCAATGGCAGCTGGCCTGCCCGATGACCACGACCGCCTGGTGGGGCTGTGTGAATGTGACGTGGGTCATTTACCCAACCTAGGACATGACCATGGCGACCCGGTGCAGATTTCCGGCAGGTAAAGCGCCCGCCCGCCTCACGCCGCGGCCGGCGCGGGCGTCAAAAGCGGGCAATCCGCCTGTTACGCAAAGACATCCGTGCGTGATAGCCAACTAACTGCGGGGCAACGCCGAGATGTTCCAATCCAACTTATGAAAATTCTGGCACGCTTCCGCACCCCGTCGGCCACCGTCTACGACCGGATCGGCGGGCACGAGGCGATCGAAGTCGTGGTCGAGGACTTCTACGTTCGGGTTCTTGCCGACGAACAGCTCGCGGGCTTCTTCACCGGAACGAACATGAGCCGCCTCAAGGGCAAACAGGTGGAGTTCTTCGCCGCCGCGCTCGGCGGGCCCGAGCCCTACACCGGCGCGCCGATGAAGCAGGTGCATCAGGGCCGCGGGATCACGATGCACCACTTCAACCTGGTGGCCGGGCACCTGTCCGACGCGCTGGCCGCGGCCGGGGTCGACGCCGAAACGGTGACCGCGATCAGCGCCGCGATCGCGCCGCTGGCGCCCGAGATCGCGTCGGGCGAGGCCAACGGGGCCACCGTCTGACCGTCTCGCGGCGTGTCGCACACCGGTGTGTGGCCCGCAGCGGGTAGTCAGCACGTATGCGACTGCTCGCCGCCGTCATCGCGGCACTGGTGCTGGGCGCCTGCGGCGCGAAGACGGATCCACCGCCGGCCGGCACCACCCCGGCGAGCACCGCCAGCACTCCCCCGACCGCGGCGGCGCTGGACTGCGCCCGCCCGGGCAACGCGGCCCAGCAATCGGTGTGCGCCGACCCGCAACTGACCGACCTGGATCACCGCCTGCAGGCGGCGTATCAGCAGGCATTGACCCGGCCCGGCACCGACCAGGGGGCGCTGACGGCCGCGCAGAACGGCTGGGCGACCGCCCGCGACGGTTGCGCGCAGAACCCCGAGATGCGCACCTGCCTGCTCGAGGCCTACCAGACGCGGCTGGTGCAGTTGGCCATCGCCGACCCGGGCACCCTGAGCCCGCCCGTGGTCACCTACCAGTGCCCCGCCGACGCGGGGCCGCTGACCGCGCAGTTCTACAACGAGACCGACCCGCCCGCGGCGGTGCTCAACTGGAAGGGCAACCAGCAGATCCTCTTCCTCGAACCGTCCGGCAGCGGCGCCCGCTACGGCCGGCAGGGCTTCCAGTACTGGGAACACCAGGGCGAAGTCAGGCTCGACCTGAACGGCACCAAGTTCGTCTGCCGCGCGCCGTGAAGAGTGCCTAGCATGCTCGACATGACCCGCACCTTCGACGACCTGCTGGCGGAGGCCGACTCAGCGCCGGTCGACGGCTGGGATTTCTCCTGGCTGGACGGGCGGGCCACCGAGGAACGCCCGTCGTGGGGTTACCAGCGCCAGATGAGCCGGCGCCTGGCCAGCGCATCCGCCGCGTGCGACCTCGACACCGGCGGCGGCGAGGTGCTCGCGGGGGCCGAACGGTTTCCGCCCGCGATGGCCGCGACGGAATCCTGGCCACCCAACGCCGCCCTGGCCACCCAGCGCCTGCACCCCCGTGGCGTGGTGGTCGTGCTGACCGGCGACGAGCCGCGGCTCCCGTTCGCCGATTCGGCTTTCGACCTGGTGACCAGCCGCCACCCCATCGAGGTGCGATGGCTCGAGATCGCCCGGGTACTGCGGCCGGGCGGCACCTACTTCGCCCAGCAGATCGGCCCCGCCACGATGGCCGAGCTCGTCGAACACTTCATCGGGCCGCAGCCGCAGAAGTGGGCCGAGTTGCACCCGGACGCCCAGCGCGCCGAGGCCGAGGCCGCCGGGATGCAGGTGGTCGACATGCGCATGGAGCGGATGCGCGCCGAGTTCTTCGACGTCGGTGCCGTTATCTACTTCCTGCGCAAGGTGATTTGGACCGTGCCGGACTTCACGGTCGACGCCTACCGCGAGCGGCTGCGCGAACTGCACGAGCGCATCCAGGCCGACGGGCCCTTCGTCGCGCACTCGGTGCGCCTGCTCGTCGAGGCGCGCAAGCCGGCTGAGTGATCGCAAGCGCGGCGAAGCCGGGCGCTGGGGGGCACTCCCAGCGAAGCTTGGGGGACGGGTCGAAACCATCAGAATGATCAGCCCTGGGCGCGCAGCACGTCCAGCGCGTGCTGCAGGTCGGCCGGGTAGGGGCTGACGATCTCCATCCGTCGGCCATCGGCCGGGTGGGCGAACGACAGCGAGCGTGCGTGCAGCCATTGACGTTGGAGCCCAAGGGATTTCGCGAGTTTCGGATCGGCCCCGTAGACCAGGTCGCCGCAGCACGGGTGATGCAGCGCGGAAAAATGCACCCGGATCTGGTGCGTGCGGCCGGTTTCCAGGTGCACGTCGAGCAGGCTGGCCGCGACGAAGGCCTCGATGGTGTCGTAATGGGTGAGGCTGTGCCGGCCGTCGGTCGTCACCGCGAACTTCCATTCGCCGCCGCGGTGCCGCCCGATCGGCGCGTCGATCGTCCCGCTGGACGGATCCGGATGTCCTTGCACCAGCGCGTGATAGCGCTTGTCGACGGTGCGCTGCTTGAACGCGCGCTTGAGTACGGTGTAGGCCCGCTCGGACAGCGCCACCACCATCACCCCGGAGGTGCCGACGTCGAGGCGATGCACGATGCCCTGCCGCTCGGGCACGCCGGACGTGGTGATGCGGTAACCGGCGGCGGCCAGCCCGCCGAGCACCGTCGGCCCGGTCCAGCCCACCGACGCGTGCGCGGCCACCGCGGCGGGCTTGTCGACCGCGACGATGTCGTCGTCGGAATACAGGATCGTCATGCCCTCGATGTCGACGGGCGTGTTCTCCACCGGCGGTGGGGCCTCGGGCAGGCGCACCTGTAGCCACGCGCCGCCGGTCAGCCGGTCGGACTTGCCCGCCTGCACGCCGTCCAGCTCCACGCCGCCGTCCTCGGCCAGGGCCGCGGCGGCGCTGCGGGACAGCCCGAGGAGGCGGGCCAGTCCCGCGTCCACGCGCATGCCCGCCAGCCCCTCGGGGACCGGCATCGAGCGATCCGTCAACGCTGGCCGGCCCTTCGCCTGCCCGGGGTGTCGCCGTTGGCCTTGCGCCGACCAATGGTGTCGAAGTCGTAGCCGAAGATCGACAGCACCACCAGCAGGATCGCGCCGCCCACCACCGAGGGGTCGGCGACGTTGAACACCGGCCACCAGCCGACCGAAAGGAAGTCGACGACATGGCCGCGCAGCGGCCCGGGCGCGCGGAAGAAGCGGTCGACCAGGTTGCCCATGGCGCCGCCGAGGATCATCCCGAGCCCGACCGCCCACCAGGGCGACACCAGCCGGCGCCCCATCCAGAAGATGCCGACCACCACGCCGGTGGCGATCAGGGTCAGCACCCAGGTGTAGCCGGTCGCCATCGAGAACGCCGCCCCCGAATTGCGCACCAGCGTCCAGGTCACCGTGTCGCCGATGATGGGCACCGGCTGACCGGGCGGCAGCAGTTTGACGGCGAGCACCTTGGTCACGATGTCCAGGGCCAAGACGATCGCCGCGACCGACAGCAGCAGGCGCAGCCGCCTCGCCGGGCGTTCCGGCTCGGTGGTCGGCGCGTCCTCGGCCTGCTCGGTCGACGTCACGGGCTCAGGTTCCTCGGGCACTCTCACATCATCCCCCAATGGGCACGCGGGCCGGCCGGTGTTCGCGGTCGGCGTGCGCGATGATTCCACCATGGGCCGGCTCACCGTCATCGCCACCGGAGGCACGATATCGACCGGCACCGGCGCGGACGGCGTGCACCGGCCGTCGTACGGCGCGGCCGATCTGGCGGCCGGTCTCGACGTGGACGTCGTCGACGTGCTGGCGGTGGACAGCTCCCAGCTGGTGCCCGCCGACTGGGACCGGATCCGCGGGGCCGTGGGGTCGGCCATCGAGGGCGGCGCCGACGGCGTGGTGGTCACCCATGGCACCGACACCATGGAGGAGAGCGCGCTCTGGCTCGAGCTCACCCATGACGGTGACGTTCCGGTCGTCCTCACCGGCGCCATGCGCAGCGCCGACGCCCCCGACGCCGATGGGCCGGCCAACCTGCGCGCCGCCCTCGCCGTCGCGGGCAGCCCCGGCGCCCGCGGCCTGGGCGTCCTGTTGTGCTTCGCCGGCCGGGTGCTGCAGCCGCTGGGGCTGACCAAGGTGGCGACCAACGACCTGAGCGGATTCGCCGGTGAGCTGATCGGCACGGTGAACGGCGGGGTGACGCTGGCCGGCACGAAGACGCGGCCCCAGCTCGGCGCGCTGAGCGCCGCCGCGGCCCCGCGGGTCGACGTCGTCGCCGCCTATTTGGGCAGTGACGGCGTGGCCCTGGACGCGTGCGTGGCCGCCGGGGCGCGGGGCGTGGTGCTCGAGGCGCTGGGTTCGGGCAACGCGGGCGACGCGGTGGTCGACGCGGTGGCCCGCCATTGCCGCGCCGGGGTGGCCGTCGCGGTCTCCACCCGCGTCCCGGGCGGCCGGGTCGGCGCGAGCTACGGGCCCGGGCACGCCATGGCGGCCGCCGGCGCGGTGATGGTGCCCCGGCTGCGACCGCCCCAGGCCCGGGTGCTGATGATGGCCGCGCTGGCGGCGGGGCTACCGGTCGGCGACGTCATCGCCCGGTGGGGCTGAGACCTCGTTGGCCTGCAGCTTCCCCAGGTAATCCGGCCAGTCCAGGGAATCGACCGGGTTGGCCTTGACCAGCTCGGCGGTGTCGGCCGGGAACGTGCGGGCCGGGCCCGGGCCCGTGCTGCGGGTCTCGAAGCGCGCCGTGACGACGCCGTGGCCCGCGCCCTGCACCCAGCCGTGCCCGAGGTCGGGGTGCGCGACGTCGTCCCCCACCCGCCACCCGGAATCGTCGGGCGCCGGCGCGAACATCGCCTCGGTCGCCGTCTGGACGGGTTGCCCCTCGGACGTCTCCCCCGCCAGGTCCAGGTCCGGGAACAGCGACTCCTGACGCACGTCGCTCAACCCCGAAAAGCCAACGCCCAGAAGGCGAATCGGCCCGATCTCGCGTGGGTCGAGGAGCAGCCGCCGGGCCACCGCGACCAGCGCGCCGGGCTCGGTCGTCGCGTACGGCAGCGTGGCCGAGCGGGTCAGGATGCTCATGTCGGACTTCTTCAGCTTCACCGTGACGGTGCGGGCGCCGCGGCCGTCGCGCAGCAGCCGCTGATGCGCGTGCTCGGCGATCGGGTCGATCGCCTCCCGAAGTTGTTCCAGGGTGGTCAGGTCGACGGCAAACGTGGACTCGGAGCTGATCTGCTTGGCCTCGGCGCGCTCGGCCACGGGGCGGTCGTCGATGCCGCGGGCCAGCCGGTGCAGCGCCGGCCCGATCGTCGCGCCCAGGATGTTCGCGGCCTCGGCGTCGGTCAACGCGGCCAGCTGGCCGATGGTTTCGATGCCCAGCCGATTGAGCTTCTCCTCGGCGACCGGGCCGATGCCCCACAGCCGCCGCACCGGCAAACCGCCCAGCAGCGCCCGCTCCTCGGCGCGGCCGACCACCCGAATGCCGTCGGGCTTCGCCAGCTCGGACGCGATCTTGGCGATCTGCTTGCCCGAGCCGGCGCCGACCGAGGCGATCAGGCCGGTCTCGTCGCGGACCCGTCGCCGCAGGCCCTCGCAGAACGCCTCGACGTCCTCGGCGGAGGCGCCCGCGAGATGCGGCGGTTCGCCGAAACCCTCGTCGAAGGACAGCTGCTCGACGACGGGCACCACGCTGCGCACGGCGTCGAAGACGCGCCGGCTGGCCACCCCGTACACCACACCGCGCGGCGGCAACACCACCGCGGTCACGCCCACCATGCGGCGGGCCTGATGCATCGGCATGGCCGAGCGGGCGCCGAACACGCGGGCCTCGTAGCTGGCGCCGGCCACCACGCCCCGCCCGCCCAGGCCGCCGACCAGCACCGGCCGTCCCCGCAGGGTCGGCCGGGTGAGTTGTTCGACCGAGGCGAAGAACGCATCCATGTCCAGGTGCAGCACCCAACGGGACTCCACGCAATCGATGCTATGGGTCTAGCGTCGGTTGTTATGGACGTCGCCGACGACGCACCGAGGTCTCGGTGGGGGCGCCTGCGCCACCAATGGAACGAGCGGCTGCAGCCCGGTGAGCAGGCCACGGTGTTGGCCTGGGCGTCGTTCACCCTCACCTTCGCCGGGCTGCGGGGGCTCACGCACTGGATCCGCGCCGGCCACGGCCCGTCGGGGGGCGGTATGTCGATGGGCGGCAAGCACTTTCACCACTACAACATCGGCATCGGGATGCTGGCGACGGTGGCCGGGGTCGGGCTGCGGGGCACCGACAGGCAACGGCGGCACCCCGCGGCGGCCGTCGCGTACGGCGCCGCGAACGCCATGATCGTCGATGAGCTGGCCCTGCTTCTGGACCTCAAGGACGTCTACTGGGCAAGCGATGGTCGCGAAAGCGTCGACGTGGCGGTGGGCCTGATCGCCGCCGGCGCGACCGTCGCGGTGGGCATGCCGTTCTGGCCTCATGCCCACCGCGCGCTGCGCTCGCGAACGTAGGCGAGACCGGACCGATGTGTCCGGCCTCGCCCGATCTCAGGGATGCTGCGGCGGTTGTGGGTGGATCGGCTGCGGGTGAACCGGCTGCGGCGGGTGACAGGCGAGGCACTGGATCGGTGGGTGGCCGCTCGGCGCGGACTGGCCACCGCCCTGCTGGCTGCCACCTTGGTAGGGCGGCACCGGTATCGGAACGGGCACGGGCACGATCACCGGCGGGGCGTTGACGGATCGCTCGATGCCGGTCCCCGAGGGGCGGG
>NZ_LZHV01000071.1 GCF_001667275.1 Mycobacterium sp. ACS4054
CCTATACCACCCCCTTTGTGTGGGGCCGTTTTTTTTTTTTTTGGGGGGGGGGGGGGGGCCCGCGGGCGCGGCGGTTTATTTTTATTTGCTTCGTGGGGGTTTAACAGGCATCCGGCCTACTGCGGGCCCGCCCCGCGTTTCCCGTTCACAGGTAGCGCAAAGGTAAGCCATAGCCACGGCTCAGCACGGTGCGCATACTGGAACGTGTGACACAGCCGCGAGCGTCCGTCGAGCGGGTTGTCATGTGTCGCGCCGACGGCAATCCGATCAACGTTCTGGTGGTGGACGACGAGTCCGTCTTGGCCGAGATGGTGTCGATGGCGCTGCGGTACGAGGGCTGGAACATCGCCACGGCCAGTGACGGGTCATCGGCTATCGCCGCGGCCCGCGCCCAGCGCCCGGATGTGGTCGTCCTCGATGTGATGCTGCCCGACATGAGCGGGCTCGACGTCCTGCACAAGCTGCGCGAGGAGAACCCCCAGCTGCCGGTGCTCCTGCTGACGGCCAAGGATGCCGTCGAAGACCGCATCGCCGGGTTGACCGCGGGCGGCGACGACTATGTCACCAAACCGTTCAGTATCGAAGAGGTGGTGCTGCGGCTGCGGGCGCTGTTGCGGCGCACCGGCGTGACGACGGTGGACAGCGGCGCGCAACTGGTGGTCGGCGACCTGGTGCTCGACGAGGACAGTCACGAGGTCACCCGCGCCGGCGAGCCGATCGCGTTGACCTCCACCGAATTCGAGTTGCTGCGCTTCATGATGCGCAATTCCAAGCGGGTGCTGAGCAAGGCCCAGATTCTCGACCGGGTGTGGAGTTATGACTTCGGCGGCCGGTCCAACATCGTCGAGCTGTACATCTCGTACCTGCGCAAGAAGATCGACAACGGCCGCGAGCCCATGATCCACACGCTGCGAGGCGCGGGCTATGTCCTCAAGCCCGCCCGCTAGTAGCGATCGCAAGCGCGGCGAAGCCGGGCGCCGCGGGTTGCGACCGTCGAGTAGGAGCAATCGCAAGCGCGGCGAAGCCGGGCGCCGCGGGTCGCGACCGTCGAGTAGGAGCGATCGCAAGCGCGGCGAAGCCGGGCGCCGCGGGTCGCGACCGTTGGCCAGCTCGCGCCGGGTCTGGTCGCTGCGCCTGCGGCTGCTGGTCGGACAGATCGTCGTGCTGGCCATCGTGTGCGTCGGCATCACCGCGGTGACCGAGCTGGCGCTGAACCACCACTTGGTGAAGCAGCTCGACGGCCAACTCGCCGGCACGTCGTTCCGGTCGGCGCTGATGTACCCCGAACCGAACCGGCCGCGGCGCGACCACTCCTACTATCAGCGGCCCGGCCCGGGTCCCCGATTCCTGGACGCCCCCGGTCAGCCGGCCGGCATGGTCGCCGCGGTGGTCAACCACGGCAAGACGGTCGACGCCGGCTACCTCACCAGCAGTGGGACCCGGGCCGCACTGACCTCAACCGCCCAGACCCAACTGGAACAGATCGCCGACAGCCGCGCGCCCGTCACCCTGAACCTGGACGGCCTCGGCCGCTACCGGGTGGTGGCGGCCCCGAGCCGCAACGGCGGCGACATCATCGTCACCGGCCTGTCGATGTCCAACGTCGACGCCACCCTGATCCGGATGCTGATCATCTTCGCGATCGTCACCGTGATAGCGCTGGCGGCCGCGACCATCGCCGGGGTGATCATCATCCGGCGGGCGCTGGCGCCGCTGCGTCGCGTCGCGCAGACCGCGAGCAACGTGGCCGACCTGCCGCTGGACCGCGGTGAGGTCCAGCTGCCGGTCCGGGTCCGCGAATCCGACGCGAACCCGGCCACCGAGGTGGGCCAGCTCGGGTCGGCCCTCAACCGGATGCTCGACCACATCGCGGCCGCGCTGTCGGCGCGGCAGGCGAGCGAGACCCGGGTCCGCCAGTTCGTCGCCGACGCCAGTCACGAACTGCGCACGCCGCTGGCCGCGATCCGCGGCTACACCGAACTCACCCAGCGCATGGACCGCGAAGGGGGAGACCGGGAGGCAATAGCCCACGCGATGAGCCGGGTGGCCTCCGAGACCGAACGGATGACGCGCCTGGTCGAGGACCTGCTGCTATTGGCCCGCCTGGATTCCGGCCGGCCGCTGGAACGCGAACCGGTCGATTTGTCGCGGCTGGCGGTCGACGCGGTCAACGACGCGCACGTCGCCGGAGGCGACCATCAATGGGAGCTCGACCTGCCCGAGGAGCCCGTGATCGTCACGGGTGATGGCGCCCGGCTGCACCAGGTGCTGACCAACCTGCTCGCCAACGCCCGCCTGCACACCGGCGCGGGCACGGTGGTGACCACGCGGTTGAGCACCGAGCCGGCACACACCGTGCTGCAGGTCATCGACAACGGACCCGGCATCCCGGCGGCGTTGCAGTCCGAGGTGTTCGAGCGGTTCGCCCGCGGAGACACCTCGCGTTCACGCAAGGGCGGCAGCACCGGACTGGGTCTGGCAATCGTGTCCGCTGTGGTCAAGGCGCACGACGGCACGATCACGGTAAAAAGTTCACCCGGCCATACCGAGTTCACGGTGCGGTTGCCACTGAACGGGTGGCAACCGCCCGCGAGCTCAGCTAGCTAGAGCAGTTGACGTCGATTTCGAACGGCTTGTTCACCGGTTGCATCGGGTTGGCCATGTCGACCCCGGTGGCTGTGCCGGTGATCTTGTAGCTGTTGCCGTTCTTTTCGGCGGAGGCGTTGCCCTGGCCGGTCCCGGAGGTGTAGCCGAGCGTCACGCCGTTGACGTTGCCCAGCCCAACCGATTTCACCTGGGGCGGGTTGGCGTCGGTGAGCACGGCGGCGATTCCGGTCGCCGCGCCGCCGATCGCGATGTTCACGTTGCCGCCTGCGGTCGTGCACACGACCGAGCCGCTCACGTTCTGGTCCTTGCCGTCGATGAGGACCTTGGTTCCGCTGGCAGCGCCCGCCGAGGTGTTGATGGCCGAACTAGTGCCCGAACCGCCCGAACTCGACTTGTTGCTGGAACAGCCGGAAATACCGGCGGCTAGAACTGCCGCTCCAACCGCCGCGACCATCAGTCCACGCTTCACGTGTTCTCCTTCGCCCGAAAGTTGCGACCCTCGGCATTGAGGGCCGTCTGGGCAGTATGCGGCTTAACTGGACTCAATATCTAGGGTTCGAGGTAATTGTTTGCCTGTTCATTGGTCGGTTGCCAATGAACGCTGTGCGGAATGGCCGCGCAATGGCAATGTATTGGCGTGGAACACAAACGCCCCACCGCGGTCATCGAGGCGGCACACGGCGCGCACGCGCTGCCATTCGAGGACGACGCGGACTTCGACAACGCCGATCGTGGCTTCATCGCCGCCCTGTCGCCGTGCGTCATCAAGGCGGCCGACGGACGGGTGGTGTGGGACAACGACGCCTACGCCTTCCTCGGCGGCCCCGCTCCGACGTCGGTGCACCCCAGCCTGTGGCGGCAGTCGACGCTGGCCGCGAAACAAGGTCTCTACGAAGTGGTTCCGGGCATCTACCAGGTCCGTGGGCTCGACATCTCCAACGTCACGTTCGTCGAAACGGACTCCGGCATCATCGTCATCGACCCGCTGGTCTCCACCGAGGTCGCGGCCGCCGCCCTGGGCCTGTACCGCACGCACCGCGGCGACCGCCCCGTCGTCGCGGTGATCTACACGCACAGCCATGTGGACCATTTCGGCGGCGTCCTGGGCGTCACCTCGCAGGCGGAGGTCGACTCCGGTGCGGTGGCCGTGCTGGCGCCGGAGGGTTTCGTCGAGCACGCCGTGCAGGAGAACGTGTACGCCGGCCCGGCCATGACGCGCCGCGCGACCTACATGTACGGCTCCCTGCTGCCGCGCGGCCCAATGGGCCAGGTGGGCTGCGGGCTGGGTCAGGCCCCGTCCACCGGCGAGGTGGCGATCATCGTCCCGACCATCGACATCCGTGAGACCGGCGAGAAGCACACCATCGACGGCGTGGAGATCGAATTCCAGATGGCGCCCGGCACCGAGGCCCCGGCCGAAATGCATTTCTACTTCCCGGCTTTCCGCGCGCTGTGCATGGCCGAAAACGCCACGCACAACCTGCACAACCTGCTTACGCTGCGCGGCGCGCTGGTGCGCGACCCGCACGCCTGGTCCGGCTACCTCACCGAGGCGATCGACACCTTCGCCGACCGCGCCGACGTGGTGTTCGCCTCCCACCACTGGCCGACCTGGGGCAGGGACAGCATCGTCGAGTTTCTATCCCTGCAACGCGATATGTACGCCTACCTGCACGACCAGACGCTGCGACTGCTCAACCGGGGCTACACCGGGGTGGAGATCGCGGAGATGTTCCGGATGCCGCCCGCGCTCGAACGCGCTTGGCACACCCACGGTTATTACGGGTCGGTCAGCCACAACGTGAAGGCGGTCTACCAGCGCTACATGGGCTGGTTCGACGGCAACCCGGCCCGGTTGTGGCCGCATCCGCCGGAGGCCCTCGCGCCGCGTTACGTCGAGGCGATGGGTGGAATCGACCGGGTCGTGGGCCTGGCTCAGGCGGCGTACGACGCCGGCGACTTTCGTTGGGCGGCAACGCTGCTGGATCACGCGACCTTCGCCGACGACGGGCACGCCGGTGCCCGCGAGCTGTACGCCGACACGCTCGAACAGCTGGCCTACGGCGCGGAGAACGCGACCTGGCGCAACTTCTTCCTCAGCGGCGCAACCGAATTGCGCAGCGGCAACTTCGGCACCGCGGCTCAGGTCGCCTCGCCCACCATGCTGTCCCAGTTGACGCCGGAGCAGATCTTCGACAGCCTCGCCATCCGCGTCGACGGGCCGAGAAGCTGGGATCTCGACGTCGCCATCGATATCGCCTTCGCGGACCTGGCCGTCAACTACCGGCTCACCCTGCGCAACGGGGTGCTGGTGTACCGCAGGGCGGCGGCCGATCCGGAGACGGCCACCGTTACGGTCAAGCTGGACAGCAAGTCTCGGATCCTCACGGCGGCGCTGGGCGACTTCGCCTCGCCCGGCCTGCAGATATCCGGCGACCAGGACGCGCTGCGGGCCTTCTTGGGGGTGCTGGACCAGCCGGACCCGAGCTTCAACATCGTCACGCCGTGACGTCGATGACGACCTTGCCCAGCACCTTGCGGTCCGCCACATGCCGCAGCGCGGCTGCGGTGTCGGACAACGGGAATCGCGCCCCGATGTACGGCCGGATCGTTCCGGCGGCGAACATCTCCGACAATTCCCGCATGTCGCGGACGGCCTCGTCGGGATGGTCGGTCATGAAGGTGCGGATCTCCATGCCGCGCACGCAGATGTCCTTGAGCAGAACGAGGTTCAGCGGGATGGCCGGTATCGTCCCGGCCGCATAGCCCAGCGTGACGAAGGTGCCGCCGCGTGCCAGCGCGCGTAGCGCCGGCTCCGCGTACGGCCCGCCCACCGGGTCGATGACCACCCTGGCGGCGTCGCCGGTGAGCTCGCGGATGCGTGCCTTCAAGTCCTCCCGGTCGTAGTCGACGGTCGCCTCGGCGCCGCGTTGGCGGCAGAGTTCGAGTTTGTCGGGGCTCGACGCCGCGGCGAGCACCCGCGCTTTCAGGGCGACGGCCAGGTCGACGGCGGCCAGATGGACGCCGCCCGCCGCGCCCAGCACGACCACCCAATCCCCTTGCGCCACCGGGGCGGTCGAGCGCAGCGCGTGATACGCGGTGCGGTAGGTGACGCCGAAGGCGGCCGCCGAGGCGAAGTCGGCGTCGTCGGGGACGAGCGTCGCCTGGCTCGCGTCCAGCAGCGCCTGCTCGGCGAACGCCCCGAAAGTGGTTCCGGCGACGCGCTGACCCGGGCGAAACGGCGCGCCGTCGCCGGCGGCAATCACCTCACCGGCGATCTCGTTGCCCGGGATGAACGGCGGCGGGATCTTGACCTGATACTTGCCGGCGATGAACAGGACGTCGGGGAAGTTGACGGCGGCGGCGTGGACGCGCACCAACAGCTGCCCGGGACCGGCCACGGGATCGTCGACATCCTCGAGAACCAGATCTTCCGGGGTGCCATAGGAACGGCAGACGACCGCGCGCATCAACGGACCCCCAGGCCGCGTAGACAGAATTGCACCAGGTGTGCGATGTCGTCGGGCTTCGGCCGGTCGCCCGAGCCCACGTATCGGCGCATCGTCGCCGCCGTGCAACTGAACACGGCGTCCACGTCCCGCTCGACGTCGCTGCTGCCCAGCGCCGCAACGGGTTCGACGAGCAGATCGCGCAGCGGCCGCATCATCTCCTGATCCGCCGCCCGCCAATTCGTGCCGGCCGACATCTGCCCGGCGGCCGCGCGGCTCATGCTGATCAGGTGCGGGTCGGCCACCTGCGCGAGCGTGCCCTCGATCCAGCGCGCGACCTGGTCCCGGGGCTTCGGCTCCTTGGCCATCTGGTGCTCGAGGTAGGAAACCACGATGCCCACCCCGCGTTCCATCACGGCCAGGATGAGTTCGTCCTTGCCGGCGAAATAGCGGTAGAACGCCTTGTTCGACGAGCCGGCCTCGGCGACGATGTCGCTGACCCGCGGCGGTTCGGGCGCAACGCGTTCCATGACGCGCACCGCGGCGGCCAGGATGCGCTCGACCTCTTCGGTGGCTTCGCGCTGGCGGTCGTCGAGCGCCCGCTCGACCGCCGCGGTCACCCTGCTACTCACGGCGAATCGGGCAGCGCCGGAACCCGGTCGATGAGGTCGCGGTACTTGGACCGGGCGGCCTCGCGCCGGATGTCCAGCAGTTCGCTCGGCCATTCGGCGTCCTCGGCCTCGTACCCCTTGAGCAGCAGCCGGGCCAGGTTCACCTTGTGGGCCTCGGTCGGCCCGTCGGCCAGCCCGAGCGCAACCCCGCCGAGCAACACGTTGACCAGCGGCAGCTGATCGGTGGTGCCGAGGGCGCCGTGCACCTGGATCGCGCGCAGCCCAATCGATTTGAGCACCTGCGACGCCAAGATCTTGCACGCGCCGATCTCGGCGCGTGCCGCGTGCTCCCCGGCGGTGTCGATCAGCCATGCCGCGTGCAGTACCGCCAACCGGAACGGCATCAATTCGGTGTAGGAGTCGGCGATGAACGCCTGCACCAGCTGCTTGTCGGCCAGCGAACTACCTTGTGTGAAACGGCTTTTGGCGCGCCGGGCCATCATCTCCACCGCGCGTTGGGCCACCCCGATCGAGCGCATCGCGTGGTGCAGGCGCCCACCGGCGAGCCGGGTCTGCAGGATCATGAAGCCCTGCCCTGCTTCGCCCAGCAGCGCGTCCGACGGCACCCGGACCCCGTCGTAGTGCACCAGCGAGTGCCCGGGCTCGTGCGGCAGCGCGCCGACCAGGTGATGGGTGGCCTCGATGGTCAGCCCCTCGCTACCGGCCGGCACCAGAAAGGTCGAGGCGCCGCGGTGGACGGGCACGTCCGGGTCGGTGATCGCGACGACGATGAAGAAGGACGCGACGGAGGCATTGGAGGAGAAGTACTTTCGCCCGGTGATCACCCAGTCGTCGCCATCACGGAAGGCGCGCGTGCGGAAGACTCGCGGGTCGGCCCCGCCCTGCGGCTCGGTCATCGAAAAGCACGAGAAGATCTCCCCGGACAACAGCCCGGCGAGATAGCGGTCCTTTTGTTCCTGCGTGCCGAAGCGGGCGATGATCTCGGCGTTGCCCGTGTCGGGCGCCTGGGTGCCGAACACGATCGGCGCCCACGGGCTGCGGCCCAGGATTTCGTTGATCAACGTCAGCTTCACCGCGCCGAAGCCCTGGCCACCGAGTTCGGGGCCCAAATGCGGCGCCCACAGGCCCTTGTCGCGGACCTGCTGCTTGAGCGGATCGACGATGCGCCGGCGCTCGTCGTTCAGCGGCAGGAACTCGCAACCCGGGAACAGCACCTCGAGGGGTTCCACCTCCTGGCGGACGAACTCGCGGACCCAGCCGATCTTTTCGGCAAATTCCGGTTCGGTGGAGAAGTCCCAAGACATTCGATCGCTCCTATCTGCTAGGGGATTCCGCCGTCGGCGCGCAGGATGGAGCCGGTGGTGAAACTGGACGCATCGGACGCCAAAAACAGTGCAGCGCCCACGATTTCGGCCGGATCCCCGGCCCGCTGCAGGGCCAGGTGCGCGAACGGCTTGCCGTGGGCCGCCTCGAGGTTCCAGGCCTTGCTCACGTCGGTCAGGAACGGGCCGGCCATCAACGTGTTGACCCGCACCGCCGGCCCGAACGCCTTCGCCAAGGCTTCGGTCATGGCATTGAGGCCGGCCTTGGCGGCGGCATAGGGGACGATGTCGGGTGTCGGGCGCAGCGATCCGGCCGTGCTCACGTTGATGATCGACCCGCGCCCGGCCGCCACCATGCGCTCGCCAACCAGGGCCGACAACCGGAACGGTCCCTTGAGGTTCGGGTTGACGACCGCGTCGAACAGCTTCTCGGTGACGTCGGTCAGCTTGTCGTACAGCGGCGACATGCCGGCGTTGTTGATCAGGGTGTCGACCTTGCCGAACCGGTCATAGGTCGCCTCGACCAAGCCGTCCAGCTGATCCCAGCGGCCCACGTGCACCTGATACGGCATGGCTGCGCGCCCGGTCTCGGCCTCGATCTCCGTGGCGGTGGCCACGCAGTTGTCCATGTTGCGGCTGGCGATCACCACGTCGGCGCCGCAGCGGGCGGCGCCGAACGCCATCTCGCGGCCCAGCCCGCGGCTGCCGCCGGTGACCAGCACCACCCGGTCGGTGAGGTCGAAAAGCCGCTCCGCGTAGGTCATTTCAGTGTGCCCTCGCCAGCTCGGCCGCCGTGGCGATGAGCTGGGGGATCATCGCCCCGAAGGCGCCTTGAATCTTGGAGTCCACCTTGCCGGTTCGCACGCCGGCCGCATAGGTCTTCTCCAGCACGATGCCGAGCTTCCAATTCGCCAGCACCAGGTAATAGTCGATGTTCTCCGTCGACAGCCCGCTGATCCGCTCGTAGTGCTCGAGCAATTCGCCGCGCCTGGGCATGCCGCCCATGTCCAGATAGAATCCGTCGGCGCGGGGCTCCTCTCCGTCGTAGCCCAGCAGGCACCACGCCAGGTCCAGCAGCGGGTCGCCGACCGTCGTCATCTCCCAGTCGACGATCGCGGCCAGTCGCGCCGGCTCCCCGTGCGCGAACATCACGTTGGCGAACTGGTAGTCGCCGTGCATGATGCCCGGCCGGTAATGCGCCGGGCGGTTGTTGCGCAGCCAGTCGGCGGCCTCCTCGAGGCCGGGCAGTTCGCGCACCCTGTAGGCGTCGAGGAAGGCCAGCCAGCGGTCGACCTGCCGCTCGTGGAAGCCGTCCGGGCGGCCGAAACCGTCCAGGCCCTGGGCCCGCCAATCCACCCGGCCCAGCTTGGCGGCGCCCTCGACGAGCTGGAAGGCCAGCCCGCGCCGGGCGGCAAGGTCGGTGTCGAACGGTGGTTGCCAGCCCCCGTCCATCGGGCTCCACCCGTCGATGGCCTGCATGACGTAGAACGGCATGCCGAGCACGGTGCCGGTGTCGTCGGCGGCGATCAGCGCCGCGTGCGGGACGTCGGTGCCGGACAGCGCGCGCACCAAGCGGATCTCGCGCAGCAGGCCGTCGATGCGGGCGGCGTCGGCGCGGGCGCCGGGCATGCGCAACACCATCCGCTCACCGCCGCGGTCGAGCAGATACAGCGTGTTCTGCGAGCCGCCCTTCAGCTGCTCCAGCCGCGGTGGTGCACCGTTTCCCGGGGCGCCGTTTGAGTCCAGCCAGCGGCCAAGCACGCCCGCGTCCAGTTGGGTCTGACCTACCGTCGTCATCCGCACACCCCACTCTCTGCGCGGAGAATAGCATTCTCCGCAGCGTGGGCGGGCCGGATCAGCCCGGCTTGTGGGCGCTGAGCAGAAAGCCCGGCGCCATGAAGTGGCCGTCGCCGTCGTGTTCCAGGTGCGGCAGCGGGTAGTCGGGCGAAGCGTTGCCGTAGACCTTGGCCGGCCGCAGGTCGTCGACCCGCCAGAGCTCCGACACGGCGTCACGCAACTCGGCTTCGGCGAAGCCGCGCGGGCCGCCCTGACTCGCGTCGCCGAGCGCGCCGGTGGCGAAGGCCAGGATGTACAGCGTCGCGCCGGGGGCGGCCGCCCGGAAGATCGACCGCAGGTAATCCTGGCGCCGTTCCGGCGGCAGCGCGTGCAGCAGCCCGCTGTCCAGGACAGTCGAGAAGCGGTCGTCATAGCCGCGGAAGTTGGTGACGTCGGCTTGGGCGAAAGTCGCTGTGGTCAGCCCCCGTTCCGCGGCCGCGGCGGCCGCGGCCTCGATGGCTGTGGCGCTGGCGTCCAGGCCGACCACGGTGTGGCCCCGCTCGGCGAGCGCCAGCGACAGGGCGGCGTGGCCGCAGCCCGCGTCCAGCACGTCGCCGCGGATCTTGCCCTGGTCGATCAGCGCCGCCAGCTCGGGCTGCGGCCGGCCGATGCTCCACGGCGGCGGCGTTTCCTGCCGGTATGCGGCGTCCCAATCCATGCTCGGCCCGGTCATTCGTCCTCCTCGCGATCGGCCTTCCCCTGAGCCCTATTCTGCGGGGGCCCCTCGAGGAGCCTTGAATGAACACGTCGCGCTGAACCACAGACAGGAACGAACACATGCAATTGCTTCTGGTCCGGCACGCGCTGCCGCTGCGCAGCGAACACGGCGAGGGCTCCGACCCGGACCTGTCGGACGAGGGATTGGCGCAGACCGAGCGTCTGCCCAAGGCGCTGGACCGGTTTCCCATTTCCCGGGTGGTGAGCAGCCCGCAGCGGCGCGCGATCCAGACCGCCGAACCGGTGGCGGCGGCGCGGGGGCTCGCCGTCGAGATCGACGACCGGTTCGCCGAATACGATCGCGACCTTCCGCTGTACATCCCCGTCGAGCAGATCCGCCAGGAGATGCCCGAAGAGTGGGCGCGCCTGGCGCAGGGGCATCTGCCCAGCGCGGTCGACGAGGACGCGTTTCTCGCCCGGGTGCGCGCGGCGGTCGACGACCTCGTCGCCTCCGTCGACCCCGAGGACACCGTCGCCGTCTTCAGCCACGGCGGCGTGATCAACGTGCTGCTGCACCAGATCCTGGGGACCGCCCGGCTGCTGTCGTTCCCCGTCGACTACGCGTCGGTGACCCGGCTGCTGTTCTCGCGATCGGGTCAGGCGACGGTGGCGGGGGTCAACGGGGTCGAGCACGTGTGGGACCTGCTGCCGCGAAATCAAAGGTGGTAAACAAGTCCGGTGACTTCAGCTGACCAACTCGAAGGTCTCGACCTGGCCTCGCTGGACTCCTATCTGCGTTCGCTGGGCATCGGACGCGTCGGCGAGCTGCGCGCGGACTTCATCTCCGGTGGCCGATCCAATCTGACCTTCCGCGTCTACGACGACGCGACCAGTTGGCTGGTGCGGCGCCCGCCGCTGCACGGGCTGACCCCGTCGGCCCACGACATGGCCCGCGAGTACCGGGTGGTCGCGGCGCTGCGCGACACGCCCGTTCCGGTGGCGCGCGCGATCGCGCTGTGCGAGGACGACGCGGTGCTGGGGGCGCCGTTCCAGATCGTCGAGTTCGTCGCCGGGCAGGTGGTGCGCCGGCGCGCCCAGCTGGAAGCCTTCAGCCACACCGTCATCGGGGGCTGCGTCGACTCGCTGATCCGGGTCCTGGTCGATTTGCACAGCGTGGACCCCGAGGCCGTCGGCCTGGCCGATTTCGGCAAGCCCAGCGGTTACCTGGAGCGCCAGGTGCGGCGGTGGGGGTCGCAGTGGGCGTTGGTGCGGCTGCCCGACGACCGTCGCGACGCCGATGTCGAGCGCCTGCATTCCGGTCTGCAGCAAGCGATTCCCCGGCAAAGCCGCACGTCGATCGTGCACGGCGACTACCGGATCGACAACACCATTCTGGACGCCGACGACCCGACGAAGGTTCGCGCCGTCGTCGACTGGGAGCTGTCCACCCTCGGGGACCCGCTGTCCGACGCGGCGCTGATGTGCGTCTACCGCGACCCGGCGTTGGACCTGATCGTCAACGCGCAAGCCGCCTGGACGTCGCCGCTGCTGCCGACGGCCGACGAGCTGGCCGACCGGTATTCACTGGTCGCCGGTTTGCCATTGGCGCATTGGGAGTTCTACATGGCGCTGGCGTACTTCAAGCTCGCGATCATCGCCGCCGGCATCGACTTCCGCCGGCGGATGTCGGACCAGGCGCGCGGACTGGACTCCGATCACATGCCGGAGGTCGTGGCGCCGCTGATTTCCCGGGGGCTCGCGGAGCTGGCCAAGCTTCCCGGCTAGGCCACTAGCGCGACGCCGCGTGGTGCTTCTTGGCGGCGCGGCGCAGCTGCAGGATGCGCGCGGTGCCGACGGCGACCGTGATCAGGCCGCCGACCACCGCCGCCAGCAGGATGGCCACCCCCAGCGGCAGACTCCAGTGCCAGCCCAAGAACTGGAACGGCGTCGACGTCGTGTTCTGGGTGATGAAAATCAGCAGCAGGATCAAGATCAAAAAGCCGGCGATCAGGGACGACCACAGCGCACCGGCGCGGGTGAACCCGATGGCCGGTTCCCTGGGTGCCGCACCCGTCGAGGGCGTCGCTGCGTGCTCGCGATGCGGCTGGCTGGGCGAGTCAGGGCTGGGGCTGCTCATAGTGCCATCTTTGTCCCATCCGGCACAGAATGAAACCAAACCGCGCAACCGGCCCGGCGCGCCCCCGCACCGCCGCGATTCTGGCGTTACTGTCGGCGGTATGGGGATGACGTCGCGCGCGCACCGCGCGATCATCCAGGCGGCGGTATGGCTGACGGCGATCTGCGTGCTCGCGGCGTGCAGCAGTTCCGACCCGCTGGGCGCCGAGGTCGGCAGCCCCAAATCCATCGTCGTGGGATCCGGCGACTTCCCGGAGTCGCAAATCATCGCCGAGATCTACGCGCAAGCGTTGCAGGCCAACGGGTTCGAGGTCGGCAGGCGGATGGGCATCGGCAGCCGGGAAACCTACATCCCCGCGCTCAAGGACCACTCGATCGACCTGGTGCCGGAGTACATCGGCAACCTGCTGCTCTACTTCGCACCCCAGTCGACGGCGACCATGCTCGACGCCGTCGAGCTGGAGCTCGACCGCAGGCTGCCCGGCGACCTGTCGATCCTGACCCCGTCGCCGGCCACCGACACTGACACCGTGACCGTGAGCTCCGCAACCGCTAATGCGTGGAAGCTGAAGACAATCGCCGACCTGGCGGCACACTCGGACGACGTGCGGTTCGGGGCGCCCTCGGCGTTCGCGACCCGACCGGCCGGCCTGCCGGGGCTGCGGCAGAAGTACGGACTCGACATCCGGCCGGGCAACTTTGTCGCCATCAACGACGGCGGCGGCGCCGTCACGGTGCGTGCGCTGGTGGAAGGAAGGGTAAACGCCGCGAACATCTTCACGACGTCCCCCGCGATCCCGCAGAACCAACTGGTGGTGCTCGACGACCCCGAGCACAACTTCCTGGCCGGCAACATTGTGCCGCTGGTCAATTCGCAGAAGAAGTCGGACCGCCTCAAGGGGGTGCTGGACGCCGTGTCGGCGAAGCTGACCACCCCCGGGGTGGCCGGACTCAACGCCGCCGTGGCCGGAAACTCAGGCATCGACCCCGACGAGGCGGCACGGAACTGGCTGCGGGACAACGGCTTCAACCACCCAGTCGGCCGATGATCGTCTTCGACAACGTCACCAAGGCCTTCCCCGACGGCACCACCGCGGTGGACCAGCTCAGCCTGGTGGTCCCCAACGGAAAGCTGACGGTATTCGTCGGCTCGTCCGGCAGCGGCAAGACCACCGCGCTGCGGATGGTCAATCGCATGATCGAACCGACGTCGGGCACCATCACCGTCGACGGGGTGGACGTGTCCACCCTGGACCCGGTGCGGCTTCGCCTGGGCATCGGCTACGTCATCCAGCATGCCGGCCTGATGCCGCACCTGCGGGTAATCGACAACGTCGCAACGGTTCCCGTGCTGAAGGGACAGTCGCGGCGGGCGGCCCGCGCCGCCGCCTACGAGGTGCTCGAACGGGTGGGCCTGGACACCAAGCTGGCCACCCGCTACCCCGCCCAGCTGTCCGGCGGTGAGCAACAACGCGTCGGCGTGGCGCGCGCGCTGGCCGCCGACCCGCCCATCATGTTGATGGACGAACCGTTCTCGGCCGTGGACCCGGTGGTGCGCGTCGAGCTGCAGAACGAAATCCTGCGTCTGCAAAGCGAATTGCACAAGACGATCGTGTTCGTCACGCACGACATCGACGAGGCGCTCAAACTGGCCGACCAGGTCGCGGTGTTCCGGTCCGGTTCGCTGCAGCAGTACGACGAGCCCGCCGAAGTGTTGTCGCGGCCGGCCAACGATTTCGTGGCCAGGTTCATCGGTCTCGGCCGCGGCTATCGATGGCTGCAACTCATCGACGCGGCCGGCTTGCCGCGGCACGACGTCACGCGCGTCCCGGCGGACGACCTCCCCGACGCACTTTCCGGCGGGTGGGCGGTGGTCGTGGACGCCGCCGGCATGCCGATCGGTTGGATCGACACCGACGGCCTGCGCCGGCACCGCGGCGGTGCGCCGTTGTCGGACAGCATGAGCGGCATCGGGTCGCTGTTTCGGCCCGGCGGCAATCTCAGCCACGCGCTGGACGCGGCGCTGTCGTCGCCGTCCGGGGTGGGCGTCGCCGTTGACGACGGCGGCCGGGTCATCGGCGGGGTGCTGGCCGGCGACGTGCTGGCCGCAGTGGAAGCCCAACGGCGGGGGTAAGCGATGCGCTACCTGCTCACCCACCTCGACGACGCCTGGGCGCTGCTTGTCGTCCACCTGCGGCTGTCGCTGGTGCCGGTGCTGATCGGCTTGGCGATCGCCGTCCCGCTGGGCGCGGCGGTCCGGCGGGCGCCCGTCGCCCGCCGGCTGACCACGGCAACCGCGAGCGTCGTATTCACCATCCCGTCGCTGGCGCTGTTCGTCGTCCTGCCGATGATCATCGGCACCCGCATCCTCGACGAGGCCAACGTCATGGTGGCGCTGACGGCCTACACCGCGGCGCTGCTGGTGCGGGCGGTCCTCGAGGCGCTGGACGCGGTGCCGGCGCAGGTGCGCGACGCCGCCACCGCGGTCGGCTACCCGCCGATCACCCGGATGCTGAAAGTCGAACTGCCGCTGTCGATTCCGGTGCTGGTGGCCGGGCTGCGGGTGGTGGTGGTCACCAACATCGCGATGGTGTCGGTGGGTTCGGTGATCGGCATCGGCGGCCTGGGCACCTGGTTCACCGAGGGCTACCAGACCAACAAGAGCGATCAGATTCTCGCCGGCATCATCGCGCTGTTCCTGCTCGCGGTCGTCATCGACGCGCTGCTCGTGGTCGCCGGGAAACTGGTCACGCCGTGGGAACGCGCGGCGCGCGCGCCGTGGCGGCGCTCGGTGGTGGCCCCGATCGTGGGCGGCGCGCGATGAACTTCGTGCAGCACGCCATCTCCTACCTGTTGACCGCCGACAACTGGACCGGCCCGGTCGGGCTCGCCGCGCGCGTCTTGGAGCACCTGGAATACACGACCATCGCGGTGGGCGCCTCGGCGCTGATCGCCGTCCCCGCCGGGCTCGTCATCGGGCACACCGGGCGCGGCACGCTGCTGGTCGTTGGGGCGGTCAACGGGTTACGCGCCCTGCCGACGCTGGGCGTGCTGCTGCTCGGGACGCTGCTGTTCGGGCTCGGGATGGGGCCGCCACTGGTCGCCCTGATGCTGCTGGGTGTCCCGGCGCTGCTGGCCGGCACCTATGCGGGGATCGCCAACGTCGACCCGACCGTGGTCGACGCCGCCCGCGCGATGGGCATGACGGAGGTCCAGGTGCTGCGGGTGGAGGCGCGCAACGCGCTGCCGTTGATCCTGGGTGGGTTGCGCAGCGCCACGCTGCAGGTGGTCGCCACCGCGACGGTCGCGGCCTACGGGAGTCTGGGCGGGCTGGGCAGGTACCTGATCGACGGGATCAAGGAGCGCGAGTTCCATCTGGCCCTGGTCGGCGCGTTGATGGTGGCCGTGTTGGCGCTGGCGCTCGACGGGCTGCTGGCGTTGGCGGTGTGGGCGTCGGCGCCGGGCACCGGTCGACTGCGCCACACTTATCGGACACTTCCCGCACGCTTCGCGGGCACGATTTACGGTAGATGAGTGAACGCAGATTCCCCTGATTCGACTCGGCGCGTGTGGCAGGCGATGCTCACCTGGCGTGCACAGGACGTATCGCGGATGGAATCGGTACGAATCCAGGTGTCCGGCAAGAGAATCAAGGCCAACGGCCGCATCGTTGCCGCGGCCACCGCGACCAACCCGGCGTTCGGCGCGTACTACGACCTGCAGACCGACGAGACCGGTGCCACCAAGCGGCTCGGCATGACCGTCACGCTCGCCGAGCGGGAACGCGTGCTGTCCATCGCGCGTGACGAAGAGAACATGTGGCTGGTCACCGACCACCAGGGCGAGCACCGCGCGGGGTACAACGGCGCGCTCGACTGCGACGTGGTGTTCAGCCCGTTCTTCAACGCGCTGCCCATCCGGCGGCGCGGCCTGCACGAGCAGGCGGAGTCGGTGACGCTGCCGGTGGTGTACGTCAACCTGCCCGACATGTCCATCACCCCAGACGTCGTGAGCTACACCAGCTCGGGCGGCCTCGAGGGCATCAAGCTGCGCTCCCCGGTCGCCGACACCACGGTCAGCGTCGACGAAGAGGGGTTCATCGTCGACTATCCAGGGTTGGCAGAGCGGATCTGATCACCCCGCCGGCCCGGCCGGCGGCGGCCAGCTCCTCACGCCAGTTTTCGGCGCCGATGACGACGTGGAAGACGTCGGATCGCGGGAAGCTGTCGTAGCGCGTCCGGGCGGCGTGGCCCGCCTCGACGAGTTCGGCCACCGAGTTGTTCTCCACCAGCGACTCGCGGGCCCGGCTCAACAGCTCGATGACCCGGTCCACGGCCGGCACCAGGTGATCCGCGTTGCCCTCGGACATCGCCCGAACCAGGTCCGGGGCGGTGGCCGCCACCCGCGTCCCATCGCGGAAGGACCCGGCGGCCAGCGCGAACGCCAGCGGGACCTCCCCGGCGATGACCGCCAGCGCCTCGGCGAGCAGGTGCGGCAGGTGCGAGATGGCGGCCGCCGCGGCGTCGTGGTCGTCCGACTTGGCCGGCACCACCACCGCGCCGCAGTCCAGCGCCAACGCCATCACCATCGACCACACCGCCGGATCGACGTGGTCGTCCACGCTGAGCACCCAGGGCGCCCCGGTGAACAGCCCGGGGTGGCCGGCGGCCCAGCCGGAGTGCGCGGTGCCCGCCATCGGGTGGCCGCCGACGAAGCGTTCCTGCAGACCGGCCGCGGCGACCTCGTCGAGCACCGCTTTCTTGACGCTGGTGACATCGGTCAGCGGGCAGGCCGGCGCGAGTTCGGCGATGTGGGCGAGCATGCCGGCCATCGCCGGCATCGGCACCGCCAGGACGATCAGCGCGCCGGTGTCGGCGGCGCGGCTCAGCGTCGCGGTCAGGTCGGTGGTCGCGTCGAAACCGTCGGCGGCGGCTCCCTGCGCGCCCTCCACCGACCGGTTGTAGCCGAACACTTCTCGGCCCGCCGCGGTGGCGGCGCGCATGATCGACCCCCCGATCAGGCCCAACCCGAGCACGCACACCGGTGTTTGAGAAGCAGGGCTAGCCACAGACCTAAGGTTGGCACAAACCGGTGGCGGGGGTGCGCCCAGATGTTGCCGCGGCGCCCGGTTCGTCTCGCGCCGTCTGGTCAGGGGGCCTGTTCTGCGACTACCGTAAGCGGCCATGGGAGCACAACGAGCCCCAGCCCAAGGGCTGTCCGCCGATACGCCGGACGGTTTCGGCGTAGCGGTCGTGCGCGAAGAGGGCCAGTGGCGATGCTCTCCAATGGCCCGTAAATCGCTGCTGAGCCTCAAGGCCGCCGAGACGGAGCTGCGGGAATTGCGCAGCGCCGGCGCCGTCTTCGGGCTGCTCGACGTGGACGACGAATTTTTCGTGATCGTGCGCCCCGCGCCGTCGGGAACGCGGCTGCTGTTGTCGGACGCCACCGCCGCACTGGATTACGACATCGCCGCCGAGGTGCTGGACAAGCTGGACGCCGACATCGACCCCGAAGACCTGGAGGATTCCGACCCCTTCGAGGAGGGCGACCTCGGCTTGCTGTCCGACATCGGGCTGCCCGAGGCGGTGCTGGGGGTCATTCTCGACGAGGCCGACCTGTACGCGGACGAGCAGCTGGGCCGCATCGCGCGGGAGATGGGTTTCGCCGACCAGCTGTCGGCCGTGATCGACCGCATCGGTCGGTGATCGCAAGCGCGGCGGAGCCGGGCGCAGCGGGTCGCCGCCATCAAACCCGGTCGGTGATCGCGAGCGACGAGGATCTGATCCGCGCCGCGTTGGCGGTCGCCGCGACTGCGGGCCCCCGCGACGTGCCCATCGGCGCGGTGGTGGTCGGCGCCGACGGCACCGAGCTGGCCCGCGCGGTCAACGCCCGCGAAGCCCTGGGCGATCCCACCGCACACGCCGAGATCCTGGCGCTGCGCGCGGCGGCGGGCGCCCTCGGCGACGGCTGGCGGCTGGAGGGCGCCACGCTGGCCGTCACCGTCGAACCGTGCACCATGTGCGCCGGCGCGCTGGTCCTGGCCCGCGTCGGCCGACTGGTGTTCGGGGCGTGGGAGCCGAAGACGGGCGCGGTCGGGTCGCTGTGGGACGTGGTGCGCGATCGGCGGCTCAATCATCGGCCGGAAGTGCGCGGCGGGGTGCTCGCCGACGAGTGCGCCGCACCGCTGGAGGCCTTCTTCGCCCGCCAGCGATTGGGGTAAGCGGCCAACGGTTCGGTAAGCTGCTCGGCGGTGGCGTGTCCGAGCGGCCTAAGGAGCACGCCTCGAAAGCGTGTGACGGCTAACACCGTCCGAGGGTTCAAATCCCTCCGCCACCGCCATCACCGCCGGAGTACGTTGCGGCTCCGCCGGATGAATTTCCATCGCTCGTGAGGCTGTCGGCATGCCCAACGCGACTGATCGGACGATGATGAAGGTGATCGCGTCACGCAAACCCTAGGCAAGACATGCCGCAGTCAATCGATCGCAACACGATCGCCGCCGATCTCGAACGAGCCCGCATCGACTTCCACCGTCTCATCGCGATGGCCGACGACGATGATTGGAGCAAGCCCACCAACGGAACCAGGTGGAACAACGAGCAATTGTTGTTTCACATGGTGTTCGGATACATGGTGGTGCAACGCCTGCTGTTGCTGGTGCGCGTATTCGACCGGCTTCCCGACGCGGTCAGCCGAGGCTTCGCCCGGATGCTGAATGCGACGACGCCGGCGTTTCATGCGGTCAACTTTCATGGATCGCGGCTCGCCGCTTGCGTCTACAACCGGAAACGGATGGCTGCCAAGCTGGACCGGATAATCGAATCGCTACAACGGTCGCTTCGTCGAGCGCCAGACGACGCCTTCAAACGCGGCATGCACTATCCCGAACACTGGGATCCCTACTTCCACGACTTCATGACGTTGGAGGATGTTTACCGCTACCCCGGTCAGCACTACGACCATCACCGGCGACAGCTGACACTGACGAACTTGCGTTGAACCTCGGCCCAGCGGCCTCATCACTTCTGTAAGCAGTACATCCGGTAATCCGTCACGCCCCCACTTTGCAGGCTCTGATGCGTTTTCCACACCAGCTGGTAGCCAGGGACCAACGCGAAGCCGTGCGCGAATGCCGGCACGATGGCGTCCATAAACGCCTTCCACCAGTGCGAGTTCTTCTCCATGCCGCGCGCGACCTCTGCATTGATCAGGCGCTGCGAGAGCATCCGCATCGGCGCGTTGGCCAACTGCGCCTCCCATGCGGCGATGCCGCCCGTGAATCGGAAGTCGGCGTACAGAAGATGTCCCCCCGGTCGCAGCACACGCGCCACCTCGGTGAGGAATCGCGGGAATTCGGCGTACAGGTGCGAGGATTCGATGTTGATCACCGCGTCGAAGGATTCGTCGGGGAACGGCAGATCCTCGGCGTCACCTTGCACGAAGTCCAGTCCGGCCACCCTGTGCCTTTCTCGGCAGAAGGCGATGCCGGCTGGGTTCAAATCCATTCCGGTGTATGAAGCCGGGTGCAGGGCGCGCGTGAGGTATGACGCCCCACCGCCATGCCCGCAGCCGACCTCGAGCACCTGCTTGCCGTTGAGATCCACCTGGGTCGCCACGCGGCGATAGAGCTGAATAAAGAACCGGTTGGGCTCGTCGGACGGAGACAGGGGGACGCCCATCGGGGGATCCTCTTCGTACCCGTAATTGAGAAATACGACGTCGTCCGAGGCAAGCCGGTGGGTCAGATACCGGTACAGGAATCTGTTGTGGAACTCCCGAGCAAGCATCACGTACGTCTCGTTGGCCTTGCCGACGAGAAGCCGAGAAAAGCCGCGCTCCTGGCTCTTCAGCGCCCCCATTTGCGGAGCATAGCTCGGTGGCTGCAGCAAAGTCCGGTTTTCGTCAAGTGGGACCGACCGAATCCGGCATCTGCCCGTGCATTGAATGATCGCCATGAGTGGCCAAGGTCGGTCCGCCGTGGATAGCATCTACTCACGGATAACTGCAAAGCGCGCAGCAAGAGGCTTACATGACGAAGAAAGTCGAGATTGTCGCGGTCTTCTCGCTTTGTGTTGCCCTGGTGCCGATTCCGGGCGGTATTGCTGAATCCGTCGCGCGCGCAGACGATTTCGGTACGGCGCTGTACAGCGGTGTCAACGGACTTCGTCAGCCTTGCGGGCCACTCGCGGACGACCCGCGGCTGCGGGCGGCGGCGCAGCGGCACGCCGACGATCTGCTGCACACCGGTCTGAGTGGGCACATCGGATCGGATGGTTCTTCGCCGCAGACGCGCATCGCGGACGCCGGCTACACCGGATCGCATGCCACGGGGGAGATCGTCTATTGGGGCACCGGATCGGCAGCGAATCCCGCCCAGGCACTTGACTCGTGGATGCACAGCCCCCCGCACCGGGGGCTGATCGTGAATTGTGCTTTCACCACGAGCGGCTTCGCCACCGCCTCGGACGGCAACAAGATGACCGCGGTGGGCGATTTCGCGGCTCTCTAAAGTCATTGGTTTGGAAGCTGTTTCGTGGCTCGTTTCTGCGCTCTCGATCAAACGGTGACATAGAGTCGAGTCGTGACGTCGGCTGGTCGCGGTTTCCTCGGTGCGGTGATCGCCGCGGCGCTCGTGTTGACCGGGGGCGCTTGCACCAACCAAAAGCATGAATCGCAGTCCAGTCCGGCCACACTCTCGGCCGCGCCGGCCGCGACGGGGGATTGCGCTCCAGATCGGTTGGCGCGCTGCGTACCCGGGCTGAGTGACGTCGAGGACAACTTGTTCGGCGGCGTCAGCGTCTACGAGGCCCATCCGGGCTTCGGGGCCGAACCGCCCTTTCCGGGCCGCGGGTCCGCGCCCGAAGACTGCCAACGGCTGCCACGCTTCGGGGCGACCGACAAACCGGAAGTCGATGTGGAATACAACCAGGCTACGGACGCCAATGGGGGTTCGGTCAGCAAGCGATTCGCCGCCCACGACGCCGACGTCGTCCGGGTCCGCCTTACCGTCGCAAGCGACGGTGACGACGTCACCGGCGCGATGGCCGCGTGGTCTCAGCACTGCCCCATGTGGGCCGTCGCCCATCCGATCGACAGCGCCGGCAGCCAAGGTTGGCTGGTCGGCGAATCGAGCGCCGCGCTGACCCAGTATCAAGCGGGGGACACCGGCCAATGGCCCTCCGTCGTCAACATGGCGGCGACGGTGCTTCCCAACCGGGTGATCGTGCAGGCCTGGTACCGGACACCCGATCCGTCGCGGGCCTCGCGTGACCAACTCTTGTCGGGATTGATCGGCGCGGCCGGTCATCCCCGGCCGCGCTCGGCGCTGCCGCCCATGCTCGCCGACTGGAATCAGGCGCAAATCTCGACGCTGCTGCCGGCGCTGGCGGTGGACATCGCCATATCAACCGCTTCCAACGACAACGCCAGCCTCGCAGCCGATCCGGGTGGCGCGTCGTGGTCGCTCTGCCCGTCCGCCGGCCACGTCCCCATCCCGCGGTACGACCCCCTGGCGGGCTGGCAGAACTTCGACCCGTCGAAGTGGGACAACGCCGGGAAACCGCCACGACCCAAGGTGACGATCGCCCGGCCGCATGCGGGCGACGACTTCGTGGCCGATCTGCGGCGCGAGGTCGGCACATGTTCGGCGCATCTGGGCGAGAAGCCCCCAGTCTGTGCCGACCGAGAGAATCATCAAGCACTGCAAGCGGATTCGGCTGTCGCCGAAGGCGAGGACACGGTGCGGCTCACGCATCAGTGGATGCGGGAGGTCGAGGTACGCGGGCATGCCCAATGTGGCGAGGGCATCGAGGCGCTGAGGGTCACCCAGGTGCGGGGGCTGATCGTCATCAGCAGCTCGAGCGTGGGCGGGTGGCTGTTCAATGGGGACGCGCCGCCCCTGCCGCTGAATACTCTCGACGAGCTTCTCGCCAAGACCGTACGCACAATCAAGGCCGCGTGAAACAGGCTTTACACGTGGGGCAGCCAGCCGGAGCCGCGCGGTGAGAGCACGAAGCCACGCCCCTGCGGATCCTTGCACGCGGTCGTCCCCGAATCGTCGACCCCGCAGACGAAGCCATTCACGGTAAGCGAGTGGGCGGGGGGAAGCGTCTTGACAGGCTGTCCGGCGATCACGCGCGACGGTTCGCCGCCGCTCGTCTGATTGAGCCCGCTCGTGGTGCCGATCCAATTGACGCCGGTGATCCCGGATTCGGGGTTTGACGCCGCCGGCGGTATGTCCGGCAAGTTGTTCCCACTGCACGATGCCTGATCGAGCGTGAACTTGCAGACGATGCCGTCTGGCGTGAGGAAATACACCGTGGGTAACGGTTGCCGTCCCGGATTCGGCACCAGGATCTCGTAGTCCTTAGCATTGGCGGGCGTGTCCTTGCTGAGGTCGGGAAAGCTGGGAGCGTCGGCGTGCGCCGTGCCTGCCGCTGTCAACGCCGCGCCCATGACTGCGCTGAAGCCGGTGATTGTCTTTGCGATCATGATGTTCCTCTCCGACGCGTAGGGCCCCTCATCTCAGGTGCTCACTGGAACGGGTTGACTTGTAATTCTCGAGTCAGATAGGGCATGCCGACCGGCACCCCGCTACTGTCCTTCCCCGTATTCCATTGACTTACAAGCACTTTGAGGTCATCCAGTGTTGAGCCGGGCATGATGTACCCACCGTACGGCTGGGGCAGGAACTTCGGTGCAACCGGATCGCCATTCTGCGCCACAATCGTAGTCGGCACGTTGCCGAAGATACCCGTCGGATTCGACCCGACCCGCACTTCCATGCGGCCGCCCTGGGCGTCGACATTGAAACCGGACAAGACCGGCTTACCACCGATTTCACGGAAGCTGAGTTCGCCGTAGCGGTCAGTGGTTACGGGTGCGGCTGGTTGGCCGGACTGTCCCCAGGAGTTCCCGGTCCACGGTTGCCAGCTGCTGCGATCGAACACCTTGTCCGGATCCGCCCGATACATGGTGACGCCCCGGCTGCGGTCGAAGGAATCCGCCGCGATGTATACCTTGCCGTCCGACCCTTTGTAGCCGCTGACTTGGCTGGGCGCGTCTGTCGCGGCCCGGAAGGAGCCCGGCACCATCGTCCACCCCTTGCCGGGGTCGCCGTTTACTTCCACCAGCCACGAACCCGCCGGCTGAAGGTCCCCTTTGGTGCCGGTCACCATCATGTAGGTCTTGTTCCCAAGCGTGATCGTCCCGGCGGGCAGCGTGTCGGTGATTCCCGCCTTGACCGCCTCGGACGGCATCGTGAACAGCTCGTGACCGCTGCCTTCCGGTCCGGTCAGTGGCGCGCCGAAATGCGGTCGTCCGTCGGCATCGAAGGTCACCGGCACGGCGACGGACCGGTAATGCTGGCCGTCGCCAACCTTGTTGCCGGAGAACGAATCCCCGAAGATTGCGAGAAACTTCCCGGGCTGCCCGGGCACCTCGACGATCTCCCCGAGGTCCGCCGCTCCGATCCCCGGGATGCCGGGTACGCCTCCTGTCCCGGCAATCGGGCCCAAGTCGCGGACCTCACCGCGCAGCGGACGCTCCATCGTGTCGTCGACGGGTGGGGGCGGGTCGTAACCCTCGGTGTGCAACGAGCCCAGCGCTTTGTGCAAGGTGTCGGAGTACGCGTTGCGGATCGATTCCATCTGCTTGAGGGCATCGCGGACGTCGTCTACGGCGTCGGCATGCGCAAGTTTGATCAGGTTCTCGAGGGCGGCGCGGTCTTTCGCGGAAAGGCTGCGATCCTCCAAATCCTTCTTCGCCGCTCCGATGATCTTGTCGAGCACCTGCAGCTGGTGGTCCAAGGCGGCGATCTCTGCGGTGCCTTGCTTTTGCGCGTCGGCCAACGCGGCGGCGATGGTTTCCAGGTCCGCGCCGATCTTGGGCAACTGCTCGGACTGCTCGCCGAGGGCCTTCGTCACCCGCTGTACCTCGGCGGAGTCGTTGATCGGATTGTCGCCGTTCTGGTGGTTCCACGACGCCTCGAAGCGTTTTCTGGCTTGCTCGAAGGCGTGGTCGGCTTCGACCGTGTGTCGGCCGGCGCCATGGAAGGCCTCCGCGAGACGTGAGATCTGAAACGGGCTTCCGGCCTGGAGGCTGTGGTTGATCGCCCAGGGATCGCCGCCGGCTGCGCCGATCAACTCCGCTTCGCTCAAGTTTGCCAGCGTCATCGCACCGTCAGCGGTTACTCAACGCCACAAACATCGCCGCCCCCTTCTACGGGGCAAGCCTATACCGCATTCGCGCTGGTCGAGGACGTAATTGGACCGCTCAGCCCCGCCAGAGCCCCGCTCAGGCCTGGCTGCCGGCCAGCTTTCGGGTCGTCAGCGCCTCGGTGTCCTGGAACGGCCGGCCGTCGGGCCGCAGCAAGTCGTGGAACCAGACCTTCGGGATCGCCGTGTACGGGTGGTCCCACGATTCCCACGGAAAGTAGGTCTGCGTTTTGCCCGCGACCAGGCCCCAGTTGATGGCACCGACGTTGTGCCGCTTGGCCACCGGGAGGATTCCCTCCACCGTGCTGCCTCTGGGCCGGGCCATGTACTCGGTGCACAGGATCGGCCTCCCCAGCGGGGCAAGCTCGCCGATCCGGTTCTCGAAGCCCGCGGGATCTGCGTAGGAATGGAACGTGATCACGTCGGCGTTGGCCAGCTGAATGTCGCTAATTGCGCTGCGGCCCTGGGGTTGTCCCCAGTCGCCGCGCCACACGCCGCTGGTGAGCGGCTGACTCGGATCCACCGCGCGCGCCCAACGGAACACCTGGGGGAGCAGGTTGGCGACCAACTGATCCTTGTCGCTGCGCTCGACGTTGCGATACTGGCGCGCGGGGTTGTCGGGCTCGTTCCACAGGTCCCAACCGAGAACGCGGTCGTCGCTGCGGAACTGGGTCAGCACCGCGGTGACGTAGTCGCGCATGACGCCGGCGTAGCGGGGATCACCCAGCCGTTCGGCCCCGGGGCTCTGCACCCAGCCGGAGTTGTGCACCCCGGGCGTCGGGGCCCGCTGCCGGCCCGCCTTGGGGGCGGGGTCCCAGCACGAGTCGAAGAAGACGAACAGCGGCTTGATGCGATGCCGCGCGGCGATGTCGACGAACTGCGCCAGCCGCGTCTGGAAGCCGCGCTGATCCTGGGCCCACAGCTGATCGTGCAGGAACACCCGCGCGGTGTTGTGCCCGTAGAACCGGGCCCAGCCGAGCTCAGCGTCGATGCGACGGGGGTCGTAGGTGTCGGCCTGGAACATCTCGAGTTGGTTGATGGCGTTGGAGGTGATGTAGTTCGATCCGACGAGGAAACCTTGCGCCTGATACCAGCGGTTGGCGCGGTCGGCGGGCCACCGGCCCGCTTCCTCGGCGGAGGCGCGGGGCGCTCGCGCCAGCGCGGTGCCAGCCGCCAGGAAAAGTGGCAGCTTGAGGGCCGTTCGTCGTTGCACGATGTGACGATAAATTTCCCCGGCGATTTCCCCGGGATTTGCTCAGCGCGTCGCGCCAGCTTGACGTGGGAATTGTTATCGCCTCGTCACCCGGCGCCCATCGGAGCGGTTCCCGGCTAGCGCAACTTGCGGCCGTACTTGTCGGTGACGCTGCCGGTGAACATCATGATGGCGTCGACGATGCCCCAAATCATGCCGGCGAGCAGCACCGGGAAACCCACGAAGCAAAACAGTGTGAACAGAAACCCGAACAGGCCCAGACACAGCTGCGCGACGGCGATTTGAGTCGAGTCGAGATAGAAGCGGCCGACCCCGAACGACCCGAAGAACAGCTGCAGCAGGCCGGCCGTCGAGGCCGACTTATCCGACAGCGGCTGGCCGGTGACGGGATCCCGCCCGTACGGCGCATGGGGATCGCCGTATCCGGGGTAGCTCCCATACGGATAGCCGGGATAGGGCTGCGGCGGCGGAAACCCCGGAGGCGGCGGCCGCCAGCCTCCGGGCGGTTCGCCGGACGGGTCTCCGGGCGGGTTCGGCGTCGACATTGGCCCGAGTTAACTCTCGTGCCGGCGCCGCGTCTACTTAGCGGTTTCTCAGCAAAAGTTTGGTATAGGCATAGTTGCCTAATGCTACTATCGCCACACGACATCGTCGGATGTGTGGAGGAGGGGCCCGTGCAGGCATTGTCGTTCGACCCGGCCGCCGCCAACATCGGGTCCGACGTTGTCCGCGGCGCCCTGCAAGGCCTGCAGGCCGGTGTGACGGCTTCGCCCTCGACCACCGCGTTGGTGCCCGCCGGGGCCGACGAGGTGTCGGCGCAGGCGGCCCTCGCTTTCGCCGCCGAGGCCACCGCCTTCTTGGCGCTGCACACGGCCGCCCAGGAAGAGCTGGTCCGAACGGGCACGGCGGTGGTCGACATCGCCCGGATGTACTCGGAGGTCGACGCCGCGGCGGCCGGCGGCGTGCTCGGCATCCGCCCGCCGGGCACCTACCGGATGGCCGGATAGGCGGCCGCCCGGGCGGGACAAATTCGCGCCCGCGGAGACGGCAAAGTTACTTCAAACTTCACCCCCGGGAGCGCGATACTGAAGGGGTGCCCGAGCGAAACGTGTTAGGCGGTCCCCTGGAACCGTGCGGCACAGAGCCACTGACCGGCTACTACCGCGACGGCTGTTGCTCGACGGGCACTGAGGATCTGGGCCGGCACACGATCTGCGCGGTCATGACGACCGAATTCCTGGAGCATCAGCGCTCGATCGGCAACGACTTGCTGACGCCGGTGCCCGAATACCGCTTCCCCGGATTGCTGCCCGGCGATCGTTGGTGCGTCACGGCGCTGAACTGGCTTCGGGCGCACCAGGATGGCTGTGCCGCACCGGTGGTCCTGGCCTCGACGCACGAGCGCACCCTCGAGGTGGTGCCCCTAGAGGCGTTGCAGGAACACAAGGTCGACGTGCCCGACGACTTGGCGAACCTGTAGGGACCACGGCGGATCCACGCCTGGCGCCTGTGTCATATTTCTCTTCGACGACGCGTCGAAAAGAGGATCCGGTGGGCTCTGCCGTGGACGACATCGACTTCGACGATCTGACCGCGCCCAAGCTCACCGACGTTCAACGCCAAATCCTGGAATTCACCGAGGCCAAAGCCGTCGACTTCGACGTCGACCGGATGCTCGGCGAGGCCGTCGAACAGGCGGGAGTCAATGACCTCGACGACTTCGACGGCTTCGGTGATCGGCTCACCGCGCACGTCGCGGCGATAGAAGGCGACGAGGGCCTGCGCCAGCTCACCCGATCCACCCTGCGGCAACGCGTCGTGCGCTTGCTGCGCAACCGGTTGTCGCTGACCGAGCTCCTCAAGCGGTATCCCGAAATCGAAACCATCGCTATCGAGAAGCCGTTCATCGTCGTGGGGATGCCCCGATCGGGCACCACCCACCTGGTGAATCTCATTGCCGCCGATCCCCGCCGCCGGGCGCTGCCGTACTGGGAGAGCCAGGAGCCCATCCCCGCCCGCGGGCAGGGGCCCGACATCGACGGGATCGACCCCCGGTACGCGCGAGCCAAATCCGAGCACGACGCGCTCATGGTCAGCGCCCCGGTGGTGGCCGCCATGCACGACCGGTTCCCGGAGGCGATCGAAGAAGAAGTCGAGCTCCTCGACCTCGATCTGGCCGGCTACGTCCTGGAATGGCATGCGCGCGTGCCGGACTGGCGCGACTACTACCTGAGCCTGGATCAGACCCGGCACTACGCATACCTGCGGAAAGTGCTGCAGGCGTTGACGTTTCTGCGGGGGCCGCGGACCTGGGTGCTGAAGAGCCCGCAGCACTGCGAACAACTCGGCCCGCTCATGGCGACGTTTCCCGATGCGACGGTGGCATTCACACACCGTGACCCCGTGGCGGTGATCCAATCGGCGATCACCATGATGGCCTACTCCGATCGGCTCCGCCGAACCAGCATCGACCCGGACTGGTTGCTGGACTACTGGAGCGATCGGGTGCGCCGGCTGCTCGGCGCATGCGTGCGCGACCGCGAGCTGGTGCCGGCCGAACGCAGCATCGACATCGGCTTCCACCAGCTCAACGGCAACGAAATGGCAATCCTCGAACGGCTTTACGCGTGCGGCGATGTCGAGTTGACCCCGAAGGTGCGTAAACGGTTCGAGAAATACCTCGACGGCAACCCCCGCGGCAAGCACGGCCGCATCCGCTACGACCTGCACCGGCACTTCGGCATCACGGCCGACGAGCTGCGCGCGCGATTCGGCTTCTACTTCGACAAGTTCGACGTCCATGCCGAGACCTGACCGGAGGGCCACCCAGCGATGACTTTCGAACCGGTCTACCGCGGCCGGCCCGGCGCCGACGCCATGCGGCCCGCCGTTGCCGAACGGGCGGAGGAGATCGCGCCCGGGCTGTGGTGCTCGCCGGGGCTCTCGAATTCCTACCTGCTCACCACCAACGAGGGCCGGGTGATCGTCAACACCGGCATGGGTTTCGAGGGGCCGGTGCATCGCGCGAACTTCGACGCCGTCGACCCGTCGCCGGTGCGCTACATCATCTTCACCCAGGGCCACGTCGACCACGTCGGCGGTTTGGACAGCGTGCGCGACCCGGAGACAATCGTCGTCGCGCAAGCCAACTGGACGTTGTGGCGCGACGACAACGAACGTCTCATCCCGTATCGCGCCAGCCGTAGCGCGTTCGCGTTCAAGGACACCCTGGCGGCCGGCATCCAGGCGATCCAGCGGCGCCTGGGCGTCACCCGGTTGGCCGGCCAAAGCGTTCCCGTCGTCGACCTCGACTTCGAGGACAGCATGACCCTGTCGGTCGGCGGCCGTCGGATGGAACTGATCTCGGTGCCCGGCGGTGAGACGACCGACTCCCTGGTGATCTGGTTGCCGGATGAGCGGATCTGCCTGTGCGGCAACACCTTCGGCCCGTTATTCGGCCATATTCCGAATCTGGTCACCATGCGTGGCGACCGGTACCGCGACGCCCTGACCGCCATCGCGTCGGTGGAGCGCGTGCGCGACCTGCGGCCCGACCTCCTGGTCACCGGCCATTTCGGACCCATCGCGGGCGCCGAGCGCATCCATGCGGAGCTGACCCGGCTGAGCGACGCGATCCGGTATGTCCACGACCGGACGGTCGAGGGGATGAACGCCGGCAAGGACGTGCGCACGCTGATGCGCGAGATCACCTTGCCCGCGGAATACGAAGTGGGGCAAGGCTACGGGAAGGTGTCCTGGGATGTGCGGGCCATCTGGGAGAACTACTCCGGCTGGTTTCACCACGAGTCCACGACCGAGCTCTATCCGGTCGGGTTCGACGCCGTGGCCGCCGACGTGGTCGAGCTGGCCGGGGCCGATGAATTGCTGGACCGGGCCCGCGAGCACCTGGCCGGCGGCCGGCCGCTGCAGGCCATTCACCTCGCCGAGCTCGTGGGGTCCGACCAACCGGGGGCGCGCGCCGTGCTGCGGGAGGCCCACGAAAGTCTTCTGGCCGCAAGCACCAATTTCTGGGAAAGCGCCTGGCTCACCAACCAGATAGCGAGGAACTCATGACGGCGAGCGTCAGCTTCGACTTCACCGGGACCACGGCCCTGATCACCGGCGGCACCAGCGGGATCGGGCACGCCACCGCGGTCCTGTTCCGCGACGCCGGGGCTCGTGTCGCCGTCACCGGGACCAAACCGGCGGCGGCCGATTATTCGGCCGACCTGTCCGGCATGGAATACCACAAGCTACAGATCACCGACCCCGGTTCGGTGGACGCGCTGGCCGGGAGGTTCACCACCCTGGACGTGCTCGTCAACAACGCCGGTGCCAATTTCCCTGGCGGCCTTGACGAGTCGAAGCCCGACGGGTTCGAGGCGTCGGTCGCGCTGAACCTCACCGGGCCCTATCGGCTGACGATGGGCCTCTACCGGGCCCTGCGGGCCTCGGCCGCGGCAGGTGGAGCCAGTGTGGTGAACCTGGCGTCGATGTCGGCGCTGCGGGCCGTCCCCCTGGTGCCCGGATACGGCGCCGCAAAGGCCGGGATCGTCTGCATCACCAGAAATCTCGCCGTCAAATGGGCGGCCAAGGGGATCCGGGTCAACGCGGTGGCGCCGGGCGCCGTCGACACCCCGATGACCGCGCCCATGCGCGGCTCCGACGAGTTGATGGAGTCGGAGCTGGCACACATCCCGCTGCGCCGCTTCGGCACCGTCGGCGAGATCGCACCGACGATCGCCTTCTTGTGCACCGAGCAGAGTAGCTACACCAGCGGCGCGGTGTTCGTTGTCGACGCCGCATCGGACTGCGTCTGAAATGCGAGGAACGCCATGGCATTAGCGCTTCGACCCGAAGACCTCTACCACACCGGCATCGTCGTGCCGGACCTCGATGCGGCGATGGAACGCCTGAGCAAGCTGGCCGGCTACCGGTGGATCAGCCCGATGAGTTACACGCTGCCGTTCCGCACCGCGGAAGGCGTCCGGGAACTGACGTCGACCATCGTCTACTCCTTACAAAGCCCGCACCTCGAGTTGGTGCAGGAAGTGCCGGGCAGCCCCTGGGCGGCCGCCCCAGGCAACGCCGTGCACCACCTCGGCTACTTCAGCGACAACCTGGCCGAGAGCGGGCGGGCGCTCGAGGCCAACGGGTTCACCCTGGAGATGACCGCGGAGGTGCCCGGCGCCGACCTCGGCCTATTCGCTTACTACACGGACGATTGGGGCGCCCGCATCGAGATCGTCGACCGCTCGCTGTTTCCCGACTTTCCCGCATTCCTGCAGTCGATGACCGCGCGGGAGGAGGCGTGACGTGCTGCTGACGGTGCTGCGTTTCAACTTCGCCTCCCCGCACGGTGACCCGCGCACCCAGAGCGCGCTGCTCTCCGCCGCGTTGGAGTTGGCGCAATGGGGCGAGTCGCACGGCATCACCTCCGTCAGCGTCGACGAGCACCACGCCACCGGCCAGGGCTGGAGTTGCAATCCGATCATGGCGGCGGCGATGTTCCTCGCCCGCACCTCGACGCTGATCGCCAGCGTGGACTGCGCGCTTGGGCCGCTGTGGAATCCGGTGCGGCTCGCCGAGGACATCGCCCTGGTCGACAACATGAGCCGCGGCCGGCTGCACACCACGGTCGGGCTTGGCTACCGCACGGTCGAATACGAGGCCATGGGAACCGATTTCGCGCAGCGCGGCGCCCTGATGGACGCCCTGCTGGAGCGGATGTTGTCGGTGTGGTCCGACGCCGACGCGGGAATCTGCACCGGCACCTGGACCCGGCCCCATCCACCGCTCTATGTCGGCGGCGGGGCGCGCGCGACGGCGCGGCGGGCGGCGCGATTCCGGCTGCCGCTCAGCCTGGCCGATCACCTGCCCGACGTCGCCGTCTACTATCGCGAGCTGTGCGGCGAGGCCGGCATGACCCCGTTCATTCTGATGCCGGGGCCGGTCAACCGCGGGATGATCTACCTGCACGAGGACCCGGACCGGGCGTGGGCGGAACTGGGTGAGCACATCCTTTGGGAGGCGGTCACTTACGGCGGCTGGTCCACCGACCAACGGTCGCTGATGCATTTGCCCGGCGTGCAGTCGCTGGACGAGGTCCGGGCGTCCGGCAGGTACCGCTTCCTGACGCCCGACGAGTTGATCGCCGAGGTGCGCGACGCCGACAACTACGGCCCCCTGGTGATGCACCCACTCGTCGGTGGCATGCCCGTCGACGAGGCGTGGAAGTCGGTCCAGCTACTCACCGACAAGGTGCTGCCCGCGCTGGGCTGATCACCCCGAAGCTGCCCGCATAGGGTTCAATGGGGTGATGGCGGACCCCATGCCCCGGGTGGCGATACTCGACGACTATGCCGGCGTGGCCCTGCGGCTCGCGGACTGGTCACCGGTGCAAACGCGTTCCCACGTCACCGTTTTCGACCGGCACCTCGCCGAGGAGGAGGCGGCCGACGCGCTGCGGCCGTTCGACGTGATCTGCACCCTGCGCGAGCGAATGGCGCTGCCGCGGACGTTGCTCGAGCGGTTAGAAAACCTGAAGCTGATCACCATCGTGGGCAGGAACCTGCCCAACCTGGACATGGCCGCGGCAACGGAGCTGGGGATTTTGGTCGCCCACAGCGACTTCGCGCATCCCCGATTCCGATCCGTGCACGACGCCACCCCCGAGTTCGCCTGGGGATTGCTGATCGCCACGGTGCGTAACCTGGCCGAGGAACACCGCCGCATGCGAGACGGCGGCTGGCAGTCCACGACGGGTCTCACGCTGTCCGGCAAGACGCTCGGGCTGCTCGGCCTCGGGCGGGTGGGCAGCAGGATGGCCGAATACGCCAAAGTGTTTGGCATGGACGTCATTGCGTGGAGCCAGAACCTCACCGCGGACGCCGCGGCGGCGGTCGGCGCGCGCCGGGTCGAGAAGGCGACGCTGTTCGAGCAGGCCGATGTCGTCTCCATACACGTGGTGCTCTCGGAACGCACCCGAGGGCTGGTGGGCGAACCCGAGTTGGCGCTGATGAAGTCGAGCGCGTACCTGATCAACACCTCGCGGGGGCCGATCGTCGACGAGGCCGCGCTGCTGAGCGCCCTGCGTTCCGGGCGCATCGCCGGCGCCGGCCTCGACGTCTACGACGTCGAACCGCTGCCACCGGATCACCCGTTGCGACTGCTGCAGAATGTGACCCTGTCGCCGCACCTGGGATACGTCACCCGCGAAATGCTCGGCGCCTTCTACGCCGACACGGTGGAGGCGGTGGGCGCCTGGCTGGACGGGACCCCGACCCGAATCGCCAACCCCGAGGCGTCTCGCGCCTGATCAGGTGCGCTTGCGTCTCCAGTGCGGACTCTTGACCGCTTCGAGCGCTTCGGTGACATAGCGGTCCAGCGGCCATTGGCGGCCGGACGGACGCACCCATTGCTGGAAGCCGAAATCCGCTGCGGCGAAGGCGAGTTGGACCAGCAGGCCGGGGCGAATGTCGGTGTCGGGATTCACGCCCATCCGCTCGGCGATCAGCTTGGCCGCGCGCTCCTTGTCGGCGGGCGTGTGCACCGTCACCTTGCGCAGCCGATCCGGGGCAACAAGTAGCGCTTGTCGCCACTCGTCGGTGTCGGCCTGCTCGAACGACCGCGTGCGGGTGACGATGGCGTTGATCAACGCGACGTCCGGCGGCTCGTTGGCCGGCCGCTGCTCGAGCAGGTTGACGATGGCGGCGCCGCCGTGCCGGACGGGCGCGAGCAACAACTCTTCCTTCGCCGGCACGTAACGGAAGAAGGTTCGCGGGGAAACGCCCGCGGCAGCGGCGATTTCCTCCGTTGTCACGGCGTCGTATCCGCGTTCGACGAACAACCGGAACGCCGCGCGCCGGATGTCGGCCCGGATCTGTGCGCGCTGCCGATCGCGCAGCGACTCGCCTCTGGTGGGTGGCGTCACCGGAAGCAGCCGATCCCGCCGTCGACGTGGATGGTCTGTCCGGTGATGAACGAAGAGTCGCCGCCCAGGAGGAACGCCACCAGCGCGCCCACATCGGTGCGAACGTCGCCGATGCGTTTCATCGGAACGCGCCCAACCGCCTTCGCATAATCGTTGGGCGCGAATTGTTTCCACAGCTTGACGCCGTCCGACTCGGCGAACGGGCAGATGACGTTGACCCGGATGTTGTCCCTGCCCCACTCCAGCGCGGCGACCTTCGACAGGCCGCGGATGGCCTCCTTCGCGGCGGCGTAGCCGCCCCACCGGGGCTCGCCGCCGGTGCCCGTGCCCGAACCCAGGTTGACGATCGACCCTCCGCCCGCCTCGACCATCACCGGGTGCACGGCCTGCATGAGCAGAAACGTCGCACGCGGGCCCACGTCGTGCCCGAGCGCGAAATCCTCGGCGGTGATGTCGACGAACGCCTTGGGCTCGTTGGTGGCGATGGCGTTATTGACCAGGCCGTGGACCGCGCCGAACGCGTCGACAGCGGCCGCCACGATGCGTGCGGCGCTGTGCGGGTCGCGCAGGTCCGCGGTCAGCTTCTCGACCCGTCCCATCGAGGACAGCTCGGCGGTCGTCGTGCCGAGCAGCTCGTCCTGAATGTCGACCAGCAGCACCGCCGCGCCGCGTTCCAGGAGCGCCGCGGCGACGCCCTTGCCAACGCCTTGGGCAGCGCCGGTGACGATCGCGACGTGGTCACGCATCGAGGCGGGGTGGCTGTAGGTCATTCGGACGGCCCCATGCGAAGCGGCACGCCGCGGTGCATCTCGTAGGTGCTGCGCGCACCCTCGGGCAGCTCGATGAATTCGACGGGGGTGCCGTCCGGGTCCTTGACGAAAAACATGCGCACCCCGCCGATTTCGAATGGCGGCTGGTCGGGTGTGTAGCCGGCCGCGATGACACGGCGGTGTGTGTCATCGAGGTCGCGCACCGACAGGGACACGTTGTGGATTCCGGTGATGCCGCGACGCGGGGGTTGGTGATTCGGCGGATCGGCGCCCAGCGACAGCAGCTCGACCATCAGCCCGCCCAGCAGGCCGCCCACCACGCGGCCCTCCTGCTTGCGGGTGGCGTGCAGGACCGCGTCGAAAGGCTCACCGGAGACCAGGGTTTCGAACACCACCTCCATGCCGAGCAGCTCACGGTAGAACGCCATGGCGCGGTCCATATCGGTCACCCCGACGACGAGGTGACAGAACGAGACGTCGCCCAGGGCGCCGGTCATGACGACGCGAGGCCGGGAGCCGGGCGGCCGGCGAACAGGGGGAGATCGAGGTAGGTCTTGATTCCGGGTCCGGCGGCGCAGACGTCGGGGATGGCGTTGACGCAATGGTTGGCCGTGGCCACCACGCCCGGGTTTTTCACCAGGCCTTCGGCGATGGTTTCCGGTTGCAGACCCTTGAAGGTGAGGCTCACGGTGGGGTCACCGGTGATCTCGACCTCGAAGCGTTCGCCCCGACCGCCGAAATTCCAGGCGGGTTCCAGGTTTTCCTCGCCCATCAACCAGTTCACCGCCGCGGTGATGACCGGCTCGCCGTCCACCAGGGCCTGCCAGCGGAACCGGCGCGCGGCGACCGTCCCCGTGGTGATCGGGAAGGGGGCATAGTCGATGTCGGCGGTCGCCACCGCGACGTCCTGAATGGTCCTGATGTTCGGGTCGATGCGGAATCCCATGTGATCGGCGATCATTCGGACCGACTGTTTGAAGCCCGCCTCCAGCAGGCTGGCCATGGGCCCCTGCATGGCTTCCTCGGGGGTACCGCCGAAGCCCATGATGTGGCGCACGACGTCCGGGGCGTTGTAGGTGCGGATGTCGGAGAATTCCTCGGCGCGAATGTGGGTGACCGCAGAGGAAAGCGAGGACAGCATGAGTGGGAATCGTTCGGTGATGCCCCCGGGGTGGATCCCCGAGCCGTGCAGGGTCACCCCGGCTTGGGCCGCGGCGTCGGCGACGGCTTGGTGCCGCGCATTGCCCGGGTCGGGGTACACCCAGCCGACGGGGGTGACGACGTTCTTACCGGATCGCAGGATCGCGATGACCTCGTCATCGTTGGGCACCAGGGGGCTGTACACGACACAGTCGGCGTCCAGCGCCAGGATCTCGTCGATGCTCGAGGTCGCGGTGACCCCGAGGTCCTGTGTTCCGAGGATCCGTCCGACGTCCATGCCGTCCTTGCCGGCGCTGTGCACCCAGCACCCGGCCAGCTCCAGCTGCGGATGATTCAGGACGCACGCGATGGCCGCCTTGCCGACGCCCCCGGTCGCCCATTGGATGACGCGGAGCTTGGACGGACCACTCATCAGCTGACCTCCGATTTGCGTGCCTTTACAGGCCAACGACCGGAATGGCACAGTATGACCCGCTGACAGTGACTGTCAACATCGGCTCCGGTAGGAAGGCCTGGCATGAGCGTCCTGGACGGCAAAGTCGCGATCGTCACCGGAACCAGCCGCGGGGTGGGCGTCGGGATCGCACACGAACTGCTTCGCGCCGGTGCGACCGTCGTCGGCTGTTCGCGCTCGCCGCTGGACGCCATTCCCGGGATCGAACCCGACTGGGCGGCCCGGGCCTCCCAACGGGTCTGCGACCAAGGAGACTTCCGCGCGATCGACTCCTTCGTCGCCGGCGTCGTCGCCGAGCACGGCCGCATCGACATCCTGGTGAACAACGCCGGCGGCACCGTGCCGACACCCCACGTCGAAAGCATTCCCCAACTGGTGCAACGGATTCAGGGGGCGCCCGCCAGCGACGACGAGTACGAGCGCACGGCGCTGTTTCACGCGTTCGCGGTGCAGATGAACCTCATCAGCCCGCTCTGGTTCGCGATCCGCGTCTACCGGCAGATGCGCACGCAGGACGGCGTCGGCTGCATCATCAACATCTCCAGCGGCGCCGGGCATCCCGCGGGATCACCGACGTTGGTTTCCTACGGCGCGGCCAAAAGCGGGCTGAACCATCTCACCCGCTCGCTGGCGCAGGAGTGGGGACCCCAGGTGCGGGTCAACTGCATCGCCCTGGGGCCGACGATGACCGAGAACTTCCGGTCGTTCGTCCTGCCCAAGGACGACCCTTCTGGCGCAAAGTATTTCGCGGCCGTCCCGCTCCGGCGGGCGGGCGAGCCCGCCGAGGTGGGCAGGGTCTGCGTGTTCCTGGCCGGCGGTGAGGCCGACTTCGTCAACGGCACCACGATCGAACACGACGGCGGGATGCTCCCCGGCGTGCTGTACGACGCGGGCCTGAAGACCATCACCGATCTGCTGTAATCGTCACCATGAGCAGCCCCCTGGAACCCACCGCCGAGCAGTTCGCCGCTCTGGCCGCACGCCCGGCCAACGAACCGGTGGTGATGGTCAACCTGCTGAAGTTCAAGACCCCCGACGGCCTAGCGGCCTACCAGCGCTACGGCGTGGCCGTGATCCCCCACCTGGAGCATGCGGGCGCCGTCGTCCGCTATGCCGGCATCGCGCCGACCGTCGTGGTTGGTGAGGGCGAAAGCCTTGGTGGGATGCCATTCTCATCGTCGAGTACCCGACCCCGAAGGCCTTCATCGAGATGGTGAGCGACCCTGGCTATGCGAAGGCCCACGAGCATCGCGTCGAGGCGCTGGACCGGGGCGACCTGATCGCGACGTCGGTATGGTCGTTGACCCTGGATTGAGCGAGTTGTAGCGGTCGCTCCCCGGCCGGGGTCTAATTGGTGGATGGAACTGATGATGCCCACCGACGCGATCTTTCTGCTGGGCGAGTCGCGGGAGCATCCCATGCACGTCGGCGGCTTGCAGTTGTTCGAGTTGCCGAGCGGTGCCGACCGTGGCTTCGTTCGCGAGCTGTACGACCGGTTGGTGGCGCAGGATGACTTCCAGCCGACGTTTCGCAAGCATCCGGCGGCGTTCGTCGGCGGCATCGCAAACCTGGGGTGGTCCTATGACAAGGACGTCGACGTGGACTATCACGTTCGCCGCTCGGCGGTACCGTCGCCCGGGCGGATCCGCGAATTGCTCGAGCTGACGTCGCGGTGGCACAGCAGCCTGCTGGACCGGCACCGCCCGCTGTGGGAGACGCACATCATCGAGGGCATCAAGGACGGCCGGTTCGCGATCTACACCAAGATCCACCACGCCCTGATCGACGGGGTCTCCGCGCAGAAGCTGATGCAGCGCGCGCTGTCGACGGACCCCGACGACACCGAGATGCGCGCGCCCTGGAGCCTGCCCAAACCCAAGCGCAAGGCCAGCCCGGCCAGCCCGCTGCGGTCGGCGCTGCAGGCGGCGGGATCCATTGCGGCCCTGGCCCCTTCGTCGATTTCTCTCGCTCGGGCCGCGCTCTTCGAACAGCAGCTCACGCTGCCCTTCGGCGCCCCGCGCACCATGTTGAACGTCAAGATCGGCGGTGCGCGCCGCTGCGCGGCGCAGTCCTGGTCGCTGGACCGCATCAAGGGTGTCAAGAAGGCCGCCGGCGTGACCGTCAATGATGTGGTCCTGGCGATGTGTTCGGGGGCGCTGCGCTACTACCTGCTCGAGCAGAACGCGCTGCCGGACACGCCGCTGATCGCGATGGTCCCGGTGAGCTTGCGCACCGAGGAGGAGGCCGACGCGGGCGGCAACCTGGTGGGCGCCATCCTGTGCAACCTCGCCACCGATACCGACGATCCCGCCCAGCGACTGCAGACCATCAGCGATTCCATGCGCAGCAACAAGCAGGTGTTCTCGCAGTTGCCCCGGTTCCAGGCGCTGGCGCTGTCCGCGGCCAACACGTCCGCCCTGGCGCTGGCGGCGGTGCCGGGCTGGGTGGCGTCGACGTCGCCACCGTTCAACATCATCATCTCGAACGTGCCCGGGCCCACCCAGCCGATCTATTACGGGGGCGCCCGGCTCGACGGCAACTACCCTCTGTCGATCGCGCTGGACGGGCAGGCGCTGAACATCACCCTGACCAACAACGCCGGCAATCTGGACTTCGGGTTGGTCGGCTGCCGGCGCAGCGTGCCGCACCTGCAGCGCCTGCTCGCGCACCTGGAGTCGTCGCTCAAGGACCTGGAACGTTCGGTCGGGTCCTGACACCGATGCCGAAGCGCAGTGCCGGTGTGCTGTTGTATCGCGTCCGTGACGGCGTCGTCGAAGTGCTGATCGCGCATCCGGGCGGCCCGTTCTGGGCGCGAAAGGACGACGGGGCCTGGTCCATTCCCAAGGGGGAGTACGCGGAGGGGGAGGACCCCTGGGCCGCGGCGCAACGCGAATTCGCCGAGGAGCTCGGGCTTTCGGTACCGCCCGGCGCCCGGCTGGATCTCGGTGAGCTGAAACAGTCTGGCGGCAAGGTGGTTTCCGCCTTCGCCGTCGGCGCTGACCTCGACGTCACCGACGCGCGCAGCAACACCTTCGAACTGGAGTGGCCGAAGGGATCGGGCAGGTTGCGGGAGTATCCGGAAGTCGATCGGGTGGGCTGGTTTTCGGTGACCCAGGCGCGGGTGAAGCTGCTGAAGGGTCAGTTGGGTTTCCTGGACCGCCTGATGGCGGATCCGGCCTTAGCGGGATTCGCCGAAGGGCCGTAGCGGGTCACCCCGCCGCCGCGGCGGGCAGAATGGCCGCATGACGACCGCGCCCACCGAACGAGCCGAATCCCAGGGCTTGCTGCTGGAGCTTCTGGACCCGGCCAACCGGCCCGACCCGTATCGGGTCTGTGCGCGGCTTCGCGACGGGGGAGCGCTGCAGCTGCCCGACGCCAAACTGGTCGTCTTCTCCAGCTGCCGCGACTGCGACGAGGTGTTGAGGCACCCGTCGTCAAGCAGCGACAACGTCAACTCGACGGTCGCCAAGCGGCAGGCCGAGGCGGGCACGGCGCCGCCCCGGCAGGGGCCGCCGGGATTTCTGTTTCTCGATCCGCCCGATCACACCCGGCTGCGCAGGTTGGTCAGCAAGGCGTTTGCGCCGAAGGTGGTGAGCGCCCTGGAGCCCGACATCCGGTCGCTGGTCGACGGAATGCTCGGTCGGGTTGCCGAGAAGGGGCGCTTCGACGTGGTCGAGGATTTCGCCTACCCGCTGCCGGTGGCGGTGATCTGCCGGCTGCTCGGCGTGCCGCTCGACGACGAGCCGGAGTTCAGCCGCGCGTCGGCCTTGCTGGCTCAGGCGCTGGACCCCTTTTCGACGATTACCGGCGTGCCGCCGGACGTCGCGACCGAAAGGCAACAGGCCGGTGCGTGGCTACGCGCATACTTCCACGGGTTGATCAAACGCCGCCGTTCGCGACCCGGCGACGATCTGCTGTCGGGGCTGATCGCGGTGGAGGAGTCCGGAGATCAACTGACCGAGGACGAAATTGTCGCGACCTGCAATCTGCTCTTGATCGCCGGACACGAGACCACGGTGAACCTCATCGGGAACGCCGTGCTGGCCATGCTGCGAAATTCCGGGGAGTGGACGGCTTTGGGCGCCGACCCCGGTCGAGCGTCGGCGATTGTGGAAGAGACCTTGCGATACGACCCACCCGTGCAGCTCGTCGGCCGAATTGCCCTCGCCGACATGATAATTGGCGGCGTCGACGTGCCCGCGGGCGATATCATGATGCTGCTGCTCGCCGCAGCCCACCGCGACCCCGAGGAGTTCGACCAGCCCGACACCTTCAATCCCGATCGGGCGTTGTTGCGGCACTTGGGATTTGGCCGGGGAGCCCACTACTGCCTGGGCGCACCCCTGGCCCGGCTGGAAGCCGGTGTCGCCCTGTCGGCGATCACGGCCCGCTTCCCGGACGCGCGGCTGGACGGTGAGCCGCAATACAAGGCCAACGTGACGCTGCGTGGCTTGTCGCGGCTCATGGTCGCGGTCTAGCTCACTGGCGCTCCCACGGTGGGCGCTCGCCCATCTTCGCGTAGTACTTGGCGAGGTGGCTCTTGACCCGGTCGACGTCCGTCTTCGGCAGGTCGATGCCCCCGCGCGCACCGTCCATGATGGCGCCCGCCGCCATCACCCCGCGCGGCACCGCCTTGAGGTCGCCACCGATGACATCGGCGATCAACAGCTTGTACGCGGTGAAGTTGCCCTTCTTTTCGCCGTCGAACCAGACGTGGGCGTCGCGGTACTTCTGATTCGGCGCGTCCTCGGCACCGGCCCACTTGCGGACCCGCTTTTCGGCGGCGTCACCGTCCCACTTGCGGTCGCGATCGGCCAACGGCAGGTCCTGGAAAGCTGTCACGGACATGTACGTTTGCGTGCCCGCCCACCGCGGGTGCTAAACGCGTGGCGCTCGCGTAGACGGGCTGAAAGCCGGCGAAAACCCGCTTAATACGCGGTAGCGTCAGTGGTGGGCTGTCGACGTAATTGGTGACGGGAGACAACCATGAAGCGTGGCGTGGTCGGAGGATTGGCCGCCCTGCTGGTGGCCGCCGGGTCGATCGTCGCGGCGCCGCCGGCGAGCGCAGGCTGCCTGTATGGGGGACCGGTCCTGAGCAAGTGCGATGGACCCGTGCAGCCGGACGGCAGCTGGCAACGGTGCGTGGCGGTTACCCGCTTGGTTCCCAACGGCGCCAGTTCCTACCTCGTGCCCGACAAGCGCTGCGACGTAATGGGTCCCGACCAGCGCCCAGCCGACCTCGCCTTCGCCGACCCGCCGAACCACATCGACGGCTGAGCCGGGACCCGCAACGCCTCGCGGCGGGCGCGGCTAGATGGCGGCGAACACCTCGTTCCTGGCAATCCAGTCATCGATCACCCCCATGGTGACGGGCAGCGCCGCGCCCGAAAACATCATGTGGTCGGAAGCGGGTATCTCGACCGAGGAACCGCGTTGATACCGGGCCGCGGTCCGGCGCACGACTCCGGGTGGGACGATGCGATCGCACTCGGCCCCTATCACCATCACCGGGCCGGTGACCGTCGCGAAATCGACGACGGTGGCTTTGGAACGCTTTGTCACCGCCATGGCCATCTCGCAAAACGCGCGCCCGGATTCGCAAACCAAGCCGTCATATATCTCGCGGGCGACGGCATCGGTCTGGGTGTTGGCGATCCATTGCCGACACCGCTGAAGTGGCGGGGGATATATCGGCTTGGCCCAGGGGCGTGCCCGCAACAACGATGGCAGCGACATGCGCACGTTCGTCGGAGTCGTGCCGAGGATTCCCGCAACCGAGGCGGGACATGCCGCCACCAGCCCGGCGTGGCGCGGGCGCGCCGCGACCGCCTGCGCCAGTAGGCCGCCCATCGAATGACCGATGAGCAGCGGTGGGGAATCCAGCGCATTGACGAAGGACACCAAGTCGTCGGTGTAGTCGCGAAGGCTCAGCGACGCGACCTTTTCGGCGCCCTCGTGCAAGGGCAGCTCGTGATGGCGCAGGGTCGGTGTGTGGGCCCGGTAGCCGCGTTCTTCGAACGCCGTGCGGGCAGGGGTCAGCTGCTCACCTCGGCTCCACGCGCCGTGGATGAGGACGACGTGCTTCGTGCCGGGCATGAAGCCAAGAATGACAGTCGAACCGCCCGGCGGGTGCCGCATTGGCGCGATGAGTGAGCCCGCTAGCCCGCTCCCAGGCCGGGCACGATGTCGCCGAGGCTGAAGGTGACCGGCTGTTCGAGCTGTTCGTAGGTGCACGAGCGGGGCTCGCGGTCGGGTCGCCACCGGTTGAACTGCGCGGTATGCCGAAAGCGCCGGCCCTCCATGTGGTCGTAGCGGACCTCGACCACGCGCTCGGGTCGCAGCGGCACGAACGAAAGGTCCTTTCCGGCGTTCCAGCGGGAGAATTCGTTCTTGCGCGGCGTTCGTTCACCCGCCTCGTGGGCGGCCCAGTTCCACGGGTGACCGTCGAAATCGGTGACGAGCGGCTGCAATTCGGTGAACAGGCGCCTTCGCTCGGCCATCGGGAAGGCGCCGATCACCCCGACGGAGGCGAGCTGGCCGTCGTCTTGGTAGAGCCCGAGCAGCAGCGAGCCTATCGCGTCCTCGCCGGACTTGTGCACGCGATAGCCCGCGACGACGCAGTCGGCGGTGCGCTCGTGCTTGATCTTGAACATGACCCGCTTGTCGGGCTGGTAGGTCACGGTCAGCGGCTTGGCGACGACACCGTCGAGGCCGGCGCCCTCGAATTCGTCGAACCAACGCTGCGCGAGCTCGATGTCGGTGGTGGCCGGCGTGACGTGGATCGACGGGCCCGAGCCTGCCAACGCGTCGACGAGGGCGGCGCGCCGCTCGGTGAACGGCCGGCGGGTGTAATCGTCGTCCCCCAGGGCGAGCAAGTCGAACGCGATGAACGACGCGGGCGTCGCCTCGGCGAGCATCCGCACCCGCGAATCCGCCGGGTGGATACGTTGTTGCAGCGCCTCGAAATCCAGGCCGTGGTCGGTAGCGATGACGATCTCCCCGTCGATCACGCAGCGCTCGGGCAGCTCCGCCCGCGCCGCGGCAACCAGTTCGGGGAAATACCGCGTCATCGGCCGCTCGTTGCGGCTGCCCAGCTCCACCTCCTCGCGGTCCCGAAAACAGATGGACCTGAATCCGTCCCACTTGGGCTCGTACGACGCTTCCGGCGGGATCGACCGCACCGACTTGGCCAGCATGGGCGACACCGGGGGCATGACAGGTAGGTCCATAGCCCGATTGTGCTGGAATCGTTGGTATGGCTGCTGCGGAGGAGCTCGATGTCGACGGTGTTGCGGTGCGCCTGACCAACCCGGACAAGGTCTATTTCCCCAAATTGGGCGCGAAAGGCACGAAGCGCCGGCTCGTCGACTACTACCTGGCCGTGGCGGGCGGTCCGATGCTGGACGCGCTGCGCGACCGGCCGACCCATTTGCAGCGCTTCCCCGACGGCGTCGACGGCGAGGAGATCTACCAGAAGCGGATTCCACAGCATCATCCCGACTATCTACAGACCTGCCGGGTCACCTTCCCCTCGGGCCGCACCGCCGACGCGCTGAAGGTGACGCACCCGTCGGCCATCGTGTGGGCGGCACAGATGGGCACCGTCACGTTGCACCCGTGGCAGGTGCGCTGCCCGGATACCGACCATCCCGACGAATTGCGCATCGATCTGGATCCGCAACCCGGCGTCGGCTTCGAGCAGGCGCGCACGGTCGCGGTAGACGTGTTGCGACCGCTGCTCGACGAGCTCGGCCTGGTGGGGTACGCCAAGACATCGGGCGGCCGCGGCATCCATGTCTTTCTGCGGATCGCCACCGACTGGGATTTCATCGAGGTGCGCCGCGCCGGCATCGCCCTGGCCCGCGAGGTAGAGCGGCGCGCGCCCGAGGCCGTCACCACGTCGTGGTGGAAAGAAGAGCGTGGCGAGCGCATCTTCATCGACTTCAATCAGAACGCCCGGGACCGCACGATGGCGTCGGCATACTCGGTGCGGCGCACCCCGATCGCGACGGTATCGACGCCGCTGACGTGGGACGAGCTGGCCGGCGCCGAACCGGACGACTACACCATCGCGACCGTTCCGGACCTGGTGCGGGGCCGCGAGGATCCTTGGGCGGCAATGGATGACGCGGCCCAGTCGATCGTGCCGTTGCTGGAGATGGCCCAGGCGGACGAAGAGCGCGGACTCGGCGACATGCCCTATCCGCCGAACTACCCGAAGATGCCGGGTGAACCCAAACGCGTTCAGCCCAGCCGCGATACGGACCTCAAAGGACCGAAGGCGCCGTAGCGCCGCCGATCGTTGTCCTAAAGCGCTTGTGGCCCAGGAATTCTGGGCTACTTCATCGTTTGAAGCCGTACGCTACTGGCACGTCATGCAACCGCGTTGCAATCGGCAGGCCAAATCGTGAGCCGTACCGACTAGGACGTGCCAGTAGCGCAACCCCCGAAAACCGGAGGCGCCCCCTACGGCACGCAGACAGCAGGTGGTAGGCACTCGATCGTGACTGGGAACGTGCAGCCCGATGCCCCCAATGCGGTGGCGGCAAGGACTAGTCCGAGGACAACTTTGTACTTCAAACGAGACATGCCCACTCCGTTCGTCGAGAAGAAATGTTTCGCCCGAGGAGCGTTATGCTACGTGAGTGCAATGCGGAATACCATGTGATTCAGCAAAATTGCGCCGATTAACGTAATCGCCTTACCGTAGCCGGCCGGCCCGGCCGAGCCGCACAGAAGGCCACCCTAAGCGCGATTTGCATTCATCCCGCAATATCTTCCGTGCGCGCGTCGGACGCGATAGTATGGAACGGCGCACGAACGAGCCTGCATTTCTGACAATGCAGGGCGATGCGAAATGTGCTCGGGGGAAACGATATTCGGGCCAGCCGCTTAGAAAGCGGCTGATACTCGCCTCTCCCGACTTTGTCGTGGCCATTGCGAGGCCGTCACCTGGGCGCGTAGCCTTTGCTGAGGAGCAACTCGAACGCGCCGCGGGATCCGCTCGTGCCAGCTCCGAATCGCGATGCGCGAACCGCCAACACCTTGAATGCATTTCGGATCGCCGGACCATTCTGCACGGGTGAGTATCAGGTTCCAAACCTGGCCAACCCGGCCGAGAAAGTAAGCTTCGTTGGCATGTCGGTGGCTCCTCGTGCATGGCTCGCGGCCGCCGTCGTCATGCTGCTGACGGTGGCGGGCGTCGCCACCGCTGCGGCCACTCCCGCTGAGCCGCTCGGCGACGGTCCGGCAGCAAGGCTGATCGGCTGGGACACCTACCGCCGGCTGGACCTGTTGCCTTTTTTGCGCACGGACACCCAGGCCTTGCAGCTGTCCAGCTTCGACCGCAGCGGCGGTGATTTCGACCTCTCCACCGGGAATCACAACGGCACGGGCGGGTGCCTGGGACCCGGCGGCGCCGGCTGTGTGGTCGCCGAGGATCACGGTGCGGGCGAGGTGGATTCGATCTGGTTCACCCGTGACGGCGGCGACGTGACCCGAATCGGGAACATCCGCATCGAATTGGATGGACGGACGGTGATCGACGCCCCCTTGCAGTCCGTGGTCGACGGGGCGCTGGGCGCACCGTTCGAATGGCCGCTGGTGGCCAACGCGGCGCAGTCGCCGGGCGGGGTGTACATCAAGATTCCGATGCCCTACCGAGTTTCGATGCGGATCAGCGTGGCGTCGCATCTCGAGTACTACCACGTCGACTATCGCCAATTCTCCACGGCCGCGGGCGTCTCCGCTTTCTCGCTCGCCGACCCCGCGCTGGACGTCCTAGCCACCTTGCGCGCCGCGGGCACCGCCGACCCCAAACCGGGGGCGCTTGCGGCGGTTCACGACGATCGCGCCGTCGAGATTCCCGCCGGGGGCGGGGTGAGTATCGCGGAAGCGACCGGCCCGGGCAGCATCTCGGAGCTACGCGTGCGGCTGCCCCAACCGGCGGATCAACTCCTCGGCGGGCTGCGGCTGCAGCTGGATTTCGACGGCCGGACCATGGTCGACTCCCCCCTCGGGGAGTTCTTCGGCGCCGGATTGGGCACCGACACCGTGCGGGCGCTGATGTTCGCCGCGATCCCGCAACCCGGCGGACCGTTGTCGTTGTCCGCGTGGTGGCCCATGCCGTTCGCCCATGACGCGCGCATCTCGCTGGTGAACACCACCGGCGAGCCCGTGGCGGGCATCGACACCGCGGTGACGTCCACTCCCGACCCCCAGTGGGCGTCCGCGCTGGCAAGCGGGCGGGCGGGCTATTTCACCGCCCGCTCGCACGCCGCGCCGACAATGCCGGGCCAGGATTGGCTGTTCGCCGACGAACCGGGCCACGGCAAGTTCGTCGGCGTCAGCCACACCATCCGGGGATCCCGGATCAAGACCGCGTTCAGCGACGGTGCCCCTTACTTTCTCGAAGGCGCCGAGCGGGTGTACACCGACGGCGCCGCGTCGCCCCAGTGGTATGGCACCGGCACCGAAGACCTCTACGAGGGCGGCTGGTATTTCAAGGACGGCACCCGCTTCAGCGACCCGCTCACCGGCCAGCCCGATCGGCGCACGGCGACCGACGGCTGCGCGGATTACTGCGCGGCCGTCTACCGGCTGATGCTCGCCGACGCCATCGATTACCGCTCCGCGATCCGGTTCGGCATCGAGCACGGCAAGCGCAACATGGTGCAACCGGACTACAGCTCAACCGCTTTCCTCTATACGCAACCCAACGACATTCTCGCCCAGGGCGACGACGTCCGTCCCGGTGACGCGGTCAGTCGACTTCTGCACGGTTACACCGATGCCGACGCCACGGACCAGCTGTTGGTCAGCGACTACGAGGGCACCGACGACACCCATCCGATCGTCGGGTCGGTCCGCGCCACCAACGCGCCGATCACGTTCCACCTCGAAACCGACCCGGACAACCGCGGTGTCCTGCTGCGTCGCACCTCGGATCAAGCCGATGGTTTCCAATCGGCGGACGTCGCCATCGACGGCGTCCCCGTCGGCAACTGGCTACAGCCGCGCGCCAACAACTTTCACCGCTGGCTCGACGACACGTACCTCTTGCCGCAATCGGTAACCGCGGGCAAAGCGCAGCTGACGATCACTTTGACGCCGGTGCCCGGCTCCCCGCCCTGGACGGCGAGCCGCTACCAGGTCGAGACGATCACGCAGCGGTAGAACGCATCACCCGACCGGCCAGGAGCGTGGCGATCAGCACCCCGGTCAGCCCGGCGGCGGGCGCCACCGACGACGACCAGCCCGACAGCACGAAATAGCCGAAGGCGGCGCCAACGACGAGCAACGCCGCATGCACGGGTGTCCAGCGCGCGATCGAGGGCAACCGCAGCGACAGGCCCATGCCGAGGAGAAGCGCCAGCACGTGACCGAACGCCGTGAAGTCCGCATCGGCCGTTGCCACCAACGCGATGCCGAGCCACCAACCGATCCAGGCCGGCCGCCAGCGCAACGGAATCGACGTGGTCAGGGCACCGAGCACGCACACCGCGCCGTAGCTGATCCCGACATCGGTGGCGCGCGCCACCGAGAACGGCAGCCATCCCGTCTCCACCGCGGCGACCAGACCGACCGCGACGATAGCGGTGGCGCCGATGTGCCCGACCGCGAACGTGATCAGCAAACCCCTTCCGCGCCAGATGAGTTCGCCCAGCGCCAGCAAGCACACCAGCCCCGGAAGCCATAGGTAGACGTCGCCGCCGTCGCTGACGAACGCGCTACCCACCAAGGAACCCAGGTGGCCGTGCGCCAGGTTGTGCAGGTTGGTGCTCATTTCCCGGACTACCGCGGCGCGCGTGTGAGCACCCAGTGCCGTCAGGGTGACCGAGACCGCCAGCAGCAGCACGGTGTACGCCGCCGTCACCCGCAATCGGTCGGCGCGGGGACGAACCTCCGTGCCGGACAGCATCATTGACCGGTCCAGCCGCGATCGCGGGCCAGCAGGTCGGCCACCGTTTCCCGGCGCACCAGTTCGCGGGGCGAGCCCCCGGAGACCGCGATTAGCGGCGGACGTCCGAGCAGACTGCGGCTGGATTCCGTCGAATGTTGATAGGCGCCGGTGCAGGCCACCGCCAGCAGGTCTCCGGGCCGGATGTCGGCGGGCAACTCGATGCCGCGGGCGATCTCGTCGCCGACGCCATGCCGGCCCACCACGGTGACGGGTGCGGTCGCGGTCGGGCGGTGGCGATTGGCCAGCGCCACCGTGTATTTCGCGCCTCGGCTTGCCGCTTGGGGCATGTCGCCCGTGCCGCCGTCCACCGCGACGAACGTGTGCCCGCCGGGCTGGCGCTTGACGGCGATGACCCGGCACAGGGTGATCCCGGCGCGCGCGGCGATCGCCCGGCCCGGCTCGATCACGATCTTCGGGCGCGGGAAGTCGTGCTCCGCGCAGGCGGAATCAAGCGCCTCGTCGATGGTGGACCCGAGCGACCGCAGGTTCAGCTCCGCGTCGCCGGACAGGTAGGGGATCGCGTGCCCGCCACCGAGGTTGAGTTCGCTGAGCACCACGCGATGACGGTCGCGGACCTCGGCCATCAGGCCGATCGTCTGCCGGACTGCCTCGCCGTAGACCGCGGGGTCGGTGAGCTGCGAGCCGAGCCGGAATTGGAGCCCCACCAGGTCCAGCCATGGCTGATCCAGCACACGCCGCAGGGCACCGGCCGCCTGGCCCCCCGATAGCGCGAAGCCGAATTTCTGGTCCATGGCCCCGACGTCGGGGATGACCCCCAACAGGACGCGCTGCGGATGACGCACCCGGCACGCGAGCAGCGAGACCTCGCTCGGGGTGTCGATGACGATCCGCCCGACGCCGGCCGCGACCGCGTCGTACAACTCGGCCGCCGTGATCACGCCGTCCAGGACGATGCGCGACGGCGGGACGTCGGCGGCCAGCGCGGTGGCCAGCTCGCCGGCGGAGCAGACGTTCACGCCGGCCCCCTCGTCCGCGGCCCACCGGGCCACGTCCACGCTCAACAAGGCCTTGGCGGCGTAGATCAGCTCGGCGTCGGGGAGCGTGGCGCGATAGCAGCGGATGCGGGCCCGAAAATCCTCCTCGTCCACCACGTAGGTGGGGGTGCCGAACTCGGCGGCGATGTCGTCGGCGGCCACGTCGCCCACGCAGAGCCGGCCCAGATCGTCGACGTAGGCGCTCAGCGGCCAGATCGCACGATCGAGGTGCGGGTTCTGCCCGTGCCTCAGCGATGGCAGCAGCTCGAAGAGCGTCATGCCTCCACGGTGCCGGGCCGATCCCGGCCGTGCCGCGTTCTTAACGAAGCTTTCACACCCGGGCCGCAAATCTTCACAGGTTTGGAACACTGGGCGCGATCGAGGAGCTTCGCGGCGGCGTCTTGACTAGCTCATCTCCGCGCTGCTAGACATGGGTGCGCCAGGAAATTGGGCGATCGCCCAAATTGGCTGCAGATGGAGGTGGCGATGGGCCGGATGGATGGCAAGGTCGCATTCGTGACCGGTGCCGCGCGCGGGCAGGGCAGGAGTCACGCCGTCCGCCTGGCGCGGGAGGGCGCCGACATCATCGCCGTCGACATCTGCCGCAAGTTCGAGGCGTCACCCGCGGACGGCGCCACACCCGAAGACCTCGACGAGACCGCCGGCTTGGTCAAGGACGCCGGGGGCCGCGTCGTCACCGCCGAAGTGGACGTGCGCGATTTCGACGCGTTGCGGGCCGCCGTCGACGGCGGCGTCGAACAGTTGGGGCGACTGGACGTCATCGTCGCCAACGCCGGCATCGGGACGACCGCGGGAAAGCTGCACAAAACCGATGAGGCGCTGTGGCAGGAGATGATCGACGTCAACCTCAGCGGCGTGTGGAAGACGGTGAAGGCCGGCGTCCCACACATCCTCAGCGGTGACCGCGGCGGCTCGGTAATCCTGACGTCGTCGGTGGCCGGGTTCAAGGCCTACCCGCACGTCGGCCACTACGTCGCGGCCAAGCACGGCGTGATCGGCCTGATGCGTTCCTTCGCAGTCGAATTGGGCCCACGAATGATCAGGGTCAACGCTGTCCTCCCGACCCACGTGAATTCGCCGCTGCTGATGAACGAGACCACGTACCGCGCCTTCAGGCCGGAATTGGAAAATCCCGGACCCGAAGACCTCGCGCCGGTGTGCCAGAGCTTCCACTACCTGCCCATTCCCTGGGTGACGCCCGAGGACATCAGTAACGCCGTGCTGTTCTTGGCCTCCGACGAAGCCCGTTACATCACCGGCGTCGCGCTCCCGGTGGACGCCGGCAGCTGCCTGAAATAGAGGAAACCATGACCGTCGCCAACGACACCGACGTCTACTACGACCCCTACGACACCGGCATCATCGCCGACCCGTACCCGACCTACGCCCGGCTGCGCGAAGAGGCGCCCATCTACTACAACGAGCGCTACGACTTCTGGGCGCTGTCAAGGCATTCCGACGTCGAACGGGCGCTGGCCAACTGGGAGACGTTCTCCAACAGGCGCAGCGACATCCTCGAGCTCATCCAGTCGAAATTCGACATGCCCGGCGGGGTGATGATGTTCCAGGATCCGCCCGAGCACACCAGGCTGCGCGGCCTGATGTCTCGCGTGTTCACCCCGCGCCGCATGGCCGAACTGGAAGACCAGATCCGGCGGTACTGCGTGCGGTGCCTGGATCCGCTCGTCGGGTCCGAGTCATTCGACATCATCGCCGAACTCGCCTCCATGATGCCGATGCGGGTGATCGGCATGCTGTTGGGAATCCCGGAGTCCGAACAGGTCTCGGTGCGCGACGCCAACGACGCCAACCTGCGCACCAAGCCGGGGGCACCGATGAAGGTCGCCGACGCCGACGTGATCGCCGACGGCCGGATCTACGCCGACTATGTCCAGTGGCGGTCCGAGAACCCCTCCGACGACCTGATGACCACACTGCTCAACGTCGAGTTCGACGACGAGAACGGGGTGCACCGAAAGCTGACCCGCAAGGAGGTGCTGCACTACACGCAGGTGGTGGCCGGGGCGGGCAACGAGACGACCGGCCGGCTGATCGGCTGGTTGGCCAAGGTGCTCGCCGAGCATCCCGACCAGCGCCGGGCCGTCTATGAGGACAGGTCGCTGTTGACTCGTAGCGTCGACGAGACGCTGCGATTCGAACCGACGGGTCCGCATGTCGCCCGTTGGATGGCAAAGGATTTCGAGTGCTACGGCACGACGGTTCCGGCCGGCAGCGCCATGCTGCTGCTGTTCGGCGCCGCCAACCGCGATCACCGCCGCTACACCGATCCCGACACCTACAACATCCGTCGCGACAACATCTCGCACATCACCTTCGGCAAGGGCGTGCACTACTGCCTCGGTGCCAACCTCGCTCGCCTGGAGGGTCGGGTGGCGCTGGACGAGATCCTCAACCGCTGGCCCGAGTGGGGGATCGACTACGACACGGCGCAATTGGCGTCGACCTCAACCGTGCGGGGCTGGGAACGGCTGCGAGTCGTGTTGCCCTGAAACGGGTTAACCCGGCCTCTCGAATCGGTCGATGACCCGGTTCACCAGCGCGACGGCCTCAAAGTGGCCGGTCGTGGCGCCCAGCGCCTGTTCCAGGATCAGCATGCGACCGACCGCGGCGATGATGACCGCGATGCCGGCGGGCGGGAAATCGGCCGTGTCCAGATCTTGTTCGCGAACGATGGAATCGAGCGCGGCGGTCTGCATCTCGCGCCACCGCTGGAACCACGCCGCGATCTCGGCCCTGATCTCCTTGCGATGATTGGCCAGTCCCATGAATTCCAGCAGCAGGCGGGTGTCCTTCGGCTCGATGAGCGTGCCCCAGAAGGCATGCAGGGGGTGGTCCGAATCCAGCGCCCGTTGTTGGCGGTCCAGATACGCGGCGGCGCCGCGCCGGAACACGTTCAGGTACAGCTCGTCCATGGTTGGGAAGTAGTAGTGCACCAGGGCCGGTTTGACGCCGGCCTGTCCCGCCACCCGCCGCGACGTCGCCGCGGCGTAGCCCTCCTCGACCATGACCTGGATGGTCGCGTCGATCAGCATGTCGCGCGTCGTCGAATCCCGCTGCTTCGGTCGTGGGGAAGCGGTCATGGTGGGGTGTTCCTGTCGGGGACGGCCGAGGACTTGGGCGATCGCCCAAGATTCTAGCGTGACGGGTTGGCGCCGGTAGCCGAGGATTAGGAAGTCACGCGATCGGGCAATTGGATTGCCAATATCGCAATACAGGAAGGAAGGCCGTGCCTCCCAGCTTTCAGGACGTCATCAATTCCAAGTACCTGCTGTTGACGACGTTCACCAAGGACGGCCGTCCCAAGCCGACGCCCATCTGGGGTGTTCCGGAGGGCGACAAGCTGCTGGTGATCACCGACGACGGTTCGTGGAAAACCAAGCGGATCAAGAACACCCCGCGGGTGACGATCGCCAAGAGCGCCGCGTTGGGCAAACCGAAGAGCGAGCCGGTCGAGGGCATCGCCCGGGTGCTGCCGAAGTCGGAGACCCGGCGGGTCTACAACGCCGTGCTCAAGCGGTATTGGTATCACGCCTGGTGGTTCTACGCGCACTCGATCGTGCGCGGCGGCATCGACAAGGTGCACGTCGGGCTGGAGATCAGGCCGGCCGCTTAGCGTCGCTCTTGGGGTCGATCAAAATCTTGGCGTGCGCCTCGGGGTCGGCGAGCGCATCGAACGCGCCGGCGACGCCGTCCAACCCGACCGTCCCCGTGATCAGCGGCGCCACGTCGACCTTGCCGTCGGCGAGCATGTGCAGGGTGTCGCGGAACTCGAGCGGCGTGTAGCCGAGCACGAACCGCAGGTCGATCTCCTTGTTGATCGCCATGGCCGGCCGAATGTGGTCGGCGCCCATGCAAACACCGACCACGACCACGCGCGAGAACAGCGGCGCGCTGGCGATGATGCCGTCGATGATGCCGGGCACGCCGACGCATTCGAAGACGACGGGATGCTTGGGCGTCGCGGCGCCCGCGGCGTCGGCGGCGCGCCACAGGTGCCACCACGGCAGGCGCAGGCGCTGCAGCTTCTCGATCGTCCCGACCGCGAGGTCGAACGCCTCCAGGATGCCGTGCAGGTGTTGGCGGCCCGCCTCCGTCGCATAGGGCGAGTCCTGTGCGGGGTCGACGACGATATCGGCCCCGCACGCGGTCGCCAGGGCGCGGCGGCCGGGTGAGAAGTCACTGGCGATGACCGCGCGCACACCGTGCGACTTGAGCATGCAGATCACCGCGAGACCGATTGGCCCGCAACCGATGACGATCGCGACGTCGCGTTTGCTCACCTCGCCGCGCCGGACGGCGTGCCACCCGACGGCCATCGGCTCGGTCAGCGCGGCGATCTCCGGCGGCAACCCGTTGGGCACGGCGAAGGTCAGCGACCGCTCGACGAGCAACTGCTCGGCGTAGGCGCCGGGCGCCATCGTCGAGAGCCCGATCCCGTGCACCTCCTTGTCGCGGCGCAGCAGCGGCAGGGCGACCACGGGCGTGCCGGGACGCGGGGCCTTGCGGGTGCCGGGGCCGTAATCGAGCACCTCGCCGCAGAATTCGTGGCCGAACACGACCTGCTGGTCCGACCGCATGAACGCGTCGTAACCGGATTCGGCCATCACGTCGGCGAGCTCGTCGCAGTGGCGGCGGGCGTGCAGGTCCGACCCGCAGATGCCACACCGCAGGACCTCGACCAGCAGCTGGCCTTTGGCCGGAATCGGGGCGGGGAGGTCGACGACGTCCAGCCGCGCGTTGGTGCAAGTCACGCTCTTCATCGGTCGGACCTCCTCACGCGAAGCGTGCCCTAGGTCGCCGCCGCGCGGTACGCCGCCAAGGTGTCGGCCACGGTTTCCTGCGGGTCCCGGTACTTGATGCCGAGCTCGCGTTCGCTGGGCGCATCATCGGACGCCGGCATCTGCGTGTAGTACTGCATCCCCGCCCAGGTGAAGGGGGTCTCGAACGGCAGGAAGCGATTGGCGCGGTCCAGGACCGCGCCCGCGACGCGCAGCGCGGTGTCGGGGATGGGCACCGACACCATGGGCGTGCCCGCGACCTCGCCGAGCAGCGTCGCCAACTCGGCCGCCGGGACCCGGTGGCCGCCGGCGGTGTAGCGGCGCGGCCCGCGGCCGGGCTCCAGCAGCGCCGCGTGGAGCGCGGCCAGGTCGCGGACGTCGACGATCAACCAGGCGGCGCTTCGCCCCGGGATCGCGTGCATCTGCACGGCCGCCTTGACGCCCTCGCCGGCCTCACCGAACTGGTCGCCGACGGGCGGGCCGAGCACCATGCCGGGATAGGTGATGTTCACCGGCGCGCCGGCGTCCTGCAGCCCCCGCGCGTAGATCTCGACCTGCGCCTTGGACGTCCCGTAGCCGTCGGCCCCGCCGACCACCGGCAGATCCGCCGTCAACGTTTCCAGGCTCGGGTGGAACAGCGCTGTGAAGCTGGACACGTGAACGATCGGATCCAGCCCCAGCTCGACCGACTGACCGAGGACGTTCTGGGCGCCCTGCATGTTGGTGGTGAGCATCTGCGTCGTCTGGCGCGGGTCGGTGGCCACCAAGGCGGCGCTGTGCACGACGGCATCGCAGCCGTCCAGCGCCTTGCGCACCGCCATGCGGTCGGTGATGTCGGCGACGGCGAAGTCGGACACGTCCACGCCCAGCTTCGCCACCGAAGTCTCCAGCTTGGCGGGGGTGCGCACCAGAAACCGGATGTCGTGCCCCGCATCGGCGACGGCCTTGGCCGTCCAACCGCCGACGAACCCCGTGCCGCCTGTGATCAAAACGCGCATGGTGCGATCTTTGCAGGGCCGTCCGGCCTACAGATGACTGGAGGCGAAGTTGGCGGCCTGGTTGGTCATCCCGTTGGCCCCGTAGGAAACGTGCGCGGCGAAATCGTTGCCGTTGCCGCTGCCACACACAGGGTCGCCCTGGGCGCACAGCTCCAAGGTCTTGGGCTGATAAAGCGGGCCGATGGACAGCGGCGGTGCGTGATACTTCTGCAGGAAGTCGCCCGACGGGGTCCCGAAAAGGGTCACGGCGGCGACGTGGTTCGCTACGTCCGGGGGCATGGGCGCGGGCACCGCCGAGGCCGGTACGCCGGGCGGGACCGCGGCCGACGTGACGTAGCCGGCCAGGGCCGCGCCCTGCGAGTATCCGCCGAGGACCTCGCGGGTGTTGGGGCAATTCTTGGCCGTCGCTTCGATGTGCGAGCTGGCGTCGCGGATGCCGTCGACGACGGTCGCCGGGAAGCCCGGATTCGAAAAGTCCGTGCTGGCAGGGTAATTGACCGCGTACACGCCGAGCGAGCGGGACCCGAGCTGCGAGCGCAGCGCGTCCACGAACGACCCGCCGATCCCGCCGACGCCGGGCGGCTCGCCCGACCCGCGGGCGAAGACGACCTCGACATCCGGGCAGGGTTCCGCCGACGCCGTCGGGGAGGGGGCGCTCGAAACCAGAGCACCGGCCGCCAGCGCCGCCAACCCGGCGAGCACCGGCAGGCGGCGCCGCGCGGCCAGTCTGCTCACTTCTTGAACGCGTCCTTCACCTTTTCGCCGGCGTCCTTCAGGCTCGACTTGGCCTGATCCGCCCGACCCTCGTCCCTGGTGTCGTGGTCGCCGGTCGCCTTGCCGATGGCCTCCTTGGCCCGGCCACCGAGGTCCTCGATCTTGTTCTTCAGCTTGTCCTCGTTACTCATGCCGCTCTGGCTACCCCGCTAGGGGAGCTATTGAAACCCCACCCTGCCATCATGGATTCGTGAGCACCGCGATCGTGGTGGCAATAGTGGTGGTGCTGATGCTGCTCGGCATCGGCATCGTGGTCAACCAACTGCTCCGGCTGCGCAAGTATCTCGGGGATTCGCCCACGCCGCCGCCCGAGCCTCCCGACCCCCCGGCCCCGCCCGCGTAGCTCCGCGATGTCAAAACGTCCGCAGTCCCAGAGGGCGGACTGATAGCTTCGTCTCGTGGTAGCGGGGCGTCGGGGCGCCGTGAAACCGTCGGCCCTTCTGGTCGCCGACGATGGCCTGCCGCGCGGAGTCTCCGGCGCGGCCGATCCCCGTTTCGCCAACGTCGTCAGGCTGTTCGGGCAGCTGTTTCCCGGCCGCCGATTCGGCGGCGGGGCGCTGAGCGTGTACATCGACGGCGTGCCCGTCGTCGACGTCTGGACCGGATGGTCGGATCGCGCCGGGACCCAGCCCTGGACCGCCGACACCGGCGCCATGGTGTTCTCGGCGACCAAGGGGGTCGCGTCGACGGTGATCCATCGGCTGGTCGACCGTGGCCTGCTGTCCTATGACGAGCCCGTCGCCGAATACTGGCCCGAGTTCGCCGCCAACGGCAAGGCGGAGATCACCGTTCGCGACGTCCTGCGGCACCGCTCCGGGCTGTCACACCTGCGCGGCGTGACCAAGGAGCAATTGATGGACCACGCCCTGATGGAAGAGCGCCTCGCCGCCGCGTCGGTCGACCATCTGCGCGGCGTGCAGGCCTATCACGCGCTGACTTACGGCTGGCTGCTGTCCGGTCTGGCCCGGGCGGTGACGGGCAAGGGCATGCGCGAACTCATTCGCCAGGAAGTCGCGCGCCCCCTCAACACCGACGGCCTACACCTCGGCCGGCCCCCGGAGGGCTCGCCCACCAAGCCGGCGGAGATCCTCATCCCGCAGGGCAGGCTGCGGGCCCCGGTGTTCAACTTCATCGCCCCCAAGATGGCCGGCCTGCCGTTCTCGGGCGCGTTGGGCGCGATGTACTTCCCCGGCATCATCTCCCTGCTCAAGGGGGACACCCCCTTCCTCGACGGGGAGGTTCCCGCCGCCAACGGCGTGGTCACCGGCCGGGGGCTGGCGAAGATGTATGCCGTGCTCGCCAACGACGGCCGCATCGACGGCAAGAAGTATCTGTCCGAGGACCTCGCGCGCGGCCTGGCGGGCAGCGCCCGGCGGAAGTGGCCGGACGCAAACATGGTGGTGCCCATGCCGTTTCATCTGGGCTACCACGAATCACCGGTACCCGGCTTGCTGCGCGGCTTCGGCCACGTCGGTCTCGGTGGAACGCTGGGCTGGTCCGACCCGGAAGCCGGCAGCTCGTTCGGTTTTGTGCACAACCGGTTGCTCACGCCGCTGCTCTTCGATATGGGATCCTTTGCGGGACTTGCCCGTCCGCTGCGCAACGCCATCCTGGCCGCGCGCGAACAGGGTCCGCTGCCGGTGCCGCAGCTCGGTGCCGCCTACGCCAAGGCCGGCAGGCGCAATGCGGCCCTATGACCGCTTGGCGCCGACGTGGGCGTTCCCGCGCGGCAGCGTCAGCGGAAGGTCGGCGTAGGTGACGATGCCCGGCGCGGCGGCCACGACGGCGGGGATCGCGTTGATCGCGGGCATCGCGGTCATGATGTGGCCGAGGTCCATGAACTCCTCGATCGTGGTGGCCTCGAAGTACGGCGGCGGCAAGAAGCCGACCTTGGTGGTCACGGTCGGTTGCCCGTCGATCTGGATGACCCAGCCGTCCTGCTCGATCTTCCAGTCCGGCTCGAGCGTTTGGCCCTTGCGCCACCGCACGTTCAGGTCGATCAGGGTGGTGTCGCCGACGATGCCCTGCCAGCTGATGTAGACGCCGGCCACGCATCCGGCGGGGATGGTCCAGGACGCCATCTCGAGATCCGCCGTGGTCTGGGCGAACTCGGCCACGCACTTCACCTCGTCGAGCTCCACGCCGAGCGCGTCGCCCACCAACCGGACCGCCTCGCCGAAGATCGCCGTTCCCTTCGCGGCCATCGCCGGTAGCTCGGGGTGGTCGATCGGCTGGCCGAAACCCACCGGTTTCTCGGTCTCCGGTGAGTCGTAGAACGTGGTGTCGGCGGCCTCGTTGACGGTGACCTTGTCGATCCGGTTGCACACCATCGCCGAGACGATGGCCAGCAGTTCGGCGAATCCCGGGCTGACCCCGGAACCGAAGATCGTGGACCCGCCCAACTCGGCGGCCTGCGCCAACCTTTCGCGGCCGTTGCCCAGGTTGCCCCCGGTGATGAACGACGCGGTGGTGACCACGTTGACGCCGGCCGACAGGATGCGGACCAGCTCGTCGACGTCGATCCACATCGGGTTGTAGACCACGCAGTCGGGTTTCAGCGCGAGCAGCGCGTCGACGTCGTTGGTGGCCGCCACGCCAACGGGGGCGATCCCGACGAGCTCGCCGGCATCGCGGCCCACCTTCTCCGCCGACCAGGCGTAGCAGCCCACCAGTTCATACGTGGGGTTGGCGACGATCGATTTCAGCGAACTCTTGCCGACGTTGCCGGTGTTCCACTGAACCACGCGATAGTTGTTTGGCACTCGCTCAGCATAGGGAATCGCGGTCCACGTTAATAGGCGGATTCGGCCGCCAATATTTCGGCGAGGAAGGCGTCGCCGGCCGGGCGGTCCAGCCGCGCCCGCGCCCACCGGCGCACCCGTTCGCGGGTGTCGGCCGACTCCGGCGTCTCGGCCCCGACGACTATCGACGTGACCGACCAGTCGTGGTCCCAGGCCACCGATTCGGTGAGGGGGCGTTGTTCGGCGTCGACCAATTGCAGGGTCGCGCGGCCGGCGGCGTCCAGGGTCCCGGCGCCGGAGAGGGCCCCGGAGCGCAGTCGCACCGCCACGCCGGTCGGCGCGTCCGGCCCGATGACGGCCGCGCGCACCCGGGCGACCACCGCCGGTCCCGCGGCCTCCACCGTCCAGTCGACGGTGTTCTCACCGGCATCGAAGATCGCGGGCGGGACCCCGCCCCAGCTCACGGACGCGGCACCACGGGCGATCGGGGCCGCCGAGCGCGGGCCCGCGGCAGCGCCGGCCGCCAGCGCGTAGTCGTCTTGGCGTCCGCTGGGGACGGCCAGGGCCAGGCCCGAATCATCAAGGGCGGCAAAGAGTTCGGGCCAGCCGGGGCCGTCCACACCCACTTCGTCTGCCAGGTCGGCGCCCGCCCGCACCAAATCGGACGCGCGCGGGTCGCCGTCCGCCAGGTGCGCGGCCAGGGCCGCGGCGTGCGGCGCCAGCAAGCCGGCGACGTCCGAATCCAGGGTGTCGTCGGCGAAGTAGCCCTGCGCGCCTGCGGTCAGCAGCGCGACCTCGAGGTCCAGCAGCGCGCGGTCGAGCCCGGCGATGCCGTCCTGCCGGCTGGCGGGCCACCAGCGCCGCAGCCAGTGGCCCACGGCCAGCCTGCGTAGCTGGCGCAGCGAGCCGGGCACGATGTCCACGCCCGCGAGGTCGATGCCGTGCGGCTGGTCCGCCGATTCCAGCGCGGAAACCAGGGCGACATGGCCGGATTCGCCGAGGATCCGCCAAAGCCAGTCCGCGCGGCCGAAATCGGTGAACGTGATGTGGGTTGCCGCATCGTGGTCGTCGGGCTCGTCCAGGGTCCACGACAACACGGCCCCGCTGACCTCCAGCACCGCCGCCAGCGGCGACGCCTCGCTGGCGGGGCCGGTGCTCCACAAACCCGAGTCGGCAACCAATCTCATCCGGCCACCTGCAATTCCAGCATCGCCTTGATGCGCTGCCGGTGGTCCAGGCTCACCGACCGCGCGACCCCCTCGAGCAGCGAGCGCACGTCATCGACGTCGTCGCAAGGCTCCTGCCACACGTCGCGCCCGTGCAGCCGCGCCCACAGGCGACTCAGGTAGGGCTGGGCGTACGCGGCGAGGTCGTCGACCACCTGCCGCTGCCGCGGATGGATGGGCCCGCCCTCGGCGAGGTAGCGCCGGGCGTGCAGCACGTAGGCCTCCTTGCGCAGCCGGGCCTGAATCTGCGCCGCCAGGGCGTAGCGGCTGGCGACGGACGGGTCCAGTGGGGCCAGCTCCACCGCGATCTCGATGCCCGCGACGAGCGTTGCTTGTTTGTCCTCGGCCAGCAGCCCCCAGGGCGCGCAGGCCCGGTCCACCTCCTCCTCGCACAGCAGGGGGATATCGGGCAACGCATCGCGGTCCAGCGCGCGGCGCAGCGTGGCGCGCACTCGGTCCACCACGCTGCGGTCCAACGGCCGGTCGCTGTCGGCACCGCCGGCGACGCGCGGGGGCCGTTGCGGGGCAACCGAACTCAGGCCCAGGCCGACGATCGACCAGGGCAGTTCAGCCGACTCGACACGGGCCAGCGCGCCCAGGTTGTACGGCGTGGTGTCGGCGATCATCGCCTGCCAGACGCGCTGCCGCGCCGTCGCGGTGCGGTGGCTGTTGGCCGGGCCGAGGACGGTGGCGAGTTCGGCCAGGAACGGGCCGGTGACCGTGTCGGCCGCCCGCACGTCGCGCCAGCTCCGGTCGAGCTGATCGGCCAGCTTGGCGACCGTTTCACCGTCGGCCACGTACTGATGCAGCACCTCGATCGCGGTGCGGTCGCGACCCTGGTGAATGTCGGCCAGCACCGCGGCCGCGGTCTGGCGATCCTCCGCTGCCGGTAGGCCTTTCGTCACCGCCAGCTCGAAGCACACCGGGAAGTACAGTTCCTGGGCGTTTCCGGTGCGGATGCGCTGCCTGCGCCGCTCCAGTTTGAGGACCTCGAACCACGCTGCGGCCGAGCGCAATTCGGGGCCGCTGCCGACGATCAGGTCACGCATCGCGGCGGCCGTCTCGGGGTTGACGACGGGCGCCGAGTACTGGGGGTTCGACCGCAACCGGAGCACCAGCGGATCGATGATGCGTTTGACGGTGCGGCTCAGGGGGCCGCCGTCGTCGCTGCTGAGCACCTCCACGCCGGCACCGATCGCCCGCCACGCCGCGTCGATTACCGAGCGGCGTGGGTGGCCGACCGCGACGGCCAGCTGCGAATCCGCGCTCATCTGCACAGAATAGGGGCAGCGCGCGAAATGCGGCAGCCGAAAAGTTGGGTTCGGTAGCCGGCCGGCGGCTTCACGCTGGTCGCATGAACAAGCTGTGGCTGCTGGTCGACCGCGTCAGGTCCGCCCGGCGCCGGGGCGCCGCCGACCGCGCCGTCGGCGTCGGCACCGTGCGGGCGGTCGAGCGTCAAATTTTCATCGAAGTCGTCGCGGTTTCCGGGGAAACGTTCATCGGGAAGCTGGCCCGGTGCGGCGACGACCTCGACTTGTCAATGTTGCGGCCTGGCCTGGTCGTTTTGGTCGCCTTCGATCCCGCTGCGCGCGAGGAGCTTTCGCTGCCCGACGACGTGCTGGCCGTCCATACGGCCTGGGTGGCCTCGCTGTGAGCGCTACCGTGCACCGTCGACCGCGAAGGTGACCACGGCGCCCCAATACAGCGGGCTGGCCGTCGCGTCGCCGTCGCGCCAGCGGCGCATTTGTGCCCGTTGCCAACGGTTCACCGCGCATCCGGCGTCGGGCTCGGCCTCGTGGGCCCGATCCACGGCGGCCACGGCCTCGGCCATCGGATCGGCCGCCCCGGTGGCGAATTGCCGATACGCCGCCGTGGTGGGCAGGGACCACAGGGTGGCGGTCACCAACTGCGCGCCACCCAGAATCATCGCCGCGACCAGTCCGGTGGCCTCGTCGAATTGATAGTCCCCGCCCGAGCCGCACGCCAGCATCGCCACCCGGGGCGGCATCGGCAGTTGCAGGGCGATGAGGTCCGACGCGGTCAGCGGGCGGTGGTCACCGACGGGGTCGGCGTCGCCGGGGACGTCGGCGGTATCGGCCAGGTGCAGCGCGGCCCGATCGGCTTGGCCTTCGGCCGAACTCGCGTGCCCCACGTACAGCAGCCGGCTCGGGGCTTGGGCGAGCAGCTTGGCCAGCCAGGTGCGGTCCGCGTCCTGCCGGCGGAACAGCTCGACCGCGGTCTCGACGGCGGGCAGCACCGGTCGCTGCCCCATCACGTCGCTGAAGTGCCGCGCCAGCGGCGTTTCCGGCCCCGGCCTGCCGAGCACCGACCCCAGCGCGGAGTCGGGGCGCTGGCCCGGCACCCGGGGGTCGAGGACCAGCACCGGGGGACCGTCCTTCCTGGCGTCCCATCCGGCCGGCAGCCGCGGTGAGTGCACGATGTTCGGCGGGACCGCCATCAAGACGTCGACCAGTTCCATCAGCCGGTGGCCGTCGGTGTGTTGCCGGATATCGGCCAGCTGCCAGGGGATCCGGGCCGCGGCCCGGCCGCTGGCGGTGATGGCCTCCTGCCGGGCGCGCACCAATTCCTCCTTGCTGGGGCCCGATTTCGGCACGGCCAGCAGCCCCCAGGGCACGCGCGCCAGTCGCGCGCTGGGCGAGACGAGCAGCACCGCGCGCGGCGTGGTCACGCACTCGGCCAACAGCTGCCAGCCCGGGGCTCCGATCAACAACACCCCGAGGATGTAGGCCAGCGTCAGCTCGCCCTCCTGAGCCGCGAACGCCCCGGTGGTCAGCGCGCGCTCGATGGCGTCCCGGCTGCCCTCGGAGCCGTGCGGCTCGGGCAGGGCGCCCGCCAGCTCTTCCAGGGCGGCCAGCAACAGCGGCTCTTCGACCAGCCAGGTGACGGTTCTCGACGGCTGCCCGACGACGCGCAAGCTCGCGTAGGTGGCGATCCCGACGTCGGCGTACCGCAGGATCAGGGTGGTCCGGTCGGCGTCGCTCATCGCCAGGTCGACCAGGCCGGCTCGGCCGCGGTGACGTCGCGGCCGTAGCGCTGGGCGGCCAGCTCGCGATAGTGGCTCAGGATCGGCTCGGCGTCGGGCTGCATCCGCAGGGGTGGCAACGGTCCCAGCCGGGTCAGGGATGCGCCGCCGGGTGCCGAGGGGCCGGACGCGGCCAGCGCCGGGACCGGCTCGAGGTGGGTCTCCACGGGCACCGGCGCGGTGGCCGTCGACGCCCATTCACCGGTTTGCGGACGCTGTGGACCGGTGTCGAAAGTGCCTCGCGCGCTATGGTATTCGACGAGCTCGCTGATCAGCTCGGTGTTCTCCCATTCCCAGGCGACCGCGAAGGCGCCGGCCAGGACGGGGCCCGAAATGCTGGCGGCCCAGCGCGCCCTCGCGTCCGCGTCGGCGATCGAGTACCGCACCGAGTCGACAGCCAGCGCGGCCGGCACCTTGAGCTCGGCGGCCTGCTCGAGCTTGGTCATGCCGCGCCAGTATTCGTCGGTCCCGATCTCGCCGTGCAGGATGCCCAGTCCCTCCGCCTGCCGCGCCTCGGTCTCCTGCAGCGTCTCGTCGGGGTCGCCCGAGCTGTCGAAGCCGAGGTCCGCCAGCGCGTCCGCGCGCCACACCGTGCCGAGGTGGCTGTCGAGCAGCGCGTACTGCAACCAGCTGCTGCGCGGCGACGAGTCGAGCAGTTCGCGGGCCTGCGCGATCAACTCCACGGCGTCGGCGAAGCGGCTCCAGAAGATGGCTATCCAGCTGCGTTGCAACAAGATTCGGTGCAGATACAGGGGTTTGCCCAGCTCGCGCCAGTGCCGTTCGGCGTGTTCCCAGCACTCGTCGGCGGCTTCCAGCGCGCCGGAACCCAGCCGGGTGAGTCCCATGTACAGCCAGCAGCGGGCGATGTCGTGGGTGCGGGCGTGCCGCGCGATGACGGGATGGGCCTCGGAAACCAGTTGCTCGGTGCCGGCGTGATCGTTCGCCGACCAGCGCGCCGCCGCGCGCTCCAATTGCGCTCGGGCCACGGCCAGTTCCCAACCGTTGGCCCGGGAGCGCGCTTCGGCGCGCCGCAGCCAGGGATCGGCTTCCGCCAGCCGTCCGGTGTCGACGCAGAATTTGCCGTACCCGATGCCGGCGATGACCCGGACGTGGTCCGCGCCCTGGCCGGTGCCGCGGTAGTCACTCAAGTCGCTAACGACCTTCTCCCACAACGGGACTGATTGCGTGTGCAGGTCGTCATCGCATAGCGCGGTGGCACACAAGACCCGGGCACGGATGCGCAGCCGGGCGTGTTCGTCGGCCAGGCCGGGGAGATCGGCGCCGCGGTCCTCCAACGCCGCCAGCGCCGCCGCCGCGCCGTCGTGATCGCCGATCGCCGCGGCCAAACCGGCTTGCAGGAACTGGGCTCGGCGCGAGTACCGGCGGACCAGGTGTGTGCTGTCGGCGTCGGCGGGCATCCCCGCGTAGATCGCCACGCAGTCTTGGATGCGCCGGATGGATTCGCGCACCCCGTCATTCACGCCGCGGTCAAGGTAGATCTCGCCGAGCTGCGCGAGGACTTCCAGCATGAGATCGTCCCGATCTTCCCGCTCGATGTGCGGTATCAGGGACAGCAACAGGTCGCGGGCCCCGGCCTCGTCGCCCGCGAACGCCAGGCGGCGCGCGTTGTCCAGCTCGTCGGGGATCAACACGGCTGCATCATAAGTCCGAAGGTGTCGCGTGGGCAGGGAAAGCGGTGAGCGGCGGGCGCGTGAGTGAGCGCGTCCGCCGCTCGGTCGCAGCGGATCAGCCGCAGGTCACCTTGATGTTGAAGTCCTTGGTGATCATTCCGGCCATCGGGTTCTTCAAGTCGGCGCCCTGCGCCTGCCCCGTGATGGTGTAGGTCTTGCCGTCCACCGCCACGTTGGCCGAGCCGACCTTCGCGCCCATGTTGTTGCTGACCGACAGGGCGTTGCCGTCGACAACCATCGCCAACGACTCGACCTTCGGGGTGGCCTCGTCGGTCATCACGACGGCGAGTGCCTGCCGTCCACCGCTGGAACCACTGCCGATGTCGATCTTGCCGCCGGTCCTGACGCACGTCACCGAGGCCGGGTCCAGGCCGGCCAGGTCGGCGCCGCCAACCTTGACCTGCGCCCCGCCGCCGTTGGCGACGCTGGGAGCCGTGCTCGACGCCGGGCTGGCTGAGTGGCCGCCGCTGGAGCACCCCACCAGCACCGATGCGGCGCCAAGTGTCCCAATCGCAGCCGCGAGAAGACGTTTCACTTGCGGTTTCCTTCCCTCATGCGCCGCCCCGATGGCGTCGCCATGGCGCAAGTACAGAACGCACGATTCGCTACCGATCCCAAATTTCGCGGTGCCGAGCCGGTAGGCTGCGTCGAGGTCGGCTGACGAAGGGAAGGCCCGCGATGCTGAGCGTGAAGTGGCTGGAAAAGCCTGAGGCCCATGACTTTCCGGCGGCCGCTGACTACCTCACCATGCTCGCGGACTCGGCAACCGTGAAAAAGGTGATCAAGAAGCTAAAGGCCGGCACCGTGACGCACCGGAAGGCCAAAGACATCCTGCGTGCTGCGCGGCTGGGCCTGCTGCCAGTCGACAACCCGCACGTCGCCGCGGACCTGACGAAAATCGAGAAGGGCCAACCGTTGTCGCCCATCCTGCTGGTGCGCGGCGACTTTCCGACCGGCGCACCGCTGCAGATCGCCGACGGCTACCACCGCGTGTGCGCGAGCTATCACACCGACGAGAACACCGACATCCCGGTCGTGATCGCGGCCGTCAGCCGTTGACCGAGGAGGTGGCCATGATCGACGTCAAGACGGTCGGGGACGTGCGGGTGCTGACCCTGTCGTCGGGTGCCGTCAACGCGCAGGACGTGGAGCTGCTCGAGGCGCTTACCTCGGCCGTTCGCGATCTGGGCCGCGCGGATGCCGGTGCCCTGGTCGTCACCGGCGCCGGCCGGGCCTTCAGCGCGGGGGTCGACCTCAATCGCGTGGTGCAGGGCGGCGCCGGCTATACCGATCGGCTGGTCCCGGCGCTGTCCGCGGCCTTCGAGGCGGTGTTCTGCTATCCCGGTCCGACCGTCGCCGCGATCAACGGCGCCGCCATCGCGGGCGGCTGCGTGCTCGCCTGCGCCTGCGACCGGCGCCTCATCGGCCCGCGGGCGCAGATCGGGGCGGCCGAGGTGCGCGTCGGCGTGCCGTTCCCGGTCGCCGCGCTGGAGGTCATGCGCTACGCCTGCGGGGATCGCGCCGAGGAAGTGCTGCTGGGCGGTCTCAACTACCGGGGCGACGACGCCGTGGCGCGCGGACTCGCCCATCGCGTGGTCGACGACGACCTGCTGGAGGCGGCGGTGGCCGAGGCGACCGATCTCGGCGGCATCCCGGCCGGCGCCTATCGCCAGACCAAGACCCAGCTGCGGGCGCCGACGCTGGCGCGGATTCGCGACGGCGGCGCGATCGACGACGAGGTCCGCCGGATGTGGGGCGCGGACGACACCCTGCAACGCATCGCCGCCTACGTGGAGCGCCTGCGGCGGCGCGACTGATCAGCGCGGGCTATTCCTCATCGAGGGCCACCCCACCGCGGGTGCGCCGGCGCCGCATCCGGTGCGACCCCTTGCCCGTCGGGCGGCGATTGCGCAGCCTGGCCTGGGCTTCCTCGGTCTCCCCGGTGTCCTCGGTGTCCTCGGGCTCCGGGGTGGCCTCCGCCGAAGCGGGCGCCTCGGCGGGTTCGGTGGCCTCGGGCTCGGGCGTCTCGGTCTCGGCCTTGACGGCCTCGGTCTCCTCCGCCTCGGTGGTCTCGGCGTCCTCCTCGGCTTCGGCGTCGTCCTCCTCGGCCTCGGCGTCCTCGCCGTCGGCCTCCTCGCCCTTCTTGCGGCGCAGTCGGCGCTTCTTGGGTTCCTTCGCCTTGATCGGTTTGGGCGGTGGCGGCGGCAACTCGGCGACGAACGACAGGTAGAAGGCGAAGAATCCGATCAGCGCGATCGCGGCGGCCGCCCCGTAAATGGCGAACAGATACTGCCCCGCGGTGTCCAGGCTCAGCCAGATCTCACTGATCGCGGTCCCGATGATCAGCACGCCCGCCAGCACGTGGGCCACGATCGAGGCGACCCTGAGGTTCAGGGCCAGCTGCGGGGTCCCCAGCTCCGGCCTGCGCACCCGCAACAGGTTGAACACCACGGGCAGCGCGGCCAGGGCGAACAGCGCGCCCGTCGTGATCCGCAGCGCCGTCCCCAACGAATGGGAGGTGTCGCCCATCAGCTCCGGCCAACGGGGCAACACGAAAAAGAAGTAGAGGACGCCGGCGACGAGGGAGAACAGCAGGTGCCACGGCACCGCAATCTTGCGCCCCATACCCCTCCTCGTGCTGGTGAGTTCACGCCAGCCTAAAGGCGGCCAACCCGAATCCATATCAATTCGTGCCGGTCCGCATGGCGGACCAATTGCGGAGGATGCGGGATTTGAACCCGCGAGGGCTGTTAACCCAACCCGCGTTCCAGGCGAGCGCCATAGGCCACTAGGCGAATCCTCCGTGGCCATGGTAACCGAGGCCGCCATAGCGACCGCGAGTCACTCCGCGCCAGGTATTACACTCGCGGTGGACCCCGCGCGGCGTCTATCCTGTGAACTCCCCCAGGGCCGGAAGGCAGCAAGGGTCAATGGGCTCTGTCGGGTGCGCGGGGTCCCCTATATCCACGAGTGGCGACCCGCTTCGCCCGGCTCCGCCGCGCTTGCGATCGCCACGAGGCCACGAGTGGCGACCCGCTTCGCCCGGCTCCGCCGCGCTTGCGATCGCCACTTGTTTCCAGCCTTCGACAGCGAAAGGGTCCATCGTGTCGCTGGATTCCCTCAGCCCGGAAGAGCTTGCCGCCGCACACGCGCGCAACCAGCAGGATTACGCGGATCTGCAGGCCAAGAGGTTGTCCCTCGATCTGACCCGTGGCAAACCGGCGCCGCAGCAGCTCGACCTGTCCAACCAGCTGCTGAGCCTGCCCGGCGACGACTACCGCGACAGCGAGGGCACCGACACCCGCAACTACGGGGGCCTGCACGGCCTGCCCGAGCTGCGGGCCATCTTCGGCGAGCTGCTCGGCATCGGAGTGCCCAACCTGATCGCCGGCAACAACTCCAGCCTGGAGCTGATGCACGACCTCGTCGCCTTCTCGATGCTGTACGGCGGCGTCGACTCGCAGCGGCCCTGGAAGGACGAACCGAGCGTCAAGTTCCTGTGCCCGGTCCCCGGCTACGACCGGCACTTCGCGATCACCGAGACGATGGGCATCGAGATGATTCCCGTCCCGATGCTGCAGGACGGGCCCGACGTCGATCTGATCGAGGAGCTGGTGGCCGCCGATCCCGCGATCAAGGGCATGTGGTCGGTGCCGGTGTTCGGCAACCCCACCGGGATCACCTACTCGTGGGAGACGGTGCGCCGGCTGGTGCAGATGCGCACGGCCGCGCCGGACTTCCGGCTGTTCTGGGACAACGCCTACGCGGTGCACACGCTGACGCACGAATTCATCCGGCAGGTAGACGTGCTCGGGCTGGCGGCCAAGGCCGGCAACCCCAACCGGCCCTACGTCTTCGCGTCCACCTCCAAGATCACCTTCGCCGGCGCGGGCGTCAGCTTCCTGGGCGGCTCACTGGGCAACATCGCGTGGTACCTGCAATACGCGGGCAAGAAGTCAATCGGCCCGGACAAGGTCAACCAGCTGAGGCACCTGCGCTTCTTCCGCGACGCCGACGGGGTGCGCCTGCACATGCTGCGCCACCAGCAGATCCTGGCGCCCAAATTCGAGTTGGCGCTGGACATCCTGGACAAGCGGCTGAGCGACTCCAAGATCGCTTCCTGGACCGAACCCCAAGGCGGCTACTTCATCAGCCTCGACGTGCTGCCCGGCACCGCTCGGCGGACCGTGGCCCTGGCCAAGGACGCGGGGATCGCCGTGACCGAGGCGGGCGCGTCGTTCCCGTACCGAAAAGACCCGGACGACAAGAACATTCGGATCGCGCCCACCTTCCCGTCGCTGCCGGATTTGCGCGACGCGGTCGACGGGCTGGCCACCTGCGCGCTCTTGGCAGCCTCCGAGTCGCTCTTGGTCTCCGCCCCATCGAGTGTGAGCTGACGGCGACGACACGCCGAGCGAGCCGACCCTGGGTCCACCCCGAAAGCCGGAGATGCACACTGAAAACCCGTCGCGCTGTCGTCGGCCGGCGCCGGTAGCCTGCTGACCGTGGCCCTCTACCGCAAGTACCGACCGGCAACCTTCGCCGAGGTGGTGGGGCAGGAGCACGTCACCGAGCCGTTGTCGATCGCCCTGGAAGCCGGCCGCATCAACCATGCGTACCTGTTCTCAGGGCCGCGCGGCTGCGGGAAGACCTCGTCCGCGCGGATTCTGGCCCGCTCCCTGAACTGCGTGCAGGGCCCGACGGCGACGCCGTGCGGGGTCTGCGAATCGTGCACGGCGCTGGCCCCCAACGCCCCCGGCAGCATCGACGTGGTGGAGCTGGACGCCGCCAGCCACGGCGGCGTGGACGACACCCGCGAGCTGCGTGACCGAGCGTTCTACGCGCCCGCGCAGTCGCGCTACCGGGTGTTCATCATCGACGAGGCGCATATGGTGACCACGGCGGGGTTCAACGCGCTGCTCAAGATCGTGGAGGAACCGCCCGAGCACCTCATCTTCATCTTCGCCACCACCGAACCGGAGAAGGTGCTGCCCACCATCCGGTCGCGCACCCACCACTACCCGTTCCGGCTGTTGCCGCCGAAGACCATGCGCGCGTTGATCGGGCGGATCTGCGAGCAGGAGGGCGTCGCCGTCGACGACGCGGTGTACCCGCTGGTGATCCGCGCCGGCGGCGGCTCCCCGCGCGACACGCTGTCGGTGCTCGACCAGCTGCTGGCGGGCGCCGAGGGGAACCACGTCACCTACCCGCGGGCGCTCGGGCTGCTGGGCGCCACCGATGTCGCGCTGATCGACGACGCGGTCGACGCCCTCGCCGCGTCGGACGCCGCCGCGCTGTTCGGTGCCGTGGAGTCGGTGATCGATGCGGGCCACGACCCACGCCGCTTCGCCACCGACCTGCTGGAGCGGTTCCGCGATCTCATCGTGTTGCAGGCGGTTCCGGACGCGGTCAGCCGCGGCGTGGTGGACGCCCCGGAGGACGTGCTCGACCGGATGCGCGACCAGGCGACCCGCCTCGGGGCGGCCACGCTGACGCGATACGCCGAGGTCGTGCAGGCGGGCCTGGGGGAGATGCGCGGCGCGACGGCCCCACGCCTGCTGCTCGAGGTCGTTTGCGCGCGGCTGCTGCTGCCCTCGGCCAGCGACACCGAGTCGGCGCTGCTGCAACGCGTCGAGCGGATCGAGACCCGGTTGGACATGTCCATTCCCGCCGACGAGGTGGCCGCCGCGCACCCGCCGCGGCCGGCGGTCGCCGCTCCCGCGCGGCCGCGCAGGGAGGCCACCCCGCCCCGGGAGGCCACCCCGCCCAGGTCCGCTCCGCCCGTGCCCATGCCGGAGGCCGTCCCCGAACCGGTCCCGGCGCCCACGATCCCCGAGCCGGTCCCCGCGCCGGCCCACGAACCGGCCGCCGCACCCGGCGAACTCAACGCGGCCGCCGTGCGAACGATGTGGCCGACGGTGCGCGACAAGGTGCGCCAGCGCAGCCGCACCACCGAGGTGATGCTGGCCGGTGCCACCGTGCGCGCGCTCGAGGAAAACACGCTGGTGCTGACGCATTCCTCGGCGCCGCTGGCCAAGCGGCTGTGCGAGCAGCGCAACGCCGACGTCATCGCCGAAGCGCTCAAGGACGCGCTGGGCGTCAACTGGCGGGTGCGTTGCGAGGTCGGCGACGCCGCGCCGGTCGAGCCGAGCCCGCAGACCCCGAAGACCGAAGAGCCCGCCCCCGACGTGGCCCAGCGCGACGAAGAGGAACACATGCTCGCCGAGGCCGGCCGCGCGGAGTCGGCCGGGCCGCGTCGCGACCCCGAGGAGGTCGCGCTCGAGCTGCTACAGACCGAGCTGGGCGCCCGCCGGATCGATAACGCCTAGAGCTGCCACCTGGCTAGGGCGTCCACCACGGGCGCAGCGGCAGCTGATCGTCGCCCCTCGGGTCGACATTGGCCGCCAGCACGTGATGCAGCTGCAGGTTGTTCTGCTCGAACGCGACCCGCGAGGCCGCCATGTACAGGCCCCACACCTTGGCGGTGGCCAGCCCCACCTCGTCGACGGCGGCGTCCCAGTGCTCGACCAGGTTGCGGCACCAGTCCCGCAGCGTCATCGCGTAGTGATGCCGGAAGTTCTCCTCGTGCAGCACCTCGAAGCCGACGTCCTGGATCTCGGTGATGATGCGGCCCGAGCCGGTCAGCTCGCCGTCCGGGAAGACGTACCGGTCTGTGAAGCCGCCCGCGAAGGACGTCGACTTGTTGTCGTGGCGGGTGATGCAGTGGTTGAGCAGCAGGCCCCCGGTGCGCAGCTTCGACTTGAGGAACCCGAAGTAGGCCGGGTAGTTCTTGACCCCGATGTGTTCGGTCAATCCGATCGAGGACACGGCGTCGAAGCCGCCCTCGCCGATGTCGCGGTAGTCCGAATGCCGGACCTCGGCGAGTTCCGCGAGCCCGTCGTTCTCGATCGCCCGCTGCGCCCACTTCGCCTGCTCCGCCGACAGGGTGGCGCCGATCACCCGCACGCCGCGCCGCGCGGCGAAGCGCACCATGCCGCCCCAGCCGCAGCCGACGTCGAGCAACCGATCGCCGGCTTGCAGCCCGAGCTTTTCGAACACCAGCCGGTATTTGTTCTCCTGAGCCTGTTCCAGCGTCGCGTCGGCGTCGGGGTACACCGCGCACGTGTAGGTCATCGACGGGCCGAGCACCCATTCGTAGAACGTGTTCGAGACGTCGTAGTGGTGGTGGATGGCCTCGGCATCGCGCGTCTTGGTGTGCATCAGCCCGTCGGCGACCCGCCGCCACCGGGGCGGGGTCTCCTGGGGCGGCGGCGCGACCGGCACGAGCCGCTCCAGCCCCATCGAACGCACCACGTTGGCCAGCACCCGCGCCGGCGGCCGCTTGAACTGGACGCGGTCGGTCAGAGTCTTGAGCAGCTGATAGGGGTCACCGGGATGGACGCCGTACAGGTCCATGTCGCCCGCCACGTACGCGCGGGCGAGGCCGAGTTCGCCGGGGGCGGTGGCCAGGTAGGTCGCGCCGCGCGGGGTCCGTAGGCCCAGGCCCAGCTCGGCGTCCTTGCAACCCGCGGTGCTGCCGTCGTAGGCGGTGAACTTCAGCGGGTGGCGTCCGGTCGCGGCGAAGATTTCCAAAATCTCCGCCATGCTCAGTTTTCCGGTGGTGCGGTGGGTTTCTTTGGTCGTTGTCATCGCCGTTGTACCGCCTTTGCGTAGAGATCGAGGAGACGGGAATCGGGATCGTAGGTTTTCTTGACCGTGTTGTAGGCCTCGCCGCCGTACAACTCGTCGAACTCCTCGCGGGCATAGTACGAGTCGGAATACAGCGACTTGTGCCCGTCGAGCTCGCTCACCTTCGCTTCGATCATCCGGTTGGTGGCGCCCTCCGTGGCGCCCACCGGCACCGAAGACCAGAAGCCGACATTGACGTAGGTGTGGTCCGCCCGCATCGGGTACAGCGGCCAGCCCTCGTGGTCGCGCAGCCGTAGCGGGCACAGCCAGATCGGGGCGATCGGCACGTTGCCCAGGAACCATTCCAGGAACTCGCAGGTCCGTTCCACCGGCAGCTCGACGTCCTGGACCACCCGCTCCCGCGGGGGGCGGCCGTGGCGCTTCTCGATCCGGTCCGCGATTCCGAAGCGCTGGTCGATGGCGACGAGCTTCGAGTACACGCTGCTGCGCCGGTAGCGGCGCGGCCACCAGCGCCGCAGCCGGGGGTTCTGCACACCGAACGCGCGCGAGCACCAGAACCAGTCGGTGTCCCAGCGCCAGATGTAGTCGTGCATGGTCAGCCGGTCGTCCTTGGTGGCCTCCGGCCCCGCGGAGTCGTGCCGGATGGACTGGTAGTAGATGTTCTTGCCGGTGTAGTCGCTGACCGGTCCGGCCGTGGTGGTGCGCCGGCCCACGCACAGGTAGCTTTCGTCGGCGCTGAACACCACCCCGTCCAGGTAGTCGACGGGTGTGCCGCCCTGGCCGCCGGTGTCGATGATGCGTTCCATCGCCGCGATCAGCGCGGGCAACGACCGGAACCGGATGTGGCGCAACGCGACGAACGGCGCGATGGGCTCCAGCTCGATCCGCAGGCGGGTCGAATAGCCAAGCGTCCCATACGAATTGGGGAAAGCACGGAAGAGGTCGGGGTATTGGGTGCGTGAAGCGGTGAGCAAATCGCCGGCGCCGGTGAGGATGTCCATCTCCAGCACCGATTCGTGCGGCAGGCCATTGCGGAACGACGCCGACTCGATGCCCAGGCCGCTGACCGCACCGCCGAGGGTGATGGTCTTCAATTGCGGTACCACCAGTGGCGAAAGGCCGAACGGCAACGTCGCGGCGACCAGATCCTCATAGGTGCACATCCCGGCCACGTCGGCGGTGCGGGATTCCGGGTCGACGCCCAGGACGCCGGTCAGCCCCGACGTGTCCAGGCCGGGCGCGTCGCGTTTGGCGCGGGCGCGGAACAGGTTTGACGTAGGTTTGGCGAGCCGAACGGCGGACGTCGCGGGGATGGATCGATAACTCGCCATCAACCGGTCAACGCCCGACTTGTGCGCCGAGAGTGCAGATCCAGGGACAGGCACCACATATACCCTAGTCTTCGACCACAGCCCGTGCACCCGAGCGCGGGCGGCATAGCTTCAGGAGTTGTCTTGGGACAGGTGAGTGCTGCCAGCACGATTTTGGTGAACGTGGAGCCGGCCGCCACCCTCGCGGCGGTCGCGGACTATCAGACGGTGCGCCCGAAGATCCTGTCCCCCGAGTACAGCGACTACCAGGTGTTGCAGGGTGGCCAGGGGGCTGGCACGGTCGCCAAGTGGAAGTTGCAGGCCACCAAGTCGCGCGTCCGCGATGTGCAGGTCGACGTCGACGTCGCCGGCCACTCCGTCATCGAGAAGGACGCGAACTCGTCGATGATCATCAACTGGACGGTGGCGCCCGCCGGCCCCGGCTCCAGCGTCACGGTGAAGACCACTTGGACGGGCGCGGGCGGCGTCAAGGGTTTCTTCGAAAAGACCTTTGCGCCCTTGGGACTGAAGAGGATTCAGGGCGAGGTCTTGGCCAATTTGAAGCGGGAACTGGAAGGCTAGCCGCGATAGGCCACCGCGACCGTCGGGCCCAGCGCCCGGGTGCGGAACTCGACGGTGATACCCGGATCCGCATGATGGGCCAGGGCCGTCAGCGCCGACGGGCTGTACGCCCGTAACGAGCTGATGACCCCGTCGTGTGCCAGCGGGACCAGACGAGTGAACGGCAGCACCGCCGCCAACACCAGGACGTGCAGCGCGGCGGGCGGCCTGCGGAGGTCGATGATCAGCAGCTTCTTCGCCGCTCGGGTCCCCTCGGCGAACACCCGGGCGGCCGGCTCGGGGGGCAGGTGGTGCAGCGACAGCGCGAACAGGGCGAGGTCGTAGTGTCCATCGGGGGCGTCGATCGCCGTGGCGTCCATCTGCCGCACCGTGGCGCGAGCGTGGTTCCCCAGGTCGCTGTCGGCGAGCGCGGCGACGAACGTCGGATCGACGTCTGTGACGGTGACCTGCGCCGTCGCGTGGTTCGCGAGCAGCCTGCGCGACAGACCGCCGAACCCGGCCCCCAGTTCGAGGATCTTCGGCGACGGCACGTCGGCCACCTCGCCGAGGACCACCCGGGCCAGCGCCTCGTGCGCGCGGGACTGCCGCCGCTCGGCGCGGTCGAGCGCGGAGATCACCCTGCGCTTGAGGTCGTCGACGTCGTCGCGGTCCAGGTATTCCAGCCGGTCGGTTTGCAACCGCCGGTCCAACCAGGAAGCGTCCGGGCCGCCCCGGGGCATGTCCGCAAAGTCGGCCCGGTCCTCGGCGCGCGTTTTCTTCACCATGCCCACCTCACGTTTCTCCTACCGTTCCAAAGCGAATTTCAGGTGCTCGCCGTACATGTTGAGCGATGCGCTGGTCAACATGTCGTAATGCGAGCAGTCGATCGAGTACGCGGTGAAGGCCCCGGCGGTGTGGGATTTCCACTTCCGCAAGCGGGATCGGATCAGTAGCTGGGTGCCCATCCGATGCACTTGCGCCCTCAATCCGGGGCTGTCGCCATTCCCGTTCCCATTACGTGCCGCGGAGAACACCACCATGTCACCCTCGAAGACATCGGGAACGTGGTCGACCAGGTACGACTGGCTGGCGTTGGCGCTGTTGACCATGAACTCCAGCAACCGCGCGGGCGGCAGGGCGGGATCTCCCAGCTGTCGGCGGATCAGCTCTTCGGCCCGCCGGGCGGTGAGGGGCCCCGACCCCGCCGGGATGTCTATGCCGTTGTTCCGCAGGATGCGTTCCAGGACATGGCTTTCGACGGACGCCCGGATTCTGGTGGCGGCCAACCTCGGTACCCCCTTGGCCGCGGAGTACGGCGCGTCCAGCAGCACCAGGCTCTGGACGACGCACCCGCGGCGCTGCAGCTCGATCGCGAGCTCGTGCGCGACGACACCGCCGAACGACCAGCCGAGCAGCTTGTAGGGACCATCCGGGTAGGCGCTTTGCAGCCGGTCGGCATATCTTTCCGCCATGCCGCGAATCGATTCGGGTTGGCCTTCCCCGTTCTGTGGGACGTGGTTGATCCCGATGATCGGGCAGTCCAGATATTCGCCCAGCGCGCGATACGGCCAGCTGAGCCCGAAGCCGTCGTGAATGCACCAAACCGGTACGCCGCTGCCCTCTTTCAGGGTCTCGACGGGAACCAACTCTTCGTCGCGCTCGGTCTTGCCCAGCTGCCGGCTCAGGCCTCTGACGGTCGGCGCGTAGAACAAGGTCCGCACGGCGAGGCCGGCATCCAGGGTGCTGTTGACGGCGGCGACGGCACGCATCGCCGAGATGCTGTCCCCACCGAGGTCGAAGAACGAGTCGTCGACCCCGACGCGCTCGACACCAAGGACTTGGGCGTAGATGCCCGCCAGCGCCCGTTCGACCCGATTAGCCGGGGCGCGGTACCGATCGGCGTCGTCGTATCGCGGCGGCGGGAGGGCGCGGGCGTTGAGTTTGCCGTTGACGGTCAGTGGCAGCGCCTCCAGCGCCACCACCGAGGCCGGGACCATGTGGGCCGGTAGCCGGTCGGCCAGTGCCGCGCGCACGGCGGTTGGGTCGGCGGAGCCCGTGATGTAGCCGACGAGGCGTTTGTCCCCGGGCCGGTCCTCGCGGGCGATCACCGCCGCGTGCTCGACGCCGTCGAGTTCGATTAGGGCCGTTTGGATTTCGCCCAGTTCGATGCGGTAGCCGCGAATCTTCACCTGGTCGTCGGCCCGGCCGACGTACTCGAGTTGTCCGTCCGAGCGCCACCGGACCAGGTCGCCGGTGCGATACATCCGTGTTCCCGGTGGCCCGATCGGGCAGGCGACGAAGCGCGTAGCGGACAGTCCCGCCCGGCGCCAATAGCCAACTCCGACAGCGTGTCCGGCCACGTACAGTTCGCCGACCACGCCGGCCGACACCGGGCGCAGCCAGCCGTCCAGCACCAACAACGCCGCCCCGGGCACCGGCGCTCCGATGGGCACCACGTCCGACCCCGCCGCGAGGGGCGCGCTCAACGTCACCCACATCGTCGTTTCGGTGGGGCCGTATTCGTTGATCATCAGCCGCCCCGGGGCCCATCGGTCCACCACCTCGGGCGGGCACGCTTCGCCGCCGACCAACAGCGCCACGGACTCCAGCCCTTCGGGCGCGAGCGCGCTGACGGCGGTCGGGGTTTGACACAGCACCGTCACCTTCTCCGCAATAAGCAGGTCATGGAAGTCGTCCGGGGAGGCGGCAATCGGCTCGGGCACCACCACCAGTCGGCCGCCGTGCAGCAGGGCACCGAAGATCTCCCAGCCCGAGATGTCGAAGCTGTAGGAGTGCCATTGGGTCCAAACCTGCTGTGGCGACGCAAGATCCCGATCGAGCGACGCGATCAGCTGGGTCACGTTGTGGTGGGTGATCGATACGCCCTTGGGGACGCCGGTGGTTCCGGAGGTGTAGATGATGTAGGCGAGGTCGTCGGGGTCCGGCAGTGGCAAGGCCGTCGCCGGGTAGGCGCCGAGCCGGGGGTCGTCGGCATCGATGATCGGCAGGGCGCCGAGGTCCAACCGGCCGGCCGATTCCCCGGTGACGACGGCGGCGATCGGCGCGGCGTCGGTCATCATGAATTCGATCCGGTCCCACGGCAAAGCCGGGTCGATCGGCAGGTAGGCGGCCCCGCATTTCAGTATCGCCAGGATCGCCACGATCGCCTCGGCCGTCCGGGTGGACAGCAGCGCCGCGCATCGTCCCGGACCCGCCCCCTGCTCGGTTAGCAAGTGCGCCAACCGGTTCGCCGCCGCGTCGAGCTCCGAGTAGGTCATCGAGCGGCCATCGCAAGTGAGCGCCGCCACGTCGGGAGTCCGCGCGACTTGGGCGGCGAAGAGCGCCGGAATCGACACGGGCGTCACCGGCCGGTCCAACGCTGCCCGGTTGCCCCACGCGTCGAGCCGGGCGTGTTCGGGCTCGTCGAGCAAGTCGACGGCCGACAAGCGGGCGGAGGGATCGGCGGTCATGGCCTCGAGCACTCGCCGCAATCGTGTGATGAGTGTGTCGATGGTGTCGGTGTCGAAGGTGTTGCTGTCGTATTCCAGGCGCACGCCCAGCTGCTCGCCCGTCCGGGCTTCCAGAGTCAGCGGGTAGTGGGTGGACTCGTGGGTGGTCATGTCGGTGACGGTGAATTCCTGCGCGCCCGCCATCGCGGTGGTGTCGACCGGATAGTTCTCGTAGACGAACAGCGTGTCGAACAACTGGTCGTGACCGGTGAGGTGGTGGATGGCCGTCAGCGCCAGGTGCTGGTGGTCCAGCGTCTGGTTGTGGGCGTGCTGGAGTTGGTTGAGCAACGCGGTAGTCGTGGTGTCGGCGGCGATCGTGGCCCGCACCGGCACGGTGTTGATCAACAGCCCCACAATCGATTCCGCTCCGGGAAGCTCGGTCGGGCGTCCGGACACGGCGGCGCCGAAGGCGACGTCGCGCTGGCCGGTCAGCCACATCAGCAGCTGCGCCCAGCCGGCCTGCAACACGGTGTTGATGGTGGTGTGGTGCGAGCGGGCCAGTTCGGTCAGGGCGCGCGTCGTCTGCTCCGAGAACCGGTACGTGGCCTCGCCCCGCCGCCCGGGTCCCGCCCGGTTGAAAGAGCTTACGAGGGTGGGGGAATCGAATCCCGCCAGCACCTCGCTCCAGGCGGCGTGGGCGGCCTGCACATCGCGCTCGGCCAGCCAGGTGACGAATCGACGATACGACGTCGCCGCGGGCAGCCGCTGCCCGTAGTACGCGGCGAACATCTCTTGCAGCAAGATCGACGTCGACCAACCGTCGAGCACGATGTGGTGGTTGGTGACGACGATCCGGTGCCGGTCTCCTCCGGTGCGGATCAGCGCCACCCGGAACGCCGGCGGATTCGACAGGTCGCAGACCGCGACGCGCTCGGCCGCGCACAGCCGCTTTATCTGCGCGTCGGCGTCGCCATCGCCCAGTTCGATGTACTGCCATGCCGCCGCGGGATGCGCCGGGATGAGCTGCACCGGTTCATCCTGGGTGCAGAACCGGGCCGCCAGGTTCGGGTGGCGATCGAGCACCGTTTGCACCGCCGCTCGCATCCGGTCGGGCTCGAGCGGGCCGGCCACGGTGAAATCGAGCTGCACGGAATACATTTCGGACAGCCCGTCCAAACCTTGGGTGGCGCTGGCATGGAACAGCAGGCCCTGCTGCAGCGGCGTCAGGGGCAGGATGTCGGCGATCGGGTAGCGCTGCTGCAGGCTGTCGATCTGCTGTTGGGTGAGTCGTGCGGGCGCGATGTCGGAGGGGGTCAGCCCGCCGCCTCCCCGTGCGACGTGGGCGCAGATCCCGGCGAGGGCCTCGAACCACAACCGGTTGAGCCGGTCGACGCGGGCGTGATCGAGCGCCGAGGGCGCCCAGGTCCAGGTGGCGTTCAGCTGCGCACCCGCATCGGTGTCGACGGCGACGGCGCTGAGCTCGAGGGTGTGCATCAACGGCATGGTCACCGCGGTCGCGGCCTCGACGAACGCCGAGCCGTCCTCGCTGATCAGCCACAGATCGTTGATAGCCCCGGCTTCGGTGCCCCGTGCGCCGAGGCGGCCCAGGTAGTTGAACCCGATGGTGGGGTCGGGGCCGGCCAGATCGATGTCGGCGCTGAGGTAGCGCAGCAGTCCGTAGGTCACGGGATCGGGAAGCGCGCGGAGTTGTTCCTTGGCGCGCTTGATGATCGGGCCGAGCGCGTCGCCACCGGTGACGACTTGCGCCCAGGGCAGTGCGCCGGCGGTCACCGCGACGGGGTATTTGGTGGTGAACCAGCCCACGGTGCGGGACAGGTCCACATCGGCGGCCAATTCTTCTTGGCGCCCGTGACCTTCGACGTCGATGCCGATCGCCGCGTCACCGGTGCCCAGGAATTCGGCGCACGCCAAGGCGAACGCGATCAGCAAGATGTCCTGGATCCCCACGTGGAAGGCCGCGGGCGCTTCGCTCATCAGCGCGCGGGCGATCTCGCCGTCGACCGAGACCGACAGGTGCCCGGCGCTGGCGTAGGTATCGACCGCGCCCTGGATGGGCGGCAGCGCCGGCTGAGTCGCCGCGATTTCCTTCCAGGTGTCGGCGTGCGCCAATACCGCTGGCGCACACGCGTGTTCAGCGAGCAAGGCGGCCCAGCGCCGGAAGGACGTGCCCGCCGCGGGAAGCGTTATGGGCTGCCCGGTGTGGTGTTGGGCCCAGGCGATATTGAGGTCTTCGAGCAGGATCCGCCACGACACCGCGTCGACGGCCAGGTGGTGAACGATCAGCGCCAGCTGTCCGGTGGTGGTGGCCCAGACGGCGGTGAGCATGACGCCGGCTGCCGGATCGAGCAGCGACCGCGCGGAGACGATCGCGCCCTCGCTGAGCGTGTCGGCGGCATGCACGCGGGAGGCGGCGTGCACCGACTCCGGTTCGGGCACAGCCAGTTTCCAGCCGTCGGGGGCGTCGACGACCCGCAGCCGCAGCATGGGGTGCCGATCCAGCAGGGCCTGCAGCACGGCGACGACATCGGCCTGGCCGACGCCCGCCGGCGCCTGCACGACCATGGTCTGATTGAACTGGTCGACCGGGCCGTCGACGCCCTGCAACCACCGGATGATCGGCGTCGCGACCACGTCGCCGGTTCCCTCGTCGATCGGTGCGGTCGTATCGGTCACGCTGACCACCCTGGCCAGGCCGGCCACGGTCTGTTCGACGAAGATGTCACGGGGCCGGCAGCTGAGCCCGGCCGCGCGGGCGCGCGCCACCACTTGCATGGACAAGATGCTGTCGCCGCCGAGGTCGAAGAATGATTCGTCCACCCCGACCCGTTCGAGCCCGAGCACCTGGGCGTAGATGCCGGACAGGATTTCTTCGGTCGGGGTTTGGGGCGCACGGAACGGTGTGTCGGCAAACACCGGTGTCGGCAGCCCCTTTCGGTCGATCTTGCCGGACGACGTGATGGGGAACTCGTTGAGGACCACGATCTGGGTCGGCAGCATGTAGTCGGGCAACCGGGCACTCAGCCGCCGGCGCACCGCGCTGATACGGGTGTTGTTGCGGGGGTCGTTCGAGTGACTGCCGCCTTCGGCGCTCGGCAGGTAGGCGTCGGTGAGGGCCGGAATGTGCTCGGCCCCTTCGCTATCCGGTGCGATGAAGACTGCGTCGAGCGTGCCAGGTTGGGCGCCCCAGCTGAAGGCGGCGCGGTAGCCGATGCTCTCGGCGGCGCGGTGCAGCTGTTCGGGCGTCACGGCGTCCGACGGCTCGGCGGCGGAGGCCCGGGCGACCGCGTCGACAAGCGGAAGCCCTTCTGCGAGGGCCTGTTCGATATGGACGTCGGCGATCAATCCGGCGCGGGGGATGCCGGAAATGCGGATCGCGGCGGGACGTTGGGCGGCCAGCCGTTCGTGCAATCCGCCCGGGCCCCCGCATTCGGCCCACGCCCACGAAGGCGTGGCGGCGAGGCTGCGCACCGGTGTGGGTGCCTTGCGGACGACGACGTCGTAGCGGTAGCGGTTCAGTTCGTTGTCGGCCGCTCCGCGCTTGACTTGGATGTCGAGCCCTGACACCGACGGGTGGTCGGCGAATCGGGTCGTGAAGAACTCGGGGGCGAGCAGGAGCTCGGCTTCCCCGACCACGGCGCGCTGGACGCGTTGACGAAGCTCGGCCGTCTCGGGGGTGTCGCTGCGGGCGAGTGCGACCGCGGTCTGGAACGCGCTCTGCAGCGTGTGGTTGCGCACGTCGCCGATGAACAGCGTGCCGCCGGGGCACAGTAACTCCAACACGTTGTCGACGAGGTCGGCCAGATATTCCGCGTTCGGAAAGTACTGAACGACGGAGTTGAGGATGACGGTGTCGAAGAATCCCAGCGGCAAACCCTCGGTCACGTGAGCCGGTTGCGTCAGCAGTTGGACGCGATCACGCCAGGGGAGCTCCAGCTGCTCCATCGAACGGGCGAGGTAATCGATTGCGGCCGCGGACATGTCGGTGGCGACGTACCGCTCACACTCCGGCGCGACCTGGGACAGGATCAGGCCGAGGCCGACGCCGATCTCCAACACCCGCCGCGGCCGCAGGGCCATGATCCGGTCCACGGTGGCAGAACGCCACTCCTCCATCTCCGTGAGCGGGATCGGATCGCCGGTGTAGCTGCTGTTCCAGCCGCGGAAGTCGGCGCCGAGCCCCGTCGCGCCGGCGTCCGTGCCGTAGAGGTCGTCGTAAACGTGTTGCCACTGGGCGACGATTTCGTCGTCGCCGGCGTCGTCGTCGGGGTAGGCGGTGGTGGTGTGCTCGAAGGTCACATAGGCGACCAGGTGGGCGCCGGTGCCATTGTTGTGCACCGTGGCCGCGGCCATGGTGACGTGTGGGCAGGCCAACAGGCTGTTCTCGATTTCGCCCAATTCGATGCGCTGTCCGCGCAGCTTGATCTGGCTGTCGGCGCGTCCGAGGTAGTCGAGGGTCCCGGCGGAGGTCCAGCGGACCAGGTCGCCCGTGCGGTACAGACGCGCCCCGGCATCGCCAAAGGGGTTGGCTACGAACCGTTCCGCGGTCAACTCCGGCCGACCGACGTAACCGTGTGCCAGGGCGGGGCCACCCAGATACAGTTCGCCCACCACGCCGATGGGGGCGGGGTTGAGCCGGGCATCCAGCACCAGAGCGTGCACGCCCGGGATGGGCGTTCCGATGCCGACGGGCTGCCCCGCCGACAGGGCCGCGCTGCAGGTGGACCAGATGGTGGCCTCGGTAGGGCCGTAGGCGTTGAACAGCTGCCTGGCCGCCGCCCAGGCGGCCGCCAGTTCGGCCGGGCACGCTTCCCCGGTGGTGATGAGTGTGCCGACCGCGTCCAGCCGGGCGGGATCGAGCGACGACAGCACCGACGGGGTCAGTACCGAAGCGTTGACGCGTTGGTCGCGCAGCAACGCGGTCAGCGCCTCTCCCGCGGCGGCTTCCGGCGGTGCCACGACGAGCGCCGCGCGCGAGCCGGCGGCCAGTAACAGTTCGCCGATCGACACGTCGAAGGTCGGTGCGGCGAGCATCAGCAACCGCGTGTCCGCGCTCAGGCCGAGTGCCTCGCCCAGCGCGGCGATTTGCAGCAGGCCGGCGTGGCTGACCGCGACTCCCTTTGGCGCGCCGGTGGATCCGGACGTGAAGACCACGTGGGCGGTGGTGTCCGCCGTAAGGGGGGCCAGCCGGTCGGCGTCGGTGATTGGGTCCGCGGCGCGTCCAGTTAGGTCCACACCGTCGAGGCGGAGTACGGGGCGCGTCCCCGCACCGGCAACGGTGTCTTCACCGCGGGTCAACACGCAGGCCGCGGCCACGGTGTCCAGCACCATCGCGATGCGCTCGACCGGATGCGAGGGGTCGATCGGGACATAGGTGCCACCGGCTTTCACGACGGCCCACCAGGCGACTACCAACTCGACGGATCGATCCATCGCGACGGCCACCGCGCGCTCCGGGCCCACGCCCTCGTCAATCAGGATGCGCGCCAACCGCGTCGACGACTCGTCGAGCTCGCGATACGACGTCGCGCGGCCGTCGTCGACCACCGCCACCGCGTCCGGGTCGGCCGCGACCGCCGAGGCCAACAACTGCGGCGCGAGACCCGCCCGGGCGTTCGCTGCGGCGCCGGCCCATGTCGACTGCACGAGTTCGCGCTCCGCGCAATCCATTAACGGGATCTCGCCCACCACCACCGACGGATCCGCGACGACCGCGTCCAGTATGCGCCCGAAGCGCTCGACCAACCGCACGATCGTGGACCGGTCGAACAGATCCGTCGCATACGTCACCGACCCGGCGGCCCTCGGTGCGCCCGGCTCGTCGCTGGGCACCTCCACCAGTTCGAAATCCAAGTCGAATCGGGCGGCGCGGGTGGGCACCGCCCACTGCTCGACGGCGACACCGTCGATCGCGAATGATTCTGGGCGTACGTTGTTCTGCAAGACCATCAGCACCTGGAACAGCGGGTGGTGCGCGGCGGACCGCACGGGGTTGAGCTGCTCGACCAGGCGCTCGAACGGCACGTCCTGGTTGCCGTAGGCGTCCAGCGCCTTGTGCCGCACCCGTGCGAGTACATCGGAGAACCGGCGCGCGGGGTCGAGGTCCACCCGCAGCACCCAGGTGTTGACGAAGAACCCGACCAGGTCGTTGAGCGCCCGATCCGATCGCCCGGCGATCGGCGTGCCCATCACCACGTCGTCGCCAACTCCGGAGCGGTGCAACAACACCGCCATGACCGCCTGCAACACCATCGAGGCCGTCGCGTTGTGCGTCGCGGCCAGCCGCTTGACCCCCGCCCAGGCCTGGGGCTCGATCAGCAGGTCCACCTCGTCGCCGCGGTAGCTGGGCGCGGGGGGCCGGACACGGTCCGTCGGCAGCGACGTTATCTCGGGCAGATCCGCGAGTTCCTCTTGCCAGTAACGCAATTGCCGAGAAATGACGCTGTCCGGGTCGGACTCCGCCCCCAACAGTTCCTGGTGCCAAAGCGTGTAGTCGACGTATTGCACCGGCAGCTCGGTCCAGCTCGGGGCGTGCCCGGCGCATCGGCTCGCGTACGCGACGCCGATGTCGGTGAACATGGGGGCCAGCGACCACCCGTCAAAGGCGATGTGGTGCAACACGATCGCGAGCACGTGGTCGTCGGGAGCCGCCGCGTAGATCTGCGCGCGAATCGGGATCTCCGCGGCCAGGTTGAATGGGTGACCCGCCAACGTGATCAACTCACCGGCGACGGCCTGCTGATCGGGCACCGCCACCACGGTGGCGTCGCCGCGCCGCCACATCCCCGGCCGAGCCGGCAAGACCTCTTGGAACGGCACACCGTCGACGTCGGGAAACACGGTGCGCAGCGACTCATGCCGGGCCACAAGGTCATCGAGGGCGGCGGCGAGTGCCTCGAGGTCCAGCTCCCCGGTGATGCGGAACGCCGTCGGCATGTTGTAGGTCGCAACCCCGCCTTCGAACTGGTTGACGAACCACAGTCGGTTCTGGGCGAACGACAGCGGGATCTTCGCGGGGCGCTCCGCGGGTAAAAGCGGCTTGCGTCGGCTCTCCCCTGTGGCCAGGCGGGGCGCCAGCTCGGAAACCGTTGGGGCGTCGAACAACGTCCGCACCGAAACGTCGGCGTTCAGGTCGGCGTTGATGGCGGCGATGAGGCGCATGGCCGACAGTGAATCGCCGCCGAGGTCGAAGAAGGAGTCGTCGATGCCGACGCGGTCGAGGCCGAGGGTCTGGGCGTAAATGCCGGCCAGGATTTCTTCGATGGCGGTGGTGGGGGCGCGGTAGTGGTCAGCATCGGTGTAGTCGGGTGGGGGTAGGGCGCGGGTGTCGAGTTTGCCGTTCAGCGTGGTGGGCAGGGTGTCGAGGGTGACGATGGCGGTGGGCACCATGTAGGGCGGGAGCCGGTCGGCCAGGGCGGCGCGGGCGTGGGTGGGGGTGGTGCTGCCCACCAGGTAGCCGGTGAGGCGTTTGTCGCCGGGGCGGTCTTCGCGCACGATGACCGCGGCCTGCGCCACCCCGTCGAGACTGGCGAGGGCGGCCTGGATTTCGCCGAGTTCGATGCGATACCCGCGGATCTTGACCTGTTGATCGGCGCGGCCCAGATAGTCGAGTTGGCCGTCGGGGCGCCAGCGCACCAGATCCCCGCTGCGATACATCCGGGTTCCCGGTCCCCCGAACGGGCAGGCGATAAAGCGGTGGGCAGTCAGCGAGGCCCGACGCCAATAGCCCAGGCCGACCCCGCGCCCGGCGACATAGAGTTCACCGACCACCCCGGGCGGGACCGGCCGCAACCACGCGTCCAGCACGAACAGCGCCGCCCCGGGCACCGGTGCCCCGATCGGCACGCTCGTGACACCCGGGGTCAGGGGGGTGCTGATGGTGGCATAGACGGTGGTTTCGGTGGGGCCGTAGCCGTTGAGCATCACCCGCCCCGGCGCCCACCGCTCGATCACCTCGGGTGGGCAGGCCTCCCCGGCCGCCATCAGGGTCATCGGTGGCAGGTCGTGTGGGGACAGGGCGGCCAGCGCCGAAGGCGTCTGGCTGAACACGCTGATGTGTTCGGTGCGCAGCAGGGTGTGTAGCTCCTCGGGGGAGCGGGTGATGTCCTCGGGCACCACCACCAGCCGGCCCCCGTGCAGCAGGGCGCCCCAGATCTCCCACACCGAGAAGTCGAAGGCATAGGAGTGGCATTGGGTCCACACCTGTGCACCGTGCAGGTCGATGCCCACATTCAGGGTGTCGAACAGGCGGGTGATGTTGTGGTGGGTGACCGCCACCCCCTTGGGCACCCCGGTGGTGCCCGAGGTGTAAATGATGTGCGCCACATTGTCGGCCGACGGGATCGGCAGGGCGGTGTCGGGCCGGGTGTCGATGGCGGGGTCGGCGATGTCCACGACGGTGAAGTCGCGCCCGCCCAGCCGTGGGCGCAACTCGCTGGTGGTCAGCACCGCGATCGGTGCGGCGTCGCCCAGCACGAACCCGATCCGTTCGTCGGGCAGGGCGGGGTCGATGGGCAGGTAGGCCGCCCCGGTCTTGAGTACCGCCAGGATCGCGATGATCGCCTCGGCCGACCGCGGCGCCAGCAGCGCCACACACTGCCCCGGGCCGGCGCCGTGATCGATCAGGAAGTGCGCCAACCGGTTTGACGCCTCATCGAGGTGCCGGTAGGTCCACGACCGGCCCGCGCAGCGCAGTGCCACCGCCGCCGGGACCCGCGCCACCTGCGCGGCGAACAACCCCGCAACCGAGTGCTCCACCACCGACCGGCCCAACAGCGCCCGATGACCCCACACCTCGACCCGGTCCCGCTCACCCTCATCGAGCACATCAATCGCCGACAACCGTGTGCCCGGATCGGCCGTCATCGCCACCAACACCCGCCGCAACCGCTCCACCAACTTGCTCACGGTGCCCGGATCGAACACAGCGGTGTCGTACTCGACACGCAGACCGAGTTCGGGGCCGGGGGTGGCTTGCATGGTCAGTGGGTAGTGGTTGGATTCGCGGCTGGTGAACTCGTCCATGACCAGCTCACCGTCGGCAGCCGACGTCGCGGCGTCTATCGGGTAGTTCTCGTAGACGAATAGGGTGTCGAACAGTTGGTCGTGGCCGGTGGCGCGGTGAATCTCGTTGAGCGCCAGGTGTTGGTGGTCGAGGGTGTGGTTGTGGGCGTTGTGCAGTTGTTCGAGCAGGTCGGCGGTGGTGGTGGCCGGGGTGATGGTGGCCCGCACCGGCACGGTGTTGATCATCAGGCCGACGATCGTTTCGGCGCCGGCCACCTCCGTGGGCCGTCCCGACACCGCGGTGCCGAACACGACGTCGCGCTGACCGGTCATGCCCATCAGCAGCTGCGCCCAGGCGGCCTGCAGCACGGTGTTGACCGTGGTGTGATTCGCACGCGCCAGTTCGCTTACGGATTGCGTGATTTCGGCGGATAGCCGATTCGATGAGACGGCCCGCGGCCCCAGAGCCAACCGGTTCGACGGGCCGACCAGGGTCGGGACGTCGAAGCCGGCGAGTGCCTGGCACCAGGCGGCGCGGGCGGCGTCGAGGTCCCGCTGGGCCAGCCAGGTGACGAACCGGCGGTATGGCGTCGGGGCGGGCAGTGGCCGGCCCTGGTAGGCGGCGAAGATCTCTTGCAGCAGAATCGGCAGTGACCAGCCGTCGAGCACGATGTGGTGGTTGGTCACCACGATTCGGTGCCGGTCCTCGGCGGTGCGGATCAACGCCACCCGGAAGACCGGCTCCTCGGTGAGGCTGCAAACCGCGGCACGTTCGGCGGCGCACAGATCCGCGATCCGGTCCTCGGTTTCGGTGTCAAATTCGACGTATTGCCAAGGTGTTTCGGGGCTGGCGGCGATGACTTGTACGGGCTGGTCGAATCGTTGGCAGAACCGGGCCACCAGGTTGGGGTGGCGCTTGACGACGGTTTGGACGGCATCCCGCAGCCGGCGAGGGGCCAGCGGACCCGTCACGGCGATCTGCAGCTGTAGGGCGTAGACGTCGTTGTCGTCGTGCGTGGTGACGCTGTGGAAGAGCAGCCCTTGCTGCATCGGGGTGAGCGGCAGGATGTCGGCGATCTCGTATTGCTGTTGTAGTTGGTCGATTTGGTCCTGGGTGAGTTGGGCGGGGGTGATGTCGGAGGGGGTCAGGCCGCCGCCACCGTGTCGGACGTGGTTCGAGATTGCGGTCAGGGCGTCGAACCAGAGTTGGCTGAGCCGGCCGAT
>NZ_LZHV01000072.1 GCF_001667275.1 Mycobacterium sp. ACS4054
GGTGGGTGGGCCCGTTATTTGCGGTGTTGGGTTGGGGGGCGCGGCGGACGGGCCCGCCGAAACGGGGGTGACCGGGGGGGCGGGGCGCCCGGGGGGCGGGGGCAGCCGGGGCCGCCGATGGCGCCGCGGCGCCGGCCCAGCTGGACGGCACGGACAGCGGCCCGATCGAACCGGCCCGGCCCGCGCTCGCCGAGACGACGCGGCCGGCGAGCTGGGCGGTGACGGGGCTGGGGGCGCCCACGCCCGGGCCGGCGGTGGACGCCAGGACCGGATCCATGGCCGGGACGGCGCCGGCGCCGCCCAACAGCGGGTTGGTGCTGGACATCAGCTGGCCCATCACCGTGTTCATCGGTTCCATCGCGAACTGCGCGGGCGTCGAAAGCATCTGCAGCTGCGTCATCGGGTTCATCAGCTGCTGGGTCAGCGACTGGCTCAGCGCCTGGAGCAGTTCCTGGCCGAAGGAGGTGAACTGTGGGGTGGGCAGGCTCGTCAGGGTCAGGGGTGGGTTGGTGAACGGCGTCCAGGTCGCCTCGGCCGCCGTGACGCTGGCGTCGTAGGCGGTCATCGCCGCCACGTCCTGGGCCCACATCTCGGCGTACTGGGCCTCGGTCGCCGCGATCGCCGCGGTGTTCTGCCCCAGGATGTTGGTGGCGATCAGCGACATCAGCAGCGCCCGGTTGGCCGCGATCACCTCCGGGGGCACCGTCGCGGTGAACGCCACCTCGAACGCCGCGGCCGACAACCGGGTCTGGTTGGCCACCAGCTCCGCCTGCCCCGACGTCGCGGTCAGCCACTGCACGTACGGGGCGGCCGCCGAGGCCATCGTCATCGAGGCGGGGCCCTGCCAAACGCCACCGGTCAGCGTCGACACCGTCAACTCGAAGGAGCTCGCCGCGGACGCCAACTGGGCGGACAACGCGTCCCACGCCGCCGAAGCCGCCCACATCGTCCCCGAACGAGGCCCCGCATACATCCGCGCCGAATTGATTTCCGGCGGCAACAGCACGTAATCCGGCAACACCCGAGACCTCTTCTCGGCCGACCGCCTCGGCCGGTGTGACCACGGTTGCCCACCCAGAATCCACACCAGCAGCAACGGTCTCGCAAATAGCTGACGCAATTTTTAACACAATGTGACGCGCGTCGCAGGCGCTTGGCACGACTGATGGAAGCGGAGGAAAAACCGGTTTGTTTCCACCACTAGAGTGGAAGCGCGATGGTCGAGGAGAGCAGGAGCTAGTGGAGAGCGGCGGACAGTCGAACCAGGCCAACCAGACGGGGACGGCGCGGGTCAAACGCGGCATGGCCGAGATGCTCAAGGGCGGCGTCATCATGGATGTCGTCACCCCGGAGCAGGCCCGGATCGCCGAGGGCGCCGGCGCCGTCGCGGTGATGGCGCTGGAGCGGGTGCCCGCCGACATTCGCGCCCAGGGCGGCGTGTCGCGGATGAGCGACCCCGACATGATCGAGGGCATCATTTCCGCGGTCACCATCCCGGTGATGGCCAAGGCGCGGATCGGGCACTTCGTCGAGGCGCAGATCCTGCAGAGCCTCGGGGTGGACTACGTCGACGAGTCCGAGGTGCTGACCCCCGCCGACTACACCCACCACATCGACAAGTGGAAGTTCACCGTGCCGTTCGTGTGCGGTGCGACCAACCTGGGCGAGGCCCTGCGGCGCATCAGCGAGGGCGCGGCGATGATCCGGTCCAAGGGCGAGGCCGGCACCGGCGACGTCTCCAACGCGACCACCCACATGCGGGCGATCGGCGGCGAGATCCGCCGGCTGACGTCGCTGTCGGAGGACGAATTGTTCGTCGCCGCAAAGGAATTGCGCGCCCCCTACGACCTCGTCGTCGAGGTGGCCCGGGCGGGCAAGCTGCCCGTCACCCTGTTCACCGCCGGCGGCATCGCGACCCCCGCGGACGCGGCGATGATGATGCAACTGGGCGCCGAGGGCGTCTTCGTCGGCTCCGGCATCTTCAAGTCGGGCGATCCCGCCCAGCGCGCCGCCGCGATCGTCAAGGCCACCACGTTCTACGACGACCCCGACGTGCTGGCCAAGGTGTCGCGGGGTCTGGGCGAGGCGATGGTCGGCATCAACGTCGAGCAGATCGCGCAGCCCCATCGCCTGGCCGAGCGCGGCTGGTAAGCCTAGGGCTATTGGTGGCAATCGAAGAGATCCTCGATCTCGAGCAACTCGAGGTCAACATCTACCGCGGTCGGGTGTTCAGCCCGGAGTCGGGATATTTCCAGCGCACGTTCGGCGGCCACGTGGCGGGGCAGTCGCTGGTCTCGGCGGTGCGCACGGTCGACCCGCGCTACCAGGTGCACTCGTTGCACGGCTACTTCCTGCGGCCCGGAGACGCCAACGAGCCCACGGTCTTCATCGTCGAGCGCACCCGCGACGGCGGTTCGTTCGCCACCCGGCGCGTCAACGCGATTCAGCACGGCGAAATCATCTTCAGCATGGGGGCGTCCTTCCAGACCGACCAGGAGGGCATCCACCACCAGGACATCATGCCCGCCGCGCCGCCCCCCGACGGGCTGCCCGGGCTGGACTCGATCAAGGTGTTCGACGACGCGGGGTTCAAGCAGTTCGAGGAGTGGGACGTCTGCATCGTGCCGCGCGACCGGCTGCAACTGTCGCCGGGCAAGGCCTCCCAGCAGCAGGTGTGGTTCCGCCACCGGGACCCGCTGCCGGACGACCCGGTGCTGCACATCTGCGCGCTGGCCTACATGAGCGACCTCACGCTGCTGGGGTCGGCGCAGGTCAACCACCTCGACGTCCGTCAGCACCTGCAGGTGGCGTCCCTGGATCACGCGATGTGGTTCATGCGGGCCTTCCGGGCCGACGAGTGGCTGCTCTACGACCAGTCGTCGCCGTCGGCCAGCGGCGGGCGGTCGCTGTGCCAGGGCAAGATCTTCACCCAGTCGGGTGAGATGGTGGCGGCGGTGATGCAGGAGGGGCTGACCCGCTTCGACCGCGAGTTTCAGCCGACCGGGCAGTGAGCGCGCCGCGCATCGGCGTGCTGGCGCTGCAGGGCGACACCCGCGAGCACCTGGCCGCGCTGCGCGAAGCCGGCGCCGAGGCGACGCCGGTGCGGCGGCGCGCCGAGCTCGAGAAGGCCGACGGGCTGGTCATTCCCGGTGGGGAGTCCACCACCATGAGCCACCTGCTGCTCGAACTCGACCTGCTGGAGCCGTTGCGCGGCCTGCTTTCCGACGGGCTGCCCGCGTACGGCGCGTGCGCCGGGATGATCCTGCTGGCCAGCGAGATCCTGGACGCCGGCGCGGGCGGCCGGGAGGCGCTGCCGTTGCGGGCGATCGATATGACCGTGCGGCGCAACGCCTTTGGGCGGCAGGTCGACTCCTTCGAGGGTGACATACCGTTCGTCGGCCTGGACGGTCCGGTGCGCGCGGTCTTCATCCGCGCCCCCTGGGTGGAGCGGGCCGGCGCGGACGTGCAGGTGCTGGCCGAGGCGTCCGGGCACACGGTCGCGGTGCGCCAGGGCGCGAAGCTGGCGACGGCGTTTCACCCGGAGATGACCGGCGACCGCCGCGTCCATCAGCTGTTCGTCGACATCGTCAACGGCGTCGCCTGACCACCGCCTCGGCTCCTCGCGTCGGGCCAGCGCACACCCGATGCGCAGCGCCCGGGCCGTCGGGCGTCGGCGCCCACGTAGACTCGTCTGGCGAACTTTTACAAGACAGAAGAGGTAAGAGACACCGATGAGCGGCCATTCCAAGTGGGCCACCACCAAGCACCAAAAGGCCGTCAAGGACGCGCGCCGAGGCAAGGAGTTCGCCCGGCTGATCAAGAACATCGAGGTCGCCGCCCGTACCGGCGGCGGGGACCCGGCGGGCAACCCGACGCTGTACGACGCCATCCAGAAGGCGAAGAAGACCTCGGTGCCCAACGACAACATCGAGCGCGCCCGCAAGCGCGGCGCGGGCGAGGAAGCCGGCGGGGCCGACTACCAGACGATCATGTACGAGGGCTACGGACCCAACGGCGTGGCGGTGCTGATCGAGTGCCTGACCGACAACCGCAACCGCGCGGCCGGTGAGGTTCGGGTGGCGGTGACCCGCAACGGCGGCACGATGGCCGACCCCGGCTCGGTGTCGTACCTGTTCACCCGCAAGGGCGTCGTGACGCTGGAGAAGAACGGGCTCACCGAGGACGACGTGCTGATGGCGGTCCTCGACGCCGGCGCCGAGGACGTCAACGACCTCGGTGAGAGCTTCGAAATCATCTCGGAGCCAACGGATCTCGTCGCGGTGCGGACGGCGTTGCAGGACGCCGGTATCGACTACGAGTCCGCCGAGGCCAGCTTCCAGCCGTCGGTCAGCGTGCCGGTGGACGTCGACGGCGCCCGGAAGGTGTTCAAGCTCGTCGACGCGCTGGAGGACAGCGACGACGTGCAGAACGTGTGGACCAACGTCGACCTGTCCGACGAGGTGCTGGCCGCCCTCGACGAGGACTGAGCCACCCGCTAGTCGTCGATCGCAAGCGCGGCGCGCAGCGCCGGGCGAAGCGGGTCGGCGCCATCAGATCTAGTCGTATCCGTGCCGCATGTCCTCGACGATGCGGGGATTGTCCAGCGTCGACGGCTCGAGCGGGCGCGGGCGGGTGTCGTCAGGAAAGACCGTGGCGGCGTCGAGCACGTGCTGGTTGAGGAAGCGCAGCGTGGGCGCGTTGGGCGGCACGGTGGGCGTGGGCGCGCTGCCCCCGCGGCGCGCCAGCGCGAAACCCCAGTCGCCGAACGTCGGCACGTACACGTGGTAGGGCGTCGCGGCGTAGCCGGCGGTGCGGATTGACGCGACCGTCCGCCAGAACGCCGTCTGCGTGGAGAACGGGCTGCCCGCCTGCACGACCATCAGCCCGTCGGCGGCGAGCGCGCGCCCAACCAGCCCGTAGAACTCGGTCGAATACAGCCGGCCCAGGACGGGGGTGTCGGGGTCGGGCAGGTCCACGATGATCGCGTCGAAGCCCCCGGGCGGGACGACGTCGGGGTGCGGCGAGCGCAACCACCGCATCGCGTCGTCGATCACCACCTTGACCCGCGGGCTGTCCAGCGAACCGCCGTTGGCCCCGCGCATGGTGGTGCGCGCCAGCTGGATCACCGCGGGGTCGAGTTCCACCTGCACGATCCTCGTGATGCCCGGCTGGCGCAGCAGCTCGCGGGCCACCAGCCCGTCGCCGCCGCCGAGGACGAGGACCGAGCGCGCGCCCGCCCCGAGCGCGGGGTAGACCAGGCTCTCGGTGTAGCGGTACTCGTCGCGGGTGGAGAACTGCAGGCCCCCGTCCAGGTACAGGCGCATGTCGTTGCCGCGCTGGGTGACCACTATCTCCTGATAGGCCGAGTGCTGGTAGGCGATGATCGGGTCGGCGTAAAGCCGTTGGCGGCTCGTCGTCTCGATGTCGGCCGACCGCGCGAGCAGCGTGGCCAGCAGCGCGAGGGCGGCGGCCAGCGCGCACAGCGCGGTCGCCAGCTGCCGGAGCGAAAAGACGTGGCGCAGCACGAAAATGGCGACCACGGCCGCGGCCAGCAGGTTGACGATGCCGGTGGCCGCCGCGCCGCGGATCATGCCCAGCTGCGGCAGCAGCAGAAACGGCCACACCAACCCGCCCAGCAGCGCGCCGAGGTAGTCGGCCGCGTTGAGGTTGGCCAGCGTCCGGCCGGTGTCGGGGGCCTCGGAGGAGCGCCCCTGTTGCAGCATCGTCATCAGCAGCGGCACCTCGGCGCCGACCAGCCCCCCGATCAGGGCCGTGCCCAACGCCAGCATCCACATCGACTCGTCGTCGATGAACGCGAACACCGTGTACAGCGCCGCCGCGGACAGGCCGCCGACGATGCTGAGCAGCACCTCGACCGCGATGAACGTGACGGCCGCGTGCGCCAGGAGCGGCTTGACCACCAGGGCGCCCACCCCGAGCGCGGCGATGTAGCCGGCGACGATCAGTGAGGTGGCGACGATGCCGCCGCCGTTGAGGCTCGCCGCCAGCGTCAGCAGCGCGAGTTCGTAGATGATGCCGGACGCCGCGCACGCCGCGACGGCGGCCAACAGCACGGCCCGCCACCGCCCCGAGAACGCCGTCGATCCGACCGGCGCCGGCGCGCGGCTGTCCGTGGCGGTCATGAGATGGCGGCGGCGATCACTCCTCCGACCGCCACCAGCATGGTCGCAGTGGCGAACGCGGCCGGGTGCAGCTCCGGCTCGTCGACGTGCTCGCGAAACTTGCCCGGGACCGCGATCTGCAGGATCAACAGCGCCCCGCCCTGCAACAGCACGCCCACCAACCCGTACACCGCCACGCCCACGAGTCCCTGCCCCAGCTGGCTGTAGCTGCTCGCGATCGCGCTGATGATGACGATGGCGAGCGCGATGTACATGGCCGACGCGAGAACCACGGCGTTGGGCCGCTTGTCGATGAACACCAGCTGGCGCAGGTTGCCGGGCGTGAGGACGTCCACCATCAGGAAGCCGGCGATCAGGACGACGACGCCGACCGCGAAGTACAGCACGACGGCGACCACGCCCTGGGTGATGGTGCTGAAGTTGGTGGCTCCGAAATCGAGCGCGAGGTACATGGTTGTCTCCTTTGCAATACCGGCTGGGTCACTTAACTCCGCCCGGGCCACCCGGACTGCCCCCCGCGCCGCCCGAGGGGGAGCCGGGTGTGAATCCGGGGCCGAGAAAGATGAAGGCGCCGTGGCTGTATCCGCCGCTGAGCCCTTCCAGGCGGATGCTGCACGGGTGATTGCCGTCCGGCCCGATCGTCACGATGTTGTTGCTGTAGCGCAGGTATTCGTTGTCGCCGTTGGCGGCGCGCGCCTGCGGGGCCTGATACTCCGCGAGCGTGTCGGCCACGTCGTCGGCCGATCCGCTGCATTCGTAACGTGTCCCGTTCGCGTCGTGGGCGTACTCGTGATAGTGGCTGGCGATGTAGGACCCAATGTTCTTGTTCAGCAACATGATTCCGGGCACCAGGCAGGCGATGGCGGCGACGGCCAGCACGCCGGCGATCACGAACAGGCGGTTGCGGCTCACGGATGCCACCGACTGGTGGTGTGCACGACCATCCCGCCGCTGCCGGCCGGATACAGGTGCCAGGTGCGCCAGTGCCAGCCGGCGCCGTCGGGTTCGGCGGCCGCGGCGGCCAGCGCGGCGTCGTCGCCGGGGAAAGAGCCACCGAGCCAACCCTTTTCCCGCGCGCAGCGGTCACGCAGGTCGCGCGCCATGCGGCGGAAGGTGCCCTCGTCGTACGTGTCGACGTGGGATTCCAGGACATAGCCGGGCGCGGCGGTGCGCTCCGGCAGATCGACGCCGAGCCCGCGCGCGGTGCAGGAAACCTCCTCGGAGAACCGGCCCGCGGCGTGCTCGACCGTGACGACGTGCGACGCGCCGAGCACGCCGAGCAGCAGCGCCCCGCCGTCGGGGTGGCCCAGCAGACAGGTCGCCAGCGGCGGCGGCGCGGGCGCGTTGAGGGCGAGCCCGAGCTTCTGCCCGGACACGTCCGAAGGGGCCACGGCGAGCTGATGAAACGGCACCGACGCGTTCCTAGGGGGAGGAGGGCGGGGGCGCCGGATACACGGTCAGCTCGCCGGTCAGCACGGGCTTGCCGGTGGAGACCTCCCACGGCATGCCCGGCGCCCAGCGCTCGAACGACAGCAGCACGGACTCGTCGGCGTTGGCGCAGTCGACGAACTCCATCTCGCCGCCCGCCGGCAGGCCCGTGGTGCCCTCGGTGGTGAACGAGGCGCGACCGCGCTCGGATTCGTGGAACGTCACCCCGTCGACGACGTACTGCTCGCCCGGCTGCAGTGTGACGTCCTTGCGGCTGACCCACATCGCCAGCTTGAGGCGCCCGTCGTCCTCTTCGACGCTGAACCAGATCGGCTGGTCGCCGCCCTCCAGCAAGTGTTCCCACCACACGAACGGGCCCTCGCGGTAGGTCACCGACCCGCGCACCACGTAGTCGATCCCGCCGTAGCTGACGATGGCGCCGGGGCCGAGCTGGCGCGGGCCGAATTCCGGCATCGCGTTGAAAGAGAGGGGATCCTGGCGGCCGCGCGGCGGGCCCGGTTGCTTGGGGCGCCGCAAAGCGATGATCAGCACCACGATGGACGCGATGAACAGCACGATCGCGATAATGACCAGCAGTGATCCCACGCGAAACCTTCCGTTGCCACATGGCTTGAGCGAACGTGGGCTAAAGCTAACAGCTTTTGGGCCGGTTCGGCGTTGCAACGTGCCTTGCAACGTGCCGAGCGGGAATTGGCGGCGCCGCCGCGTGTCGTCCGCGGGGCCGTCGGTCCCGGCCGCTAGGGTATCGAACAGCTGTTCTACAGGTGGGAGCGGGCAATGCGCGTATTGGGCGTCGACCCCGGGCTGACCCGATGCGGGCTGTCGGTGGTGGAAAGCGGGCGCGGGCGCAGCGTGGTCGCACTCGACGTCGACGTGGTGCGCACCCCGTCGGATGCGCCGCTGGCCAAGCGGCTGCTGGCCATCAGCGACGCCGTCGAGCATTGGCTGGCCACGCACCAACCGGACGTGGTGGCCATCGAGCGGGTGTTCTCCCAACTGAACGTGACGACGGTGATGGGCACCGCGCAGGCCGGCGGCGTGGTGGCGCTGGCGGCGGCCAAGCGCGGCATCGACGTGCACTTCCACACCCCCAGCGAGGTCAAGGCCGCGGTGACCGGCAACGGCGCCGCCGACAAGGCGCAGGTCACCGCCATGGTCACCAAAATCCTTGCGCTGCAAGCCAAGCCGACACCGGCCGACGCCGCCGACGCGCTGGCCCTGGCGATCTGTCACTGCTGGCGGGCGCCGATGATGGCCCGGATGGCCGCGGCCGAGGCGCTGGCCGAACAGCAGCGGCACAAGTATCTGGCCAAGCTGAAGGCGGCGCGATGATCGCCTCGGTGCGCGGTGAGGTGCTTGAGGTGGCGCTCGATCACGCGGTGATCGAGGCGGCGGGCGTCGGGTACCGGGTGAACGCGACACCGTCGACGCTGGCGACCCTGCGCACCGGCAGCGAGGCGCGGCTGATCACCGCGATGGTGGTCCGCGAGGACTCGATGACGCTGTACGGGTTCACCGACACCGACACCCGCGACCTGTTTCTCACGCTGCTGACGGTGTCGGGCGTGGGCCCCCGGCTGGCGATGGCGACGCTGGCGGTTCACGACGCGTCGGCGCTGCGCCAGGTGCTGCACGACAGCGACGTGGCCGCGCTGACCCGGGTGCCCGGGATCGGCAAACGCGGCGCCGAGCGGATGGTGCTCGAGCTGCGGGACAAGGTCGGTGCGGCGGGTGCGACCGGGGGCGCACCCGTGGTGAACGGGCACGCGGTGCGCGGTCCGGTGGTGGAGGCGCTGGTCGGCCTGGGCTTCGCCGTCAAGCAGGCCGAGGAGGCCACCGACAAGGTGCTGGCCGCCGAACAGGACACGACGACGTCCGGCGCGCTGCGCGCCGCCCTGTCGCTGCTGGGTAAGTCCCGATGACCGGCCCCGACGACTACGCCGACCGCGAGCTGTCCCCGGCGCTGGCCGTCGGGGAGGGCGACATCGACGTCAGCCTGCGCCCGCGGTCGTTGCGCGAGTTCATCGGCCAACCCCGCGTCCGCGAACAGCTGCAGCTGGTGATCGAGGGGGCCAAGAACCGCGGCGGCACACCGGATCACATCCTGCTGTCGGGCCCGCCGGGGCTGGGCAAGACGTCGCTGGCCATGATCATCGCCGCCGAGCTCGGCTCGTCGCTGCGGGTGACGTCCGGTCCGGCGCTGGAACGCGCAGGCGACCTGGCCGCCATGCTGTCCAACCTGGTCGAGCACGACGTGCTGTTCATCGACGAGATTCACCGCATCGCGCGGCCCGCCGAGGAGATGCTCTACCTGGCGATGGAGGACTTCCGGGTCGACGTGGTGGTCGGCAAGGGTCCGGGGGCGACGTCCATCCCCCTCGAGGTGGCGCCCTTCACCCTGGTCGGCGCGACCACCCGCTCCGGCGCGCTGACCGGCCCGCTGCGCGACCGGTTCGGCTTCACCGCGCACATGGACTTCTACGAGCCCGACGAGCTGGAGCGGGTGCTGGCCCGGTCCGCGGGCATCCTCGGCATCGAGCTCGGGGCCGAGGCGGCCGAGGAGATCGCCCGGCGCTCGCGCGGGACGCCGCGCATCGCCAACCGGCTGCTGCGCCGGGTCCGCGACTTCGCGGAGGTGCGGGCCGACGGGGTGATCACCCGCGACGTGGCCAAATCCGCGCTGGCGGTCTACGACGTCGACGAACTGGGCCTGGACCGGCTGGACCGGGCCGTGCTGTCGGCGCTGACCCGCAGCTTCGGCGGCGGCCCGGTCGGCGTATCGACGCTGGCGGTGGCCGTGGGTGAGGAGGCCACCACCGTCGAGGAGGTGTGCGAGCCGTTCCTGGTGCGCGCCGGGATGGTCGCGCGCACACCGCGCGGCCGCGTGGCGACCGCGCAGGCGTGGACGCACCTCGGCATGAGCCCCCCGGCGGGGGCCGTCGGCCTGGGTCAACCCGGCCTGTTCGACTAGCGGCGAGCCGTCGCGGCCAAATCGTGACCTTTGAGCCGTCCTCGCGGTCGGTTATTCGTCGGCGCCCTCGGGTAACCAAGCTCACAGCAGCGATACCTAAGGAGATTCTGATGACGACCAGGCGCTACGACTATGACCGCCCTCGAGCGCTGTACATGCCGCGTTCCCGCGGCGCGCTGACCGGGCTACTGCTGATTCTCTTGGGCGCCTGGGGCGCCCTGGTGCCCTTCTTCGGGCCCAATATCGACTGGGCCTACATGTCTGACCCGGCATGGACGTGGACCACGGCCAAGGGTTGGCTCGAGGTGCTCCCGGGGGCCGCGACGGCCCTGGGTGGCCTGCTGGTGCTCCTGTCCGGCAACCGCGCCAGCGCCGTGCTCGGCGGCTGGTTGGCGGTCGCGGGCGGCGCCTGGTTCGTGGTCGGTCGCGCGTTCGCGTCGACCCTGGGCATCGGGGACGTCGGTTCGCCGGTGGCGTCGACGGACCTGAAGCGAGCCCTGCTCGAGGTCACCTACTTCACCGGGCTGGGCGCCCTGATCGTGTTCCTGGGCGGGGCCGCCGTTGCGCGCGTGGCCGTGCGGCATGCGCGTGACGTCGTGGCGCGGGAACCCGCGGTGGCGGCCGCGCCTGCGGGCGAACCGGCGATGTACGACGAAACACGCGGACCGGTCGCGGCGCGGACCGACCGGGTGGCGGCCGAGCCCGAGGCGGGGGAACGCACCGGGCGTGGCCTGTTCGGTCGGCGCACCGGCGGCGGCCTGTTCCACCGCCACCACGCCGGCGTCTAGTCGGTAACGCCTACGGCGGGAGGCGCCGGTAGCCCATGGCTACCGGCGCCATTTCGCGTCGGGGGCGTCCGGGCGCCCGCGGGTGGGTAAAGTCACCCGCGCCGAGACGCAGGCCTCGAACCGCGAGGAGGAGCGATGATCACTGCCGGGCTGGTATTCGCCGCGCTGGCGGCTTTACTGCACGTCTACATCTTTGTGATGGAATCGTTGACCTGGACCTCGCCACGCACCCGGGCCACGTTCGGCACGACGGCCGAGGAGGCCGAGACCACCAAGCTGCTCGCCTTCAACCAGGGGTTCTACAACCTGTTCCTGGCGGTGGTCACCGGCGTGGGCATCGTCGCGATTGCCTTGCGCCACAACGCCGTTGGTGCGGCGCTGATTTTCGCCGGCGTCGGTTCCATGGCGGCGGCCGCGGTGGTATTGCTGCTGTCGGCCCGCGACAAAGCGCGGGCCGCGGTCACGCAGGGCGCCTTCCCGGCCATCGCGATCGTGCTGCTGCTGATCGGACTTCAGCAGTAACACCAGTCTCACCAGCCACAAGGGCCGCGGGGGGCGGTGCTTCGGGGCGGCCCTGGGTTACATGCGCAACCCGCCGGGTACCCACCCCGGGCCGGAAACAGGCCCGGTATTCAACGAGGGGAAATCATGAAATACGCAGAAGACGGCCAGACCCGCGGGCTGAGCATGCCGCGTTCGCGTGGCGCGGTCAGCGGATTGCTCCTGGTCATTTTGGGAGCTTGGGGGGCGTTAATACCGTTTGTCGGCCCGCGCTTCAATTTCGCGTACACGCCCGACCGGGAGTGGGCGTGGAGCACGGCTCGGGGGTGGCTCGAGGTCCTGCCGGGAGCGGTGACCGTGCTGGGCGGTCTCTTGCTGATCGTCGCCGGGAACCGCGTGGCGGCGATGCTGGGCGGTTGGCTGGCGGTGTTGGCCGGCGCCTGGTTCGTCGTGGGCGGTCAGTTCGCGCCGGTGCTGGGCATCGGCTCCGCCGGTGACCCGGTCGCCGCCACCGACCGCAAGCGCGCGGTTCTCGAGGTCACTTATTTCTCCGGACTGGGCGCGCTGATCATCTTCGTGGGTGGTGTGGTGCTGGCCCGCACGGCCGTGCGCCTGGCGCGCGACGTCCGGCCGCTGGCGCCGGCGGAAGCCGCGCCGGCCGTCGAGCCGTACCGGGAATCGGCCTACGAGCCCGCCGAGGTTTCCTCGAGCGCGCTGACCAAGCCGCGCACCGCTTCCGACCCGCAGCCGAAGCGGGGATGGCGTCGGGAGCGCTCGACGTCGGGCGCCAACGCCGCGTACCTGCGCTGGCCGCATCCTCAGCAATAACTCGCACACACAAAAGCAATCGCCCGGTCCCCGTGGGGACCGGGCGATTGCTTTTCCGCGCTTACAGCAGTCCGAGCAACTGCAGGTCGGTGATGTACTTGACGATGACCGGCGCCGAGACATGTGGAATGTCTTTGTCGGGGCCGATTTTCGCCTCCTGCACCGCGGCGCGGAAGCGGTCGGTCGGTGCCATCGAACCGTTGATCGGCTTCTCGGGTTCCTGGTAGTTGTGCAGCAGCGGCAGCAGCGAGTACTGGCGCTGCCGCTCGGGCAGGCCGCGCATCGTGCCCTCGAACCGCCGCAGCCATTCGCCGTAGTCGGCGATGCGCTGGATCCCGTAGCCGGCTTCGATCAACCAGTCGACGTACTCGTCGAGACCGATGCCGTCGTCGTACGGGTTCATCACGTGGTACGTCTGGAACCCGTCGCCTTGAGGGACATCGTCGAGCACCTGCGTCCCCAGCGTCGAGATCGCGGCGGCGATGAACTCGACCGGCAGGCCGTCGTAGTGCGACCGCTGGCGGTTGCCGTCGGCGTCCAGCTCGTAGAACGAACCGGGCGCGACACCGGTGGCCACCAGGCTCAGCATCAACCGGGTGAACATGTCCGGCAGGTTGAGCTGTCCGGCATAGGTGGTGTCGGCCAGGATCATGTCGCACCGGAACACCGCGACGGGTAGGCCGCACAGGTCGTGCGCCTCGCGCAGCAGCACCTCGCCGGCCCACTTGCTGTTGCCGTAGCCGTTGGCGTAGTTGTCGTTGATCGCGCGGGTGGCGCTGATCTGCCGGATGTCGGCGTCCTCGACGAATTGACCGGGCTTGATCTGGTCACCGACGCCGATCGTCGACACGTAGGTATACGGCTTCAGCTTGGTGGTGAGCGCGATCCGGATCAGTTCGGCGGTGCCCAGCGCGTTGGGACCGAACAGCTCGCTGTACGGCAGCACGTGATTGACCAGGGCCGCCGGGTCGACGATCAGGTCGACGGTGTCGGCCAGCCGCTGCCAGGTCTGCTGGTCGAGGCCGAGGTTGGCCTCGCCCTTGTCCCCGGCGATGACCTCCAGGTGGTCGGCGGCCAGTTCCTGGTAGTGCGCCAGCAACTTCGGGTCGCCGCTGTCGAAGGTGTTGTCCAGCCGGGCGCGCGCCTCCTCGTCGGACTTGGCCCGCACCAGGGCGATCACCTTGCCGTCGACCATGTCCATGCGCTCGAGCCATTCCAGCGCGAGGTAGCGGCCCAGGAAGCCGGTCGCGCCGGTCAGCAGCACCGTGCGCACCTCGGCGGCGGGCCCGGGCAGGCCGGGTGCCGCGGCCAGCGTCTCGGCCTCGAGGAACTTGTCCAGCGTGAGGTCGGCCGCGTGCACCTCGGTCGCCCCGCGTCCGTGCACGGCGGCGAAGGTGGGGCGCTTGGTGCCCTGGCGCTCGCCCTCGATGTAGTTGGCGATGGCCTGTAGGTCGCTGGCCGGACTGACGATCACGCCGACCGGGACGTCGATGTCGAAGATCTCGCGCAGCAGGTTCCCAAACGTCAACGCCGACAACGAGTCTCCACCCAGATCGGTGAAATGCGCGTCCGGGGTCAGCTCGGTGCTCGCCGTGCCCAGCATGGCCGCGGCGGCCCGTGTCACGGTTTGCAGCACGGGCGCGTTCGCGCCGTTGCGCCGCAGCTCGGCCAGCTCGTTGGCCTGGCCCTCGGCCAGGTCGGCGTAGAGCCGCTCGAGCCGCTCGCCGTAGTGCTGCTTGAGCTTCGGCCACGCCAGCTTGCGGATCCCGGTCAGCAGGCCGTTCTCCAGGCTGAACGGGGTGGTCTCGATGATGAAGTCGCGCGGCACCTCGTAGGACTGCAGCCCGGCCTGACGCGCGACGTGCTGCAGCGAGTCGGCGATCCTGGGCTTCAGCGACTCCAGGTCGCCGCCGGCCAGGGCCTCCTCGGTCGGCACCACGACGGCCAGCAGGTAGGGCTGCGCGCTGTTGCCGTAGACGTAGATCTGGCGCACCAGCGGGCTGTTGCCGAACTCGGCCTCCAGCTTGGCCAGGGTGACGAACTCGCCCTGCGCCAGCTTCAGCACGTTGTTGCGGCGGTCGACGTACACCAGCTTGTCGGGCGCGATCTCGGCGAAGACGTCGCCGGTCCGGTAGTAGCCGTCCTCGTCGAATACGTTCGCGGTGGTCTCGGCCCGCTTGTAGTAGCCGGGGAACATGTTCTCGGTCCGCAGCAGCAGCTCACCGCGCGGGTACGGCCGGTCAGTGCTGAAGTAACCCAGGTCCGGCACGTCGACGAGCTTGTAGTCGACGACCGGCGGGCGCTGAATCACGCCGTCGAACAACACCATTCCGGCCTCGGTCGACCCGTAGCCGTCCATCAGGTGCATCTCGAGCAGGGACTCGACCCAGCTGCGCAACTCCGGGGAGGTGGGCGCGGAGCCGGTCATCGCGAAGATGAACCGCCCGCCCAGCAGGTACTGGCGCTGCTCGGCCAGCACCTCGGCCTCGACCGCCGGTCGGTCACCGCCGTCGGCCAGCCGGCGTTCCACCTGGCGCTGGAATTCGCCGAACAGGGTCTCCCAGATGCGCGGCACGAAGTTCAGCTCGGTGGGCCGCACCAGCTCGAGGTCCTCGAGCAGCGTCGAGAGGTCGCTCTTGGCCGCGAAGTAGGCGGTGCCGCCGTTGCCCAGGGTGCCGTACAGGATGCCGCGGCCCATGACGTGGCTCATCGGCATGAAGTTGAGGGTGATCGACGCGGCGCTCTCGCCGAACCAGTTCCTGCTGCCCCGGCGCCAGATCTTGGCGACGTTGCTCTGTGGGTACATCGCGCCCTTGGGCGCGCCGGTGCTGCCGGAGGTGTAGATCAACAGGGCCAGCGGGTCGGCTTCGTCGCTGGTCGGCAGCGGCGCGTCGGGCAGCGCCCCGCCGCGCTCGAGCACCTCGGCCAGCGTCTCGACGGCCACGCCGGCGTCCGCCAGCCGGGCGCGCGCGCTCGCCACGGCCTCGCGCTCGTCGTCGACCTGCCGGTGGTGGTCGAACACCAGCAGCTTGGCGGGCCGGTGCCCGCTCAGGATGAGCTCGACGGCGTCGGGCAGCTGGTTCGCGCTCGCCGCGATCACGGTGGGCTCGGTCTCGGTCACGATCGGCTGCAGGGACGTCAGCGACGCGCTGGTCTGCAGCGGAACCGACACCGCGCTGATGGTGGCCAGCGCCATGTCGATGGTGGCGTAGTCAAGGCTGTTGAAGCCCAGCACGCAGACCCGGTCACCGACGCGGACCTCGTCGTTGGCCCAGGCCCGCCCGAGCGCGGCCACCCGGTCGCCGAGCTGTCCGTAGGTGATGGTCTCGAAGCGGGGGAGCAGCTCCAGCCGGGTGCGCCCGCTCGCCGGGTCCGTGACGAACTCCACCGCGCGGTGCGCCAGCGCGGGACGGTCGGCGTAGCCGTCGAGCACGGTCCGGATGACCTGGGGGAGCCGAAGGCCGGGCTGTTCGAGCGCCGCTTCGATCGCCGGGTTGGGGCGGGCGGCGGCGAACTGCGGGTCGGTGGCGGTGAGGTCCTCGATACGGCGGTCGAGCCGCTCGTCGGTGTTGATGGTCGACATAAGCAATTCCCTTGCAATGAAAGTTATTAGTCAGTTTGGCGACGATGCGCTGACGTTTAAAACGTTAGCTAAAGTAACGTTATTCCACCATGAGTCCGCCGCGCCGAAGGTGTGAGATTGCCCACCCGGGCCGGTCGAGCCCCGGGTCTTACACTTCGCGAAGCAGCCGGCCGAGAATGTCGAGCCCCTCGTTCAGCAGGTCGTCGCTGATGGTCAGCGGCGGCAGCAGCCGGATGATGTTGCCGAACATGCCGCAGGTCAACACCACCACTCCCGCCGAGTGCGCCGCGGTGGACAGCCTTTGCGTCAGTTCCGCGTCGGGCTCGGCGGTTCCCGACTTCACCAGCTCGATGGCGATCATGGCGCCCCGACCGCGCACATCGCCGATCCGGTCATCACCGGCCTGCAGACGCAACAACGGTTCGGTTATCAGCCGTTCCAGCTGTCGCGCCCGCTCGATCAGTCCGTCACTTTCGATCGTGGTGATGGTGGCCAGTGCTGCGGCACAAGCGATTGGGTTACCGCCGAATGTGCCGCCCAAACCGCCGACGTGCGATGCGTCCATGATTTCCGCGCGGCCGGTGACCGCCGACAGCGGCAGCCCGTCGGCGATGCCCTTGGCGGTGCAGATCAGGTCGGGCTCGATGCCGTCGTGCTCGCAGGCGAACATTGCGCCGGTGCGGGCGAATCCGGTCTGCACCTCGTCGGCGATGAACACCACGTCGTTGTTCCGGCACCAGTCGAGCAGGGCGGGCAGGAAGCCCTGGGCGGGCACGATGAATCCACCCTCGCCGGCGATGGGTTCGATGATGACGGCGGCGAGGCTGTCGGCGCCGACCTGGCTCTCGATCACGTCGATCGCCCGGGCGGCGGCCTTCTCCCCGTCGGTGGCGAGCTCCTTGTCCACCAGGCCGTCCCGGTAGGGATAGGACACCGGGGCCCGGTAGACCTCCGGCGCGAACGGGCCGAAGCCGCTCTTGTACGGCTTGGACTTGGCGGTCAACGCCATCGCCAAGTTGGTGCGGCCGTGGTAGGCGTGATTGAACGCGACGACGGCGGGCTTGCGGGTGTAGGCGCGGGCGACCTTGACGGCGTTCTCGACGGCCTCGGCGCCGGAATTGAACAGCACCGAACGCTTTTCGCCGGAGCCGGGGGTGATCCGGTTGAGCTGCTCGGCGACGGCGACGTACGGCTCGTACGGCACGACCATGAAACAGGTGTGGGTGAACTCGGCGACCTGGGTCTGGACGGCCTCCACCACCCGCGGCGAGGAATTGCCGATGGTGGTCACCGCGATGCCGGAGGCCAGGTCGATGAGCCGGTTGCCGTCGACGTCCTCGATGATGCCGCCGAAGGCGCGAGCCACGAACACCGGCAAGGACACGTTCACGCCGTGGGACACCGCCGCGGCGCGCCGCTTGGTCAGTTCCAGCGAAGCGGGACCGGGGATTTCGGTGACCAGCTGACGAGTCTGCTCGAGGCCGGCCACGATTTACTCCTCACCGCGGCGCGCCTGTCACGTCGCTCCCCAAGCCTATCCGCCCACGCGCCGACCAGCCCCTCGTGCACCGGGGCGCTCGGAGGCGACCTGCGGCAATGGCACACTGGCCGTTACGAGGTGTGCGGCCCGCGGGTCGTCCCGGCCCCAATGGCCTCCAATGCCACTACGAAAGACAGGCCCGTTCATGGAAAGTTTGATCCTGTTCCTGCCCTTCCTGCTCATCATGGGCGGGTTCATGTACTTCGCGTCGCGGCGCCAGAAGCGCGCCATGCAGGCCACCATCGAGCTGCACGAGTCGCTGCAGGCCGGCGACCGCGTGCACACCACGTCGGGCCTGGAGGCCACCGTCGTCGCGATCACGGACGACACCGTCGACCTCGAGATCGCGCCCGGGGTCGTGACCACCTGGATGAAGCTGGCCATCCGCGACCGGATCCTGCCCGACGACGAGGACCTGGCCGACGGCGACGACGCCGACGACTTGGCCGAGTCCGACTCCCAGGTGACCAAGGATTCCTGACCGCTTGCGCGAGGCGCGTCTCGGCGACACTAGGCTCTGTCCGGGGTAAGAACCGATACTCGAGGAGATAGAAGGAACGTGGCATCGTCTTCGGCGCCGGTGCACCCTGCCCGCTACCTGTCCGCTTTCCTGCTGCTGCTCGTCGGCGCCTATCTGCTGGTGTTTCTGACCGGGGACAAGCGCGCCGCCCCCAAGCTCGGCATCGACCTGCAGGGCGGTACCCGCGTCACGCTGACCGCGCGCACCCCGGACGGCTCTCGGCCCAGCCGCGACGCGCTGGCCCAGGCGCAGCAGATCATCAGCGCGCGCGTCAACGGGCTGGGCGTCTCCGGTTCGGAGGTCGTGGTCGACGGCGACAACCTGGTGATCACCGTCCCCGGGAACGACGGCAACGAGGCCCGCAACCTGGGCCAGACCGCCCGGCTGTACATCCGTCCGGTGCTGAACTCGATGCCGGCGCAGGCGGCCCAGCCCAAGCCCCCGCAGGCGCCGCCGCCGGGCCAGCCCGCGCCGGCTCAACCCGCGCCGCCGGGTGGGCGGCCGCCGGCCGAGCCGCGGCCCTACCCGCAGG
>NZ_LZHV01000073.1 GCF_001667275.1 Mycobacterium sp. ACS4054
GGTCACCGTGCTCGCGGTCGGGGCGGGCGCGGAGGCCGGCGCCGAGGCGGGAGCCGCGGCCGGGGCGACGGTGGGCGGCGACATCGCGACGGCCGGCATCGGGGCGGGCATCGGGGCGGGCGCCGGGACCGGCGCCGGCGCGGCCGCGGTTTGGGGCAGGGCGGCCAGCCCGGCCAGCCCCGTGAACCCGGCCACGGCGCCGAACGGGGCCGCCGCCAGCAGCACCGCCGGCGCCAGCAATTCGGGCTGGCTGGTGAAGATTTCGAGGATGTGCGTCGGCCAGTCGAACAGGATGAGCTGCACGATGTACTGGAAGGCCAGCGCAGGGTTGTGCACCAGGTAGTAGCCGAACTGCTGGAAGTCCTCGAGCAGTTCCAGCGCTCGGACGACCCAGAAGATCGGTTCTCCCGCATTGGTGTACGCGTCGTAGGGCAGCCCGTTGACGGTGCCCTGCGCGGGGTCCCAGTTGATGCCGAGATTCCTCAGGATGTTGGCGATGAAGTCGTCGAGCGGGTTGTCGATCGTGGGGTCGTGGATGTCGCCGCCCGAGTCCCGGGCGGTGGCGTCGGATTTCACGATCGGCGGCGCGGGATCGGTGGGCGGGGTCGCCGCCACCGCCGCGGTGGAGACCGCCTGATAGGTGCTCATCGTAGTGGCCGCCTGCACCCACATCCGCGCGTAATCGGCCTCGTTGAGCGCGATCGGAATCGTGTTGATGCCGAAGAAGTTCGTCGCCACCAAGACCCCGTGCACGGTGTGGTTGGCGGCCAGTTCCGGCAGCGTCGGCATCGCGGCCAGGGCCGCGGTGTAGGCGACGGCGGCGGTCTCGTGTTGGGTGGCGGCCGCCGCGCTGTGCGCGCTGGCCTGCGTCAGCCACGCGAGGTAGGGCGCGTGCGCGGCCGCGTAGGACTCCGCGCTGGGTCCCTCCCACGCCCCGGCCTGCGTCGCGGCCACGATGCCGCTGAGTTGCGCTGCGGCCGAAGCGTATTCGGTGCTCAGCTCGGACCATGCCCCCGCCGCCGCCAGCAGCGACGCCGGACCGGGGCCGCTACTGAGCAGGGCGGAGTGCACCTCCGGTGGCGAGGCCATCCAGATCGGCGCCGTCATAGGTACTCCTCGGACTGGAGGGCTTACCAGGCAGAGGAGAGCTTAATGAATATGATTTTCGTTATCAACTCGGCGCCGGTCGTCGCGCCCCCGCGCTACACCAACGGGCGCCCCGTCCTGATCCGGCGGTCGAGGTCGATGAGCAGGACGTTGAACGGGAAGCGCCGGACGAACCGCGGCAGGCGGCGGTTCACCAGGGCCAGCGCCGCGATGAGCCTGTCGAAGCGCCGTTGCTTGTTGGCGTCCCAGGGCAGCCGCATCTCGTCGCGAAACCGTTGCGGCAGAAAGCCCGTGGTGATCAGCAACGCCAAGCTGTCCGAGGCGCGCTGCAGCCGGCGCGGCAACGTCAGCCCCCGGATGCGGTTGGCGGCGATGGGATAGAGGTACTCGCGCACGGCGTCGTCGATGTGCACCTTGGCCAGCGACTCCTGCCAGTACCGGTCGAACGCCGCCCGGTCCGCGGGCCACATTTCCGGCGGCACCTGCAGGGTGGTGGCCAGCGCCATGCCCTCGCGGTAGTGGCGATCCGCGTCCTCGCCGTCCAGCTCGCCGACGAACATGCGGTAGATGTCGACCCCGCCCTTGTACAGGCAGGCCCCCACCCACAGCTGCAGGTCGGGGTCGAACGCGTTGTAGGACACCGGGCTGTCCGGGGTGGAGTAGACCTGCGCGTGGGCCCGGTTCACCGCCCGGCGGAAGGCGTCCTTCTGCGCGTCGGTGCCGTTGGTCGCCACCGCCAGGTAGGTGAAGGTGGTGCGCGCGCGCTTGATCGGGTGCAGGTCGACGCGGCCGCTTTCGACGCGGCTCTCCATGACGCCGTATCCGACACCGGGGCGCGCCAATTGCATGATCACGTTCGCAGGGCCGGCCAGCAGCGCCACCCCCATCAACCCCTCGTCGATGCCGAGCCCCCGCCGGCGCCGACGCGCGGGGGACTGCCGCGGCGGATCGGTGATCGCGCGCTCGACGTGGCGGGCCGATTCGCGAACGGCGTCGGGTATGGCCATGGTCAGATCCTCCAGCGGCGCCTTCGCTAATCTGCGAACGCCCGTTTCCTGATATTGTCGCGTCGCCGCGTTGGTGTCAAGATGGTTCGCATGAACCCGTCGGGCGCGCGGCCCTACCGCGGCGTCGAGGCCACCCAGCGGCTGGCCACCCGCCGCAACCGGCTGCTGGCCGCGGGCCTGGAGTTACTGGGCGCCGAACAGCAGAGCGTCGCGGCGGTCACCGTCCGCGGCGTGTGCGGGCGGGCCGGGCTGGCGGCCCGGTACTTCTACGAAAGCTTCGCCGACAAAGACGAATTCGTCGCCTCCGTGTTCGACTCGGTCGTCGCCGAGCTGGCCGCCACCACCCAGGCCGCGGTCGCGGCCGTGCCGCCGGACGAGCAGACCCGCGCGGGCATGGCCAACATCGTGCGCACCATCGCCGACGACGCCCGGGTGGGGCGCCTGCTGTTCAGCACGCAGCTGGCCGATCCGGTGATCGTGCGCAAGCGCGCCGAATCCAGCGCGCTGTTCGCCATGCTGTCGGGCCAGCACGTCGGAGCCGCGCTGCGGATGCCGGCGAACGACCGGATCAAGGCCGCCGCGCACTTCGTGGTCGGCGGCGTCGGGCAGACCATCAGCGCCTGGCTCGCGGGTGACGTCCGGCTCGAACCGGACCAGCTGGTCGACCACCTGGCCGCGCTGCTCGACGAACTCGCCGAGCCCGACCTGTACCGGCTGCATTCGGCGGCCGAGTCGCGAGCGGACTCCTGAGCCGCGGTCTCAGACCGGGCTGACGGCGGGCCACCCGGTGGTGGCGGTCAGCGAGAAGTCACGCATTGCGCGCGAAATGTGTTGCCGCAACTGCTCGTTCGAGTTCGGGCGGCCCAGCTCGTAGGCCAGGAAGGAGACGAACACCCGGCCGTGCACCCGCCCCGACAGCAACGCCAGCGCCCCGTTGGTGCTGTACATCGTCGCGGTGGTCACCCCCGGGTACACCGTCTTCATGGCGAAGTGGTCGGCGTCCGTGCCGTCCGGCCGGTTGACGGCCGGGTCCAGCGACCCGAGGTTGGATGACACCACGGTGACCGCGCTGCCGGTGACCACGCCGATCAGTCGCCGCATCACGCGCTTGGGGATCAGCGGAACCAGCGGCAGCAACGCCCAGCGCTCGTCGGGCTCGTCCTGGTGCCGGGACAGCGCGTCCCTGATACCGGCGCGGATCTCGCTCAGGTCGGTCGTCGCGGGCGCGGGGTCCACCGTGATGTCGACGTTGACGACGGCGTTGGCCCGGGTGTCGCCCGGCGTGCGCTCGTTGACGGGCATGCCCACGTTGACCGTGCCGTCGGCGGCGACCCGGCCCACCCGACGGGCCAGGTGGGCCGCCAACCCCGCGAGCAGCGCGTTGCTGGTGCCCCCCAGGGCGCTCGCGCGGGCGTCCCACTCGTCGGCGTCGACGAAGACCGTCGCCATGGGGAGCGTGATGGGCTCGTCGGGTCCGGTGGGCGGCGCCGGGCGCTTCTTGGCCCCGCCGGGGGCGGCGCCCCGGCCGGCCCGGGCCATGCGCGCCGCCGCGAGCACGGCGCGGCCCACATCCGTTGTGTCGCGGGCGGTTTGGCGCGCATCCTCGCGCAGCGCCCGCCACCGCGGCCGCGATCCCGCCGGCGGCCAGTCGATCGCGTCGTCGCGGCCGCACGCCGCGTCCGCCAGCGCCTCGCACAGCCCGACGCCGTCGGTGAGCGTGTGGGTGACCACCAGGCTCACCGCCGTGCCCCCGTCGGTCAGCGGGAGCACCGCAAGGTGCCAGCCGGGCCCCCGCTCGGCGTCCGGCCGCCTACCCGCCTGCTCGTCCAGCCAGGCGTCGACGCCGTCGCGCGGCCGGGGCGTCGCGACGATCTCCAGGTCCGACTGGTTGGTGGGGGCGACCCAGCGGTGCCGGCCGAACGGCAAGGGGGACCGTTCGATGCGGCGGCGCAATCGGCCCCGACCGAGGTGGTGGTAGAAGGCGCGCAGGCCGTCGAGGTCGACGGCGCGGTCGTACACCCAGATCGTCTGCACCACACTGGTGGTGGCCGTCGCCCGCTCACCGAGGAAAAGGGTCTGGTCGGCCAGATCCAGCAGGTTGCTCACGCCTAGGCCGCCTCGTCGTCGTTGCGGGTGGGCGCGTCCGCGCGCGGCTCGCCGGTGGCCGCATCGATGGCGCGGGCGAAGGTCTCGCCCAGCGTCGCGATGTAGCGGTCCACCGACTCGCGCGCGATCGCGTTGTCCGGGAAGGACATCGTGACCGTGGTCTTTTCCGCGTGCCGGTTGATCCACATGTTGATCCCGCCGTGGGACAGGCTGTCGCCGTAGGTGCCGAAGTTGGTCTCCGCCCACAGCCCCGCGAGCGGTATCTTGCGAAAGTCGAGGAAAGACAACATCATCGGCAGGCGCGTGGGCAACTTGATGCCCAGCTCGTCGGGCGTCGCCAGCTCGATCAGCCGCTCGACCGGGACACCGGCGAGGTCCTTGGCCGCGTCGAACGACTTCTGCGCGGCACGGGCCGCCTCGGCGAAGGTGGTGCCGCCGGTCGGCACCGTCACCGGGACCAGGCTGGCGAACCAGCCCACGGTCATGGTGTCGACGCCCGGCGTGCGGGTGTCGCGGGCCGTGAACCCGTGATAGACGGCCCCGCCCGTCAATTCCCGCTCGGCCAGCGCCGTGCAGGCCAGCACCCCGCCGATGAACCGGGCACCGGCCGCGCCGCAGGCGGCGTCGAAAGCCTCCGTCTGCGCGGCGTCCAACAGATCGACGGTCACCAGGTCACCCCTGCTGCTGGCCCAGGTGTCCCCCAGGGGCAGGGGGAAGCTGGGCCAGTCGCCGTCGGTGTCGCGTGCGAACGCGATCCAGTCCTTGATCTCCGAAGACGACAGCGTCAGCCCGGCTACCCGTTCGCGCTGCCGGGCGGTGTAGTCCCGGTAGCTCGTGGCCTCGGGCAGCGCGCTCGGCTGCCGCCCCCGCGCGAGTTCCTGATAGGCCAGGTGGATGTCGACGAAGATGACGCCGGCGGACAGGCCATCGATGTGCAGGTGGTCGACGCTCGCATAGAACGTGAAGTAGTCGGCTTGCTGGACGACGCCGTAGGTGAAGGAACCCCATTCGAGCGTTCCGGGGGTCGTCGTCAGGACGTGGGTGCGCACCTCGTCAACGGTCTGGTGCCCGAACGAGACGGGAACGAAATCGATCAGGGCGGGGTCGTCGAGCGCGTGGCGCACGATGACGCCGTCGTTGAATTCATACCAACTGTGGTAGGTGTCGTGCCGGCGGACATGCGCGTTGACCGCCGCAGTCATCGCCGCGATGTCGCACGTGCCGGGAATGTCCCAGGACACGATCATCAGGCGCGGTAGCTCCCGGTTCATCGCCCTGCCGTGGAAGGCCGCCCAGAGGTGTTGCGCCTGTTGGTAACTCGGAGCCAGATCGCTTGGTTGCGCGGCGCGGGCCGCCGCATGCGACGACGGCGTGGCCGTCCACATGGTGAGCGGACCGTGGGCCGGCTGCCATTCGTAGATGTTACCGAGTGCGACCATTGACTCAGTCCTCATTCCGTGCTGCGGACGTTCTGGCGCGGCGTGGGAGGAGCCGAGAAGCCGTGCGGCGAAGGACTTTCCGCGCAGCATGAATCCAGTTATGTGTTGGGATTCTTCGACGCGCGCGTTGGGCTGAACTTACGGCGTCGCTTGCACCCCCCTGTGTCGCTGCTATTGGACGGTAGTCGAGGAAGGGGGCGTTCACCCGGTTTTTCCAAGATTCGCAATTTCGTGTGTCGCCGCCGTCGTGGCAGTAGTGTGCTCTCCTCGCGCCAGAGCGGCGGGCCAAACCCGCACGGCCTCAGGGGAACAGCGGCAGCTGCCAGAGGTGCATCTTGGGGTCCAGCAACCACAGCCGCATCATGGTGAGCCGGATCAGCCGCTGCGCGCTGAAGATCATGAAGGCCGCCAGCGGCAACTCGATCAGCAGCGCAGTGGCGATCGACAGCCACACGTCCTTTCCCCCGGCGGTCATCAGGTCGAACCACGCGTCGCAGATCAGCAACACCCCGGTGGTGAAGGCGGCGGGGACCAGCAGTTGGCGGCGCAGGTATCCCAGCGTCGCCGTCGCCACCATGAACGACACCAGCAGAATGTCGAAGCCGACCCAGGTGAGGGGCCAATTGTGGGCGACGTAGTTCTCCGGCAGCGTCACCGACAGGTACCCCAGCCACGGCACCATCGCCATCGAGCCGCCGACCATCAGGCTGAGCCGGATGCGCCGCACACGGGCCAGCAGCGCCGGATCGATCAGGTCGCTCAGCGGTTGCTCGAGCCGTTTGATGAGCAGCCGTCGCTGATCGGGCGTGAGGGCCGCGATCTGTGCGTCGGTGAGGATGCCGTCGGTCATCAGCGACCGGCGGCCACCGGGGGTCGGCGATCCGCCGCCGTCTTCGGCACGGCCTGCGCGTCGCTGGTATCGAATTCCTTGACCCAGCAGGCGAATTCGAGCGTAATGCCGTCGGGATCCTGGAAGTAGAACGACCGCACGTACACCCCGGGGTGCACCGTCGCGGACACTTGCATCGGGCTCTCGTCGTGGTTGAGCACCGGGCCGACCCGGACCCCTTTGTCCTTGAGCCGCTGGCGGTAGGCGTCGAACTTCTCGGCCGGCACGTGGAACGCCAGGTGGTTCATGGTGCTCACCGCGCTCGTGATGTCGCCGATGCCGGGGATGGCGCCCGGCGACGAGATGCCCGGCACCCGGTCCGGGGCGTCGGCGAACCAGAAGAAGGCGACGCAGTCACCGTTGCCGGCGTCGAAAAAGAAGTGCTGTCCCTGCCCGCCGGGCAAGTCGAGCGACTTGATCAGCGGCATGCCGAGGATGTTGGTGTAGAAGTCCACGGTGCGAGCCATGTCCGAGCAGACCAGCGCGACGTGGTTGATCCCGCCGAGTTCGAATTCGGTGTTGGTGTTGTGCGGCTTGATCATCGCGCGGCTCCCCTCGGTCCCCGGCTTGGAGTCCTGGCCAAGATGTAATTCTGAATCTAACATCAGCTTCGAGTTTTCTTTCGAAAAGTTCATCGCCAGCAGGGCCGCTGAAATGACTCTTCACACCGGTGCCGCAGGGGTGGTCCGCGAGTTCGTCGGGCTACCGTCGCGCACTGCCGCGCGCGCCGGCGCCGGTGGGCATCCCTGCCAGGGGCTGTACCACCGCGGGGTGGGTCGCAAGCCCAAGGTGGCGATGATCGCCACGCACTACCAGATCGACTTCTCCGAGCACTACCTCGCCGACTACATGGCCACCCGCGGCGTCGGCTTCCTGGGCTGGAACACCCGGTTCCGGGGCTTCGAAAGCAGCTTCGTGCTCGACCACGCGCTGGTCGACATCGGCGTCGGCGTGCGCTGGCTGCGCGAAGTGCAGGGCGTGGAAACGGTTGTGTTGCTTGGTAACTCGGGTGGCGGCTCGTTGATGGCCGCGTATCAGTCGCAGGCCGTGGAGCCGAACGTGACCCCGCTGGACGGGATGCGGCCGGCGGCGGGCGTCACGGAATTGCCGGCCGCGGACGGTTACGTGGCCACCGCCGCGCATCCGGGGCGGCCCGACGTGCTGACGGCCTGGATGGACGCGGCCGTCGTCGACGAGAACGACCCGGTCGCCACCGACGCCGACCTGGACCTGTTCAACGAGCGCAACGGGCCGCCCTATTCGCCGGACTTCCTCACCCGCTACCGCCGCGCGCAGACCGCGCGCAACCACGCCATCACCGACTGGGCCGAGAAGGAGTTCAAACGCGTTCGCGCCGCGGGGTTTTCCGACCGCCCGTTCAGCGTCATGCGCACCTGGGCGGACCCCCGGATGGTCGACGCCACCATCGAGCCGACCAAGCGGCAACCGAACATGTGCTACGCCGGCCCGCCCGCGAAGGCGAACCGGTCCGCGCACGGGATCGCCGCGGCCTGCACCCTGCGCAGCTGGCTGGGGATGTGGAGCCTCCGGGTGGCGCAGACCCGGGCCGAACCGCACCTGGCCCGGATCACCTGCCCCGCCCTGGTGATCAACGCCGACGCCGACACCGGCGTCTTTCCGTCGGACGCCCAACGGATTTTCACCGCGCTGGCCGCCGCCGACAAGACGCAGGCATCGATCGACACCGACCACTACTTCGCCACCCCGGGCGCCCGCAGCGAGCAGGCCGACATCATCGCGAAGTGGATCGCCAAGCGGTTCCGCTGAGGCCCCGTCACCTGCTGACCCCTGTGGTCAACCAACCGACCGGTTGTTAGTTTGGAAGGTGCTTGGCCGAGACGGAACTCGAAAGCATGGGAAGGCGACCAATGCCGATCGCTATCACTCCTGAGCATCAAGACCTGGCCGATTCGGTGCGGTCCCTGGTGGCGCGCATCGCGCCGTCCGAGGCGTTGCACGCGGCAATGGAAACCCCGATCGACAATCCCCCGCCGTACTGGCAGGCGGCGGCCGAGCAGGGTCTGCAGGGCCTGCATCTGGCCGAGTCGGTGGGCGGGCAGGGCTTCGGCATCCTCGAGTTGGCCATCGTGCTGGCCGAATTCGGCTACGGAGCGGTGCCCGGGCCCTTCGTGCCGTCGGCGATCGCGAGCGCCCTGATCTCCGCCAACGACCCGAACGCGAAGGTGCTTTCCGAGCTGGCGTCCGGCGCCGCCATCGCCGCCTACGCGCTGGACTGCTGCGGGCTGACCGCCACCCGGCACGGCCCCAACGACGAAACGCTGGTGCTGCGCGGCGAGGTGCGCGCGGTTCCCGCGGCGGCGCAGGCGTCCGTGCTGGTGCTCCCGGTCGCGATCGACAGCGGCGAGGAATGGGTGGTGCTGCGCGCCGAGGAGCTCGAGATCGAGCCCGTGAAAAGCATTGACCCGCTGCGCCCCGTCGCCCACGTGCGGGCCAACGCCGTCGAGGTCGCCGCCGATGCCGCCCTGTGCAACCTGAGCATGGCGACCGCGCACGCGCTGATGACGACGCTGCTGTCCGCCGAGGCGATCGGGGTGGCGCGCTGGGCGACCGACACGGCGTCGCAGTACGCCAAGATTCGCGAGCAGTTCGGCCGGCCGATCGGCCAGTTCCAGGCCATCAAGCACAAGTGCGCGGAGATGATCGCCGACACCGAGCGGGCCACCGCCGCGGTGTGGGACGCCGCCCGCGCCATCGACGAGGCGCGGGAAAACGATTGGGACACAGCCGGTTCCCACGTCGACTTCGCCGCCGCCGTCGCGGCGACGCTGGCGCCGGCGGCCGCTCAGCGGTGCGCGCAGGATTGCATCCAGGTGCACGGCGGGATCGGCTTCACCTGGGAGCACGACACGAACGTGTACTACCGAAGGGCGCTGATGCTGGCCGCCTCCTTCGGCCGGGGTTCGGAGTACCCGCAGAAGGTGGTGCACACCGCCACCGGCACCGGCATGCGGGCCGTCGACATCGACCTCGACCCCGACACCGAGAAACTGCGGGAGGAGATCCGAGCCGAGGTCGGCGCGCTCAAGGCGATGGAGCGCGACCAGCGCAAGGTCGCCATCGCCGAGGGCGGCTGGGCGCTGCCGTACCTGCCGAAGCCATGGGGCCGCGCCGCCGGCCCGGTCGAACAGATCATCATCGCCCAGGAGTTCACCGCCGGGCGGGTCAAGCGGCCGCAGATGGGCATCGCGACGTGGATCATCCCGTCGATCGTGGCCTTCGGCACCGAGGAGCAAAAGCAGCGATTCCTGCCGCCGACCTTCCGCGGCGAGATGATCTGGTGCCAGCTGTTCTCCGAGCCGGGCGCCGGCTCGGACCTGGCGGGACTGAGCACGAAGGCGACGCGAACCGACGGCGGCTGGCGCATCACCGGCCAGAAGATCTGGACCACGGCGGCGCAGCTGTCCCAGTGGGGTGCGCTGCTGGCCAGGACGGACCCGTCGGCGCCCAAGCACAACGGAATCACCTACTTCCTGCTGGACATGCACAGCGAGGGCGTCGAGGTGAAGCCGCTGCGCGAGCTCACCGGCAACGCGATGTTCAACACCGTCTACATCGACGACGTGTTCGTGCCCGACGAATGCGTGCTCGGCGAAGTGAACCGGGGTTGGGAGGTCAGCCGCAATACCCTTACCGCGGAACGGGTTTCGATCGGCAGCAGTGAGGCGAACTTCCTGGCCACGCTGGGGCAGTTCGTCGACTTCGTTCGCGAGGGGCAATTCGACCCGGTCGCGCAGCACCGGGCGGGCCAGTTGATCGCCGAGGGCCACGCCGCAAAGGTGCTGAACCTGCGCTCGACGCTGCTGACCTTGGCCGGCGGCGACGCCATGCCGTCGGCGGCGATCTCCAAGCTGCTGTCGATGCGCACCGGGCAGGGATACGCCGAGTTCGCGGTGTCCTCGTTCGGCACCGACGCCGCGATCGGCGGCACGGACGAACCGGCCGGCATGTGGGGCGAATACCTGTTGGCCAGCCGCGCAACCACGATCTACGGGGGCACCTCCGAGGTGCAGTTGAACATCATCGCCGAGCGGCTGCTCGGGCTTCCCCGCGATCCCTAACGCGCGCTTGGGCTTTGGCCCTGGAGAGGGCCATGCCGACCTGAGGGGTGGTCAGGCCGGCATGGGTCCCCCAAATCCCGTGGGCCGGTCAGCCTAATGTGGATCGGCACGCCAAGGCTGACCGGTTACCACGGGAGGTGGTTCACCACCACCAGTTCCACCAGTGCCCGGGTGCCCAGAATCCGCGGTTGCCCGATACCCAACCACGGTGGCCTCCCCCGCCCCATCCGTGGCCGCCGCCCCATCCGGAGCCGCCATGACCCCCGCCTGGCCGGTCCGGAATGATTCCGGGTCCACCGGGCGCGCCGTGCGGACCGGTGGTGGTGAAGCTGGTGTGAGTTCCTGGCACAGGAGCGGCGTGGGCCACGGGGCCGGCACCGCACAGCAGCGCCCCGGCCATCGCGGATGCCCCGACCGCGCCCACCGCCGCGTGGCGCAGCGGTCGTGACGAGATCATCATCGCCAGCTCCTTCCAGGACCCATGAAACCAACGTTAGCTAGAAGTTTCCCGGCAAACAACGCGACTATGCATTAATTATGCTGTGAATTATGTAACATATGACAAATGAATTTATATTTCACCTGAGTTCCATAAATCAGGATATTGCCCAATACTGACTAGAGGACTCAACCAAATTAGCTGTTCAAAGCCGATCTACTGACATACGGATCTCCGCTATTACGTATCGGCGGATTGTCTGAATTACGCATAACCGAGCCGCGCCGAACGCCCGCGGATCCTGCCATGGAGCGGGCGTGATTAGCAATTTATGGACGTTTGCTGGAGTTTTCCGCCGTGGGGCCGGTGGCCGCGAACGCCCGCGCGGCACGTTTGGGCCGGGGGCGCGACTTACGGCGCCGTCGGTGGAAGAATCAGTATTGACACACTCGAGCGCTGATTTACTGATTGGCCACTCACCGGAGGACGACCGCCGCAGTGAACTTCAACCCCAGCCACATCGGACCCGGCGCGGGCACGGTGAGCGGCCCCGCGCCGTCGGCCGGCCCGTCCGGAGACGCCGCGCCCACCGAGCGCCTCACCGGGCTCGGCCAGCAGAGTCCCCAGCGGATGGTCGGCCAGCCCGCGGCCGGACAGGCCGGACGGGGTCAGCGGACGCGGCGCACCGTCGACCTCTCGGCGGCCACCCATCGCGCGCTCGACATCTGGCAGCGGGAGGCGGCCGATCGGCTGGGAGTCGCCCGGGTGACCGGACAAGAGGTCCTCACCGCGCTCATCGACCAGCTTCTGGTCGACCCCAAGCTCTCGGCACAGATCACCCGCGCCATCAAAGACCGGCGCTAGCCCGCGGGGCTAGTCGATTTCCATCTCACGCAGCTCGCGTTTTAGGACCTTGCCCGTCGGGTTGCGCGGCAGCTCGTCGAGGAAGATGACTTCGCGCGGCACCTTGTACCTGGCCAGCTCCTCCCGCACGTGCTTTTTGAGGGTGTCCTCGTCGACATCGGAGCCGTCCTTCTTGACCACGAAAGCACGCAGCCGGTGTCCCCACTCCTTGTCCTCGACGCCGATCGCGGTGGCCTCGACGACGTCGGGGTGCCCGCTGAGGCAGTCCTCGACCTCGGCGGGGAAGACGTTCTCGCCGCCGGAGACGATCATCTCGTCGTCGCGGCCGCTGACGTACAGCAGCCCGTCCTCGTCGAAATAACCCACGTCGCCCGAGGACATCAGGCCGTCGACGATCTCCTTGTGCCCGCCGCCGGTGTAGCCCTCGAACGGGAAGGCGTTGCCGACGAAGATCCGCCCGACCTCACCCTGCGGCTTCTCCTTACCGTTGTCGTCGAGGATCTTCACCTTCACGCCCTTGACCACCGGACCAACCGTCGCGGCGTTCTTCTCCAGGTCCTTCGGCCCGGCGATGGTGGCGAACGCGATCTCGGTCGAGCCGTACATGTTGTAGATCACCGGACCCAGGTCCTTGAGGGCGCGGGTGGCCAGCTCGGCACCCAACTGCGATCCGGAGATGAACACGATCTTCAGGCTCGACAGGTCCGGCTTTTTGTCCATCTTCTCGATCGCGTCGACGATCCGGGACAGCATCACCGGCACCACGACCATGGCCGTCACCTTGTGCTTCTCGATGTCCTCGAGCACCAGCGGCGGCTTGAACTTGCGCCGCAACACCAGGGTCGAGCCGAGGAACATCGCGATGGTGCCGTGCAGAAAACCCAGCGCGTGGAACATCGGCGCGGGCAGCGAGGTCACCTCGTTGGCCTTGAACGGCACGTGCGACAGGATCCCTCCGATCGGCGCCAGCGTCGGCGGGGTGCTGCGGTTGGCCCCCTTCGGCGTGCCGGTGGTGCCGCTGGTCAGGATGATGATCGACGAGTGCTTGCTCGCCTTCGGGGCGGGCTCGGAGCTGCTGCGCTCGATCAGGTCGGCCAGCGTCTCGTCCTTGCTGCCCGACGGCTCGTCGGCGTCGGGGTTGGTGCCCAGCGCGCGCAGGAAGCCCAGTTCCGGCTCGGCCTTGCTGACGGCCTTGGTGTACTCGTCGTCGTAGATGATCAGCTTGGCGCCCTCGCGCTCGGACACCTCCTTGATCTGCGGCCCGGAGAACTCGCTGTTGAGCAGGATGATGCGGGCGCCGACCCGGGCTGCGCCGAAGTAGGCGATCAGGAACCAGCGGGTGTTGCGGGCGAGGATCGCGATCCCGTCACCGCCCTTGACGCCCATCTCGATGAGGCCGTTCGCCACCGCGTGGGCGGCGTCGTCGAGCTCTTTGAAGCTGAACTCGCCGTCCTCGTCGATGCAGGCGGCCCGGTCGGGATGGCGTCGGGCGTTGAGCGACGGCAGCATGCCGAACTCGCCCCACTTGTAGATGTCGTTGGCCATGGCCGCGTAGTTCTGCGGCGGCTCCAGCCGGAACGCGCCCGCCTCGAAGATCTTCCGCACGTAGTGCAGTTCCGCCGAGCCGCGCTCCAAGTACTGCTGAACCTTGGCAACCGCCTGCCCGGGCAGGCCAATCAGATTAGGCATGAATCCCACCCTATGTGACGTCCGTCGCATTACCAGGGGTATGTACCCATCGACTTACGATGATGAACATGACCGGTCCGGCGGTACTGGAAGTGGCCGGACACCGGGTCACCATCACCCATCCCGACAGGGTGGTTTTCGGGGCGCACGACGGTTCGGGGCCGCACACCAAGTTGGACCTGGTCCGCTACTACCTGTCCGTCGCCGACGGGGCGCTGCGCGGCGTCGCCGGGCGGCCCATGATCCTCAAACGCTTCGTCAAGGGCATCACCGAGGAGGCCGTCTTCCAGAAGCGCGCGCCGCAGAACCGGCCCGACTTCGTGGACGTCGCCGAACTGCGCTACGCCCGGGGCACGTCCGCCGCGGAGGCCGTCATCCACGACGCCGCCGGCCTCGCCTGGGCGATCAACCTGGGTTGCGTCGACCTCAACCCGCATCCGGTGCTGGCCGACGACCTCGACCACCCCGACGAACTGCGGGTGGACCTGGATCCGATGCCCGGGGTCTCCTGGGGGCGCATCGTCGACGTGGCCCTGGTGGCGCGCGAGGTGCTCGAGGACTACGGCCTGGTCGCCTGGCCGAAGACGTCGGGTTCGCGCGGCTTTCACATCTACGCCCGGATCGCCCCGCGGTGGGAGTTCCGGCAAGTCCGGCTGGCCGCCCAGACGGTGGCCCGCGAGGTCGAGCGGCGGATCCCCGACGCGGCGACCAGCCGCTGGTGGAAGGAGGAGCGCGGCGAAGAGGTGTTCGTCGACTTCAACCAGAACGCCAAGGACCGCACGGTCGCGTCCGCGTACTCGGTGCGGGCGACGCCGGACGCCCGGGTGTCGACGCCGCTGCGGTGGGACGAGGTCACCGAGCGCCGCCCCGAGGAGTTCACCATTGACACGGTGCCCGAGCGGTTCGCCGCTCTGGGCGACCCGTGGGAGGGCATGGACGACGCCGTCGGTGACCTAAACCGGCTGCTGGTGCTGGCCGAGGAGATGGGCCCTCCGGAGCGGGCGCCCAGGGGATCCGGCGCCAGCTTGGCCGGGCGGCGCAGGTCGGTGATGCCGCTCATCGAGATCGCCCGCACCAAGACCAAGGACGAGGCGCTCGCCGCGCTGGACACCTGGCGCGGCCGCTACCCGGACGCGTCGCGCCTGCTGCAGCCGGCCGACGTCCTGGTCGACGGCATGCGCGGGCCGAGTTCGATCTGGTACCGGATCCGGATCAACCTGCAGCACGTGCCGGCCGACCAGCGGCCTCCGCAGGAGGACCTGATCGCCGACTACAGCCCCTGGGAGGGTTACGGCGGCAGGCAGCGCCCGTGAGGCCGCGCTACACCCCGGCCCGCGCTAGGGCGTTGGAGGCGCTCTTCTTGCGCAGGTAGCAGTACCAGGTCACCACCAGCAGGCCGAGGAAGAAGGCCACGTAGAACCGCAGCGCGGGTTCGATGCTGCCGAATTGGGACTTCGACCAGGCGTAGGCCAGCGGCACGACGAACCCGCCGAAGGCGCCGATCGACGAGATCACGCCCAGCGCGCCCGCGGCCTGGCGGCGCATGTGCACCATGGTGTCGGCATCGCCGCCGGCGAGCTCGCCCTTGATCATGAAGATCCGGGAGATCATCCGGTAGGTCGAGCCGTTGCCGATGCCGGTCGCGACGAACAAGAACATGAAGCTGGCGAAGAACAACGGCAGATTTCTGGCGTGCACCGACCACAGCGCCGCCGAGGCGCCCGCGGCCAGCATGACGAAGCTGGCGGCGGTGATGCGCGCCCCGCCGATCCGGTCGGCCAGCCTCCCACCCACAGGGCGGATCACCGACCCGATGCAGGCGCCGAGGAAGGCCCAGGTCAGGGCGATGTCGCCGCGGCCGAACACCGTCTTGAGCAGGGTCGGGAAGGCCGCCGAGTAGCCGATGAACGAGCCGAACGTGCCGATGTAGAGCAGCGACATCACCCAGGTGTCCCGGTGGCGCAGCGACTGCCAGACCGGCTTCACGTCGGCCTTGGCCTCGGACAGGTTGTTCATGAACAGGAAGGCGCACACCGCGGCCACCACGGCCAGCGGCACGTAGAACAGGCCGGCGCGCGAGAGCGCCACCCCGCCCCCCGCGACGACGATCGGCGGGATGATCTTCTGCACCACGGCCACGCCGATGTTGCCGCCGGCCGCGTTGAGGCCCAGCGCCCAGCCCTTCTCCTTCTCCGGGTAGAAGAAGGAGATGTTGGCCATCGACGACGCGAAGTTGCCGCCGCCGAAGCCCGCGGTCGCGGCGATCGCGACCAGCACGCCGAACGACAGCCCGGGGTGGCCGACCGCCCAGGCCAGCAGCGCGCACGGGATCAACAGCAGGGCCGCCGAGATGGTGGTCCAGTTGCGGCCACCGAACAGCGGGACCGCGAACGTGTAGGGCAGGCGCAGGAAGGCGCCCACCCCGCTGGGCACGGCGACCAGGCACAGCGCCTGGCTCGCGGTCAGCGCCCAGCCGGACGCCGACGGGTGCCCGTGGGCGCCGGCGGTCATGTGGACGACGACGATGCTCCACAGCATCCACACGCTGAACCCGACATGCTCGGCGAAGATCGAGAAGATCAGGTTGCGGCGGGCGATCGGCTTGCCGGTGGTGTCCCAGAACTCGGGGTCTTCGGGCCGCCAGTCGTCGATCCAGTGCCCGCCGCGGTGCGGTGGGCGCTCGGGCGCGGGGGCGAGGACCGGCGTGGTCGGTTCTGCGGGGGTCGTCACAGTCACGGTCCCGACGCTAGGAAAGGACTGTTACCGGTCTGCGTGGGCGCAGTTACGCCGGAGATACGTGGATCTCGCAGCGGCCATTCGCCCGTTGTCAGAACTTTTTGGGCCCGCGATGCGGGAGAATTGCCGCATGCAGGCGACTGACCAGCGGCTCGGGCTGCGGGAACGCAAGAAAATCAAGACCCGCCACGCCCTCCGACGCGAGGCGTTTCGCCTGTTCGACGCGAACGGTTACGCCGCCACCACGGTCGAGCAGATCGCCGAGGCCGCCGAGGTGTCGCCCAGCACGTTCTTCCGGTACTTCGGGTCCAAGGAGTCGCTGCTGCTTGCCGACGACCTCGATCCGCTGATTTTGGCGGCGTTCGACGCCCAGCCGCCCGATCTGTCACCGAGCCAGGCCATCCGGCGGGCCTACGCCACCACCATGGCCGGCCTGTCCCCCGAGCAACTCGAGTTCGAGAACACCCGCCAGCGGCTGATCTTCTCGATACCCGAACTCAAGGCCGCCCTCTACGACGAGTACTACCGCACCGTGAACGTCATGGCGGAGGCGATCGGTCGCCGAATAGGCCGTAGCGCAACCGATTTCGACGTTCGGGTATTCGTCGGCGCGATGGTCGGCGCTATGATGGCGGCCTTCGACAGCGCGCCGAAGACGGCCGACACCATCTATCGGGCCCTGGACTTCCTGGATGCCGGCATGCCGCTGGATTGAGCGGCGCAACCGCGCGGCGACGGGCGCCGCGGGCGCGCGACGCGCTAATCTCACGCGATGCGGCAGGGTTGGAATCGACGGGGATTCTTGCAGCTCGCGGGGGCTGCGGCGGTCGCCGGGGTCACCGGCGCAACGGCGGCGTGCTCGTCGGGCAAACCGCCCTCGGACACCTCCGGCGGCAAAGCCGTGACGATCAACCACCTCTTCGGCCAGACCGTCATCAAGGAACCGCCCAAGCGCGTGGTCAGCGCCGGCTATACGGAGCAGGACGACCTGCTCGCGGTCGGGGTGGTGCCGATCGCCGTGACCAACTGGTTCGGCGACCAACCGTTCGCGGTGTGGCCGTGGGCCCAGCCCAAGCTCGGCGGCGCGCAGCCGGTGGTTCTCAACCTCGACAACGGGATCCCGGTCGACCAGATCGCCGGCCTCAAACCGGACCTGATCGTCGCCATCAACGCCGGGGTGGACGCCGACACCTACAAGAAGCTGTCCGCGATCGCCCCAACCGTGCCGCAGTCGGACGGCGACGCCTTCTTCGAACCCTGGAAGGAGCAGGCCACCACCATCGGCCAGGCGGTGTTCCAGGCCGACCAGATGAAGTCGCAGATCGCCGCCGTCGACCAGAAGTTCACCGCGGTCGGCAAGGAACACCCGGTCTGGACGGGCAAGAAGGCGTTGCTGATGGAGGGCACGCTGTGGCAGGGCACCGTCGTCGCGACCATGGCCGGCTGGCGCACGGACTTCCTCAACCAGATGGGTCTCGTGATCGCCGACAGCATCAGGCCTTTCGGCACCGACCACCGCGCCGTCATCCCGCGCGATCACGTCAAGGCGGTGCTCGATTCCGCCGACGTGATCATCTGGACGACCGAGAGCCCCGACGACCAGAAGGCATTGCTCGCCGACCCCGACGTTGCGGCGGCACAGGCCACCGCGCAGTACCGGCACATCTTCACCACCAAGGAGCAGGCCGGCGCGATCGCCTTTTCCTCGCCGCTGAGCTACCAACTGGTCGCCGATCAACTGCCGCCGCTGATCTACAAAATCCTCGGTTAGATCGCCTGAGCGCCAGTGGCGTTTGAACGTTTGCTAAGGCACCTCTGGCAGTGTTCGAAAATCCGTCGCTCGCCCCTCGCCTGCCCCGCGATGGGGAGGTTACCGTCGGGTATGAGCGTGACCGACCTGACCGACAACGTGTCCAAGGGACTGCCGACGGAGCTGGTCGGCAACACGGTTCTGGACTTCGGCGACAGCGCGCTGCTGCTGCAATGCGGCAGCACCGCCGAGGTATTGGCATGGGCGGCGCAGTTGCGCGAGGCCGCGTTGCCGGGCGTCGTCGACATCGTCCCGGCCGCCCGGACGGTTCTGGTGAAGCTGGAATCCCCGCGGCGCCAAGGCGTGATCCGTCAGCGGCTGCGCAAGATGCGGGTGGCCGCCGGGGACGCCCCCCGGCCGGATCGGCGCGCCGACGTCGTCATCGACGTGGTCTACGACGGCCCGGATCTCGCCGAGGTCGCCGACCACACCGGGCTGACCGCCGCGCAGGTGATCGACGCCCACACCGGTTCGTTGTGGCGGGTCGGATTCAGCGGGTTCGCCCCGGGTTTCGCGTATCTGGTCGACGGTGACGCGCGCCTGCGGGTGCCGCGCCGCTCGGAGCCGCGCACCGCGGTGCCCGCCGGCTCGGTGGGGCTGGCCGGCGAATTCAGCGCGGTCTACCCCCGTAGGTCGCCCGGCGGCTGGCAACTGATCGGCCGCACGGACGCCGTCCTGTGGGACATCGATCGGCCCGACCCCGCGCTGCTGACGCAGGGCATGTGGGTTCAATTCCGGGCCGTCTGAGCAAGGAGATCGCCGTGACAACGCTGGAGATCCTTCGCACCGGACCGCTCGCCCTCGTCCAGGACCTGGGCCGGCCCGGGCTCGCCCACCTCGGCGTGAGCCGGTCCGGGGCCGCCGACCGCCGCGCCCATCAACTGGCCAACCGGCTGGTGGCCAACCCCACCGACCGCGCCACCGTCGAGGTGACCTTCGGCGGTTTCGCGGCCCGGGTCCGCGGCGGGGGCGTCGACGTCGCGGTCACCGGGGCCGACACCGACCCGACCGTCGACGGAATCAAGTTCGGCACCAACAGCATTCAGCATGTCCGCGACGGCCAGGTGATCACCCTGGGCACGCCCCGCGCCGGGTTGCGAACCTACCTGGCGGTTCGGGGCGGCATCGGCGTGCAGCCCGTGCTCGGCTCGCGCAGCTACGACGTGATGTCCGCCATCGGCCCGGCGCCGCTGCGGGCGGGAGATCGGCTCCCCGTCGGGGAGCACACCCCGGACTACCCCGAACTGGACCAGGCCCCGGTGGCCGCGATCACCGGCAGCGTGGTCGAGCTGGCGGTGGTGCCCGGCCCGCGTGACGATTGGTTCGTCGACCCCGATCTGCTGGTGCACAACGATTGGGTGGCATCCGATCGCAGCGACCGGGTGGGGATGCGATTGGTCGGCCGCCCCCTGCAGTACTGCTACCCGGACCGGCAGCTGCCCAGCGAGGGCGCCACTCGCGGCGCAATTCAGGTGCCGCCCAACGGCTTACCGGTCATCCTGGGGCCCGACCATCCCGTCACCGGCGGCTACCCGGTGGTGGGTGTGGTGATCGACGAGGACATCGACAAAATCGCCCAGGTGCGTCCCGGGCAGTCGGTGCGCCTGCACTGGTCCCGCCCGAGGATTTTGGTGGGCGCCCAGGCACAGTCCGCCGCGGACTGGCCGTTCTCGTAGGCCTCGCCGGGGGGCATGTAGTCCAGCTCACACACGGTTGCGGATCCGGGGTCGAATCACGTTGATCGGGACGTAATTTCACCATCACCGGCCTACAGGGACTTACCAGATAACTGGTAATCAACTAACAGCCGATTCAGGTCCGTTTGAGTTGACCCGTCCCCGCTCTGAATGTGACCATCGAAATACACCGCGGGGCATGCCTCTTCGTTCGGCGCGCCCGCATCCAGCCCAGCTCCCCAACGCGCGCAGTCGAATTCATGCATCTCAGCGCGGTCGACGAAAGGTGACGATCGGATGGCCCGCAATCACCGCATCGCGGACTGGAATCCGGAGGACACGGGGGCTTGGGAGGCCGGTGACAAGAAGATCGCCCGCCGCAACCTGCTGTGCACCATCGCCGGCGACCACGTCGCCTTTTCGGTCTGGACGCTGTGGCCGGTCATGGCGCTGTTCATGCCGGCGCACGTCTACGGTTTCTCCGCCGGTGACAAGCTGTTGCTGGGCGCCGTCGCCACGCTGGTCGGTGGCCTGGCCCGGATCCCCTACACGCTGGGCATCGCCGCTTTCGGCGGCCGCAACTGGACCGTCTTCTCGGCCGTCGTGCTGTTGATCCCGACGGCCGGCACCATCGTGTTGTTGGCCAACCCCGGGCTGCCGCTGTGGCCCTTCGTGGTCTGCGCCGCGCTGACCGGCCTGGGCGGCGGCAACTACGCGGCCTCGCTCGCCAACGTCAACGTCTTCTACCCGCAGCGGCTCAAGGGCTCGGCGCTGGCCGTCAACGCCGGCGTGGGCAACCTCGGGGTGGCGGTGATCCAACTGGTCGCGTTGTTGGTGCTCGCCACGGCCGGCCACGAGGCGCCGTACTGGGTGTGTGCGGTGTATCTGCTGGCGCTCGCCGTGGTGGGCGTCGCGGCCGCGCTGTTCATGGACAACGTCGGCCACGGCACCGAGCTGAACACGATGCGCTCGATCCTGTTCGAGCGCGACACCTACGTCATCTCCCTGCTCTACATCTGCACGTTCGGCTCCTGGATCGGGTTTTCCTTCGCCTTCGGTCAGGTGATGCAGGTCAACTTCCTCGCCAACGGCGAAACCGCCAGGCATGCCGCCCTGCACGCCGCGCAGGTGGCCTTCCTCGGCCCACTGCTGGGCTCACTGGCCCGGATCTACGGTGGCCGGCTGGCCGACCGCAAGGGCGGCAGCCGGGTCACGCTCGCCGTGCTCGCCGGCATGACGCTGGGCGCCGGATTACTGGTCGGCATCAGCACTTTCGACGATCGCGCCGCGCACTCGACCAGTGTGGCCGGTTACGTCGCCGGCTTCATGATGCTGTTCATCCTGGCCGGGATGGGCAACGGCTCGGTGTTCAAGCTGATCCCCTCGGTCTACGAGGCGCGCAGCCGCGCCTTGGAGATGAGCGAGGCGCAGCGGCGGCACTGGGCGCGCGCGAGGTCCGGGTCGTTGATCGGCGTCTGCTCCGCGGTCGGCGCGCTCGGCGGCGTGGGCATCAACCTCGCGCTGCGGCAGTCCTACCTGACCACCGGGACCGAGACGTCGGCGTACTGGGCGTTCCTGGCCTCCTATGTCGTCTCCGCGATCGTCACCTGGGCCGTGTACGTGCGCCGCCCGCGGCTGCCCGCCGCGGCTCACGGGGACACGGCACCGGCGCCGGCCCGGGTGTGAGCGCGGCCTCACGGCGGGCAATGCGCAAGCAATTGCCAGGTAACGAGACCGAAATCTGACAGGCATACACAGGAAATATGGGCCAGCCCGACTCCCCGCCGCTGACCGGTTACCGCATCGCGGTGACGTCGGCCCGCCGCTCCGAGGAGCTGTGCGCGCTGCTCAGCCGCCAAGGCGCCGAGGTGTGCAGCGCGCCCGCGATCAACATGATCGCGCTGCCCGACGACGACGAACTGCACCGCAACACCGAGGCGTTGATCGCCGAGCCACCCGACATCCTGGTCGCGCACACCGGCATCGGCTTTCGCGGCTGGCTCGCCGCGGCCGAGGGATGGGGGCTGGTGAACCCGCTCCTGACGGCGCTGTCGTCGGCCCGGATCGTGTCCCGCGGGCCCAAGGCGACCGGCGCGCTGCGCGCCGCCGGCCTGCACGAGGAGTGGTCGCCGGAATCGGAGTCCTCACAAGAGGTGCTGGAATACCTGCTCCGCTCGGGCGTGGCCGGCCAGCGGGTGGCCGTCCAGCTGCACGGCGCCGCCGACGCGTGGGACCCCTTCCCCGAATTCCTGGGCGGGTTGCGCCTGGCCGGCGCCGAAGTGGTGCCCGTCCGGGTGTATCGGTGGAAGCCAACGCCGTTGGGCGGCACATTCGATCAGCTCGTGATGGGGATCGCGGGGCGGCAGTTCGACGCCGTCACCTTCACCTCGGCGCCCGCGGCCGCCGCGGTGCTGGAGCGCAGCCGAGAGCTCGACGTCGAAGACCAGCTGCTGGGGGCGCTGCGCACCGACGTGCACGCGATGTGCGTCGGTCCGGTGACGTCCAAGCCGCTGATCCGGAAGGGCGTGCCGACCTCATCGCCCGAACGAATGCGGTTGGGCGCCTTGGCCCGTCACGTCGCCGAGGAACTGCCGCTGCTCGGTTCGTGCACGGTGCGGGCGGCCGGTCACACGGTCGACATCCGCGGCACGTGCGTGCTGGTGGACGGCTCGATCAAGGTGCTCTCGCCGTCCGGCATGGGGATATTGCGCGAGTTGGCGAAACGCCCGGGCGACGTCGTGGCGCGCGGTGACCTGTTGCGGGCGCTGCCCGGCAATAGCAACGACCCGCACGCCGTCGACACGGCCGTGCTGCGGTTGCGAACGGCGTTGGGCGACAAGAACATCGTCGCAACCGTGGTCAAGCGCGGCTACCGGTTGGCCACCGAACAACGGGTGGACGCGGCATGGCGCTGATCCTTGTCGCGCACGGCACCCGTCGGCCCGAGGGGGTGCAACAACTCGAAGAGCTTGCCGCGCAAGCGAGTTCGTTGACCGGCCGACCGGTGGAAGTCGCATTCGTCGACGTGTTGGGCCCCACGCCCGGCGAGGTGCTCTCCCGGGTGCGGGCGACGGGCCGGCCCGCCATCGTGCTGCCGGCCTTTCTGTCGCGCGGCTACCACGTCCGCGCCGACCTGCCGGCCCACGTCGAGCAGAGCGGGCACCCCGAGGTCATCGTCACGCCGGCCCTCGGCCCAAGCGGTCAGATCGCCCGGATCGTCGGCGACCAGTTGGTCAAATGCGGTTGGCGGCCGGGTGATTCGGTGATCTTCGCCGCGGCGGGCACGTCGGACCCCCACGCGCGCGCCGATCTGCACACCACCGCGACGCTGGTGTCCGCGCTCACCGGGTCGCGGGTGAGCCTCGCGTTCGCCGCCACCGGCGGCCCGCGGCTGCCCGAGGCGGTGGACCAGGCCAGGCGCCGGGCGCGCCGCGACTCTCGCGTGGTGGTGGCCTCGTACCTGCTGGCCGACGGCCTGTTCCAGGAGCGGCTGCACGCCTGCGGCGCCGATCTGGTCAGCCGGCCGCTGGGCACCCATCCCAGCCTCGCGCGGCTGATCGCCAATCGTTTCCGCCGGGCCATGCCGCCGGTCCTGGCCCCCACCGCGCGGCACGCGTCGCGCCGATCGAGCGCGCAGCGCTTGGTCCACAGCCGGGCCGTGCGGCCGAATTCGGCGGCCTGACGGCGTTGACGCAAAGGCGCGCCGACGACCGGCGGCGCTTGATCTTTGGTCGGATTCCGACGATCCTGGCAGCATGCCCCGTCGCGAAGAGCCGTCGCGTGGGCTCCTTGACCCGGTCGCCAAGATGCTGCGGTTGCCGTTCGGCACACCGGAATTCATCGACCGGATCGTCACCGGCGGGGCCAACCAGGTGGGCCGGCAGACGCTACGCATGCTGATCACCACCTGGGACGCCGCGGGCGGCGGCCCCTTCGCCGCGAGCGCGATCGCTTCCACCGGGATGGCCAAGACCGCCGAAACCGTGCAAAGCATGTTCATCGGACCGGTTTTCGGCCCGCTACTCAAGGTGCTCGGCGCCGACAAGGCCGCCACCCGGGCGTCGCTGTGCGCCTCGCAACTGGTCGGGCTGGGCATCATGCGCTACGGCATCCGCTCCGAGCCGCTGCATTCGATGTCCGTCGACGCGATCGTCGACGCCATCGGCCCGACGATGCAGCGCTACCTCGTCGGCGACATCACCCGCTAGGCGGCGAAGCGGCCGACCTGAACGAATCCGTCGGCGGTGACGCGCGCCGGGTACACCGGCACCGAGAAGTTCGGATCGTCCAGGCAGGAACCGTCTTCCAACGAGAAGGCCTGCTTGAGGATCGGCGATTGCACCGCCACCCGGCCGCCGCGGTCTCCCACGATCCCGCGCGACAGCACCGCCGCGCCGGAGAACGGGTCGACGTTGCCCACCGCGCACACCGAGCCGTCGTCCAGCCGGAACAAAGCCGCCTGGGAACCGTCGTCGAGCAGCACGCCGACGCCCCGGCCCGGGATGAGGCGGTCGTACTCGCAGGCCGTCGTCCACACCGCAATGTCGTTGAGAAGTGTCATGATTGATCTCCAGCTCCCGTACGGATCTTCGGCATGCCAATGGACACAGGGATTTTGCGCCCCGCGTGTTCGGTGAATTCCACGGTGGAATCGACTTCGTCCGGGGCGTTGACGAACGAGACGAACCGCGACAGCTTTTCCGGGTCGTCGAGCACGCCCTTCCATTCACACTTGTAGTTCTGCACGTGCCGCTCCATGGCGGCCTCGAATTCGCCGGCCAGCCCCAGCGAGTCCTCGCACACCACCTCGCGCACGTGATCGAGGCCGCCCTCGAGCGAGTCGACCCACGGCGCCGTGCGCTGCAGCCGGTCCGCCGTGCGGATGTAGTACATGACGAACCGGTCGACGTAGCGCACCAGCGTCTCGGTGTCCAGGTCGCTGGCCAACAGCTGCGCGTGCTTGGGCGTCATGCCGCCGTTGCCGCCGACGTAGAGGTTCCAGCCCTTCTCGGTGGCGATGACGCCGACGTCCTTGGACCGCGCCTCGGCGCACTCCCGGGCGCAACCCGATACGCCCATCTTGATCTTGTGCGGCGCCCGCAGGCCCCGGTAGCGCAGCTCCAGGTCGATGGCCAGCTGCACCGAATCCTGCTGGCCGTAACGGCACCAGTCGGTGCCGACGCAGCTCTTGACCGTGCGCAGCGCCTTGCCGTAGGCGTGGCCGGATTCCATGCCGCCGTCGATTAGCCGGCGCCAGATCTCCGGCAGCTGGTCCACCCGGGCACCGAACATGTCGATGCGCTGGCCGCCGGTGATCTTGGTGTAGAGGCCGAAGTCCTGAGCGATCTGCCCGATCAGGATCAGGTGCTCCGGCTTGATGTCACCACCGGGGACCCGTGGCACCACCGAGTAGCTGCCGTTCTTCTGGATGTTGGCCAGGAAGTGGTCGTTGGAGTCCTGCAGCGAGGCCTGCTCGCCGGAGAGGATGTGCTCCGAGCCGGTGGAGGCCAATATGGAGGCGACCACGGGTTTGCAGATGTCGCAACCCTTTCCGCGGCCGAAGCGCTCCAGCAGGCCGGAGAAGGTGCGGATCTCGGTGGCCGAGATGATCTCGAACAGCTCCGCGCGCGACTGGCTGAAGTGCTCGCACAGCGCCTTGGACTGCTCGACGCCCTCGGCCTCCAGCAGTTGCTTGAGCAGGGGCACGCACGAACCGCACGACGCGCCGGCCGCCGTGCACGACTTCAGCGACGGGACGTCGGCGCAGCCGTCGGCGATCGCGCACTTCAGGTCGCCCTTGGTGACGTTGTTGCACGAACAGATCTGCGCGTTGTCGGGCAGCGCGCCGATCCCCAGCGCCGGCGCGTCGCCGGAGACGGGGGCGATCAGCGCCAGCGGATCCCCCGGCAGCTCGCTGCCTACCATCGGCCGCAACACCCCGTACGACGAGGCATCGCCCACCAGGACGCCGCCCAGCAGGGTCTTGGCGTCGTCGGAGAGCACCAGCTTGGCGTAGGTTCGCTTGACCGCGTCGTTGATGGCGACCTCGAGGCAGTTCTCGGTCACCCCCATCGCGTCGCCGAAGCTGGCGACGTCGACACCGAGCAGCTTGAGCTTGGTCGACAGGTCCGCCTCGCCGAATTCCGCGGCGCCGTCCAACAACCGGTCGGCCACCACCTCGGCGGAGGTGTAACCGGGCCCCACCAGGCCGTAGCACCGGCCACCGATCGCGGCGACCTCACCGATCGCGTAGATGTCGGGATCGCTTGTGCGGCAAGCCAAGTCGGTTAGCACGCCGCCGCGCTCGGCGAGCTCAAGGCCGGCCTGACGGGCCAGCTCGTCGCGCGGGCGGATGCCGGCCGCGAAGATGACCAGCCCGGCGTCGACGACCTCGCCGTCGGTGAGCCGCACCCGCACCGACGACACCCCGTCCGAGTGGTCGATCGCCTCGATCGATTCGGTGCCCGTGCCCACGTGCACGTCGATGCCCAGGTCGCCGATCATCTTGGCCAGCAGCGCGCCGCCGCCCTCGTCGATCTGCTGGGCCATCAACCGCGGCATCATCTCGACGACGTGCGTCCGCAAACCGAACTGGCGCAACGCATTAGCGGCTTCCAGCCCCAGCAGCCCGCCGCCGATGACCACGCCCGCCGGGGTGCGGCCGGCCGCCACGGTGCGCTGGGCGTCGGCCCGGATGGCGTCGAGGTCGTCGAGGGTGCGATAGACGTGGCACGCGGCCAGCTCGTGGCCGGGCACCGGCGGAACGAACGCGTAGGAACCGGTGGCCAGCACCAGCGCGTCGTACCCGTACCGTTGCCCGTCGGCCGTCAGCACCGACTTCGCTTCCCGGTCGATCTCGGTGACGCGGGTGTTCAAGACCAACCGCACCCGCTCGTCACCCGCGTAGTCGTTGCCCGGCAGTGCCAGCAGCTTGCGGTCCCAGCTCTCGGTGTACGAGGTCAGCCCCACCCGGTCGTAAGCCGCGTCGGCCTCCTCGGCGAAAACCGTGATGCGCCAAGATCCCTCGGTGTCGCGCGCCCTGAGCGCCTCGACAAACCGGTGCCCCACCATGCCGTGCCCGACTACGACGATGTGACGGCCCGCACAGTGCGCACGCGAAATCCCGTCTGCAGCCATGGGTTTGAGGTTAGCGGCCGGAAATTACCGCGATTTCGCCCAATGTGACGGTCCTATGACGAGGATCTCACAACTCACAGGGAGCCCTGTGAATATTCGTTCGCCCACGGCGAACGCCTAGGTGGAACTTTAGCGTGGTCGACTCATGTTCGAACCTATAGCCGGCCGCAACGGCGCCGGACACAGCAGATCCACAACAAAGCTCAAGGAAGTACAAGGAGATCCCCATGAGTAACCTCGCACTGTGGTCGCGACCGGCCTGGGACACCGACCGGTGGCTGCGCGACTTCTTCGGCCCCGCCGCCGCATCGGACTGGAACAAGCCGGTGACCAGCGGATTCAATCCCGCCGCCGAGGTCTTAAAGGACGGCGAGGACGCGGTCGTACGCGTCGAACTGCCGGGTGTTGACGTCGACAAGGACGTCAACGTCGAGGTCGACCGCGGCCGACTCGTGATCCACGGCGAACGCCGGGACGAGCACGCGCAGGACGAAGGGGAAGGTGCCGGACGCACCCTGCGTGAGGTCCGGTACGGATCCTTCCGCCGGTCGTTCGCCCTGCCCGCCCACGTCACCGGGGACGCCATCACGGCCTCCTACGACGCCGGCGTGCTGACCGTGCGGGTCACCGGCGCGTACGCCGGAAACCAGCCGCAGCGCATCGCGATCACAAAGTAATAGGTCGACAACGAATCCGGCGGGGTCATCGGCCCCGCCGGATTCGTCTGCCCCACAATGGTTTCCGCAGGGCTAGGCCCAACGGGCCAGCAGCTCGTTGGCCCGGGTGGCCAGCGCCGCCTGCAAGAACGGGCCGAAGCTGACCCGGGCGACGCCCAGCGGGGCGAACGACGCCGGGTCGTCGGAGTCGGGCAGCGCGATCGCGTTGACCGGAAGCGGCAGCTCTGCGGCCAAGCGCCGCAACGTCTCCGGGTCGTGGCGACCCACCGGGTACAGCACGTCGGCCCCGGCGGCCGCCGCCTGCGCCAACCGGTCCACCGCGCGCTCGACGCGATCCGCCGGGTCGCCGTCCTGGCGCAGGAACAGATCGGTCCGGGCGTTGATCACGACATGCACCCCGGCCGCGTCGGCGGCCGACCGCAGCGCACCGACTAATTCGGCGTGCTCGCCCGCGGATCGCAGCCGCTTGCCCTCCGAGTGGACGGTGTCCTCGACGTTCAGCCCCACCGCGCCCACGCTCAACAACCCCTCGATCAGGCGCTCGGCCGCGAGCCCGTACCCGGATTCGATGTCCACCGACACCGGAACGTCGACCGCGGCGGTGATCTGGGCGACCCGGGCCAGCACGTCGTCGAACGACATGCCCTCGCCGTCCGGTTTGCCGATGGAATCGGCCAGCGGGTGGCTGCCGACCGTGAGGGCGGCGAACCCGGCACCGGTGGCGAGGCGGGCCGACCAGGCATCCCACACCGTCGGCAGGATGACCGGGTCGCCCGGGCGGTGCAGGGCGAGTAGCGCGGTGGCGCGCTCGGCGGCGGTGTGGCCTGTCATGCGTCCGACATTAGGCCGCCGCGGTGGCTACTATCGGGGGCGTACTGTGATCCGCAACACCGTCTGCCGAGGAGATCCGTTGGGCACCACGACTGAACTCGCCGAACTTCACGACCTCATCGGCGGCCTGCGGCGGTGCGTGGGCTCCCTGAAGAGTCGCTACGGCGACAGCCCGGCGATGCGGCGCATCGTCATCGACGCCGACCGGATCATCTCCGACGTGGAAATGCTCGACACCGACATAGCGGAGTTGGACCTGGCGCGCGCCACCGTGCAGCAGTCCGGCGAGAAGATCGTCATTCCCGACACCCAGTACGACAGCGAATTCTGGCGCGATGTCGACGACGAGGGTGTCGGGGGTCACAACCGGTCCTGACAACCTCGAATAACCCAAGCCCCCCGGAAATGAGGGGGTGCTCTCTGTGTACCCTTCGACCAACAGCCCGTTCGAAGAGGAACACTAGATGAGCGCACCCACGGCGAACCGTCCTGCGTCAGGTGTCTTTTCACCCACGCGCGCCCGCATCCCGCAACGGACCCTACGCACCGACCGGTGGTGGATGTCGCCGCTGCGGATCGATTTGGGCTTCGCCGCGTTCCTGATCTACGCGACCGCGCGCGCGTTCCAGCAGGATTACTTCTTCGTTCCCAAGTACCACTACCTGACGCCGTTCTACTCGCCCTGCGTGAGCAAGGCCTGCGGCGAGGCCGGCGACTTCTGGCCCCAGATCCTGCCGGACGTGTGGTGGCTGCCGTACGCGGCGCTGACGCTGCCGTTCCTGCTGCTGTTCCGGCTCACCTGCTACTACTACCGCGGCGCCTACTACCGCACGGTGTGGCAGTCGCCCAGCGCCTGCGCCGTCGCCGAACCGCGGGTCCACTACACCGGCGAGACCCGGTTCCCGCTGATCATCCAGAACAGCCACCGGTACTTCTTCTACATCGCCGGCATCATCTCGGTGATCAACACCTACGACGCGATCATCGGTTTCCACTCCGACTCCGGCCCGCACGGCTTCGGGTTCGGGCTGGGCAACTTGATCATGGTGGGCAACGTCATCATGCTGTGGATCTACACGCTGTCCTGCCATTCCTGCCGGCACGTGACGGGCGGGCGGCTCAAGCACTTCTCCAAGCACCCTGTGCGGTACTGGATCTGGACCCAGGTCAGCAACATCAACACCCGGCACAAGATGTACGCCTGGATCACGCTGGGCACCCTGATGCTCACCGATTTCTACATCGCGCTGGTGGCCAGCAACACGATTCCTGACCTGAGATTTGTTGGCTGAAAAGCGATTCGAAGAACAATCAGACTTAGCTAGCGAGGGTTTCCATGGTTGAGGTCGAACGGCATGCCTACGACGTAGTCGTCATCGGCGCCGGCGGCGCGGGGTTGCGTGCGGTCATCGAGGCGCGGGAACGCGGCCTCAAGGTCGCGGTGGTGTGCAAGTCGCTGTTCGGCAAGGCCCACACGGTCATGGCCGAGGGCGGCTGCGCGGCGTCGATGGGCAACACCAACCCGAAAGACAACTGGAAGACACACTTCGGCGACACGATGCGTGGCGGGAAGTTCCTCAACAACTGGCGGATGGCCGAGCTGCACGCCAAGGAGGCACCGGACCGCGTCTGGGAGCTGGAAACCTATGGCGCACTGTTCGATCGCCTCAAGGACGGCAAGATCAGCCAGCGCAACTTCGGCGGGCACACCTACCCGCGGCTGGCGCACGTCGGCGACCGCACCGGCCTGGAGCTGATCCGCACCATGCAGCAGAAGATCGTTTCGCTGCAGCAGGAGGACTACGCCGAACTCGGCGACTACGAGGCGCGCATCCGGGTGTTCGCCGAATGCACCATCACCGAGCTGATCAAGGACGGCGACGCCATCGCCGGGGCGTTCGGCTACTGGCGCGAGAGCGGCAACTTCGTCCTGTTCGAGGCGCCGGCCGTGGTGCTGGCCACCGGCGGCATCGGCAAGTCGTTCAAGGTCACCTCGAACTCGTGGGAGTACACCGGCGACGGGCACGCGCTGGCCCTGCGGGCGGGCGCGTCGCTGATCAACATGGAGTTCGTCCAGTTCCACCCGACCGGCATGGTGTGGCCGCCGAGTGTGAAGGGGATCCTGGTCACCGAGGGCGTTCGCGGCGACGGCGGGGTGCTGAAGAACTCCGACGACAAGCGCTTCATGTTCGACTACATCCCGCCGGTGTTCAAGGGCCAGTACGCCGAAACCGCGCAAGAGGCCGACCAGTGGCTCAAGGACAACGACTCGGCCCGTCGCACCCCGGACCTGCTGCCGCGCGACGAGGTCGCGCGCGCGATCAACTCGGAGGTCAAGGCCGGCCGGGGCACCCCGCACGGCGGGGTGTACCTCGACATCGCGTCCCGGCTGACGCCCGAAGAGATCAAGCGGCGGCTGCCGTCGATGTACCACCAGTTCAAGGAGCTGGCCGGGGTCGACATCACCAAGGAGCCGATGGAAGTCGGTCCCACCTGTCACTACGTGATGGGCGGCGTGGAGGTGGACGCCGACACCGGCGCCGCGACCGTCCCGGGCCTGTTCGCCGCCGGCGAGTGCTCCGGCGGCATGCACGGCTCCAACCGGCTCGGCGGCAATTCGCTGTCGGACCTGTTGGTCTTCGGCCGGCGGGCCGGCCTGGGCGCGGCCGACTACGTGCGGGCGCTGAGCAGCCGTCCGACCATCTCGGCCGACGCCGTCGAGACCGCGGCGAAGAGGGCGCTGTCCCCCTTCGAAGGACCGGCCGACGGCGCGCCGGCGGAGAACCCGTACACGCTGCAGCTCGAGCTGCAGCAGTCGATGAACGACCTGGTGGGCATCATCCGCAAGGCCGACGAGGTCTCCGAGGCCCTCGCACGGCTCGACAAGCTTCGCGAGCGGTTCAAGAACATGCACGTCGACGGCGGCCGCCAGTACAACCCCGGCTGGAACCTGGCGATCGATCTGCGCAACATGCTGCTGGTCAGCGAGTGCGTCGCCAAGGCCGCGCTGGAGCGCACCGAAAGCCGCGGCGGGCACACCCGCGACGACCACCCCGCGATGGATTCGGGCTGGCGCAAGGTGCTGCTGGTCTGCCAGGCCGCCGGGGGCGACGAGGTGATTCCCGACATCAGCATCACCCGTAAGGACCAGGTGCCGATGCGACCGGACCTGCTGGAGCTCTTCGAGATCTCCGAGCTGGAGAAGTACTACACCGACGACGAGCTGGCCGAGCATCCAGGACGGAGAGGCTAATGACCTACAACGCGACCATGCGTGTGTGGCGCGGTGACGATGCCAGCGGCGCGCTGCAGGACTTCACGGTGGAGGTCAACGAGGGCGAGGTGGTGCTCGACATCATCCACCGCCTGCAACAGACCCAGACGCCCGACCTGGCGGTGCGGTGGAACTGCAAGGCGGGCAAGTGCGGCTCGTGCTCGGCGGAGATCAACGGGGTGCCGCGGCTGCTGTGCATGACCCGGATGTCCACGTTCGCCGAGGACGAGGTGGTGACGGTGACGCCGCTGCGGACCTTCCCGGTGATCCGCGACCTGGTCACCGATGTCTCGTTCAACTACGAGAAGGCGCGCGAGATCCCCGCGTTCGCGCCGCCGAAGGACCTGCAGCCGGGCGAGTACCGGATGGCGCAGGCCGACGTGCAGCGCTCGCAGGAGTTCCGCAAGTGCATCGAGTGCTTCCTGTGCCAGAACGTCTGCCACGTGGTCCGCGACCACGAGGAGAACAAGGAGGCGTTCGCCGGCCCGCGCTTCTTGATGCGGATCGCCGAGCTCGAGATGCATCCGCTGGACACGCTGGACCGGCGCAACCAGGCCCAGGAGGAACACGGCCTGGGCTACTGCAACATCACCAAGTGCTGCACCGAGGTCTGCCCGGAGAACATCAAGATCACCGACAACGCGCTGATCCCGATGAAAGAGCGGGTCGCCGACCGCAAGTACGACCCGGTGGTGTGGCTGGGCAACAAGCTGTTCCGCCGCTGACCTGGCGTTAGCCCTTCCGGTGCGCCGGGTACCCGCATAACAACCCAACCTCCGAAGGCAGCGTGGGAGATATGCGAGAAACCACCAGCGTCAACGAAATTCGAACCGCGATCCGCGAGCTGTCCGTCCGCGCCGATCTGGCGCACAAGGAAGGCCGTCACGACGACGCCGCGGAAATCGAGCAACGGATAGCGGGCTTCCGGGCGGAACTCAGCCGGCGCCCGTAGCCGCGGTCAGGCGCCGAGGCGCCGGAATGTGCTGCGGTGGAACACGATCGGCGCGACGTCGGCGTCGATGGTCACTTCATTGACCCGAAGCACCACGATGGTGTGATCGCCGGCCGGAATCAACTGTTCGATAGCGCTTTCCAGCCACAGGCCGGTGCCCTTGATGAACACCGCGCCGCTCTCCCGGGATTCCGTTTCCAGGCCCGCGAACCGGTCGCCGGTCTTGGCGGCCAGGGCGCGCGCGGCCGCGTCGTGCGCCTCGCCGAGCACGCTGATGCCCAGCATGGGCAGGTCCTTGAGCTTGGGCCAGGTCGTCGACGTGTTCTGGACGCAGAACGACACGAGCGGCGGCTCCAGGGAGACCGGGACGAAGGTGCTGGCCGCCAGGCCTTCCCGGGTTCCCTGGACTTCGGCGGCGATGGCGACCACCCCGGACGGGAAGTGGCCGAAGGCCTCACGAAGTGTGGACGGTGTCAGGTTCGTGTGCGCGTTCACCGGAATTCATTCGCCCCTTGAGCCGAGAACGGGATTCTCGTCCCCGACCCTACCCGCCGAATGTCCGTGCGCCGAAGCCACATCGGGGTGCGCGCGCAACCGGCTCTTCCACGCGTTGCGGCCGTAGACCGAGAAGATCGGGTCGGCGGGATCGGTCACCCGGCCGGCGCGTGCCCGCAGCTCGGGCGGCAACGTCAGCACGGGGATCTGAGCGTCCAGCCGCGGGTTGAAGAAGTACGGCACCGAGATGCGGTCGGCCGGCTGCCCGTCCAGATTCACCCGGTGCTCGGTGGCCCGCAGGTAGCCGCCGGTCGCCACCTCGAGCAGTTCGCCAATGTTGACGATGAAAGCCCCGTCCAGGGGCGGCACGTCGACCCACTCCCCGGTATCGGGCCTGCGCACCTGCAGCCCCCGGCTGCCCGGCTCGGCCAGCAGCAGCGTCAGTACCCCGGAGTCCTTGTGCGGGCCCACGCCCTGCGACGAGGCGGCGCTGCGCGGATAGCGCACGATCTTGATCAGCGTGGCGGGCGTTTCGGCGAAGGCGGCGTCGAAGACGTCGCCCGGACTGCCCAGGGAGGCCGCCCAGTGCCGAAGCAGGGTGCGGGCGACCGCGGACAGCGCGGCGTCCCACTCGGCGATGATGCCCGGCAGCTCGGGCAACGCGGCCGGCCACTGGTTGGGCCCCTGCAGCCACAGGTAGTCGGGCTTGCCGGGCGCCGCGATCGGGGCGCGCTCGGGTCCGATGTCGATCTGCTCGCGCCAATCCACTTGGCCGCGGGTCAGCTCGCCGCCCATCCGGGTGTAGCCACGAAAGTGCGGGCTGCGCACCATGGCCACCGCGTCCTTGTCGGCCGCGGGCAGCTCGAACAGCCGGCGCGCCGCCGCCAAAACGCGGCCGGCCAGCTCGTCGGGCACGGCATGGCCGGTCAGGTAGAAGAAGCCCACCTCGTGCGCGGCCTCGCGCAACCCCCGCCGCAGCTGGGCCTGCGACGTGCGCAGATCCACCACCGGCAGGGTGGTGATGCATCCCATAGTTTGAGATCCGTTTCGTTATCGGCGCAGGTCAGAGGCTCCGGACGGGTTTCCCAACCGGTTGGTTACTTAGACAGTGAAATTTAGCTCACATTGACTTGCGTTGAAGTTGTCGGGAGCGTTATTTTAACGGTGTTACTGGTGGGTAACTTAGAAGTAGTACCCAACCACAAGTGGCATTCTCAACGAGGAGGAAACCGTAGTGAGCCACTACAAGAGCAACGTCCGTGACCAGGTATTCAACCTGTTCGAGGTCCTGGGCGTTGATCAGGCTTTGGGCGCCGGCGACTACAGCGATCTGGATGTCGACACCGCCCGCGAAATGTTGACAGAGATCAGCCGGCTGGCCGAGGGGCCCATCGCCGAGTCGTTCGTGGAGGGTGACCGCAACCCGCCGGTCTTCGACCCGAAGACCCACTCGGTGACGCTGCCGGAGGCCTTCAAGAAGTCGGTTCGCGCGGTTACCGAGGCCGGCTGGGACAAGGTCGGTATCGACGAGGTCCTCGGCGGCATGCCGATGCCCCGCGCGCTGGTGTGGGCGCTGCACGAGCACCTGCTCGGCGCCAACCCGGCCGTGTGGATGTACGGCGGCGGCGCCGGCTTCGCCAACATCCTGTACCACCTCGGCACCGAGGAGCAGAAGAAGTGGGCCGTGATCTGCGCCGAGCGCGGGTGGGGCTCCACCATGGTGCTCACCGAGCCGGACGCCGGTTCGGACGTCGGCGCCGGGCGGACCAAGGCGATCAAGCAGGACGACGGCTCGTGGCACATCGAGGGCGTGAAGCGATTCATCACCTCGGCCGACTCCGGCGACCTGTTCGAGAACATCTTCCACCTGGTGCTGGCGCGCCCCGAGGGCGCGGGCCCGGGCACCAAGGGCCTGTCGCTGTTCTTCGTGCCCAAGTTCCTGTTCGACTTCGAGACCGGCGAGCTGGGCGAGCGCAACGGCGTCTTCGTGACCAACGTCGAGCACAAGATGGGCCTGAAGGTTTCGGCCACGTGTGAGCTGTCCTTCGGCCAGCACGACGTGCCCGCCAAGGGCTGGCTGGTCGGCGAGGTGCACAACGGCATCGCGCAGATGTTCGAGGTCATCGAGCAGGCCCGCATGATGGTCGGCACGAAGGCCATCGCGACGCTGTCGACCGGCTACCTGAACGCGCTGGAGTACGCCAAGTCCCGCGTGCAGGGCGCCGACATGACGCAGATGACCGACAAGACCGCGCCGCGGGTGACCATCACGCACCACCCCGACGTGCGCCGGTCGCTGATGACCCAGAAGGCCTATGCCGAGGGTCTGCGTGCGCTGTACCTCTACACCGCGACCTACCAGGACGCGGCGGTGGCGCAGGCGGTGCACGGCGTGGACGCCGAGCTCGCCGTCAAGGTCAACGACCTGATGCTGCCGGTGGTAAAGGGCGTCGGCTCCGAGCAGGCCTACGCCAAGCTCACCGAGAGCCTGCAGACCTTCGGTGGGTCCGGCTTCCTGCAGGACTACCCGATCGAGCAGTACATCCGGGACGCCAAGATCGACTCCCTCTACGAGGGCACCACGGCCATCCAGGCGCAGGACTTCTTCTTCCGCAAGATCGTCCGCGACAAGGGTGTGGCGCTGGCCCACGTGTCGGGTGAGATCCAGAAGTTCGTGGACAGCGAGTCCGGCAACGGCCGGCTCAAGTCCGAGCGCGAGCTGCTGGCCAAGGCCCTGGCCGACGTCCAGGCCATGGCGGCCACGCTGACCGGCTACCTGATGGCCGCGCAGGAGGACGTGACCAGCCTCTACAAGGTGGGTCTGGGCTCGGTGCGCTTCCTGATGAGCGTCGGCGACCTGGTCATCGGCTGGTTGCTGCAGCGCCAGGCGGCCGTCGCCGTGCAGGCGCTGGACGCCGGCGCCAGCGGCGAAGAGCGGTCCTTCTACGAGGGCAAGGTCGCGGTGGCCTCGTTCTTCGCGAAGAACTTCCTGCCGTTGCTGGCCAGCACCCGCGAGGTGATCGAGACGCTGGACAACGACATCATGGAGCTCGACGAAGCCGCCTTCTGACAGGCAAGGCAAAAGCCCCGCTACCCGATGGGAGCGGGGCTTTCGCTTGTCCCGACACCGACACAAAAAGGCCGCCGCTGGATCCCCTCACTCCAGCGGCGGCCATTTTCGTACGCCCGTCCGCGCTGACCGGCGGTCGTTCCAGGGATGCCCCGTATTGCCGTCGGGGTCGGGGGGTCAGACCACAACACGGGGTCATCCGCGCTTAGGGGTACCCCGCAGCCGCGATTGCTAACCCGGTGTGACGGATTTCATGAAACGGTCGGTCACGCCTCCAGAAGCGCGGCCACACCCTGCCCACCGGCGGCGCAGATGGAGACCAGGGCCCGCAGCGGCTTGCCGGCGCCCTTCTGCTCCGCCTTCTTCTGGGCGAGTTGCTTGGCCGCCTGGGCCAGGATCCGCCCACCGGTGGCGGCGAAGGGGTGACCGGCGGCCAGCGAGGAGCCGTTGACGTTCAGCTTGGACCGGTCGATCGAGCCCAGCGCCGCGTCGAGGCCCAGCCGCTCCTTGCAGTAGTCCTCCGACTCCCAGGCCTGCAGGTGCGCCAGCACCACCGAGGCGAAGGCCTCGTGGATCTCGTAAAAATCGAAGTCCTGCAGGCTCAGCCCGTTGCGGGCCAGCAACCGCGGCACCGCGTAGGTGGGCGCCATCAGCAGGCCGTCGCGGCCGTTGACGTAGTCGACGGCCGCGGTCTCCGCGTCGACCAGGAAGGCCAGCGGCGTGACCGAATGCGCGCTCGCCCAGTCCTCGCTGGCCAGCAGCGCGACCGAGGCCCCGTCGGTCAGCGGGGTCGAGTTGCCCGCCGTCATCGTTGCGTCGCCGTTCTTCACGCCGAACACCGGCTTGAGCTTGGCCAGCTTCTCCGCCGACGAGTCCGGGCGCAGGTTGTCGTCGCGGTACAGCCCGAGGAACGGGGTGACCAGGTCGTCGAAGAAGCCCCGGTCGTAGGCGGCGGCCATGTTGCGGTGGCTGGCGGCGGCCAGCTCGTCCTGGTCGACGCGCTTGATGCCCATCTCCTTGGCGGTGATCGCCTGGTGTTCGCCCATGGACAGCCCGGTGCGCGGCTCGCTGTTGACCGGGATCTGGATCCCCAGGTTGGCGGGCAGCGTGCCGACCAGCCTCAGCCGCTCGACGTTGGACTTGGACCGGCGCAGCTTGAGCAGGGTGCGGCGCAGGTTGTCGCCCAGGGCGATCGGCGGGTCGGACGTGGTGTCCACGCCGCCGGCCGCCGCCACCTCGTAGCGCCCGGCCGCGATGCCGTCGGCCGCGGCGATGGCCGCCTGCAGGCCGGTGCCGCAGGCCTGCTGCAGGTCGAACGCCGGGGTGTACGACGACAGCTCGGAGCCCAGCACGCATTCGCGGGTGAGGTTGAAGTCCCGGCTGTGCTTGAGCACGGCGCCGCCGACCACCGCGCCCAGCCGCTCGCCCGCCAGCCCGAAGCGGTCCACCAGGCCGCCGAGCGCCGCGGTGAGCATGTCCTGGTTGGACGCCTCGGCGTAGGCGCCGTCAGACCGGGCGAACGGGATCCGGTTGCCGCCCAGGACGGCGACTCGCCGCCGCTGCGAACTGCGCTGGTTGCTTGCCTCGGAACTTGCAGGGGCCACTGTCATCTCCGTGTTATCTGGGGTCTATCGGTTTGGGGTCGCCCGTCTGGGCCATACTACCCACTGTTCTTACTCTGAAGTAAGTTCGTCCTCGATACGGTTGTGCGGTAGGCATACCCCGACTTCGAAAGAATATGGAAGGTAGCTCCGGTGGCTCCCAAGGTGTCCTCCGATCTGTTCTCTCAGATCGTCAATTCCGGTCCTGGATCGTTTCTGGCCAAGCAGCTCGGGGTCCCGCAACCCGAGACGCTGCGCCGCTACTCCCCCGGCGATCCGCCCCTGGCCGGGGCGCTGCTGATCGGTGGTCAGGGCCGGGTGGTCGAACCGCTGCGCGCCGCCCTGGCCAAGGACTACGACCTGGTGGGCGACAACCTCGGTGGCCGCTGGGCCGACCAGTTCGGCGGCCTGGTCTTCGACGCCACCGGCATCACCACCCCGGAGGGACTGCGGGGGCTCTACGAGTTCTTCACGCCCCTGCTGCGCAACCTGGGCCATTCCGCGCGGGTCGCGGTGGTCGGCACCACGCCCGACGCCGCCGCCAGCCCGCACGAGCGGATCGCGCAACGCGCGCTGGAGGGATTCACCCGCTCGCTGGGCAAGGAGCTGCGCAACGGCGCCACGGCGGCGCTGGTGTACGTGTCGCCCGACGCCAAACCCGCCGCGACGGGCCTGGAATCGACCATGCGGTTCATCCTGTCGGCCAAGTCCGCCTACGTCGACGGCCAGGTCTTCTACGTCGGTGAGGCCGACTCCACCCCACCGGCCGACTGGGACCGGCCGCTGGACGGCAAGGTCGCGATCGTGACCGGCGCGGCCCGCGGCATCGGCGCGACCATCGCGGAGGTGTTCGCCCGCGACGGCGCCCGCGTGGTCGCGATCGACGTCGAGTCGGCCGCCGAGACGCTGGCCGAGACGGCCACCCGCGTCGGCGGCACCGCGCTGTGGCTCGACGTCACCGCGGACGACGCCGTCGACAAGATCACCGAGCACCTGCGCGAGCACCACGGCGGACGCGCCGACGTCCTGGTGAACAACGCCGGCATCACCCGCGACAAGCTGCTGGCCAACATGGACGACGCCCGCTGGGACGCGGTCCTGGCCGTCAATCTCCTTGCGCCGCTGCGGCTTACCGAAGGCCTGGTGGGCAACGGCAGCATCGGCGAAGGCGGCCGGGTGATCGGGTTGTCCTCGATGGCCGGCATCGCGGGCAACCGCGGGCAGACCAACTACGCGACCACCAAGGCCGGGATGATCGGCCTCACCCAGGCGCTGGCGCCGGAGCTGTACGGCAAGGGCATCACGATCAACGCGGTGGCACCCGGTTTCATCGAGACCCAGATGACGGCCGCCATCCCGCTGGCCACCCGCGAGGTGGGCCGCCGGATGAACTCGCTGCTGCAGGGCGGGCAACCCGTCGACGTCGCGGAGGCCATCGCCTACTTCGCCAGCCCGGCGTCAAACGCGGTGACGGGCAACGTCATTCGCGTCTGCGGCCAGGCCATGCTGGGCGCCTAGGTCGAGGAGAACCCGATGAACCAGCCAAGCGGCCTGAAGAACATGCTGCGCGCGGCGGCCGGGGCACTGCCGGTGGTGCCCCGCGGGAACCAGCTGCCCACGCGCACCGTGACAATTGAGGAACTGCCCATCGACCAGGCGAACGTGGCCGAGTACGCGGCGGTCACCGGCCTGCGGTACGGCAACAACGTGCCGCTCACCTACCCGTTCGCGCTGACCTTCCCGACGATGATGTCGCTGGTGACCGGGTTCGACTTTCCTTTCGCCGCAATGGGTTCGGTGCACGTCGAAAATCACATCACGCAATACCGGCCGATCGCCGTCACCGAGACCGTCGGCGTGCAGGTGCACGCGGAGAACCTGCGCGAGCACCGCAAGGGCCTGCTGGTCGACCTGGTGACCGAGGTGAGCGTGGGCAACGACACCGCCTGGCATCAGGTGACGACCTTCCTGCACCAGCAACGCACCAGCCTGTCCGACGAGCCCAAGCCGCCGCCGCAGAAGCAGCCCAAGCTGCCCCCGCCGAGCACCGTCGTGCGCGTCAGCCCCGGCCTGATCCGGCGCTACGCCGCCGTCGGCGGCGATCACAACCCGATCCACACCAACCCGATCGCCGCCAAGCTGTTCGGCTTCCCCACCGTCATCGCGCACGGAATGTTCAGCGCCGCAGCAGTATTGGCCAACATCGAAGCGCGGTTGCCGGACGCGGTGAAGTACTCGGTGCGGTTCGGCAAGCCGCTGGTGCTGCCCGGCACCGCGGGGCTCTACATCGACGAAAGCCATGACGGCTGGGACATTTCGCTGCGCAACATCGCCAAGGGTTACCCGTACCTGACCGGCACGGTCCGGGCCCTTTAGTGCTGAGGCACTAGCCCGAGTGCGTCGGGCCGCGGCCCTTGGTCAGGACTTTCAGGCCGTGGGCGCTGGTCGCCGTCAGCAGGAACAGCAGAAACAACCACACCGGCGGGCGCGCGAGCTCCCAGACGAAGATCGCCGCCCAGATCGGTGAGCCTTGGGTGACCGCGAGCACGCCGGCCGCCCCCGCCAACGACACCGCGGGCACGTGCAGGTGGGTCCCGGCCGCCCAGTTGATCGTCAGCACCAGCGCCGCCCCCGCTGCCGCGCCGGTGGCCAGCGAGGGTGTCAGCATGCCGCCGGCGCCGCCGGCGCGCAGGAACAGCGCGGTCAGCAACGGTTTGAGGGCCAAGATGGCCAGCGCCGACAGCAGCGTCAGGCCGCTGGCCAGGCTGACCGTCAAGATACTGCGGCCGTTGCCGGGCAACTCGGGCCACCAATGCGAGCAGACGCCCATCACCAGGCCGGCGCCCGCGAGCGCGGGGACCAACACCCAGTTCCGCATCGGCGTGGCCGGCCGGGCCGCCGCCATCAACCGGCTGAAGGCCAGCCCCACCGCGAGGGTCAGCGGCGCCAGCAGCAGCCCGTGCGCGGTAAGCAGGTAGGTCGACTCGCCCACCGGCCACTGCAGGTTGGGCTCGTCGCGCGTGACCGCCGAGCCGACGGCGACCGCCAGGCTCGAGGTGATGAACGCCGCGCCCACCGCCCGCGGACGCCAGGTGTTGAGCAGGATCCGCACCGAGAACAGCGCGCCGGCCAGCGGGACGGCGTAGACGGCGCCCAGCCCGGCGCCTGCCGCGCAGGCCAGCAACACCTCGCGATCGGACGGCGAGAGCCGCTTGAGCCAGCCGGTCCCGAAATCGCCCAGGGTCGCGGCGAATTGGCGCGGGGCCCCCTCCCGCCCGAGGGACGCCCCGGAACCGACGAGCAGCACCTGCAGCATGGCGTCGACGCTCCAGGCCAGCCGAGGTATCCGCTCGCGGCGTTCAATGGTTTCCGCCAGCGGCGGCACGTCGGTCCTGCTGCGCAGCAGCCACCACCCGATCGCGGCCAACGCACCGCCGATCATCGGCCCCAGGGCGCGGCGCACCGGGCTGCTGGCGGCGACGCCGGCGAGCAGCGCGCCGAAGGTGTAGTGATACGTGACGTGCTGGACGAAGCGCAGCACGTACGTCGTCGCCAACCCGGCGGCCCCGGCCAGCAACCCGACGATGACTACGGCGCAGAAGAAGTCGACGTTTGGGCGGGCGGGCGGTCGAGCCACATGACGAATGTAGGGGCTAGCGGCCGGCGGCGCCGGGCCCGCCCTTGTCGGGGCGCGCCGCGACGGCGGCCTCCCGCTCCTCCGGGGCGCCCCGGAGCCCATGCCAGAACAGGTTGATCATCAGCTCGGCGGCCTCGTCGGCGTCGATGTCACCGATGCTGAGCTGGTTGGCGGTGGCCTCGCCGGCGCCCACCAGCGCCACGGCCATCATCTCGTGCTCGCGGTCGGTGCGAGGGGTGCGACTGCCGGCCCGCACCAGCCCCGCGACCAGCTCGATGATCTTTTCGCGTCCCTCGCGCACCATGTGGGCGAACGCCTGCGAGCTGGTGGCCTGCGTGTACATCACGATCCACGACGCCCGGTTGGCGTCGATGTAGCGCATGAACGCCACGATGGTGTTGCGCAGCAGGTCTTTCGGGCTCTGGGTGAAGTCGATGTCGGCGCGGACCGCATCGATGAACCGGCCCATCTCCCGGTTCAGGCAGGCGCCGAACAGGTCTTCCTTGGAGCCGTAGTACAGGTACAGCATCGGCTTGGAGATCTGCGCCTCGGCGGCGATGGCGTCCATCGACGTCTCGTGGTAGCCGTTGACCGAAAACATCTGCACGGCGGCGTCGAGCATCTGTTGCTCGCGGACAGCGCGCGGTAACCGCTTCGTGCCACCCGCCATCGCTTGCCTCTCTAGCCCGTCTATCTGACTCCAGGGTAAGCACTGAGCGCGGTCAGTGGCCGCACTTGGGGCTTTGCCCCTTCATCGGCGTCAGCCGCCCCAGCGAGGCGTCGACCGCCGCCATCTGCAGTTGTCCCGAGTCCACCGCCTTGACCAGGCCGTCAAGCACCGCCGGCACTTCTTTCGTGGTGACCCACAACGCGACGTCGGTGCCGGCCTGCAGCGTCCGCAGCACGGCGTCCGGCACGTCGTACCTGTCGGAGATCGCCCCCATGCTGGAGAGGTCGTCGCTGAAGATCGGCCCGTCGAACGGCTTGCCGCCGTAGCCGTTTCCGGTGCGCAGCATCTGCACCGCCTCGCGGCTGAGGCTGGCGGGCAGGTCGCCCGTCAGCCCGGGCACCTGCAGGTGACCCACCATCACCCCGGCGGGGACCACGCCCACGAGGTTGCGGAACGGAACCAGGTCGACGTCCTGCATCTGGTCGAGCGGCGGCGTCACGACACCGCCCTTGTGCGTATCACCCGAACCACGGCCATGGCCGGGAAAGTGCTTGAAGACCGGTTCGATACCGGCGTCGCGCAGGCCCCTGGCGTAGGCATCGCCGTAGCGCGTGACCGTCTGGGGATCCGCGCCGAAGGACCGGTTACCGATCACGCTGTCGTCGGGGGCGTCGGTGACGACGTCGATGTCGGGCGCGAAGTCGATGGTGATGCCCAGGTCGTGCATCTTTCGGCCCCGGTCCAGCTCGAGGTCGTGGACCTGGTCGGGTGTCATGGTCTGGGCGAGCTGCTTCGGCGACGGCGCCTCGCCGATCCGCTTCTTCAGCCGCGAGACCCGGCCGCCCTCCTCGTCGACGCTAACGGCCAGCGCCAGCGGTCCGGCGCCGTTCTTGATGTCGTTCAGCGGGCCGTCGAAGATCGACTGGTCGGTCCAGCTGCCGATGAAGATGCCCCCGACGTGGAAGTCGTTGACGACGGCTTTGGCGTCGTCGGCGTTTTTCACGCCCACCATCAGCAGCTGGGCCAGCTTGTCGCGGACCGGGAGCGTCGTGACGTCACCGCACGCCGGTGGGGCGGCCGCCGGCTTGCTGACCGAGGTCGATGACGGGCCGGGCGGGTGGGCGGTGTGGTGAGCGCAGCCCGCCACCAGAGCCGACACGAAGGCGAGCACGGCCAGGGTGCGCGAAAATGACATCGGGCCATGCTTTCATGGCGCTATCCGGGCCTCTGGATCTGGGGAGCGACGAGGTTTCGTCGGGGGTTTTCTTCTTCGGGTGCGGGGGCACTCCTGGGCTGGTGCCAGCGGGGCTAGGGGGCAAGATGCCAGCGAAGACCGGTTTCGCCCTGGCCGCGGCGGCCAGCATCGCGGTGGGTCTGTCGGTCGGCGTCGCGACGACCGTCGGCGTCACACTGGCCGTCGCCGACCACGGCGCGGCCCCGGTGCGGGCCGGTCCGGCCGCGCTGATCCCGCTCGGGCCACACCAGGTGCAATACGGCGACAGGTGCTTTCACGGGCACTGTCTGCCCTGACGAGCGTCTCGGGACGCCGAGGGCGCTTCTGCTAGGTTGGCGCTAGGCCGCCGTTTTCCCAGATGCCACAGAGGAGCCGTTGATGAACCGGATCATTGCGCCCGCCGCCGCGAGCGTGGTGGTCGGTCTGTTGCTCGGCGCGGCAGCGATCTTCGGAATCACCTTGATGGTGCAGGAGGACACGAAACCGCCACTCCCCGGGGGCGATCCGCAGTCGTCAGTGCTCAACCGGGTCGAGTACGGCAACCGTAGCTAGCGGCGATCGCAAGCGCGGCGCAGCCGGGTGTAGCGGGTCGCCGCCGTCAGACTCTGCGGCGGAATCAGACGCCGGCGCGCCGGCTTCATCGTCGCCGGCCGCGCCCGTGTCGCGCCGCTGGTTGTGGTTGGTCGGGGCGATCGCCTGCGCGTTGACGTTCGCCCAATCCCCGGGGCGGGTCTCCCCGGACACCAAACTCGACCTGACCGCCAACCCGCTGCGCTTCCTGGCCCGGGCCACCAACCTGTGGAACAGCGAGCTGCCGTTCGGGCAGGCGCAGAATCAGGCCTATGGGTACCTCTTCCCGCACGGCACCTTCTTCGCCGTCGGCCATCTGCTCGCGGTGCCGGGCTGGGTGACCCAGCGGCTGTGGTGGGCGCTCCTGCTCACGGTCGGCTTCTGGGGGCTGTTGCGGGTCGCCGAGGCGCTGGGCATCGGCAGCCCCGCCTCGCGGGTGATCGGGGCCGTCGCGTTCGCGCTGTCGCCGCGGGTGCTGACGACGCTGGGCTCGATCTCGTCGGAAACGCTGCCGATGATGCTGGCGCCCTGGGTGTTGCTGCCCACGATCCTGGCCCTGCGCGCCACGGCCAACCGGTCGGTGCGGGGGCTCGCGGCGCAGGCCGGCCTGGCGGTGGCGTTGATGGGCGCGGTGAACGCGATCGCCACGCTGGCCGGTTGCCTGCCCGCGGTCATCTGGTGGGCGTGCCACCGGCCGAACCGGTTGTGGTGGCGCTACACGGGGTGGTGGCTGCTGGCGCTGGCGCTGGCGGCGCTGTGGTGGGTGGTGGCGCTGCTGATGCTGCGGGCCATCAGCCCGCCCTTCCTCGATTTCATCGAATCCTCCGGTGTGACAACCCAATGGTCGTCGCTCACCGAGATCTTGCGCGGCACCGACAGCTGGACCCCGTACGTGGCGCCGACCGCCACCGCCGGCGCGCCGCTGGTGACCGGTTCGGCGGCCGTGCTGGCGACCTGCCTGGTCGCGGCGGCCGGGCTGGCGGGGCCGGCCTCGGCGACGATGCCGGCCCGCGGGCGGTTGGTGACGATGCTGTTGGCCGGCGTGGTGTTGATGGCCGCCGGCTACAGCGGCGGGCTGGGTTCGCCGGTGGCGCACGCCGTGCAGGTGTTCCTGGACGCCGGGGGCGCGCCGCTGCGCAACGTGCACAAGCTGGGCTCGGTGGTGCGGATCCCGATCGCGTTGGGGGTGGCCCAGGTGCTGGGCCGGGTGCCGCTGCCCGGGCGGCGGCCCGGGTGGCTGCGCGCGTTCGCCCACCCCGAGCGCGACCGGCGGGTGGCGGTCGCGATCGTGGTGCTGACGGCGCTGATGGTGAGCACCTCGCTGGCGTGGACCGGCCGGCTGACCCCGCCGGGCACCTTCAGCGCCATACCCCGGTACTGGCAGGAGACCGCCGACTGGCTCGACCGACACAACACCGGGACGCCCGCCCCGGGCCGGGTGTTGGTCGTCCCGGGGGCGCCGTTCGCCACGCAGGTGTGGGGCACCAGCCATGACGAGCCGCTGCAGGTGCTGGGCGGCAGCCCGTGGGGGGTGCGCGACTCCATCCCGTTGACCCCGCCGCAAACCATCCGGGCGCTCGATTCGGTGCAACGCCTGTTCGCCGCCGGGCGCCCCTCGCCCGGTCTGGCCGATACCCTTGCGCGCCAAGGTATTTCGTATGTGGTGCTGCGCAACGACCTGGACCCGGATACGTCGCGGTCGGCGCGTCCCATCCTGGTGCACCGCGCCATCGACGGCTCGCCGGGGCTGGCGAAGGTGGCGCAGTTCGGCGCGCCGGTGGGCCCGGGGACCCTGGCGGGGTTCGTCGCCGACAGCGGGCTGCGCCCGCGCTACCCGGCCGTCGAGGTGTATCGGGTCACCGGCGGTTCGGGCGCGCCGTACTTCGCCGACGTCGACCGGCTCGCCCGCGTCGACGGCGGACCGGAGGTGCTGCTGCGCCTCGACGAGCGGCGCCGGCTGCAGGGCCGACCGCCGCTGGGGCCGGTGCTGATGAGCGCCGACGCGCGCGGCGCCGTGCTGCCGGTGCCTGCGGTGACCGTCACCGACACCCCGGTGGCCCGCGAAACCGACTACGGCCGGGTTGACCACCACTCGTCGGCCATCCGGGCTCCGGGTGACGCCCGGCATACCTACAACCGCGTGCCCGACTATCCGGTCCCCGGGGCCGACCCGGTCGTCGGCGCCTGGACCGGCGGCCGGGTCACCGTGTCCAGCTCGTCGTCGGACTCCACCGCGATGCCCGACGTCGCGCCGGCCACCTCGTCCGTCGCCGCCATCGACGGCGACCCGGCGACCGCGTGGGTGTCCAATTCGCTGCAGTCCGCCGTCGGCCAGTGGCTGCAGGTCGACTTCGACCACCCGCTGACCAACGCGGCGATCACCCTCACCCCCAGCGCGACCGCCGTCGGCGCGCAGGTCCGCCGCATCCTGATCGAAACCGCGACCGGCAGCACGACCCTGCGGTTCGACGAGCCGGGCAAGCCGCTCGCCTCCGCGCTGCCCTACGGCGAGACGCCGTGGGTGCGGATCACCGCGGCGGGCACCGACGACGGGTCCCCCGGCGTGCAATTCGGGATCACCGACCTGTCGATCACCCAGTACGACGCGTCCGGATTCGCCCACCCGGTCGAACTGCGGCACACCGTGCGGGTTCCCGGGCCGCCGCCCGGCTCGGCGATCGCGGGCTGGAACCTGGGTTCCGAGCTGCTCGGCAGGCCGGGCTGCGCGCGGGCGCCCGACGGTGTGCGCTGCGCCCCCATCGCCTTGGCCCCGGAGGAGCCGGTCAACCTCAGCCGGACGCTGACCGTTCCCGCGCCGATGTCGGTGACCCCGCTGGTGTGGGTGCGGCCACGGCAGGGGCCCAAGCTCGCCGACCTGATCGCCGAGCCGAACACCACCCGGGCGCGGGGCGACGCCGACCTGGTGGACGTGCTGGGCTCGGCGTATGCGGCGACCGACGGCGACCCGGCCACCGCGTGGACGGCGCCGCAGCGCGTGGTGCAGCACAAGACTCCGCCCACGCTGACGCTCACCCTGCCGCGACCGACCCAGGTCACCGGGCTGCGCCTGGTGCCCAGCCCCTCCGCGCTGCCCGCTCACCCGACGATGGTGGCGGTCAACCTGGGCGACGGCCCGCAGGTCCGCGCGTTGAAACCCGGAGAGGCACAAATTCTTTCGCTCAATCCCCGGGTGACCGACAGCGTCACCGTCAGCCTGCTGGACTGGGAAGACGTCATCGACCGCAACGCGTTGGGCTTCGACCAGCTCAAACCGCCGGGGCTGGCCGAGGTGGCGGCCCTGGGCGCGGACGGCAAGGCGATCGCGCCCGCCGACGCCGCCCGCAATCGTGCCCGCGAGATCACCGTCGACTGCGACCACGGCCCGGTCGTCGCGGTCGCGGGCCGCTTCGTGCACACGTCGATCCGCACCACCGTGGGCGCCCTGCTCGACGACGAACCCGTTGCCGCGCAGGCGTGCGACCGCGATCCGATCACCCTGCCGGCGGGCCAGCAGGAGCTGTTGATCAGCCCTGGCGCCCAGTTCGTCGTCGACGGCGCCGACCTGTCCCTGCCGGCCGCCGACGCGGGCGCTCCCGCCGCCGCCGCGGCCCCAGTGTGGCGGGCGTGGGGCCCGGATCGTCGCGAGGTGCAGGCGCCCCCGTCGCCCACGTCGCGGGTGCTGGTCATCCCCGAAAGCATCAACCCCGGTTGGGTGGCCCGCACCGGCACCGGCGCGCGGCTGACGCCGGTGGCCGTCAACGGCTGGCAGCAAGGCTGGGTGGTGCCCCCGGGTGACCCCGGCACCATCACGCTGACGTTCCCGTCCAACGCGCCGTACCGGGCGGGCCTGGCGGTGGGGCTGGCCCTGCTGCCGCTGCTGGCCATGCTCGCGCTGTGGCGCACGCGTCGCACGGGGGTCGCAGGCGTGCCCGCGTCACCGTGGCGGCCCGGACCGTGGGCGGCGGTCGCGGTGTTGGCGTGCGGGGCGGTGATCGCGGGCGTGGCCGGGGTCGCGGTGGTCGGCGCCGCCCTGGGCCTGCGGTACGCACTGCGCCGCCGGGGCCCCGACCGGGCCGCGATGGTGCTCAGCGCGGGCGGGCTGATTCTCGCCGGGGCCGTGCTGTCGCGGCATCCGTGGCGATCGGTCGACGGGTACGCGGGCCATTCGGCGAATGTTCAGCTGCTGGCGCTGATTTCGCTCGCGGTGCTCGCCGCGTCCGCGGTGACGATGCGGTCCGAGGATCGGACCGAGGAGGAACCGCGGCATTGACTCCCGCGGTGACGATGCCCGAGCGCGCGCGCGGGGCCCGCGACGAATAGCCCCGGGGGCTTGGCTAGCCGTTTACCGGCTGATTCACTGGATATGCGGGTCTGTGTGACCGCCACCGTCCGAGGAGTTACGGCCATGGGCTGGTTTTCCGCACCCGAATATTGGCTCGGCACAGAGGTGCTCGAGCGGGGCGTCGCGGTGGTCTACCTGCTCGCGTTCGTCGCGGCCGCGGCCCAATTCCGGGCGCTCATCGGGGAAGAGGGGATGCAGCCCATCCCGCGGTTCCTGGCCGGGCAGTCGTTCTGGCGGACCCCCAGCCTGTTTCATCTGCGCTACTCGGATCGGCTGTTCTCCACGGTGTCCTGGTTCGGCGCGGCGCTGTCGGCGGCGATCGTCGCCGGTGCGGCCGACGCGGTGCCGCTGTGGGCGGCGATGCTGCTGTGGCTGACGCTGTGGGTGCTCTACCTTTCGATCGTCAACGTCGGGCAGAGCTGGTATGCGTTCGGGTGGGAGTCGCTGCTGCTGGAGACCGGCTTCCTGATGATTTTTCTGGGCAATCACCAAGTGGCGCCGCCGCTGTTGACGTTGTGGATGGTCCGGTTGCTGTTGTTCCGGGTGGAGTTCGGCGCGGGGCTGATCAAGATGCGGGGCGACCCGTGCTGGCGCGACCTGACCTGCCTGTACTACCACCACGAAACGCAGCCCATGCCGGGCCCGTTGAGCTGGTTCTTTCACCATTTGCCCAAGCCGCTGCATCGAATTGAGGTGGCGGGCAACCATTTCTCGCAGTTGATCGTGCCGTTCGGGTTGTTCGCGCCGCAACCGGTGGCCAGCGTCGCCGCGGCGGTCATCGTCATCACCCAGCTGTGGCTGGTGGCGTCGGGCAACTTCGCCTGGCTCAACTGGGTCACGATCCTGTTGGCGTGCAGCGCGATCGACGACTCCTCGGCGGCCGTGCTGTTCGGCCGGCTCGATCGTCCGGTGTTTGCGGCTACGCCGGTGTGGTTCGCGGCCCTGGTGGTCGCGTTCGCGGCTGCGGTGCTGTTCATGAGCTACTGGCCGGTGCGCAACATGCTGTCCTCGCGGCAGCGAATGAACGCCTCTTTCAACTCTTTTCATCTGGTGAACACCTATGGCGCGTTCGGCAGCATCGGGCGCGTCCGCCGCGAGGTGGTGATCGAAGGCACCGACGAAGCCCACCTGACGAACCAGACCGTGTGGAAGGAATACGAATTCAAGGGCAAGCCCGGCGCCATGCGCCGGCTCCCGCGACAGTGGGCGCCCTATCACCTGCGCCTGGACTGGCTGATGTGGTTCGCGGCCATCTCGCCGGGATACGCCCAACCGTGGTTGACGCCGTTCCTGCAGCGGCTGCTACGCAACGATCGGCCGACGCTGCGCCTGTTGCGGCGCAACCCATTTCCCGATGCGCCGCCGCGGTACGTGCGTGCGCTGCTCTACGAGTATCGGTTCACCACACCCGCCGAGCTGCACCGTGACCGGGCCTGGTGGCATCGGACGCTGATCGGCGGGTACGTCCGGCCGATGGCGTTGCCGACGGCGACGGCACCGCACGGCTGACTTAGGCCGCGTCGTCATCGTCGTCGTCTTTGCGCAGCAGCCTCTCGGGGTGGTGGAAGGTGTTGCTGCGCGGTTGCCCCCGTTCCAGCCGCGGGGGCGGGATCCATTCGGTATCCCCCTTTGCGTTTTTACGGGCGCGCCAGCCGCCGGGTTTGAGCAGGCGGTGATGTGGGCCGCAGGCGAAGGTGAGGTCATCGATGTCGGTGCGCCGGCGTTTGGCGTAGTCGGTGACGTGATGGACTTCGGAGAGATAGCCCGGGACGGTGCAGCCTGGGGCAGAACAACCACGATCCTTGGCGTACAACATAATTCGTTGCCCGGGCGAGGCCAGCCGTTTGGTGTGATAGAGCGCCACGGGTTTGGCGTGGTCGAAGACCGCCAGGTAGTGGTGGGCGTGGCGGGCCAGGCGGATCACATCGCTGATCGGCAACCGGGTGCCCCCACCGGTGCGGCTCGTGCCGGTGGCGGCCTCTAGGTCTTGCAGTGTGGTGGTGATGACGATCGAGGCCGGTAACCCGTTGTGCTGGCCAAGCTTTCCCGAGGCCAACAACGCCCGGTTAGCCGCCAGCAGCGCATCGTGACTGCGCTGGGCGGTGGAGCGGGCATCACGGTCAATCGCTTCTTGCGTGGGGCTGCCATCCACACAGGGGGTGTCCTCGAGCGGGTTGCACATGCCCGGGGCGGCCAGTTTGGCCAGCACCGCCTCCACGGTGGCCCGCGCCTCGGGGGTGAGCAGGCCGCGCAGCTCCGACATCCCATCGGGACCCTGCCTGCCCAGCGTGAGGCCGCGCCGCCGCGCCCGGTCGGTGTCGGTGAACCGGCCGTCGGGGTTGAGGCAGTCGGCGAGGTGATCGGCGAGGCTGGCGAGTTGTTCGGGCCGAAACTGGCTACCCGCAGCGACCAGCTCGGCTTCCACCGCTTCACGGGTCGGGGCGTCAACCGCGGCGGGCAGTTGGTGGAAGAACCGGCGGATCACCGCCACCTGACCACCGCCCAGTGTCCCCGCACGCTGGGCCGCCGCGGTGGCCGGCAGGATGGGTTCGATCGGCTCGCCGGTCAACCCGTGCCGCGGCCCCAACTCGACCGCCTCGCGCACCCGCCGCGACGCCTCGGCGCGGCTGATCAACGCCGCCTCGGCGATCGCGTGCGCCAGCGTGCCACCCAGCTCTTCGCCGGTGGCCTTATGCGCCAGGGAGTTGATCAGCGGGTGCTCGATCGCGGGCAGCCGCCGGCGCAGGCTCTCACAATGCTCCAACATCGCCAACTGCTCACCGGTGGCCAGCGCGTCACAGTCAGAACCGATCAGATCGTCGACCGCAGCATTGATGACGGCAAAGGCCGCCGACAACGCCTCCGGATCAACACTCATACCCCGAAGCTAGCGGCACCCACCGACAGAAATCCGTCCGAAATCGCCACAGACGCACACTCGCGCACAAGATTTGGATAATCGGGGCTGAGCCGTCAACTCAGGTCGTCGACCAGAATGTCGTTGACGGCCCGCAAGTCCTCAATTGCCCGGTGTGCGAAGGCATCTGCCCGCTCCAGCTCCTCCGGGGTGCTGTTCGGACCCAGCGCCATGCACAGGTGCATCGCCGTGTGGAAGTCATTGATCTCGGACTGCAAGGCGGTGGTCAGGGCCGGGTCCGGCGTGGGCAGGTGGGCCTGCAGGCCGATCGTCTGTTCGTCGTGCACTGCCGAACACGCCGACTTCAGGGCGTTGACGTCGTTGGCTTCGATTGCCTCGACCGCTGCCTGCATGAACTTGGTCGTATTCGCCAAGTGCACTTCGGCCTGCGAATACCACTCCGGAACGCCCGGGTAGACGGCGCTGGCCGTGCCGGGTGTCCCCACGGTCAGCAGGACCGCCGCCGCGAAAGCGGCAGCAACCGACCGCTTTCGAACGTGCCTCAACACACTCTCCATGCTCGCCGCCCGCCGACAGCTCCGCTAGGGCCTTCGGGCCCGTCCTGAGGTGGGGGCTTAAGACCCTCACCCTGAACTACAGCGTCTCGTCGAGCTCGCCGAGCCGGTCGGTCAGCCGCAGGTTCTCCGAGTAGTCGACCGGGCAGGCGATCACCGAGACGCCGTCATCCGCCAAGGCGGCCCGCAGCGTCGGCAACAGCTCGTCGGCGTGAGAGATCCGATACCCCTTGGCGCCGAAGCTTTCCGCATACTTGACCACATCCGGGTTGCCGAACTTGACGTAGTAGTGCGCGCCGAGCTCGAGGTCCATCTTCCATTCGATCAGGCCGTATCCGCCGTCCTCCCAGATCAGCACGACCAGCGGTATCCGCTCGCGCACGGCGGTCTCGATCTCCTGCGAGTTCATCAGGAACGCACCGTCACCGACGACGGCCAGCACCTTCGACTCCGGGCGCGCCAGCTTGACACCCAGCGCACCCGGCAGCGCAAACCCCATGGTGGACAGGCCATTTGACACCAGGCAGGTGTTGCACTCGTACGTCGGATACAGCCGCGCCATCCACATCTTGGTGGCCCCGGTGTCGACGAGGACGACGTCGCTGCGGCCCAGCGCCTCGCGCGTGTCGGCCACCACCCGCGCCGGCGCCAACGGATAGCGCGAATCCTGTTGCCCGCGAGCGAATTCCTCGGCCAGCAGGCCGTGCCCGGGCACCTCGGGATCGGCCTCGTAGGCGTGGCCGTCCAACCCGTCGGTCAACGCATCCAACGAAGCGCCGATGTCGCCGATGATGCCGACGTCCACCGAGTAGTGCGCGTCGACCTCGGCCGGGAAACGATGGATGTGGATGATCTTCTTGTCCGCCTGCGGGTTGATCCGCACCGGGTCGAACTCCTGCAGCTCGTAGCCGACGGTGATGACCACGTCGGCGTTGTCGAAGCCGAAGTTGACGTAGTCGTGCCGCATGAACCCGAGCGTCCCGATGCTGTTGGGGTGGTCGTCGGGCATCACGCCCTTGCCGTGGAAGGTGTTGGCCACGGGGATGCCGAATTTCTCGGAGAACCGGACCAGGGCCGCGGTGGCGTTGCCGCGGGCGGCGCCGTGCCCGGCCAGCACCACCGGCCGCTTGGCCTTACGCAGGATGTCGACCGCGCGCTCCACCTGACCGGGCGCGGGCGCATCGGCCCGAACGACGTTGCGCGGCAACGGCGTCAGGTCGTAGTCGGTCTCGTCTGCGTCGATGTGCTCGGGGACGGCGAGGTAGACCGCGGCCGGGCGTTCGGTCTCGGAGACCTTGAACGCCTTGCGGAACATCTCCGGGATGGCGCGCGCGGTGGGGACCCCGGCGGCCCACCGGGTGATGGGCGCGAACATCGACACCAGGTCGACGTACTGGTGGGACTCCTTGAACTCGCGGTCGTGGCCGACCTGCGCGGAGATCGCGACCAGCGGGGTGCTGTTGGTGGTGGCGTCGGCCACGCCGAGTTGCATGTTGATGGCGCCGGGCCCCAGCGTGCTCGACACCACCGCCGCCCGCCCGGTGACCCGCCCGTACATCTCGGCCATGAAGGCCGCGCCCTGCTCGTGCCGGGTGAGCACGTAGCGGATCGCGGAGTTGGCCAGCGCCTGCACGAAGCGGATGTTCTCCTCCCCCGGCAGGCCGAAGACCACGGAAACGCCCTCGTTTTCCAGGCACTTGACCATCAGCTCGGCGGCTTTACTCATCCGGCACCTCCCTTGAGGGAACGATAGTGGCAGGCTGGGTGTTGGACCTCTTACCAACCCCAACGCGAAGGATGTCAGCGTGCCCATCGCCACCATCAACCCGGCTACCGGCGAGACAGTAAAAACCTTCACCCCGGCAACCGACGAGGAAGTCGACGCGGCCATCGCCCGCGCGTACGCCCGGTTCCAGGACTACCGCCATAACACCACCTTTGCCCAGCGGGCGGCGTGGGCAAACGCGACCGCCGACCTGTTGGAGAAGGAGGCCGACGACGTCGCCGCGATGATGACCCTGGAGATGGGCAAGACGCTCAAGTCGGCCAAGGCCGAGGCGCTCAAGTGCGCCAAGGGTTTTCGCTACTACGCCGAGAATGCCGAGCAGCTGCTGGCCGACGAGCCCGCCGACGCCAAGGCGGTGGGCGCGAAGCGGGCCTACACCCGTTACCAGCCGCTCGGGGTGGTGCTGGCCATCATGCCGTGGAACTTCCCGCTGTGGCAGGCCGTCCGGTTCGCCGCGCCGGCGCTGATGGCCGGCAATGTCGGCATCCTCAAGCACGCGTCGAACGTGCCGCAGTCCGCGCTCTACCTGGCCGACGTCATCGCCCGCGGCGGCTTCCCGGACGGCTGCTTCCAGACGCTGCTGGTCTCGTCCAGCGCGGTCGAGCGCATTTTGCGCGACCCCCGGGTCGCGGCCGCCACCCTGACCGGCAGCGAGCCGGCCGGCCAGTCGGTCGCGGCGATCGCCGGCGACGAGATCAAGCCCACCGTGCTCGAGCTCGGCGGCAGCGACCCGTTCATCGTGATGCCGTCGGCAAACCTGGACGAGGCCGCCAAGACCGCGGTCACCGCGCGCGTCCAGAACAACGGCCAGTCCTGCATCGCCGCCAAGCGGTTCATCATCCACACCGACATCTACGACGCGTTCGTCGACAAATTCACCGACAAGATGCAGGCGCTCAAGGTGGGTGACCCGACCGACCCGGACACCGACGTGGGCCCGCTGGCCACCGAGTCCGGCCGCGACGACATCGTCAAGCAGGTCGACGAAGCGGCCGCGGCGGGCGCCACGATCCGCCTCGGCGGCAAGCCCATCGACGGGCCAGGGTGGTTTTACCCGCCGACGGTGGTCACCGACATCACCAAGGACATGGCGCTCTACACCGAAGAGGTGTTCGGGCCCGTCGCGTCGATGTACCGGGCCGAGAGCATCGACGAGGCCATCGAGATCGCCAACGCCACCACGTTCGGGCTGGGGTCCAACGCCTGGACCAACGACGAGGCCGAGCAGCAGCGCTTCATCGACGACATCGAGGCCGGCCAGGTCTTCATCAACGGCATGACGGTGTCCTACCCCGAGCTGGGCTTCGGCGGCGTCAAACGCTCCGGCTACGGCCGCGAACTCGCGGGCCTGGGCATCCGCGCGTTCGTCAACGCAAAGACCGTCTGGGTCGGCTAGTGGCGATCGCAAGCGCGGCGTAGCCGGGCGCGGCGGGTCGCCACCATCGGCGACGTCGACGCCGGCGACGCCGCCGGCGGCAGCAAGGTCGAGTAGCTAGGCCGACGCGGCGGCCAAAGCCTTCTCGTCCTCGTCGGCGAAGGTGTCCTCCAGCTGTAGCGGCGAGTAGTCGAGGTCGATCTCTTCCAGCGGCCGCCCGCGGGCGCTGGAGATGGTGCCGAAGCGGCGCATGCCCTTGTCGGCCGCGTACTGCATGAACTCGTCCACCGACAGGCCGAAGGGCATCGGGTCGTACAGCGAGAAGCCCTCCTCGATGAGGCGCAGCCCCAGCGGCATGAGCTCGTTCATCCGGGTTTCGAAGACGCCCCAGTTGGCGTCGTCGGCCGCGACGTGGCGGCGGCAGGTGAAGGTGCCCCATGCCATATGGCGCCGCTCGTCGTCGCCGATGCGCCGGACCAGCTCCTGCATGCCGGGCAGGATGCCGCGCTCCACGCAGATCTTGTGCCAGCCGAAGTAGCCCGTGAGGGCGAGCATGCCCTCGACCATGTGGTTGTAGGTGACCGACGCGCGAACCTGGGCAGCCGGTGACGGGTCGACCGAAAGCGCGTTGAGGCAGTCGGGGAGTTCCTCGTAGAAGATCGTCCGGTAGGTGGGGATGTCGTCGAGGTACTCGTGCAGGTCGTCGGTGACGCCGACGGCGTCGAGCCACATCCGGAACACCTGGACGTGCTTGGCCTCCTCGAACGCGAACTGCGTCAGGTACATCTCGTCGCCCAGCCGGCCCTCGACCCGCATCGCGGACATGAACGGCTGGATGTCCTCGGTCACCGCTTCCTCGCCGGCGATGAACTCGGCGCAGAGCCGGATGGCGTAGTGGCGCTCGTCGTCGGTCAGCTGCTCCCAGTCGGCGCGGTCACGGGAGAAGTCGATGTCGGCCGGGTTCCAGAACTTGGCGTTGCCGCCGGCGAACAGCCGCAGCGGCAGGCTGTCCCAGTTCAGGCCCCCGCGAACCATCGAGTTCGTGTGTGTGCGTGTCATGAGATCTCCTCGGATTGTTGTGGGGCGAAGTGGACGGGCGGGCGCGGTGCCGCCGAGAAGGCGGCCGCCAGCACCCCGACGAGCCGGCGCACGGCCAGCGCCGGTTGCTCCGGTGTGGGTTCGTCGAGCCCGAGAATCGGATCCAACCCGCGCATGTATGGCGCGAGCGCCAGGTGCGGAAAGACCAAGAGCAGCAACGACAACAGCGCGTCGGTGTCCGAATCGGCGCGCAGGTCGCCGCGCACCTGCGCGTCGCGCACCAGCGGCCGCATCACCTCCAGGTAGTGGCGGTGGATGACGTTTTGCACGCTGACGCGCGCCTCGGTATCGACCTCCAGGGTCGCCGCGGCGTGCAGCGCCCGCTCATGCGGGTGGTCGGCGAAGTAGGCCACCCATGCGTCGAGCCAGTCGGTGAGGAAGTCGAAGAACGGCCGGCTCGGATCCAGCTCGCGGATCCGGTCCTCCATGTAGGCCCGGACTCGCTGGCTGGCGATGTCGGCGATGAACGCGTACAGGTCGCGCTTGTCCGCGAAGTATTGGAAGAGGCTGCCTTTGGCGACGCCGGCCCTCCGCGCGATGACGTTGAGGCTGCCGCGGGAGAACCCGTGCGCCCCGAATTCGTTTTCCGCGGCTTCGATGATCGCCGCGCGACGAGCGGGGTCGACCCGCGCCCAAGTCACCGTTGGCAATGCGGCCCCCTAACCTCGATGACCACTGGTCATATTACGGTGAGCTGCGTCACAGTCAAGAGGTTTCCGGTGGGCGGCTTGCGCCCGGCTACGGCCGCATCTCGTACGCGCCGTTGAGCGGAAGGATGTACTCCTTCCAGATCTGGGCGTAGCGCGCGGGGTCGTGGGCGGGGCGGCGGATCATCCGCGTCGCGAAGCGGGCCTGGTCGTCCGTCGTCGTGGGCTTGTCGCTCAACTCCACGGCGTAGCCGTTGAAGTCGCGCACCAGCACGGCGAAGATCGCGTCGATCAACGCCTCGTCGACGTCCGACAGCGCGGCCTCCTCGAGGATGAGTTGCGCGTAAGGCACCGTCGCGAACAACTGGCCGACCGCGAACGCGAAGTCGACGTCCTTCTGCTGGGCGGCGTCGGGGGTGGCGCTGGCCAGCATGTCGGCGAGCACGTCGATCTGCTGGCGCAGCAGCGCGACATTGGGTAGCTGGGCGAAGGCGTCGAACGGCGCGCGCCAGTCGTGGAAGCGCACCTTGCCCAGCCCGCCGGTCGGCCCCTGCGCGAACAGGAACGCGTCATCGGCCGCGTCGTCGCGACGACCGATCAACGGCAGGTCGCCGCTCGGGGCGAACAGGAAGTTGGGCATGAACTTCGCCAGCAGCCCGATGTTGATGTGCACGGTGCCCTCAAGCCTTGGCAGCAAACCGATTTCGCGGGTGACGGCCTCGAAGAAGGTGTCCTTCTCCACGCCCTTGGCGGCGATGACGTCCCACAGCGCGATGATCACCCGCTCGCCCTCGCTGGTGACCTTCGCCTTGGTCAGCGGGCTGTACAGCAGGTAGCGGCGGTCGTCCGCCGACGCGCTGCGCATGTAGTCACAGGCCCGGGTGCACACCAACCGCATCGCGACCAGCCGCAGGTAGGCGTCGGTGAGCAGCCGCCGCACGTGGCTGAAGTCGGTGACGACGGTGCCGTACAGCACCCGGTTGGAGGCGTGGGTGACCGCCTCGTACATGGCGTGGGTGCACATGCCGACGGCGCCCCAGCCCAGGTTGTACTTGCAGACGTTGACGGTGTTCAGCGCTGCGTGGAACGCCTCGGGACCGCGGTGCAGGATGTCGGCCTCGGTGACCGGGTAGTCGCGCAGCGCGTAGTTGGCCACGAAGTTCTGGGAGTTCACCACGTTCTTGATCAGCTCGTACCGGTCGTGCTGCGAGTCGGCGGCGAAGAAGACGTATTCGTCAGAACCCGCGATCTTGCCGAATGTGGAGACCATCCGCGCGACGTTGGCGTTGCCGATGTAGTACTTCTCGCCGCTCGCCGTCCAGCCGTGTTCGGACGGGGTCAGGATCATGTCGGTCTGGTAGACGTCGGCGCCGTGGGTCTGCTCCGACAGCCCGAACGCGAAAACCTCGCCGGCCTCCAGCTCCGCGGCGGCCTTGCGCTTCGCCTCCTCGTTGGGGCTCATCCAGATGGGCCCCAGGCCCAGCGCGGTGACCTGGAAGGGGTACCAGTAGCTCAGCCCGTAGAAGCCCACGATCTCGGCGAACTCGCTGATCCGGTAGGTGTCCCAGCGGCAATCGTCCGCGCCGTACTCGGACGGCGTCAGCAGGGACGCGAAGATGCGCTCGCGTCCGATGTGGTCCAGAAATTCCGAGTACCAGACCCGGTTGTGGTCGTCCGACTTCAGCCGCGCCTTGCCGCGCGACTCGAAGAAGTCCACCGTCGCGGCCATGATCTCCCCCGAACGGCGATCCGGGTAGCGGCGTTGCAAATGGTTGGGATTGAGCAACATGGCGTGGACGGTACTGCACCGGCGCCGCCGCCGGAACGCACCGGACAAAACTGTCCGGCCCTGTTGTGCGACCACCGAGTCGACCTAGCATCAGTCACGTGTCAGAACTCAATACCGCCCGCGGCCCCATCGATACCGCCGACCTCGGCGTGACGCTCATGCACGAGCACGTGTTCATCATGACCACCGAGATCGCCCAGAACTATCCCGAAGCCTGGGGCGACGAGGAACGCCGGGTGGCCGACGCCATCGACCGGCTCAACGAACTCAAGTCCCGCGGGGTCGACACCATCGTCGACCTGACCGTGATCGGACTGGGCCGCTACATTCCGCGCATCGCGCGCGTCGCGGCGGCCACCGAGCTGAATATCGTTGTGGCGACCGGTCTTTACACGTACAACGATGTGCCGTTCTGTTTCCACTATCTGGGCCCCGGCGCGCCGCTCGACGGCCCCGAGATCATGACCGACCTGTTCGTCCGCGACATCGAGCAGGGCATCGCCGACACCGGCGTCAAGGCCGGGGTCCTCAAATGCGCCACCGACGAGCCCGGCGTCACGCCCGGCGTCGAGCGGGTGCTGCGCGCCGTCGCGCAGGCGCACAAGCGCACCGGGGTGCCGATCTCCACCCACACCCACGCGGGGCTGCGGCGCGGGCTCGAGCAGCAACGCATCTTCGAGGAGGAGGGCGTCGACCTGAGCCGCGTGGTCATCGGCCATTCCGGCGACACCACCGATCTCGGCTACCTCGAGGAACTCATCGCCGCCGGCTCCTACATCGGGATGGACCGATTCGGCATCGACGTGTACCTGCCGTTCGAGGACCGGGTCAACACCGTGGCGCAGATGTGCGAGCGTGGGCATGCCGACAAGATGGTGCTGTCCCACGACGCGAACTGCTACTTCGACGCGATACCCGAGGACCTGCTGGCGGTGGCCGCACCGAACTGGCATTACCTGCACATCCACAACGACGTCATCCCCGCGCTCAAGGAGCGCGGCGTCACCGACGAGCAGCTGAAGACCATGCTCGTCGACAACCCCCGCCGCATCTTCGAGCGGCAGGGCGCATATGAGTGAGCCGATCCCGCCGATCGGCACCCAGATCGCGGCGCTGGCCGCACTCGCGCCCGACGAACCCGCCGTCACCTGCGACGGGCTGACCCTCACCCGGGCCGAACTCGACGCGTCGACGAACCGGCTGGCGCGCGCCTACGCGGAGCGGGGCGTCGGGGTCGGCGACTACGTGACGATCGTGCTGCCCAACTCCGTCGAGTGGATCCAGGCGGCGGTGGCGTGCTGGAAGCTGGGGGCGGTGCCCCAGCCGCTGTCGGCGCGGTTGCCGGACGCGGAGCTGGCCGGCCTGCTCGAGTTGCGGCCGTCCGCCCTGCTGGTGGGCCGCGAAAGCCCCGAAATGCCCAGCGTCCCAGTGGGTTTCATGCCCGGCCCGGAATACTCCGACGCCGCGCTGCCGGAGGCGGTCTCGCCCGTGTGGAAGGCGATGGGATCCGGCGGCAGCACCGGCCGTCCGAAGTTGATCGAATCCGCGGGCGACACCCGGATACCGGCAGCCATCGGTTATCCGCTGGGCGCACAAGAGGGCGACACGACCCTGGTGCCGATCCCGTTGTCCCACAACACCGGGTTCACCACCGCGACCATCGCGCTGCTGATGCGGCATCACCTCGTCGTGATGAGCCGGTTCGACCCGGGGCAATTCCTGCGGCTGATCACCGACCATCGCGTCACGTTCCTGACGACGGTGCCGACGATCATGCAGCGGACGCTGCCGGTCTACCATGCCGACCCCGGCTCCTACGACCTGTCGTCGATCCGCCGGTTCTGGCACATGGGGGCGCCGTGCCCGCCGGCGGTCAAGCAGGCCTGGATCGACCTGCTGGGGCCCGAGGCCGTCTGGGAACTGTACGGCGGCACCGAGTTACAGGCGCTCACCTTCATCTCCGGCGACCAGTGGCTGAGCCACCGCGGCTCGGTCGGCGTGGTGGTCGCCGGTGAGATGCGGGTGCTCGACGACGACGGCAACCCGTGTCCGCCCGGCGTGGTCGGCGAGATCTACATGCGGCCCGGTCCGGGCAGCGGGCCCACCTACCGCTACGTCGGCGCCACCGCCAAGTCCCGCGACGGCTGGGATTCCCTTGGCGATCTAGGCCATTTCGACGCCGACGGCTTCCTATATCTGTCGGACCGCCGGGTGGACATGTTCACCGTAGGCGGGCGCAACGTCTACCCCGCCGAGATCGAGAACGCGTTGTCCGCGCACCCCGATGTGCTGTCCTGCCTCGTGGTCGGCGTGCCCGACCCGAACTCCGGCGACCTGGGCCAGGTGCCCTACGCGCTGGTGCACACGGCCGACGGCGCCACGCTGGACGCCGCGGGCGTGCGCGAGTTCCTGCGCGAACGCATCGCGGGCTACAAGGTGCCGGCGTTCGTCGAATTCGTCGACGCCCCATTGCGCGACGACGCCGGCAAGGCCCGACGATCGGCGGTGCGCGCCGAGATCATGGCGCGCCTGCAGGCCACCGAGCCGGCCTGACCCCAACGCACCAAGAATCTTCCAAGCCCGCGGCCCCATCATCGGGCCCATGCAGATCGAACCCCTGAGCACGGAGCTGATCGAACGCTATCTGCAATCGCGTCAGTTGCGGTTCTTCCGCAGCGACGACGGCGAGGAGTTCATGATGCTGCCCAGCTACGAGCGCGGCAAGCTGCACGTGAACCTGCGGATCAACGGTTTGCGGCGCGACGTCTTCGAGATCTCGGTCAGCCCCGCCGGCTACTACCCCGCCACCGAGCGGCCGCGGCTGATGGAGCTGGTGAACGACTGGAATCGCGAAACCCATTGGCCCAAGGCGTTTGTGCGCGAGACGGCCCGGCCCAGCCAGGTCAGCGTCGTCGGCGAGAACGCCTACCTGCTGTCCGACGGCATCCACGTCGAGGCGCTGGGCGGCCTCATCCGGTCCACCGTCGAGTACGGGGCCGACCTGTTCGAGAAGATCGACCGGGCCATCTGCCTGCCGTCCGCGGACACGCTGGAAGAGTGGATGGACCGCACCGGCTAGGGCGCGATCGCGTCCGCCTCGGCGTCCACGGCGCCGCGGCTCTCGGCCGGCGCCTCGCGTTTTTCCCAGCGCCGCAACGCTTCCCGGCAGGGCGACTCGACCAGGCCGTAGCTGACGGCGGCGATCGCCCACCCGAAGATCAGGGTCAGCGCCAGCACGGCGGGCATCCGGCCGGTGAACGCGAACGTGCCGAGCACCGGGAACACCATGGCCAGCGCGGCCAGGTGCCACACGAACAGGCCGTAGGACCACCGCCCCAGCGTCACCATCAGGGTGCTGCCCAGCAGGCGATGCGAAGTGTCGACGCGGTCCAGCACCAGGGGGGCGACGAGCGCGAAGGCCACCAGCGAGCCCGCCGCCGTCTTGACCGCGAACTGCGTTGCGGTGCCGGGGATCAGGCCCTCCGGTCCGGCCAGCGGGGAGGCCGCCAGCAGGTAGGCGAGCACGGCGACGACGGCCATCGCGACCCGCCGGCGGGCCCACCGGTGTGGTGGGCCGACCGGGCTGTGCACCCATTCCGCCAGCAGCATGCCGGCGGCGAACCAGGAGAAGAACGCGGGCGGCCAGTTGAGCGGGTTGGTGCCCGACCCGGAATGGATGGGCACCCAGCCCCACAACCAGCTCAGCGCCCCCAGCCCGGCGATGGCCGGCACCCGCGCACCGACTGGCAGGCGCCGCGCCAGCAACGCCAGGACCGGCAGGGCCAGGTAGAAGCTGACCTCGACGGAAAGGCTCCACATCTGGGTCAGCCCGCCGGTCAGGGTGAGGGGCACGTAGATCTGGGTGAGGGTCAGGTTGGCCAACCACACCGTCGGGCTGGCGCGATCCGCGTCGGGCAGCAGCGACAGGATCACCACGACCGCCACCAAGTAGGCCGGCATGATGCGCACCACCCGGGACCGCAAGTAGTGGCCCGTGCGGGGTCGCGCTCCCAAACCCCGTGCCGCCGCGGCGTGGCCGCGCCACAACAGGAAACCGGACAGCGCGAAGAACACCGCGACCGCGAGGTCGAAGCGGCCGAAGAGCCTCCCGGTGACCCCGCTGGAGTGCCCGGTCTGGAACGCGACGTGGGTGACCACCACGCCCATCGCCGCGCAGGCGCGCATCCCCTCCACCGCGGGCAGGAAGCTGCGGGTCCCGCCCGCCCGCTGGCCATCCGTCACCCCCACAGTCTGCATCTGATGCGTTTGCGAACGAATGGGTACACCCGAAGCACCCGCGGGGCGACGGCAACCGGTTCGTAAGCCGGGGCCTTACGTTCGGCTGTTAGGGTCAAACGGGTTTGCGGCTGACGACGCAAGAGAGCACTAGGAGGGCACGGCCACGTGAACCGAGCAGTCATGTTGCGGTTCGCCGCATGCGGGATCATCGGACTCGGAGCCGCCCTGCTGATTGCCGCGCTGCTGTTGTCGACGTACACCACCAGCAGGATCACCAAGATCCCGCTCAACCTCGACACCACGCTGGTCAGCGACGGCACCGGAACCGCCCTCGACTCCGCGTCGCTGTCGACCGATCACGTCGTCGTCAACCAGAACGTGCCGCTGGTGTCCCAGCAGCAGGTCAGCGTCGAGTCCCCCGCGAACGCCGACGTGGTCACGCTGCAGGTCGGAAGCTCGGTGCGGCGCACCGACAAGCAGAAGGACAGCGGCCTGCTGCTCGCGATCGTCGACACCGTCACGCTCAACCGCAAGACGGCGCTGGCCGTCTCCGACGACACCCACGCCGGCGGCTCGGTCCAGAAGCCGCGCGCCTTCAACGACGAGAACCCGCCGACCGCGATGCCGCTGCGGCACGACGGCCTGGCCTACCGGTTCCCGTTCCACACCGAGAAGAAGACGTACCCCTACTTCGACCCGATCGCGCAGAAGCCGTTCGACGTCAACTACGACAGCCAAGAGGACGTCAACGGCCTGACGACCTACAAGTTCACCCAGAACATCGGCTACAACGCCGACGGCAAGCTGGTGGCCCCGGTGGCGTACCCGTCGCTGCTGGCGGGCAACGAGGACGCCAAGCAGACCACGTCCGCGTCGATGTGGGGTGTCCAGGGCGGTGACCCGAACGAGCAGATCACCATGACCCGCTACTACGCGGCGCAGCGCACCTTCTGGGTGGACCCCGTGTCGGGCACCATCGTCAAGCAGACCGAACACGCCAACCACTACTTCGCCCGCGATCCGCTCAAGCCGGAGCTGACGCTGGCCGACTACAAGGTCACCTCCAACCAGGACACCGTCGAATCGCAGGTGAACGCCGCCCGCGACGAGCGCGACCGGCTGTCGCTGTGGTCGCGGGTGCTGCCGATCACCTTCACCGCGGTCGGTCTGATCGCCCTGGTCGGCGGCGGCCTGCTCGCCTCGTTCAGCCTGCGCACCGAGAGCGCGCTGACCGATCCCGGCCTGGACCGCGGGGATCAGGACTTCTTCGGCCGCAGCGGGCTCGAGGAGCCGGTGCCCGGCGCCGAGGCCGAGACCGAAAAGCTGCCGACCCAGCGCCCCGCTTCGCGCGATGATCCCGAGGCGCCCACGTTGGGCGCCGACGAGCCGCCCGATGCGGGGCCGCCGCCCGAGCCCACCAGCCCACCCGAACGGGAGTAGCCTGCCGCGTGCGCTGGACCCGGCCCGGCTACGCGTTGGTCCTGGCGCTGCTGGTGGTCGGGCCGCTGCTCAAGCCCGGTTACCTGCTGCTGCGCGACGCCGTTTCCACGCCGCGCTCGTACCTCTCCGACACCGCGCTGGGGTTGACGGCGGCGCCGCGGGCCACGCCGCAGGACTTCGCGGTGGCGCTCGCCTCGCACGTGCTGGACGGCGGCGTCGTGGTCAAGGCGCTGCTGGTGCTGGGCCTCTGGCTCGCGGGGTGGGGTGCGGCCCGGCTGGTCGCGACGGCGCTGCCCGACGCGGGCGTGCCCGGGGAGCTGGTCGCCAGCACCCTGGCGATCTGGAACCCCTACGTCGCCGAGCGGCTGCTGCAGGGCCACTGGAGCCTGCTGCTCGGCTACGGCTGCCTGCCCTGGGTCGCGGCGGCGATGCTGCGGCTGCGGGCGTCGTCGTCCTCGTTCTTCGGGCTGGCGTTCTGGATCGCGCTGGCCGGGCTGACGCCGACCGGTCTGCTGCTCGCCGCGGCGGTCGGGCTGGTGTGCGTGGCCGCCCCGGGGACGGGCCGGTCCCGGCCGCTGTGCGCCGCGGCGGCGCCGGCCGCCGCGCTGGTGGCCGCGCTGCCGTGGCTCACCGCGTCGGCCCTGGGCGCGTCGCTGGCCCCCCACGCGGCGGCGAACACGCTTGGGGTGACCGCGTTCGCGCCGCGCGCCGAGCCGGGTCTCGGCACGCTGGGCAGCCTCGCCAGCCTCGGTGGCATCTGGAACGGCGAGGCCGTGCCGATCTCGCGGACCACGCTGTTCGCGGTGGCGTCGGCCGTCGTGCTGCTGGGCGCGGTGGCGGCCGGGCTGCCGGCCGCGGTGCGCCGCCCGGCGGTGCGACCGCTGCTGGTGTTGGCGGCGGCGGCCGTGCTGGTGCCGGTCGCGCTGGCGACCGGCCCCGGTTTGCACCTGCTGGGCGCGTTGGTCGACGCCACGCCGGCGTTCGGGGTGTTGCGGGACGGGCAGAAGTGGGTGGCGCTGGCCGTGCCGGGCTACGCGCTGGCGGGGGCGGGGGCGGTGGTGACGCTGCGCCGGTGGGTGTGGCCGGCTGTCGTGGCGCCGGTGTGCTGCCTCGCCCTGGTCGTCGCGCTGCCGGACCTGGCCTGGGGCGTGTGGGGCCAGCTGTCGCCGGTGCGGTATCCGAGCGGGTGGGCCGCGGTGGCCGCCGCGATCAACCAACGGCCCGGGCCGGTGGCGGTGTTGCCGGCCGGCACCATGCGGCTCTACACCTGGTCGGGCCGCGCGCCGGTGTTGGACCCGTTGCCGCGCTGGGTGCGCGCCGACGTGCTGAGCACCGGCGACCTGGTGATCTCGGGGACCGTCATCCCGGGCGAGGGCAATCGCGCCCGCGCGGTGCAGCAGTTGCTGCTCGCCGGGCCCAACGCGTCCGCCCTGGCCCCGGCCGGGGTGGCGTGGCTGGTCGTGGAGTCGGACACCGCCGGCGACATGGGGGTCTCGGCCCGCACCCTCTCCGCGCTGACGCCGGTCTACCGCGACGACGGGCTCGCGCTCTATCGCATCGGCGGAGAGGCGGCCGGGGTGTCCGCAGGCGCGCGGACGGTGACGCTGATCGCGCACCTGGCGTGGCTGGCGGCGCTGCTGGCGGGCGGTGCCGGCGCGGCGGTCGGCGGGTGGCGGCGCCGGTCAGCCCCGGCCGCTGACTAGGCCGCTCACCGGGTGGCCCGCCCGCACCGCCTCGAGGACGGTGCGCATCGCGTCGGCGCTTTGCCGCCACGAGAATTCACCGCTGCGGGTGTGCGCCTTGGCGCCGAGCTGTTCGCGCAGCACCGGGTCGGAAAGCAGCTCCTCGAGACGATCCACCAGCTCGGCGTGGGTGTCCACCAAGATGCCGGTCACCTCGTCGACGATCGAGTCGGACAGGCCCCCCGAGGAGCGGTAGCCGATGGTCGGCACCCGGTGCTGGGCCGCCTCGACGACCGCCAGGCCCCAGCCCTCCTTGCGCGAGGGCAGCAGCTGCACCCAAGAGCTCTGCAGCACATGGTGTTTGGTCATGTCGTCGACGTGGCCGTGGAACGTCACCGCGTCGGAGATGCCGAGCCGGCGGACGTGGTCCACCAGCCGCTGGCGCCACCACCCGTCGCCGACGATGTCGAGGTGCAGACCCGGGATGCGCGGCCGCAGCCGCGCGACGGCCTCCAGCGCGTCCTCGATCTGCTTGTGCGGCACCAGCCGCGACAGCACCACCACCCGCGGCGCGGCGGCGCGCGGGCCGGACAGCGATCGCGCCGGCGCCTCGTCGAGGCCGTTGCGCACCACCGCGATTCGCGCGTTGTCGACGCCGAGGGTGACCAGGTCGCGCGCCGACGGCAGCGACACCGTGACGTACTGGTTGCGCCGGTTCAGCCGCGGCGACAGCGTCGACTCGACGAACCAGCCGAACCGGCCGAGCACCGGCCCGGCCACCGGCCACTGCTCGCGGTGGCAGTGGTGCACCAGCACCACCACCCGCCGGCCGTACACCAGGCGGGCGAGGAACGGCAGGCCGTTCTGGGTGTCGACGACGACATCGGGCCGCACCCGACGCAGCGGTCCAAGCCCCAGCCGCGCCGCGGCCATCGCGAGCAGGGCCCAGACGTAGACGGAGTAGCGGCCGCCGGCGCGGTCGATGCGGACGCCGTCGACCACCTCACGGCGGGGCGCGCCCGGGTATCGGGCGGTGCGCAGGGTGACGGCGATGCCCGACGCGGCCAGCTGCGCGCCGATGCGCTGCAAGTAGGCCTCGCTGCCGCCGCCCTGGGGATGGCCGGTATCGCGCCAGCACAGCAGGAGCACGGAGCGCAGATCGGACATCACTGGTCAGCCTAGCTTGCGGGCCGGTGCGGGCTCGGGGCTGCGTAGGGTTGGCCGGTGGCCGCGACCCGGCATCCGACCCAAGTCTTCGCTCGGCGGGCGACCCTGCCCCGCGCCCTGCGACTGCTCTCCGAATTCCGCTTCGAGCAGTCGGACCCGGCCCGGTTCTACGGTGCGCTGGCGGCCGACACCGCCGCGATGGTGAGCGACCTGTGGCTGGGCGCGCGCGGCGAGCCGCCGGCGGGCCGCACCCTGCTCGACGTCGGCGGCGGGCCCGGCTACTTCTCGGCCGCCTTCGCCGATGCCGGGATCCGCTACGTGGGCGTCGAACCCGACCCGAGCGAGATGCACGCGGCCGGCCCCCGGACCGCCGGGGGTGCCGGGAACTTCGTGCGCGCCTCGGGCATGGCGTTGCCGTTCGCCGACGACTCGGTGGACATCTGCCTGGCGTCCAACGTCGCCGAGCACGTGCCGCGGCCGTGGCAGCTCGGCGCCGAGATGCTGCGGGTGACCAAGCCCGGCGGCCTGGCCGTGCTCTCCTACACCGTCTGGTTGGGCCCGTTCGGCGGGCACGAGATGGGCCTGACCCACTACCTCGGCGGCCCCCGCGCCGCCGCCCGGTACGCCCGCAAACACGGGCATCCGGCCAAAAACAACTACGGGTCGTCGTTGTTCGCCGTGTCCGCGGCCGACGGCCTGACGTGGGCCGCGAGCACCGGGGCGGCGGTGGCCGCATTTCCCCGCTACCACCCCCGATGGGCGTGGTGGCTGACCGGCGTACCGGTGCTGCGCGAATTCGGCGTGAGCAATCTGGTGCTGGTCCTGCAACCCCAATAGTGAAACGTGTTCTCGTTTTGCGTCGGCTTGGGTAGGGTGGCGCCATGCGCGCCGACGACGATGCAGCGCGCAGCAATGAGGAGGAGCGGCGCTAGATGAGCGACACCAAGACTGCGGCCACGACCGAATACGACAAACTTTTCATCGGCGGCAAGTGGACGGAACCGTCCAGCGCCGACGTCATCGAGGTGCACTGCCCGGCCACGGGCGAGTACATCGGCAAGACTCCCCTGGCGGCGGCGGCCGACGTCGACGCCGCGGTGGCCGCGGCCCGTGCGGCGTTCGACAGCGGCCCCTGGCCGACGACGCCGCCGAAGGAGCGTGCGGCCGTCATCGCCAAGGCGCTCACGCTGATGGAGGAACGCAAAGAGCAGTTCACCGCCGTCCTCGCGGGCGAGACGGGCCAGCCGCCCACAGGCATCGAGACGATGCACTGGATGAGCTCGATCGGCGCGCTCAACTTCTTCGCCGGCCCCGCGGTGGACCAGGTCAAGTGGCGGGACATTCGCAACGGCGGCTACGGGCAGAGCATCGTCTACCGCGAGCCGATCGGCGTGGTGGGCGCGATCGTCGCGTGGAACGTGCCGCTCTTCCTGGCCGTCAACAAACTGGGCCCGGCGCTGCTCGCCGGCTGCACGGTGGTGCTCAAGCCGGCCGCCGAAACCCCCTTGAGCGCAAACCTTTTGGCCGAGGTGTTCGCCGAGGCCGGGCTGCCCGAGGGCGTGCTTTCGGTGGTGCCCGGCGGCATCGAGACCGGGCAGGCGCTGACCTCCAACCCACACGTCGACCTCTTCTCCTTCACCGGCAGCTCGGCCGTCGGCAAGGAGATCGGCCGCCGCGCCGCGGAGATGCTCAAGCCGTGCACCCTGGAACTGGGCGGCAAGTCGGCAGCCATCCTGCTCGACGACGTCGACCTGGCCGCCGCCATCCCGATGCTCGTCTTCTCCGGGATCATGAACACCGGGCAGGCCTGTGTGGCCCAGACCCGCATCCTCGCTCCGCGGTCGCGGTACGACGAAATCGTCGACGCCGTCAGCAATTTCATGCAAATGCTGCCGGTAGGCCTGCCGTCCGACCCGGCCGCCCAGATCGGGTCGCTGATCTCGGAGAAGCAGCGCGCCCGCGTCGAGGGTTACATCGCCAAGGGCATCGAGGAGGGCGCGCGGCTGGTCTGCGGCGGCGGCCGGCCGGAGGGGCTCGACAGCGGCTTCTTCGTGCAGCCCACGGTGTTCGCCGACGTCGACAACAAGATGACGATCGCCCAGGAGGAGATCTTCGGGCCGGTGCTGAGCATCATTGGATACGACACCGAGGACGACGCGATCAAGATCGCCAACGACTCGGCGTACGGGTTGGCCGGCAGCGTGTGGACCACCGACATCCAGCGGGGCATCGAGGTCTCGGAGAAGATCCGCACGGGGACCTACGGGATCAACTGGTACGCCTTCGACCCGTGCTGCCCGTTCGGCGGCTACAAGAACTCCGGCATCGGCCGCGAGAACGGCCCCGAGGGCGTGGAGCACTTCACCCAGCAGAAGAGCGTCCTGATGCCGATGGGCCACACGATCGAGGGCTGACGCCTGGCGTTTCGGCCGCGCCGGCGGCCAAATTATGCAAAATAGCATAGAAAATCGTTAGTTACGCCCCGGTAAACCGCGCGCCCAGACGGCCCTTGCGGGCATTTACGGTGCTTCAGCGCTTACTTAGGGAATATATTTGCTTACTGGACCGATGTCTTATATGCTTCTAAGCATAATCACGGGCGGCGCTAAGGCCGGGAGAGAATCATGTGGATCATCGAGCTGAACATCGGCGGCTATCAATTCACCCGCGAGATGCCCGACCTCAAGCGCCGGACTTTCCGCTTTAACCCGCGCAGCATGCATTGGCCGGCGCTTCGGCATTCGCACGCTGCGTGACGTTAGCCATGGGAGGCACGAGAGTGGCGACCACGAGCGAAGCAGTGCAGGACCTCACCCCGACGAAGCGCGGCGGCACACGCAAGAAGATGCTGGCCAGCGCCGCCGAGGTGATGCGTGAACGCGGCGCCGCCGGGGTGACCATCGACGCGGTGCTCGCCCGCAGCGGCGCGCCGCGCGGCTCCGTCTACTACCACTTCCCCGACGGCCGCAACCAGATCCTGATCGAGGCGCTGCGCTATTCCGGTGACTCCATCACCGCGATGATCGACGACGCCGTCGACCAGGGCGCCCGGGTGCTGCTGGGCAAGTTCGTCGAGTTCTGGGAGCGCCTGCTGACCGAGGGCGGCTTCAACGCCGGCTGCCCGGTGGTGGCCGCGGCGATCGGCTCGGATGACACCGATCCCAAGCTTTCCGAGGAGGCCGGCGCCATCCTGGGCCGCTGGTGCGCCGCGTTGACCCGGGCGTTCACTCACGACGGCTTCGACGAGCCGTGCGCCGCATCACTGGCCATGATGTCGGTCGCCGCCCTGGAGGGCGCCATTGTGCTGTCCCGTTCGAGCGGCAGCATCGATCCGCTGCGCCAGGTCGGCGATCAGCTCGAATTCCTGATCAAGGCAAGGGAATTCGTGCTCCGCAACAACATCGGCGAGTAACGCCTCAGTCGCTGGCCGGCAGCGGCTTGACCTCCTTGAGCTGCAGCGCGGTCTGACCGACGCTCAGGCTGCCCGCGCCCGGTTTGGTCACCAGCACCTCGGCGCCGGTCTCGTCGACGTAGCGCTTGCCCATCACGGTGCCGGCGGCGAAGGCCGGGTCCAACTCGCCCGACCGCTCGCCGCCTATCGGCACCATCGGCACACCGCCACAACGCAAGTCGTCGAGGCTGTCGGCGCTCCTGACGACGATCACCTGCGTGTCACACACCTGGCTGGCCAGGCGGGTTCCGTTCTTGATCATGCGCGTAGCCCTTCCAGCGTCTCGATGATCTCCCGGCGAAGTACCTTGCCGGTGGGGGTTGTGGGCAGCTCGTCGCGAAACACCACTCGGTCCGGGGTTCGCGACCCGCGCAAGCTTTTACGGACATGCTCGCGCAATTCCTCGGGGTCCGGTTCCGCGCCGGGGCGGGGCACCACCACCGCGACGATCGCCTGGCCCCACTGCGGATCCTCGACGCCGACCACGGCGACGTCGCGCACGTGCGGATGCTCGACCAAGACTTCTTCGAGCTCGGCGGGGGCGATGTTCTCGCCGCCGCGGATGATCGTGTCGTCGCTGCGCCCGCCGATGAACAAGTAGCCTTCCTCGTCCAGCATGGCGATGTCTTTGGTTGGGAACCAACCGTTTTCGTCGAGCACCGAACCGATCCCGGTGTAGCGTCCGGACACCTGCTCACCGCGGACGAACAGCTCGCCGGTTTCGCCGGGGGAGAGCACATTGCCGTCCTCATCGCGAATCTCGATCTCGATGCCCGGCACGGGCCGCCCGACCGACGCCAACCGCCGGGCGGCCTCGGGCGTGGACGCATCCTGCGCCGCCCGGTGGTCGTCGGGGGTCAGCACCGCGATGGTCGAGCTCGTCTCGGTCAGCCCGTAGGCGTTGACGAAGCCCACCTCCGGCAACAGTTCCAGTGCCCGGCGCACCAGCGGCAGCCCCACCTTCGAACCGCCGTAGGCGAGGTTGCGCAGCGACGGCAGCTCGTGGCCGTCGGCCTCCAGCGCGGCGACGATGCGGTCCAGCATGGTGGGCACCACCGTCGCGGTGGTCACGTTCTCCGCGTTGATCAGCCGAACCCATTCCTGCGCTTCGAAATTCGGCAGGTACACCATTTTGCGGCCGGCGTACAGGTTCGACAGCGCGGCGCCCACCCCGGCGATGTGATAGGGCGGCACGCAGATCAGCGCGGCGTCGCTCTCGGCGGCCGATTCGAACTCCACCGTGCCGGTCACATAGCTGGTGAGGTTGTTGTGCGACAGTTCGACGGCCTTGGGCTGCGACGTGGTGCCCGAGGTGAACAGCACGATCGCGACCGAGTCCGGGTCGGGAAATTCCGCGGCCGGCTCGTTGTCGCGCGCGGCCGCCAGGAACTCGTCGGTGGTCATCAGCCGGCCCGCGGCGTCGCCGACCATGTCCCGGTAGCGGCCGTCGACGATCACCAGCGGTTCGGGCAGGCGATCGATGAGCGCCTGGATGCCGTCGGCCGACAGCCGGTAATTGATCGGGGTGAAGGCCACCCCGGCGCGCGCGGCCGCGAAGATCAGCACCGGCAGCGCCGCGCCGCCGGTGCCCACGTAGACCACGTGCTTGGCGTTCGATTCCGCGATGACCCCGGCGCCGCCGTCGGCGAGATCGCTGAGCTGCTGGGTGGTCAGCCGCAGGTCACCGGAGACAACCGCCGTGCGATGGGGATTGCTCGACGCCGCCATCTCCAGCAGCAACGAAATACTCACGCTTGCACTCCGGTATCAACGCGTTACAAAGCTGGCCAAAAGTGTCATGCCCGACTGTAGTTTAACCACGCCGAGGCCGGGCCGCGGACCGCGGCCTCAGCTGCCCGTCCAGCGCGGCGGACGCTTCTCGGCGAAGGCGATCGCCCCCTCCTTGGCGTCGTTGGACGAGAACACCGGGGCCAGCAGCTTGTTCTGCTGGGCGAACATCTCCTCGGGGCTCCAGCCGCGCGATTCGACGATGATCCGCTTGGTGGCGGCCACCGCGAGCGGCCCGTTGGCCGCGATCCGCTCGGCGAGCGCGATGGCCTCGTCGAGCGCCTTGCCGGGCTCGGCCAGCACGTTGACCAATCCCAGCTCGTGCGCCCGCTCGGCCGGCAGGTTGTCACCGGTGAGAGCAAGCTCCATGGCGATGGCCGACGGGATGCGCTGCGGCAGCCGCAGCAGGCCGCCGCCGCCGGCGACCAGTCCGCGCTTGACCTCCGGGATACCGAAGGCCGAGTCCTTGGACGCGACGATCAGGTCGGTGGCCAGCGCCAACTCGGTGCCGCCGGCCAGGGCGTAGCCCTCGACGGCCGCGATGAGCGGTTTGACGGGCGGACGCTCGGTGAAGCCCATGCCGCGACCCTCGACGATCGGCAGCTCGCCGCGCGCGAAGGCCTTGAGGTCCATGCCCGCGCAGAACGAACCGCCGGCGCCGGTGAGGATGCCCACCGAGAGGCCCGGATCGCCGTCGAGCCGGTCGACGGCCTCGGCGAGGCCGTTGGCCACCGCGGCGTTGACCGCATTCTTGGCCTTCGGCCGGTTGATCGTGATGATCAGGATCCGGTCCCGCTGTTCAACCAGGACTTCGGGTTCGTTGGCTTCTTCGCTCACGGTGCTCCCACAGCTTCATTGGATAGGGACGGCTGCTGTGATGTTAGCGGTCGGTTAGAACGCCATTGACGCCAGGCGAGAGTGGCATTTCCGACGACGCGCCGGTCAGGCCGGCGCCATCGCCGCTTCGACAACGGTGAGTTCCTCGGAAAGCCCTGCGGCCCTGCGTATTTCGATGAAATCGGCGACCATGGCCTCGGTCACCTCGTGCGGGTCCTTGAGCGTGGCGCCGTCGGACAGCACGGAGATGTTGAGCTGATCGACGTAGCTCCACACGGTGATGTTCAGCCCGCTGCCGGCGGTCAACGGACCCACCGAATAGATCTCGGTGACCAGCGCGCCACCCACCCGGCCGCGCTGTCGCGGCCCGGGCACGTTGGAGATGTTCAGGTTGAGGATCTTGTTGTGCCCGTCCCGGCCGGAGGCCCACCGGAAGAACGCCTGGGTGGGGGCGGGCGGCATGTAGGCCGCCCAGCGGCTGACCAGCTCCGGCCCCATCAGCTGGTTGCTCTCCTTGGCGGCGATGGCGTTCTCGTGGCTGCACCGCACCCGCTCCAGCGGATCGTCGGAATCGGTGGGCAGCCCCACCAGCACGCCGGTGAAGCGGTTCCCGGAGATCCGGTCGGGCGAGAAGTCGTAACTCATCGGCACCGACGCCAGCAGGGGTTCGGCCTGGCCGTCGTAGCGCAGCAGCAGCGTCCGCAGCGCCCCGGCCGACATGGCGAGCACCATGTCGTTGATCGTCGCGCCCAGCCGCTTGCCGGTCTCCTTCACGTCGGCCAGCGCCAGGGTGGCGGTGGCGAACCTGCGCTCGGGGGTGATCTTGTGGTTGATGAAACTCGGTGGCGGCTCGAACGGCCGGCTCAGCTCCGGGGACAGCTTGCGGGAGCTGCGCCGGACCCGGCCGAGCCCCTGGGCGGTGTAGCGGATGGTCCCGGGGATCCGTCCGACGTGGCGCAGGTGATCGGCGAACGCCGAACTCATCAGCTGCCGGGTGGTGGGCGCCGGATCGCACACGTACGGGCCGCCCTCCGGCCCCGGCTGCAGGTCCATGCCGCGGGCCAGCAGGTTGGCCGACGCGACGCCGTCGGCGAGCGCGTGGTGGATCTTGCCGACCACCGCGATGCGGTTGTTGGCGAGGCCCTCGACGAAGTACATCTCCCACAACGGGCGGCTGCGGTCCAACGGCGTGCTCGCGATGCGCCCGATGGCCTCGTCCAGCTCGCGCCGCCCGCCCGGCGCCGGCAGCCGCAGCGGCCGGATGTGGTAGGAGAGGTCCACCTCGCAGTTCTCCCGCCACATCGGATGGTGTAGCTGCAACGGTATTTCGACCAGCTGGTAGCAGAACGGCTCGAGCTTGTTCAGCCGGCCACGGATGACCTCGCGGAACGTGTCGATGTCGAAGTCATGCCGATCGGGATCCAGCTCGACCACAGCGGCTTTGATGGTGTGCATGTGCACGTTCGGCGTTTCGCTGTACAGCAGAACCGCGTCCCACCCGCTGAGCCGTTTCACCCCTGCCCCTTACCCATAGAGGGACCATACTCAGCGGCGGCAGTTCAGATAACCTCTTTGGCCGCGTTCGTCTTGGTGCGATAGACCTGGTTGAGGAACAGCGACGCCGCGTGCGCCGCGGCGCCCGCCCGCTCCCCGTCGATGAGGTCGTACCCGTGGCCCGCGCCGGGCAGCTCCAGGTAGCCGACCATTGAGTGCGAGACCGCGCGCATCCGGTCGACGAAGCTGCGCGCCTGCTCGACGGGGATGACACTGTCCCGGCTGCCGTGAATCACCAAGAACGGCGGGGCATTTCGGTGCACGCGCGCCATCGGCGACGCGTCGCGGAACACCTCGGGGTGACGGTCCATCCGCTTGCGGACGACCACGCGCTCGAGGAAGTCGACGAACCGGTCCCGTTCCGGAGTCGAGCGGTCCTCCCAGTCGTAGCGGCCGTAGATGCCGACCACGGCGTCCACCGAGGTGTTGGCGCCTTCGGGCAGCTTCGCGTGGTACTGCGCGTCGTCGGGGGTGAGCCCGGCCAGCGCGGACAGGTGGCCGCCGGCCGAACAGCCCGCCACCGCGACGAAATTGCGGTCACCGCCGAACTTGTCGACGTTTGCCCGGGCCCACGCGATCGCCGTCTTGACGTCGACGATGTGGCGCGGCCAGCGGTGGTGCGGGGCGACGCGGTAGTCGATCGCCAGGCAGACCCAGCCCTGCTCGGCCAGCCGCGACATCAGGGCGGAGCCCTGCCCCATGCACCTGCCGTGCACCCAGGCGCCGCCGGGCACGAAGATCAGCACCGGCGCGGGCTGCGCGGGCAGGTCCTTGCGGCGCCAGACGTCGAGCACCTGCGCGGGGTGGTCGCCATAGTGGACCGCGCGACGGTGCAGGTAGCGGCGCTGGCGCAACCCGTCCCAGATCGGCGGCGTGCGCAGCGCGGCCGGCCACTCCAGTTCGAGGTCCGCGGCGGACACGATGCCGCGCAGGGCCGCGACGGACACGTCCTGCAGGCTCGCCCCGTCCTGGGGCCGGGCGGCGTCGCCGTCCGAGGGCTGCCGCTCCTTGCGTCCGGAAAGGAAGTCGTTCGCGTGCCGGGCTCCCCAGATACCCATCGCGGTCAGTCCGCCCAGGGGCTCGAGGTGTTTACCGACCACCGGCAGCGAAGCGCTCGCGACGCTCAAGGCCAGCGCGTAGTCGCCGGGACGGGCCCGCAGCAACCATTTCGCGCACGAACTCATAGTCGGCCTCCTTGCCGTCGTGTGAGGGCAGCGTACCCCCGGCCCCAGTTCCGAAACTGACGTTTGGGTCGACGCGACGGCCGGCGCGGGAAAGGCGGCCGGACCGGGATTGCCGTGCGTTGATTCGACCTGGTCTCCGCGCCGACAACATTTGCCAGTCAACGGCGGGGCGCCGGTCGCGACACGCTCACCTGGCGGCCAGGCACGCGATCACCCGGCCGCCGATCAGCCGGCAACCGGTCAGCGTCAGGCCGACCTGCGCGGCGAGCGCCGCGGCGCTGTCCACGCCGACCGACGCCCACCGGAACCAGGGCCCGACCTCGCGCGCGGACTCCAGCCGCACCCAGCGCGAACGGACGCCGATGTCCTCGGCGTCGAACTCGGCCACGCAGCGCCCGCCCCGCGCCAACAGCTCGGTCGCCCGCCCCAGGATGCGGCGCGGGTCTCCGCCAAGGCCGACGTTGCCGTCGACCAGCAGCACCGTCTGCCAGAGCCCCATCGCGGGCAGCGGGTCGAACACGTCACCCAGCAGGACCGGCGCGCCGCCGCGGCCCGCGAGCCGGATCGCGGCCACCGAGCGGTCGATGCCCAGGGCCGGTATCCCCCGCTGGATCAGCCGGGCCACCAACCGGCCCGGCCCACAACCCAATTCGATGGTCGGCCCGGTGCACATCTGCGTGACGGCTTCGTCGAAGTCTTCGTCGAAGGCGTCACCAGATCCATCACCGGGACACACGTCATCCGGACATCGCACGCCCAACCAGCGGTGCGCCGGCAGCGGCCGCAGCTCGCCGTCGTCGTGACGGATCCAACATCGCTCGCCGCCGAGTGCCCGATCGTAGAGATGACCCAGCATTCACGTCCCTCGCGTCCTGCCCCACCGGGCGGCCCGCGCTCGGTCCCGGCCCGGGACGTTGCGACGACGAACTAGCAACAGCTGCACGCTGACACACGCTCGTCAGCATTGCTTCGATACCCCGATCTTCGATCGGTTAATCCAAGGGTTCTCACGCATCAGCCGTCGAACAGGAAGGCGTCCAGCACGTCATTCACCCGGGCGGGATCCTCGAGCGCCGCCAGGTGTGCGATCCCGTCGAGCACTCGGAAGGCCGCGCCGGGGATCGACTCGGCCATGGCCCGGGTCTCCGCGACCGGGAACGTGGCGTCCTCCGCGCCGGCGACCACCAGGACGGGCACCGTGATCGTTCGCAGCAGGGCGTGCTGGTCGGGCCGGGCGGGCACCACGCTGCGGACCGCCCATCGCGCCGATTCGATGTTGACCGCCCGCAGGTTCGCGCGCACGGCCTCGACCACGTCGGGCCGGGTGCGCAGCGTCGTCGGGCCGACGAAGGCGCGCAGCGCCGACCGCGTCAGGGGCGGCCGGATCCCGCCCAGCAGCGCCGCCACGCGGAGCATGGCCGCGTACTTCGCCTTCTGAACGGCACCGGCTTTCGACGCCGTGCAGTTCATCAGGACGGCGCGGTGCGCGCGGTCGGGATAGTGGGCCGCGAAGGTGGCGCCGATCATGCCGCCCCACGAATTGCCGACGAAGTGGGCGCGGTCGATGCCGAGCCCGTCCAACAGGTCGACGACGCAGCGGGCGCAGTCGGCGAAGGTGAAGCCCGCCCGGAGGGGCTCGCTGCCGCCGTGGCCGGGCGGGTCGATGAGCACCAGGCGGTGGGCCTCGCCGAAGCGCGCGGCCTGGCCGGCCCACAGGTCCCCGGTCATCAGCAGGCTGGGCCACAGCAGCACGGCGGCGCCGGTGCCGGGGGTGACCTGCACGCGAATCTTGCCGAGCCCGGTGTCGACGAACCGCGGATTCAGCCGCGGGGCGTTTCCGCTCACGTTGCCTCCCGGTATCACTGATACCAGGTTTCGCCCGTGAGGCGTCGGGGATACTGATGCGGTGCCGCACACCGAAGTTCATCCTGACCTGCAGCGGATCGCCCGTTTCGCCCCCCGCCGCCTGGTCGGTCGCCGGACCCTGCCGATCATGCGGGCCAGCATGGCGTTGCGCGAACGCCTGGGCAGGCCCGCCCGTGACGTTGAAGTGATCACCCTGGGTTCGGGGGCCGGCGTCCGGCTCTTCCGGCCGACGGGTCTGGCCGAGCCGTCCCCGGCGCTGCTGTGGATCCACGGCGGCGGGTACGTGATCGGCACGGCAAAGCAGGACGACCGGCTCTGCAGCAAGTTCAGCCGGCGGCTGGGCATCATCGTCGCGTCGGTGGAATACCGCCTGGCACCGGAGCATCCGTATCCCGCGCCGCTTCAGGACTGCTATTCGGCGTTGACGTGGCTGGCCGGGCTGCCGTCCGTGGACCGCTACCGGGTGGCGATCGGCGGCGCGAGCGCCGGCGGCGGGCTGGCCGCGGCGCTGGCCCTGCTGGCCCGAGACCGTGCCGAGGTCAGCCCCGCGTTTCAGCTGCTGACCTATCCCATGCTCGACGACCGCAGCTCGGCCACCGGCCGCAGTCCGAACTACCGGCTGTGGGACAACCGCAGCAACGAGTTCGGTTGGTCGGCGTACCTCGGCGACGCCGACCCGCGGGTGGCGGTGCCGGGGCGGCGCGAAGACCTCAGCGGCCTGCCGCCGGCCTGGATCGGGGTCGGCACGCATGACCTGTTCCACGACGAGGACCTGGCCTACGCCGAACGCCTGACCGCCGCCGGGGTGCCGTGCCAGGTCGAGACCGTTCCGGGCGCCTTCCACGGCTTCGACCTCGTCGTGCCCAAAGCGCAAGTGTCGCAGCGGTTTTTCGACAGCCAATGCGGCAGTCTGCGCGCGGCGCTCGCCCTCGCGGCGTGATCGCCGGTCACATCGCGAAGTAAACGAGCTCGCCGCCGATGACGGTGGCCGCCACCATGCCGGCGTCGAGCTCGGCCAGCGCCGTGTCCGGGGGCTCGCTCAGCACGCAGAGGTCCGCCGGCTCACCGACCGCGACCGTGCGCGGCTGGCCCGGCCGGTCCGGCCGGCCCAGGAACATCGTCAAAGCCGTTCGGGCGGAAACACATTCGTTCGCATTGAGCACGGCACCGCCGGGGGTGGTGCGGTGGACGGCGGCGCGCATGGCCGTCCAGGGGTCGCCGTGACCGAACGGCATGTCGGTGGAAAAAGCCACCGGCACCGCGGCTTTCGACAGGGAGGCGACCCGCCAAAGCGCAGGATGCTCGGCGGCGGGAACGTCCGCGAGGTAGTGATCGCCGCGCTCGGCCACGAAATTGGGCTGGGTCACCACGGTGACGCCGAGCTCGGCCAGGTCGGCCACGTTGTCGTCGGGCACCACGGCCGCGTGCTCGATGCGGTCCCGCGGATGGCCGCCGGCCGCCCGCAGTGCCGCGATGGTGACGACCAGTTGGGCGGCGGTCACGCAGTGCACGGCGACCGGCCGGTCCTCCCGGTGGTGCCCGGCGATCCAGTCCGCCAGGCCGTCCAGGTCGAGGCGGTCGTCGTGCAGGATCTTCTTGCCCGGGGACAGGAAGCTCGGCCGCGGCCGAAACTCGCCGCGCCGGTGCGCCACCATCAGCGACACCATGTCATCGGCGTCGAGATCGGGGGTGGCGTCCGTGACGCCGGTGACACCGGTCGCGGTGATGCGCCGGCCGAGTTCGGCCAGGTCGCTTTCGCGCCGCTGCAAAAGGTCCGACCAGCCGTGGTCCGCGCTGCGCAGGCGCCCATCGGGATGGTCGGCCAGCCCGACGCGGCCCAACGCCTCAGAGTTGAGGATCCACAGCGCACCGCTGCGATGCTGGATGCGCACCGGGACGCGCCGAACCATCGCGTCGAGGGCGGCGCGGTCCAGGTCGCCGGCCACCGATTCGTGGTAGCCGACGGCGCGGATCCACCCGTCGGGTCCCGGCGTGGCATTCGACAACAGTTGAGTCAGTTCGGTTTTGGTGCTGACCCCGGGCGGGCCGACGAAGAACGAATCCAGCGCGGAGGCGGCCGAGCGCACGTGCACGTGGTGGTCGTGCAGGCCGGGCAGCACGAGTCCCCCGCCGGCGTAGAGCACGCCCTCGCCGTGCTCGGCCACCAGGGTCTCACCCATTTCGTCGATCCGCTCGCCGACCCTGATGTCGGTGGTCGTCCCGTCCATCAGGGTTGCGCGCCGAATCAGCATGGGCTACAGGCCCGTTCGGATATCAACCGGCGCACGGCGTCGTTGTCGGCACCCAGCCGAGCCGCCGGCCGGGCCGCCGGCGGGACCGGCGGGGGCGGCGCCGGCCCGTTCGCGACCGACGCTTGCGTGGGCACCGCCGCGTAGCCGGCGGCGACGGCGGCCATCGAGATCTCGATCAGTTCGCCGCCGCCGCGGCCCAGCGATTCGGCGACCGCCCGGGTGGCGTCCAGCCCCGTCAGCGGATCGGCGATGGCGTCGCCGCAGAACACCGGCCCGCCGGCGGCGGCGCCGACCAGCCCGCCGGCCACCGCGGCGTCGTCGCCGAACGCGGGTCGGCCGTCCTCTTCATGGCCGTTGATGCGCAACCAGATTCGCCCCGCCCGCGGCTCGATCTGGTCCGGCCCAAGCCCCCGCCGGGTCAGCGCCGCGGGGCGCGAGCCCTCGATCACGACGTCGGCCGCGGCGAGCAACGCGCGCAACTCGTCGGCCTGCGCATCGAAATCCAGGCAATACGAGAGCTTTTCACCGTTCATCCAGTCGAAGAACGCCGGGTTGCCCGCCCGGGTGCCGTCCGGGCGCGCCGGGCTCTCGACCTTGACGACGGTCGCTCCGGCGCGCGCCAGCAGCTGTCCGCACAGCGGGCCCGCCCACATGGACGACAGGTCGGCGACCAGCAGGCCGCCGGCGTCGCGGGCCGGCCCACGGACGCCCGATGGTCGCATCCGCGGCGCCGCGGCCGCCGCTTCGCCCAGAGCCGCCGCGGGGATGTCGAGCAGGGCCGCGCGCTCGAGGATCGCCGAGCGCGGTTGCGTTGCGGCCCAGTGCCTCAGCGTCGGCCAGGGGTCATCGGGAACGTCATCGGTTTGCACCAGCGCGGGGACCAGCGCGGCGTCGTCGGGGCGTGACAACGTGATCGCGCACCAGCCGTCGGCGGCGACCAGCAATCGGGTGGCGCCGCCGGCGGACACCCGGCCGCCGCGGGTGAGGCCCAGCAATGCGGCCCGCCCGGCCAGCAGTCCGGCGGCGTCGACGGTGATGCCCAAGCGCCCGCCGGCGGCCGCGGCCACCCGCCCGGCGCGGGTCAGCACGCCGGCGCGGGAGAAGTCGGGCGGCCCGTCCGGCAGACCGGTCAGGTAGGCCAGCCCGCTACTGCCCCACATCGACGCGGCCGAGCTCACGCCCCCCATTGTGCTCGCGGGTCTCCTCAGAACTGCAGCGCCCTGAATCGCCAGTCCAACACCGCGCGATCCGGTTCGCCGACGGCGTAGACGAGCGACCGCAGCCCGAGCACGCCCCCGTGGGCGGTCGGCTCGGCGGATTCGACGTGCAGCTCGCTGTACAACGTGTCGCCCTCGTGCACCGGGCCGGTGTGGTCGCAGGACTGCCAGCCCAGCACCGTCACCAGATTGGGAAGCAGCCTGCTCGCCTGCGCGAGGGCCAGCCCGATGGTATGGCCGCCGTACACCAGTCGACCGCCCGCGACGCGCGAATCATGATGTGTCGCGGCGATATTCAGGGTCAGCCGGGCGAGCTCGGGGGCGCCGCTGACGACGTCGCCGGTGCTGTGCAGCACCGCGCCGGCCAGACCGGGGTCGAAGTGCGGACCGGGCACCTTGTCGCGGAACGCCGCGCCGTCCCACGTCGCCGTCGGGTCGGCCGCGGGGCCGGGCGCGTCGGTGCCGATGGCGGACAGGTCGTCGGGCGGCGCGGCGTCGGCCGCGGGCCGCCAATCGGGGCTGGTGGGCAACATGCCGCATCGGTAGAAGTCGAGCACCAACCGGTCGTCCTGGTCGACGGTGGTCATCCGCAGCGCCGCCAGTCCGGTCGGCGCCCGGCCCGGCTTTGGCGAATTGGGTCGCAGCCCAACCACTTCCGTGCGGGTATGGATGGAATCGCCGATCACCGGAAACCGGTGGAACACCAGCCCGCGATAGAACAGGTTGGCCTTGACCCGCTGGGTGGCCAGCGTCGACTGCCCGATCGCCACGTCGCACACCAGCGCCGGATGCGCCAGCGGGGCGGGCAGGCCGGTGACGGCCGCGCACAGGTTGGCGTCCAGCGCGAGCCGCAGCCGATCGCCCACGATCGCCTGGTGGGCGGCGGCCAATCCCGACGACAGCGTCGCCGCCGGCGCCCAGTCGAAGACCTGACCGACCGAAAGGTCGTCGAAGTAGGGCCCGCCCTCCCGTACACGCGCATAGGTCACGGGGCCAATATGGCACATGTGAGAAGTGAGCTGAACGACGAAGAAGAGATGCTGGTCGCCACGGTGCGCGCGTTCATCGACCGCGACGTGAAGCCGACCGTCCGCGACGTCGAGCACGCCAATGCCTATCCCGAGGCGTGGATCGAGCAGATGAAGCGGATCGGCATTTTCGGCCTGGCCGTTCCCGAGGAATACGGCGGGTCGCCGGTATCGATGCCGTGCTACGTGCGGGTCACCGAGGAGCTGGCCCGCGGCTGGATGAGCCTGGCCGGCGCGATGGGCGGGCACACCGTGGTGGCCAAGCTGCTGACGCTGTTCGGCACCGAGGAGCAGAAGCGGGCCCACCTGCCGGCGATGGCGACAGGCGAGCTGCGGGCCACCATGGCATTGACGGAACCGGGCGGCGGTTCGGACCTGCAGAACATGACGACCACCGCTGTGCCCGACGGCCGCGGGGGCTTGCGGATCAACGGGTCCAAGACATGGATCAGCAACGCGCGGCGGTCGGGGCTGATCGCGTTGTTGTGCAAGACCGATCCGCATGCCACCCCGCGCCATCGCGGCATCTCGATCGTGCTCGTCCAGCACGGTCCCGGCCTGACGGTGTCGCGCGACCTGCCCAAGCTGGGCTACAAGGGTGTCGAATCCTGCGAGCTGTCCTTCGACGACTTCTGCGCGCCCGAGTCCGCGGTCCTGGGAGGCCAGCTGGGCGAAGGCTTTTCGCAAATGATGAAGGGCCTCGAGACCGGCCGCATCCAGGTGGCCGCCCGCGCCCTGGGCGTGGGTACGGCGGCGCTCGAGAACGCGCTCGCGTATGCGCAGCAACGGGAAAGCTTCGGGCGGCCCATCTGGAAGCATCAGTCGGTCGGCAACTACCTGGCCGACATGGCGACCAAACTGACCGCAGCGCGGCAGCTCACCCGCTACGCCGCCGAGCGCTACGACAGCGGTGAACGCTGCGACATGGAGGCCGGCATGGCCAAACTCTTCGCCTCCGAAGTGGCGATGGAGATCGCGCTGAACGCGGTGCGGATTCACGGCGGGTACGGCTACTCATGCGAATACGACGTGGAACGGTACTTCCGCGACGCGCCCCTGATGATCGTCGGCGAAGGCACCAACGAGATTCAGCGCAACGTGATCGCCGGGCAACTGGTGGCGCGGGGCGGCATCTGAGCGCAAGTCCGAATGTGCGGGCTTGACGACGAGGTGTGCTGTATCCTTGCCTGACTTATCCGCCAGCAAAGCGGCGGGCGGGTAAAAGCTACTGCGTCGAAAGAAAGTCGGCTGCCATGAGTTATCCCCCAGGGCCGTACGAGGGCTCGCCGGAGTTTCAGGGTCAGCCGCCGGAATGGCAGGGCCAGCAGCCGGGTTGGCAGGGGCAGCAGCCGGGTTGGCAGGGCCAACAGCCGGGTTGGCAGGCGCCGCAACCGGGTTGGCCCGGCCAGGCCGAGCCGGACAACTACCTCGTCTGGGCCATCCTGTGCACCGTGCTGTGCTGCCTGCCGTTCGGCATCGTCTCGATCGTGTACTCCACCAAGGTGTCCGGGCTGTGGTCGCAGGGGCGGTACGCCGAGGCCCAGGCGGCGGCCGACAGCGCCAAGAAGTGGGCCATCATCGGCGCCATCGTCGGCGTGGTGTTCGCGGTGATCATGGTGATCCTGTATGTGGCGATCGGCGTGATCGCCGTCTCCAACCTGCCCTCGACCACGACCACCACGTATTCCGGCTTCTGACAACGCTTTAGGCGCAGATGGCGTCGACCAGGCCCCAGGCCAGCGCGGTCTGTGCGTCGATGGTGCGGCCGGACAGCACGAGATAGGCGGTGCGCCACCGGCCGATCCGGCGGGTGACGCTCAGCGTCCCGCCGGCGCCGGGGATCAGGCCAAGTTCCAGTTCGGGTAGCCCGAACACCGCGTCGTCCCGCGCGACGACCCGGCCGCAGAACGCCGCCATCTCCAGCCCGCTGCCCAGCACGCGGCCGTGCACCTCCGCCCTGCAGGCGCGGCCGAGCCGGGCGGTGAGCGCGTCGAGGGCCAGCGCGGGGCTGTGCCGGGTGCGGGCAAGGTGCGCGCTCGCCGGGTCGGCGAAGGTGCCGAATTCGGCGAGGTCCCCGCCGCTGCAAAACGACGGCCCGTTGCCGCTCAACACGATCCCTGTCACCGAGGGGTCCAGTTGCGCGACGGTCAGCGCCTCCAGCAGCGCGGCCCGCGTGTCGGTGGAGAAGGCGTTGTGGCGTTGCGGCCGGTTGAACGCGATGCGCAGCGTGTCGCCGTCGCGCTCCGCCCGCACCGGATCGGCGCTGTGGGGCATTCCGGCCGGGCCGCGTTCGTCCAGCCAGCGCGCGAACTCGGGGCCCGCCTGCAAGGTCGAGTAGGCCAAGGATTCGGTCAGGACGGCGGGCAGCGTCGGGCCGGCGGGATCGATCGCGCGCAAGACGTCGTCGCACACGGTGCTGGCCCGCGGCCACCGGCCGCAGCGCTCGGTGAGCTCCGCCAGCGCTTCGGGCACCGAGTCGACGACGACCACCCGGCGGTCCGCGCAGTCACCCTCCTCGGTCAGCGTGAATGTCGCGTTCTGGAGCCAGAATTCGGGGGCGCCCGCGACTTGTCCGCCGGCGACGACCACCCCCGCGGGCATGACGTCGTCGGTCGGCGCCGGCTCCGTCAGGTCGACGATCCGCAGTGTCACACCGAGTACTTCTCGATCAGCCCGTTCTTGTAGAGCTTGCCGGTGTCGGTCCGCGGGAGCTGCGCCTCGAACGCGATGGAGCGCGGACACTTGTAGTGCGCCAGGCGATCTCGTAGCCAGGACACCAGCTCGTCGGCAAACCGGTCCGTGGCGTCCGCGGGGTCGACGGTTTGCACGGCCGCCACGACCCGCTGCCCCATCTCGTCGTCGGGCACGCCGAATACCGCCGCGTCCAAGACCTTCGGGTGAGTCACCAAGAGGTTCTCGGCTTCCTGCGGATAGATGTTCACCCCGCCGGAGATGATCATATGGTGGCGTCGGTCGGTCAGGTACAGGTAGCCCTCGTCGTCGAGGTAGCCGATGTCGCCGACGGTTGCCCACCCGTGCCTAGAGCGGGAGGCGGCGGTTTTCGTCGCGTCGTTGAGGTATTCGAACGACATTCCGCCCTCGAAGTAGATCTCGCCCGCCTGCCCCGGCGGCAGCTCGTCGCCGTTCTCGTCGAGGATGTGCACGGCGCCTGCCATGGGTTTGCCCACCGAGCCCGGATGCGCCAGCCAGTCCTCGGCCATGATCAGCGTCGACCCGTGGGCTTCGGAGGAGGCGTAGTACTCGTCGATAATCGGGCCCCACCAGTCCATCATCTGTTTCTTGATCTCGACCGGACACGGCGCCGCCGCGTGCATTACCCGCTGCAGGCTGGACAGGTCGTACGAATGACGCACGGCCTCAGGCAGTTTCAACATGCGGGTGAACATCGCCGGGACGAACTGGCCGTGCGTGACCCGGTAGCGCTGGATGGCCTGCAGGCAGCCTTCGGGGTCGAACTTCTCCAGCACCACGGTCGTGATGCCGCCCGCCTGCGCGCTCATCGACCACACCGACGGCGCGGTGTGATACAGCGGCGCGGGGCTCAGGTAGATCGAGTCGGGCGTCATCCAGAAGCCGACGAGTGCGGACATCATGCCGGGCGCCTCCGCCGGCGGCACGTGCGGCAACTCGCGTTTGATGCCCTTGGGCCGGCCGGTGGTGCCCGACGAATACTGCAGCAGGTCGCCCTCGACCTCGTCGTCGATCGGGGTGTCCGGTTCGCCCGCAACGCATTCGGGGTAGCGCCGCCAACCGTCGAGGTCGTCGTCAGCGATCAGCAGCAGTTCGGGCAGGCCGCCCGGCAAATGCTCGGCCAGGTTCTCACAGGTCTTGCGCAGCGCGGCCGACCCGATGATCGCCTTGGCGGCGCTGTTGTCGACGATGTAGGCGGCCTCGGCCGCCGTCAGGTGGGTGTTGATCGGCACGTAGTACAGGCCGCTGCGGCGCGCCGCCCACATGACCGCGTGGATGTGCTCGTTGTTCTCCATGAGGATCGCGACCGCGTCGCCCTCGGTGAGGCCGGCGCGCCGGAAGTAGTGCGCCAGCCGGTTGGCCCGCGCCTCCAGCTCGTCGAACGTGATGACCGTGCCGGACGGGTGAAGAATGATCGCGGGCTTGCCGGTCCCGAGATACTCACGAATCTGCATGCGCAGACTGTACCGCCGAAAAACTTGACGGGTGTCAAGTGGTTGCTCGAATCCCGGTCACCGCCGGATTCCCACCCCCCGGGGCGTTTGCCGGTACGGTACATTGCCTCTACGCCGGCGGTTTGCCGGCGCGACGGGTTCGGAGGTGCACATGGACACGGTGCCCGCCGCGTGCTGTTCCCCGACCGGCCAATTCGGCGTGTACGACTATGTCGACGGCATGGAGCGCCTGCTGCAGGCGGTCCAGGAATTGTCGCTGGCGCGCAGCCTTCCGGAGATCCAGCGCATCGTGCGGACCTCGGCGCGCGAGCTCACCGGCTGCGACGGGGCCACGTTCGTGCTGCGCGACAACGACACCTGCTACTACGCCGACGAGGACGCCATCGCCCCGCTGTGGAAGGGCAGCCGCTTCCCGATCGAGATCTGCATCAGCGGTTGGGCGATGCGGCATCGGGAAGCGGCGATCATCCCGGACATCTTCCGGGATTCGCGCATCCCGCAGGGCATCTACCGCGCGACGTTCGTCAAGAGCCTGGTGATGGTCCCGATCCGCAAGCTCGACCCGATCGGGGCCATCGGCAACTACTGGGCGCACCGGCATCCGCCGTCCGAGCAGGAGGTTCGCCTGCTGCAGGCCCTCGCGGATTCGACGTCGATCGCCATGGAGAACGTCGCGGTCTATTCCGAACTCGAGGAGCGGGTGCGCGACCGCACCGCGGAGCTTCAGAGAGCCAACGAGGAGATCAGCCGGCTGTCCGTCACCGACGAACTGACCGGGCTCAACAACCGTCGCGGCTTCTACCTGCTGGGTGAGCAGAAGCTGCGCGGCGCCCACCACCTCGGCCACAACTGCGTGCTCGCGTTCCTCGACGTCGACGGGCTCAAGCGGGTCAACGACGAACAGGGGCACGACGTCGGCGACGCCCTGATCAAGGATGTCGCCCGGGTGCTGCTCGCCGTGCACCGCGAGTCCGACATCGTCGCGCGCCTGGGCGGCGACGAATTCTGCGTCATGGTCACCGAGAATGACGGCGGCACGGAAGCGGTCAAGGAGCGCCTCACCCGGGCCTTCCGCTCGTTCAACGCGAAAAGCGAACGGCCCTACCGGCTTTCGGCCAGCATAGGCCTGGTGCAGGCGCCCGTGGCCGAACACGCGAGCTTGGATGAGTTGCTGGCCCAGGCCGACGAACTGATGTACGCCGAGAAGAGGGCGAGCCCGCACTCACGGCGCGCGGGATAAGCTCTAGCGCAAGCTAATCGGCGTCGGCGAGCCGCTGCTTGAGCGCCTCGAACTCGTCCTTGACGCCGGTCGGCAGCTTCTCGCCGACGAACTCGAACCACTCCTCGATCAGGGGCAGCTCTTCGCGCCACTCGGCGGCGTTGACCGCCAGCGCCTTCGCGACGTCCTCGGCGGCCACGTCGAGGCCGTCCAGGTCGAGGTCCTCGGCGGTCGGCACGATGCCGATCGGGGTGTCCTGGCCGCCGGCCTTGTGCTCGATGCGGTCGACGATCCACTTCAGCACCCGGCTGTTCTCGCCGAAGCCCGGCCACAGGAACTCGCCCTTCTCGCCGCGGCGGAACCAGTTGACGAAGAACACCTTCGGCATCTTCGACTCGTCGGAGTTCTTGCCGAGGTCGAGCCAGTGCTGGAAGTAGTCACCCACGTGGTAGCCCAGGAACGGCAGCATGGCCATCGGGTCGCGGCGCACCGTGCCGACCTTGCCCTCGGCGGCGGCGGTCTGCTCGCTGCCCATGGTGGCGCCCATGAACACGCCGTGCTGCCAGTCGCGAGCCTGCGTCACCAGCGGCACCGTGGTCTTGCGCCGGGCGCCGAACAGGATCCCCGAGATCGGCACGCCCTGCGGGTCGTCCCACTCCGGGGCCAGGATGGGGCACTGCGACATCGGGGTGCAGTACCGCGAATTCGGGTGCGCGGCTTTGGTTTCCGTCTCGCGGATGTACCAGTCCTGACCCTTCCAGTCGATCAGGTGATCCGGCTCGCCCTCCAGGCCTTCCCACCACACCTCGTCGTCATCGGTCAGCGCGACGTTGGTGAAGACGGTGTTGCCCGCGGCGATGGTGCGCATCGCGTTGGGGTTGGACTTCCAGTTGGTGCCCGGCGCCACCCCGAAGAAGCCGAACTCCGGGTTGACCGCGTACAGCCGGCCGTCCTTGCCGAACCGCATCCAGGCGATGTCGTCGCCCAGGGTCTCCGCGCGCCAACCGGGGATGGTCGGCTGCAGCATCGCGAGGTTGGTCTTGCCGCACGCCGACGGGAACGCGGCGGCGAAGTAGTACGCCTTGTTCTCCGGGGAGATCAGCTTGAGGATCAGCATGTGCTCGGCCAGCCAGCCCTCGTCGTGGGCCATCGCCGACGCGATGCGCAGCGAGTAGCACTTCTTGCCCAGCAGCGCGTTACCGCCGTAGCCCGAGCCGTAGCTCCAGATCTCGCGGGTCTCCGGGAAGTGCGTGATGTATTTGGTGTCGTTGCACGGCCACGCCACGTCCTTCTGGCCCGGCTCCAGCGGGGCACCCACCGAGTGCAGCGCCTTGACGAAGAACCCGTCGTCGCCCATCTTCTCCAGCGCGGCCTTGCCCATCCGGGTCATCGTGCGCATCGACACCACGACGTACTCGGAATCGGTGATCTCCACACCCAGCTTGGGGTCGTCGGCGCCGAGCGGGCCCATGCAGAACGGCACCACGTACATGGTGCGGCCCCGCATGCAGCCGCGGTACAGGTCGGTCATCTTCGACCGCATCTCGGCCGGGTCCATCCAGTTGTTGGTGGGGCCGGCGTCGACCTCGCGCTCGGAGCAGATGAAGGTCCGCGACTCCACCCGCGCCACGTCGGACGGGTCGGACAGCGCCAGGTAGGAGTTGGGGTGCTTCTTCTCGTTCAGCTTGGTGAAGGTGCCCGCCTCGACCAGCTGACCGGCCAGCCGGTCGAACTCTTCGGCCGAGCCGTCGGTGAACACCACGCGCTCCGGCTGGGTGAGCTCGGCGACCTCCTGTACCCACGACAGCAGCCCCTGATGTTTCGTGGGCGCGTTGTCCAAACCGGGAATGGTCGCTGAGGTCATCGAAGTCTCCTGAATTCTTCTGCGTCTCGGGCTTCTCGTTACAGCCATCGCGTATGCGGTCGCCCACACAACGGTGGACATGGTGGCGTTAACTACAGGTTATCGTGAGCAACTTGTCGGGGAAGTCTCGGGCAGGTATAAGCCTTCTCACAACAACGATTCAGAAGATCCCTCGGAATCGCCATCCCCGCTGAAAGAAGCCGGTTTTTCGGTCGCCTCGCTCGACGCGTCCTTTTTCACGTCCGAAGCGGGCACATCAGCCGCAGGTATACCCGATTCGCCGAGTTCCGCACGCACCGCGTCCAGGGCGGCCCGCACCGTGGGCATCTCCCGGTCCCGCGCCGCGGCGGCGCGGGAGGCGGCCATGGCGTGCGCGCGCAGCTCCCGGTCGATGGCGCTGACCTGGTCGCTCACCTCCGCGTTCTCCACCTCGTCCTGTGCCAGCACCGCCTTGCTCAGCACCGACTCGGCCACCAGCACCCGGGTGGCCACCAGCTCCTCGGCCACCGACCGCAGCGTGGAGGTCACGTCACCCGCCCAGCGGTCCAGCACCGCCCGGTCGTGCAGCAGGCTGCGGAGGTTGACCACCAGCAGGGTGACCGCCAGCCCGATCGCCACGCAGGCCACGGCCGCGGCGACGGACAGGGCGGGATTGAGGCGGGCGGCCAGTCCGCTCAGCAGCCGGCTCAGGGTCAGCGCGACGCCCAGGCCGAACCCGGCGCCCAGCAGCAGCATCAGCCAGGTCTCGTGCCGCCGCGATTTCAGCGGGGGCGGCGGGACGTCGACCGTCGGGAGCTTCTCGAGCGGCGGCAGCGTCGTCGCGACCCCCACCACCTGCGCCACGTCGGCGAGGTGGGTGGCGGTGCCGTCGTTGACTTCGGCGACCACCTCGTCCAGCCGCCCGCGCGCGTGCGCCTCGAAGTTCGCCATGGCGCGCCGGGACAGCCCGGCCGCGTCTTCCTGCAGTTCGCTGCGCACCGACGAGCTGCGGTTGCGCGCGAAGTGGGACAGCTGAACGCGGGCCTGCTGGATCTGGCCGCGCAGCGTGATGGTGCGCTCGGTCTTGGCCTCGCGCCGCTGCCGCAGGGCCGTGCTGCGCTCGGCGCGCAACGCGTCGACCCGCGCCCGCCGCCCGGCGCCGTCGGCATCGCGGTCGAACCGCTGCGCGACCGTGTTGAGCCGGAACTCCCAGGCGCGCAACCTGTTTCGGCGGGCGAGCTCGGGGTCGGCCAGCCGCGCCGAGAGCGCCGCCACCAGGTCGTCGACGTTCGGCTCGCCCAGGTCGGGCAGTGCGGCCGCGCCCACCCATGCCACCTCGCCGTAGCGCGGCGCGTGCGCGGCCAGCGTCTCCCGGTTCGCGGCGACGACGTCGCGCCACCCCCGGTGCACGTCGATCTTGGACACCACGCCGACCACGGCATCGGTCTGCGCGACGGCGGCGTCCAGCAGCGCGCAGTCCGACGCCGTCAGATGGGCCGCCGCGGACACCACGAACACCACCGCCATCGGTACGTCACCGGGCCCCAGTTCCGAAGACTCGACGAACTTGTGCTCCGGCAGCCGTTCGGCCAGCGCCGCGGCCACCGCGCTGACCCCGGCCATCCACGGCCCGGTCACCAGCACCACGTCGCGGCGGTGGATGGCCGGGGCGTCCAGCTCCGGTCCGATGCCCGCCACCAGCGCGTCGACCTGGGCCACCGGATCGTCGTGTGTCTCGCCGCTCACCGCCAGTCCCCCCGGGCCAGCGAACCGCAGGTCTGCGACCACAGCCGCATCGATCCCCTGGCGATGTCCGCCCCGCAGGCGCGGTGCAGGTCGCTCTCCGCCGCTCGGCTGTACCGCTGCCAGCGCACCGCGCGCGGTAGGTGCGCGGACGGGTCGCCGTCCCAATCCGCCGGTCCCGCGTTGTCCTGGTCCAGCCCGGCCGCAGCGGCCAGGTCGACGGCGGCCGCCATGCGGGCCAGCACCGTCTCGTCGCGGGACAGGAACCCGCTGATGGTTTCGTCGCCCACCGCGAGCGCCTCCAGGTCGGCGACGGCCTCGAGCACCCGCTGGTAGCGCGTCTCGGCGCCGGCGATCGAGAGGCGGGACAGCACAGCGTCGACCCCGCTCGTCCGGCGCAGCAGCGCCCGCACCTGCGCGGGCGTCCGGCCCTGCCGGACCGCGGCGACGCCGAGCGCGATGCCGAACAGATCCAGGGTGGCCAGCAGGCGCAGCCGCATCTCGGCCGGCACGGGGTTGTCCGCGGACAGGAAGCCGGCGAACGAGCCGTCGAGGGCGGCGGCCGCACCGGGATGCGCGGCCAGCGTCCGCAGCGCCGCCCATAGCGGGGCGTCCAGGCCGTCGAGCGCGGCGACGGCGAGCAGCGCGGCCAGCGGAACCATGGGCGCGCCGGCGACCTCGGCGAGCTCGGCGCAACGGGTGCGCGCCGTGGCGATGGGCCCGTCGCCGCGGGCGAGCGGCCCGGCCAGGTCCGCCTTGTTCAGCACCGCGAGCACCGGGCGTTGCGCGGCGGCGATCGCGTCGATGTCCTCGGGCTTGACCACCTCGGTGGTCACGTACACGACGAGGTCGGCGTCATCGGCGGTGGTCACCGAGATCCCCGCGGCCGTTCCGCCGCGGTCCAGCGCCCGGGCCACCGTGGCGCAACCCACGCCGCGGCGTCCCCGGACGCGCACGCGCAACGGCGCGGCGGTCCGCTCGGCGATGGCTGTTACCCGTGGGTCGACGTGACCGGCGGCGAATCGCGCCAGCTCGTCGACGAAATCCCGGTGTCCTTGTCCCCTCATGGTCCTCTCATGTCCTGCGTGCGGTGCGACGGTTCCGACCCGGGGGCCGATCGGAGTTCCACCGAATCGTGGCACTTGCGTCACTTTGATGCGAGCCACCGTCTGACTGTTACCAGCTGAAGGCAACTGTTGGGTATCAATCTGGACCAGGGGCGGCTACATCACTCGGTTATGGGTCACGATGGACAAATGCATGCGCAACCCGGGGTGGGAATGTGTCGGGTCGCGCCGGAGGAGCAATCGGACGACCGCCGCGACCAGCGCTATCTTCCGGCATCGACGTTTCGCTCCCGACGGTCGGCCCTGTCCGACGCCCAGCGGCAGACCTGGGAACGACGGTGGCCGGAGCTCGGGCTGTCCCTGGGGGGCGGCGAAAGCGATGACCCGTCGCCGCTGGACACCCGCGCGTGGTTCGGCCGGCAGGCGCCGCTGGTGCTCGAGATCGGTTGCGGCAGCGGCACTTCGACGTTGGCGATGGCAAAGGACGAGCCCGCTATAGATGTGATCGCGGTGGAGATCTACAAGCGGGGGCTGGCGCAACTGCTCTGCGCGATCGACCGCGAGGGGGTTGGCAACATCCGGTTGATCCGCGGCAACGCGGTCGACGTGCTGCAGCGGCTGATCCCGTCCCGCTCCCTGACCGGGGTGCGCGTCTTCTTCCCCGACCCCTGGCCGAAGGCCCGGCACCACAAGCGCCGGTTTCTGCAGCCCGGCACGATTGGCCTGATCGCCGACCGGTTACTCCCTGGTGGTGTCCTCCATGCCGCGACGGACCATGCCGGCTACGCCGAACACATCGGCGCCCTCGGCGATGCCGAGCCGCGGCTGTCGCGCGTCGACGACGCCGGCGGGTTGCCGATCTCGGTGGTGCGGCCGACCACCAAATACGAGACGAAAGCCCACGATGCGGGCAGCGCCGTCACCGAATTCATCTGGCTACGACATGAGTAGGCGATGACCATGAGCCTGGCGGAAGAAAAGACCGTGGCAGAACAGCCGGTGGCGGTGTTGTCCGACGACGCGCTGGGCGGCTTCTCCCCGCCGGGCGGCCGGGTGTTGCTGGTGTGGGACGCGCCCAACCTCGACATGGGGCTCGGCTCGATCCTGGGTCGGCGCCCCACCGCGCTGGAGCGCCCGCGGTTCGACGCCCTGGGGCGCTGGCTGCTGGCGCGCACGGCCGAGGTCAGCGCCGGCCGGCCGGGCGTCGTGGTCGAACCCGAGGCCACCGTGTTCACCAACATCGCGCCGGGCAGCGCCGACGTCGTCCGCCCGTGGGTGGACGCCCTGCGCAACGTGGGGTTCGCGGTATTCGCCAAGCCGAAGATCGACGAGGACAGCGACGTCGACCGCGACATGCTCGCCCACATCGAACTGCGGCGCAGCCAGGGGCTGGCGGCGCTGGTGGTGGCCTCGGCCGACGGACAGGCGTTTCGTCAACCGCTGGAGGAAATCGCCCGCACCGGAGTCACCGTCCAGGTCATCGGATTTCGCGAACATGCGAGTTGGGCGCTAGCGTCGGATACCTTGGACTTTGTCGACCTGGAAGACATCAGCGGTGTGTTCCGGGAGCCGTTGCCGCGAATCGGCCTGGATTCGCTGCCTGACCAGGGAGCATGGCTGCAGCCGTTCCGGCCGCTGTCCGCTCTGTTGACCGCGCGTGTGTGACACTGGAAAACCGATGCGCGGGTCGTTAACGATCCAGTAAGGAGCTTGCGTGTTCGCCTGGTGGGGTCGAACTGTGTACCGGTACCGGTACATCGTGATCGGGGTCACGGTAGCTCTGTGCCTGCTGGGCGGCGTTTTCGGGATGAGCCTTGGCAAGCATGTCACACAGAGTGGCTTCTACGACGAGGGCAGCCAATCCGTGAAGGCCTCGGTGCTGGGCGACCAGACCTACGGCCGCGACCGCACCAGCCACATCGTCGCCACCTTCACCGCCCCCGAGGGCAAAACGGTGGACGACCCGGCCTGGCGGGACAAGATCGTCGCGCAGCTCAACAAGTTCAAGACCGACCACGCCGACCAGGTCGTCGGCTGGGCCGGCTGGCTGGCCGCGCCCGACAGCACCAACCCGTTGATCAAGGGGATGGTGAGCGAGGACCGCAAGCACACCTTCGTGTCCATCCCGCTCAAGGGTGACGACGACGACAGCATCCTCAACAACTACAAGGCCATCGCGCCCGATCTGCAGAAGCTCGACGGCGGAACGGTGGCGCTGGCCGGGCTGGAGCCGATCGCCAACGCCCTGACCGGCACCATCGCCACCGACCAGCGCCGCATGGAGGTCCTCGCGGTCCCGATGGTGGCGGTGGTCTTGTTCCTGGTGTTCGGCGGTGCGGTCGCCGCGGGCCTGCCGGCGATCGTGGGTGGGCTCAGCATCGCGGGTTCGCTGGGCATTCTGCGGCTGGTCGCCGTGTTCGGGCCGGTGCATTATTTCGCCCAGCCGGTGGTGTCGCTGATCGGTTTGGGTATCGCGATCGACTACGGGCTCTTCGTGGTGAGCCGGTTCCGAGAAGAGATCGCCGAGGGTTACGACACCGAGACCGCCGTGCGGCGCACCGTGATGACGGCCGGGCGCACCGTGACGTTCTCGGCGGTCCTGATCATCGCGTCGAGCGCCAGCCTGCTGGTGCTGCCGCAGGGCTTCGTGCACTCGCTGACCTACGCGATCTTCGCCGCCGTGGGGCTCGCCGCGTTGCTGTCGATCACGTTCCTGCCGGCCTGCCTGGGCATCCTCGGCCGCCACGTCGACGCACTGGGCGTGCGGACCGCATTCCGGGTGCCCTTCCTGCGGAACTGGAAGTGGTCGCGGGCCTACCTGAACTGGCTGGCCGACCGGCTGCAGAAGACCAAGACCCGCGAAGAGGTCGAGGCCGGGTTCTGGGGCAAGCTCGTCAACTGGGTGATGAAGCGGCCGCTGGCGTTCGCCATCCCGATCGCCGTCGCCATGATTTTGCTGGTCATCCCGCTGAGCAACCTGTCGTTCGGCGGCATGAGCGAAAAGTACCTGCCGCCAACCAATCCCGTGCGTCAGGCGCAGGAACACTTCGACAAGCTCTTCCCCGGCTACCGCACCGAACAGCTGACGATGGTGATCCAGAGCACCAATCACAGCAAGGTCACCGACCAACAGGTCGCCGACATCCGCAACAGGATTTCCTCGATCGGCGGGTTCACCGACAAGACCTGGGAGGAGCGGCCGTGCCCGACCATTGCCGGCAACCCCTGCGTCGCCGGACCGAACGGCACGACGGTGCCCAAGGACGGCTCGGTGCGCGTGATCCAGAACGGCCTGGTCAATAAGAACGACGCCGCCAAGAAGATCAGCGAACTCCGGGCGATAAATCCGCCGAAGGGCTTCAACCTCTATGTCGGCGGTACTCCGGCCCTGGAGCAGGACAGCATCCACAGCCTGTTCGACAAGGCTCCGCTGATGCTGGTGCTACTGCTGGGCGCCACGCTGCTGCTGATGTTCCTGGCGTTCGGGTCGGTGGTGTTGCCGGTCAAGGCGGTGCTCATGAGCGCGCTGACGCTGGGGTCGACGATGGGCATCCTGACGTGGATCTTCGTCGACGGCCATTTGTCGGGCGTGCTCAACTTCACGCCCACCCCCCTGATGGTGGTGGTGATCTCGCTGGTGGTCGCGGTGGGTTTCGGCCTGGCCACCGACTACGAGGTGTTCCTGGTGTCCCGCATGGTCGAGGCGCGCGAGCGCGGCATGTCGACCGCCGAGGCCATCCGGATCGGCACCGCGACGACCGGGCGCTTGATCACGGCCGCCGCCCTGGTGCTCGCCGTCGTGGCCAGCTCGTTCGTGTTCTCCGACCTGGTGCTGATGAAATACCTGGCGTTCGGGCTGATGGCGGCGCTGCTGCTGGACGCCACCGTGGTCCGGATGTTCCTGGTGCCGTCGGTGATGAAACTGCTCGGCGACGACTGCTGGTGGGCCCCGCGCTGGGCCAGGCGGCTGCAGAACCGGATCGGGCTGGGCGAGATCGACCTGCCCGACGAGCGCAAGCGGCCGACCCTCAACGGGCGCCCCGCCCGCCCGCCGGTGTCGGCCAGCCTGGTCGCCGCCGCGCCGCGCGCACCGCACGATCCCACCCACCCCGCGGCCCTCGAGCCGTCGCGCGCGACGCGTCCGGGCCCGGCCGAGCCGAAACCCGGTCAGGAAGTGCCCGCGGGCGCGGCGATGCGCGCCCCGGCGCAGGCGCCCGACGCCGCGCGGTCGCAGGCCCGGCCGCCGACGGAAGCCAAGACGACGCGGCTTTCGGTGCCCAACGCCGGCCCCGCCAACGCGGCGCCGCCGGCACCCGCGCGGCCTCCCACCCCGGGCCCCGCGGCGCCGCCGCCGCCATCGGGCGGCCAGACCCGCGCAATCCCGGTGCCCGGCAATCGATCTGACGACACGGGCGACGCCGAACCGACCACCGCGTTTCCGTCCGCACGGTCGGAGGGCAACGACTCCGAACCGGCCACCGAGAAGCTCACCTCGCACCCACAGGGCGACAACGGCGACGCGCGCCAGCGCCGGCGCTCCGGCGGCGGCGTGTCCGCCCAGGACCTGCTGCGTCGCGAGGGACGGCTGTAGACCCCGGTCCGGCTAGGTTGCGGGTTCGTCCGGTTCCGCCTGCAAGATCGCGCCCTCGTCGGCCTCCTCGGCCTGCTTCTCGGCTTCGGCGGCCGGGTCCGGGGCGGTCAGCACCTGGATCGCGTTGTTGAGGAACGCCACCGTCGGGACGGCGAGCAGCGCGCCGACGATGCCGGCGAGCACGCCGCCGGTGGAGATCGCCAGCACCACCGCGAGCGGGTGAATCGACACCGCGCGCCCCATCACCAGCGGTTGCAGCACGTGGGCCTCGAGCTGGTTCACCGCGATCAGCAGACCGAGCGTGATCAGCGCGTAGACAATGCCTTTGGCCAACAGCGCGACCACCACGGCCAGCAGCCCGGACACCAACGCACCGATCAACGGGATGAAGGCGCCAAGAAACACCAGCGAGGCCAGCGGCAGCGCCAGGGGTATGCCCATGATCGCCAGGCCCGTGCCTACCCCGGCCGCGTCGGTGAGCGCCACCAGGAAGGTGGCCCGCACGTAGCCGGTCAGCGACCCGTAGCCGGCACGGCCCGCCTCGCTCACCCGGTCGCGGACGTCGGCCGGAACGATCCTCGAGACGTAGGCCCAGATGTTGCGCCCGCCATAGAGGAAGAAGATCAGCGTGAACAGCACCAGCACCGCCGCGGTGACCAGTTCGGTGATGGTGGCCGCCGTGGACAGGGCGCCGCTTTCCAGCTTCGCCTGGTTGTTGCGCAGCGCCTCGATCGCGGCGTTGCCCGCGTTGTCGATCTGTTCGCGGCGCAGGTGCGCCGGCCCGTGGATGAGCCAGCGCCGGGTGGATTCGATGCTGTGGGTCACCTGTTCGGTCAGGCCCGGCAAACCATCCACGAACTGGTTGACGACGAACGCCAGGATGCCGCCCAGGAGCGCGAAACCGCCGAACAGCACGAGTGTCACCGCGCCGCCGCGGGGCAGGCCGCGTCGATCCAGCCAGTCGACCACCGGCAGCAGCAACGCGCTGAGCAGCAGCGCCACCAGTACCGGGACGACGATGACCTCGAGCTTCTTCACCACCCACAGCAGGGCGACCAACGCGGCAAGGATCACCAGCAAACGCCAGGCCCAGGCTGCGGTCTTGCGGACAATGGGTTCGACCGAAGCGTCGTCGGTGTTTGCTGGCATGGCGTGAGCCTATCCGGCCGGCGGCGTCGCCAAACGTGCGCGGACTCCACCGCGCGCCACCCGGGCGCGGCCATGCCGCCACGATCCGGTTACGACCCCGGAACTTCCCAGACACGGTCGGCCCCGCGCGACGATCCCCGCGCCACCTGCACCGTTACCCTAAATCACGTGCCGCACGACGCACCGGCCCGCAATCTCGACTTCCCGCGCGAAGAGACCCCGCGCGGGAAGTACTGGTGGGTGCGCTGGGTGATCCTCGGGATCGTCGCGATCGTGCTTGCCGTGGAGGTCGCCCTGGGCTGGCGTCAGCTGGCCAAGGCCTGGACGAGCCTGTACGAGGCGAACTGGTGGTGGCTGCTGGCATCGGTCGTCGCGTCGGCCGCGTCGATGCACAGCTTCGCGCAAATCCAGCGCACCCTGCTCCGATCGGCCGGGGTGCACGTCAAGCAACTGCGGTCGGAGGCCGCCTTCTACGCGGCCAACTCGTTGAGCACCACGCTGCCGGGCGGGCCGGTGCTCTCGGCGACGTTTTTGTTTCGGCAGCAACGGATTTGGGGCGCCTCCACGGTGGTGGCGTCCTGGCAGCTGGTGATGGCGGGTGTCCTGCAGGCCGTCGGGCTGGCGCTGCTGGGCCTGGGCGGCGCGTTCTTCCTCGGCGCCAAGAACAACCCGTTCTCGTTGCTGTTCACCCTCGGCGGCTTCGTCGCGTTGCTGATCCTCGCCCAGGCGGTCGCGTCGCGACCGGAGCTGATCGACGGGATCGGTTGCCGGTTGCTGTCGTGGGTGAACTCCGTGCGTGGCCGGCCCGCCGACACCGGCCTGGCGAGGTGGCGCGAGACCCTGATGCAGCTCGAATCGGTGAGCCTGAGCCGCCGCGACCTGGGCACCGCGTTCGGTTGGTCGATGTTCAACTGGATCGCCGATGTGGCCTGCCTCGGCTTCGCGGCCTACGCCGCCGGCGACCACGCGTCGGTCGCCGGGCTGACGGTGGCGTACGCGGCCGCCCGCGCGGTCGGCACCATCCCGCTGATGCCGGGCGGGTTGCTGGTGGTCGAGGCGGTGCTGGTGCCGGGCCTGGTGTCCAGCGGCATGTCGTTGCCCAACGCGATCTCGGCCATGCTGATCTACCGGCTGATCAGCTGGCTGTTCATCTCGGCGATCGGCTGGGTGGTGTTCTTCTTCGTGTTCCGCACGGAGAACGTCACCGTCCCGGACGATGAGGAGGCCGCGCCGGAACTCGAGCCGCCGGCGCCGCAGGTCCCGGCCGCCAACGATCCGACCGAGACCGCCCTGCAGGGCCCGTTACCGCCGGACCGCAGCCCCGAAGCCGGGAACTAGCCCGCGGTGTTGCCCCGCGGCGGGCCGGCCAGCGGCAGCGCCCCCGCCGCGTTACCCGGCAGCGCGGGCAGACCACCGGCCGCGCCCTGCGCCTGCTGCATCATGCCCATCGCCTGGGTGGGCGAGATCGGCAGCTTGCACTGCAGCGAGAGGTTGGTCAACGGCTGGGCGATCGAGGTCATGTCGCCGGCGACCTTCGGGTTGGCCTCGAAGTAGGACTTCAGGCCGGTCATCGACTGCGGGCCGGCCTGCTGCTGCAGCATCGAGGTCATGGTCTGGTTGGTCTCCGGGTGCGCGTCCAGGTAGTCGCCCATCGACTTGGAGACCGAACCGATCGTCCGGGCGATTTCACTGGCCGCGCACGGATCGTTGGCGCCGGTCGCCGGGGCCCCCGCCAGGACGGCCAGGGCGGCGCCCGGCACGGCGGCGGCGATCAGCCCGGCGACGATCCTGCGCCGCCCGGTCGCGGTGGCTCTCGTCATGGAAACTCCTTTGGTGTTCGCGCGCAGCACCGACGCCTGCAAACGGCTGCATTAGACGGCCCATCGAACGCGGAGTTCCCCATGGCCCCGCGGGCCATCCGACATCCTGCCATCGTCGGTCGCGCCCCTGCCAGCCCGCGCGATCGCGGGTGAGGAAACTCCCACCCGGTAACCGCTTCACAACGAGTTGGCGGCGTCTTGACAACAACCCCGTCGCTGCAGCTCAGGAACTACGAAGCCGACATCATCCACAGGCGGCTGCGGTATCCTCGCCTGCACGCGTTGCGCGAGGGGAGTGAAGAAATCCAGCAGTTGATGATGCGCCTCAGCCGCAGCCTGCGTAAGTACCGCTGGTTGGTCTTCACAGGCTGGTTGCTGGCTTTGGTTCCGGCGGTCTATCTGGCCCTGACGCAGTCGGGGAATCTGACCGGCGGCGGTTTCGAGGTGGCCGGTTCGCAGTCGCTGCTCGTCCACGACCAGCTCGAGGAGCTCTACCACGACCAGGGCTCGTCCTCGCTGGCCCTGGTGGCGGCCCCGCGGCCGGATGCCAGCTACGCCGACATCAACGACGCCGTCGCGCTGCTGCGGAGCACCGCCGCCGAGCTGCCCGGCGTCTCGGAGGTCCCCAACCCCACCCAGCGGCCGCCGCAACCCGACCGGCCGTACGTGTTGTCGCTGCGGCTGGACTCCCGCAACACCAGCGACGTCGCCAAGCAGCTGCGCAAAAAGGTCGGCGTCAACGGCGACCAGCCCGGCCAGACCGCGGACGGCCGGGTGCGGCTGTACGTCATCGGGCAGGGCGCGCTCAGCGCGGCCGCCGCGCAGAACACCAAGCACGACATCGCCGCCGCCGAGCGCTGGAACCTGCCGGTGATCCTCATCGTGCTGCTGGCCGTGTTCGGCTCGCTGGCCGCCGCGGCGATACCGCTCGCGCTCGGCGTCTGCACGGTCGTGGTCACCATGGGCCTGGTCTACCTGCTGTCGTCCTACACGACCATGTCGGTGTTCGTGACGTCGACGGTGTCGATGTTCGGAATCGCGCTCGCGGTCGACTATTCGCTGTTCATCCTGATGCGGTTCCGCGAGGAGCTGCGGTCCGGCCGCGAGCCGCAGGACGCAGTCGACGCGGCGATGGCGACCTCGGGGCTGGCGGTGGTGCTGTCCGGGATGACGGTCGTCGCCTCACTCACCGGGATCTACGTCATCAATACCCCGGCGTTGAAGTCGATGGCGACCGGGGCGATCCTGGCCGTCGCGGTCGCCATGCTGACGTCGACCACGTTGACCCCGGCGGCGCTGGCGACGTTCGGCCGGTCGGCCGCCAAGAGGTCGGCGTTTTTGCACTGGTCCCGCCGGCCCGACGGCGCCCAATCCCGGTTCTGGAACCGCTGGATCGGCTGGGTGATGCGGCGGCCGTGGATGTCGGCGCTGGCGGCCTCGCTGGTGCTGCTCGTGATGGCCGCCCCGGCTTCCTCGATGGTGCTGGGCAACAGCCTGCTGCGCCAGTTCGACTCGTCGCACGAAATCCGCGCCGGGGTGGGCGCGGCGGCCGAGGCCCTCGGCCCCGGCGCCCTGGGCCCGGTTCGGGTGCTGATCACGTTCCCGGACGGTGGCGCGGCCTCACCCGAACACGGCCAGACCATCGGCGCGATCCGGCAGCGGATGACGCAGGCGCCCAACATCGTCTCGGTGGCCCCGCCGCAGTTCGCCGAGGACAACGGCAGCGCCCTGCTGTCGGCGGTGCTGTCGGTTGACCCCGAGGACATGCGGGCGCGCGAGACCGTCGGGTGGATGCGCGCGCAGTTGCCCAAGGTGCCCGACCGGGGAACCGCGCGAGTGGACGTCGGCGGCCCGACCGCCCTGATCAAGGACTTCGACGACCAGGTCTCCCAGACCGAGCCGTTGGTGCTGGCCATCGTCGCGCTGATCGCGTTCGTGATGCTGCTGGTGTCCGTGCACTCGGTGTTCCTGGCGCTCAAGGGCGTGCTGATGACCTTGCTGTCGGTCGCGGCCGCGTACGGCAGCCTGGTGATGGTGTTCCAGTGGGGCTGGCTGAAGGACCTCGGCTTCGCCCAGATCAGCTCGATCGACAGCACCGTCCCGCCGCTGGTGCTCGCGATGACCTTCGGGTTGTCGATGGACTACGAGATCTTCCTGCTGACCCGCATCCGGGAACGCTTCCTGCACTCCGGAAACACCCGCGACGCCGTCGCGTACGGCGTGAGCACCAGCGCCCGCACCATCACCAGCGCGGCCCTGATCATGATCGCGGTCTTCGTCGGCTTCGCGTTCGCGGGCATGCCGCTGGTCGCCGAGATCGGCGTCGCCTGCGCGGTGGCGATCGCGGTGGACGCCACCGTCGTGCGGCTGGTGCTGGTCCCGGCGTTGATGGCGATGTTCGCTCAGTGGAACTGGTGGATCCCCGGGTGGCTGTCCCGGATTCTGCCGTCGGTCGACTTCGACCGACCGTTGCCCGCGGTCGACCTGGCCGACGTCGTGGTCATCCCCGACGACATCTCGGCCCTGACGGCGCCCAACGCCGACCTGCGGATGGTGCTCAAGTCGGCCGCCAAGCTCAAGCACTTGGCGCCCGATGCCATCTGCGTGACCGATCCGCTGGCGTTCACCGGGTGTGGGCGCAACGGCACACAGCGGCAGGGCGCCGCGGTGGCCGGCGCCGACCCGGATCGCGGCCGCGACCCCGGTCAGATCCCCCATCAGGTCAACATCGACGACGAGAAGGCGGGCGCGGGGGTGGGCGCCGCCGACCGCAGGACCGGCACCAACGGGCACACCAACGGCGCTGCCGGGGCCAAGAAGCTGGTCGGGGGGCTGACCTCGCGCAACGGCATCGCCAAGGCCATCGTCGGCGCGGACCGGCCCGTGCACCCCGTCACGTTGTGGCGGGGGCGGCTGTCGGTCGCCATCGACGCGCTGGAGAACGAGAACGACTGCGCCGACCGGTCGCTCTACGAGCGCCGCAGCCCGGTGGAAACCACCCACGTGCAGCTGCCCACCGGCGACCGGCTGCTGGTCCCGACCGGCGCCGAGACGCTGCGCCTCAAGGGCTACCTCATCATGTGCCGTAACAGCCGCCGCGATTACGCCGACTTTGCGGATATGGTTGAAACGTTGGAGCCCGAGACCGCCGCCGTGGTGCTGGCGGGCATGGACAGGTACTACTGTTGTCAGTCGCCCAGGCGGCAGTGGATCGCCAGCCAGCTGGTCCGTCGACTCGCTGATCCCGATCCCTGCGATTTCGACGACAAGCAGGGGTCCGAGGACGCCGCCCGCTCGGACTGGGACGAGATCAGGCAGCGCTGCCTGTCGGTGGCCGTAGCGATGCTGGAGGAGGCGAGGTGACGTTGGCACCTGACCGACGCCCCGCACCGCCCCACCGGCCGGCCGCCGAGCCGCGCGGCCGCGACGGTGCGCCCGCCCCCGACCCCGACCAGCCGGTGGAGTTCTGGCCGACCTCGGCCATTCGCGCCGCCCTGCAGGGCGGCGACATCGCCACCTGGAAACGCATCGCCGCCGCGCTGAAGCGCGACCCGTACGGGCGCACCGCCCGCCAGGTCGAGGAGGTGCTCGACGGCACCCGCCCCTACGGCATCTCCAAGGCGCTGTGGGAGGTGCTCGAACGCGCCCGCACCCACCTGGAGGCCAACGAGCGCGCCGAGGTGGCCCGGCATGTGCGGCTGCTCATCGACCGATCCGGTCTGGCGCAACAGGAATTCGCCTCCCGCATCGGGGCGAGCGCCGAGGAACTCGCCGCCTACCTGGACGGCAGCACCAGCCCGTCGGCGGCGCTGATGATCCGGATGCGCCGCCTGTCGGACCGGTTCGTCAAGGTGAAGTCGACGCGCTCGGCGGAGTCCAACTGATCACCTGATCGGCAGCACGTCCGAGACCAGCCAGGTGTCGCCGTGCTTGGTCAGCGCGACCCGCAGCGCGGGCGCCGACTGGTTGGGCGGTTGCCCCGGCGCGTTCTGGGTGACCCGCAGGATCACCGCCACGCTCGCCGCCGCCGGCCCCAGCGCCTCGACCCCGGCCGCCAGCGTTGCGGCCTGCGCGGTGACGTTGTGCTGGGCCAGCTCCGAGCTGGACTTCGTGTACTGCTCCTTGAAGGCGGCCGCGTGCTCCGGGACGATCAGCGCGGTGGCCCGGTCGATGGAGCTGTCCGGGGCGCCCGGGCTGAACGAGGCCATCGCCTCCGCCATCCCCGTGGCGACGCGCACCACGTCACGGGAGTCGTCCTTGAATTCGCGGTCCGACTGGGTCCAATGCGTGTAACCGGTGAACACCGCGGCCACCAGCGCCGCCGTGCACAGGAAGACGACGGCCAGGCGCAGGCCCGGCGCGTCGTCGTCGGTGCCGACGCTGACCGAATCGCGCCGCAGCAGCCAGAAATTCACCCCGACGCCCTCGACGATCAGCAACACGAGCACCGAGCACACCGACACCCACCACAGCGGCCAGCCCAGGACCAGCCCGATCGCCAGCAACGCCGCGATGGCCGCCAGCGGGGCCAGGATGTCGAAGGCGACCAGGCGCCAGACGTTTCTCATCGGATCGACTCCAGCCCCGAGATCATCAGCTTGCCCTCCACGTCGCACACGTCGAGGCGCAGATTCCAGTGCACCGTCTGCGGTTTGGCGCCGGCGTTCTCACTGACCGACGTCGCGACCAGCATCACCGAGTCCAGGCGGCTGGCAAACGGCGGCAGCTTGGTGGTCACCACGGGCCGCGAGCTACCGGGCTGGGTGTCCAGGTCGCGGTGGACCGTCTCGACGGCCACCGCCTCGATCCGCCCGGCGCTCTTGGACTGCAGCTTTTCCACCACCTGCCGGTAGGGCTGCATGGCCGCGTCGAAGTCGGTGTTGAGTTCGCCGACCGTCCCGTCGTGCAGCCGTTGCAGGCTGGAATCGACGTTGCCGCTGTTCATGTTGATCAGCACGCCCGTCCAGTCGGCCGCGGTCTGCATGACCTGGGTGAGGTAGCGGCGTTCGGCCATGTCGTCGCGGTGCCCGGACCACAGGACGAATGCGAACACCACCGCCGCCACCGACAGCACCCCCAGGACGGCCGACGCGATGCCGTACGGGGAGAACATCGGGCCGTCGGCGGATTCCTCGTCGACGGCTTCGTCGGGATCTTCGAGGTCCACCTCTTCCGTCGCTGCTTCGGTTCGCTCGCCGTCTGACATGGCCCGATCGTCGCACCCGGGAAAGATGGAAGGATGGCGGGGTGACTGTAGAGGCCATTCGCTCGGGCATCGACCTGAGCCACGTCGACGCCAACACCCGCCCCCAGGACGACCTGTTCGGTCACGTCAACGGCCGCTGGCTGGCCGAATACGACATCCCGGCGGACCGGGCCACCGACGGGGCGTTCCGTCAGCTCTATGACCGCGCCGAGGAGCAGGTGCGCGACCTGATCATCGAGGCCAGCCAGACCGGCGCCGCCCCCGGCACCGATCAGCAACGCATCGGCGACCTGTACGCCAGCTTCCTCGACGAGGAGACCGTCGAGCGGCGCGGCCTGCAACCGCTGCGCGACGAGCTGGCCACCATCGACGACGCCGCCGACGCGGACGCGTTGACGGCCGCCGTGGGCGCGCTGCAGCGCACCGGGGTGGGCGGCGGCGTGGCGGCCTACATCGACACCGACGCCAAGAACTCCGCCCGTTACCTGGTGCACCTCACCCAATCCGGCCTCGGACTGCCCGACGAGTCCTACTACCGCGAGGAGCGGCACGCCGAGGTGCTGGAGGCCTACCCGGGTCACATCGCGCGGATGTTCGCCCTGGTGTTCGGCGGTGACGCGGCCGAACACATCCGGGACGCGGAGCGCATCGTCGCGCTGGAGGCCAGGCTCGCCGAGGCGCACTGGGACGTGGTCAAGCGCCGCGACGCCGACCTCAGCTACAACCTGCGCACGTTCGCGCAACTGCGCGACGAATCGCTGGGGTTCGATTGGGCCGCCTGGGCCACCGCCCTGGGTGCCGGCCCCGAGGGCCTCGCCGAAGTGATTGTGCGCCAACCGGATTACCTGCGCGCGTTCGCCGAGCTGTGGCGCAACGAGGACATCGAGGTGTGGAAGAGCTGGGCCCGCTGGCGGTTGATCCGCGCCCGCGCGTCCTGGCTGACCGACGACCTGGTCGCCGCGGACTTCGACTTCTACGGCCGCCTGCTCACCGGCGCCGAGCAGATCCGCGAGCGCTGGAAGCGGGCGGTGTCGCTGGTGGAGAGCCTGATGGGCGACGCCGTCGGAAAGCTCTACGTGCAGCGGCATTTCCCGCCGGACGCCAAGGCTCGCATCGACGCCCTGGTGGACAACCTGAAGGCGGCGTACCGCCAGTCCATCCACGAGCTGGACTGGATGACCCCGCAGACCCGGGAGCGCGCCCTGGCGAAGCTGGACAAATTCGTCGCCAAGGTCGGCTACCCGGCGAAGTGGCGCGACTACTCCGCGCTGGTGATCGACCGCGACGACCTCTACGGCAACTTCCTTCGCGGCTACGCGGTCAACCACGACCGCGAGCTGGCCAAGCTGGGCGGCCCGGTCGATAAGGACGAGTGGTTCATGACGCCCCAGACGGTCAACGCCTACTACAACCCGGGGATGAACGAAATCGTCTTTCCCGCGGCAATTTTGCAGCCCCCGTTCTTCGACCCGGACGCCGACGACGCCGCCAACTACGGCGGGATCGGCTCGGTGATAGGGCACGAGATCGGGCACGGCTTCGACGACCAGGGCGCCAAGTACGACGGCGACGGCAACCTGGTGGACTGGTGGACCGACGCCGATCGCGCCGAATTCGGTTCCCGCACCAAGGCTCTCATCGAGCAGTACGACGCCTACACGCCGCGCGGGTTGGGCGAGGGCCACCACGTCAACGGCGCGTTCACCGTCGGGGAGAACATCGGCGACCTGGGTGGGTTGTCGATCGCCCTGCTGGCCTACCAGCTGTCGCTACAGGGCCGGCCCGCGCCCGTCATCGACGGGCTGACCGGAGTGCAGCGCGTGTTCTACGGCTGGGCGCAGGTGTGGCGCACCAAATCCCGTGCGGCCGAAGCGATCCGGCGGCTGGCGACCGATCCGCACTCACCGCCGGAGTTCCGCTGCAACGGCGTCATCCGCAACATGGACGCGTTCTACGACGCTTTCGACGTGGCCGAGGGCGACGCGCTGTTCCTGGAGAAGCAGCGCCGGGTCAGGATCTGGAACTGACGGCGGCCGGCACCGGTTCGATCCGGGCCGGCACGTGCTTGTGCCACGGCGTGCCGGCGAAGGGGTCGCGCCAGTCGGTCGAGGTGAGCGCGTTCGGGGCGACGCCGGGAACCATGGTGCGCCCGTCGCCGTCGACGTAGTCCAGCCCGAAACCGTTGGGCAGGGCCGCGTGCCCGGCCAGCATGGTCTCGGTGATCTCGACGGTGGCCTCGGCGCTGCCGGCCGCGGTGCTGATGCGGACGCGGCACCCGTCGACCAGGCCCAGCGTTTGGGCGTCCTCCACGCTGACGCGCAGCGCCCCGTCCGCGTCGCGCTTGCGCCACGACGGGTCGCGGAAGATGTCGTTGGCGGTGTAGGCGCGGCGCTCCCCCACCGACAGCACGATCGGGAATTCCGGCGTGGTCAGCTGCGGCGGCGCGGCGGCCAACGCACTTAATTCGTCGAGCATCTCCTGGATCTCCAGCGCGATCTTGTGATCGGCATGGCTGATCAGCACGAAGTCGTCCTCATAGTTGTGCGCGGTGAACGTCACCCCGGACGGGCTGTCGAGGATCGCGTCGAACAGGGCGTTGCCGTCGGCGTGACCGGCGCGGCGCACGGCCTCGGGATAGGTGAGCGCGGCCTTCTGGGCGAGCCCCCACAGGGCGGCCGCGCCGCGCAGGCCGTCCGGCAGGGTGGGCCCGAGGGTCTCGTAGAGGACGTAGGGCAGCAGCTTCGCGACGGTCGGGTTGGTCGCGGTGGCGGTCAGGAACGCCTCGGTGTACGCCTGTCGGCCGCGCTGGGCCGCCTCGGCCAGTGGTCGCAGGTCCGCGTCTTCGACGACGCCCAGCGCCCGCACCAGGCGCGCCCAGATCTCCGGCTCGGGCAGCGTTCCGGGCAGCGGTTCGAACAGCGGCCGGCGCAGCTGAAAGGCGTTGTGCGGGAACTCCAGATTGAAGAACGTGGCCTCCGGCTTCTCGAACTGGGAGGCCGCGGGCAGCACGTAGTGCGCCAGCCGGGCCGTCTCGGTCATCGCGACGTCGATGACGACCATCAGCTCCAGCGCTTCGAAGGCCTCCCGGCAGGCCGCCGAGTTGGCCAGCGAGTGCGCGGGATTGCTGCTTTCCACGATCATGGCCCGGAACCGGTCCGGGTGGTCGGTGAGGATCTCCTCGGGCACGACGTTGCTGGGCACCAATCCGGCGATGATCGGGGCGCCGGTCACCGGCGTGCGACCGGAGAACTGGCCGAACAGCGGCCCGAACGCCGAATGCAGGTGCTGGCCACCCTTTTTCGCGAAGTTGCCGGTGAAGATCCACAGCAGCTTGTTCAGATACGAGCAGAGCGTGCTGTTGGGCGCCTGCTGCACCCCGAGGTCCTCGAACACCGAGACACTGGCGGCCGCGCCGATGCGCCGCGCCGCCGCCCGCAACAACTCCTCGTCCACCCCGCACCGTTGCGCGTAGTCGGCGACGTTGATGGCGCGCAGCGCGGCCCGGACACCTTCCGCCCCGCGCACGTGCTCGGCGAGAAACGTTTCGTCACAGAGGTTTTCCTGGACCAGGACCGCCGCCAGGGCGGCCAGGCACCACGCGTCGGTGCCGGGCTGGACCCGCAGATGGAAGTCGGACATCTTGGCGGTGTCGGTGACGACGGGGTCGATGACGATCATCGAGCGGGCCGGGTCCTTGGCGATCTCGTTGAGCACCACCCGGGCGCGGGGGAAGCTCTGCGACATCCACGGGTTCTTCCCGACGAACACCGACACCTCGGCGTGCTCGAATTCACCTCGCGTGTGACCGCCGTACAGCTGCCCGTCGATCCAGGCCTCACCGGTCTTCTCCTGCGCCAAGGCATTTGACCGATAGCGCGACCCCAGGGCCTTCAGGAAGGCGCCGCTGTAGGCCCCGCCCAGGTGATTGCCCTGGCCGCCACCGCCGTAGTAGAAGATCTTGTCCCCGCCGTAGCTGTCCCGGATCCGCTTGAACCCCTCGGCGATCTCGACAATCGCGGTGTCCCAGTCGATCTCCTCGAAGCTGCCGTCGGCGCGCCGGCGCAGCGGCGAGGTCAGCCGAGCGCCGCTGTTCTGATAGTGATCCAGCCGCAGCGCCTTGTTGCAGGTGTAGCCCTGCGACGCGGGGTGCGCCTTGTCGCCCCGGATGCGCGCCAGCCGCCGGTCCTCGACTTGCACGACGATGCCGCAGTTGCATTCGCAGAGGATGCAGGCCGTGGACTTCCATTCACCGGTCATTGTCAGACGTCCTTCCTGGTCGCCTCGGCCGACAGCAGGCGGTGTAGCTGGCGGTGCACGACGTCGAGGGGGGTGAGGTCGCGGCGCACGCGGGCCAGCACGATCGCGCCCTCGAGCGCGGTGGTCGCCAGCACCGCCAAGTCGGCGGCCCGCTCGTGCGCCACCCCGTCGGCGATGAAGCGCTGCGCGATCAGGCCGGTCCAGCGGTCGAACACCGACGCGGCGCGCTCGACGACCGGCGCCATGCGCTCTTCCTCCCCCGCCTCCACCGACACCGCGACCACGGGGCAGCCCGCGCGATAGTCGCTGTCGAGCAGCTGCCGGCGATACTTGTCGATCAAGGTGTCCAACAGCGCCGGCCCGTTCTCGGCCTCGGCGATGATCGCCGCGACATGCTCGCCCGCGTAATCGACCGCCTCGCAGAGCAATTGGGTTCGCCCGCCGGGGAAATAGTGGTAGGCCGATCCGCGCGGCGCGCCGCTGTGTTCCAGGACGTCGGAGATCGCGGTGGCGTGCGCGCCCCGCTCCCGGATCAACAGCGCGGCGGAGACCACCATCCGCTCGCGTGGACTGCGCATATGTATGATGCTATACATAATCGCCCGGCCCGCGAAAGCCCCCAGCTCGCATTGGCGAGCAGACGCAAAATCGCCCAATTCCGGATCGGAATGGGCGATTTTGCGACTGCTGGACTAAGCGCTTAGTTCATCCAGTCGGCGGAGCCGTCGTTCTTCTTGTACGAGCCGCCGCTGGAGTTCTTCACGACGATCGGGTCACCCGGACCGAAGTTGTCGAAGAACCACCTCGCGTTGGCGGGGCTGATGTTGATGCAGCCGTGGCTGACGTCGCGCTTGCCCTGGTCGTCCACCGACCACGGCGCGCTGTGCACGTAGTCGCCGACGTTGTCGAAGCGGACCGCGTCCTCCACCGTCACCTTGTAGCCGTAGGTCGAATTCACCGGCACCCCGTAGGTGGAGGAGTCCATCACCACCGACGCCTTCTTGTCCTGCACGTAATAGGTGCCGTTGGGGGTCTGGTGGTTGCCCGACGTCATGCCCATCGACATCGGGAAGGTCTTCTCCACGGTGCCGTTTCGGGTGATGGTCAGCTGATGGGTCGCGTCGTCGGCCGTGGCGATCAGCGTGTCACCGGTCTGGAAGGTGGACACGGTCCCGCCGGCGTCGACGGTGACCGCGGTGTGCGCGGGCCAGAAATTGATGGGGCGCCAGCGCAACTGCGTCGGGGTCATCCAGTAGAACTTGCCCGGGACCGGCGGCACCGACGAGACGTGCACGGCGGCGATCGCCGCGTCGGCGTTCTCGACCGTTCCGGGGAAGTTGATGATGATCGGCTGGCCCACGCCCACGGTCGAACCGCCCTTGGGGACGAACGACGGCGGGCCGAACGGCGCCGTGCCGGTGAACGGTGCGGGGTTCTGCCCGTCGGCCGAGGTCGCCGCCGGCTGCGCGGCCGGGGGCATCCACGGGGGCGG
>NZ_LZHV01000074.1 GCF_001667275.1 Mycobacterium sp. ACS4054
GGTGATCGCCGCGCTGCTGGTCGGCTTCGCGGCCGCCTGCGGGGCCGCCTGGTTCGACAGCCGGCTGCACCGCGACGACATCCTGGCCGACTACCCGGGGCGCCCCGGGCCGGGCCGCGGGACGAACTGGTTGCTGGTCGGGTCGGACAGTCGCCAAGGGCTCAGCCCCGAACAGCACGAACTGGCCACCGGCGGTGACATCGGCAGCAGCCGGACCGACACCATCCTGCTGGTGCACCTGCCCGAGCTGTGGTCCGGCGGCCGGGTGACGATGGTGTCGATACCGCGCGACTCCTACGTCCCGATCCCGGGCCACGGCAAGGACAAGATCAACGCCGCCTTCTCGATGGGCGGCGCGGCCTTGCTGGCCCAGACGGTGGAGCAGGCAACCGGGCTGCGCATCGGCCACTACGCCGAAATCGGGTTCGGCGGGTTCGCCGGCTTGGTCGACGCGCTCGGCGGGGTGACGGTGTGCCCGACGGCGCCGCTCGACGACCCGTTGGCCGGCATCGACCTGCCGGCCGGCTGCCAGAAACTCAACGGCCGCAACGCGCTCGGGTACGTCAGGACGCGCGACACCCCGCGGGCCGATCTGGACCGGATGGTCAATCAGCGGCAGTTCGTGGCGGCGCTGCTGCGCGCCGCGGCCAGCCCCGCGGTGTGGCTCAACCCCTGGCGGTGGTACTCGGTGCCGCGCGCCCTCGCCGACGCGCTGACCGTGGACCGCGGCGACCACGTGTGGGACCTGGCTCGCCTCGGCTGGGGACTGCACGGCTCCCCGACCACCCTGACCGTCCCGATCGGGGAGTTCACCAGTGGCGACGCCGGATCGGTGGTGGTGTGGAATCACGACGAGGCCAGCCGGTTGTTCGAGGCGCTGGCCTCCGACGGGCCGGTGCCCGCCGCTCCGCCCGACTAGCCGCCGCGGCCGTTCTGCAGATACGCCTTCGTGCGGCCCGGGTGGTGGGTGGCCAGCCACGCCACGCCCACGTCCCGGCAGAAGTCGAGGTCTTCGTACTCGTCGACGTTCCAGCAGTACACGGCCCGGCCCTGGGCGATCGCGCGATCCGCGAGCTGGGGATACTCCTTCAGCGTGGCCAGCGACGGGCCGACGGCCGTCGCACCGACCGCGGTGGCCGCGCCGCTGATCAGGTAGCGCGCGGTCTTGCCGAGCAGCACGGTCGGCAGCAGCGGCGCGGCACGGCGGATCCGCCAGACCGCCGCCGCCGAGAACGACATCACCACCGCGCGGGACCGGTCGGCGGAGGCCGGTGAGGCGATGCCGAACCGATGCAGCAGCGCGAGCAGCTTGTTTTCCACCAGGGAGCCGTACCGCACCGGGTGCTTGGTCTCGACGAAAAGCTTCACCGGCCGATGCCAGTCCAGGACGAGCGAAACCAACGCGTCGAGCGTCAACAAACTGGTGTCGCCGTGCGTGCCGTCTTCACGCCAGCTGTCGTGCCACGCGCCGTACTCGAGCTCACGCAATTCGGCGAGGGTCATCGTGCTGACCAACCCGGCCCCGGTCGAGGTCCGGTCCAGCCGGCGGTCGTGCACGCACACCAGGTGGCCGTCGCGGGTCAGGCGCACGTCGCATTCGACCCCGTCGGCGCCTTCTTTGAGCGCGAGATCGTAGGCGGCCAGCGTGTGTTCGGGCCGCGCGGCCGATGCGCCGCGGTGGGCTACCACAAAGGGATGCCCGGCGAGCACCTCCTCGGCCCACGTCATACGCCTAATGCTGCCGCTTCCTGCCCCTCCAGCTCAACCGGGCCGGACGCCGGTGCCGGATCGCCGGGGACCACGACCCAGCGGTGCGCGGGCCGCTCGACCGGTTTGCGCTCGAAGCCCTCGAAGACCCGGGCCGCTGCGGCCACCGTCAACGCCGCGAGCAAGTACGCGAACACCATCGCGATGGTGTTGTTTGCGATGCCCTGGGCGTCCTTGGCGAAGCTGGTCGCCATGGCGAAGACCGAGACCAGGTAGCTGACGACCCACGCGATCCACCACTGGACGATGGGCTTGCGTATCCGGGAGTAGTGCTCTTCGAGGATCGCCAGCTCGATGACGTAGACGGGGGCCCACAGCAGATTGGCCAGCGGCACCACGCAGCCGGCCCACAACGCTCGGGGGCTCCGCGGCTCGGGCAGGCCGTGATGCGCGAACACCGCAGCGCGGCGCGCAATGAGCCAAAGGATCAGCATCGCCCCGGAGGCGAGCACCGCCGCGATCGCGGGCGCGCTGGCCAGGATGCCCAGCCAGTCCGCGCCGGCGGCGACCCAGGAATTCAACAAGGTGTTCCGGTTGACGATCAGCAGCACGTACCGCACGACATACACCAGGGCGGCGACGCCGAGAACGAGCACGCTCACGAACAGCGTGGTCCGGATCGTCGACACGGATGGCGTTCGCCGCGCGGGCGTTTGGGCCGCCGCGGCCGTTTGTTCGACACGGTCGGCAAGGCCCCACCGCGGGATCACCGCGTAGCGCGGCGTCGGGCCGAGGGGGCGTCGCCCGCGCCTCGGCGGCGGCGCGGCGCCCGGCCGCACCGCAACCCAGCGAAAGCCCGGCGGCAGCCGCGGCGGGGTGCGCTGCAACGTCCGGGGCGCCGGCGGGCGGCTCACCGGCGCGGCGCTGTGGGGGCTCCACCGCGGGTCGGGCGCCGGCGCATCCGGCAAGGGCGCCATCAGGGCTCCCTGGCAACGGGGGCACCACTCGCGTTGCCGCTCGCGCACGTTCCACCGAGTGCCGCATTGGGAGCACACCTGGATCACCGGACTAGCCTAGCCGCGCGCCGATGCGGGCCGCGCGGGCTCACCGATGGTCCGAACGGGGCCGGTCGGCAATTATTTCGGCTCGCGCGCCTATCCACAGTTTCCACAGGTTTATCCACACGTGGTTAGTGGGTAAGGGAAGCATTACTACAGCCCTGCAGGCTCGCGGTGGTGTCACTGTGGATAACGCTGCGGTAACGAAGTCATGCCATCGACAGCCCCGGACGGCCATTGAGCGAAATGGATTGTCTTACTAAGCAGTCGGGCCGACGGTCCCCGAAACGGGTGCGGACCCCTCGGCCGAGCCCTTTCGCGGCCGTCGCCGGAGCCGCAGCTCAGAGCGTCGTTTTCCAAGCCCGCCCGGAAGCGCTATGATCGCCTTCGCAAAATTGTTTGTGACTCACCTCACTGAGGTGAGGAGCGGGTGAAAGGCGATTGATGGCCACGCATTCGTTCGGTCCGGGGACACCGGGCCCCTCGAAGTCGTACTCCGGCTCGGCTGCGTGGAATCACAGCTACAGCATCGCGGCGCTGCGCGCCGGGCTGATCGCGCTCGCCTTACTCGCGGTTCTCCTCCTCATCGTCTTGTCTTGAATCGGCGCGGAACGGGTATTCGGCGTCGGAGCTCATCGCGGTCATTCTTGCGGTCGGCGCAGTCATGGAGCAGGGTTGTCTACGGCTGGCCGCCGCGCGGCAGGCCCGCGAAGCGTTAGCAGACAATCGAAGAAAGGAACGCCGTGGCTGAATACACCCTGCCCGATTTGGACTGGGACTACGCAGCGTTGGAACCGCACATCTCGGGTCAGATCAACGAGATCCACCACAGTAAGCACCACGCCACCTACGTCAAAGGCGTGAACGACGCGGTTGCCAAACTCGAAGAGGCGCGCGCCAACGACGACCACGCCGCGATCCTCCTGAACGAAAAGAACCTGGCGTTCCACCTCGGCGGCCACGTCAATCACTCGATCTGGTGGAAGAACCTGTCGCCGGACGGCGGCGACAAGCCGACCGGCGAACTGGCCGCCGCCATCGATGACGCGTTCGGATCGTTCGACAAATTCCGCGCCCAGTTCAGCGCGGCCGCCAATGGCCTGCAGGGTTCGGGCTGGGCCGTGCTGGGCTATGACACGCTCGGCGGCAGGCTGCTCACCTTCCAGCTGTACGACCAGCAGGCCAACGTCCCGCTCGGCATCATCCCCTTGCTGCAGGTCGACATGTGGGAGCACGCCTTCTACCTGCAGTACAAGAACGTCAAGGCGGATTACGTCAAGGCGTTCTGGAACGTCGTCAATTGGGCAGACGTGCAGAAGCGGTACGCGGCCGCCACGTCGAAGACCAATGGGCTGATCTTCGGCTGAGTCCACCTTGAGGCATGGGGGCGTCGCGCGGCTCGCGCGGCGCCCCTTTCGTTTGTCGGGCCGTCGATTGGGCATTCCGAGAACATGTGCGCCACTAGCCGTGTCGGGTTGCACGGCACCGAACCCGCGGGCATGCTTGATTATTCGAGTTACCAGCGTGGTTAATCCGACGGAGGCGTCGCGCGGAGGTCGAAATGGAGACTGGGTCTGACCGCCCGATAGGGGTTTCCCCTTTCCATGCTCGTGGTGCCCTGAAAGGGTTTGTGATCTCCGGACGTTGGCCGGATTCGACCAAAGAATGGGCGCAATTGCTCATGGTCGCGGTCCGGGTCGCGTCATTGCCCGGATTGCTTTCCACCACAACGGTATTCGGTGCCCGCGAGGAGTTGCCCGAAGAACCCGAGCCGGGCACGGTCGGCCTGGTGCTCGCCGAAGGCACGGTCTTCGGGGACTCCGCGATACAGCCGGGCTATTTCGCCGACCACCAGCCCCCCGCGTTGCTGATGCTGCATCCGCCGTCGGAGACCACGCCGTCGTTGCCGGAATGCAATGGGGCGGCGTCGGGCTGCGTCCTGCTTCCCGGATTGCCCTATCTCGGACTCGAGCATCGGGCGGCCTGGGTGGAAGCCGAAGCCGATGGCACGATCACCTCGATGGTCAGTCGCGTCGGCGTCGACCCCATCACCCATCCCGATACCGCGATACTCGCGATGTTGCTCGCGGCATAGGCGTTTACATCGGCGCCGTTTCGTCGCGGCCGTCAGTCCGCAACACTCGACGAAGCGACCCACGGCAAACCCCTGTGCCGGACTCCGATGACCCGACGAACGTCGGTGATGTGTCGAAACTTCGCCGGCGGTACTCCGTGCGCCGTTGACGTCCCTGACGCCGGCGACTTCCCCGGCGGGGATGGGTGCGCGGGGCGCCTTCGCGACGGCGGACCGAACGCCGATTCACATCTTCCGCGCGTCCCAAGGCGCCGTTTTCCGGCCGCAACACCGCTCTGACAGCAAATACGGCGTTAAGCCATCATAAATTGCTGCCTGGTTGCCGGGCGACCGCCCAGCACCCTTCCACCCTACACTTCCCCCCGGTCGGCAGCACCGGCCCGCCACTTCGGGCCAGATCGCGAATTCTGCGGATAACCTGTGAGTTTCGCCGATTTAGTGGACACTACAGCGAATCAGTTAGACGCTCGTCAAGTGCGGTATCGGCAAGCACCAGCTACGCCTGGACCGAATCCGCGGGGGTTTGCACCTAGTTACGGACACAAACCCTCGCTACCATGATCAGCAAATACACCTAGGTAATAGTTCACTTCTACAGCCCAGTGGAGGTCATAACCAATGAGCACGACGTTCGCTGCTCGCCTGAACCGCCTGTTCGACACCGTGTATCCCCCCGGACGGGGGCCGCACACCTCCGCCGAAGTGATCGCGGCGCTCAAGGCGGAGGGCATCACGATGTCGGCTCCGTACCTGTCGCAGCTGCGTTCGGGGAACCGCACCAACCCGTCGTCGGCCACCATGGCCGCGCTGGCCAACTTCTTCCGCATCAAGCCGGCCTACTTCACCGACGACGAGTACTACGAGAAGCTCGACAAGGAGCTGTCGATCCTCGCCACGATGCGCGACGACGGCGTGCGCCGCATTGCCCTGCGCGCCTCCGAGTTGTCGCCCGAGGCCCAGCACGAGGTCATGCAGCGGGTCAACGAGTTACGCCGCGCGGAGCACCTGGACGCCTAGCGGGCACCGGTCGCCCGGCCCACCTGGAGGGCTCCCGCCCGCCCATTCCGATTAGGGTTGGCTGACGGATCGCGCACGCGCGAGAGCGACAGTCACGAGAGACCGGGGAGGCGGCCGGGTATGGCCCTGTTCCGCAAGCGAAAGAGCCGCGCGACGCGTCGCGCCGAAGCCCGTGCGATCAGGGCGCGCGCCAAGCTGGAGGCCAAGCTCGCCGCCAAGAACGAGAATCGCCGTTACCGCGCCGCCCACCGGGCGGAGGCCAAGGCCCTCCGCGCGCAGATCAAAGCCCAACGCGACAGCGACCGCAACGCGCTGAAAGTCGCCGAGACCCAACTCAAAGCGGCGCGGGAAGGCAAGATCTTCTCGCCGACCCGGATCCGCCGCACCCTGACGGTGTCCCGGCTCCTCGCGCCGATCCTGACGCCGATCATCTACCGGGCCGCGGTCTCGGCCCGCGCGCTCATCGACCAGCGTCGCGCGGACCAACTCGGAATACCGTTGGCCCAGATCGGGCAGTTCTCGGGCCACGGCGCGCAGTTGTCCGCCCGGATCGCCGGGGCGGAGAAGTCCCTGCGGACGGTGCAGGACAAGAAGCCCAAGGACGCCGAGACCCGGCAATTCGTTTCGGCCATCACCGAGCGACTCACCGACCTCTCCGCGGCCGTCACCGCCGCGGAAAACATGCCGGCCGCCCGCCGCCGGGCAGCCCACGCCGCGATCGCGTCGCAGCTCGACGGCATCGAGGCGGACCTGATGGCCCGGCTCGGGCTCAGCTGACCGCCGCATGCGGCTTCCCGGCACAAGGATCCGCGCGCGGCGGCTGGCCCGCCTGCCCATCGCGGTGGTCGCCGCCGTCGGCCTGTATCTCGTCGCCGCGGCGCACCTCCCCGCCGCGGGGGCGCACGTCCACGCCAGCAGCGACGACGCGGTGCGCGGCGCCACGGCGATCGTCACCTTTCAGGTCCCCAACGAGTCCAACACGGGCGCGCTGACCACAGCCCTCAGCGTCGCCCTGCCCGACGTCGCCTCGGCGCGCACCGAAAGCATGCCGGGCTGGACCGCCAAGCTCGACCGAGACCCGGCGTCGGGGGCCGTTCACTCGGTGACCTGGACGGCCTCCGCCGGCGGCGGCATCGGGGTCGATCAATTCGCACTGTTCCGGGTGTCGGTGAAGCTGCCCGACGCGGAGACCGTCACGTTTCCGGCCACGCAGACCTACTCCGACGGCACGGTCGTGAAGTGGGACCAGCCGCCGCAACCCGGGGGCGGCGAGCCGGAGTACCCGGTGCCCACGCTGACACTGGCCGCGGGAGCGGCTCCGTCCCACGGCCACCATCCGTCCGCGCCGCCGGCCGGCCAACCGACCGCACCGCCGCCGCCGCCGAAAACTTCGGACAACACCGCCCGGCTGTTGGGGGGCGCGGCCCTGATCGTTGCCGCGCTGGGAATCTGCCTTGCGCTGATCCGCCGGCGAGCATGAGGCGGTTGGCTATCGCCACGCTCGTCGGTGCCCTGTTGGCGATCGCGACAACCACCGCGCCGGTGGCGTCGGCGCACGCCGCGCGGGTGGCCACCGATCCGGCGGACAACGCGGTGCTCACGACCGGTCCGCCGCGGGTGAGCGCCACGTTCAACGAACAGCTGCAGACCACCTTCGCGGCCATGACCGTCGTCGGCCCCGACGGCAACATGTGGTCCACCGGCGACCCCACCGTGCGGGGCGCGACGGTCGGCATCGACCTGCGGCCGCTGGGACCGCCCGGGACCTACACGGTGAACTACCGGGTGACCTCCGCGGACGGCCACGTGGTCTCCGGATCCTGGTCCTTCCGGCTGACCGTGCCCGGTACCGGGACGCCCGGGCCCCCGGCCGGCGGCGACCGTCCCGGCGGCGATGTCCCGGTCTGGCCGTTCGTCGCGGTGGCGGTGCTGCTCGTCGCGGCAGGCGCGCTGTGGGCGGTGCGGCACAGACCGTGACCGGCGGCCGAGGCGCCCACACTCCTGCTGGCATGATGGGTTCGGAGAACCCGCGTGGGCAAACGACAGAAAGCTCGAGGAGCGGCCGCATGGCAGACCCGCAGGACCAACCGAGCAGCGAACCCGACGACGCGTCGACCCCGCCGCCGGAGAAGAAGCCCCCGGCCAAGGCGGCCAAGAAGGCGGCGAAGGCGCCCGCCAAGAAGGCCCCCGCGAAGAAAGCCCCCGCAAAAAAGGCGCCAGCCAAGAAAGCGCCCGCGAAGAAGGCGCCGGCCAAAAGCGCCGAGCCCGCCGCCAAGGCGCCCGAGCCATCGCTGGCGGTGCAGCAGCGCATCGAAAGTAACGGCGACCTCGCCGCCGCTGCGAAAGATGTTGCGGCGCAAGCAAAATCCACTGTCGATGCCGCCAACAATCCGGTCCCTGCGGACGTTCCGACGATGTCCCTCACCCAGTCCCCGATGCCGTTGATCGTGGCCCTGGCGGTCAGCCTCCTGGCGATCCTGTTGATCCGTCAGCTGCGGCGCCGCTGACCGCCGCTACGGTGTCAGACGTGACCGTGTCATTTCAGCCGACCGCCGACCTCGTCGACGACATCGGGCCCGACGTTCGCAGCTGCGATGTTCAATTCCGTCAGTTCGGTGGCCGCCCGCAATTCGCCGGGCCCATCAGCACCGTGCGCTGCTTCGAAGACAACGCGTTGCTGAAATCGGTGCTCTCCCAACCCAGTGCGGGCGGGGTGCTGGTCATCGACGGCGGCGGTTCCCTGCACTCGGCGCTGGTCGGCGACGTCATCGCCGAGCTGGCCCGCTCGAACGGCTGGGCCGGGCTGATCGTCAACGGGGCGGTGCGCGATGCCGCCGCGCTACGCGATCTCGACCTCGGCATCAAGGCGTTGGGCACCAATCCGCGCAAGAGCGCCAAGACAGGCACCGGCGAGCGCGACGTCGAGGTCACGCTGGGCGGGGTGACCTTCGTCCCGGGCGAGATCGCCTACAGCGATGACGACGGCATCGTCGTCGTCAAGCCCTAAACCGCAACCGGCGCACGCTTTTTCGCGAACTGCAAGCCCTCGTCGTCAACCTTGCCGCGCCGGATCGTGCGCATGTCGAAGAAGTAGTTCTGCTTGAGCCGCCACGGCGCACGCGACCCCGACTTGGGCAACATGTCCATCGCCCGCTGGAAATAGCCCGGGCTGAAGTCCATGAACGGCAACTCGTCGACGTCGGCGCCGGGACGCTGCGGCTCCACGAAGTCAAAGCCTCCTGCGTCCATGTAATTCAGCAGGCGGCAAACGAACTCGGAGACCAGGTCGGCCTTCAGCGTCCACGACGCGTTGGTGTATCCGAAGGTGATCGCGAAATTCGGCACCCCGGAGAACATCAGGCCCTTGTAGGTCATCAGCGACGTCAGCTCGATGGGCTCGCCGTTGCGGGTGGGCTTGACACCGCCGAGCAGCTGCATGTTCAAACCCGTTGCGGTGATGATGATGTCGGCCTGCAGCTCCTCGCCGGAGGTGAGCCTGATTCCCGTCTTCGTGAACCGGTCGATGGTGTCGGTGACGACGTCGGCCTTGCCGTGCCGGATGGTCCGGAAGAAATCGCCGTCGGGCGCCAAGCACAGCCGCTGGTCCCACACGTTGTACCGGGGCCCGAAGTGCTTCTCGACGTCGTAGCCTTCGGGCAGCCGGCGCTTGGCCATCGTCATCAACGTCTTGCGCATGTAGGCGGGGGCCTTACGCGACAGCTGGTACTGGAAGGTGCTGAACGAGATGGCTTTCCAGCGATTCGCGATGTGCGCCAGCTTGTCGGGCAGCAGCCGGTTGGCCCGTTCGGCGAACGGGTCGACCCCGGGCAGCGAGCCGATGTAGGTCGGTGAGCGCTGCAGCATCGTGACGTGGCCGGAGCCGGAGTTCACCAGGGCCGGGATCAGGGTGATCGCGGTGGCGCCGGAGCCGATGACGACGATCTTCTTGCCCGTGTAGTCCAGGTCCTCCGGCCAGTGCTGCGGATGGACGATCCGGCCCTCGAAGTCCTCGGCGCCGGGGAAGGTGGGCGAGTATCCCTCGTCGTAGTTGTAGTAGCCGGTGCAGGCGAACAGGAACGAGCAGGTGAGCTCGCGCTGCTGGCCATCGGACTCGACGGTCAGCGTCCAGCGGTTCTCGGCGTCGGACCAATCTGCGGACACCACGCGCTGGCGGTAACGGATGTGCTGGTCGATCTTGTTCTCGACGGCGGCCTCGTTGATGTAGGCCTTGATGTCGGCGCCGTCGGCGATCGATTTCGCCGAACGCCAGGGCTTGAACCGGAACCCGAGGGTGAACATGTCCGAGTCCGACCGGATGCCCGGGTACTTGAACAGGTCCCAGGTGCCGCCCAGGTCGTCGCGGCGTTCGAGGATGGCGTAGCTCTTCGTCGGGCAGCGCTGCTGCAGGTGCCACGCCGCGCTGATCCCGGAGATGCCGGCGCCCACGATGATCACGTCAAGGTGCTCAGTCATGATGGCCACGGTATCAACGGGGTGTCGAAGGAGTCAACACAGTGTTGAAAACTTCGACACCGTGTAAAGTAGCGGTCGTGACTTCCGTCGGCCAGACTCGCGCGTTGCGGGGTCGCCGTGCGATTCGGCCGTCCGGCGACGACCGTGAGCGGGCAATCCTCGCGACCGCCGAGCGGCTGCTGGAGCAGCGCTCGTTCGCCGACATCTCGGTCGATGACCTGGCCAAGGGTGCGGGCCTGTCGCGGCCGACGTTCTACTTCTATTTCAAGTCGAAGGATGCGGTGCTGATCTCGCTGCTGGAACCGGTGATCGCGCGCGCCGACTCCGAGTTCGACGGCGCGGTGCAACGGCTGCCCGCGGACCCGCGCCGGGTGTGGCGCAACGGCATCAAGGCGTTCTTCCTGGCTTTCAGCACGCACCGCCGGCTGGCCCGCGCCGCAACCGAAGCGCTGGCGACCAGCCCCGAGCTGCGCGGGGTCTGGTTGGGCTTCATGCAGAAGTGGATCGACCAGACCGCGGCCATGATCGCCGCCGAACGCGCGCGGGGCGCCGCGCCGGAGACGATCCCAGCCGCCGACCTGGCCACCTCCCTGAACCAGATGAACGAGCGCACCATGATGGCCGCCCTGTCCGCCGAAACGCCGGCGGTCGACGAGGAGCGGGTGGTCGACACCCTCACCCACATCTGGGTGACCAGCATCTACGGCGAATCCAGCTAAGTGGCGATCGCAAGCGCGGCGTAGCCGGGCGAAGCGGGTCGTCACCATGGAACGCCGTCACCGGTGCGTGCGAACATATGTTCGTGCGGTGCGATGCGTCCATCCTGCACGCGGACCTGGATTCGTTCTACGCGTCCGTCGAACAGCGCGACGACCCGACGTTGCGCGGCCGCCCGGTGATCGTCGGCGGTGGGGTCGTGCTCGCCGCCAGCTACGAGGCGAAGGCCTACGGGGTACGCACGGCGATGGGCGGCGCGCAGGCCCGCCGGCTGTGCCCGCACGCCGCGGTGGTGCCGCCCCGGATGCGCGCCTACAGCCGCGCCAGTGACGCGGTCTTTGAGGTGTTTCGCGACTGCACCCCTATCGTGGAGCCGCTCTCGGTGGACGAGGCGTTCCTGGATGTCGGCGGCCTGCGCCGGGTGTCGGGGACTCCGGTCGAGATCGCCGAACGGTTGCGCGCCGACGTGCGCGAGCGGGTGGGCCTGCCCATCACCGTGGGCATCGCCCGGACGAAGTTCCTGGCCAAGGTCGCCAGCCAGGAGGCCAAGCCGGACGGGCTGCTGCTGGTGCCGCCCGAGCAGGAGCTGGCTTTCCTGCACCCGTTGCCGGTGCGGCGGCTGTGGGGCGTGGGCGCCAAGACGGCAGACAAGCTGCACGCCCACGGGCTGGTGACCGTCGCCGACGTCGCCGAGCTGAACGAGTCGACGCTGGCCTCGCTGCTCGGCGGCGCCATGGGCCGGCAGCTTTTTGCCCTGTCTCGCAACATCGACCGCCGCCGGGTGACCACGGGTGTGCGTCGCCGGTCGGTGGGGGCGCAACGGGCGCTCGGCCGCGCCGGCAACACCATGTCGGCTTCCGAGATCGACGCGGTGGTGGTGAATCTGATCGACCGCATCACCGGCCGCATGCGCGCCGCCGGGCGCACCGGGCGCACGGTGGTGCTGCGCCTGCGGTTCGACGACTTCGGCCGGGCGACGCGGTCGCGGACACTGCCGTTGGCGACGTCCTCGACGCAGCCCATCCTGGCGGCCGCGCGTCAGCTGGTCGCGTCAGCCGCACCGCTGATCGCCGAGCGCGGGCTGACACTGGTCGGTTTCGCGGTGTCGGGAATCGACCGCAGCGGCGCCCAGCAACTGACGCTGCCCTTCGGCGACGAGGAGAACCGGCTCGCGATCGACGCGGCGATCGACCGGGTGCGGGACCGCTACGGCAAATCCGCGCTCACGCCCGCGGTACTCGTCGGCCGCGACGCAGGCTTCGAGATGCCGCACCTGCCCGACTAATTCGATTTCGAAGCGGTCCAGTCCAGCAGCCGCTCGGCCGGCCAGGTGTTGACGATCCGGTCGACGGGCAGGCCCACGTCAAGGGCGCGCTGGGCGCCGTAACCGAGGAAGTCCAGCTGGCCGGGCGCGTGGGCGTCGGTGTCGATGCTGAAGACGCAGCCGATGTCCATGGCCTGCTTGAGCAGCCGGGTCGGTGGATCGCGGCGCTCCGGCCGCGAGTTGATCTCCACCGCGGTGCCGTGGTCGCGGCAGGCGGTGAACACCGCTTCGGCATCGAACTTCGACTGCGGTCGGATGCCCCGGTTGCCGGAGACCAGCCGCCCGGTGCAGTGGCCCAGCACGTCGGCATGCGGATTGGAGACGGCGCGCACCATGCGCCGCGTCATCGCCGCGGCGTCCATCGACAGCTTGGAATGCACGCTGGCCACCACGACGTCGAGGCGCTCGAGCAACTCCGGCTCCTGGTCGAGGCTGCCGTCCTCGAGAATGTCAACCTCGATACCGGTGAGGATGCGCATCGGCGCGAACTGGTCGCGCAGCTTGTCGATCACGTCGAGCTGCGCGCGCAGGCGCTCCGGCGACAGCCCGTTGGCGATGGTCAGGCGCGGCGAGTGGTCGGTCAGCGCGCAGTACTCGTGCCCCAGCGCGGATGCGGCCGCCATCATCTCGTCGATCGGCGCCGACCCGTCGGACCAGTTGGAATGCAGGTGCAGGTCGCCGCGCAACGCCGCGCGGATCTCGCCGCCGCCGAGATCCTCGGCGCCGGAACGCAATTCGACCAGCAAGTCGGGCTCGCGACCGGACCAGGCCTGGTCGATGACTTTCGCGGTCTTGGGTCCGATGCCCGGCAGCGACTGCCAGCTGTTGGCCTGGCCGTGCCGCTCGCGCGCGGCGTCGTCGAGACCCTCGATGATGTCGGCGGCGTTGCGATACGCCATCACGCGTCGCGGGTCGTGGCGGCTCCGGTCCTTGAAATAGGCGATCTGCCGCAGGGCGGTTACCGGGTCCATGACTCCAGTGTGCCCGCCCCGTCAGGTCAGCTGCCCGACGATGAAGCCGGCGAGCAGCACGCTGAACCCCCCAATCTCGCCGGCGATCAGCAGCGCCATCATCAGGCCGGTGCCGGGGGCGGGGTTCTCGAATTGGTTGACGGTGTCCCGGCGCGCCCCGTGCGCGATGTAGCTGAGGATGGCGCCGACGAAGAAGAAGACGACCACACCGGCCGCGGTGAGGTTGGCCCACGTCGGCCACGCGCTGAGCTCGACGAAGGCGGCCAGCAGCAGCGTCGCGAACGAGTAGAGCAGAGCCGCCCGGTGCGCGATGTCGACGTAGGGATGGGCGCGATGGTCCGGTGCGGCCATGATCTGTCGGTATTTCCAGACGCCGAGGACAAGGGCGAGCAGAAAGATCAGCCCGGCCGCCAGCAACGTGACCTTGGTGTCGAGTCCGAGGGAGTAGTTCATCGCGCCGCTGAGTTTAGTTGCGCTTCATAAAGATCGGCTAACGTCGATTCCATGCGATTCGCCTTCAAGACCTCACCTCAGAACACCACCTGGGCGGACATGCTGGCCGTCTGGAAAGCGGCTGACGACATCGACGTGTACGAGTCCGGGTGGACCTTCGACCACTTCTATCCCATCTTCTCCGACAGCAGCGGGCCCTGCCTGGAGGGCTGGACCACGCTGACCGCGCTGGCGCAGGCGACCACGCGGTTGCGGCTGGGCACCCTGGTCACCGGCATCCACTACCGCCACCCCGCCCTACTGGCCAACATGGCCGCCGCCCTCGACATCATCTCGAACGGGCGGCTGGAGCTGGGCATCGGCGCCGGCTGGAATGAAGAGGAGTCCGGCGCCTATGGCATCGAGCTGGGCAGCATCAGGGAGCGCTTCGATCGGTTCGAGGAGGCGTGCGAGGTGCTGGTGAGCCTGCTCAGCCAGGAGACCACCGATTTCGACGGCAAGTACTACCAGCTCAAGGGCGCCCGCAACGAGCCCAAGGGTGTGCAACGCCCGCACCCGCCGATATGCATCGGCGGCAGCGGAGAGAAGCGAACGCTGCCGATCACCGCGCGCTACGCGCAGCACTGGAACTTCGTCGGCGGTCCGCCCGAGGTGTTCGCGCGCAAGCGTGACGTGCTGGCCGCGGAGTGCGAGAAGATCGGGCGCGACCCGAAGGAGATCATGCTGTCGGCCCACCTGCGCCTGGACGCGGAGCGCAACTACCAGCAGGTGGTCGAGGAGGCGGCCGGACTGGCCGCCGAAGGGCTCGACCTGGGCATTGTGTACATCAACCCGCCGCACGACCCGGCCGTCTTGGAACCCTTGGCCGAAGCCATCCGCGATTCGGGGTTGCTGGACAACTAGGGGCCGGTTTCTCGCGTTGGGGCAGTGAGCAAACTCCTCCGCCGCGCGGCAATGCGTGCAGGACGGGTGGTTACGCGCCGAAGATCAGCAAATCGTCGGCGGTGACCAGGCGCTCGTGTTTCGCGGGGAACTCGCGGCTCTTTACCGGGTGACGAAACCAGGACCAGGCGATTCGCCCCATCCGCGAGCGGGGTACGGGGTTGATGTGCACAGTGATCACTCCTGCGATCGTTCCGTTCAGCCGGGACCCCGATGCTTCGCCCGTGTGACGGAGCCCACAGAGAGTTATTAGACACCCGACTTCTGGCAAACGAGGGCAGAAACGCCGAAGTTTGGTGCCAGTGTTTCTGGTGTGATCTCTGTGACTACTGCAGCGGTACGGCCGTCGGTTTGACCGGGGCCGGCAACGCGGTGGCACCCATCAGGTAGCGGTCCACGGCCGCGGCCGCCGCCCGGCCCTCAGCTATCGCCCACACGATCAGCGACTGGCCCCGGCCCATGTCCCCGGCGACGAACACACCCGGGACCGACGTGTCGAAGTCGGCACCCCGCGCGACGTTGCCACGCTCGGTGAACTTGACCTCGAGGTCGTTGAGCAGGCCCTCCTTTTCCGGCCCGACGAATCCCATGGCCAGCAGCACCAGGTCGGCCTCGAGCTCGAAGTCCGAGCCCTCCACCTTGACGAACTTGCCGTCCTGCATGGTGACCTCGTGCGCCTTGAGCGCGGTCACGCGGCCGTCCTCGCCGACGAACTGCTCGGTGTTCACCGAGAACACCCGCTCGCCGCCCTCCTCGTGCGCCGAGGACACCCGGTACATCAACGGATAGGTCGGCCACGGGGTCGACTCGGCGCGCGACTCCGGCGGGCGCGGCATGATCTCGAATTGGTGCACGACGCTGGCGCCCTGCCGGTGCGCCGTGCCGAGGCAGTCCGCCCCGGTGTCGCCGCCGCCGATGATGACGACCTTCTTGCCCTTGGCGGTGATCGGGGGCTCGCCGTCGGGCCCCAGGACGTCGTCGCCCTCCTGCACCCGATTCCCCCACGGCAGGTATTCCATCGCCTGGTGAATCCCGTCCAGGTCCCGGCCCGGCACGGGCAGGTCCCGCCATGCGGTTGCGCCACCGGCGAGCACCACCGCGTCGAAGTCGGCGCGCAGTTGTTCGGCGGTGATGTCGCTCCCGACGTCGACGCCCGCGCGGAACTCGGTTCCCTCGGCCCGCATCTGGTCCAGGCGCCGGTCGAGGACGCGCTTTTCCATCTTGAATTCCGGGATGCCGTAGCGCAGCAGCCCGCCGATGCGATCCGCCCGCTCGAAGACGGTGACCGTGTGGCCGGCGCGGGTCAGCTGCTGAGCGGCGGCCAAACCGGCCGGACCGGAACCGACCACCGCGACCTTCTTCTGAGTCAGCTTGTCCGGGGGCAGCGGCACCACGAAGCCTTCCTCGAAGGCACGGTCGATGATCTCCAGCTCGATCTGCTTGATCGTCACCGGATCCTGGTTGATGCCCAGCACGCAGGCTGGTTCACACGGCGCCGGACACAGCCGGCCGGTGAAGTCCGGGAAGTTGTTGGTGGCGTGCAACCGCTCGATCGCGTCGCGCCACCGGCCCCGGCGCACCAGGTCGTTCCACTCCGGGATCAAGTTGCCCAGCGGACACCCGTTGTGGCAGAACGGGATACCGCAGTCCATGCAACGGGTCGCCTGCTCGCGCAGGGTGCCCTCGTCGAAGTCCTCGTAGACCTCGTGCCAGTCCTTCAACCGCAGCGGGACAGGCCGACGCTTCGGCAGTTCCCGGTGGGTGTACTTCAGGAAGCCGCTCGGATCAGCCATGCGCGGCCGCCATGATCGCCTTGTCCACGTCGACGCCATCGCGCTCGGCTTCGGCGATCGCCTGCAGCACCTTCTTGTAGTCGCGCGGCATCACCTTGACGAAGTGGCGCTGTTGTCCGCGCCAGTCGGCCAGGATCCGCTGGCCGACGGCGGAATCCGTGGCGTCCACGTGCGCCTGGATGATGCCGTGCAGGAACTCGGCGTCGTCCGAGTCCAGCGTCTCCACGTCGACCATCTCGATGTTGAGGTTGTCCGGCAATTGCTCGTCCGGGTCGTACACGTAAGCCACACCACCTGACATCCCCGCGGCGAAGTTGCGGCCGGTTCGTCCCAGAATCACAACCCGACCACCCGTCATGTACTCGCATCCATGGTCACCGACACCCTCGACCACCGCGTGGGCGCCGGAGTTACGAACCGCGAACCGTTCACCGACCACTCCGCGCAGGAAGGCCTCCCCGCTGGTCGCGCCGAACAGAATCACGTTGCCGCCGATGATGTTGTCCTCGGCCACGTAGTCCTGTGGTGCGTTGTCCGACGGCCGCACCACGATCCGCCCGCCCGAGAGGCCCTTGCCGACGTAGTCGTTGGCGTCGCCGTAAACCCGCAGAGTGATTCCCTTCGGCACGAACGCCCCGAAGCTGTTGCCCGCGGATCCGTCGAAGGTGATATCGATGGTCCCGTCCGGAAGCCCCTGGCCGCCATAGGCTTTGGTCACCTCGTGGCCGAGCATGGTGCCCACCGTGCGGTTCACGTTGCTGATGGTGGTCGAGAAACGCACCGGCTTGCCGGAATCGAGCGCCTCCCGGCTCATCACGATCAACTGCTGATCGAGCGCCTTGTCCAGGCCGTGGTCCTGACGGGAGCTGCAGTACAGATCCTGGTTCATGAACGCCGACTCGGGCTCGTGCAGCACCGGCGCGAGATCGAGCTTGTGCGCCTTCCAGTGCGCGCGGGCCAGCGTGGTGTCCAGCGCCCCGACCTGGCCGACGGCCTCGTTGACGGTACGGAAACCCAACTGCGCCATATATTCCCGAACCTCTTCGGCGATGAACATGAAGAAGTTCTCGATGAACTCGGGCTTGCCGGTGAACCGCTCCCGCAGCACCGGGTTCTGGGTGGCGACGCCGACCGGGCAGGTGTCGAGGTGACACACCCGCATCATGATGCAGCCCGCGACCACCAGCGGCGCGGTGGCGAAGCCGAATTCCTCGGCGCCGAGCAGTGCGGCGATCATCACGTCGCGGCCCGTCTTGAGCTGGCCGTCCACCTGGACCACGATCCGGTCGCGTAACCCGTTGAGCAGCAACGTCTGTTGCGTCTCGGCCAGGCCCAGCTCCCACGGCGCGCCGGCGTGCTTCATCGACGTCAGCGGGGTCGCGCCCGTGCCGCCGTCGTGGCCGGAGATCAGCACCACGTCCGCGTGCGCCTTGGAGACGCCGGCCGCGACCGTTCCCACTCCGTTCTCGGAGACCAGCTTGACGTGCACCCGCGCGGCGGGGTTGGCGTTCTTGAGGTCGTGGATCAGCTGCGCGAGATCCTCGATGGAGTAGATGTCGTGGTGCGGCGGCGGCGAGATCAGGCCGACTCCCGGCGTGGAATGCCGAACCTCGGCGACCCACGGGTACACCTTGTGCCCGGGAAGCTGGCCGCCCTCACCGGGTTTGGCGCCCTGCGCCATCTTGATCTGGATGTCGGTGCAGTTCGTCAGGTAGTGCGACGTGACACCGAAGCGCGCGGAGGCCACCTGCTTGATCGCGCTGCGGCGCCAATCCCCATCGGGATCGCGCTCGAAACGCTTGACGTCCTCGCCGCCCTCACCGCTGTTGGATCGTCCGCCCAGCCGGTTCATCGCGATGGCCAGGGTCTCGTGCGCCTCGGCCGAGATCGAGCCGTAGCTCATGGCCCCGGTGGAGAAGCGCTTGACGATCTCGCTGGCGGGTTCGACCTCGTCCAGCGGAACGGGCGGCCGCACCCCGCCGCGGAACTTGAGCAGGCCGCGCAGTGAGGCCATCCGCTCGGTCTGGTCATCGACCAGCCGGGTGTAGTCCTTGAAGATCTTGTATTGGCCGGTGCGGGTCGAGTGCTGCAGCTTGAACACCGTCTCCGGGTTGAACAGGTGGTACTCACCCTCCCGGCGCCACTGGTATTCACCGCCCACCTCGAGCTCGCGGTGCGCCCGCTCGTCGCGGCGGTCCAGGTAGGCCAGCCGGTGGCGGGCGGCGACGTCGGCGGCGATGTCCTCCAGGGTGATCCCGCCGATCGGGCAGCTCAACCCGGTGAAGTACTCGTCGAGCACGTCCTCGGAGATGCCGACCGCCTGGAACAGTTGCGCGCCGGTGTAGGAGGCCACCGTCGAAATGCCCATCTTGGACATCACTTTGAGCACGCCCTTGCCGGCGGCCTTGACGTAGTTGTTCAGCGCCTTCTCACGGTCGATACCGTCGATCGCGCCGCGGTCGAGCATGTCCTCGATCGACTCGAACACCAGGTAGGGGTTGATCGCGGCCGCCCCGCAGCCGACCAGCATCGCCATGTGGTGCACCTCGCGGGCGTCCCCGGTCTCGACGACCAGACCCACATGGGTGCGCGTCCGGTCGCGAACCAGGTGATGATGCACTCCCGCGACGGCGAGAAGCGACGGAATGGGTGCCATCTGCTCGTCGGAGTGGCGGTCCGACAGGATGATGACCCGCGCGCCCTCCTTGATCGCGGCCGACGCCTCCGCGCGAATGTCGTCGAGCGCCGCGGCCAGACCGGCGCCACCGTCGGCAACCGGGTACAGGCAGCGAATCACCTTGGACCGCATGCCGTGCGGGCGCCCCTTGACCTCGTCGTCGGGGTTGAGGTTGATCAGCTTGGCCAGCTCGTGGTTGCGCAGAATCGGTTGCTGCAAAGCGATCTGGTGGCAGGACTTCTCGTCCGGCGTGAGCAGGTCGCGCTCGCCGCCGGTGGTGCCTTGCAGGCTGGTCACCACCTCCTCGCGGATGGCGTCCAGCGGCGGGTTGGTCACCTGGGCGAAAAGCTGCTGGAAGTAGTCGTAGAGCATCCGCGGGCGCTGCGAGAGCACCGCCACCGGGGTGTCGGTGCCCATCGAGCCGAGCGGCTCGGCACCGGTACGCACCATGGGCGACACCAGCAGGTTGAGCTCCTCGTAGGTGTAGCCAAATGTGAGCTGCCGCTTGACGAGTCGCTCGTGGGGCATGCGCACGTAGTCACCCTGCGGCAGCTCATCGAGGGGAACCAGGTTCCTGTCGAGCCATTCCTGGTAGGGGTGCTCGGCCGCAAGCTCGGCCTTGATCTCCTCGTCGGAGACGATGCGCCCCTGGGTGGTGTCCACCAAGAACATTCGGCCCGGCTGCAGCCGCATCCGGCGGACCACCTTGGCCGGGTCCAGGTCCAGCACGCCGGCCTCGGAGGCCATCACCACCAGGCCGTCCTCGGTGACCCAGATCCGAGAGGGGCGCAAGCCATTTCGGTCAAGCACGGCACCCACGATGGTGCCGTCGGTGAACGTGATCGACGCGGGGCCGTCCCAGGGCTCCATCAGCGAGGCGTGGTACTGGTAGAAGGCCCGCCGCGCCGGGTCCATCGACTCGTTGCGCTCCCATGCCTCCGGGATCATCATCAGCACCGCGTGCGCCAGGCTGCGGCCGCCCAGGTGCAGTAGCTCGAGGGCCTCGTCGAAACGCGCGGTGTCGGAGGCGCCCGGGGTGCAGATGGGGAACAACTTCTCGACGTCGGCTTCCGTGCCGAAGATGTCGGTCTTCATCAACGCCTCACGGGCCCGCATCCAGTTCTCGTTGCCGGTGACGGTGTTGATTTCGCCGTTGTGGGCCACCCGGCGGAACGGATGGGCCAACGGCCACGACGGGAAGGTGTTCGTGGAGAACCGCGAATGGACGATGCCCAGCGCGCTGGTCATCCGATCGTCTTGCAGGTCAAGGTAAAACGCCTTGAGCTGCGGCGTGGTCAGCATGCCCTTGTAGACCATGGTCTGGCCGGAAAGGCTTGGGAAATAGACGGTTTCGCGGCCGGGCCCATCCTGACCGGGACCCTTGGTGCCCAGTTCGTGCTCGGCGCGCTTGCGGACCAGATAACAGCGGCGCTCCAGCGTCATGTCCGACGCGCCGGTCATGAAGACCTGCCGGAACGTCGGCATCGCGTCGCGGGACAGCGCCCCGAGGGACGAGTCGTCGATGGGCACGTTCCGCCAGCCAAGCACCGTCAGGCCCTCGGCTTCGGCGATCTTCTCGACCGCGTCACAGGCGGCCGCGGCGTCCTTGGACGACTGCGGCAAGAAGGCGATGCCGGTGGCGTAGCTGCCCGGGGGCGGCAACTCGAAATCGACGACTTCGCGCAGGAACGCGTCCGGGACCTGGATCAGGATGCCGGCGCCGTCACCGCTGCGCGGTTCGGCGCCCTGAGCGCCGCGGTGTTCGAGGTTGAGCAGGGCGGTGATGGCCTTGTCCACGATGTCGCGGCTGCGACGGCCGTGCATGTCGACGACCATGGCTACCCCGCACGAGTCGTGCTCGAACGCGGGGTTGTATAACCCGACGCGCTTGGGCGTCATATGCACCTGACCCTTCAACTGAACGTTTGTCAGCGGCCGTTAACAGCTGCTCCCGAGGAGGTCGTACCCGAAGGTTGCGGGCTGTGATCCCTCGGTCTTGTCTCGATAGGCTGTCCCCCAGGTGGCGATGATCCTGTTAGGGATGCGTCCGTGCAGCGCTGAACGGTGGCCTGGAAACCGGTCTCGACAAGTCGTAAAACGATATGACAATACCCGCCTGACATGCCAACTTCGCCAAGTCTAACCGCCAGCTGGCAGCCCCGTAAATTCCGCGGCGGCCGACGGCCGGCAACCGTGCCGACGTGCCGTTTTGGGGGTGCAATTCTCGTCACAACCCCGCCGCCTCAGGCGGCGCGGCGCGTGAACGGCAACCGCTTTGGGAGTTTGCTGCCAGAGCCACAGCGCGTCACCGCCGCGCTGCCGTCGGCCCGCATGACGGTGCTCAGCGGGTGGCCACGGCCGCCGCGGCCGCGTCGCGCCGAGCGCTGCTAAGTTTGCACGGTATCGGTGCGCGGCCCATGAGGAGATACTGGACGCGTACTGGTCCGCCTTCCGCGACGGCGGTTGGGCCGTGGCGCTTATCACTAGCCCCGGACGAACCCCACCAGCGCCGATCGATCACCCGGCACCCGAGGAGCCCATGAACGAGCGCGACGAATTCCTGAGGGACCGTCTGCAGCCGCCGCCCAGCGCCCCGGCGCCGCGTCCGCCCGGCCCCCCGCCGCGGAGTGTCCCGCCCCCGCCGCCCCTCGCCGCCCCGCGCCCCCGACCGCGGCCGCCATCGCCTTTCCCTCCCCAAGCACGGCCACCGGCCCCTCCGCCCCCCCCCCCCCCGCCCCAAC
>NZ_LZHV01000075.1 GCF_001667275.1 Mycobacterium sp. ACS4054
TGTACTCGGTCGTGACGTTGGTAGCAGGCGTGTCGGCTTGATGTGAGGAGAACCCCCGGGTGGGGTGTGGCTTGTCGAAGGCCCATACCTACCGCGGAGGTTCTCGTGTCCCACCGTAATGCCCGTACGACGTTTCAGGGGCGGCTGCTGATTGTGCAGCGCTACCGGCAGGGGTGGAAACAGGCCCAGATCGCCGAAGCGATGGGGATTTCCCGTAAGTGTGTGCATACCTGGATTCGCCGGCATGCCACCGAGGGTGAGGCGGGGTTGTGGGATCGCTCCTCGCGTCCGCATTCGTCACCGCGGCGCACGCCGGCCAGTATTGAGCAGCAGGTCTTGACGGCGCGTCGTGAGCACCGCCGTGGTCAAGACTGGTTGGGCCCGCAGCTAGGCGTGCCGGCCCGCACGGTCGGCCGGATCCTGCGCCGCCATGATCAGCCCTACCTGCGCGACTGTGACCCGATGACCGGGGCGGTGATCAAGGCCTCTAAGGCCACCACGGTGCGCTACGAGCGTGACCGTCCCGGCGAGCTGGTGCACGTTGATGTCAAAAAGCTCAGCCGGATCCCCGACGGCGGTGGATGGCGCGCTCATGGACGCAGTGAACAGGTCCGCGGCCGCGGCATCGGCTTTGACTACGTGCATTCGATGGTCGATGACCACAGCCGGCTGGCCTACTCCGAGATCCTGCCCGACGAGAAAGGCCCCACCTGTGCTGGCTTCATCGACCGAGCCGCTAGCTACTTTGGCGCGCATGGCATTTCACGCATTGAACGGATCATTACCGACAACCACCTCAGCTATCGCCGATCAGCCGACGTGGCAACCGTCGTCGCCCGACTCGGCGCCAAGCATCTATTCATCAAGCCGCACTGCCCCTGGCAGAACGGCAAAGTGGAACGATTCAACCGCACCCTGCAAACCGAATGGTGCTACCGCCGAGTCTTTACCTCCAACACCGAGCGCGCCCACGCACTTGCACCCTGGCTAGAGATCTACAACACTCAACGCCGCCACAGCGCACTCAACGGACTACCACCCACCAGCCGACTGTGACCAACCTGCTGGCCGAGTACA
>NZ_LZHV01000076.1 GCF_001667275.1 Mycobacterium sp. ACS4054
ATGTCGCCGTCGGCGGCGCCTCGCACCGAAGAGTCCACCGCCGCCGCGCCGCCCGGCGCGGCGGGCATGCCGGCCGGGCCCTGGGGGCGGCGGGCGGCGGGGCGCGCGGCGGCCGGGCGGGGGCTTACAGCGCTGCCGCCGGCCCGAAGCCGGCGGGCGGTGCGGCCCCGACCAAACCGGCCGCGGCCGGCGGCAGGGCGGGAGCGCGGCCGGCCGCACACGCCGGAGATCCGACATCCTCGATCGACCAGGCCGACGCCGCGGACGCGGTTGTGGTGACGCCGATCATCCCCGTTTCCAAAGCACGCGCCGAACGCGACGCCATCGCCGACGCCGCCACCGCCGACGCCGCCCGCCGGGACGGCGGATCCGATCCCCTACGGCTCGCGCGGCGCATCGCGGCAGCGTTGAACGCGCCGGGCACGCGCGGCGGGAGCGACCTCGGATTCTTCTGGGTGACCGCGGTGACCACCGACGGCTCGATCGTGGTGGCGAACAGCTACGGGATCGCCTACATCCCCGACGGGATCCAATTACCCGAGCCCGTGCAGCTGGCCAGCGCCGACGACGCGATTCCCGCTGCCGAGCGGGCGCGCTGGGTGACGTACCCGGTGCTGGCCGTGCAGGGCTGGGCCGACCATCACGACAAGAAGCTGCGGGCGGTCATCGCAACGGAGGAGCAGCTGGCCAACTCCGATGCCGGCGCGGCCAAGGTCGTGCTGAAGCCCGATGACATTCCGGACAGCGGGGACATGGTCGGCCGATCGCGCCTGGAGGTGGTCGATCCCGAGGCCGCGGATCGCCTCGCCGCCACCACCGACGTCCGGCTGGTCAACATGTTGCCGCCGGCGCCGGCGGCCGGCCAGCACGCCCCGCCCGACGAGCAGGCGCCGAAACCGCCCGACGGGGTAGCTCCGCCAGCCGATCAACGGCCCATGCTGTGGTTTGACGTGATGAAGCCGCTGGCCAGCAGCTCACCCGGCCGCCAAGCCGCGCACCTGCGGGCGTTCCATCGCTACGTCGAGCACACCCAAGAGGTCGTTCTCAACGAGGCGCACACCGCGGTCGATCCCGCCGCCCAGCGCTCGGCCGTCGCCGATTGGCTGTACTGGAAGCGCCTCTCCGGGTTGTTGACCGCAGCCCTGTCCGACGCGCGGTGAATCGGGCGACTGAACCGTCGCGCATCGAAAAACGGGCTCTTGCAACCCTTCCCGGCATCCCTCGGCCGCGACAGGGCGGGCGCCCCCCTCAATGCGCCCGCCCCCGTCGAGTCAATGGGCATCGCCGTTGGCCGGACCACTCGGCACGCCAGTCTGGGTGTCCAGCTCAGGCTCTCCTCAGTCGTTGTCTGTAGTCAATCGACTACAGTGCGTTATGAGGTAGTGTAGACAGATGACTACAGACGGTGCAAGCCCCCCGGAGCAGGAAATTTCTCCGACGGGCCGCGACGAGGTGGTCGCCGCGATCCTCGAGAGCGCGAGTGAGTTATTCGCCGAGCGGGGACCGGCTGCCGCCTCCATCCGCGATATCGCCGCCCGCGCGCGGGTCAACCACGGTCTGGTCTTCCGGCATTTCGGCACCAAAGAGAAGTTGGTCGCCTCGGTACTCGATCATCTGGCGGGCCAGCTCTCCGCGGTGATGGACCGTGGCGGGACCCCGGACGAAATCCAGGCGGCCGGCGGCCGCCACTTGCGGGTGATCGCGCGGGCGCTTTTGGACGGGTATCCGGCGGGTCAGCTGCAGTCCAGCTTCCCCGCAGCCGCCAGGCTTCTCGACGAGATCCGGCCCCAGCACCCCAGCGAGGACGCGGCGCGGCTGGCGGCGGCGAACGCCAGCGCGTTGTTGCTCGGCTGGCAGATGTTCGAACCGTTCCTGCGCTCCGCCACGGGACTGCACGACCTTCCGGCCGACGAGCTCCGCCGATCCATCGTCGCCGAAATGGGGCGGCTGGCTCAGCCGCACTGAGGCGCGACCCGCCCTAGAGGTTGATCTCCGCCGGGGCCGCTTCCGGTCGCGCGGCGGCCGGCGGCCGGGTGGGCATGCCCTCCGACGTCTCGCTGCCTGGCGCCGCGCCTTCGGCGGACGCTTCGGATTCCACCTCTTCGTCGGACTTCTTGTCGCGCGCCTCGTCGTCGGGCTTGTTGCTGTCCGCCAGCTGCGCCGGTGTGGCGCCGGCACCCTGCATGCCCTGCATGCTTCCCATCGCCCCCTGCATGCCTTGCATGACAGACCCGAGCATCCCACCGGCGCCGGCCATTTGGTCGGGCTGGGGTGTCGGGGGTTTCGGAGTCGGTTTCGGCGCGGGTTTCTCGTCATCCACGGGGGCGTCGTCGGATTTGTCGCCCGACGTGCCCGCCGAAGACTCCCCGGCGGCCGCGAGGAACTGGACTTGGGTCAGCCGGTCGCCCAGTCTCTCGTCGGTGTCGGTATACATTCCCGCCGCGGCGGCGATGCTGGACCCGGTTCTGCTGAGCGCGGCTTTGACCGCGGGCAAGCCGTCGACCACCGGTGATTCGATGATCGGCAGGGTCGCGTTCACGGCCGCCGACACGGAATCCGCGCCGGGCGCGACAATCGGCGCCGGCGGCGAGGGAAACGGCAGATCCCGCAAGGTGTTTCCGGCCGTCTCGAGGCGGGACGGCTCGACGACCAATGGTTCGATCATCAGCCGATCTCCTCTGCGCGTTTGCCGTCGGGAATATCCTAACCAGGCCCGCGGCCCCGCGACCGCGGCAATTTTCGCCGCCGTCGTGACCGTCAGAATTGGATGTTGCGGACGATGTCGTAGACACCGGTGATCCACAACAGCATTGGCAGGATGGCTGCCACCAGGAGGCCGTCGAGCAATTCCAGGACGCGCTTCATGACCGGCGAAACGCGCCGTACCGACAGCGTCGCCCCGACGATCGCCAGCGTCACGAGGCCCATGCTGACCAGGATGGTCAGGAGCAGCCATGCGCTGTGCGGATACCAGATACACAGTCTGGCGGTCACCCCGATCGGGATGGCGACGGCCGCCGCCAGCAGCGCCCACGCGCACCACCGGTCGGCGTAGAGGCGCGACCTGAATCCGCATGCGACGGTGACCAACCCGGCGACGATGAGGCTGTGCACGAAGAAGTGCCCGCGCACCACGGTCGCGATGACACCGACCGCGAGCACCAGGGTGCCGGCCGTGACGAACCCGACCAGCAGTCGCTTGGCGAGTTCGCTGCGTTCGGTGAGGCGCGCGGCGGAGTCGGGCACCGACGCGATGATGGCCTGCCAGGTGCGGGCCTCCTTGTCGTCGCCACCCTCTTGGCCCGCAACGGCATCGAGCAATTCGTCATGGTCGACGGCCTCGCCCGGGGCGGGGATGGGCGGCAGCGCGATCCGGGCCACGGCGACGGTCAGCTTCGCCGCATTGGTGACGGTGAACAGCCCGAACACGATGGCACCGGCCGGCACCCAATGTTGCCAGCCGTATCCGAACGCAACGGCCGCCGCGGTGACCGCGATCGCGGTGATGACGACGAACGATGCGAGCTCCGAACGCCGCCGGGGGCCACCCCGGGTCAGCAGCGCCAAGAACAATACGGCCGCGGCCGCGGCGGCGAGCTGCGGCGCCCCGAGCGGAGCGGCTCCGTGCGGGGGCGGAACGGCAAGCGCCGCAGCGATGGTGAGCAACGGCGACGCCGCCGTCAACAAGCTCTCCGAGAGACTCACGTTCTGGTAGAACCGCTTGGCTGCCCAACTGCCCAGGAGCACCAGCAGCCCGGCGATGCCCAGCGCGAGCGGCCACCACAGGTGCCGCCCGGTGTTCCACCACGCCTGCACCGTTATCGCGGAGACGGCCGTGGCCGCGATCGGAATCGCCACGCCGATAAAGCGATTGAGCGCCGTCCGGTCGAACTCGGGGGATTCGTCGAGCACCGCAATCGCGTCGATGACGTCCTCGACCAACGGTCGGTACCGCTCCGTGCGACTGACCGACACCAATGTCAGCAACGATCCGTCGACCACCACGGCGTCGTCGAGGGACTTGTCCGGCTTCAGCGGCGGGGCCCCGGGCCGCGCGAAAGTCCAAGCGCCCTGGGCAGAGAAGTCAAAGCCGGCGAGCACGTCGGCTGGAGTGTCTTCGAGCAGTTCGGCCAAGACGGCGACGGTGTCGTCGATGTACGTGTCGATCGGGACCGACGACGGCAGCACCACATCGGTCAGTCGCCGGCCGGTAAGGATGGTCACCCGGGTGGTCGCGGGCTTGGCGGGCGTGGTGCCGGCGGTCCCCGCGGTCGCGGCTGCGCCGGCAGTGGCGGTGGGCGCGCTCAACGACGTTCACCCCTGTCGAAATCGTCGGACAGTGCTGCGGCAAGCTCGGTAATCCTACGCTTGTAGACCGGGTCGAGTTGGCCGATTTCGATCTCTTTGCCAGCCGCGACGTGCTTGTCCCAGGGCAGCACCACGATGCGTTCCGGCCGAACATGCTGGCTGAATTGCCGTACCAGGCCGGTGGTGGCGACGTTGGGTTCTCCCGGTGCGACATGGTTGATCACCACGCATGCGCGGCTTAGCAATTCCTGTCGTCCGCTGTTGCGCAGCCAGTCGATCGCGACCGCGGCTTGCCGCGCACCGTCGATCGATGGGGTGGTCACGATCACCACCCCGGATGCCGTGGCGAGCACACCGCGCGTCAAGCCGGCCCCGCAGTCGGCCAGCACGACGTTGTAGAACCTGGACACCGCATCGGCCGCGTACTGCCAGTCGGCCGCGCCGAACGGGCGCGGCGCCGAGTTGTACTCCTGCGCGGCGAGCACTTCAAGGTTGACCGCGTTGACACCGGTGTGTGCGCGCACGTCGTTGTAGTGCGAAAGGTCCCTGCGGGCAAGCAGATCCGCGACGGACGAAGCCGGCCGACGTCCCACTCGATCCGCGAGGTTTCCCGAGTCCGCGTCCGCGTCGAACGCCAGGATCCGGTCGCCGCGCACCTGCGCCAACACCGAGCCGAGCGCGACCGTCACGGCCGTCTTGCCGACTCCGCCCTTGAGGCCGACGATCGCGATCTCGTGCGAGCCGCGCGGAAGGCGGCGAATGCGCCGGTGCAAGTCCAGCTCGTACTTCTCGTCGCGGGACAAGCCGACGTTGATGCGCGTCGAGGCGTATACCCAACGCCGCCAACCGCGTTGCGGTACCGCGTCGGCCGCGGCGGTGTCGGCAGGCTTGGGACCGGTGTGGGTGACGGCGCTGCCCCCGCGGTCACCGTTCGCGCGCGCGGGCGGCGAACCCGGTCGGGCGGATGCCTCGGCGGGTCGCTGCGTCGCGGGACGAACGGGGGCCACGTCGCGTTCGCGTCGCTTCGACGCGGGCGGTACCGGGCCGCCATTCGGTTTCGCCGCCGACGGGCTGACGCGTGGGCTTGGTGCGGCGGAAAGAGTGGTCGGTTTCGCGCGGTGGCTGTGTCGGCTGGGGCCGGTGTTGGGGAGGTCCTGCCCATCGGCGTCGCCGCGGTTGGCGCGGCGCGCGTGCCGCGCATGCTGGGCGGGGGCTTGGGTCCGCGGCTCCGGCTGCGGCGCAGGCGGTTCCGGCTCGGCCGGCGGGGGCTGCTGCGGTCGGTCCGACTCCGGTGGGGGCTGCTTGGGCCGCTCGACCGGCGGAGCTTCGGGTGTCGTGGCGACGGGTTGTTGGGGTGGGTCGATGGGCATGGGG
>NZ_LZHV01000077.1 GCF_001667275.1 Mycobacterium sp. ACS4054
GGTGGGGGGGGGCGCTGTCGCGGGGGGGGGGTGGCGCCCCCCCGCCCGCGGGCGCCCCGCCCCCCCCCCGGGGCCCCCCGCGGGGGGGGGGGGGCCCCTCGACTGGTTCGACCACGCGATCGCGCTGGGCGCTTCGGGCATTGCGCTGGGGCCGATATTCGCCTCGCGCACACATGGTTACGACACCACCGACCACTACCGCATCGACCCCCGGCTCGGTGACGACGCCGATTTCGACCACCTCGTCGCCGAGGCTCACCGCCGCGGCCTGCGCATCCTGCTCGACGGCGTGTTCAACCACGTCGGGGTGGACTTCCCCCGCTACCGCGACGAGGCCCCGGGTTGGTTCAGCGGCGGGACGTTCGAGGGCCACTCCGAGCTGATCACGCTCAACCACGACAACCCCGAGGTCGCCGACTACACCGTGGAGGTAATGGCGCACTGGCTGGGCCGCGGCGCCGACGGCTGGCGCCTGGACGCGGCTTACACGGTGCCCGAACGCTTTTGGGCGTCCACGCTGCCGCGGGTGCGGGAGCGGTTCCCGGACTCCTGGTTCGTCGGCGAGCTCATTCACGGCGACTACGCCGCGGTGGTGCGCGCCGCCACGTTCGACTCGGCCACCCAGTACGAGCTGTGGAAGGCGATCTGGAGCAGCCTCAACGACGGCAACTTCTTCGAGCTGGACTGGGCGCTGCAGCGGCACGCCGAGTTTCTCACCGGCTTCGCGCCCCTCACCTTCATCGGCAACCACGACGTCACCCGCATCGCCAGCCGGCTCGAACGCCCCGAGCACGTGGCGCACGCGCTGGTGATCCTGCTGACCGTCGGTGGCGTGCCCAGCGTGTACGCGGGCGACGAGTTGGGATTCCGCGGGGTCAAGGAGGAGCGCTACGGCGGCGACGACGCGGTGCGGCCCGAATTCGCCTCTCCCCCATTGCAATTAGATGACTTCGGGGCCCAAATGTGGGCCCTGCACCAATTCCTCGTCGGATTACGTCGCCGCCACCCGTGGTTGCACCGGGCGACGACGAGCGCGCTGCGGCTGGAAAACCGGCACTACGTCTACGAGACCCGCAACGGCGACGACGCGCTGCTGGTCGCGCTCAACATCGGCGATGAGCCGATGCGGTTGGCGCTGCCGGAGCTGGGCGCGGGACACCGGCGGGTCATCGGCGGGTCCGCCGCCCCACCGCAGGAGGTCCTCGACGCGGTGGTGGTCGAGCCGCACGGCTGGCGGATTCTAGGCCCGGCCTAGCCGCGCCAGCGTCAGCTCATCCTGCTGCCCGCCGTAATACTTCTCGAGCAGCGCGACGAACTCCTCGTTCTCGTCGGTCGCCAGGGCGAACAGCGTCATCGACGAACGCAGCTTGAGGTCGTCCGGCGAGCCGAAGATCTCGCCGGCCGAGCGGCCGCGCACCTGGTTGACCAGTCGGGCGCACTCGCGCAATCGCGGCCCGAGCAACTCGTGGGCCAGGTAGGCCCGCGCCTCGTCGAGCGACGAGATGCCGTAGTGCACCGCGGTCGGGCTGCCGCCCAGGCCGCGCAATTGCGGGAAGACGAACCACATCCAGTGGCTGCGTTTTCGGCCGGCGCGCAGCTCGTCCACCACGGTGCGGTACACCGGGGCCTGCGCGTCGACGAAGCGCTCCAGGTCGAAGGGGTCGCTGCGCGCCTCCATGTGACTACGGTTGCACATATGCCGGTCCGACGACGAGTGCCCAGGGTGCGCGATCTGGCGCCGCTGATCCAGTTCAAGCGACCGCAGTTCGACGCCACCAGGCGCCGCCTCGACGCCGCGTACACGATCGAAGACCTGCGGCGGATCGCCAAACGGCGCACTCCCAAGGCGGCGTTCGACTACACCGACGGCGCGGCCGAGGACGAGATCTCCCTCTCGCGCGCTCGACAAGCCTTCCGCGACATCGAGTTTCACCCGACGATCCTGCGTGACGTCACCAACGTCACCGCCGGCTGGAACGTGCTGGGTCAACCCGTCGTCCTGCCGTTCGCGATCGCGCCCACCGGCTTCACCCGGTTGATGCACACCGAGGGCGAGATCGCCGGCGCGGGGGCGGCGGCCCGGGCCGGCATCCCGTTCTCGCTGTCCACGCTCGGCACCTGCTCGATCGAGGACCTGGCCACCGCTGTTCCCCAGGGCAGGAAGTGGTTTCAGCTCTACATGTGGCGCGACCGGGAACGCTCGATGGCGCTGGTGCGCCGCGCGGCCGACGCGGGTTTCGACACCCTGCTGGCCACCGTCGACGTCCCGGTGTCCGGGGCCCGGCTGCGGGACAACCGCAACGGGATGACGATCCCGCCGACGCTGACGCTGCGCACCGTCCTGGATGCCGTGCCGCACCCGAAGTGGTGGTTCGACCTGTTGACCACCGAGCCGTTGGCGTTCGCGTCGCTGGACCGCTGGCCCGGGACCGTCTCGGAGTATCTGTCCACCATGTTCGACCCGAGCCTCACCTTCGACGACCTGGAGTGGATCAAGGCCCAGTGGCCGGGCAAGTTGGTGGTCAAGGGCATCCAGACGCTCGAGGACGCCCGCGCGGTCGTCGAGCGCGGCGTCGACGGCGTCGTGTTGTCGAATCACGGCGGACGGCAACTGGATCGCGCCCCGGTGCCCTTCCACCTGTTGCCCGTGGTCGCCCGCGAGCTGGGCAAGGACACCGAGATCCTGGTGGACACCGGCATCATGTCCGGCGCCGACATCGTGGCGGCGATCGCCCTTGGCGCGCGGTGCACGCTCGTCGGGCGGGCCTACCTGTACGGGCTGATGGCCGGCGGCCAGCCCGGCGTCACCCGCGCCATCGAGATCCTGGCCGACGGCGTGATCCGGACAATGCGGCTGCTGGGCGTCACCTGCCTCGAAGAGCTTTCGCCCAGCCACGTGACGCAGCTGCGGCGGCTGGGGCCGGCTTCGCCGCCAGTGTGAGGCGGGCCGCACGCTGGCGATGGAGTGTGGCGGTGGCCGTCCACGCCGAGTGTGCGGCTCGCCGCACATTCGCCCTCGACTGTGCGGCTGGCCGCACGCTCGGCGGGAGGAAGCGTCCCGGGAACAAACCGGCGCCGGGCTGGGTTGAGCGCATCAGACTCAGTTTTTGGAGGATTGATGGCTGAAGCCAAATCGGTGCCGGTGCTGTTTGTCACCGACACCATCGTGTTGCCCGGAATGGTCGTTCCGATCGCTCTCGACGACGCCGCTCGGGCGGCGATCGACGCCGCCCAGGCGAGCGAGTCGGGGCAGCTGCTGATCGCGCCCCGGCTCGACGACCGCTACCCTTCGCACGGCGTGATCGCCAAGATCTTGCAGGTCGGACGCATCGCCGGCGGCGGCACCGCGGCCGTCGTGCGCGGTGAGCGCCGGGCGCAGATCGGGACGGGAGCCTCCGGGCCCGGTGCGGCGCTGTGGGTCGAGGTGACCGAGGTCCCCGACGTCGAAACGACCGACGAGGTCAAGGCGCTGACCGCCGAGTACAGGAAGCTGCTGCTGGCCATGCTGCAACGGCGCGAGGCCTGGGAAATCGTCGACTACGTCAACAGGCTGACCGACCCGTCGGCCCTGGCCGACACCTCGGGGTATGCGTCGTACCTATCCAGCGAGCAGAAGCGGCAGCTGGTCGAGACCGTCGACGTCGCCGAACGGTTGCGCGTGCTGATCGACTGGACCAGTTCGCACCTCGCCGAGGTCGAGGTCAACGACAAGATCGCCGAGGACGTGCGCGAGGGCATGGAGAAGACGCAGAAGGAGTTCCTGCTGCGCCAACAACTGGCCGCCATTCGGAAGGAACTCGGCGAGGGCGAGCCCGACGGATCCGACGAATACCGGGCCCGCGTGGAGGCCGCCGACCTGCCCGAGAAGGTGCGCGAGGCCGCGCTGCGCGAGGTCGGCAAGCTGGAACGCTCCAGCGACCAGAGCCCGGAAAGCGGCTGGATCCGCACCTGGCTGGACACCGTCCTCGACCTGCCCTGGAACGTTCGGACCGAGGACTCGACGGACCTGAAGGCCGCGCGCGGCGTCCTGGACGCCGACCACCACGGGCTGGACGACGTCAAGGACCGCATCGTCGAATACCTGGCCGTGCGGGCCCGCCGCGCCCAGCGGGGGCTGGAGGTGGTCGGCGGCCGCGGTTCGGGCGCGGTGATGGTGCTGGCCGGTCCCCCCGGCGTCGGCAAGACGTCGCTCGGTGAGAGCGTCGCCCGGGCGCTGGGCCGCAAGTTCGTGCGCGTCGCCCTGGGCGGTGTGCGCGACGAGGCCGAGATCCGCGGGCACCGGCGCACCTATGTGGGCGCGTTGCCCGGCCGGATCGTGCGCGCCATCGGTGAGGCGGGAACGATGAATCCCGTTGTGCTGCTGGACGAAATCGACAAGGTCGGTTCTGACTACCGGGGCGACCCGAGCGCCGCGCTGCTGGAGGTCCTCGACCCGGCGCAGAACCACACGTTCCGCGATCACTACCTGGACTTGGACCTGGACCTGTCGGACGTGGTGTTCCTGGCCACCGCCAACGTGATCGAGAACATCCCGTCGGCACTGCTGGACCGCATGGAGCTGGTGGCTATCGACGGCTACACCGAGGACGACAAGGTTGCGATCGCGCGGGACTACCTGCTGCCCCGGCAGCGGGAGCGGGCGGCGCTGACCGAGGACGAGGTCACGCTGACCGACGCCGCGCTGCGCAAGATCGCCGCCGACTACACCCGGGAACCCGGTGTGCGCCAGTTCGAGCGGTTGCTGGCCAAGGCGCTGCGCAAGGTCACCACCAAGTTGGCGGACGATTCCGAGCCGATCACCATCGACGAGCCGGATCTGGTTGAGTACCTTGGCCGCCCGCGGTTCACGCCGGAATCGGCCGAACGCACGGCGGTGCCGGGCGTGGCCACCGGCCTGGCCGTCACCGGCCTGGGCGGCGACGTCCTCTACATCGAGGCCGGCTCAACCGAGGGCGAACCCGGTCTGCAGCTGACCGGTCAGCTGGGTGACGTCATGAAGGAGTCGGCGCAGATCGCGCTGTCCTACGTGCGCTCCCACGCCGCGGAGTTGGGTGTCGATCCGAAGGCCCTCGACCGGCGCATCCACGTCCACGTGCCCGCCGGCGCGGTGCCCAAGGACGGCCCGTCGGCCGGTGTCACCATGGTGACCGCCCTGGTGTCGATGGCCACCGGACGCCAGGTGCGCTCCGACGTCGGCATGACCGGCGAGGTCACGCTGAACGGTCGGGTGTTGCCGATCGGCGGCGTCAAGCAGAAACTGCTCGCCGCGCAAAGAGCTGGCCTGTCAACGGTTTTCATCCCGGCGCGCAACGAGCCCGACCTGGATGATGTGCCCGCCGAGGTGTTCGACGCGCTGGACGTCAAGCCGATGACCGACGTCGCCGACATCGTCGCGCAGGCTCTCGAACCGGTGGTCGAAACCGCCACGGTCGCTGCCTGACGTGAGCCTGGCCGGGGTGCGCAGCAAACTCGCTCGCATCCCGGCCGAGCGCGTTAAGGTCCGTGGATGGCCGTGATCCTGCGCAGATTGCTCCGCATTGGCAAGCTTCCCGCCGACATCCGGGCGGAGGTGGAACCGGAGGGCATCATCCTGCTCGCCGAGTACGTCCCCGCCACTTTCCGGTTCAGCGGCTCGGTGCCGGGATTCGTCGCCAAGGGAAACATCCGCAGCTATGTCGGCTCCCTGGTGCTCACGTCCCAGCGGGTGCTCGGCACGCTCTCGACGGTGCCCAAGCTCGCGGGACGGGCCATCGACCAGCGCTGGGATGCGCCGCAGGAGGGCCCCGTGCAAGCCGAGCTGTCGCCGACCGGGCTTGTGCTCACCGCCGACGTCGGCCACATCGATCCCGCGTTCTCCGGACGCCTGGCACTGCACTACAAGACGGCGATACCGGAACCCGTGCTGACCACCATTCCGCGCAGGTCACTGGCGTTCTCGGTCCCGCGCGAATGGGTGTTGCGTGCCGTCGGCGTGCCGGCCCCGCGGCCTGCGTAGGCCGGAAGAAGGTTTCCGGCATCCATTGCTCGGGTATCTGGGGGTTGGAGGTTCGACTGCCCGATGAGGGCGGTGGGGTGAGCGAATCGCCAAGTCAACCGCTTGAGCTGCACCAAGCAGCCCAAACTGCTCGACAAGGGGGTTCACTGATGAATCTGAGCAAAATCGCAGCCGGCACACTCATGGCCGGAACCATCACGTCCGCGGCGTTCGGAATCGGCGCCGGTATCGCGCAGGCCAGCCCGAACGGCCCGAACGTGCCGAACCCGAACATCCCGGGTCCGAACGTGCCGGGAGGCGACCGGGACGACCTGCCTGGCCAGCACGTGCCGGGTCAGCCGATCTGTAACCCGGGTGCGCCGGGCGTCAACTGCAACGCGCCGGGCAGCCCGCTTCCGCCGGGACACGACGGCTTCCCGCCGCCGGGGCACTACAACGACCCGGGTCGCTACGGCCTGCCGGCCACGTGGGTGCCGCCGGTGGGTGACCCGGACGGAACCCAGCTTCCGGTCGTGTTCAACCCGGATCTGGGCCAGTGGGGCGTCCAGACGTCTACCGGATTCCAGGCGTACACCCCCGTCGGCGGGGCGAACGCCGGCGGCGGCGTCAGCGGCGGGATCAACCCCGGGACCTAGAGAACGGCACAACGAGGCAGCCGCCCCCTTGCGGGGGCGGCTGTTTCATTTGCACGGTGACACGGCCCGCGGGCGCGGCGTTGAATGGACCCGTGACACTCAAACGCCAAGTGGTCCACCGCGTGCAGCGGCTGCTCGTCAATCCGGTGGGCCGGCAGATGCCCGGAATCAGCCTGGAAACCACCGGCCGCAAGAGCGGCAAGCCGCGGCGCACCGCCGTCGGCGGGCGGCTGGTCGGCAATCAGTTCTGGATGGTCTCCGAGCATGGTGAACACTCCGACTACGTCCGCAACATCAAGGCCAATCCCGCCGTCCGGGTGCGCATCGGTGGCCAATGGCGCAGCGGCACTGCGCATCTGCTGCCCGACGACGACCCGCTGCAGCGGCTCGGTAACCTGCCGCGGCTCAACAGCGCGGTGGTGCGCCTGATGGGCAGCGACCTGCTGACCATCCGGGTGGACCTGGACTGACGCGCCCGCCCATGGCCTACGACGAAAGCCTGGCGGAGGAAATCCGCGAGCTTGTCGCCGCCGAACGCGGCATCGAAGAGAAACGCATGTTCGGCGGCCTCGCCTTCCTGATCAACGGCAACATGTCCGTGGCCGTCAGCGGCCAGGGCGGCCTGCTGGTCCGGGTGCCGCGGGACGATTTCGACAAAGTGGTGCAGCGCGCCCACGTCAGCCCGATGGTGATGGCGGGCCGCGACGTCCGTGGCTGGGTGCGGGTGGAGCCCGCCGGGGTGCGGACCAAACGGCAGCTGCAGGGCTGGGTGTCGCGCGGGGTCGGCTACGCGCGCAGCCTGCCGCCCAAGTGACCGGCGCCGTTTGCTGGGGCCTGGCGCGGGTACGTCATCGGGTATGCCCGAACGTGCGCGACTGGTGCGACGGCTGCTCGAGGTTGCCGGAACCACCTATTCCGCCGAGGCGCGAATCAGGCTCGGCGACAAGCCGATGCCGCTGTTTCAGCTGCTGGTCGTTTGCATGCTGGCCAGCAGGCAGATCGATGCGGGCATCGCCATGGCCGCCGGCGGGGAACTCTTCAAGGCGGGCCTGCGCACACCCCGGGCGGTGCTGGGCTCGGACCGGCGGAGGATGATCGACGCCTTCGGACGCGCCCACTACGTGCGCTACGACGAAAGCTCGGCCACCCGGCTCACCGACATGGCCGAACGGGTGCGCGACGAATACGGCGGCGATTTGCGGCAACTCGCCGATCGCAGCCGGCACGACGTCGCCGCCGCGAAGCGTTTGCTCAAGGGCTTCAAGGGAATTGGCGACACCGGCGCCGACATCTACCTGCGCGAGGTGCAGGACGTGTGGACCTGGGTGCGGCCGTACTTCGACGACCGGGCCACCGCGGCGGCCAGGCAATTGGGTTTGCCCGCGCAACCGGCAAAGCTGGGAGCCCTTGCGCCGCAGGCCAATGCGCGACTGGCTGCGGCGCTGATCAGGGTCTCGCTGGACGACGACGTGCGCCGGCAGGTGACCGGTTGACCGTACGGATCGGTACCTCGGGATGGTCCTACAACCACTGGGCGGACGTCCTTTACCCGCCCGGCCTGCCCGTGGCGCGCCGGTTGGCCCGCTACGTGGAGGTATTCGACACCGTCGAGCTGAACGCGAGTTTCTATCGCTGGCCGAAGGATTCGACGTTCGCGGGCTGGCGCGACCGACTCCCGGACGGCTTCAAGATGTCGGTCAAGGCCCATCGAGGGCTGACTCACTACCGCCGTCTGGCCTCGCCCGAGCCGTGGATCGAGCGCTTCGTGCGCTGTTGGGACTTGCTGGGTGATCGCCGCGGGGTGCTGCTGGTGCAGCTGCATCCCGAGCAGCAGCGCGACGACGCGCGCCTGGACGTTTTTCTGGCCGGCGTGCCGGAGTCGATCCGGGTGGCCATGGAGCTGCGTCACCCGTCCTGGAACGACGCGGGCGTCTTCGAGTTGCTGGAACGCCGGCGCGCCGCGTACGTGGTGATGAGCGGCGCCGGGTTGGCGTGCGTGCCGCGGGCCACCACCGACCTGGTGTACGTCCGCATGCACGGCCCGGATCAGGACGCGATCTACGCCGGCTCCTATTCGAACGACGAGCTGCGGCGCTGGGCCGACCGGATCGCCGCCTGGAGTGACGACGGCAAAGACGTGTGGATGTATTTCAACAACGACCTGGGCGGCCACGCGGTGCGCAACGCGCTGTACCTACGCGAACTCCTCGGTTAATCGGGGGCCTGCTCGACGGGAGCCCACGTCCCGTCGATGACGTCGGGCGGGCGCTGCACCTGCAACCGTTCCCGTTCGGCGCGGCGGCGTTTGATCCGCAGCCGGGCGTCCGTCGGCATGGTGACCAGCTCGTCACAGGTCAGGTAGTAGACGTCCTCCACCACGTCGATCAGGTCGGCGGCCACTCGGCGGGATCCCAGCTCCCGCAACGTCATCCGCAGTTGATGAGTGAACCGCAGCGTGGTGTCGTGGGCGAGTTCGCGCGAGTCGCGGGCATTGGTGGTCAGCCGCCGGGCCAGCGTCGCCGACGGCGGTTCGGTCGATGCGGCGGCGGACACCGCGGCGGCCCCCGCGGCCGTCAACAGCAGCGCCGGGTCGTCGGCGTAGGTGCGGCTGGCCAGCTCGGCTTCCCCGGGCCCGCGATGCGCCAGCCGGGCGACGGCGGCGTCCACCGCCGCGGCGGTGGCCGGAGACAGCGCGCGGATGCTGTCGAGGTTGCCCTCCTGGGCCAGCGCGCACAGCGGCGGGTCGGCCCGCAGCACCGCCGCCAGCTGGTCGGTCTCGGCCGGGACGCGCGTGCTTTCCATGATCATGTCCACCCCGGGAACACCGCGCGCCTCCTTGCTGCGCTCCAGCGCCGCCGCGGTGACGCCGGTGTCGATCAGCCACAGCGCGGTGAGGATCCAGCCTTGATGAATCCGGTCCCGCAGCAGGCGAATTCGGACTTCCAGGCCGGCGTCGGGCAGCGACGCAAGCTGTGTGGCGTCGAGCTGTTCGGCGTCGGCGGCGGCGCTGTAGGCCCCCGTGTCGGACTTCAGGTGGCGCAGCAGCGCCAGCGATCGCCCCGCGACGACGGCCTTGGCGATGTACCCGAGGGCGCCGCCCGCCAGCGCGGGCTCACCGAACGGCAGGGGGTCTCCGACGTGCGGCCGGCCCACCAGCGCGTTACGGGCGACCGCCTCCTGGTCCCAGCCGGGCAGCTGAGCCGCGGCGACCATGTTGACCGACACTCCGACGTAGGCCCGGTGACCGAACACCGCGATGGCCCTGTTGCCCCACTCGTCGCCCGTCACGCCGCCCAGGGCCAGCACGTGGCTCAGCACCCCATTCGCCGCGCGCAATCCGCTCAACTGCACGTCCAGCGTGATGGGGGTCAGCGGCCCGGGCAGCGCCTCGGCGAGGTTGGCCGCGCTGAAAATGGGAAAGCGCGGATCGATCCGGTCGTCGAATTCGCCCTCGACGCCCTCGGGTGCCGCGCTGTGCTCCTCCGCCGAAGGTGGCAAACGGGGGGCGATCTCGACCGGGATCGCCAGTTGGCGCCCGTGGCCGGTGGCGCCCGCGGGGCCGATCTGTCGGCCGACCAGGCCGCGAGCGGTGTCGGCCACGGCCTCGAGTGCCTGCCAGCCGAACTCGAACGACCAATCCTCTTGCGCCGCAGCGATATCCATGTCCGGAATGAGCCGTGCCCAGCTGCGCACCCGATTCAGCCGGGACCGTGGATCGGCGGACCGCAGCATCCGCCACGCGGTGATCATGTTGACCGTGTCCGGGGAGGCGAGGTCGACCACACCGGTGCGGTCGGAGTCCAGCGACGAGACCAGGAAGCGCACCAAATCGTCGATGTGCAGCACGCGCATCGGTTGCGCCGACACCTTCGTGCGCAGCAGCGTGGCCACGGTGCGGCACACCATCCAGTCGAGCTGGCGCCCGACCGCCGGGGCGATGCGGACGACCAAGCTGGGCCCCCAACTGGTGGACACGAGCTCCTCGGCGGGCCGGTACAGCTCGGGCTGCCCGGCGGCCTGGGACACGAACAGCAGCCGGTCGCCGGCCCGGGCGGCCACATCGGTGACATGGGCGAGCAGGTCGATGTCGGCGCTGCCGGGTGCGGTGGTGTCGATCGGGGCCAGGTGGATGACCGCGTCGGCTTCCTCGGCCAGCTCCCGCAAGACCGGGTGCCGCAGCGGTGCGCAAACAAACTCGACGTTGCCGTCCAGGAACGGGTGGGGACGCTCAGCAATGCCGGTCACCGTGTGCCCGGCAGCGATCAGCTGCCGTGCGACCAGCCGCCCGAGCGCGCCGGTGGCGTCGGTAACCAGGATCTGCACCTGGGCTCACCTCCCCCGACCTCAAGCTAAACAATAGGCAAGACGGCATGACCTAGCGACCGTTATCGGGCAAACGGCGCCCCGAGCAGGCGGGATCGCTGCGGCCGGGTTACTGCAGCGTGGCGCTGCCGTCGTCGGCGACGGCAACCTTGGCGCCGCCGATGTCTTCGCGCACGGTGGCCTGCGCCTGCGCGGCGTCGCTGATCACGGCGAGGGTGCGCGACCCGTCCGGCGTGCGCACGGCCAGATACGCCTTCTCGGGTCGGCCGTCGCGGTCGAACGGAGTGGTCCAGGCTTCCACCGTGCCGACGCCCTCCCAGTCCACCAAGCCGTCCCGGGTGGGCTCGCGGTCCACCGCCGGTTGCACGTCTTCCCAACGGAATTCGGCGGGCGGCTCCGTGCCGTACACGCCGAAGCTGTGCTTGGTCAGGTAGCCGCCGTTGGCCGTGATCAGGCCGCGGCGCCCGGGGTGGGCGGCCAGCAACTCCGCCATGGTGGCGATGGAGTGCATCACGTAGTTGCTCCAGGGGCCGCCTGCGAACGTCAGCCCCCCGGTGACCGTGAGCGGGCGGGCCGGATCGTCGGCCGGCAGGCCCAGTTCGGCGGCGGCCACCTGAACGGCCGATGGAAAGCACGAGTAGAGGTCGACGTGGTCGATCTCGTCGATGCCCAGGCCGGCGAGTTCCAGCGCCCGGCGGCCGGCGATCCGGATCGCCGGCGAACGGTGCAACTCGTCGCGCTCCGCGATGGCCGAGGTGTCGTGCGCGTCGGTGCCCGCGTGGGGGTAGACCCAGCGGTCGGCCGGAATCCCCAGGCGCCGAGCCTGTTCCACCGACGCCAGGACCAGCGCGGCGCCCTGGTCGACCATGTTGTTGGAATTCATCAGCTTGGTATACGGCCAGCTGATCATCCGGTTCTGCGGCCCGGGCTCGCAGATTTCCTCGGCGGTCACCGGCTTGCGGATCCACGCGTACGGGTTGTCGACCGCGACGGCGTTGAAACGGGCCCACAGTTCGCCGATGCGCCGCCGGTGGTCGTCGACCGACTCGCCGCCGGCGATCCGCAGCGCCTGCTCGAACAGCGGGTAGACGTAGGCCGGCCGGTCCAGCCGGATCCTGATCTCCGCATCCCCGGCCATCGGCACGTCGTCGCCGCTCACCTCGGCCATGGGGACGGAGTCGTCCTGGACGGTCCACTCGAGTTTGGCGCCCTTGGCCCGCAGGCCCCGGCGGGTGCGCCAGGTCTCGGCGCCGGCGAGCAGCACCACCTGCGCCCGGCCCCGCTGGATGTCCAGGCATGCCTGGTTGACCAGCGACTGCGGCACGTTGCCGCCGACGGGGCTGTACAGCGTGCTGAAGTCGGTGGCGCCGATCCGCTGGCCGAGCAGCAGCCCCGGATCGCGGTAGTGCGCCGACAGGATATTCACCACACGGATGGAGTCCACGGCCTCGATCACCCGCGCATCGGCGGCCTGCCGGGCCGCGGCCACCATCAGATCCACCGGTTCGACGGACCGCTGCCCGGGGTCGATCTCATCGCGGTGGTTGACCTGGCCATACCCGATCAGCACCGGTGTCCTGGGGTCCACCGTCATACGAACGAACTTAGCGTGGCTATCGGTCCCGGCTACCGCGGGCCGGATCGGGCGCGGGTCAGGGCGGCCCGAACAGCACGCCCTCGCCGACGAGCCGGTCGATTTCCTGCGGGCCCATGCCGAGCAGCCTTCGGCAGATCTCGCCGGTGTCCTGGCCCGGCACGGGTGCCGGGCGCTGCGGCGCGCGCGGGATGTGCTGGAAGGGCGCCGGGCCCGTCTCCGCCGGCAGCGTGCGTTCGACGAGCGGATGCGTCATCTGGGCATACAGCTTCCGCTCGACCAGCTGCGGGTCCTCCAGGATGTCGGGCGGGCGGTTCATCGGTCCGGCCGCGACCCCGGAGGACTGCAGCAGTTGGGCGGCCCGTTCCGGGGTGCGGGTCCGGGTCCAGGCCGACACCAGCTCCACCAGCTCGCGCCGGTTCGCCAGCCGCGCCTCGCCGGTGCCGAAGCGCGGGTCGTCGGCCCACTCGGGGTGGTGGAAAACGCTTGCCGCGCACCGCCATTCCTCGTCCGAGCCGATCGAGATGACGCACCATTCGTCGTCGCCGGCACACGGATAGACGGCGTGCAGGCTGGTGTCGTCGGCGATCCTCGGGACGCCCGCGGCCTGCGCGGCCTGGGTGACGTACAGGGTGTCGAGCTGGTTGACCACGGCCTCGGCCTGCGAGATGTGCACGTGCGACCCGCCGCCCGTCCGGTGCCGGTGGATCAGCGCGGCCAACGCCGCGATGGCGGTGATCCGCCCGACCACGTGGTCGGGAAAGATCGTCGTCGCGTCGTAGAAGACGTGCCGCGCAGCCCCATCGTGGTTGTCCGGATCGTCGGTCGTCCACAGCCGGGTGACGCCGGTCGCCGCGCGGACCAGCGGACCGTATCCCAGGCGGGTGCTCCACGGGCCCGCCTCGCCGTAGGCGCTGCTCTCGGCCAGCACGATCCGCGGGTTCAGGCCGCGCAGTGTGTCGTAGGAAAAGCCAAGCGCGGCAAGCGTTCCCGGCTTGAAGTTGGCGAAGACGGCGTCGGACTCGGCGGCCAGCCGGGCGAAGATGTCCTTGCCGGCCGGGCTGCGCAGGTCCAGGCCCATCGCCAGGTGGTTGCGGTGTGTCCAGGCAAACGACTCGCTCATCGCCTCGCCGACGCGGGCCTGCCGAAGCCCGTCGGGGTACTGCGCGCTCTCGATCTTGATCACCTCGGCGCCCAGGTCGCCGAACAGCCGGCTCAACTCGCCGCCGGCGACGATGATGCCCAGATCCAGGATGCGAAGGCCCGCAAAGGGATACTCGCCGACCCGGCCGGAGGGTGAGGACACCACCGCCGGGTTCCCGCGCCAGCCCGGCCCGTCCCGCCCGGCGGCCGGGGCCGGGCTGCCGAAGCCCGCGTGTCGCCCGTCGACGACGAAATATCCGGTCGGCACGCTGACCCGGACGCCCGGGACGAGTTCGGCGTCGGTGATGGCGCCGACGGCCGCGAAGTGCTCGGAGCTCATCGCCCACGACGGCGTGAGCACCGCGGCGATGGGAACGCCGTGGGCCTGCCCCGCGGTGACCAGATCCTTCATGGTCTGCCCGGCAAACAGCGCCTGGACCAACTCGCTGATCTGTGGCCACGCGGCGAAGCGCGCGCCGATCACGTCGTATTTCGGGTCCTGGAAATCCTCCGGCTCGCCCAGCCAGCGCCGCAGTCCCCGCCACTGACGAGGCGCCATCACGCACAGCCGGACGTAACCGTCCTGACACGCATAGATGGGGTAGGCGTCCTGGTTCTTCGGGCGGCCCCGCCACTGGCCGGTGCGGCGAATGCCGGCGGCGACCTGTCCGTGGGCGCCGAACGCCGGGTCGAGCGCCATGACCACGGCGTCGAATCGCGAGAAGTCGATGTATTCGCCGGTGCCGCAACGCAATCGGTTGTAGTAGGCGACCAGGGTTGCCCAGGCCGCCTGGACGGCGGCCGTGGCCGACGCGATCCCGTCCGGCGGCAGCACCGGCGTCCCGGTGGTGGGACCCGACCGCGACAGCGAGCCACCCATCGCGTACAGCACCGGATCGGTGGCCCGCCACAGCGAGCGCGGCCCCGTCGCGCCGAAATCGGTGATCGACAGCACCACGAGGTGGGGGTGCTGGGCGGCCAGCTCCTCGACCGAGGTCCCGAACGTGGGGGCCTCCCCGTAGAAGCCGTCGTCCACCACGATGTCGGCCTGCGCCGCGAGGTCGAGGAACACGTCGCAGTCGTCCTCGTCGAACGGGTCCAGCACCACGCTGCGCTTGTTCGCGTTGTGGACGGCGAACGGGATGCTGGCGCCGGCGATCGTGGGCGGGGCATCGCGGGCCGGGCTGCCGGTCGGGGGTTCGACCTTGAGCACGTCGGCGCCCAGGTCGGCGAACAGGCGCGTCACCGCGTCGCCGTTGCCGCTCGACAGGTCGAGGACGCGCACGGCGTCGAGCAACCCGTCAGCCATCAGCACACCGTACCCGCAGGTGCGGGGCCCGGCCGGTCGACTGTTGGACGCCGGCCAAAAAGCCAACTGGGCAAGCTGATTGGGTGGCCGAGCCGGCCGTCGGCTATCGTCGGCACCCGACATGAGCGCGCACTTGACCTACATCGAGGCCGTGGTGGTCGGCGCTTTCCAGGGCGTCACCGAGCTCTTCCCCGTTTCCAGCCTCGGCCACGCGGTGTTGGTGCCCGCGGTCGTCGGCGGGCGCTGGGCCCAGGACCTGAACGTCTCCGCCCCCGACTCGCCCTACCTCGCGTTCATCGTCGGCCTGCACGTGGCCACCGCGGCCGCATTGCTGGTCTTCTTCTGGCGGGACTGGCTGCGCATCGTGGCCGGGTTCGCGTCGTCGCTGCGGTATCGCCGCATCCAGACGCTCGACGAGCGGCTGGCCTGGCTCATCGTGGGGGGCACCATCCCGGTGGGACTGGCCGGGCTGCTGCTGGAACGCACCTTCCGGACCACGCTCGGCAAGCCCATCCCGGCGGCGGTTTTCCTGCTGCTCAACGGCATCGTCCTGTACGCGGGAGAGGTGCTGCGTCGGCGCGTCTCCCCCGACGACGCGCCGGTCGCCGAACACCCCGAGCACACCGGTGAGGCCGTCGACAATCGGCTGGCCCAGCTGCCCCTGCGCCGTGGTGTGCTGATCGGCGCCGCGCAGATCCTGGCGCTGTTCCCCGGGATCAGCCGCTCGGGCATCACCATGGTGGCCGGGCTGTGGCGCGGCTTGTCCCACGAGGACGCCGCCCGGTTCTCCTTCCTGTTGGCGACGCCGATCATCCTGGCCGCCGGGGTGTACAAGATCCCCGAACTGTTCGGGCCGCACGCCGCCGGGATCGGCGGTCAGGTGCTCGCCGGCAGCATCGCCTCGTTCGTGTGCGCCTACCTGGCCGTGCGGTTCCTGACGCGGTACTTCCAGACCCGCACGCTGACCCCGTTCGCCGTCTACTGTGCGCTGGCGGGCGGCGCGAGCCTGGTGTGGCTCGCCATCAGCTGACCCCTACCCAATTCGGGCTGTGCGCCAAGGCTATTTGGATGGCTTCGGCGCACCGGGTCGCGACACCGTAGCCTGGCCCAAGGCAGCAGATAACCCGATGAGTCGAGGCAACGCACATGAGCGGCTCCAAATCTGAACGCGTCGAACCGAAACAGGAGTCGGTGTGGGACTATCCGCGCCCACCCAGTGTCGAGCCGTTCACCGGGCGCATCACCGTCGAGTTGGGGGGTGCAGTCGTCGCTTGCACCCCTCGGGCCTGGCGGGTGCTCGAGACGAGTCATCCGCCGACCTATTACCTCCCCCGCGAAGCGTTTGCCGAAGGGGCCCTGCGTCAGACGTCGGGCAGCTCCTGGTGCGAATGGAAAGGCCGGGCAACCTATTACGACCTGCTCGCGGGCGGCGTCGTCGCCCCGAAATCCGCCTGGAGCTATCTGCGGCCCACGCCGGGTTTCGAAGTTATCACCGGTGCGGTCGCGGTGATGGCCGCCGAAGTCGACCGCTGCACGGTGAACGGCGAGGTCGTCGTTCCCCAACCCGACGGCTTCTACGGCGGCTGGATCACCAGCTGGGTGACCGGTCCGTTCAAAGGCGTGCCCGGCTCGACGGGGTGGTGAGGTGCCGCTACACGTGCGCTAGCCGGTAACGCACCAGTCGCGCCGTCCCCTTGCCGAAAGCCGTTGTGCGGCAGGCCCCGTCGGGTCGCCAGCCGTCGCGCTCGTAGAAGCGCCGTGCGCTTGCGTTCGCGTCCAGCACCCACAGCACGGCATCCGTCACGCCAACCGCCCGCAACCGGCCCCGGGCGGCCCTCATGAGTGAGCTGCCCACGCCCGAGCCCACGCATGCCGGGTCGACGTACAGCGCCATCAGCTCGCCGAGGTTCGGCAGGTCACTGAGGCCCGTGGTGGCGAAGCCGCGCACCGCGGGACCGTCGAGGGCGACCAACGTCGACGGCATCCGCAACCCCACCCGACCGAAGGTGTATTGGTCGACCAACGCCTCGGGGGTGAGCCCGTCCAGGTAGTCCTGGTCGATGAGCCCGCGGTACGCCGACCGCCACGCCCGCGCGTGCAGGCGGGCCACCGCGTAGGCGTCCGCCGGGACCGCCACCCGCACCTCGGTCATCGTTGCAGTATTCGGCCACCCCGGTTATTGCGCAGCCCCACGCCGAGTGTTGTGCTTACCGGATCGCGTGGTTGACACCCGTCAAGAATCCGGAGGGCAGGAATGGCTGATACGGCGTCCGTTGGGCTGAAGGTCCGCGGCAAGGTCGTGGTGATCACCGGGGGCGCCCGCGGAATCGGTCTGGCCACCGCGACCGCCCTGCACAAGCTGGGCGCCAAGGTGGCGATCGGTGACGTCGACGAGGTAACGGTGAAGGAATCGGGCGCCGGGCTGGACCTGGATGTGTACGGCAAACTCGACGTCACCGACCCGCACTCGTTCTCGGAGTTCCTGGACGACGTCGAGCGCCAGCTCGGTCCGATCGACGTCCTGGTCAACAATGCCGGCATCATGCCGCTCGGGCGGATCGTCGACGAGCCGGACGCCGTCACCCGGCGCGTCCTCGACATCAATGTCTACGGCGTCATCCTGGGCAGCAAGCTGGCCGCCCAGCGGATGGTCGCCCGCGGGTCCGGCCACGTCATCAACATCGCCTCGCTGGCCGGGGAGACGTACATCCCCGGGGCGGCCACCTACTGCGCCAGCAAGCACGCGGTGATCGGGTTCACCGACTCCGCCCGGATCGAATACCGCCGGGCGGGAGTGAAGTTCTCGGTCGTCATGCCGACCTTCGTCAACACCGAACTCATCGCGGGCACCTCGGGCGCCAAGGGGATCCGCAACGCCGAGCCGTCCGACATCGCCGACGCGATCGTCAAACTGGTGGCGCACCCCCGGCCGCGCGTGCGGGTCACGAAGACGGCCGGCGCGATCATCGCGTCGCAGAAGTTCATGCCGCGCGCCGTGTCCGAGGGCCTGAATCGGGCGCTGGGCGGCGAGCACGTCTTCACCGATGACGTGGATGCCGAGAAGCGCCGGGCCTACGAGGCGCGGGCGCGGGGCGAAGAGTAGTCGGCGATCGCGGCGGGGCCGGGCGAAGCACCACCGCGTCGAGCGCCGTTCACCGTCGGCGCGGACAATCGGGCGGGTGAGCCTAGATACCCAGACAACCGCTCCCCTTGCCGACGACGAACTCGACCTGATCAACGCCTACTGGCGCGCCGCCAACTATGTGTCGGTCGGGCAGATCTACCTGCTGGACAACCCGCTGCTGACCGAACCGCTGTCGCCCGAGCACGTCAAACCGCGGCTGCTGGGACACTGGGGCACCACCCCGGCGCTGAACCTGATCTACGCGCATCTCAACCGCATCATCCGCGACCGCGACGCCAACGTCATCTACGTCACCGGGCCCGGCCACGGCGGCCCCGCGCTGGTGGCCAACGCCTATCTCGAGGGCACCTACAGCGAGGTCTACACCGGCATCGAGGAGGACGCCGAAGGCCTGCGAAAGCTGTTCCGGCAGTTCTCCTTTCCCGGCGGCATCCCCAGCCACGTCGCCGCCCAGACCCCCGGCTCGATTCACGAGGGCGGCGAACTGGGCTACGCGCTGGTGCATGCGTACGGCGCGGCCTTCGACAACCCGGAGCTGGTGGTGGCGTGCGTGGTCGGCGACGGCGAGGCCGAAACCGGGCCGCTGGCGACCAGCTGGCACTCCAACAAGTTCCTCAACCCGGCCACCGACGGCGCGGTGCTGCCGATCCTGCAGCTCAACGGCTACAAGATCGCCAACCCGACCGTGCTGGCGCGCATCCCGCACGACGAACTCGAGGCGCTGCTGCGCGGCTATGGCTACCGGCCCATCACGGTCGCCGGTGACGATCCGGCGAATGTGCACCAGCAGCTGGCCGCCGCGTTCGACGACGCCTTCGACGAGATCGCGGCGATCCAGCGCGCCGCCCGCAGCGGCAACGCTACGCAGCGGCCCGTGTGGCCGATGATCGTGCTGCGCACCCCCAAGGGCTGGACCGGTCCAAAGGTGGTGGACGGCAAGAAGGTCGAGGGCACCTGGCGAGCGCATCAGGTTCCGCTCGCCGAGACGCACGACAATCCCCAGCACCGCGCGCAGCTCGAGGAGTGGCTGCGCAGCTATGCGCCCCAGGAGCTTTTCGACGGTGACGGGGCGCTGCGCCCCGAGCTGCGCGCGCTGGCGCCGCGCGGTGACCGCCGGATGAGCGCCAACCCGCACGCCAACGGCGGCCTGCTGCTGCACGACCTCGACCTGCCGGACTTCCGCGACTACGCGGTCGAGGTGACGCGGCCCGCCGCCCAGACGCACGAGGCGACGCGGGTGCTGGGCACCTTCCTGCGAGATGTCATCGGCCGCAACAGGGATCGGTTCCGCCTGATGGGCCCCGACGAGACCGCCTCCAACCGGCTGGACGCCGTCTACGGGTCGACGGCCAAGGTGTGGCTCTCGGAGCTGAGTCCCGACGACGAAAACCTCGCCGCCGACGGCCGGGTGATGGAGGTGCTCTCGGAGCACCTGTGCCAGGGCTGGCTCGAGGGCTACCTCCTGACCGGGCGGCACGGCCTGTTCAACTGCTACGAGGCGTTCGTGCACATCGTCGACTCGATGCTCAACCAGCACGCCAAGTGGCTGGCCACCAGCCGGGACCTGCCGTGGCGGCGGCCGATCGCGTCGCTGAACTACCTGCTGTCCTCGCACGTGTGGCGCCAGGACCACAACGGCGCGTCGCACCAGGACCCCGGCTTCATCGACCTGGTCGCCAACAAGCGGGCGGAGATCACCCGGGTGTACCTGCCGCCGGACGGCAACACGCTGCTGTCGGTGGCCGACCACTGCCTGCGCAGCCGCGACTACATCAACGTCATCGTGGCCGGCAAGCAGCCCGCGCTGGCCTATCTGGACATGGAGCAGGCCATCGCACACTGCGCCCGCGGCCTGGGCATCTGGGCGTGGGCGAGCACCGCCACCGCCGAACCCGACGTGGTGCTGGCGTGCGCCGGGGACGTCCCGACGCTGGAGACCCTGGCCGCCGCGGACATCCTGCGGCGCGAACTGCCGGAGCTGGCGGTCCGGGTGGTCAACGTCGTCGATTTGATGCGGCTGCAGCCGGAGTCCGAGCATCCGCACGGCCTGCCCGACCGGGAGTTCGACGCGCTGTTCACCCGCGACAAGCCGGTCATTTTCGCCTATCACGGCTACCCGTGGCTGATCCACCGGCTCACCTACCGCCGCACAAATCACCCGCACATCCACGTGCGCGGGTTCAAGGAGCGCGGGACGACGACCACGCCGTTCGACATGGTGATGCTCAACGATTTGGACCGCTTCCATCTGGTGATGGATGTCATCGACCGGGTCGACGGGCTGGCCAGCCGGGCCGCGGTGCTGCGCCAGCGCATGGTCGACGCCCGGCTCGCCGCACGGGTCTACACCCGCGAGCACGGCGAGGACGACCCGCAGATCGCCGGCTGGACCTGGGAGGCTTGACGCTTGACGCCGAGATTGCCGTGGTGGCTGCGGTTGCCGCGCGAACCACGACCGTGGCGGCAATCTCGCTGAACCCGGGGGTGCGCCCGGCGCCCGGGTAAACTGGCCCAATGCCCGACGCGACCGCTGCCCCTCAGCCCCCGGCGGCGCACCGGCTCCGGATCCATCTGGACATCGCCGTCGTCGTGGCCGTGCTGGTGCTCACGAACCTGATCGCGCACTTCACCACGCCGTGGGCCAGCGTCGCCACCGTGCCCGTGGCCGCCGTCGGGCTCGCGATGTTGATGCGGGCCCGGGGCCTGGACTGGGCCGACCTCGGCCTCGGACGCGCCCACTGGAAGTCCGGGTTCGGTTACGCGCTGGCCGCCGTCGCGGTCGTGGCGGCGGTGATCGCCGTCGGGGTGCTGCTGCCCATGACGCGCCCGATGTTCATGAACCACCGCTACGCCACGGTCTCCGGCGCGTTGATCGCCTCGATGGTCGTCATCCCGCTGCAGACCGTGATTCCCGAGGAGCTGGCCTTCCGCGGGGTGTTGCACGGCGCGCTGCACCGGGCCTGGGGCTTTCGCGGGGTCGCGCTGGCCGGCTCGCTGCTGTTCGGCCTGTGGCACGTCGCCACGTCGCTGGGGCTGACCAGTAGCAACGTCGGCTTCACCCGGCTGCTGGGCGGCGGGTTCCTCGGGATGGTCGCCGGCGTGGTGGGCGCGGTGTTCGCCACCGGCGCCGCCGGCTTCGTCTTCAGCTGGCTACGCCGCCGCAGCGGCAGCCTGATCGCGCCGATCGCGCTGCACTGGTCGCTGAACGGGCTCGGGGCGCTGGCCGCCGCGCTGGTGTGGCACCTGACTTAGGGCCGGTCAGACCAGCAGCACCGCAGCCCCGGCGATGCGTCCGGCGCTGAGATCCGCCAACGCCCGATCCGCCTGGGCCAGCGGGTATTCCGGGGTGGTCACCTCGATGTGGTGCGTGCCGGCGAAGTCCAGGAACGCGCGCGCGTCGGCCCGGGTGTTCGACGTGACCGAGCGGACCTGGCGTTCCTGGAACAGGTGGCGCTGGTAGTTGAGCACCGGAATGTCGGACAGGTGGATGCCGGCGATCGCCAGGGTGCCGCCGCGGTCCAACGCCTCCAGCGCGGGCAGCACCAGGTCGCCGACGGGGGCGAACAGGATCGCCGCGTCCAGCGGCACCGGCGGCGGGTCGGCCGCGCCCTGCGCCGACGCCGCGCCGAGCTGCATCGCCAGCTCCCGCGCCTCGGCGCCCCGGGTCATCACGTGCACCTCGGCGCCCTGCGCCAGCGCGACCTGCGCCGTGATGTGCGCGCTGCCACCAAAGCCGTAGAGCCCGAGCCGGCCGCCCGGCGGCAGCTCGGCCCGCAGCAGGGAGCGGTAACCGATGATCCCGGCGCACAGCAGCGGCGCCAGCTCGCTGTCGGTGTAACCGTCCGGCAGGGGGTGCGCGAAAGCGGCCGGGACCGTGGCGAACTCGGCGTAGCCGCCGTCGGCGTCCCAGCCGGTGTAGCGGGACTGGGGGCAGAGATTCTCGTCGCCGCGGCGGCAGTACTGGCACACGCCGCAGGTGTGGCGCAGCCAGGCGATGCCCACCCGGTCGCCGACCCGGAACTCCCCGCCGGCCTCGGTGCCGACCTCGACGACCTCCCCCACCACCTCGTGGCCGGGCGTGACCCGCTCGCGGTGCACGGGCAGGTCGCCCTCGGTGACGTGCAGGTCGGTGCGGCACACGCCGCAGGCCCGGACGGCGACCAGCAACTCCGACGGCCCGGGGCGCGGCACTTCGCTGGTGACCGGCTCGAGCGGGTCGGTATCCATCGGGCCGGGCCGACGCACCCGCCACGCGCGCATGGTCGCGGTGGTTAGCGGTGACACCATCCGTCAATCATGCCGTCAACCACCGCGGCCGCAACGCGGTAACCGCAATCAGGTGCGTCGCACCATGCCGACGATCCACAACAGGATCAGCGACCCCAGCAGCGCGGTGAAGAAGGTGAAGATGAGGCCGCCACCCGCGGTGTTGACGAAGAAGCTCAGGATGAAGCCGCCGATCAGCGCGCCGATGATGCCGATGACGATGTCCATCAGGATGCCGGCGCCGCTGCCCCGGATGATTTTGCTGGCGAGCGCACCCGCCAAACCGCCGATGATGATGTAACCGATGAGGCCGACGCTAGTGAATGTCGTTGAGCGGGCCAGGTATTCGGTAGCTGCCATGACGTCCATGCGGATCTCCTTGCATTCGCTGGCAAAGCCCAGCGCGTCGCTGGGCCGTCATTTCGGTATACCCGCTCTGCGTAACGAAAAAGGTTCGCATTCAACGACGATTGGGCGCATGTTCCGCGCCCGGCCGCGTCAGGCCGACTGCGTGCGCTGCGGCAACGGCGACGGGGTGGGGCTGACCTCGCCCGCCGGCGCGGGGGCCGGCGAGGGAGCCGCCGGGGCTCCCGGAGCCGGGGCAGGGGCCGGCGCCCCCGGTGCCGGTTGGGTGCCCGGTGCCGGTTGGGTGCCCGGAGCCGGCGGGGTGCCGGCCGCCGGCGCGGGCGGACCAGCCCAAGGCTGGATCGACTCCGCCAGCGCCTTGGCCGCGCCCTTGTCCACCGGGTCGTTCGCCGTGCCGAGCCACACCACGAACCAGCGTTGCGGCGGTCCGGCCGTGCTGGTCGCCGGCAGTCCGACCACGCCCGTCCAGATCTGGCCGTTCGGCTTGGACGCGTCGCTGAACTTGACCTCGTAATAGGAGGCGCTGCCGGTGACGCCGTTGGCCCCGGTGAGCGTGGTGCTTTCCTGGTTGATCCGGGTGCCGGGGTACGGCAGGAAGAACTCACCCATGTCCGAGCCGAGCCGCACCGCGGCCTTGGCGTTGTTGGCTTCGGCACTGGCGTAAAGCTTTTGGTCCAGCCGGCCCATCACGATGCGGGTGTCGTTGGCGACAGGTGGCGGCTGGTCCGGCAGCGGCGGCTGGCCCGTGGTCTTGCTCAGCAGCGCCGAGCCGTAGTCGAGGTGCGATGCGTCCGACTCCACCCAGCCGGGGGGCAACACGTAGCTGAAGCCACCCACCGCGTTGGCGACCCGCCCGGCGTTGGGGTCGACGGGCGGCGGCGGCGGTGCGTTCGGGTCGACCGGCGGGGGCGGCGGAGGCGCGGGCGCGTTCGGGTCGACGGGTGTCGGGGGCGCGCCGGGCGCGGGCGCCGCCGGCGGCGGGGTGGTTGCGGGAGCCGCCGGACCGGCCGCCGGCGCGGGGGCCGTCGTGGTCGTCGGCGGGACCGGGGTCGGGACCTCCGGATCGGCGTTCGAAGTTGCCGGCAAGGCGATGGTGACGGCGCTGGCACTGGTCACCGCGGCTATCGCCAGCGTGGCCCACAGGCCTTGGCGACGCGTCGAGTTGGGTTCCACCTGCTCCATGGCGACGAACCTACCGTGTTACCGCTGTGACGCAAGGAGCCTTGCGGACAATTGCGCCGTCGTTTTGCCGATGTTGCCGATGTGCAACGCGCGTCGAATTTCGCCGCTCAGTGCGCCGCCGGGTACAACGTCACCTCGTGGGCCTTGACGGAAAACCACACCGTCTCGCCGGGCGCCAGCCGCAGCTCCGAGGCGGCGTCGACGGTGATCTCCGCGGCCAGGCCCGGGGCGCCGTCGGCCTGCTGCTCGCCGCGCACCAGCACCGCCGGCCCGCGGACGTCCAGCTCCGCCACCGTCACCTCGACCGTGTTGCGCGGGCTGCCGTGCGGTTGCTCCCGATAGACCGCCACCGCCGTGGGCGGAAAGACCGCGATCGCGGTGCGGCCGGCGGTCAGCTCGTCGCCCCCGACCGGCGTGGGCTTCGCGTGCCAGCGAGCGCCGGAGCGCGCGTGCAGCGACCCGTCGCCGGCGACCGTCCCGTTGACCAGGTTGACGCCCGCGATACGGGCCCCGAAGTGACTGCGCGGCGCCGTCAGCACGTCGGGAACCGGACCGATCTCGGCGACCTTTCCGGCCTCCAGCACCAGCACCCGGTCGGCCAGCGTGAAAACGTCGAGCAGGTCGTGCGTGATCAGGACGACCGCACAACCGGTGCGGCCGACCACGCCGCGCAGCACCGCGCGGACGCCGGCGGCCGCGGCGACGTCCAGGCCGCTCAGCGGTTCGTCGAGCAGCAACACGTCGGGCTCGGCGGCCAGCGCCCGCGCGATCGCCACCCGTTGGGCTTGACCGCCGGAGAGCTGCCGCGCCTTCCGGTCGGCGAGCCGCTCGGCGTCCACCTCGCGCAGCCAGCGCAGCGCCGTCGCCTTGCCCTCGGCCCGGCCCCGGCGAAGCCACCCGCGCCGGCAGCGCGGCCCGAACGCCACGTTGGCGGCAACGCTCATGTGCGGGAACAACAACGGGTCCTGCAGCAACAGGCCGACGCGGCGGTCGTGGGTGGCCACGTCCACCCCGGCCGCGGTGTCGGTCAGCACCCGGTCCCCCAGCCGCACCAGCCCGTGATCCGGGCGGATCAGCCCGGCGACGACGTGCAGCGCCGTCGACTTGCCTGCGCCGTTGGGCCCGAGGACCGCAAGCACTTCGCCCGCCGACACGGAGAACTCCACGTCCAAGCGGCGATCCGCCACGACGGCGCGCAGCCGCAACCCGCTCATGGGCCCTCGGTCCCCGTCAGCCGGCGGGCGCCGAGCCCCAGCACCACCACCGCGGCCACCGCCACCAGCAGGATCGACAGCGCGACCGCCGCGTTGGCGTCGGTCACGCGCTGCAGGTAGATCTCCAGCGGCAGGGTGCGGGTGACACCCTGGCGAGAGCCGGCGAAGGTCAGCGTTGCGCCGAACTCCCCGAGCGAGCGGGCGAACGCCAGCACCGCCCCGGAGATCAGTCCCGGCAACAGCAACGGCAGCGTGACCCGCCACCAGACGGTGCTGGGCCGCGCTCCCAACGTCGCCGCCACCACTTCGTAATCGGCGCCCGCGGTGCGCGCCGCCCCCTCCAACGAAATCACCAGGAACGGCAACGACACGAAGGTCTGCGCCAGCACCACCGCGGTGGTGCTGAACGCGATGCCGATTCCGGCGGCCTCGAGGTACCGGCCGACCAGCCCGAGCCGGCCGAACGCATAGAGCAACGCGATCCCGCCCACCACCGGCGGCAGCACCAAGGGCAGCAGGATCAACGGCCGCAGCAGCCGCACCACGCGCGCCGCGCTGCGGGCCAGCACCAACGCCATCGGCACGCCGAACAGCACGCACAGCACCGTGCTGGCCGCGGCGGTCTTGAGGCTGAGCAGCAGGGCCGCCCGGGACGACGAGCTCGTGATCAGCGCCCAGAAGTTCGCCCAGTCCACCTTGATTGCGATGGCCAGCAACGGCAGCGCCACGAACGCGGTCCCCACCGCCGCGGGGACGTATACCCATCGCGGCAGATCGGCGCGGCGCCCGCTAATGCCTGGACCCCAACCATGATCCGGCGATGAACACCGCCTCAACCTAGCGCCCGACGCCGCGGTTTCCGCCGATGTGCGAGGTCGAAGCGGGTCCGTTGTGAGATTCTGCTGAGGTGTCCGCTCCGCCGGCGGCTGCTCCTTCGGGGGTGGTGACGTTCCTGTTCACCGACGTCGAGGGTTCGACGCGTCGGTGGGAGGCCGACGCGGACGCGATGCGGGTGGCCCTGGCGGCCCACGACGAGGCTTTGCGCAAGGCGATCGAGGCGCACCGGGGTTGGTTGTTCAAGCACACCGGTGACGGTGTGTGCGCGGCGTTCGCCTCGCCGCGCGCGGCGGTGGATGCCGCGGTGGCAGCGCAGCGCACCCTCGACTTGCCGGTGCGAATGGGGCTGGCCACCGGCGAGGCCGAGCTGCGCGACGGCGACTACTTCGGCACCGTGCTCAACCGTGCGGCGCGGGTGATGGCCGCCGGGCACGGCGGTCAGATTTTGGTGGCCGAGTCGACGGCAGGCCTGCTGAACGGGGTGGATCTGCTCGACCTGGGGCCGCGACGGTTGCGGGACATCGCCTTGCCGGTCGGCGTGTTCCAGGTCCGCGCCGCGGGCCTGCGGACGGAGTTCCCGCCGCTGCGGGCGCTGGATGCGAGTCCGGGCAACCTGCGGCCCGCCGGCACGAGCCTGATCGGGCGCGAGGCCGCGGTCACCGACATCGAAGCGGCGGTCAAGGCGCACCGGTTGGTGACGCTGACCGGAGTGGGCGGGGTCGGCAAGACCCGCCTGGCGGTGGAAGTGGCCGCCCGGTTGGCCGATGAATTCCCGGACGGCGCTTGGCTTTTCGAGTTGGCCGCGGTCACCGATCCGGCGGCGGTGCCCGACGCCGTTGCGGCGGTGCTCGGCATCACCCAACAGCCCGGCAACACCGTCACCGAGTCGGTGGCCGCCGCGTTGGAGGGCCGGGTCAGGCTGCTGGTGCTCGACAACTGCGAGCACGTGCTCGACGCGGCCGCCGACCTGATCGAAGCCATCCTCACGCGATCGGTGACCGTAAAAATCCTTGCCACCAGCCGCGAAGGCCTCGGCATCCCGGACGAGCAGGTGCGCCCGGTGCGCTCCCTGGACGTGGCGGCGGGAGTGGACTCGGCCGCGGTGACGCTGTTCGCCGAACGCGCCCAAGGCATCTCGGCGGGCTTCTCGCTGGCCGACGGCGGTGAGGCCGCCGCGGTGGCCGAGATATGCCGGCGGCTGGACGGAATTCCCCTCGCTATCGAACTGGCCGCCTCGCGGATGGCGTCGATGACGGCCAGCGAAATGCGCGACCGCCTCGACCAGCGCTTCCGGCTGCTGGTCGGCTCGCGGCGCGGCCTGGAACGCCACCACACGCTGCGCCACGCGGTGGCCTGGTCCTACGACCTGCTCGACGACACCGAACGGGAGGTGCTGGACCGCTGTTCGGTCTTCGCGGGCGGATTCGACCTCCAAAGCGCTTGTGCCGTCATGGGTTCCGATGATGACTACGCCATCCTGGACCTGCTCGACGCTCTGGTGCGCAAGTCACTGCTGGTCGCCGACCGGTCTTCGGGGCGCACCCGGTTCTCGATGCTGGAGACGATCCGTCAGTTCGCCGAGGAACAGCTCCTCGCCTCCGGCGCGGAGGAGATTCGCGCCGCGCATGCCCACTACTTCGCCGGGCGTGAGGCCGACATCATGGCGCTGTGGGACAGCCCGCGCCAGCGCGAGGCATACGACTGGCTGACGGTCGAGTTGGCCAACTTGCGCACCGCCTTTCGCTGGGCCGCCGAACACGGCGACCTGGATGCGGGTGCGGCCATCGCCGCGTATGCGGGCTTGCTCGGTCCGTTCCTCGAGAACTACGAACCCATCGCCTGGGCCGAAGAAATGGTCGGACCCCTTCGTGCCGTTGACCACCCGCGGCTGGCAGCCGTGTGTGTGGGGGCATCGCTGGCCGTTCTGGTCGGCCGGTACCAAGAGGCGGTGCGCTACAGCGAAATCGGTGAGACGGTTATCGCCGCAGCCAGCGACAAGGTGTCGGCCTTCGGCGAGGCCTTTCTCGGCAGCGCGTATTTGTTCGTCGGGCAGCCCGAACGGTATCTCGAGCTGTGCCGCGCCCAGGTGGGGCGCGGTGGGGACGCCAACACGTTCGCCAGGGCGAACCTGGTATTCGCCCTGGCCGTCTGCGGTTCGTCTGACGAGGCGTTGGCAACGGGCGACGGCCTTATCGATGCCGCCGAGGCCACCGGGAATCCATGGGTGCTTGCCTACGCGCTCTTCGTGTATGGGTACGCGGTCCGGGCCACCAATCCGGATCGCGCCCTCGCGGCGCTGCGCCGCAGTCTGCTCGTCGCGCGGGATAGCGGCAACCGGTTCTACGAGACCCAATTCCCGTACTGGGCAGCCGGACTCATGGCCGAGCAAGGGGACCTCGGGGCGGCGGTGGATCACCTCGCCGTGGCCATCCGCAACAACCACGAGTCGGGCAACATCGGAATGATGTACAACGCGCTCGCCGTCCTCGCCGTGTTCCTCAGCCGGCTAGGACACTACGAACCGGCCGCCACCATCGCCGGTTTGGCGGCAATCAGCCCGATGGCAGCAACGACCTTGCCCGAACTCTCAGAAATGATCGCCGACCTTCGCAAGGTCCTCGGCGGCCAAACCTACGAATCGATCGCCCGCAAGGGTGCGGCGATGACCACCGCCGAGATGGTGACCTACGCCTACGACCAAATCGACCGGGCCCGAACGGAATTCGAAGCACCCCGCTGATCAGGGCTTGGCAAAACCCGACTGGGCCAGGATCTGCTGGCCGGCGTCACCCGTCACCATGGCCACGAACCGTTGCGCCAGCGAGGGTTGCGGCGCCTTCTTCAACACCGCGATCGGATAGACGTTCACCGCGCCGGCCGCCTCCGGGAAGACCACCGCGGTGACCTTGTTCCCGGCGCTGCGGGCGTCGGTGACGTACACCAGCCCGGCGTCGGCCTGCCCGGTGGTGACCTTGTTGAGGACATCCGTCACGCTCAGCTCCTCGCTCACCGGATTGAGACGCACCCCGGTGCTGTCCTCGACGCGCCGGGTGGCCGACCCGCACGGCACCGGCTGTTGGCACACGACCACGGCCACGCCTGGCCTGGCGAGGTCGGCGAACGATCCGACGTTTTTGGGGTTTCCCGGCGCCGTGACGATCTCCAGGGTGTTCGACGCGAAGTTCGTCGGGTCACCGGCCAGCAAGCCGGCCTTGGCGACCGTGCCCATCTGCGCGGTGTCCGCCGAGGCGAAGACGTCGGCGGTCGCGCCCTGCGTCAACTGGGTGGCCAGTTCGGAGGAGCCGGCGAATTCGAAGTCGACCTCGCTGCCGGCGTTCTGGGCCTTGAACTGCGCGCTGATCTGGGTGAACGCGGGCTTGAGCGAGGCCGCGGCGAACACCACCACCTTCCCCGACGCCGAGGGCGGCGGCGCCGATTTCGAACCGCACCCGATCAGGGTCGCCGCCAGCAGCGTCGACACCGAACCGGCCAGCAACCCGATTCGAGGCATGGAGGCACCCTAACCCGCCGCCAATGCGGACGAAAAACGGGTCCAAGCGGCGCAGAAAAGTGACGGCCGAAGAGTTATGCAAATGATCCGCGCGTCGCGGCGCGGACAATTTCGCCGACTAGCTACTGTCCAGTAACATCTAGGGAGATTGATGCCATAACGCGCTGACATCCCAGGCGGGTCCTCTCAGCGGTCCGGTGGTCGGCCACACGGAACTGCCCGGGTCTGGGTTCAACGTTGAACACGAGGAGGTCATGGCAGTGGAAGTACTGGTCACCGGCGGAGACACCGAACTGGGGCGCACAGTGGCCGAAGGCTTCCGCGATGACGGTCACAAGGTGACGCTCGTGGGGGCGCGGCGCAGCGACCTGGAGATCGCCGCCAAGGAACTGGACGTCGACGCGATCGTCTGTGACACCACCGACGCGGCGAGCCTGACCGAGGCCCGCGCGCTGTTCCCGCACCACCTGGACACCATCGTCAACGTGCCGGCGCCCCCCTGGGACGCCGGCGACCCGCGCACCTACTCGCTCGCCGACACCGCCGGTGCGTGGCGGAACGCCCTGGACGCCACCGTGCTGTCGGCGGTGTTGACGGTGCAGACCGTGGGCGACCACCTGCGCTCGGGCGGCTCGATCATCAGTGTGGTGCCGGAGAACCCGCCCGCCGGAAGCGTCGACGCCGCGATCAAAGCGACGCTGTCGAATTGGGTTGCCGGGCAGGCGAGCATCTTCGGCACGCGTGGCATCACGGTCAACGCCGTGGCCAGCGGGCGCAGCGCCCAGCCCGGTTACGACGGCCTGTCCCGCACGCCCCCGTCGGTCGCCGCCGAGGTGGCCCGGCTGGCGCTGTTCCTCACCACCCCGGCGGCCCGGCACATCACCGGCCAGACGCTGCACGTCAGCCACGGCGCGCTCGCGCAATTCGGCTGAGGGCGTAATCCCGGCTCGAGCCGTATCGTCGCGCGGGGCGCCGCACTACGGTAGATCGCGTGGCAATTCGACTCGGTCTGCAGATTCCCAACTTCTCCTACGGCACCGGGGTGGAGCAGCTCTTCCCCACCGTTCTGGCCCAGGCCCGCGAGGCCGAAGCGGCCGGTTTCGACTCGGTCTTCGTGATGGACCACTTCTACCAACTTCCCATGCTCGGCGATCCCGACCAGCCGATGCTGGAGGCCTACACCGCCCTGGGCGCGCTGGCCACCGCCACCGAACGAGTTCAGTTGGGCACCTTGGTGACCGGCAACACCTACCGCAACCCGGCGCTGCTGGCGAAGACGATCACCACCCTCGACGTGGTCAGCCAGGGTCGCGCGATCCTGGGCATCGGCACCGGCTGGTTCGAACTCGAACACGACCAACTGGGATTCGAATTCGGCACCTTCACCGACAGGTTCAACCGGCTCGAGGAGGCGCTGCAGATCATCCTGCCGATGATCTCCGGCGAGCGGCCCACCTTCTCGGGCAAGTGGTACCAAGTGCGCGAGGCGCTCGCGAATCCCCGCTTCCGCGACCACATTCCGCTCATGATCGGCGGCAGCGGTGAGAAGAAGACGATCCCGCTCGCCGCGCGCCACTTCGACCACCTGAACGTCATCGCCGGATTCGACGAGCTGCCAGGCAAATTGGAGGTCGTGCGGCGGCGCTGCGAGGACATCGGCCGCGACCCGGCGACGTTGGAGACCAGCACGCTGACGACGGTGCTGGTCGACGAGAACGCGAAAGCCGATCAGGTTCCGGCGGAGATGACCCAGCGCATGGTGGTCGGCAGCCCCGACTCGGTGGCCGACCAGATCAAAACCAAGGTGGTCGACGCCGGCATCGACGGCGTGATCATCAACCTGCCCTTCTACACCCCCGGCGTCATCGCCGCGGTGGGTGAGGCGCTGCGCCCGGCAGTCGGCCTCTAGCCCCGCTGCCCTGGGGTCGCGAATTGGCCCCGCCGCGGTAATACTTCGGTGTAGCAGCGTTTACCTGCGCCACCGGGCGCAGCGCGGAGGAAGAGGGCCGGGCGGGCCATGAAGAGACGAGCCGTGGCGGCGATCGCGGCCGGTGTGGCGTTTGCCGCACCGCCGATCGCGCACGCCGACAACAACTGGATCGCCATGGCGATCTCGGACTCCACCGGCCAGATCAAGATCGCCGACGGGGCGGCCAATCAGGGCGCGGCCGAGAAGGCGGTGATGGACACCTGCCGCAAGAGCATCAGCGACTGCCGCCTGCTGGCCAGCGGCGAGGGTGGCTGCCTGGCGCTCGCGGTCAACGCGGCCAAGACCCGATACTTCGGCGGCTGGGGTCCGACGCGTGAGGAGGCGGAGGCGGCAGCGCTCGGCCGCGCCCCCGGCGGAACCATCGCACAGGGCCACGACCACTGCGCGGGAGAAGGCTCCAGCCAGTGACGGCGGCGCGGTGATAACTGCGCCACAGCACCCGTTGCCCACCAGGGTCTTCGCCGCCGTACACCGTTAGTGTTGCAAACAACACAGGGGTATCAACTAGGTTTCCGGGTACCCGCCTGACTAGCGTTGTGGCTAACAACAGTCGCGTGTCCAGAAGCCCCCGTCAGGAGCAGCGGAAACATGAGCCCCCCACCAGAAACCACAGCTGGAACCGATCGGCGCCACCAGGTGGTCATCATCGGTTCGGGATTCGGTGGCCTCAACGCGGCAAAGAAACTCAAGCACGCGAACGTCGACATCAAGCTGATCGCCCGCACCACCCATCACCTGTTCCAGCCGTTGCTGTACCAGGTGGCGACCGGCATCGTGTCCGAAGGCGACATCGCCCCGCCCACCCGCGTCGTCCTGCGCAGGCAGCGCAACGTTCAGGTGCTGCTCGGCGACGTCACGCACATCGATCTGGCCGGGAAGTTCGTCGTCTCCGATTTGCTCGGCCACACCTACGAAACCCCTTACGACAGCTTGATTATCGCCGCCGGCGCGGGCCAGTCCTACTTCGGCAACGACCACTTCGCCGAGTTCGCGCCCGGCATGAAGTCCATCGACGACGCGCTCGAGGTGCGCGGACGGATCTTGAGCGCGTTCGAACAGGCCGAACGGTCGAGCGATCCCGAACGACGGGCCAAGTTGCTGACGTTCACCGTGATCGGCGCCGGCCCCACCGGCGTCGAAATGGCCGGGCAGATCGCGGAATTGGCGGCCCACACGCTGAAGGGCTCCTTCCGGGGCATCGACTCCACCAGGGCACGGGTGATCTTGCTCGACGCCGCCCCGGCCGTGCTGCCGCCGTTCGGCGAGAAGCTGGGCACGCGGGCGCGGGCCCGGCTGGAGAAGATGGGCGTGGAGATCCAGCTGGGGGCGATGGTCACCGACGTCGACCGCAACGGCATCACGGTCAAGGACTCCGACGGCACCGTCCGGCGCATCGAGTCCGCCTGCAAGGTGTGGTCCGCCGGCGTGCAGGCCAGCGGGCTGGGCCGGGACTTGGCCGAGCAGTCATCGGTCGAACTCGACCGGGCGGGCCGGGTCAAGGTGCTGCCCGACCTGTCGATCCCGGGACACCCGAACGTGTTCGTGATCGGCGACATGGCCGCCGTCGAGGGCGTTCCGGGCGTGGCCCAGGGCGCCATTCAGGGCGCCAAGTACGTCGCCGGCACCATCAAGGCCGAACTGGGCGGCGCGGACCCGGCGGAGCGCGAGCCGTTCCAGTACTTCGACAAGGGCTCCATGGCCACCGTCTCGCGGTTCTCCGCCGTGGCCAAGGTCGGGCCGCTGGAGTTCAGCGGCTTCATCGCCTGGCTGATGTGGCTCGTGCTCCACCTGGTCTACCTGGTCGGGTTCAAGACGAAGGTCAGCACGCTGCTGTCGTGGACGGTGACCTTCCTGAGCACCCGGCGCGGCCAGCTGACCATCACCGAGCAGCAGGCCTTCGCCCGCACCCGGCTCGAACAACTGGCGGTGCTCGCGGCGGAGGCCAAGCGCCCGGCGACCACCAGGCGCGCGAGCTAACCCGCCGCTTCGGTTACGCCTCGAGGTTCTGCAGCCGCACCTGGCCGCGGGCGACCACCTTGCCGTCGTCGTCGGTGATGGTGACCAGCCACAGCTGCTGGCGCCGGCCCCGATGGATCGGCTCGGCGGCGCCGAAGACCATGCCCGAGCCGATGGAACGCAGGAAGTCGGTGTTGTTGTTGACGCCGACGACGTTGCCGCCGCCGCGGGTGGCGAGCCAGGTGTAGGCCGCCACGCTGGCCATGCTTTCGATGATCGAGCAGTAGACACCGCCGTGCACCAGGCCCATCGGCTGCAACAGCTTGGGAGTGACCTCGAGTTGCGCCCGGGCGCGGTCGGGGCTGAGTTCGGTGAATTGCAGCCCGATCTCCTGATCGAAGGGCGCGGTGAAATCCGGTGGCATGGTCGGCGGCTGTGGCACGTTCTGTGTCTACACCATCGCCCAGAAACGGCTGAGCCCCGTGCCGCTGGGCACGGGGCTCGCCGATCGAGTAGACCGGGGGTCACTGCAGCCCTCAGGACCTCTGCCGCGGTCGTAGTTCGCTCGACCCGGTTAGCATAGGCAAGGCTGCCCTAATTTCGCAAGCACCTATTCGGCGGCGCGGGCGGCCGCTTCGGTACGACCGTCGGTAGTAACGCGGAGTACGATGATGTCGACGCTCAGGAGAGAACGCACTATGGCGAAACTGACCCGGCTGGGTGATCTGGAACGCGCGGTGATGGATCACTTGTGGTCCATGCCCGAGCCTCAAACGGTCCGGCAGGTCCATGACGCGTTGTCCGCGCGACGCGACCTTGCCTACACGACGATCATGACCGTCCTGCAACGGCTGGCCAAGAAGAATCTGGTCTCCCAGATTCGCGACGACCGCGCGCACCGCTACGCGCCCGTGCACGGCCGCGACGAACTGGTCGCCGGCCTCATGGTGGACGCCCTCGCCCAGGCGGAAGACTCCGGCGGCCGGCAGGCCGCGCTGGTGCACTTCGTCGAGCGGGTGGGCGCCGACGAGGCGGACGCCCTGCGGCGGGCACTGGCCGAGCTCGAGGCCAATCAACGCGATCACGCGCCATCCGCTGGCGCGTCGACGGAGGACTGAGGGAGACTGGCAGCGTGTCCGCGCTGGCCTTCACCATCCTCGCGGTGCTGCTGGTCGGCCCGGTGCCGGCCTTGTTGGCACGCGCGAGCTGGCCGCTGCGCGCTCCGCGCGCCGCGATGGTGTTGTGGCAGGCCATCGCGCTGGCCGCGGTCCTCTCGGCGTTCAGCGCCGGCATCGCGATCGCCACTCGGCTGTTGATGCCGGGTCCCGACGGGCGGCCCACGGCCAGCATCGTCGGCGCGGCCGGCCGGCTCGGGTGGCCGCTGTGGGCGGCCTACATCAGCGTCTTCGCCCTGACGGTGCTCGTCGGAGCCCGCTTGATGGTCGCCGTCGTCCGGGTCGCCATCGTCAACCGGCGCCGGCGGGCCCATCACCGCATGGTGGTCGATCTGGTCGGCCACGGGCACGACGGGGCGCTCCCCCGGCCCTGCGCCCGCACCCGCGACCTCCGGGTGTTGGACGTTCCGCAGCCCCTCGCCTACTGCCTGCCCGGCGTCCGTAGCCGGGTGGTCGTCAGCGAGGGCGCGCTGAGCGCGCTCGCCGATGCCGAGGTCGCCGCGATCCTCAGCCACGAGCGGGCCCACCTGCGCGCCCGGCACGACCTCGTGCTGGAGGCCTTCACCGCCGTGCACGCCGCCTTCCCGCGGCTGGTGCGCAGCGCGAACGCGCTCGGCGCGGTCAAGCTCCTCGTCGAGCTGCTCGCCGACGACGCCGCCGTGCGCGCGGCGGGTCGCACTCCCCTGGCCCGCGCGCTGGTTGCCTGCGCGTCGGGGCGCGCGCCGTCGGGCGCGGTGGCCGCCGGCGGCCCCAGCACGGTGGTCCGCGTGCGCCGGCTGTGCGGGGACGGCAACAGCGTGGCGCTGTCGGCGGCCGCATACCTGTCCGCGGTGGCCGTGTTCGTGGTGCCCACCGTCGCGCTGGCCGTACCGTGGCTCACGGAGCTGCGGCGCCTGTTCAACCTCTGACCCGACGCCGAAGCGATCACCCCGGGCGCACGCCTGCCCGCTGTGCCACAGTGTGACGGAAAGCTTTTCGGCAGAGTTCACCGACGTGAGAGGCCAAGACATGAGTTCGTCCGATTCGACCACGGGTACCGCGCAAATCGGCGTCACCGGGCTGGCGGTGATGGGTTCGAACATCGCCCGGAACTTCGCCCACCACGGCTACACGGTCGCGCTGCACAACCGGTCGGTCGCCAAGACCGACGCGCTGCTCGAAGAGCACGGCGACGAGGGCAATTTCGTGCGCTCGGAGAGCATCGCGGAATTCCTGGACGCGCTGGAGAAGCCGCGACGGGTGCTCATCATGGTCAAGGCCGGCGACCCCACCGACGCCGTCATCAACGAGCTCGCCGACGCCATGGAGGAAGGCGACATCATCATCGACGGCGGCAACGCCCTCTACACCGACACGATTCGACGGGAGAAGGCCATGCGCGAGCGGGGCCTGCACTTCGTCGGCGCCGGCATCTCCGGCGGCGAGGAGGGCGCGCTGAACGGGCCCTCGATCATGCCGGGCGGCCCCGCCGAGTCGTACAAGTCACTGGGGCCGTTGCTCGAGGAGATCTCCGCCCACGTCGACGGGGTGCCGTGCTGCACCCACATCGGGCCCGACGGCGCCGGCCACTTCGTGAAGATGGTGCACAACGGCATCGAGTACTCCGACATGCAGTTGATCGGCGAGGCCTACCAGCTGCTGCGCGACGGCCTGGGCAAGACCGCGGGCGAGATCGCCGACGTGTTCGACGAGTGGAACAAAGGCGACCTGGACAGCTTCCTCGTCGAGATCACCGCAAAAGTGTTGCGGCAGAACGACGCCAAGACGGGTAAGCCGCTCGTCGACGTCATTCTCGACGAGGCCGAGCAGAAGGGCACCGGCCGTTGGACGGTGAAGTCGGCGCTGGACCTCGGCGTCCCGGTCACTGGCATCGCCGAGGCGGTGTTCGCCCGCGCGCTGTCGGGTTCGGTGAACCAGCGCAAGGCCACCACCGGGTTGGCGTCCGGCCAGCTGGGCGAAAAGCCCAGCGATGCAGAGCAATTCGTGGAGGATGTCCGCCAGGCCCTGTATGCATCCAAGATCATCGCGTACGCCCAGGGCTTCAACCAGATCCAGGCCGGCAGCGCCGAATACGACTGGGACATCACGCCGGGTGACCTAGCCACCATCTGGCGCGGCGGCTGCATTATCCGCGCGAAGTTCCTCAACCGCATCAAGGACGCCTTCGACGAGGACCCCGACCTGCCAACCCTGATCGTCGCGCCCTACTTCCGCAGCGCGATCGAGGCTGCCATCGACGGCTGGCGTCGCGTCGTGGTGACCGCCACGCGGCTGGGCATCCCGATCCCGGGCTTCTCCTCCGCGCTCTCCTACTACGACGCCCTGCGCACCGAGCGGCTGCCGGCCGCGCTGACCCAGGGCTTGCGGGACTTCTTCGGGGCACACACCTACGGCCGCATCGACGACGACCCGGCCAAGCGCTTCCACACGCTGTGGAGCGGGGACCGCAGCGAAGTGCCCGCCTAGCGGGGTACTACTGAGAGGACACGAGGGGGCAGGCGACGGCGATGAGATTCCTGGACGGGCATCGGCCCGGGTACGACCTGACCTACAACGACGTCTTCATCATGCCGAACCGGTCGGAGGTCGCCTCGCGCTTCGACGTCGACCTGTCCACCGCCGACGGCTCGGGCACCACCATTCCGGTGGTGGTCGCCAACATGACCGCGGTGGCCGGGCGGCGGATGGCCGAAACGGTCGCGCGGCGGGGCGGCCTGGTCATCCTGCCGCAGGACCTGCCGATCACCGCGGTGCAGCAGACCGTGGAGTTCGTTAAGAGCCGGGACCTGGTTCTCGACACCCCGGTGGTGCTGGGGCCCGACGATTCGGTGTCCGACGCGACGGCGCTGATCCACAAGCGCGCCCACGGGGTCGCCGTCGTCGCCTTCGAGGGCCGCCCCATCGGTTTGGTCAGCGAATCCTGCTGCCTGGGCGTGGACCGCTTCACCCGGGTGCGCGACGTCGCGATCACCGACTTCGTCACCGCCCCGGCCGGCACCGAGCCGCGCAAGATCTTCGACCTGCTCGAGCACGCCCACATCGGGGTCGCGGTGGTGACGAACGCGGACGGCACGCTGTCCGGCGTGCTGACCCGCACCGGGGCCGTCCGGACCGGCCTCTACACGCCGGCGGTCGACGGCACCGGACGGCTGCGGGTGGGCGCGGCCGTCGGCATCAACGGCGACGTGGGGGCCAAGGCGCGCTCCCTGGTCGAGGCTGGCGTCGACGTGCTCGTCATCGATACCGCGCACGGGCATCAGGTCAAGACGCTCGACGCGATCCGCACGGTGTCGTCGCTGGAACTCGGCGTGCCGCTGGTGGCGGGCAACGTCGTCTCGGCCGAGGGCACCCGCGACCTGCTGGGCGCCGGGGCCAACATCGTCAAGGTGGGCGTCGGGCCGGGGGCGATGTGCACCACCCGGATGATGACCGCCGTGGGCCGCCCACAGTTCTCGGCCGTGGTCGAATGCGCCTCGGCGGCAAGGCAATTGGGTAGGCACGTGTGGGCCGACGGCGGCGTCCGGCACCCGCGGGACGTGGCGCTGGCGCTGGTGGCCGGGGCGTCCAACGTGATGATCGGTTCGTGGTTCGCCGGCACCTACGAATCGCCCGGGGACCTGATGCGCGACCGCGAGGACCAGCCCTACAAGGAGAGCTACGGCATGGCCTCCAAGCGGGCGGTGGTGGCCCGCAGCGCCGCCGACACCGCGTTCGATCGCGCCCGCAAAGCGCTGTTCGAGGAAGGCATTTCGACCTCACGCATGGAGCTGGACCCCGATCGCGGCGGCGTCGAGGATCTGCTCGACCACATCACCTCGGGCGTGCGCAGCACGTGCACCTACGTCGGCGCCGCCAACCTGACCGAGCTGTACGAGCGGGCCGTCGTCGGGGTGCAGTCCACCGCCGGATTCGCCGAAGGGCATCCGCTGCCGCTGGGTTGGTGAGCGGCCCCGGTCACGCGTCCGGACGGGGCAGCGCGTAGAGCGATATGCGCCGGTTCGGAGTGTCGTGCTCGCCGAGGAACGCGCAGCCGACGTACTCGCACACGCGGCGCGCGGAGGTGTTGCGGTGATCGGGGTCGAACATGATGCGCCGGCACCGGGGCTCGGCGGCGAACAGGCTGCCGACGATCCGCGGCAGCAGCGTCGCGCCCAGCCCCTGGTGCACCATGGCGGGGTCGGCGATCGCGGCGTGCAGCCCCAGGTCGAAGGGCTGGGCATCGTAATACCGCGAGATCAAATCCTTTGCGCCCCAATACACTTCGAGATACGCGCACGCCGTGTTGCGGACGGCCCCGATCAGCGGCAGCGAATACGTGCCGTCCAGTTGCGCACCCAGATGCCGCTCCCACCGCGGGGTGGGCCAGTCGTATTCCCAGGCCGCCGCTAGGTGCGGGCGGTTCATCCACTCCGACACCATGCCCGCGTCCTCACCTCGCGCGACGCGCAGCGCGAAGGGCGCCTCCAGCGCGGGCAGCGGCGGCCGCGCGATGCGCGCGATCTCGTCGGGAATGTCGGTGCGCTCGCGCGGAAGGGCTTGGGCCGGTTGGGTTTCGGGTGGGGCTTCGGAGGCCATAGTGCGCAGAGCCTACCGGAGTAAGGTTAGGCAACCCATACTTGGGTCGCGGTCCCGGAGGCGGCGCCGGCGGAAACCGTCCCGGCCGGGGGCGGACCGGATCCGGCTACCATAAATCAGCAAAGACGGAGGCGACCGCGTCCGCACCGGATTCTCCGCAGCGAAAGGATCGACGTGCCGCAGGCACCCGTGCAGGCCATGGGCTTTCGGGGGCGGCAGCCGTCGGACGAGCCGCCCGATGCGGAGCCTTCCCCGGCGAGGCGGGCGAGCCGATCGGCCGGCGGGCGGCGTGATCGATGAACGTCAACGTCACCGCGCTCAGCATCGTGGCCATCGCGGTGCTCATCTTCGGCAACGCGATCTTCGTGGCGGCCGAGTTCTCGCTCACGACGCTGGACCGCAGCGCGGTGGAGGCCAACGCCCGCGGCGGCGGGCGCCGGGACCGCGCGATCCGGCGAGCCCACCACAAGCTGTCATTCCAGCTGTCCGGCGCCCAATTGGGCATCTCGGCGACCACGCTGGCGGCCGGTTACCTGACCGACCCGATGCTGGCCGACCTGCCGCACCCGTGGTTCGACGCGATGGGCGTTCCCGACAAGGTTGCCGACGCGATCATGGCGTTCGTGGCGTTGGTGATCGTCACCTCGGTGTCGATGGTGTTCGGCGAGCTGGTCCCGAAGTACCTCGCCGTCGCCCGGCCGTTGTCCACCGCCCGGGCCGTGGTGGGTGTCCAGCTGCTGTTCTCGCTGCTGTTCACCCCGGCGATCCGGCTCACCAACGGCGCGGCGAACTGGATCGTGCGCCGGCTGGGCATCGAACCGGCCGAGGAGCTGCGGTCGGCGCGGTCGCCGCAGGAGCTGTTGTCGCTGGTGCGTTCCTCGGCGCGCAGCGGCTCCCTGGACGCGGCCACCGCCGCGCTGGTGCGGCGCTCGCTGCAGTTCGGCACCCTGACCGCCGAGGAGCTGATGACGCCCAGGTCGAAGATCGTGGCGCTGCAGACCGACGAGACCGTCGCCGACCTGGTGGCCGCGGCCGCCGAGTCCGGCTTCTCCCGCTTCCCGATCGTCGACGGCGACCTCGACGAAACCGTCGGCATCGTGCACGTCAAACAGGTGCTGGCCATCCCGGCGGCCGACCGGGCGCGCACGCTGCTGACGACGGTGGCGCGGCCCGTTCCGGTGGTGCCGTCGACGCTGGACGGCGACGCCGTCATGGCGGAGATCCGCGCCAACAGCCTGCAGACCGCGATGGTCGTCGACGAATACGGCGGCACCGCGGGCATGGTGACGGTCGAAGACCTGATCGAGGAGATCGGCGACGACGTCCGCGACGAACACGACGACGCCACCCCGGACGTGGTCGCGGCGGGCAGCGGCTGGCGGGTCTCGGGTCTGCTGCGCATCGACGAGGTGGCCACCGCCACCGGCTTCCGCGCCCCGGAGGGGCCCTACGAGACCATCGGCGGGCTGGCGCTGCGCGAATTCGGTCACATCCCGGTGGCCGGCGAAACGGTCAAGCTGCCGGCCCTGGACGCCGACGGGCTGCTGGACCATGCGCTGCGCTGGCAGGCGACCGTCATCCGGATGGAGGGACGCCGCATCGACCTGCTGGAGCTGATCGAGCTTCGCGGTGACGGCGAGACCGCGGCGGCCGGGGGGCAACGATGAGCGATCCCGTGGGCGTGGTCCTGGCGATCCTGCTGATCGGCGTGAACGCCTTCTTCGTCGGAGCGGAATTCTCGCTGATCTCGGCCCGGCGCGACCGCCTCGAAGCGTTGGCAGAACAGGGCAAGGCGCGAGCCGTCACCGTGATCCGTGCCGGCGAGCAGCTCCCGGCCATGCTGGCCGGGGCCCAGCTGGGGGTCACGGCCGCCTCGCTGCTGCTCGGCCGGATCGGTGAGTCGGCGGTCTCCAGCCTGCTGCGCTCGGCGCTGGGCCTGACCAGCATTCCCCCGACGCTGCTGCACACGCTGTCGTTCGCCATCGCGCTGGCGATCGTCGTCACGCTGCACGTGCTGCTCGGCGAGATGGTGCCCAAGAACATCGCGCTGGCGGGTCCCGAGCGCACGGCGATGCTGCTGGTGCCGGCCTACCTGGCCTATGTGCGAGCCGTCCGGCCGTTGATCGTGTTCTACAACAAGTGCGCCAGCGTCGTGGTCCGCGCGCTTGGCGTGGAACCCAAGGAAGAGCTCGAGATCGCCGTCTCCCCCGTCGAGCTCAGCGAGATGATCGCCGAATCGGAATCCGAGGGTCTGCTGGACCGCGAGGAGCACACCCGGCTGACGCGGGCGCTGCAGATCGGCACCCGGGTGGTCGGCGACGTAGCCGTCCCGCTCGCCGATGTCCACGCCGTGCCGGTGGCCGCGCCGGGCAGCGGCCCGACGATCGGCGCCGTCGAGCAGGCCCTGGCCCGGACCGGCTACTCGCGGTTTCCGGTGGCGAACGCCGCCGGCGACTTCATCGGCTACCTGCACATCAAGGACATGCTGACGCTCGGCGACGACCCGCGCACGGTCATCGACCTGGCGATGGTCCGGCCCCTGCCGCGGTTGTCCAAGTCGCTGCCGCTGGCCGACGCGCTGTCGCGGATGCGCCGCAGCAACAGCCATCTGGCGCTGGTGACCGGCGCGGGCGGCGAGGTGGTGGCGATGGTCGCGATGGAAGACCTGGTCGAGGACCTCGTCGGCACCATGCGCGAGGCGTAGGGGGACGGCCGTCGCCGAGGCGGATTCGAAAGAGCCCGTATGATTTCCATCGGCTGCCAGTCAAGAAAGTGCTGGAGGGCGCAGGATCCCCGCGCGCGGATGCGTTGCTGGAAAACGATCCCCTGGCCCGCCGCGGCGGCCTGGTTTCGAGCTGTCAGCGCGGCCTGACCTGGTGTGGCGGGTTGGGCGGATAAGCTCACCAGGCTGCTGCTCGGTACGCTGAAGGCATTGCCGCTCCGAGCCAATGGCGGCTTGAAGAGGCTTCATTATGGAGGAGAAACATGACTGATCGCGTGTCGGCGGGGAACCTGCGCGTCGCCCGAGTGCTCTACGACTTCGTGAACAACGAGGCCCTGCCCGGCACCGACATCGACGCGGACAGCTTCTGGGCCGGAGTCGACAAAGTCGTCACCGACCTCACGCCCAAGAACCAGGATCTGCTGCGCCGGCGCGACGAGCTGCAGGCCCAGATCGACAAGTGGCACCGCCAACGCGTCATCGAGCCGTTCGACGTCGAGGCGTACCGCCAGTTCATCACCGAAATCGGTTACCTGCTGCCCGAACCCGAAGACTTCACCATCACCACCTCCGGTGTCGACGACGAGATCACCACGACCGCGGGCCCACAGCTGGTGGTGCCGGTGCTCAATGCCCGCTTCGCGCTGAACGCCGCGAACGCGCGCTGGGGCTCGCTGTACGACGCCCTGTACGGCACCGATGTAATTTCGGAGGACGACGGCGCCGAAAAGGGCACCGGCTACAACAAGGTTCGCGGCGACAAGGTCATCGCCTACGCGCGCAAGTTCCTCGACGAGGCCGTCCCGCTGGAGTCCGGCTCCTGGGCGGATGCGACGGGCCTGTCCGTCGAAGACGGCCAGCTCAAGGTCGCGACCGGCGAGGGATCCGTCGGGCTGGCCAGCCCGGAGAAGTTCGCCGGCTACACCGGCGAGCTCGGCTCCCCCGACTGGTCGGTGCTGCTGGTCAACCACGGCCTGCACATCGAGATCCTCGTCGACCCGGAATCGCCGATCGGCAAGACCGACCGCGCCGGCATCAAGGACGTGGTGCTGGAATCTGCGGTCACCACGATCATGGACTTCGAGGACTCGGTGGCCGCCGTTGACGCCGACGACAAGGTGCTCGGCTACCGCAACTGGCTCGGCCTGAACAAGGGCGACCTGTCCGAGGAGGTCGCCAAGGACGGCAAGTCCTTCACCCGGGTGCTCAACCAGGACCGCACCTACACCACGCCCGACGGCGAGGGCCAGCTGACCCTGCCCGGCCGCAGCCTGCTGTTCGTCCGCAACGTGGGCCACCTGATGACCAACGACGCCATCGTGGACGCCGAGGGCAACGAGGTTTTCGAGGGCATCATGGACGCGCTGTTCACCGGCCTGACCGCGATCCACGGGCTCAAGACCGGTTCCGAGAACGACGGGGCGAACGGTCCGCTACAAAACAGCCGCACCGGCTCGATCTACATCGTCAAGCCCAAGATGCACGGCCCCGACGAAGTCGCGTTCACCTGCGAGCTGTTCAGCCGCGTCGAGGACGTCCTGGGCCTGCCGCAGGCCACCCTCAAGGTCGGCATCATGGACGAGGAACGGCGCACCACCGTCAACCTCAAGGCGTGCATCAAGGCCGCGGCCGACCGGGTGGTGTTCATCAACACCGGCTTCCTGGACCGCACCGGCGACGAGATCCACACCTCGATGGAAGCCGGCCCGATGATCCGCAAGGGTGCGATGAAGAACAGCACCTGGATCAAGGCCTACGAGGACGCCAACGTCGACATCGGGCTGGCCGCCGGGTTCAAGGGCAAGGCCCAGATCGGCAAGGGCATGTGGGCGATGACCGAGCTGATGGCCGACATGGTCGAGCAGAAGATCGGCCAGCCCAAGGCCGGCGCCACCACCGCGTGGGTGCCCTCGCCGACGGCGGCCACCCTGCACGCGATGCACTACCACTACGTCGACGTGGGCGCCGTCCAGGAGGAGCTGGCCGGCAAGAAGCGCACCAACATCGACGAGCTGCTGACCATCCCGCTGGCCAAGGAACTGGCCTGGGCGCCCGAGGAGATCCGCGAGGAGGTCGACAACAACTGCCAGTCGATCCTGGGCTACGTGGTGCGCTGGGTCGCCCAGGGCGTGGGCTGCTCGAAGGTGCCCGACATCCACGACGTGGCGCTCATGGAAGACCGTGCCACGCTGCGGATTTCGAGCCAGCTGCTGGCCAACTGGCTGCGGCACGGCGTGATCACCGAGGAGGACGTGCGCGCCAGCCTGGAGCGGATGGCGCCGCTGGTGGACGAGCAGAACGCCAAGGACGCGGCGTACCAGCCGATGGCGCCCAACTTCGACGACAGCCTGGCGTTCCTGGCCGCCCAGGATCTGATCCTGACCGGCACGCAGCAGCCCAACGGCTACACCGAGCCGATCCTGCATCGCCGCCGGCGCGAAGCCAAGGCCCGCACGGCGCAGTGAGATTGAGCCGGTGCCCGCATCGGGCTCGCGGCGCATCGACGCCGCCGATGACTAAGATCAGCGGCGGATTGACAACAGCTCGGCCTCAACGACGGAAAGGCGACGGACACCGCTATGGGTAGGCACAGTTTGCCCGACCCTGACGACTCCGTCGACGAGCCGTACGACGACGGCGAGGCGGACGACCAGCAGCGGGACGACGTCACCGAGGACTACGCGGACGAGGGGCACTATCCCGCCGACGATGACTTCCGCGGCGACGATGACTTCCCCGCCGAGGACGAACCCTATGCCGCCGGCGACGAGTTCGAGGGCGGCACCGCCGACGACTACCCGGAGTTCCCGCCCCGGCAGCCCGGCGCGTCGAGCGCGGAGCCGCCGGCCTCGTCGCCCTCGCTGTTCTCCCGCGGCCATCGCGGGCTCGGCGATTGGCGCGGCGGCCACCGCAGCGAGGGCGGGCGCCGGGGTGTCAGCATCGGCGTGATCGTGGCGCTGGTCGCCGTCGTCGTGGTGGTGGGCAGCGTGATCCTGTGGAGCTTCTTCGGCGACGCGCTGTCCAACCGCTCGCATAAGGCCGCCGGGGGCTGCGTGGGCGGCAAGGAGACGGTCGCGGTGGTCGCCGACCCGTCGATCGCCGATGCGGTGCAACAGTTCGCGGAAAGCTACAACGCCACCGCCGGCCCGATCGGCGACCACTGCGTGGCGGTCAGCGTCAAACCGGCCGCCTCCGACGCGGTGCTCAACGGATTCATCGGCAAGTGGCCCGCCGAGCTGGGCGGACAGCCGGCGTTGTGGATCCCGGCAAGCTCGATCTCGGCCGCCCGGCTCGCCGGGGCCACGGCGCAGAAAACGATCACCGACAGCCGCTCGCTGGTGACGTCGCCGGTGGTGCTGGCCGTGCGGCCCGAGCTGCAGCAGGCGCTCGGCAACCAGACCTGGGCGGCCCTGCCCGGGCTGCAGACCAACCCGAACGGGCTGGCCGGCGTGAACTTGCCGGCGTGGGGGTCGCTGCGGGTGGCCGTGCCGATGACCGGCAACGGCGACGCCGCGTTCCTGGCCGGCGAAGCGATCGCGGCCGCCTCGGCGCCCCCCGGCGGGCCGGCGACGCAGGGCACCGGCGCGGTGCGCACGGTGCTGAGCGCGCAGCCCAAGCTGGCGGACAACTCGCTGACCGAGGCGATGAACGCGCTGCTCAAGCCGGGGGACGCCGCGACCGCGCCGGTGCACGCCGTGATCACCACCGAGCAGCAACTGTTCCAGCGCGGCCAGTCGCTGCCAAACGCCAAGGGCGCGTTGGCTTCCTGGATGCCGTCCGGGCCGGCGCCGGTCGCCGACTATCCCACCGTGTTGCTCAGCGGGTCCTGGCTGACCAAGGACCAGACCTCGGCGGCCAGCGAGTTCGCCCGCTTCATGCACAAGCCGGATCAACTCGCCAAGCTGGCCAAGGCCGGTTTCCGGGTCAACGGCGTCTCCCCGCCAAGCAGCCCGGTCACCTCGTTCCCGGCGCTGCCCGCGGCGCTGTCGGTGGGTGACGAGGCCATGCGCGCGACGCTGGCCGAGGCCATGGCCGCCCCGTCGAGCGGACTGGCCGCGACCATCATGCTCGACCAGTCCATGCCCGGCCAGGAAGGCGGCAAGTCCCGGCTGGCGAATGTGATTGCCGCACTTCAGGACAAGATCAGGGCGTTGCCGCCGACCGCCGTGGTCGGCTTGTGGACGTTCGACGGCCACGAGGGACGTTCGGAGGTGCCCGGCGGCCCGCTCGGAGACCCGGTCAACGGCCAGCCGAGGTCGACGGCGCTGACGGCCGCGCTGGACAAGCAATACTCCTCGGCCGGTGGCGCGGTGTCGTTCACCACCCTGCGGATGATCTACCAGGACCTGCAGACCAACTACCGCGCCGGCCAGACCAACTCGATCCTGGTCATCACGGCAGGCCCGCACACCGACCAGACCCTCGACGGCCCCGGCCTGCAGGACTTCATCCGCAAGAGCGCCGACCCGGCCAAGCCGATCGCGGTGAACGTCATCGACTTCGGCGGCGATCCGGACCGCGCCACCTGGGAGGCGGTCGCCCAGCTCAGCGGGGGTGGCTACCAGAATCTGGCCAACTCGGCGTCCCCCGACCTCGCCGCGGCTCTAAACGCCTTCCTGGGCTGAGGCCTCCGACCGCCCGACATGAGCATCGCCTTCACCCCCGACCCCCGGCTGTATCCGTTCCAGTCGCGCTGGTTCGACAGCTCACAAGGCCGCATGCACTACCTCGACGAGGGCGACGGGCCGCCGATCCTGCTGTATCACGGCAACCCGACGTGGAGCTTCCTCTACCGCAACATCGTCATCGCGCTTCGTGACCGGTTCCGCTGCATCGCACCGGATTACCTGGGGTTCGGGCTTTCGGATCGGCCGGGAGCGTTCGGCTACACGATCGAGGAGCATGCCCGCGTGGTCGGCGAGTTCGTCGACCATCTCGGCCTGGATGGCTACCTGACCATGGGCCAGGACTGGGGTGGGCCCATCAGCATGGCGGTCGCTGTCCAGCGGGCCGAGCGGGTGCGCGGCGTCATCCTGGGCAACACCTGGTTCTGGCCGACGGCGGAATTCACCACGAAGATGTTCAGCCGCGTGATGTCCAGCCCGCCACTGCAATACGCGATCCTGCAGCGCAACTTCTTCGTCGAGCGTTTGGTCCCCGCCGGAACCGCGCACCGCCCCAGCGCCGCGGTGATGGAGCACTACCGCGCGGTGCAGCCCGACCCGGACGCCCGCAGGGGCGTCGCCGAGATGCCCAAGCAGATCCTGGCCGCGGGCCCGCTGCTGGCGCGGCTCGCCCGGGAGGTGCCGGACAAGCTGGGCACCAAACCCGCCCTGTTCGTCTGGGGCATGAAGGACTTCGCCTTCCGGCCGGGTCCCAACATCCCGCGCATGCGCGCGGCGTTCCCCGACCACGTCGTCGTCGAACTGCCCGACGCCAAGCACTTCATCCAGGAGGACGCGCCGGATCAGATCGCCGCGGCGATCGTCGAGCGATTCGGCTAGCCGGTCAGGCGAACGCCTCCACCGGCGGGCACGAGCACACCAGGTTGCGGTCGCCGTAGGCGCCGTCGATGCGCCGCACCGGCGGCCACACCTTCGGCCGGAAGGCCTTGCCCAGCGGGTAGGCGGCCTCTTCACGCGTGTACGGGTGCTCCCAGTCGGTGACCAGCAGGCACTCGGCCGTGTGCGGCGCGCCCCGCAGCGGGTTGTCGTCGACCGGCCACTCCCCCGAACCCACCCGGTCGATCTCGGCCCGGATGGCGATCATCGCTTCGCAGAAGGCGTCGACCTCGGTCAGCGTCTCGCTCTCGGTGGGCTCCACCATGAGCGTGCCCGCCACCGGGAAGCTCATCGTCGGTGCGTGAAATCCATAGTCCGCCAACCGCTTTGCGACGTCGTCGACGGTCACGCCGGTGGACTTGGTGATCGGCCGCAGGTCCAGGATGCATTCGTGGGCGACCATGCCGTTCTCCCCGGTGTAGAGCACCGGGAAGTACTCGTCGAGCCGGCGGGCGATGTAGTTGGCCGACGCGATGGCGGTCAGCGAAGCCGCCCGCAGGCCGTCGGCGCCCATCATCCTGATGTAGGCCCAGCTGATCGGCAGGATCGAGGCCGAGCCGTAGGGCGCCGAGGACACCGGATGACCCTGCGGCAATTCCGGGGCGTGCGGGTGCCCGGGCAGGAACGGGGCCAGGTGCTCGCGCACCGCCACCGGCCCCACGCCCGGTCCCCCGCCGCCGTGCGGGATGCAGAACGTCTTGTGCAGGTTCAGGTGGCTGACGTCGCCGCCGAACTTCCCCGGCCGGGCCAGGCCGACCAGCGCGTTGAGGTTGGCGCCATCGACGTACACCTGGCCGCCGGCGTCGTGCACGGCCGCGCAGATCTCGGCGATGTCGTGCTCGTAGACGCCGTGGGTGGACGGGTAGGTGATCATCAGCGTGGACAGCTCGTCGCCGTGCTGAGTCACCTTGGCGCGCAGGTCATCCAGGTCGACGTCACCGTTGTCGTGGCAGGCCACCACGACCACCCGCATGCCGGCCAGCGCCGCCGACGCCGCGTTGGTGCCGTGCGCGCTGGACGGGATCAGGCAGATGCTGCGGTGCGGTTCGCCCCGGCTGGCGTGGTAGTCGTGGATGGCCAGCAGGCCGGCGTACTCGCCCTGCGAGCCGGCGTTGGGTTGCAGCGACACGGCGTCGTACCCGGTGATCCGCACCAGCCAGGTCTGAAGGTCGCTGATCAGCCGGCGCAGCCCGGGCGTGTCCGACGCCGGGGCGAACGGATGCTGGCGGGCGAATTCGGGCCAGGTGATCGGCTCCATCTCCGCGGCGGCGTTGAGTTTCATGGTGCAGGAGCCGAGCGGAATCATGCTGCGGTCCAAGGCGATATCCTTGTCCGCCAGCGTGCGCAGGTAGCGCATCATCGCCGTCTCGGTGCGGTACTGCGTAAACGCGGGATGGGTCAGGAACTCCGACGTGCGGGTCGCGATGTCGACCGTGGCGGGCTCGGCCGCCGCGACCCCGAACGCCTCCAGCACCGCCGCCACGTGGGCGTCGGTGGTGGCCTCGTCGCAGGCGACCGAGACGTGGTCGGCGTCGACGCGCCACAGGTTGACGCCGTTCGCCTTGGCCGCGGCCACCACCTCGTCCGCGCGACCCGGGACCCGCGCCAGCACGGTGTCGAAGAAGGTGGCGTGCACCAGCGCGTCGCCGAGCGCCGCGGCGATCGCCTCGGCGTGGGCGTGCACCCGGCGGGCGATCGCGGCCAGCCCGTCGGCGCCGTGGTAGCTGGCGTACATCGCGGCCATCACCGCCAACAGCACCTGCGCGGTGCAGATGTTGCTGGTCGCCTTGTCCCGGCGGATGTGCTGCTCGCGGGTCTGCAGCGCCAGCCGGTAGGCCGGGGAGCCGTCGGCATCCAGTGACACGCCGACGAGCCGGCCCGGCAGCTGCCGGGCGTGCTTGGAGTGCACGGACAGGTAGCCGGCGTGCGGACCGCCGAATCCCATTGGCACACCGAATCGTTGGGTCGTGCCGAACGCGACGTCGGCGCCGATGTCGCCCGGCGGGGTGATCAGCGTGCACGCCAGCAGGTCGGCGCCGATGGCGATGAGCGCGCCACGGTCGTGCGCCTGTTGAACGAGCGCGGCCCAGTCGGTGATCCGGCCGCTCGCGCCGGGCAGCTGCGTGATGACGCCGAAGAAGTCGCCGTCGGGCAGGCCCGCGCTCAAGTCGGCGGTGACGATCTCGATGCCCAGCGGCCGCGCCCGCGTCGCCAGCACGGCCGCGGTCTGGGCGAACAGGTCGGCGTCGACGGCCAGCCGGTTCGACGTGCCGCGGGTCGCGCGGTGCATCAGCGTCATGGCCTCGGCGGCCGCGGTGCCCTCGTCGAGCATCGAGGCGTTGGCGACTTCGAGCCCGGTCAGGTCGGCCACCATGGTCTGGAAGTTCAGCAGCGCCTCCAGCCGGCCCTGGCTGATCTCGGGCTGGTACGGCGTGTAGGCGGTGTACCAGGCCGGGTTCTCCAGCACGTTGCGCAGCAGCACCGGCGGGGTGAGTGTGTCGTAGTAGCCCTGACCGATCATCGACACGGCCACCGTGTTGGCCTCGGCCAGCGCCCGCAGCTCGGCCAGCGCCTCGGTCTCGGTGACGGCGGGCGGCAGCTCGTCCAGGCCGGGTGCCGCCCCGCTCCCGGTGAGCTCGTCGAGGATGCCGGCGGGGACGGCCTTGGCCGCCAGCTGGTCGAGCGAATCGACGCCGATGACGGCAAGCATGGTCGCGATGGCTTGGCCGTCCGGCCCGATGTGCCGGGCTGCGAAGGTTGATTGGTCGGGCACTGGCGAACTCCTACGGCGTCGACAAGGCAGAGGACGTGCGGTCCTCTCCCTCTGTCTTCACCCGATCGCCGGGCGCCTGAGAGATTCGGCGCGGGGTGCTGCCCCTGCGCCTTTCCCCATCGGCGGGTGCCGGGGATCGGCACCGCTTTCCAGAGGCATCGTTAACCCGCGCGGTCCGGGTGCCTGAGAGGTTAGCGGAGAGGTGTTGCTCCTTCGGCGTCCGTGACTGGCCGTCACGGAACTCTCCCGCACGAGTGCGATGCGTGCGCCAGTTTACCCGGCCGGCCGGCGCGGGTGCGCTTAACCGATCTTGCGGTCGCGGTGCTTGCGGCGGGACGCCAGCTCGTCTTCCGGGGCGGCGATGGACTCGCCCCCGTCGGCCCGCTCGCCGGGGAAGTCGGCGATCACCCCGGTGAGCTCGCGCATGGCGCCGGAGACGGCGATGCCGAACACGCCCTGCCCGCCCTGCAGCAGGTCGACGACCTCTTCGGCCGACGTGCATTCGTAAACCGTGGTGCCGTCGGAGAACAACGTGATGTTGGCCAGGTCCTGCACGCCGCGCTGGCGCAGGTGGTCGACCGCGACCCGGATGTTGTGCAGCGAGATCCCGGTGTCGAGCAGCCGCTTGACGATCTTGAGGACCAGGATGTCCTTGAACGAGTACAGCCGCTGACTGCCCGAGCCCGCCGCGCTGCGGATCGACGGCACCACCAGCGAGGTGCGCGCCCAGTAGTCCAGCTGGCGGTAGGTGATTCCGGCGATCTGGCAGGCGCTGGGGCCGCGGTAGCCCACCAACTCGTCCGGCACGGAGTCGTCGGGAAACAGCCCGGGTTGCACGGGCGCTTCCGGCGCGGCGGTCGCGGTGTCAGCTAGGTCCAGCTGTTCTTGGCGTGGCTGCTCGCTCACGGTGCTTCCTCTCGCCGATCGCGCTATCGTTTCCAGCTGCGTCTCGTGGCTGGGTCGCAGCCACGTTTGCTCAGGCCCGAGTGCTAGAGAGCTTACGCTGTTCGATAGCTACCGCGCCCTTAAGTCGTGATCAAAGTATGGCCGCCGCCGGGCTAAGAGGGGGCGCTATCCGCCAGGCGTGTCGACATCCCGATGCCAGTTGAGACGCATCCGTGATGTCGGTGTCCAGCGTAGTACGCCCGCGGGGGCCTAGGTGGCCTTGAAATCGTCGGGCGACACGCTGTCGAGGAACTCCTTGAACTTCTCCACCTCGTCCTCGCGGACGGCGGTGCCGCCCTCTTCGTCGCTCTCGTCCGGGATGAGCAGGCCGGCCTGGGCCAGCACGGCCTCCTCGACGTAGATCGGGACGCCGACGCGCAGCGCAATCGCCACCGAATCCGAGGGCCGCGCCGACACCGTTATGTTGCGGTCGAAAACCAGGTCGGCGTAGAAGGTGCCCTCTTGCAGGTCGACGATGCGCACCTCCTTGAGCGAATGACCAAGCGCGGCAATCACATCCCTGATCAGATCGTGGGTCAGCGGGCGGGGCGGCTCGACGCCCTGCTGCTCGAGCGCGATGGCGGCGGCCTCCGATTGGCCGATCCAGATCGGCAGGTAGCGGTCGCCGTCGGTTTCGCGCAGCAATAACACGGGCTGGTTCTGCGGCTGCTCCACGCGAATGCCGACAACACGAACTTCACCCATTTGTGTCTGCCCTCCGCATAGACCGCCGTTGTTCTTGGCGCAACGACGACGCCGAATTACCGCTGTGCCGCTGACAACCAAGCTATCGACGAAGTCTAGTCCTCAGCGATCCAGAACGTCGCGAACGGCCGATTTGATCAACGACGTGTGCAGGGTGATGGCCAGCGCGGCCACCTCACGCGCGAGGTCGTCGGCCCGATCGCGGGCGCCGGTCTTGCCGGCTTTGACTACCGGCCCGGCGATTTGGGCGATCAGGTCGGATTGCCGGTCGGCCGCCGAGCGGAACGCACGCAGGTGCCGCGGCTCGACACCGTACTCCGAAAGCGCCCGCGCGCACTGCAGGATGACGACGGCGTGTTCGTCGAAGAAGCCGCCGGGGCCGGTGGTGATCACCCCCGCCTTGAGCAGTGCCGTCAACAGATCGCCGTCGACGCCGGAGCGGTCCAGCAGATCCTCGCGACTGAGCCGAATGCTCGACGGCGCCACCGCGGCCGCGTCGGATTTGGCCCCGGCGCCCGGCTCGTCGTCGGCCTCCCCGATTCCCGCCACCGAGACCAGGCGCGGCGCGGCGTAGGGCGAGCCGAACGGCGGCAGTTCGCCGTCGGGCTGGGCGTCCAGCTGCGCCCGAATGACCTTGAGCGGCAGGTAGTGATCGCGCTGCGCGGTCAGGATGAACCGCAACCTCGCGCAGTCGTACGCGGTGAATCTCCGATAGCCCGACGCGGCCCGCTGGGGCGTCACCAATCCCTCGGCCTCCAGGAAGCGAATCTTGGAGATCGTGACATCGGGAAAGTCCGGCCTCAACAGTTCCAGGACCGCCCCAATCGACATCCCGGCCAGTGCCGGGCTATCGGGTGCGCTCACTAGCCTCCGGATCCTCCATCCTCACCCTGCTTGGGCCCGGTCAGAAACACCAAGCGGAACTTGCCGATCTGCACCTCGTCGCCGTTGGCGAGCACCGCCGAGTCGACGGGCTCCCGGTTGACGTAGGTGCCATTAAGGCTACCGACATCCACCACGTTGAATTCGTTGTTTTCCAACCTGAATTCGGCGTGGCGGCGACTGACGGTCACGTCGTCGAGGAAGATGTCGCTGTCGGGGTGCCGGCCGGCGGACGTGATGGGCTGGTCGAGCAGGAAGCGCGACCCGGCGTTCGGTCCCCGTTTGACGACCAGCAGCGCCGAGCCCGCCGGGAGGCCTTCGACCCCGGATACCGCGGTCTCGGTGCCCGCCTGGGCGGGCGCGTCCAGTTCGTTGAGGAAGTCGGCCCGGAAGACGGAGGTCGTCTCCACCGTAACTTCGTCAGAGGTCTGGTCGTTGTCCATGTCCGTCACGCGCTGCTCCTCACTGGCCGCTGTGGCGTTGTTTGACCGGGCCGCTCGGCCGGCTGCTTACTGGGTTTATTCGCCCGGTACTGCCGATTACTAAGACTGGTGGGTTCGAGTGTCGATCTGTCGACGGTACCGCGCATAGGTCTGCAATGTGGCCCCCACCCGACGATCGGAAGACCGATTTTCCGCCTTTCCCCCGCCGGTCCGCCGCACCGCTCGCGGCTGGCAGGCAGATTAGCAACCCTCATTCGGTCAGTGTTGCGCGGTAGGCCTCAGCGTCAAGCAGCGACGAGATGGCCGACTCCAACGCGGCGACGTCGGACACCTCGACATCCAGCAACCAGCCCGCGCCGTACGGGTCGGAGTTGACCAGCTGCGGGCCGCCCTCCAGGTCGGCGTTGACCGCGGCGACCTTGCCCGAAACCGGGGCGTACAAGTCCGACACCGACTTGGTCGACTCGACTTCGCCGAACGATTCGCCCGCGGTCAGTTCGGCGCCGACGTCGGGCAGCTGAACGAAGACGACATCGCCCAGCGCCGACTGGGCGAAGTCGGTGATCCCTACCCGCACGGTGGCATCCCCGCTTCGGCGAACCCACTCGTGTTCGGCGGTGTAGTGCAGATCGGGTGGGATGTCGCTCACGAGTAGTCCTGTTCTGTCGACCGAAGTGCTCACTTGACGGGCTGAGCGTATTGGTGCGGTTTTGGTTGTCGCAAGGTGGTCACGTCCACCCGGTCGGCCTGCCGGACGGACATGCGCGCGCCGACGCGCTTGATGCTGTCCTCCGCGCCGCCCGGGATGTTCATCGCCGCGGCCAGGGTGGGTGGATCGCCAATCGCCAGAATCGAATACGGGGGCGACAGGGTCTTGGTGTCGATGGTCAGCGAGCCAGGCATACCCGCCACCCAGGTATCGACACCCACCCGCACCGACTGGTGCGCGTCGTTGATCTCCATCGCCTCCGCCCCGGCGGCCCGCAGTTCGTTGATGACGTCGAGCATCACCTCCGGCGCGACGCCCGGACCGGGGTCGTCGATGGTGACGGTGACCCCCGGCCCAGTGGCCCCCACCGCGCCCGCCAGGATGGACAGGGCCGCCAGCTTGGCCTGGGCTGCCGCAATGGCGGCCTGGTCGTTGTTGCCGGACGCCTGCAGCGAATTCAGGGTGTCCTGCAGTTCGGTCACTTCGGCGTTCAGGGTGGCCTCGCGCTGGCGCAACGAATCCAGCAACACCAACAGGTCCGCCGGGCGCGCCGTCTCCAGCGAGTCGCCCGACTCGTTCTGGCGGACCTGCGTGACGATGGCGACGCCCAGCAGCAGGCACAACAGCGTCGCCAACGTTCCGAACGCGAACCGGGAGCGGCCGCTGCGGACCAGCCCCGACAGCCCCGTGCGGCGCACCGCACCGATCTGCGGGCGGGGGCGGTTCGCCGGCAGCTCGTGGCGGCCGTGGGGCGAACGGCTTGCCGCGTCAGCACTTTCGGGGGCGCCGTCCGGCGGATCTTCGCTCACCATCACGCCCCGAACAGCCGGCGCCGCAGCGCGGCGGCGTTGCCGAAGATGCGGATCCCCAACACCACGATGATGGCCGTGGACAATTGCGTGCCCACACCCAACTGGTCACCGACGTAGACGATCAGCGCCGCCACGAAAACGTTGAACACGAAAGAGATCACGAAGACTTTGGGGTCGAAGATCCGTTCCAGGTAGGCGCGCAACCCGCCGAACACCGCATCGAGCGCGGCGACCACCGCGATGGGCAGGTAGGGCTGGACGACCTCGGGCACGGCGGGGTGGAAAACCAGGCCGAGCACGATGCCGATCGCCAGCGCCGCGATGCCGATCATGCCCGATTTCCCGTCCGCGAGCGCCGGGTGAGCGGTCTGGAGAGGACTTTTCTCACTGTGGCCCAATCTGTTTGGCGAACTTGATATCGCGGATCGATCCGGCGGGCAGTGTCAGCCCGTCGGCCGCGTCCACGGTGACGACGACGCCGTAGGAGACCTCGAGGAGTTTGAGGCGCTGCCGGCCGGAGCTCTCGTCGAAGGCGTCCCGCATCGCGCGGGCCGGCCCCACCGCGAGGATCGTGTACGGGCTGCTGGTGGGGTTGTTGTCGACCAGGATCGCCCCGCCGGCTTGCCGAATGGTCGCGTTGGGTCCGATGCGGACGCCGCCGACTGAAATCGCCTCGGCGCCACTGGCCCACAACGAGTTGACGACGAGCTGCAGGTCCCGGTCCAGGATGATCTGCCTGCTGCCGCTGACCCGCTGCTTGGACACGTCGGAAAGATTGGGGCTGGCACCGGGATCCGTCACGGTCACCTTCAGGCCGGGGCCGATGACCGCCCGGTTGGCCGCCGCCAGGCCGAGCGCGTCCAGACGCGCCAGCAGCCGCTGCCCCTCGGCGTCGTCGGCCAGCGCGCGGCGCTGCACGTCGTCGACGCGCGCGGACAGCTCGCTGCGCCGCTGGGCGAGCCTGGCCGCGGTGCTCTCGGTCGACCGCACGTTGCCCAGCAGGAGCTGCTGCGCCGAACGCACGCCGGGGGCGACCGAGCGGGCCTGCGCGACCGCGGCGGCGAAGACCGTCGCGATGAGCAGCGCCGCCAGCGCCTGCCACAGCCAGCCGAAGGCGCGTGCGCGCGCGGCGGGCGGGTCGGCGTCGCGACGCCTTTCGGCGGCCGCGGCGTAACCGGGATCCAGGTGCTCGGACAGCAGGGCGCGCAGCAGCGAGGGCACCGGGATCAGCTGCGGGCGCGACGCCACGTGGGCGCTGCGCCCGGCATTGGGGTCGTAGCCGCCGAGCAGGCGGTCCGGGTCAGCCATGCCGCGTCCTCTGGGGCCGGGAGGGCTCGTGTTTGAGCCTGGGCACCCGGCGGATGACCAGGGTCATCTGCACCACGTACAGTGCGAACGCCCACAGGTAGGCGTACATGCCCCAGATCAGGAACGCCCAGCCGCAGGCCCCGACGACCCGGCTCCACAGCGCGTTCCAGGTCCCCAGCAGGACCAGCGGGAAGCCGGACATCAACGCGAACGTGGCGGCCTTGCCGATGTAGGTCACGGGCAGCGCGGACAGCCCGCGGCTCCACAGCAGCGGCAGCGTCGCGGCCAGCAGCCCGTCGCGGGCCAGCAGGACGGCCACGAACCACCACGGCACGATCCCGCTCAGCGCCATCGTGACGGGAACGCAGATCATGTAGAGGCGGTCGACCGCCGGGTCGAGCAGAACGCCGAGCCGCGACGACTGGTCGAGCAGGCGGGCGATCTTGCCGTCGGCCCAATCCGACGCGCCGCTGAACATCAGGATCCCGACCGCCCAGCCGTTGGCGTGCGCGACCAGCAGGGCGTAGGCGAACACCCCGATGAGCACCAGACGGAGGACGCTCAGGGCGTTGGGCACCGTCAGCACCCGGTTCGGCGGAAGCTCCGGCTCCATGAGGCGTGACCTTAACGCGGGCGTATTGCGTTCCGTTAAACGGACCGACCCGGGCCCCGGCTTAGCGGAAGACCCCGGGCAGGCTCAGCGTGGACAGCGTGTCGTCGGACAGCGGGTTGTCGTTGACCATGTACGTCCACGTCGACGTCGGGCGGGCGAGCTTGGACAGGTCGAGGCCCTGCTCCTCCTCGAGCACGTTCGCCGTCTCGAACGTCTGCTGCGCGGCCTCGATCGCATCGGCGGCCAGCGACGCGAACGCGTCGACCGCCAGCCGGTGGAACTCGTCGAGCGGGTTCTGCCGGCCCAGCGCGCGCAGGTGGATGCTTTCGCGGATGTCGGCCAGATAGGCCAGGTGGTCGGCCCAGCCGCGGTCGAGGTGATAGAGCATGATCTGCCGGCAGATCTTCTCCAGGCGGTCCTCTTCGATGTCCTTGGCCAGCCGCTTGTACCGCTTGGGCGCCAGTTCGGCGAGCTCCTCGCGCGCGGTTGCGGTGCGCAGCAACGTGTTCCGGCGATCGACGATGATGGCGCGCTGCTGGGCGATCAACTGGTTGTAGCGCCAGGTGTTGGCGTGCACGTCGAGCATCCGGCCCTCGGCGACGCGCTGCGCGTGGTCGAGCAGCCCGGCCGCCCTGGGGCTGACGATCCGGCCGTCCTCGTCGGTTTCCATGGGCAGCTTGTTGTGGTCGAGGTTGGCCGCCACGACGTCGTCTTCCCAGCTGGAGAAGAACACCGACGATCCGGGGTCGCCCTGCCGTCCGGCGCGCCCGCGCAGCTGATTGTCCAGCCGCTCGGTGTGATGCCGTCCCGTCCCGACCACGTGCAGGCCGCCGAGCTCGGCGACCCGGTCGTGGTCGGCTTCGTCGGAGCCCCCGAGCCGAATGTCGGTGCCCCGCCCCGCCATCTGCGTCGACACCGTGACCACCCCGTACTTACCGGCCTCGGCGATGACCTCCGCCTCCTCGGCGTCGTTCTTGGCGTTCAGCACCACCGCGGGCACGCCGCGGCGCAGCAGCCGCTCGTGAAGTTCCTCGGATTCGGCCACGTCGCGGGTGCCGACCAGCACCGGCTGCCCGGTCTCGTGCACCTCGGCGATGTGCGCGACAATCGCGTCGTTCTTGGCGGCGGCGGTGATGTAGACGCGGTCGGACTCATCCTCGCGAATGTTGGGTTCGTTCGGGGGAATTGGCGACACGCCCAGCTTGTAGAACTGGCGCAGCTGCTCCCCGGCGGCGAGCGCGGTACCGGTCATGCCGCAGACGGTGTCATAGCGGTTGATCAGCGCCTGCACCGTGATGGTGTCGAGCACCTCGCCGGTTTCGGTGGTCTCGATGCCCTCCTTCGCCTCGACGGCGGCCTGCAGGCCATCGGGCCAGCGTTGCAGCTGCGCGATGCGGCCCCGGGCGGCGTTGATCAGGTGCACCGCGTCGTCCCGGACGATGTAGTGCACGTCGCGCTGCAACAGCACGTGCGCGTGCAGCGCGACGTTGACCTCGGTCAGGGTGGTGCCGACGTGCTCCTCGGAATAGAGGTCGATGCCGCCGAGCGCCTTCTCCACCTTGCGCGCGCCGACGTCGGTCAGATGGACGTTGCGGCTGTCGGAGTCGGTGTCGTAGTCGGTGTCCGGGGACAGCTCGCCGACCAGCTTGATGATCTCCAGCCGCGGCGTCTCGCGGTGGGTGGTGCCCGCCAGCACCAGCGGCACCAGGGCCTCGTCGACCAGCACCGAGTCGGCCTCGTCGATCAGGGCCACATCCGGGTTCGGCGACACCAGGTCGTCGACGTCGACCACGAGCTGGTCGCGCAGCACGTCGAACCCGATCTCGTTCACCGAGGCGTAGGTGACGTCGCAGCCGTAGGCGGCGCGGCGCTCCTCGCTGGTCGACTCGGCGGTGATCCAGCCGACGGTCAAACCCATCGCCTCGATGAGCGGGCCCATCCACTCCGCGTCGCGGCGGGCCAGGTAATCGTTGATCGTCACCACGTGCACGTGCCGCCCGGCCAGCGCGTAGCCGGCGGCCGCGATCGCCCCGGACAGCGTCTTGCCCTCACCGGTGGCCATCTCGATGACGTCGCCGGCCAGCATGCGCAGCGCGCCCAGCAGCTGCACGTCGAACGGGCGCAGCGAGGTGGCCCGTTCGGCCGCCTCCCGGGCGATCGCGAGGAACTGGGAGATGTCGGCGGACTCCGCGAGGTCGTCCAGTTTGAGCAGCCCGGCCGCCTTGCGAAGCTTCTCGTCCGTGAGGCCGGCGGCCTCCTCGTCGTATTCGGACGAGTCGGTGACCTGGGAAAGGGATCGGCTGCGGTTCTTTTCGGTGCTGGCGCCGAGCAGTTTCCAGAATCGGCTGCTCAGGCGGCCGGGTTGCGGGCGGCTGGTCTTTGGCACAGGTCAACGGTACGCGGTGGGCGGACCCACCCGGCTCATCAGGCGAGGTTGGACCGGCGCGGATAGGCGATGCTCGGGTCGGTGAGGACGTTGACCACCGACGGCAGGCCGCTGGCGAAGGCGCGTTCCAGCGCCGGCCGCAGCTCGACGGGCGCGGAGACCAGCTCGCCGTGGCCGCCCAGGGCGCGCACCACCTCGTCGTAGCGGGTGCCCGGACGCAGTTCCGCCACGACCGAGTAGCCGTACAACGCCTCCATGGGGTGCTTCTCCAGCCCCCAGATCCCGTTGTTGCCGATCACCGAGACGACGGGCACGTTGTGCCGGACCAGGGTGTCCCATTCCATCCCGCTGAAGCCGAACGCGCCGTCGCCCTGCAGCAGGACGACCTGACGGTCCGGCCGGGCCAGCTTGGCGGCCAGGGCGTAACCGGGGCCCGAGCCGAGGCAGCCGTACGGGCCGCTGTCCAGCCAGCAGCCCGGCTGGTAGCTGTCGATGACCCGCCCGGCGTAGGACCCGAAGTCGCCGGCGTCGATCACCACGATGGCGTCGCGATCCAGCATCGGCGCGAGTTCGGAGTACACCCGCATCGGATGCAGCGGGGTGCGGTCGTCGGCCAGCTCGGCCTTTTCCTTTGCCCGCGCCGCGGTTTCCGCCGCCCGCAGTTCGTCGATCCAGTCGCGGTGGTCGCTGTGGCCCCCGGGGGCCAGCGCCGCCAGTATCGAAAGCAGGTCGCCGTACAGTTCGGCCTCGACCGGGCGGGGATGTTCGCGTTCGGGTTCGGCGCGGTCGGCCACGATGAGCCGCGTCTGCGGCCCGAACACCGCCCCGAAGCCCAGCCGGAAGTCCATCGGCACGCCGACGATCAGCGCAACGTCGGCCTCCCCCAACGCTTTTCCGCGCACCCGCGAGAACGCCAACGGGTGATCGGCGGGCACCGCGCCGCGAGCCATCCCGTTCATCAGCACCGGGATCTGTAGTTCCTCGGCGAGCCGTAGCAGGGCCGCCTCCCCGTGTCCCCACCACAGGTTGGTGCCCGCCATGATCACCGGCCGCTGCGCGGCGGACAGGACGCCGGCGGCCCGGCCGAGCGCCTCGCCATCGGGAGCGGGCCCCGGCGGCAGGTCGGCGAGGGCGCCGGGGCGGCCGTGATCCTCGGACATGGAAAAGACGTGGTCCATGGGGAAGTCGACGAAGCCGACGCCCGACGGCGCGCCGACCGCCGCCCGCAACGCCTCGTCGACGAGCCGGCCGGCGTCCTCGGCCGACTGGGCCGTGGCGGCGAACCGCGCCAGCGGCGCCACGAACGGCACGTGGTCGATCTCCTGCAGCGAGCCCATGCCCCAGCGCTGCGCGGGCGCCCGGCCACCCAGCACCACCAGGGGCGAGGAGTTCTGCTGCGCCGCCGCCATCGCGCTCATCCCGTTGGTGACGCCCGGTCCCGCGGTGAGAGCGGCCACGCCGGGCACCCTGGTGACCTTCGACCAGCCCTCGGCGGCGAAGGCGGCGGTCTGTTCGTGGCGGGTGTCGACCAGCCGAATGCCCTCCTCGCGGCAGCCGTCGTAAACGGAGAACAGGTGTCCGCCGGACAACGTGAAGACGGTGTCGACCCCGCTGGCCCGCAGCCGTCGCGCGACCAGCCGGCCGGCGTGCAATGTTTGTGTGGGGATGGCGTCGGTGCTCATAACCGCAGCCTATCCAGATCCTTCCGGTACCTTCGCCGAAGGATTTGAAGTTCCAGCACAGTCCACCGGCTCGATCGTGAGGAGTAAGCGACCATGGGCCCAAAGCCGTTCAAGCCCTCGATCAACTGGTCGGCGGCCGCCGTGGATTCCCTCCGGTGGGTCGCCATCGCGTGGTTGATCAGCGCCGTGTGTCTCTTCGTCGCGCTGGTGGCGTTCCGGTACCTCACGCCGTGGGGGCGGCAGTTCTGGCGGATCACCCGCGGCTACTTCGTCGGGGCGCGCAGCGTCGGTGTGTGGCTGATGCTCGGGGTGTTGTTGCTCTCGGTGTTGCTGTCGGTGCGGCTGACGGTGTTGCTCAGCTACCAGGGCAACGATCTGTACACGGCGGTGCAGAAGGCGGTGCAGGGCGTGGCGGCCGACGACGACGCGGTCAAACAGTCCGGCATTCATGGCTTCTGGATGTCGATCGCCATCTTCAGCGTGCTGGCCACCCTGTACGTCATCCGGTTCATGATCGACATCTACCTGACGCAGCGGTTCATCATCGCCTGGCGCATGTGGCTGACCGCCCACCTCACCGACGACTGGCTCGACGGCAGGGCCTACTACCGGGACCTGTTCATCGACAACACGATCGACAACCCCGACCAGCGCATCCAGCAGGACATCGACATCTTCACCGCGAATGCCGGTGGTACGCCGAACATTCCGTCGAACGGGACCGGCAGCACCCTGCTGTTCGGGGCGGTCAATGCGGTGGCCTCGGTGATCTCGTTCGCGGCGATCCTGTGGAACCTGTCCGGAAACCTCAACGTGTTCGGCGTCGACTTCCCGCGCGCGATGTTCTGGACGGTCCTGGTGTATGTGTTCGTCGCCACGCTGGTCGCCATCTGGCTGGGGCATCCGTTGATCCGGCTGAGCTTCAACAACGAGAAACTCAACGCCGCGTTCCGGTATGCCTTGGTGCGCCTGCGGGATGCCGCCGAGGCCGTGGGCTTCTACCGCGGTGAGCGCGTCGAGCGGTCGCAACTGTGGCGCCGGTTCACCCCGATCATCGACAACTACCGCAAGTTCGTGCGCCGAACCATCATCTTCAACGGCTGGAACTGGTCGGTGTCGCAGGCCATCGTCCCGCTGCCGTGGGTGATTCAGGCGCCGCGCTTGTTCGCTGGGCAGATCGACTTCGGTGACGTCGGCCAGAGCGCGACCGCCTTCGGCAACATCCACGATTCGTTGTCGTTCTTCCGGAACAACTACGACGCCTTTGCGGCCTTCCGTGCGGCCATCATCCGGTTGCACGGGCTGGTCGACGCCAACAGCCAGGGCCGTGCGCTGCCGAGCATGCTGGTCAAGCCCAGCGAAGACTCGGCCGTCGAACTCCGCGACGTCGAGGTGCGCACGCCGAGCGGCGACCGGTTGATCGACCCGCTGGATGTTCAACTGGCCGAAGGTGATTCGCTGGTGATCACCGGGCGCTCCGGTGCCGGCAAGACCACGCTGCTGCGCAGTCTCGCCGAGCTGTGGCCGTACGCTTCCGGGACCCTGTGCCGCCCGGACGGCGACAACGCGACGATGTTCCTGTCGCAGCTGCCGTACGTGCCGCTGGGCAACCTGCGCACCGTGGTGTGCTACCCGAACTCGCCGGACGGCGTCTCCGAGGACGAGCTGCGTGAGGTGCTGAACAAGGTCGCCCTGGCCCCCCTGCTCGATCGGCTCGAGGAGGAACGGGATTGGGCCAAGGTGCTTTCGCCCGGCGAGCAGCAGCGTGTCGCCTTCGCGCGAATCCTGCTCACCAAGCCCAAGGCGGTGTTCCTGGACGAGGCCACCTCCGCGCTGGACGAGGGGCTGGAATTCGCGCTCTACCAACTGGTGCGGACCGAACTGCCGGACTGCGTGGTCGTGAGCGTCAGTCACCGGCCCACCGTCGAGCAGCACCACGAACAGGAGCTGCAACTGCTCGGTGGCGGACCGTGGCGGCTGGGTCCGGTCGAGGAGAAGAAGGAGCCTGCGCGCGTCTAGCGCGCCTACGCTCCCCCGGCCCCTCGGGCCGCGTGCGCTCCTGCGCGGCGCCCGAAGAACGAGCCCTCCCCCAGCTGCGTGCCGCTGGCGTAACCCTTGCCATCCTGGGCGATATTCGAGGCGCACGCCCCGGCCGCGTACAACCCCGGCACCACGCTGCCGTCCGCGCGCAGCACCTCACCGTCCACGGACGTGGCCAGCCCGCCGATGGTGAAACCGGCATACATCGCCTTGCCCAGCGACATGTCGAACGCGCCCCACGGCCCGTGATCCTGTGCCGCAAGGAATTCCGGTTGCTTGTGGAAATCGGGGTCTTCGCCGCGGGCGGCGTTGGCGTTGTACCGGTCCAGCGTGGCAACGAGGTTGCCCTCCGGAATGCCAAGCGCCGCTTCCATTTCCGGCACCGTTTCCCACCCGTCGATGAGCGGGACCAGCGGCATCTTGGGGTGCTCGAGGTGGGCCTCGTCGACGATGAGGAACGCCGCGCTGTCCGGCTGGTCCATGATGAACCCCGAGGTCCTGGAATGGTATGAGTCCTCGGCCACGAAGCGCTGCCCGAGCTTGTTCACGATGATCCCGGTCAACAGGATCGACGGCGGGTACGGCGGGGCCGTGATGAAGATCTGATCCATGTGCTCGGTGGCGCCGCCGGCCGACACGCCCATCCGGATGCCCAGCCCGTCGTCGTAGGTGTTGCCCAGCACGAACGGCTTCTCGGCCAGCTTCGGCGTGTACTTGGCAACCATCTCCGGGTTCATCACAAAGCCCCCGGCAGCGATGATCACCGACTTTGCCTTCACCGCACCGGTTTCGGCGAAGTGCTTCCACATGACACCGCTGACCGCGCCCGAACCGTCCACGATGAGCTCGGTGGCGCCCGTCTCATACCGGATCTGCACGCCCAGGCTCGCGGCGCGCTTCAGCAGCAGGTCGATCACCATGCTGGCGCCCCCCGTGTCGCCGGGCACGGGCACCTTGTGGCCGCGCGGCGCCGGCACCGCCTTCTCCAGGAAGGGCCACACCTTCTCGTTGCCGGTGAACATCAGCCCCTCGGTGTTGGGCTGGATGACGGCCTTACCCGGGAAGTAGCTGCGCTCGAACTGAAAACCCAAGTCCTCCAACCAGTTGAAGTGCTCGACGCTGCCCTCGCAGTACGCCCGGATCTTGTCGTGGTCCGGCTTCCGGGACACGGCCACCAGGTACTTGTACATCTCCTCGGGCGAATCCGGGTGGCCGGTCGCTTCCTGCACCGCCGTTCCCCCACCCAGGTAAAAATGGCCGCCCGCAAGCGAAGTCGTGCCGCCGGCCGCCGCCGCGCGCTCCAGCACCAGCACCCGCGCCCCGGCGGCAGCCGCGCTGACCGCCGCGCAGCCGCCCGCGATGCCGAAGCCGATCACCACCACGTCGACGTCATCGGACCACGAACTGACGTCGTCCGCGCTGACGATGGCCGGTATCTCGGTGCTCATGGGCGCTGCTCCTCCTCATTGGTGCGTCCCCCACGCCGCTTCGCGGCGGTGGGTCTCCCCGCTGCATCGTCGCTGGCGCGGCTCATGGGCGCTGCTCCTGTTTGATGTAGTCGTAAAACGCCCTCATCTCGGGCGCTATGTAGGCGATCTCCACGAACGGCACCGCCGCCTGCGGCGCGGACACGTACGCGAATTGGATACCGCCGGGCATCACGCCTTGTTGCACCACGGGGACCCCGAACTGCACCGCCTCGGCCAGTACCGCGTCGAACTGCTCCGGGCTTTCCACCTCCATGCAGATGTGGTGCAGACCCGGCGCGGATTCGCGCAGAAAGTCACTATAGATGTTCTCCCCGCTGACCGGCTGGATCAGTTCCAACTGCATGTCACCGCGATAGCTCAGCGAGATGCTGGCAACGAAATCGGCGGGCTTGCCGAGGTAGCTGCAGGTGTCCGGAGCAAAGTGCACCTCGGGTATCCGCACCCACTTGCGCACACCTAACAGGCCGGTGAGGGCGGTTTCGGTGGCATCCAGGTCGGTGGTAACCCACGCGATCTGAGTCGGCGACTGAACGGGAAGGGTCATCGTCTCGCAGGATAGTCCAGCGCCCGGGCCGCCAGAAAGGGCCGCGAAAACTTTGCCGTCGCGGGCCGTCGCGCCGCCGGGACGGCCGGGTGAACATGTTCTAATTCGGCCGGCCGACCCGTCAGTGCTGGCCCAGCACGTCCACCAGGAGCCGCACCTGCGTGTCGAACACCGCCTCGGGGTCGGTCAGGGTGTCGGCGCCGTACTGCCCGAACACCTCAAGGCTGATCGCGCCCAACACCCCGGCCCACAGCAGGAAACACTTGGCCACGACCCGGTCATCGCCGGGAAACACGAACTCGTGCCGGATCCGCTCGAAGTCCGACGACATCGGTTGCGGGGCAACGACATCCGTCAGCCTGATGTCACCGGTGGCGATCCCGGACGCGACAGCGTCGAAGAAGGCCGCCACCACACGGGTTCCGACCGCCACGGTGCGCTCCGGCGGAGCGTGATAGCCGGGCACGGGGCTGCCGTAGAGCAGGGCCCAGCGGGAGGGGTGCGCGACGGCCCACTGCCGCACCGCCCCGGCGATGGCCACGACATCCTCGCTCCACAATTCCCCGACAGTCTCGCGGGCGCGGTCCACGGCGTCGGCCAGGTCCGAATAGGCGTCCACCAGCAGCAAGGTAAGCAGCTCGTCGCGACTGGACACATATCGATACACGGCCGAGGACACCATGCCCAGGTCCCGGGCGATCGCGCGCACGGACAGCCCGGCCGCGCCGCGCTCGACCAGTTGCTGACGACCGAGCTCGACGATGCGTGCCTCGATCTGCTCCCGGGTTTCCTGGCGTTTGCCCACGCGGCCAGTCTGGCACAACCGAGATCACCGCTCTTGCTTTCTGGCCAGGACTGTGGCAGTGTCGCCACCTTAGAGAGCACCGCTCTCGGTAGGTTTGCGAGAGAGGACGCGACATGTCCACGCGATACGAAGAGCCGAACGGCGCCGCACGGGCCGCCAACGCGGTGATCCGGTGGCTTGCCGAACTGGGGATCAGCATCGCCGGGACCCGTGCGCTGCGGGTCCGCGGGCGCAAGTCCGGGAAACCGCGGGTGGTGGTCATCAACCTGTTGACCGTCGACGGCGTGGACTACCTGGTGTCGCCGCGCGGCAACACCCAGTGGGCGCGCAACGTCAGGGCGGCGGGCGTCGTCGAAACGGGCCCCCGCTGGCGCAGGCGGCGCGCCCGGGTCAGCGAGGTGGCCGACTCGGCCAAGCCAGAACTGCTGCGACGCTATCTGGACCGCTGGTATTGGCAGGTCAAGGGCTACGTCGGCGGGCTGACGCCGGACAGCACCGACGAACAATTCCGCGCCGCCGCGCCCACGATCCCGGTGTTCGCCCTCGCGGAGGCGGATGCGCCCCGCTGAATTCCCCTAGCGGGCCCCGCCCCGCGCCACCCCGAGGTCCTCCCGGACCTCTTCGGAAGTGGCCCGCCACGACACCGCCGCCGGGAAGTCCCCCCAGACGCTGTTGAAGATGCCAACAAGCAGCCCGGGGCCGGCGCTGGACGGCAAGTACACCGGACCGCCCGAATCGCCGTTGTGGCTCTGCACGCCATGCGACATGGTGAACCAACCGTTGTTCACGCTTTCCACCGTCCCGCAGGTTTCGCCGGTGCTCACCCCGAAGTGACAGATCGCCTGCCCGGGGGCCAGCGCGGCGGCCGGGTTGGAGATCAGTTGCCGCCCGCCCGGCAGGACGTTGTTCGCCATGACGCCGTTGTCCAGCACGATCGCCTCGTAATCGGTGATCAACTGGTCGGTGGCCACCGTCGTGCCACTGGGGGTGTTGTCCCGGAAGGCGGCCAGCCGGCCGATGACGGCGCCACCCCGGTCGGTCACGACTCCGCCTTCGCCGCGGCAGTGGCCCGCGGTGAACGCGATTTTGAGACTGGGGTCGACGTAGCCCAGCGTGCAGACGCGGTTGCCCTGGTGGATCTCCATGCCGGGATAGACCGCGACGGGATCGGCCTGGGCCGGCGCAGGGGGCATCGATTGCGCGAGCGCGGCGACGGTGATCGACGCGGTGAAAGCGCGCATTGCCAGGCGACGCACCATCAACTCCGATCCGTCGGGGCCAAATCTCGACCGATTCGAGATTACGGCGTGACTTCCCGTTACGCAGAAGTCTTCGCGCCGTGAACTCCCCGCGTTACGGCGACGTCGCCAGCGGAACGGCCGCCTCGCCGGGTTCCGCGGTGCGCGGCGCCCAGCCCGGTGGGCCGAAAACGTAGCCCAGACGATCGCGCAGGCGGTTTGCCGATCGCCAGTCGCGGGCGATCGCGACGTATTCGCGGGTCTGCAGCTTCCAGATGTTGAACGTGTCGACCTGCTTGGTGAGGCCGTAGTGGGGGCGGAACAGTTCGGGCTGGAAGCTGCCGAACAACCGGTCCCAGAGGATCAGGATGCCGCCGTAGTTCTTGTCCAGATAGATCTGGTCCATCCCGTGGTGCACCCGGTGGTGCGACGGCGTGTTGAAGACGAATTCGAACGGCCGCGGCAGCTTGTCGATGCGCTCGGTGTGGATCCAGAACTGGTAAATCAGGTTCAGCGACCAGCTGAAGTACACCATCCAGGGGGGAAGGCCCAAGAGCGGCAACGGAACCCACATCAAGACCTCGCCGCTGTTGTTCCACTTCTGGCGCACAGCGGTGGCGAGGTTGTAGTACTGGCTCGAGTGGTGGGCCTGGTGCGTCGCCCAGACCAGTCGGACCCGATGAGCCATCCGGTGGTAGCCGTAGTACAGCAGGTCGACGCCGACAAGCGCGACGACCCAGGTGTACCACTTGGCCGGCGAGAGGTGCCACGGCGCCAGGTAGGCATAGATGGCGGTGTAACCCAGCAGCGCGAGCGCCTTCCAGCCGGCGCTGGTGGCGATCGAGACCAGGCCCATCGAGATGCTCGTCCACGAGTCGCGGGTCAGGTACGCGCCGGATCCGGGCCGCTCCTCAGTGGTCTGGGAGGCCTCGCTGCGCTGCAGCTTGCGGGCCGCGGTCCATTCGATGGCCAACAGGAACAGGAAGAACGGTATGGCGAACAGCACCGGGTCGCGCACCTGCGGGGGCAGCGCGAACCAGAACCCGATGACAGCATTCACACCGATAGATTACGACCATCGGCCGACTCTGGTAACGGCCCGTACCAAATGAGGTATTGAGCACTTGACCGCTGTGCTGGTGATCGGCTCGGGGTTCGCCGGGTTATGGGCGGCACTCGGCGCGGCCCGCCGGTGCGACGAGCTCGCCATCCCGGCGGGCAGCGTCGACATCACCGTGGTGAGCGCCAAACCCTTCCACGACATCCGGGTGCGCAACTACGAAGCCGACCTGACGCCCTGCCGGATTCCGCTCGCCGACCTGCTCGACCCCGTTGGGGTGGCGCACGTTGCCACCGAGGTGACCGGCATCGACACCGACGCGCGAACCGTCGCCACGTCGAACGGGGTGACCTATCCCTACGACCGGCTGGTGCTGGCGTCGGGCAGCCACGTCCTCAAACCCGCCATCCCGGGGCTGCGGGAACACGGCTTCGACGTCGACACCTATGCCGGCGCCCTGGCGCTGCGGGACCATCTGCGTCGGCTCGCCGACGGGGCGCCGACGGCCGCGGCGGCCACGGTCGTCGTGGTCGGGGCGGGGCTGACCGGTATCGAAGTGGCCTGCGAGCTGCCGGAGCGGTTGCGCGGACTGTTCGCGGCGAGCGGCGTCACTCCCCGGGTGGTGCTGCTGGATCGTGGCCGCATCGGCTCCGATATGGGCGCGGCGGCGCGCCCGGTGATCGAAGAAGCCCTGTCGGCCAACGGCGTCGAGGCGCGGGGCGGGGTGGGCGTCACCGCGATCAGCGAGCGCGGCGTGTCGCTGACTTCGGGCGAGATCCTGGCGGCGGCCACGGTGGTGTGGTGCGCCGGAATGCGGGCGAGCTCGCTGACCGAGCAGCTGCCGGTGGCGCGCGACGGCCTGGGGCGGGTCACCGTCGACGACTATCTGCGGGTGATCGGGCTGCCCGGGGTTTTCGCCGCGGGCGACGTCGCGGCGGCCCGCATGGACGACGACCACCTGTCGGTGATGTCGTGCCAACACGGCCGCCCGATGGGCCGCTATGCCGGGTACAACGTCATCAGTGACCTGTTCGGCGAGCCGCTGCTGGCCCTCCGAATCCCTTGGTACGTCACGGTTCTCGACCTCGGGCCCGCGGGGGCGCTCTACACCGAGGGGTGGGATCGGGCGGTGGTGTCGGTCGGTGCCCGGGCCAAGGACACCAAGCGGACCATCAATACCCGCCGGATCTATCCGCCGTTGACCGGCAACCGCTCCGACCTGCTGGCCGCGGCCGCGCCGGAGCTGCAGTCGCGCCCCTAGCCGCGGCTGTCCGACTGCGCCTCGTCGCCGGCGTACCACTGGACCGCACGAACCCCGGGTTGCAGGGACAGCTCGGCCACCAGCCGCTCCAGCCGCGATGGCGCATCCCCGTCCATGAGCAGGTGTGCGGTCAGGGTGATCTCGTCGTCGCCGTCGGCCCGCCCGGTGTGGATTCCGCGCAGCGTGATGTCGTTGCCGTTGGCGTGCTGCACGATCTGGGCGCGCGCGTACTTCTCGTGTTTCGGGCGGGCGATCACCTGCACCAGGTAGGGCCGCAGGCTTTCGTCCTCGTCGCCGCTGTTGTCGCGGTCGATCAGCCGGCCCAGCGGGCGCCCGAACACATGGATGGCGATGACCGTGCCGGTGCCGATCAGGGTGAACACCAGATGCCCGGACGCGGCCAGGACGCCGATCGCCGCGGAGCACCACAGGGTGGCGGCGGTGTTGAGGCCCCGGACGTTGACGCCTTCCCGCAGGATCACGCCACCGCCGAGGAAGCCGATGCCGGACACCACATACGACGCGACCCTGGTGGGGCTGGTGTCCGTGGTGGCGACGGCGTACAGCACGAACAAAGTCGCGCCGGCCGCGACCAGCGCGTTGGTGCGCAATCCGGCCCGGCGCGCCCGCCATTGCCGCTCCAGGCCGATGAGGGCGCCGCAGCCCACCCCGACGGCGAGCCGGAGCGCGAAATCGGCGACGCTGAGCGTATCCATGGCACTCCTTCTCCTCGGGCCGCGCACGCTGTTGTAGCCGCAGCTAACCAGGCTCAGGTGAACAGCGGGTGGACCTCGCCCGAACCGGACGCGCGGCGGCCACCTGTGCGAAACCTGGGGGCCGCCAAACGGTTCCCGCTATGGGCGGCTAGCTCCTGTTGAGTTGCTGGGGGCAGTAATACTTCGCGGCGATCGCCAGAAACGACGTCGCGTGATCCGTAGTGAGCCCGGGGTTTTGGCCCTTCAGATCGTTGACCATTTGGGGGCCGTACTCGCCGTTGCCCATCGCCGTGCACACCGCTTGGGCGAACTGGACCGCCGCCTCCGGCGACTTGTAGGTGATGCCCGCGCTTCGCAGCGACGCGAGAAAGCTCGCCTGGTCGACGCCGCCGGTATCCGGGTCACCATGGGCGGGCGCGGCGAGTCCGATCACGGCGCACACGCCGACGACACCCACCAGCATCCTCATAGCTCGCGATTGTCTCACGCCGGCGCACCGCGTGCAGCGTCGAATCCTATGGCCGAATCGCCTTGTCCATCAGCCTGACTCGGGCCGGCCAATCAGGCCTTTGAGAGTTGATGCGGGCAGTAGTACTTCGCCGAGATCATGGCGAAGTTGGAGGCCATCTCCATGTCCATCCCCGGATTGTGCGTCTTCACGTCGTGGACCAGCTCGAGGCCCGACTCGCCGTTGTTCAGACACGAACACACGGCCCGGCCCGCCCCGACGGCCGCGTCCGGGCTGGCGAAGCCGAAGCCGGCCTGATGCAGGGCGGCGAGGAAGGCCCCGTCGTCCCCGTCGGGCACCGGCGGCGGGTCGGCGTGAGCCGGCGCCGCCAGACCGATCACGACGGGGGCGCTCAGTAGAACCAGTAACCGTTTCATCGCGCAACCTCCTTGGCTTAGCTGTTTGGTCCGAAACATGTTGACCCTCAGCCCAATTGGGCGTCAGCGGGCAGGACCTTGGATTTGTCACCCTTCTTCAGGTGGACCGCGTGAATGCCGGGTTTCTTCGCCAGCTGCTCGAGCAGGGCGTCCAAGCCTTCCTGGTCGACGTTGTGGTGCTGCACCGTTTCGGGCTTCTCCGATATCTGCGCGACCAGCCGCTTGAGTTGTTCCGGCGACTGCTTGTCTTTGAGGTCCTTGATCGGCTTCATCCGATTGCGCACGCTGGCCCCCACCACGGTGGGTCCGCCGGCGCCGAGGGCGCTGCCGAGCATCCCCGCCATGGCCATCGAACTGAACAGCCCGCCCTCGGCCAGACTGGCGGCCGGGACGGCCTCGGGCCCGGCGGCCGACAGCGCCGCGGCGACCGTCCTGATGGCCGGGGTGGCCGAGGCCCAGCTGGGCGGGACGGTGAGCTGCCCCACCAAGGTGCCACGCGCGAAGCCCGCCGCCGGACTGATCGCGTCGTACAGCGTGCCGCGGCCGAAGCCCAGCGCCCCGAGGCCGGCACCCAGCGCGTCCTTCGGCAACGCGCCGTAGGCGGCGGGTGGGGCGAACTTGAGCCACTGCGACAGGGGGAAGTTGATCAGCAACCCGACGTCGTTGAACTGGGTGGTCAGCCCCAACGGCACCTTGACGGCGTTGTACATGGCCGTGACCAAGGGGGTGCCGGCGGGCGTGGTGCCGAAGCCCTTCAAGAAGGTGGTGACCGCGGTGTTGTATTCGGTGGCGAGCTGCGACAGCCACGCCAGTATCGGGTTGCCCGGGCCCGCGGTCAGCGAGTTGGCCGTTGCGCTGATGGTCGACCCGACGCTGCCGGCCGACGTGCCCGCGGCTTGGCTCACCGCGGCCGATTGCATCGCCGGGCCCGCGCCGGTGGTGGTTTGCGGCGGGTCGTTGAACGGCGTGAACCGGGTGGCCACCTCCGACGAGCTGGCGTAGGTGTCCATCGCCACGGCGTCCTGGGCCCACATCTCGCCGTACTGGGTCTCGGTGGCCGCGATCGCCGCCGTGTTCTGCCCGAACAGGTTGGTCGCCATCAGCTGCGCCAACAGGGCCCGGTTTTCGGCGATCACCGGGGGCGGCACGTGGGCCGCGAGCGCCGTCTCGTAGGCGGCCGCCGCCGCGGCGGCCTGCGTCGCGGCCTCCTGGGCCTGGACGGCGGTCTGCTGCATCCAGGCCACGTAGGGGGCCGCCGCCGACGCCATGGCGATCGAGGACGGACCCACCCAGGGGCCGGTGGCCAGACTCGAGACCACCGAGGAGTAGGCGGTCGCCGCGGACTGCAGTTCGGTGGCCAGGTTCTCCCATGCCGTCGCCGCGGCCACCAACGACTCCGGCCCCGGACCGGCGTATATCCGGCCCGAGTTGAACTCCGGCGGGAAGGCTCCGTAAAACATCTCTATTCCCCTGTCCTTGGCGCCTGCGCGGACGGCGCTGGCCTCGGTGTGGTGGTCATCGCCGTCAGTCCTCGAGGGCCGGGATGACGATGATGGTGGCCGCGGCCGGATCGGCCTCGGCGACGGCACCGGCCAGCGCACTGGCCGTGGCCGCGGCGCCGCCCACGGAACGCGTCGCGCTGCTCGCGACGGCGCGGCCGAGCAGGCTCGACAGGCCCATCTGGCTGAACATGCCCTCCTCACCGGCCAGGGCGGCGGCCGGCGCGGCCGTCATGTCGGCGGGCAGCACCTGGGCGATCGTTCGGATCGCCGGAGCGGCTTCCGTCCAGCCCTGCGGCACCGACATGCCCCCGACCAGGGCCGCCTTGCCCATGGACCCCGACGCCGGCCCCACGGCGGAGCTGAGCATCGGCCGCACCGCGCTCGGGCCACTGGTCAAGGGGGCGAGCGCGCCGTTGATCGCCTTCGGGCCGGACAGGTAGGCGGCGGCGCCCTGGCCGTTCTGACCCCAGGCGTACGCCTGACCGAACGACAGGAACGGACCACCCGGGACGCTGCTCCACGATTGCGGGGAGTACGGGCCCGTCAGCACCGACCAGATGTTGTTCCAGTAGTCCAGGTTTTGTCCGATCCCCAGGCCCGTTCCCGTCGTCGGGGCGGTCGCCTGGACATTGCCGGCGTTGAGCATGGGTTGCATCGCGGTGCTCAGCTGCGCGGCGGTGTTGGAGCTCGACTGCGCGCCCGACTGGGTGACGGCGGCCGCCTGCATCGGACCGGCCGACTCGTTGGTGGTCTTCGGCGGCTCGGCGAACGGCGTCAGCTGCGATGCCGCCGCCGACGAGGCCGCGTAGCCATACATCGCGGCGGCGTCCTGGGCCCACATCTCCATGTATTGGGCTTCGGTGGCGGCGATCGCCGGTGTGTTCTGGCCCAGGAAGTTGGTGGCGATCAGCGCCGCGAGCAAAGCGCGATTGGCCGCGATCACCGGGGGCGGCACGGTGGCCGCGAACGCCGCCTCGTAGGCGCCCGCGGCCAGCTTGGCCTGGGTGCCGGCCTCCTCGGCCTGGGCGCCGGTGGCCTGCATCCATACCACGTACGGCGCCGCGGCGGCGGCCATCGCTATCGACGACGGACCCGTCCAGGGTCCCGTCGCCAGCGTCTCGATCGTCGAGTGGTACGACACCCCGGCCGCCTGCAACTCCGCGGCCAGTTCGTCCCAGGCCGCCGCAGCGGCCAGCAACGGGCCCGACCCCGCGCCCACGTACATCCGCCCCGAATTGATCTCCGGTGGAAGCGCTCCAAAATCCAGCATGTACTACCTCCGGTCCCGCAAGTGGCCGCCATGGTAGGCGCGGCTTTGCTGGGTCGGCCGTAACCGCGGCGCAGTTCTAAGGAAACGCATCGAATCCGCTACGCCGGCCATGGGTTCACTTCACACACTGCAGGCACAAGACCATTTCCTCCCTAGCTGAATTCCCCCGGCGAAGATTGGCGTCCGGAACGCCCAACCCATCGCTGCACCAATATAAGATCATCGTGACCGTAATGTATTCGCGCACCGTTCCGAGCGCGTAACATAATGTAAAAGGTCAATGACACGACGGTATTGGCGAGTGTGAGAACTTTGGTCCGTCCAGCTATTCGACCATATCGTAAAAACCCAGCTTGAGATAATTTTATGCAGCAGATAGCAACGGTAGTGAAAGGGTCCGCTACCGCTGTATTGGCAATATTCGCTTCACGAACCCGGCATTTTGCCGGCCTCGGTTGAATGTGATCTGGCTCCTATTTAGAACGCAATGTGCGTCAGCGGAAAAGGCCTCCTATTGACGTTCATAAGACAGCACGAGATAAACGCGCGACAATTCCACGAATTGTCAGTCACCCTGAACCGGCCAGCTCACAGCCGGCGTACCACCGAACCAATTGCCTCAAAGTCGCAGGCACTCACCTCGGCTGCTGGCCGACCGCGCTGTCGGCAGCACGTTGCTGGCGCCACCCGCTCGAACCGCCGCCGAGAGCGAAGCCGCCGGCCGCCGTCGCACCGCGAGCGAGTGATTTGCCCCGTCATTCCCTACTGTTCACCTACACGCAGGGTAAACGGGCTAGACTGCCGCACCGCTGACTAGCTGCTGGCAGTTTCCTGGGAGCGGTTCGGCGCCGCGGTTTTTCCGGAAGCGCCGGCCGATCGGCTCCGACGGTACGTGGGTCGCTCGGCGGCGAATGGTCCCCGAGGTCGCGTCATGGCCGCCGGCCACGGACGCGAGGGCGAGTTACGTCGTCTTCTTCTCGGCCACTGCCGCGCTGAGGCCCTCGGCGAGATCCTCGGCGGTCAGCTCCTTGAACCGCAAGAGTTGCCGCTCGCTGAATTCGGTGACGTCACTGGCCAATACCGCGTCCAGGTCTTCGTCGTCGAGGCGGAAACTGCGGTGATCGCGGGCCTTTTCCACCACGTTGCGCACGAAACCGGCGTTGCCCAGCGTGTCGATGCCGCGGATCAGGTCGCCGTCTTCGGAGTAGTTCTCGTCGAGATAAAACCTTGTGTAGGAAGGCAATAGGGAGTGGGCCGCTTCTTCGGTGATGACGTCCTCGTTCTCCTGGCCCATCAACCTGGTCAGCGCGACCAGCTCGTCCGGCGTGTAGCTGAAGAACTCGATCACGGTCGAAAACCGCCGTCGCAGACCTTGATTCACGTCGAGCATCTTTTCCATCGCTTTGGCGTATCCCGCGCCGAAGACCACGAGTTCGTCGCGGTGGTTCTCCATGTACAGCAGCAGCGTGTTGATGATCGCGTTCCCGTAGGGGTCGCCTTGCTGGTAGCCCTTCTCGTGCAAGGTGTGCATCTCGTCGAAGAAAACCGCCCCGCCCAGAGCTTCCTCGAGCATTTCCTCGGTGTTCTTCTCCGCGTCGGCCATGTAGCGGCCCAACAGCTTGGTGCGGCTGGTTTCCACGACCACCGGCTTGCGCAGCACGGTCAGGCCGCACAACTGCTTGCTGAACGCTCGCGCCACCGACGTCTTGCCGGTCCCGGGAGGCCCCAGCAGCAGGGTGTGGCGCGACGTCACGGGGACGGGAAGGCCCATCTTGGCGCGCGCCAGGTTCACCTTCGTCGTCGCCTTGATGAGCTTGATCTCCCGCTTGGCCCGCTCCATGCCCAGCATCGCGTTGAGCTCCGCGTCACCCTCGGCGAGATACCGTGCGGCCTCCTCGGCGTGGCGGGCGGCCTCCGTCTCGGCACGGCTCGGCGCGCTGTCCGCGTCCCACGGATCTTTGCGCGCCTCAATGGTTTCCGGGTCGGTCAGGACCAACCGATAGTTCGGGTTGTCCAGCGCTTCGCGGGCCGGGCTGAACTTGGGGTCCCGCGAATACACCCGGCGCAGCAGTTCGACGGCCTCGTCCTCGCGCCCCAGGTGCCGCAAGCACATCCCCTGGGTGTACAGGGCGATGTTGGCCGCCCCCGGCACCCGGTCGCCTTCGATGGCGTCCTGGCCGCGCCGAAGCGCCTCCTCGAAGACGCCCAGCGACGCCAGCGCCGTCGTCGCCATGGCCGCCCCCGCCGCCTTCAGTTCTGGCTGTCGCCAGACCTTGCCCTCCGGGAACTGGCTGAGCACGTCGGGCCACCGCCCGGTGCGGAAATACAGCACGCCGCGGACGTAGTCGACCAGTTCCTGCTCGAAGGGCTGGCGCGGTTCGACGCCGTCGAGCAGCTCCGCCGCCTCCTCGTAGCGTTTGGCCTCGGCGAGCACGGCGGCGTAAGCGCACGCCAGCGACTCCACGCTGGTGACGGCCAGCTGCAGGAACAACCCGTCGGAGACCTGGGGCCGGAAGTGCAGATCGGTGACGCCGAGCCGGCGGGTTTCCCACCCGAACGTGCGGATCGACGCCCAGGCGCCGGCCAGCACCTCGATGCTGCGCTCCCCCGCCAGCATGCGCGCCAGCCAGGCGTCGCACATCCCGGGATCGAGGTTGCTGGCCGTGGCGAACATCTGCGAGGCAACCTGCGGGTTGTGGCTCGGTTGCAGCCCGTTGACCGAAATGCCCGATGCCAACAGGCCGGCGACCATCGCGTTGCGGGCGCCCTCAGCGGTCGATTGCGGCCGGGTCATTGTGCCGCAGGCACGCCGGCCGGGCTCCCTCGCAGTTGATCGACCGACAGCGTGAGTTCGTCGTCGTCATGCAAGGCGCGGCTCGGCAGGGAAAGCGAGGCGTGCGTCGACGGGGCGGGCAGGCTGGCGCGGACCGCGGCCAACTGACGTCCGGTGAGGCGGTTGAGCCCGGCCGCCACGTCCCGGGGCAGCCGCTTCTCGGTGTGGTAGCGCACCCAGGCCGACACGTGTGGCCGGCCCGCTTGGGCGCTGAGCCGGACCGTCAGCACGGTGGCGACGGTGTCCGCCTCCCACAGCGCATCCAGCGTGTCCGTGGTGATGTCGGCGGGCGACACCCAGAAGCTGGTGGTGAACCCGTTGAAGTGCTTGAGGTGGCGCCAGCCGGGCCGGCTCCAGGTCGGCTCCAGGTCGGCGAGCACCGCACGGTCGACCTCGGTGAGCTCCTCGGCGGTCAACGGCTTTGCGGCACAGGTGAGCCCGTCGAGATCCTGCGCCAGCCGCTCGGTGGCCGCGACCAACGTCGAAGCCAGCGAATCGCGGACCGCGACCGCGGCGATGTTGAGCTGCGGGTTCATTCGCACCACCACCCAGGTGCGGCGAACGTAAGAGGTGGGCTCGCCGTTGGCGACCTCCCACTCCTCGGGGCCCCAGTCGTCGAGCTTCGAAAGCTCCGCCGCGTTGCCGCCCCGGCGCACCTTGACCGACACGATGTCGATGTCATCGAGGTGAATGTCGAACTGCTGCAACCCATCCGCCACGGCCTGCACCAGCAGCGCGGGCGACGACGTCCGGTGCCGGTGGCGCGACGAGGGGTCGTCGTCACCCCCGTTCACCGCGATCACCGAGACCAGTTGGCCCTCGTACTCGCGCACGCCGACCTTGTCGCGGCCGAACCGGCGCTGGTAGTCGACCGCGGGCGTGCAACCGGCGCCCAGCGCGGTGCCCGGATCGGCGGACCAATCCCACAGCCAGTGGCCCAAGGCCGACGTGAGCGTGATGCCGTGATAGGTGATCAGCGAGAAGAGGGCGACCAGCACCGCGAGGCCGACGCCCACCCAGAACGCGATGCGATAGGTGCCCTGCCAGGACTCCGGGCAGTGGCTGGCCACCACCATGATGGCGATGTCGACCAGGAACACCGCGGTGACCCGTGGCCACGACAACGACAACCCCAATTTTCGCTGAGCCTTCATGACTGTTGCTGCTCCGCCCTATTGCTGCTTCCGCGATCGCTTCATCAGCATCGCCGTACCAAACACGCCCCCACCGATCAGTAACGCCCCGAGCAAGCCTCCCGCGGCCACCCACACTGGCACCATATCCCGGTGCGGGACGGGTTTCGGTATGTTCAGCGGCGCTGAAAGTTGCTGCGGCGGCTTCAACGGACCTTCGGGTACATCCCACGTCAATGCGGCCACCGGGTCGACGATGCCGTGCCCGACCTGGTTGTCGACCCCGCGCGCAGGTGCCCGCGCGGTGCGGGTCAGCCGGTTGATCACCTGATAGGCCGAGAGCTGGGGGAACTTGGCGCGGACGAGCGCCGCGATACCGGACACGATCGCGGCCGAGAAGCTGGTGCCGGAAGGGACCAGCAGCGTGTTGTCCGGTCCGTCGATTGCGTTGATGACGCCGTCGTCGCGCGGGGACAGCCCGACGACGTCGGTGCCCGGCGCCGCGATGCCCACCCACGGGCCGGACACGCTCGTCGATCCCTGACCCTGGCCCCCGGTCTGCGGCCGGCCGTCCTCGTCGACCGCTCCCACCGTCAGGACGTAGTCGCTGAACCAGGACGGCGTCACGACGGTGGTGACCGAGTTCCAGTTACGAGGATCGTTGGGCTGCAACGGATCATGCGGCGGGTTCTGCTTGCAGTCCTTCTTGTTGGTGTCACCGGCCGCGGCCACGATGACGGCGTTCTTGTCGACCGCCGCGTAGCGGACCGCGGCACCCAGCGCCCGCTGGTCGACGATGTTGCGCGCGCTCATGCAGGTCACGTCCGAGATGTTGATGACCTGCGCGCCCATGTTGGCGGCGTGCACGATCGCCCGCGCCATCGTCTGCACGCCGTCGATCTTCGCCCGAGTCTGCGGGTCTTCGTCACCGGTGTAGGCGTCCTTGAGCCCGAAGGCCTGGCTGGACTGGCGGATCGCGATCAGGTCGACATCCGGTGCGACGCCGCTGAACGCGTCGGGCCCGGCCGACGGCGGGGCGGGCGGCGGCGGTGGGCCGGGGGGCGGGTCGAGCGGGCGTGGGTAGTCCACGCCGACCACATGCCCACCACCGGAGTAGCTCGGTATCGTCACCGTGCCGCCACCATGGTTGCTCGCAGGGGCCTGCGCCGGCCCCGGTGGCGGCCCGTTACCGGGCGGAGGCGCCGCCGGCGGCGCGGGCGGTGGCGCACCGAACGGTCCGGGGGCGGGCTGGTCCTGCGGCGGAGGCGGAACCATCGTCACGGTCTGCGGCAGGGGCGACAGCGTAACCGTTTGCGGCGGTGGCGCTTTCGGCGGCGGCTCGGTAGTGGGGATGGTGACGGGCCGGCGCGGTGCGGCGGGCGGCACCCCGGCGCCGTTGGCCGGCGCGGCTCCGATCATGGAGGCCACGATCGTGCCGTGCGCGTCGCAGTCCGACAGTCCGTCGCCGCCCATGATGTAATCCCCGCCGGGGATCAGGTGCGGGAAGCGCGGGTGTGGGCTGACGCCGGTGTCGATGACGGCCACCTTCACGCCGGCGCCGCGACCGAACTGCCATGCCTCCTGCAAGTTCAGCATGTCCATGTACTTCGGTTGCAGCCGGAAGTCGGTCCCGGGCAGGACGCCGACCTCGGTGCAGTACGTATTCTGCTTCATCGGCGCCGGCGGCCCCGGCGGACCGTCAGGCGGGACCGCGCCGGGATCGATCGTCGGCGGTGAGATCGCAGAGGCGGGCGGTAAGCCGGCCAATGCTCCTGAGGTGAGCAAGATTGCGGCGAGGGCCGCGGCGGACGCGCGCCCTCGCCACACCTTGCTACTACCGGTAGCGGATCGCTGCATAGACATTCATCAACCACAATGCCAGCGGGAAAATTGGCATGAGGCAGAGGTATTCGATCCATTCCACGAACTTGCGGAACAGCGGGCTGTAAATGGTGTTCGGCACCACGGCCGCGGCCGTGAGGCCCGCTGCCGGCAGCAGCACCAGGATCGCCGCACTGATCGACACCGCCAGGGGCGACTGCAATACGAGGGCGTACCGGGCCACCACGGCACCGACGATGAGGACCGCGGTGACGGCCAGGGTGATGGCCTGCCAGCGGTCGACGTACGAGCGCCCGCGCAGCATCAGGAAGCCGGCGCTGAAACCGGCCAGCAGGAGCGGCAGCCAACGCTGGCCGGTGTGCGGGTCCGACAACGCCGCCAGCGAGACGACCATCAACACGCCCAGGCCGATCAGCAGCCCGGTCAGGAAGGAGCGGGCGCGTTCGGCCTGCACCAAGACATCGCGGACCGACGCGGGTCCCTCGAGGACCGGCGGCCCTCCGTCGGAGCGGACCACGGTGGTCGGCAGGTCGGGCCGGGCCTCGAACACCCAGCGGCTGGTCGCCGAGGGGAACACCGGCAGCCGGATGCCGGCCAACCGGCGGGAGAGCGCCGGCGCCGTGTGATAGACCAGCACGCACACCAGCACAACGGTGGTCAGCAAGGTCACGGCGCTGGTCATCGCGACCATGCGGGCCAGGGCCGCGATCGCCGTGACGAGGCTGACGGTGACCAGCGCGGTGTAGAGCCCCAGCCGACGCCCGGTGAAGCGCAGGGCCAGCATCGCGGCGATGGTGAGCACGCCGAAGCCCAGCACCGCGTGTGGGGATCCCACGCCGCCGGGAGGCGCCGCGGCCGCGGCGACCGTGAGTGGCGCCAGGCCGCTCAGCAGCATGATGTCGGCGACGCGGCGGTCCTGGTCGGTGCGGGCCCGCATCAGGAGCAGCAAGGAAACGCCGAGCACCACCGCGGCGATCACCGCGGAGTACGCGGTGGGGAGCCAGGAGTTGTGGTGCCACCGGTACCAGAGCAGCAACCCCGAGGCGGCCGTCACGCCGGTCGCCACCATCGACGCGCCCACCTGCACCGCGACGACCGCCTCGATCGCGGCGAACCGCGTGCTCAGGTTCGCCGCGACCGCGGTGGAGATGTGCTCGATGACCTGCGAGCGATGCTCGGTGTCCTGGATGAACCGGATCCACAGCCGGTCGCCGTCGTAGACGTCTTGTTCGGTCAGGGACTGCGTGGCCCGCAGCGGGCTGCCGTCGACCAGGCACAGCGCCCACCTGCCGCGGCCGGTGGCCTCCAGGGGGCTCTCGCCGAGCTCCCTGAGCCGGCTGTTCACCACCTTGAGCAGCGGCTCGGTCATCACCGAGACGGGGGCGTTGGCATCCAGCAGGACGCCGATCTGTACGCCCGCCCCGGCCATAACGCCGACCACGACCGCCCGAGGCTGTGAAATTCCCTCAACGTCAGGCTGTAGCGCTTCAACTACCGCAGTCATCGCCGTGAACCCCTTACCGTCGTGAATGTGTAACCCCGCGCCGCCAGCCGGGCGGGGGTCTGCGCCGGCCCACCTTCGGGGGCGCTGCGGCCCCCAGGAAAGTGCAGCTCGACTATTCCGAATTCCATCTACCCCGCCTCGCGACTAAAAACTTTGGTGACAGTGGCTTGAGATTTGCTGAATCTCTTAGAGAAGTATGCCGTGTTGGCATCTCAACCGCATGTTGAGTGCAAAGGCATTGGTGAACTTTATGTTTCGTCGAGAAGGTCAGACCCGGCTATGGGTTTTCCACTCGCCGTACGGCAGCGTGTCCAGCACGGTCTTGACGCCCACCTGCACCAACTGGGGGGTCGCCGGGCAAATGGCCAGCCAGGCCTCCCCCGACCCCGCCGTCCGCGCCTGCTGGTAGAGCGCGATGCGGCCACCGGAACCGTCCTTGAGCGACAGGACCGACGCACTCGGCCCCTTCGCGTCGTCCCGGTATTGCCGCGCGTACACCGCGACCTCGGCCGCCGGATCCGAGAGCGCCTGACCCAGCGCGGCCACCGTGGCGGCGCTGATGCCCATCCGCCGCAGGTCACCGCCGGAAAACACGTTGAACCCCGACTCCTGCCAGGACTTCGTCGCTTCCAGCATCTCCTCCAGCGGCACGTTGACCGCGTTGATGGCCGCGGGCTCGGCGTGGTGGATCGACTCCAGGGCGTCCAATACCAGGGACGCGATCGAGGCGCTGTCCGCGATGGCGACGTCGTCGACGGTGATGTCCCCGCCCACCCGGACCGCGGAAACCCAGTGCTGGCCCCGGCGGGCCAGCACCACCCGGAACTCGTTGTCGGGGATGTCCCGCGAGCCGGGCGGCTGATTCTCGTCGTCGACGACGCCGTAGAGCAGCTTGCCCCTGGACAGCAGCGCGATGACCTCGAGGTCGGGTGCGGCCAGCACCCGCATCCGCGCGGCCACCTGCTCGTTCACCTGGTCGTTTTCGACGATGCCCTGCTCGCGCATCACGGCCATGCCGGGATGCTCGTTGAGCCAGTCGCTCGAGTCGGTGGAGACAAATGGCCGGCACCGCAGCTCCGGCGCGACGTGCCGAATGTCCAGGAGGGCCTGGAGCATCCAGAAACCATCGACGTTGACGGTGATGTCGGTGCGGGCGGTCTGTTGGTCCATCAGTACCTCAGGGAGTCAAAGTGCACGGTAACGGCAGGACGCGGCAGCACACCGACGGGTGGTGTGCTGCCGCGCCTGAAGTGCGGGTTAGGCCCAGCTGGACCCAACGGCGCTGTCGGTGCTGGCCATGTTGCTGCCGGCGCTCTGCACCTTCTGCCCATGGGCGTTGGCCTGCTCGTAGATCACCTGGAAGTTGCGACCCAACTGGGTGATGAACTCCTGGCAGGCCACCGAACC
>NZ_LZHV01000078.1 GCF_001667275.1 Mycobacterium sp. ACS4054
ACACTCAACGCCGCCACAGCGCACTCAACGGACTACCACCCACCAGCCGACTGTGACCAACCTGCTGGCCGAGTACACCTAGGTCGACGGCCTCTTTCACCCGCCGGGAGGCTTCGGCGCGGCTGATCAACGTCGCCTCGGCAATGGCATGCGGCAGCGAGCCACCCAACTCCTCGGCGGTGGCCTGCCGACCCAAGGTGTTGATCACCGGATGCTCGATCGCGGGCAGCTGCCAGCGTACTTTTTCGGAGCGCTCGAGCATCGCCAGCTGTTGGTGGACATTCAAAGCATCCACCGGCAGCGCGCGGACGCGAGCCAAGACGGCATCAAGGTCGTCGAACACCGCGTCGACCTCCGGATGACCGCTTGGACCCATACCGCCAAACTAACGACCCCCACCGACAAAATGCGCCCGAAAATCGCCATAGATACACACTCGCGCAAAAACTTTCGCGCGCGCTCGCGGCGGCAGTGCTGAGCCGTGCGGCGGCCGGACCAAAAAGCCGCAAAATACCCGCTCGGAGACCTGCCGGGCGAGGTCCCGCGTCTTGTCGGTGCGCGGACTTAAGCTCGCGATGCCCGGATAACCACGCAGTTCGAAAGGGGGCCGCCGCCATGCGATTCCTGCACACCGCCGACTGGCAGCTCGGCATGACGCGGCACTTCCTTGCCGGTGACGCCCAGCCGCGATACTCCGCGGCCCGGCGCGACGCGGTGGCCGGTCTGGGAGCGCTGGCGGCGGAGGTGGGCGCCGAGTTCGTCGTGGTGTCCGGCGATGTCTTCGAGCACAATCAGCTTCCCCCGCAGGTCGTCGGCCAGAGCCTGGAAGCCATGCGCGCCATCGGGATTCCGGTCTACCTGCTGCCGGGCAACCACGACCCGCTGGACGCCTCGTCGGTCTACACCAGCGCGCTGTTCGTCGCCGAACGCCCCGACAACTTGGTGGTGCTCGACCGGGCCGGCATCCATCAGGTACGGCCCGGGCTGGAGATCGTCGCCGCGCCGTGGCGATCCAAAGCGCCGACCACCGATCTGGTTGCGGAAGTTCTCGACGGCCTGACGCCCGGGCCCGTCACCCGCATCCTCGTGGCCCACGGCGGGGTCGACGTCCTCGACCCCGATCGCGACAAGCCCTCCCTGATCCGGCTCGCCGCTGTCCACCAAGCGCTGACGGCCGGCGCCGCGCACTATGTCGCACTGGGGGACAAGCATTCGCGCACCGAGGTCGGCAACAGTGGCCGGGTCTGGTATTCGGGGGCGCCGGAGGTCACCAACTTCGACGATGTCGAATCGGACCCGGGCCATGTCCTCATCGTCGAGATCGACGAAGCCGACCCGCGCCGCCCCGTCACGGTGGAGCCGCGGCACGTCGGCCGCTGGCGGTTCGTCACCATGCACCGGCAGGTCGACACCAGCCGCGACATCGCCGACCTGGACCTGAATCTGGACCTGATGACCGACAAGGAGCGCACCGTGGTGCGGTTGGCGCTCACCGGATCCCTGACGGTCACCGACCGCGCCGCGCTGGACGCGTGCCTGGACAAGTACTCCCGCTTGTACGCGTGGCTCGGCCTGTGGGACCGCCGCACCGACCTGGCGGTCATCCCGGCCGACGGCGAATTCAGCGACCTCGGCATCGGGGGATTCGCCGCCGCGGCGGTCGACGAGCTGGTGGCCACCGCCCGCGAGGGAGACTCCGAGAACGCCGTCGACGCGCAGGGCGCGCTGGCATTACTACTACGCCTCACCGATCGGGGCGCCGCATGAAGTTGCACCGCCTGATCCTGACGAACTACCGCGGCATCACGCACCGCGAGATCGACTTCCCCGACCACGGCGTCGTCGTGCTGTGCGGCGCCAACGAGGTCGGCAAGTCGTCGATGATCGAAGCCTTGGACCTGCTGCTGGAGGCCAGGGACCGCTCGACGAAGAAGGAAGTCAAGCAGGTCAAGCCCACCCACAGCGACGTCGGCTCCGAGGTCAGCGCCGAACTGAGTTGTGGCCCTTATCGATTCGTCTATCGCAAGCGGTTCCACAAGAAATGCGAAACCGAGCTGACGATTCAGGCGCCGCACCACGAGCAGCTCACCGGCGACGAGGCGCACGAACGGGTCCGCGCGATGCTCGCCGAAACGGTGGACAGCGACCTGTGGCATGCCCAGCGGGTGCTGCAGTCCGCGTCGACGGCCGCGGTGGATCTGTCGGGCTGCGACGCGCTGTCGCGTGCGCTCGATGTGGCCGCCGGCGACACCGGCGCGCTGTCCGGCACCGAGCCGTTGCTCATCGAACGCATCGACGCGGAGTATGGGCGCTACTTCACCCCGACCGGGCGTCCCACCGGTGAATGGGCCGCGGCGATCAGCCGGCTGGCAGACGCCGAGGCCGCGGTGGCGGAATGCGCCGCGGCGGTCGCCGAGGTCGACGAGCGGGTGAATCGGCACGCCGTCCTGACCGAACAGGTGGCCGAGCTCGAGCAGCAACGCGTCGCCGCCGGCCCCCGGCTCGTCGCCGCGCAGGAGGCCGCGGAAAAGATCGCCGAACTGACCGGCCAGGCGCGCGAGGCCGGGTTGGTCGCGACCGCCGCGGTGGCGACGAGCGCCGCGGCGGCAACCGCCCACAACGCACGGCTGCAACTACTCGCCGAAATCGACACCCGCACAGCCGCTGTCGCGGCCGCCGAGGCCCAGGCGCTGGAGGCCGTCGAAGCGTGCGGGGTGGCTCAGGTCGAAGCCCAGACCGCCGACGCCTCGGCTCAGGAATCCGCCGAAGCCCTTGCGGACCTACAGCGCCGCGCCGAATCCGCCCGCAACACCATGGCTCAGCTCGCCAATCGCGACGAGGCCGACCGGTTGAGCGCCCGGCTGGCCAAGGTTGACGCCATCCAACAACACCGCGACCAAGTGCGCGCGGCACTGGGCGAGATCGCCATCACCGAGCAGCTGCTGCGACGAATCGAGACCGCCGCGACCGCTGTCGAGCGCATCGGCGACCAGCTGGCATCGACGTCCGCCGCCGTCGAGTTCACCGCCGCCACCGAAATCGAACTCGTCGTCGGCGATCAGCGAATCTCGTTGTCCGAGGGCCAGACTTGGTCCACCACGACCACCGGACCCACCGCGGTACAGGTCCCCGGCGTCCTCGCCGCACGGATCACGCCCGGCGCGACGACGCTCGATGTGCAGGCGAAACACGATGCAGCACAACAAGAACTGACTGCCGCCTTGGCCGCCGCCGGGGTGACCGACGTCGCCGCCGCTCGAACTGCCGATCAGCACCGCCGCGAACTGCAGAGCAGCCGGGACCAGTTGAGCGCCACCCTGGCCGGCCTGTGCGGTGACGAGGAGATCGACCAACTGCGCGCCCGGCTCGAGCAGCTGCGCGCCGGGCAACCAGAGGCGGACCCGCCGACGGCGGACGCCGACGCCGCCCGTGACGAACTCGCGGCCCTCGAAGCGGCGGTCCTGGCGGCGACGGCCGAATCCGAGGACCGCCGCCGGAGTGCCGCCGCCACCACCGCGCGGCTCACCGAGTTATCCACCCGCGCAACGGTTCTCCAGAACGCGCTGGAGACCCAGCGTGGCGAGCTCGACGCCGCCACCGACCGGCTGGCCCATGAGCGGGCATCGGCCGGTGATGACGAGCTGGCGTCGGCGGCGGACACGGCGCTGCAGGCGGCGCGGGCCGCCGAAGGCCGCCACGCCGAACTGGCGGGCGCGCTGGCGGCGGCGAACCCGGACGCGGTGCAGGCCGAATTGGCCGCTGCGACAAAGCAAACGGAGGAACTGCGGGGGCGCTACGACGACGCGGCCCGGGAGTTGCGCGAGACCACCATCGAACTGTCGGTGTTCGGCGGCGAGGGCCGCCAGGGCAAGCTCGACGCCGCGGAAACCGAACGTGAGCACGCGGTCAGCGAGCACATCCGGGTGGGCAGCCGGGCGCGCGCGGCGCGGTTGTTGCGGTCGGTGATGACGCGCCACCGCGACACCACCCGCCAGCGCTACGTCGAGCCCTACCGCGCCGAACTGCAACGGCTCGGGCGGCCGGTGTTCGGCCCCACCTTCGAGGTCGACATCGACAGCGACCTGTGCATCCGTAGCCGCACGCTGAATGGCATCACGGTGCCCTACGAATCGTTGTCGGGCGGAGCCAAGGAGCAACTCGGCATCCTCGCGCGGCTGGCCGGCGCGGCCATGGTCGCCAAGGAGGACGCCGTCCCGGTGGTCGTCGACGACGCGCTGGGGTTCAGCGATCCCGACCGGCTGGCGAAGATGGGCGAGGTCTTCGACACGGTGGGCACGCACGGGCAGGTGATCGTGCTGACCTGCAGCCCCGACCGGTACGACGGCGTCAAGGGCGCGCACCGCATCGATCTCAGCGCCTAGCCCGGGGCCTGAACTGCGCCAATCCGGCGCACGGGCAGAATGGGGCCATGGCGGGGCGACACCGATGACAATGACTGCGAAGCGGCGGCGCACGCAGCAGAAGCTGGCGGCGCTACCGGGTGTGCGGCCCGTGCGCCGACCGATCTCGCCGGACAACCCCGACGAGTTCGATCTGTACTACGTGCGCACCGGAAGGAAGTCCGCCCACCCGGTCGTCATCATCCCCGGGGGTCCCGGGGTGGCGTCGGTGCAGATGTACAGGGGCCTGCGGCGCCGCGCGGCGGCCGCGGGCCTGGACGTCATCATGATCGAACACCGCGGGGTGGGCATGTCCCGCCACGACGACACCGGCGAGGACCTGCCCCCCGAGGCGATCACCGTGAACCAGGTCGTCGACGACATCGCCGCCGTGCTCGACGACGCCCACGTCGACTCGGCCGTCATCTATGGCGCCTCGTACGGCACCTACATCGCCTCCGGGTTTGGCGTGCGCCATCCCGGCCGGGTGCGGGCGATGGTGCTGGACTCGCCGCTGCTGTCGCGGCATGACATCGTGATCGTCCGCCGCGCGATCCGCCGGCTGCTGCTCAGGGGCGACAGCCCCGAAACCGCCGCGCTGGCACCGAAAATGCGCAAACTCGTCGACGCCGGCGTGATGACCGCGGCGGCCACCCAGGTCGTCGCGACCATCTACGGTTACGGCGGCGCCGAGCTGCTCGAGCGCCAACTCGACCTGCTGCTGGACGGCCGAAAGCTGTTGTGGTGGGCGCTGTCCCGGTTCACCACCCTGAGCCACCTGCCGTATCGCTACGAGGAAGACCTGGTGAGCCGCATCGCGTTCCGTGAGCTCGACTACGCCGCCGAGCCCGACGGGTTGCCGCTCGACCCGGCCGTCGCCGAGCGCGAGGCGCGCACGCAGAAGGTGTCTTTCGAGGACGAGCCCTACGACCTGCCGGCCGAGATGCCGAACTTCAACTGGCCCAATGTGGTGGTGTCGGGCGGCCGCGACCTCATCACCCCGCCGGCGGTCGCCGAGCGCGAGGCGCTGCTGCTCCCCAACGCGGTGCTGCTGAAGTTGCCCAACATGGCGCACAGCGCGCTGGACTTTCGCGAGCCCGCCGCGATCGCCATCGCAAAAGCGGTGTGGCGCGGCGAAGCCGAGAGCCTCATCGCCGAAGCGCCCGCGCTCGACGCCCTTCCGGCGCGCCCCGAGCTGCGCCTGCTGTGGAAGGCGATCGGGGTGGCCGCCACCGTGGAGGGCGCCCTGCCGATCCCCGCCTGGCTGCGCCGCATCAACTCCGCATGAACCCGATTGCGGTGTAGCGCAGGTCGCCCAGACCGGCCGCGCCGAAGTTGGCCAGCGTGCTGCGGACCGCGACGTCACCCGGCGATTGCGTCAGCGGCAGGCTGAACCCTTCGGCCCAGATGAGCTTGTCGAGGTCGTTCGCCAGCGCCCTCGCCCTTTCGGGGTCGAGTTCTTCCAGCGTCCGCTCGATCGCCGCGTCGATCTGGGGGCTGCCGATCTTGCCGAAGTTGCTCTCCCCGCTCGACAGGTAGATCTGGGTCAGTGCCGAGAGCGGGAAAGCGTCGCCCAGCCAACCGAATTGGGCCATGTCGAAATCCCCGACGTTGATGTAGTTGGTGAAGAATCCGCTGCCGGCCCTGGCCACGAGGTCGAGCTTTACCCCGATCTGCGCGAGGCTGTGCTGCGCGATCTGGGCGAACTGCCGGCTGCCCTGGGCGTCGTAGAACAGATCGCGGATCACCAACTGGCGGCCGTCCTTCTCCCGGAACTGACCATTGAGCCTCCACCCCAGGGCGTCGAGCTCGCGCTTGGCCGCCTCCGGGTCGTAGGGGACGACCGCGCTGTTGTCCTGGTAGCCCTTCTGCCCCGCGACGTAGATGTGGTTGCCCAGCGCCACCGGGTCGCTGGTTAGCCCGTACTGGACGACCTTGGCGATGGTGCGCCGGTCGATGCCCTTGGCCACCGCGAGGCGCAGCGCCCCGTCGGACAGGATGGACCCGGGCGCGCCGTTGAACGTGAAGTGCGACCACGCCGGGGCCGGGGCGCGCCGGATCGAGATGCCCTTCGTGCGCTGGGCGATGGTCAGCTGGTCCACGGTGCCGACGCCGGAGGCGTCGATGGTGTTGTTCTGCAACGCCGGTAGCCGCGCGGCGTCATCGAGCACCAGATAGGTGATGTTGTCCAGGCGCGGTCGCTCACCCCACCATTTCGGGTTGCGGGACAACACGATCCGCTGGGTGGTTCGGTCCAGCGACGTGACGATGAAGGGGCCCGCAGAAGGGCCGGGCCCGTCGAGTTGGCCCTTGTTGAAGGCCTCGGGCGTGGCGGTCATGCTGCGGGGCAGCAGCATGCCGTTGCCGGCGAACATGCCGCGCCACTCGGCGTACGGCTTGGCGAAGGTCATGACGGCCTGCCGGTCGTCCACGCCCCGGGTGACCGACGCGACGCGGTCGGCGCCGCCGGGACCGGCGATCTCGAACGTCTTGTCCGCGCCGCTCAGCGCGTGGACCTGGCTGGCGATGTCCTCCCACGTGATTGGTGTGCCGTCGGACCACACCGCCTTGGGGTTGATCGTGTAGGTCACCACCTGCGGTGCGGTGCCGGTGAGTTCGACGCTGGTGAAGTAGTCGGTGTCGACGGTGGTCGAGCCGTCCGCGCCGAGGATGAATGCCCGCGGCAACGTGGCCTTCATCATGGCGGCGACTTCGGCTGAATTGCCGTCGATGTGCAGGATGTTGAAGTTGGGCGGGAAGTCGCTGAGCGCCAGGCGCAGGCTGCCGCCGTCCTGCAGCGTGGCGGGATCGCGGGGATTGATGTCGCTGGTCGTGCCGATCTCGGCGCCGTGGCCGGTCTCCGGCATCAGGCTGATGGCCGGTGAGCATCCCGAGATCCCCAGCGCCATGGCGAGGAGCGCCGACGCCACCCGCCTAGACACGGTTGCCCGGATCGGGTTGTGGCACGGCGCCCAGCAGTCGCCGGGTGTAGTCGTGCTGCGGGTCGCCGAACACCTGGCGGCTGTCGCCCTGCTCGACGATTGTGCCGGCATGCATCACCACCACCTGGTGTGCAAGGTGTTTGACCACCGAAAGATCATGGGAGACAAACAGATACGAGAGGCCAAACCGCTCCTGCAGGTCGAGCAACAGGTTGATGATGCCGGCCTGGATGGAGACGTCGAGGGCCGACACCGGTTCGTCGAGCGCCAGGATCTTCGGCTGCAACGCCAGCGCCCGCGCGATGCCGATGCGCTGTTTCTGCCCGCCGGAGAACTCGGCCGGGTAGCGCGCGGCGTCGGCCCGGCGCAACCCCACGATGTCGAGCAACTCGGCGACCCGGGCGTTGGTCTCGTTCTTGCCGAAGTCGTTGGCCAGCAACGGTTCGGCGAGCAGGTCGAAGACCGGCAGCCGTGGGTCCAGGGACGCCACCGGGTCCTGGAACACCACCTGAATGTCGCGCCGCAGGGTTCGCCGGCGGGACGCGGTCAGGGTCGCGACGTCGGCACCCAGAACCTCGATGGAGCCGGCCTGCGGCGCAACGAGTTCCAGGATTTCGTGCAGGGTGGTCGACTTGCCCGACCCCGATTCGCCGACGATGCCCAGGGTGCGGCCCTGCCGCAGTTCGAAGCCGACGCCGTCGACCGCGCGGACCTCACCGACGGTGCGGCGCAGCACGACACCCTTCGTCAGCCGGTAGGTCTTGACCAGATCGCGCACGCGCACGACGACCGGCGAGTCGCCGGATTCCGGTCGCGCGACGTCCGTCTTGACCCCGTAGATGTCGGCCGCACTGCGCCCGTTGACCTGGTCGGTGCGGATGCAGGCCGCGCGGTGATTGGCGCCGACGGCGAGCAACTCCGGTTCCTCCGCGCGGCATTCGTCGATGACCAGCGGGCAACGCGGCGCGAAGGGGCAGCCGGGCTCCAGCCCCACCAGCGACGGCGGCGCGCCGGGGATGGGCACCAGCCGAGTGCCCTGCGCGGCGTCGAGCCGCGGAACCGAGCCCAAGAGCCCTACGGTGTAGGGCATTCGGCGGTCGCGGTACAGGTCGTGTACCCCGGCGGATTCGACCACCCGTCCGGCGTACATCACCAGCGCGCGGTCGGCGAACTCGGCGACCACGCCCAGGTCGTGGGTGATGATGAGCACACCGGCGCCGGTGATGTCGCGCGCGGTCTTGAGGACGTCGAGGATTTGCGCCTGCACGGTGACGTCGAGCGCGGTGGTGGGTTCGTCGCAGATCAGCAGGTCCGGGTCGTTGGCGATCGCGATCGCGATGACGACGCGCTGGCGTTCGCCGCCGGACAGCTCGTGCGGGAAGGCGCGGGCGCGGCGCTCGGGCTGCGCGATGCCGACCAGCTCGAGCAGCTCGACCGCGCGCCGGCGGGCGGCGTTCTTGCCCACGCGCGGCTGGTGGATTTCGATCGCCTCGGCGATCTGGTCGCCGACGGTGTAGACGGGCGTCAGCGCCGACATCGGATCCTGGAACACCATGCCGACCGTCTTGCCGCGGAACCTCGACATCGCGTCGTCGCCCAGGCCCAGCAGCTCGGTGCCCTGCAACCGCACCGAGCCCCGCACCCGCGCGTACTCCGGCAGCAGGCCCACCACCGCCATCGCGGAAACCGACTTGCCGGAACCGGATTCGCCGACCATCGCCACCACCTCGCCCGGGGCGATGTCATAGCTGATCCCGCGCACCGCGGTCACCGGCTGGCCGTCCGTCGGGAACGTCACGGCCAGGTCGGTCACCTCCAGCAGCGCGCTCACCGGTCGCCACCCCGCAACATGCCGGCGCCCGGATCGAGCGCGTCGCGCAGGCCGTCGCCGGTCACGTTGGCGCACACCAGGATCAGCACCAGCACGCCCGCCGGGAACAGGAACACCCACGGGAAGGTGGTCGCGGACTGGGTGCCGTTGGCGATCAGGGTGCCCAGTGACACGTCGGGCGGCTGGATGCCGAAGCCGAGGAAGCTCAGCCCGGTCTCGGCCAGGATGGCCGCGGCGACGTTGAGGGCGGCGTCGATGATCAGGATCGAGGCCACGTTGGGCACCACGTGACGCAGGATGATCCGCCGGCTGGACACTCCCATGTATCGTGCGGCCCTGATGAATTCGCGTTCGCGCAGGCTCATGGTCATGCCGCGCACCATGCGCGAACTGATCATCCAGCCGAACCCGGCCAGCAGCAAGACGAGCATCAGGATGTTGGCGGAGCTCTTGGTGCGCGGGGTGACGATGGCGATGAGGATGAAGCTGGGCACGACGAGCAGCAGGTCGACCAACCACATCAGCGCCCGGTCCCGCCAGCCACCGAAATAGCCGGCGATCGAGCCGACGGTGGCGGCGATGCCGGTGGAGATGACCGCCACGCACACCCCGATCAGCATCGACTTCTGCATGCCCCGCAGGATCTGCGCCAGCAGGTCCTGGCCCAGCGCGTTGGTGCCCAGCCAGTGCCGGGCGTTCGGCGGTTGCAGCAGCGCATCGAAATCGAGGTCGTCATAGGAGAACGGCAGCACCGCCGGCAGCGCGTAGCAGCCGACGAACAACAGCACCAGCAGCGTCAGCGCGGCGACCGCCAATCGGTTGCGCAGGAACCGGCGCAGCACCAGGGTGCGGCGCGAGGTGAACTCCTCGGCTTTCGGAGCCGAAATCCCTTGAGCCGCTTCGACTGTGGGCTCAGACGTCATGACACCCGCACCCTTGGATCGAGGGCCGCGTAGAAGACGTCCGACAGCAGTCCGGCCAGCAGCACCACCGTCCCGGAGAACAGCGTGATCGCGGCGATGATGTAGGTGTCCTGCGTCGCGATGCCCTGCACCAGCCATTCGCCCATGCCGTGCCAGCCGAAGATCTTCTCCACGAACACCGCGCCGGTGACCAGCCCGGCCACCCCGTAGGCGAACAGGGTGGCCAACGGGATCAGCGCGGTGCGCAGCCCGTGCTTGACCAGTGCACGCCGGCGGGTGAGCCCCTTGGCGCGCGCGGTGCGAATGAAGTCCTGGCCCAGGACGTCGAGCATCGCGTTGCGCTGATAACGGCTGTATCCGGCGGCGGCGGCCAGGGTCAGGGTGAGCGTGGGCAGGATCAGGTGCCGCAGCCGGTCCACCAACTGGTGCCAGGCCCCGCCGCCCACGCCCGGCGAGGTTTCCCCGGTGTAGTCGAACAGGTGCACGCCGAGCGCCCAGTTCACCCGCAGCGCACCCAGGATCAGCAGGTTGGCGATGACGAACGTCGGGGTGCTCAGGATCAGCAGGGCCACCATGGTGACGAGGCGGTCGCTCAGTCGGTATTGGCGGATGGCGCCCCACGCGCCGGCCACGATGCCCAGCACCGTGCCCGCGAGCGACCCAATGACCAGCAGCCGCAGCGTGACTCCCACGCGGCGCCACAGTGTCGCCCCGACGGGCTGGCCGGTGATGGTCTTGCCGAAGTCGCCGCGAACGGCGTGCGAGGCCCACTGGGCGTAGCGGATCGGTATCGGCTTGTCCAGGTTGAGCGCGTGGGCCTTGGCGTCGATCACGGACTGCGGCGGCCGGGGGCTGCGCTGCAGCAGGCTGTCCAGCGGCCGGAAGGCCACCGACGTCAGGCAAAACGTGAGAAACGATGCCAGCGCCAGCAGCACCACGTAGTTGAGCAGGCGGCGCGCCAAGAAGCGAATCATCCCCGACCGCACCCGCCTCGCATTGGGACAGGTTAACGAGCCGGGCCCGGACCGGCCCGTTGCGGCGGCCGGATCCTTGTGATCCGGCTGATTTTCATGCGTCAATAATCGGTGGCCCGTTGTTAGCATCCACCGCGGTGTTGCGACATTTCCGAGGAGGCTCGCGTGACGGTTACCGACGACTACCTGGCCAACAACGCCCAGTATGCGAGCACCTTCCAGGGCCCGCTGCCGATGCCGCCGGGCAAACACGTCGCGGTGGTCGCGTGCATGGACGCCCGGATCGACGTCTATCGCGTCCTCGGCATCAACGAGGGCGAGTCGCACGTGATCCGCAACGCCGGGGGAGTCGTCACCGATGACGTCATCCGCTCCCTGGCCATCAGTCAGCGGCTATTGGGGACGCGGGAGATCATTCTGATCCATCACACCGACTGCGGGATGCTCACCTTCGCCGACGACGACTTCAAGCGCGCCATTCAAGAGGAGACCGGCCTCAAGCCGCCGTGGGCGGCCGAGGCCTTCCCAGACGTCGCCGAGGACGTCCGGCAGTCGTTGCGCCGCATCGAGGCCAGCCCGTTCGTGACCAAGCACGTGTCCGCGCGCGGGTTCGTCTTCGACGTCGCCACGGGGAAGCTTCAGGAAATCAGGGCCTAGCGCTCAGCCCACCTTGTAGGTGGCCAGGGCCTTCGCGACGAGCGTGCCCTGCGGGTCGACGATCTCGGCCTCGCAGTTGACCAGCGACCGGCCGCGCCGCAGCACCCGGCCGACCCCGATGACGTCGGTGGCGCGGGCCGGGGCCATGAAGTCCAACGTCATCGACACGGTCACGCCCCTCAGCTCCGGGGGAGCCAGCGCGCCGCACCACGCCGCGGCCATCACGGTGACATCGGCGAGGGTGGCGATGGCGCCCCCGTGCACCATGTCGCCGAGGGTCACGTTGGCGGGATCCCACGGCAGCCGCAGCCTGACCTCCTCGTCGTCCAGTCGGTCGGCGACGATGCCCAGCTTCGCGACGAATGGCGACTGGGGCAGGAACGCGGCGATGACGTCACGGCCGCCGGGTGCGGGTTCGGAAGGCATCCGCTCATGCTGTCGCACCGCAGACCGGCCGGAAAGGGGCCGCCGCCGCTCTTGACCCGATATGTCCGGTGTCCGGCCGCCGCGCCATCGCAACGCCGGGCACTTGACAACCGTCGGGCCGAACTGGTGCTATGTAGGGCAAAGCTGCCAAACTTGACCGACTCTACCAGGTTTACCCGAGGAAGCCATGACCAGCGATTTGAAGGCGGGCCCCGCCGCCGGCCAGTACGAGTTGAGCCATTTGCGCTCGCTCGAGGCCGAAGCGATCCACATCATCCGGGAGGTGGCCGCCGAGTTCGAGCGGCCGGTGCTCTTGTTCTCGGGTGGCAAGGACTCCATCGTCATGCTGCACCTGGCGCTGCGGGCGTTCCGGCCCGGGCGGTTGCCCTTCCCGGTGATGCACGTCGACACCGGCCACAACTTCGACGAGGTGATCGCCACCCGCGACGAGCTGGTCGCCGAGCACGGCGTGCGCCTGGTGATCGCCTCGGTCCAGGAGGACATCGACGCCGGCCGGGTCGTCGAGCCCAAGCAGGGACGCAACTCGATCCAGACGGTGACCCTGCTGCGCGCCATCCGGGAGAACAAGTTCGATGCCGCGTTCGGCGGCGCCCGCCGCGACGAGGAGAAGGCGCGCGCCAAGGAGCGGGTGTTCAGCTTCCGCGACGAGTTCGGCCAGTGGGACCCGAAGGCGCAGCGGCCCGAGCTGTGGAACCTGTATAACGGCCGGCACCACAAGGGCGAGCACATCCGGGCGTTCCCGCTGTCCAACTGGACCGAGTTCGACATCTGGTCCTACATCGGCGCGGAGAACATCGCGCTGCCCTCGATCTATTACGCCCACCGGCGCAAGGTGTTTCGCCGCGACGGCATGCTGCTGGCGGTCGACCGGCACATGCAGCCGCGCGACGACGAGCCGGTGTTCGAAGCGACGGTGCGGTTCCGCACGGTCGGCGACGTCACCTGCACCGGATGCGTGGAGTCGGAGGCCTCGACCGTGGAGGAGGTCATCGCCGAGACCGCGGTGTCGCGGCTGACCGAACGCGGCGCGACCCGGGCTGACGACCGCATCTCGGAGGCCGGGATGGAAGACCGCAAACGGCAGGGGTACTTCTGATGGCCACACCGACGACGCTGCTTCGCCTGGCCACCGCGGGTTCCGTCGACGACGGCAAGTCCACGCTGATCGGGCGCCTGCTGTATGACTCCAAGGCCGTCATGGAGGACCAGTGGGCGGCGGTGGAGCAGACGTCCAAGGAGCGCGGCCACGACTACACCGACCTGGCGCTGGTGACCGACGGCCTGCGCGCCGAACGCGAGCAGGGCATCACGATCGACGTCGCCTACCGCTACTTCGCCACTCCCAAGCGGAAATTCATCATCGCCGACACCCCGGGCCACATCCAGTACACCCGCAACATGGTGACCGGCGCGTCGACGGCGCAGCTGGTGATCGTGCTCGTCGACGCCCGGCACGGGCTGCTGGAGCAGTCCCGCCGGCACGCCTTCCTGGCCTCGCTGCTGGGCATCCAGCACATCGTGCTCGCGGTGAACAAGATGGACCTGATCGGCTGGGACAGAGAGAAATTCGAGGCCATTCGCGACGAATTCCACGCCTTCGCCGCGCGCCTGGACGTGCACGACGTGGCGACCATCCCGATCTCCGCGCTGCACGGCGACAACGTGGTGACCAAGTCCGACCAGACCCCCTGGTACGAGGGCCCGGCGCTGCTGTCGCACCTGGAGGAGGTCTACATCGCCGGTGACCGCAACCTGGTCGACGTGCGATTCCCCGTCCAGTACGTCATCCGGCCACACACCCGCGAGCATCAGGACCACCGGAGCTACGCCGGCACCGTGGCCAGCGGGGTCATGCGCCCGGGCGATGAGGTCGTCGTCCTGCCGGTCGGCAAGACCACCAGGATCACCGCGATCCACGGGCCGAACGGCCCAGTGGAGGAAGCGTTTCCGCCGATGGCCGTGTCGGTGAGCCTGGCCGACGAGATCGACATCTCGCGCGGCGACCTGATCGCCCGCACCAACAACCATCCCCGGGTCACGCAGGAATTCGACGCGACCGTGTGCTGGATGGCCGACGATGCGGCGCTGGAGCCGGGCCGCGACTACGTCATCAAGCACACCACCCGAACCACGCGCGCGCGGGTGACCGGGCTGGACTACCGGCTCGACGTGAACACCCTGCACCGCGACAAGTCGGCAACGGCGTTGCAGCTCAACGAACTCGGCCGCATCTCGCTGCGCACCCAGGTGCCGCTGCTGCTCGACGAGTACACGCGCAACGCGAGCACCGGTTCGTTCATCCTCATCGACCCCCACACCAACGGAACGGTGGCTGCGGGCATGGTGCTCCGCGACGTTTCGGTGCAGACGGCGAGCCCGAATACCGTGCGGCACAAGTCATCGGCGCTCGCCGAAGCCCGGCCGCGGGGCAAGACGGTGTGGTTCACCGGCCTGTCCGGTTCCGGCAAGTCGTCGGTGGCCATGCTCGTCGAGCAGATGCTGCTCGAAAGGGGCACGGCCGCTTACGTTCTCGACGGTGACAACCTGCGGCACGGCCTGAACGCCGACCTGGGCTTTTCCATGGCCGACCGCGCCGAGAACCTGCGCCGGCTGGCACACGTGGCCGCGCTGCTCGCCGACTGCGGCAACGTCGTGCTGGTGCCCGCGATCAGCCCGCTGACCGAGCAACGCGAAATGGCTCGTAATGTGCACGCCGCCGCGGGGTTCGACTTCGTCGAAGTGTTCTGCGACACCCCGATCGAAGAATGCGAGCAGCGCGATCCGAAGGGGCTGTACGCCAAGGCCCGCGCCGGCGAGATCGCCCACTTCACCGGCATCGACAGTCCGTATCAACCGCCGGTCAACCCCGACCTGCGGCTGACGCCGGACCGCACCGTCGAGGAGCAGGCGCAGAGCATCGTCGATCTGCTCGAATCGCGGGCTTGACGCACGGCTGCGACTGATTGCCGCCGCCGGGTGGCACAATCCACAGAGTGCGCATGTCGGCGAAGGCGGAGTACGCGGTGCGGGCCATGGTCCAACTCGCCACGGTCCCCCATGGGACGTTGGTGAAGACCGACGACTTGGCCCAAGCGCAGGGCATACCACCGCAGTTCCTCGTCGACATCCTGACCAACCTGCGCACGGATCGCCTGGTGAGGAGCCATCGGGGCCGCGAGGGCGGCTATGAACTGGCCCGTCCCGGCACCGAGATCAGCATCGCCGACGTGCTGCGCTGCATCGACGGACCGCTGGCCAGCGTGCGCGACATCGGCCTGGGGGACCTGCCGTACTCGGGTCCGACCGCGGCGCTCACCGACGTGTGGCGGGCGTTGCGCGCGAGCATGCGATCGGTGCTGGAGGAGACCACGCTGGCCGACGTCGCCGCCAACGCCCTGCCCACGCACGTCGCGCAATACGCCGACGACTATCGGACCCAGGAGAGCGCGCGGCACGGCACGCCGCGCGCCGGCGAATAGGCGCACCGCGCCCGCGGATTCAGCTCCCCGATCCGTACGGACGGGTCAGGATTTCCATTGCGTGGCCCGAGGGGTCGCGGAAGTACACCCCGCGCCCGCCGTCCCTGTGGTTGATCTCGCCCGGCCGGTTGGCGCCCGGGTCGGCCCAATGCTCGAGGCCGCGCGACGAGATCTTGCCGTAAATAGAGTCGAACTCCTCCTCGGAAACCAGGAAGGCGTAGTGCTGCCGGGTGATCTCCGCGCCCTCGGGAGCGTCCGCATAGTCCAGACTGACGTCGTGTTCGAGTTGCACAACCATGAAGTGGCCGAACGGCTTTGGGCTGGGCAGGCCGAACAACTCGGTGAGGAACTCCGCGGACTCGCGCTTGTCGCGGGCGGCGACGATGGTGTGGTTGAAATTGATGGCCATGGTGTTGATCCTATTTCGGTGCGGTGAGCTCCAGGGCGATGTTGTCGGGGTCGCGGAACTGCAGGATGTAGGACGGGCCGATGTCTTTCACCGGCTCGTGCGTGATGCCGAGCTCGTCGAGATGCGTTGCCGCGGCGTCTAATTCGTCCTTGGTGGCCACCCGGAACGCGATGTGGTCGAGCCCGGTGCGGTTCTCGTCGAAGCGGTCGGTGGCGACCGGACGCAGCCCGAGTAGCGTGCCGCCGAGGTCGTAGATGACGCCGCCGAACAGGAAGCTCAACTGGGCGCGAGTGGCCTCGTCGGCGTTGTCGGGCACCTCCAGGAGGACCGGCCAGCCGAACACGCTCTCGTAGAACTGCCGGGACCGCTCGATATCCGTGACGGTGAGCCGGACGTGCGCGATGGAACTGCTGGTGAAACCCATCTGCTCCATGGTGCCACTTGCGCGAGCCGATGTTGACTCCCATGCCAGAATCGCCGTCGTGCGGATTGCGATGACGCTGCCGGTGATGGAGCCGGACTTGGATGCGGGAATTCTGCAGAGCTGGGCACGCGCGGTCGACGAGGGTCCGTTCTCGTCGTTGTGCTGGGGCGAGCGCATCGCGTTCGAAAACCCGGACAACCTCACGCTGCTGGGCGCGCTGGCCGCCTGGACCAGTCGGGTCCGGCTGCTGACGACGGTGATCGTGCCGCAGCTGCACGACCCCGTGATGCTGGCGAAGGCGCTGGCGACGGGCGACATGCTCTGCGGCGGGCGGCTGAGCGTGGGCATCGGGGTCGGCGGCAGGCACGAGGACTACCACGCCGTCGGCGCCGACCCGGCGACGCAGACCATGCGGGACATGGCCGACCGGGTGGCCGTGATGAAGCGGGTCTGGGCCGGCGAAAAGCTCACCGAGTCGGTGCTTCCGGTCGGGCCGGCGCCGGTGCAGGCCGGCGGGCCGCCGCTGTTGGTGGGCAGCATCGGCCCGAAGACCATCCGCAGCGCCGCCGCCTGGGCCGCCGGACTGGCCGGGACCACCCTGGACCTGGACGTCGCCAAGCAGAACGAGCTGTTCGACGTCGCGCGCGACGCCTGGGCCCAGGCGGGCAAGGGGAGGCCGCACCTGGTGACGTCGTTCTGGTTCGCGTTCGGGCCGCCCGATCAGGCGCGCGCCCAGGTGCACCGCCACCTGCGGCGCTACATGAACTGGATCCCGGCGGAGTACGTCGACGCCATGGCGCCGACGACCGGGTGGGCCGGCACCGAGGAGCAGTTGCTGGCGGTGCTGCGCAAGTTCGAGGACATCGGCACCGACGAGGTGCAGCTCATCCCGACGAGCTCGGACGTCGACCAGCTGGCGCGCGCCGCGGACGTCGCCGCCCGGCTCTAGAACTCCGGGATCTAGGCGCTCGCCCGCTCGTCGCCGGCGGCCGGCTGCTGTGGCGGCTGCCCCTTGCGCAGCGTCGCCAGCAACTCCCGGTAGGGGCCGACCAGGTACACGGTGTCGCCGCCGCGCAGCCAGGCGTCCCGGCGCGGGTGCAGTTCGACGGGCGCGTCCTGCCGGGTGATCGCGATGACGCGGGTTTGGGTGGACAGCTCGAACATCTTCAGCCCGTCGAGCTCGCTGCCGGCCGCCACGTGCATGCCGCCGACCATGAACGAGCGCTGCCCGACGGAGAACGTGCCCAGCACCTGCAGGCCCATCGCGGCGCCGATGAACCACGGCGCGGCCAATTCGACGGTGGACCGGACGTTTTCGAACCCGAACCGCTGCGCCACCGCCGCCCCCAACACGCGGTCGTAGACGCGCAGCACCAGGGGAACTTCGGGCCGGACGACTTCGGGCATGACCCTGGGCCCCAGCATCTCGCGCAGCACGATCCCGGTTTCGATGTTGACCATGTCGTCCTGCGTCAGCACCCGCACCGCGCGGGCGTGCTCGACGCGGGCCGACTCGAGGGTCTGGCGCAGCGTCGCGTCCCCGAAGATCACCGGCACGTCGAGGTCGGCGGCGGTCGACAGGTAGCGGTTGTTCTCGTCCCGCTCGACGACCGCGACGTCGTAGCCGGCCAGCCTCAGGTCGGCGACGACGCGGCTGCCGAACGAGCCGAGCCCGACCACGATGACGTGGTTGCGCAGGTGGCGGGCGCGGCGCCGCCCGACCGAGTGGGCGAACCGCCGCGACAGCAGCAGGTCGGCGATGAAGGCGACGAGCAGCGCGGTGGTCGTCACGCCGGCGAACATCAACATGATGCTGAACAGCCGCAGCCAGGTGGGCTGCTGCAGGAAGCTGAAGTCGCCGTAACCCACCGTCGCGATCGTCTCGGTGCTGAAGTACAGCGCGTCCAGCCACGTCATCCGGGGATGCGGCTGGTAGCAGAAGCGCAGGATCACCGTCGAGCTGACCAGCAGGCACGCCGCGGCCAGCAACGCCCGCGCGAACATCGGGTTGACGTCGTCGCGCAGGGCGCGCGCGCCGTCGATCGCCCGCCGCAGCCGGGTCAGGCGCGTGCGCGTCACCGTCGGCCGCGGGACCTTGATGCCGCGGGCGGCCAATTCCTCGGCGGTGCCGATCATCGCCGTCCAGTCACCCGCGTGCACCGACAGGTCGCGGCCCGGGCACGACACCACCTCCCCGGGGGTGGCGCAGTTCTCCCCATGAATCACCGCCACCGGTGCCAGATCGCCGTAGATCTCGCGCAGCGTCGCGTTGCGCGGCGCCTCGGCGCCGGAGACGACGAATTCGATGCCCGCCGCCTCGAACGGGTGCACGGTGTGCGCCAAACAGGCCTCCACCACCGAGGGCGCCGCCAGGTCGGCGACGTCCAGAATCGCGCCGGGGCGCTTGTCGGCGGCCATCGCCGTCCGCAGCACGTCGTTGCCCAGCCGGGCCACCACCCGCACCCGGGGGTTGGCTTTCCTTGCCAGCAGGGCGATTTCGAGGTTCGTCGCGTCGTCGTCGCCGACACAGATCACGGCGCGGGCGCGGGTGACTCCGGCGTTTTCGAGCTCGCCGGCATTTTCGAGCTTGACGATGTGCACGCCGGCGTTGTTGAGCTCCTCGACGATCGTGGTCGCCAACGCGTCGTCACCGCTCACGATGATGTGGCCGCGCATGGTTACGCCCGCTTCGGGTCGTCCGGCATAACCCCCACCTCTGCTGACGTTGGCGATTTGTCCCTATGACTATCAGGCACCATCCCGATTCATGCCAGCCCGACACCGGACGCGCCGACGGCGAGGTGAATTGCCAGCGGGCCTCGTGAGGGATTCGATAGCGGTATGACGCAGCCGGAACTGCCGGGGCCGCTCGCCGCCTTAACCCGGCTCATCTCCGAGCGCATCGCCGCGGCCGATTTCGCCGGGGCGTTGCCCCTGATGAACGAGCTGGTCACCGTGTGCCGCCCGATCCTGGGGGAGCGACACCCCAACGTGTTGGACATGAAGCTCGCGCTGGTGCACCTGCAACTCCAGATGGGCGACCAGGCCGGGGCCTATGCCGTCCTCGAGCAGCTGGTACCCGAGTTCGAGGAGGTACTCGGCGGCGACCACATCACCACGCTGACGGCGCGCCACATGTTCGCCGACCGGCCGCAGCAGGAGGGGCGGGCCGCGCTGGCCGAATGGCAGCAGCTGCTGGCCGACGAGGAGCGCGTGCTGGGCGTCGAGCACCCCACCGCGCTGACGTCCAGGGACCGGGTTGCGCAGAAACGCAAGGAGCTCGGCGACTACCCGGGCGCCATCGCCGAGGGTGAACAGGTCCTCGCCGCGCGGTCCCGGGTGCTCGGCGACCACCACGAGGACACCCTGGGCACGCGGATGGCGTTGGCGCAGTGGCACGGCGAGTCGGTCGACGGCGCCGGCGCCTTGGCCGAGCTTCGGTCGCTGCTCGAGGTGATGCTCGAGAAGCTGGGTCCGGACCACCGCCACACCTTGATCGCCCGGCACACCATCGCGCTCTGGGAGCCCGAACCCGCGGACTGCCGGGAGAAGGTCGCCACCTGGGAAGCGCTGGTGGACGACGAGGCCAGGGTCTTCGGCGCCGACAACTTCGTCACCGTCGCCGCCCGGGAGGAACTGGCGAAATGGCGTGGCCGCGTCGAGGACCGCCGGTGGGTCAACGGGGTGCGGGGCCGGGTCGAAGAAGCCAACAAGCGCCGCCTGCTCGCCAAACAGCAAGCCACCCAACGATTTTCCGATGGCGAATATCTCCGGTGTTGGCTTGCCGAGCGCGGGGCCCAATTCCCGGTCTGGGCAAACCATTACGGCGGTGACGCCATCTGGGACTTCTCCCCGGATTCCCTCGATGCGCTGGAAGAGCTCGTCATTCAGAAGGCCCCGACGCCCGAGCAGCTGCTGGACGAGGAGCGCAACGCGCCCTTCGTCGACGGCGCGGTGTGGTATCTCGGCGAGGTGCTGCGCCGCGGACGGTCCCTGCCGTGGGAATACACCCGCGGGGTGACGTCGGATCCCACCGTCGGACACGTCGACGTGTTCGAGGCCCTCACCAGCGCGCTGCATTCCGCCGACCGTGGCGCCCTGCGCCGCACCTACGACCGCTTCACTGCGGCCCAGTGATACTGGGTTGGTGATCGAACGCATCGCGACCCGCGAGATCTATCGGAGCCAATGGATGGTGCTCCGGGAGGACGACATCCGTCGCCCGGACGGCAGCCCGGGCATCTATGGCGTGGTGGACAAACCGGACTATGCGCTGGTGATGCCGTTCGACGGGCGGCGCTTCAGGCTGGTCGAGCAGTTCCGGTATCCGCTGGGGGAGCGGCGGTGGGAATTCCCGCAGGGCACCGCGCCGGGCCTGGCGGACACCGACCCGTCCGAGCTGGCGCGGCGTGAGCTGCGCGAGGAAACGGGACTGAGCGCGACGTCGTTCGAGGTGCTCGGCCGGCTCGACGTGGCCCCGGGCATGACGAGCCAGCGGGGGTGGGTGTTTTTGGCCACCGGAATCGCCGAGGGGGAGCCGGATCTCGAGCCCGAGGAACAGGACCTGCGCAGCGCCTGGTTCGACCGCGAGGAAGTCGAGCAGTTGATCCGTTCGGGAGTGATCGCCGACGCGCAGTCCGTCGCCGCCTACGGCCTGTTTCTGCTGCGGCAGGCATGACAGTGCGGGGACCCGCCGGGTCCCCGCACTGTGAGGGTGGTGGTCAGGCCGAGGTGACGTACTGCGGGCAGTAGGCCGAAGCGGCGTCGACGGCGAACGTCTTGGAGCCCTTGGTGCTCAGACCGGTCGCCTGGGCCACCGCGCTGATGACCTCCTTGCTCGAGTGGCCCTGGTCGAGGGCGTTGCAGACGGCGTGCGCGTCCTTGATGGCGACCGAAGCGCTCGGCGGGGTGATGCCGTCCGAGGCCAGCTGGGCGAGGAACGCGTCGTCGACCGAGCTCGCGCCCGCGGTGCCGGCGAGGCCGAGCGCGGCGGGGCCCAGGGCGGCGGTGCCAACGACGGAGGCGGTGAAACGGCGAGAGAACATCGGGGTCTCCTTGGTGCTGAGGTGATTTTTCTGGTGGACGCTTGGTGCGTTGATCACAGAATCAGCACGGGGGCTTAACGGGTTCTCAACGAATTCTTGGCGGGCTATCAGGGGAGGGGGGTCGGGGCGCCACCATGGACGCGCCGGTGGCCGCATTTGCCGCCGGGTCTCGGTGACCTACTGCTGCGGCGCGGGCGTCATCGAGGCGATGTAGTAGACCTCGTGCCCGGTCGGGTATCCGCCGCCGTTGGTGGCGATGTGCACGTGGTCGTAGTGGTTGAGGGTCTCCGACCCGAGGTCGGCGGTCCAGCTGCCCCCGCCGACGCCGGGGTAGATCTTTTGCCGCCAGATCACGTGGTTGATTCCCCAGCGCTTCGCGTTGGCCAGCGCGTAGCCGGCGATCTGGTTGCCCAGCTCGATGCCCTCGGGGCTGTTGTGGTTGGGGATCATCACGTCGATCGCCAGGCCGTTGGGATGCCACGGCAGCGCGTCTTCCCGGTAGCCGTAGATGGTGGTGATCTGCGGGAACAGCACGCTGATGGCGCGCTCCGCCCAGATCGTCTTGACCTGCAACCTGTCCTCGGAGCCGATGCCGCGTGGCAGCGCGACCTGGAATTGCTGGCCGGCCGCCGGTGGCGCGTTTGCGGTCAGCATCTCCACTTCCGCGGGGGTGGCGGTGTGCGGGGCGCTGGCCGGTGCGCTGGGGGCCGCGTCGGCGGGTCCGGCGGCCGCGCTGGTGGCGGG
>NZ_LZHV01000079.1 GCF_001667275.1 Mycobacterium sp. ACS4054
CCGCCTCCCCCCCCCCCCCCCCCGCGCGAGGCGCCCGCGCCGGCCCCCGCGGCCGGACCCGCACGCGCCACCGCGAGGTTCGACACGGCGCCCGAGCGCGGTTGGCGACGCATGCTCCGGCTGGTGACATTCGGGCTCGTTAAGCTCGGCCCGTCGCCGGCGCAGCTGCAGGACGCCCAGTCCGAGGCAACGATCCGGACCCGTCTCGTCGGCAACTACAAGGTCGGGGTCCTGGGCAAGGGCGGCGTCGGAAAGACGTCCGTGGCCGCCAGTGTCGGATCGCTGTTCGCCGAACTCCGTCGGCAAGACCATGTCGTGGCGATCGACGCCGACACCGCGTTCGGCCGGCTCAGCAGTCGGATCGACCCGCGGTCGACCGGATCGTTCTGGGAACTCACCGCCGACAAGAACCTGCAGTCCTTCGACGACATGGTCGCCCGGGTGGGGCGCAACTCCGCGGGCCTGCACGTTCTCGGCGGCGAGCCGGCGTCGGGCCCCCGACGCGTGCTCGACCCCGCGATCTACCGGGAAGCCGCGCTGCGCCTCGACCGCCATTTCGCGATCTCGGTCATCGACTGCGGGTCCACCATGGACGCGTCGGTCACCCAGGAGGTGCTGCGCGATCTGGATGCGCTGATCGTGGTCTCGTCGCCGTGGGCGGACGGGGCCTCCGCGGCGGCCAGGACCCTGGAGTGGCTGGCGGATCAGGGCTTCGAAACTCTGCTGCACAACACCGTGGTGGTGCTCAACGATTCCGACGGCCACGCCGACAAGCGCACCCGGGCTTTGTTGGCCCGCGAGTTCACCGATCACGGCCGGCCGGTGATCCAGGTGCCCTACGACCCGCACCTGCGGCCGGGTGGGGTCATCGATGTGAGCCGCGAGATGGCGCCGCCCACGCGGCGCAAGTTTCTCGAGATCACGGCGACGATCGCCGGCTACTTCGCGGCGCGTCCCGACGATCGCCGGCCGAGTTAGGCGTTCTCCGAGAGCTTCCCGATCCGTGCGGACGGGTCGGCGATCGCCTCGATCTTGGCCACGCGGGAGTCGCGGATCGTCAGCACGATCACCGCGAAGAGTCGGCGGTCGGTGAACGCCAACAGCACGGGTTGCCCGACGGGGCCGCTGACCAGTGTCACGTCGGGCCATAGGTAGCGCAGCAGGTTGGTGGCCACCGCATCCGGCCCGTGGTTGATCTGCTGGGGAGGCGGCGGGTCGGCGAGGATCGTGCCCACTCCCCACACCGTCGGGTCCAGCACGGCGGCCAGCCCGGTGAGGTCGCCGTTGGCGCATGCGGTGATGAACTTCTCGGTGACGAGCTGGTGCTCGGCCGATGCCACGGCGTTGGTTTTAGGTTGTGCGGCAACGAATTTCGCGCGCGCGCGGCGCGCCAGCTGGCGGCACGTGCCGACCGGGCGGCCCACGGTTTGCGAGATCGAGTCGAACGGGACGCCGAACACGTCGTGCAGCACGAAGGCCACCCGCTCCCCGGGACTGAGCCGGCGCAACACTTCCAGCAAGGCGGCGCGGATCTCGTCGTCGAGGGTGACCCGGTCGGCCGGGTCGGAGCGCTGGGGCGCCGGGCGCTCTTGGACCTCGCCCGGGCGTTCGTAACGGGCGCGAGCCGAACGCACCTGGTCGAGGCAGAGCCGGCTCGCCACCACCGTCAGCCAGCCCCTCACGTCCTCGATCTCGCTCGGCTCGGTCCGGGAGAGGCGCAGGAAGGCTTCCTGCGCAACGTCTTCCGCGTCACCGACATCCCCGAGCATCTGGTAGGCGAGGTTGACCAGATACGGGCGGTGCTCACGCCAGGCCTCGGCAATCCGGTCAGATGATGGCGACGGGTTCATGACTCTTCGACGATCTGCTGCGGCAAAAAGTTACGCGTTCTCGGTTGTAACTTTCCCACCTTCGGTCCCGTCCTTGGAGCACCGCAAGAAATTTTCATAGAAAGGATCCATCCATGACGATCGTGGTAACCGGGGCGACCGGCAACGTCGGGCGCCCTCTCGTGGCCGCGCTTGCCGCGGCCGGAGCGCCGGTACGGGCCGTCACCCGCTCGCCGGAGACTGCGGCGCTTCCCCCCGGAGTCGAGCCGGTCAGCTCGGTAGCCGATGCGCTGCCAGGGGCATCGGCGGTCTTCCTCAATTCCCGGGCGCTGGGCGCGGACCTGGACGCGGTGGTGGCCCAGAGCGTGCGTGCCGGGGTCACCAAGCTGGTTGCGCTGTCGGCGATCAATGCCGACGACGACTTCTCCCGGCAGCCGTCCCGCGTCCGCGGTGACCGCAACAAGGAGGTCGAACAGCTCGCCGTCGACTCCGGGGTGTCCTGGGTGAGCCTGCGGCCGACGGTGTTCGCGACGAACTTCGCCGGCATGTGGGCGCCGCAGATCCGCATCGGCGATGTGATCCACGGACCGTACGCGGCGGCGTCGACGGCACCGATCGTCGAGAGCGACATCGCGGAAGTGGCGGCGCGGGCGCTGCTCACCGATGAGTTTGTCGGACAGCGGATCCCGCTGACCGGGCCGCAGGCCTTCACCAACTCGGAGCTGGCCGAGGCGTTCGGCGCCGCCCTGGGCCGGCCGCTGCAGTACCGCGAGATACCCAGCGCCGCCGTGCGCGAACGGTTCGTCGCGTTGGGGTTCCCGGCCGAGTTCGGCGACGCCTATATCGCCATGCTCGCCTCGACGCTCGATACCCCCGCCCTGGTCACCCACGACGTGGAGAAAATCCTGGGCCGGCCCGCGCTGCCCATCGGCCAGTGGGTCGCCGAGCACCGCGACTTGTTCGCCAGGGGAGCAAGGGCCTGAGATGTCGCAACCCCGCCCACCGCGCTACCTCAAGCCCATGAACAAGGTGATGATGGCGGTGCAGCGGCTCGGGATCCCCACCGGCCCCGCCATGGTGCTGACGGTCCCCGGCCGGAAGTCGGGCCGACCCCGCAGCACCCCGATGACGCCGTTCGAATTTCGGGGCGGCCTCTACGTCGTGGCCGGCTATCCCGGCGCCGACTGGGCGGCCAACGCCCGGGCGGCCGGGACCGGCACGCTCAGCCGGGGCCGACGGTCACAGGAAGTCCGGATTGTCGAACTCTCCGCCGGTGAAGCGCGGCGGGTACTGCGGGAGTTCCCCGCCAAGGTCCCCGTCGGGGTGGCTTTCGCGAAGCGATCCGGAATGGTGCGCGACGGAACGGCCGACGAATTCGAAGCACTGGCGGGGCGGCTCGCCGTCTTCCGTTTCGAGCCGACGTAGCGGTCGTCGCCTCCTGCCCAGTCCCGACGGGAATGCGGTGCAACGGCTTCCGTCGCTGCCCAGCCCGAAGTCGGCCGCCATGGACGGGCTAGGCGGACTTCGCGGTCTCGCGCACGGGGTACCCGTTGCGCTCGGCCAGGCCTCGCAACTGCCGCAGTGCGAACGCACGGGGGCGGCCGCCTTCGGGGATCACCACGCCGGCCCACAAGCCTTCCGCCCCGGGCGACTCGACGGCGTCACGCGCACACATCCAGCGGCGGGGGCACGCGCGGCACAGTGCGATGGCCTCGGCGTCGGGGGCAGTGGTCCAGCGGTCGGGATCCTGCGTGCAGGCGCCGAGCGGGATGTTGAAAAGGGGTGTTGCGGTCATGTCGCTAGTTCCTCCAGAAGCATTGCGTTCTGCGTCTTATGCTTCGCAACGGTATAGCACTAACCGATGCAATGCAACAGTTTGGTTCCAATACCGCAACGGCTGCTTCGAAACCGGCGCCCTGGCGAGCGCGAAGAACCGCCCGCACATTCACCCGCCAAGCATCGTGAACAGGCTTTTTACGTCCCCGCGGAGGCCCTTCGGCTAGGCGGCCGGACGGTTACGTAACCGTAGCATTGGGCTGGTACCCGGTCGCGGAGTCGGCATCCGGCGCGACCGCGACCGCTGAAACCGTAGCGCCCACGGGTGCCCGCGGGAGGGGCTGCCGCCCGAGTTTTGCCGTCTGCGACCGCCCTCCGTCGCATCGGTGTAGCGTCTCGACGCTGTGGAACCGCGGCTGTGACCCAAAACGTAGCGAAGTGCGATAGAAATCGGCGCGGTGCGACGGTTAGACTTGCAGAGGCGGAAGGCCCGCCCCGCTGCCCTCCCTCGAGGAATAACCCAGATGCCCAGCGCCGAGTCGACTACCGAGCTTGGTCTCCTGGTTGTGCACAGCGGCGCGACGTCGCATCGGATCGAGCCGGGGCGGGGCGTCGTGACCATCGGCCGGGACGCCAAGGACGACGTCCGGATCGACAATCCCCAGGTCTCGGCGGAACACCTGCACGCCGAACCGATCGATGGTTCATGGCGGATCGTCGACAAGGGCCCCAACGGCATGTTCGTCGACGGGCGACGCACGGACTCGGTGACAGTGACCAAGAAAACCACGGTCCGGCTCGGTGATCCCGCCGCCGGCGAGGTGCTGACTTTTGAAATCGTCGGGCCGCCGAATGGGGGTGCGCGCCCCGAACCGTCGGATGGCGGCGAACCGGATCCGGGCATGGCGCGCGCGGGTGCGGCCGCCGCCGCGCGCCGCCGCGAGCTCGGTATCAGCCAGCGCAGCCTGGCGGCCGACGGCATCATCAACGCGGGCGCGCTCATCGCCTTCGAAAAGGGCCGCAGTTGGCCGCGCGAACGCACCCAGGCCAAGCTCGAGCAGGTGCTGCAGTGGCCCGCCGGAACCATCGCGCGCCTTCGGCGCGGGCAACCGGACGCCGGCGATGCGATCGCCGAGCACCCCGACACCGCCCCCGCGCCGGCGGAAGCACCCCACTCGGATGCGCCGGCCTCGCTGATCGCACAGGCAATCGTGGCCGCCGTGGACGGCTGCGGGCTGGCCATCGCGGCGTTGCCATCGGCGGACGACGCGGAGTTCACCGAGCGGGCGACGCCGATCCTCGCCGACCTCCGCCAGCTCGAGGCGATCGCCGTGCGGGCCACGCGCATCAGCCGCATCACGCCCGAACTGATCAAGGCGCTGGGCACGGTCCGCCGCCACTACGACGAATTGATGACGCTCGGTGCCACCGCCCCGGGCGCCCCGCTCGCGCAACGTCTATATGCGGCGCGGCGGCGGGCGAATCTGTCGCCGCAAGAGACCGCCGAGGCGGCCGGTGTCAGCGAGGAAATGATCGTGCGCGCGGAAGCCGACGAAGCGGTGCCGGCCGCGGTCGCCGATGCGATCGAAACGCTGATCAGTCACATCGGCTGAGCCGGCCGCAAGAATTCGTGCGCCGACCCCCGTCTGAGCGGGCTTAGGCTCAACACAGCCGGGCGAGGCAAGCGCGGTGCGTGAGGAAGACAAGCCATGACGGACCTACAAGTCACAACGTCATATTTAGAGGAACTGGCGGCGAAGCACGACCTGTCCTCGGCCGACGTCCGCGCCGCGGCCGCAGTGACTTCCGGGATCGGCTCGACAATGTGGAGTAGCCACGGCGTCATCTGCGCGACCGCCAATATGGCGGTGGCCGAGGCTGAATCCGCCCGCAGCGCCGCCAACGCGGCCGTTGAATCGGTTGGCACCGAAATCGCCAAGAGGCTGCGCGCCGCCGGCGGTGCGTATGACGGCACCGACGAGCGGGCCGGCGAAAGTCTCGACGCACAAATGCTTCCACGTTGATGCCTGCACCAAAAGCTAGGAGGCACGGCAATGGCTAATTTGGCGGAGGGCGTCAAGCTTCTCGCCGTCCTCGGCACGGCCGGCAAAGACCTCAGCGACATCGACTGGAATGGCCTGGGGGAGAAGCTCAGCTCCGTCGATTTCCGCGCGGGAGCCGGTGTGTTCTCGGATGTCGGGCGGCTAGCGCGCCAACTGGTCGAAAAATTCGGCAGCGAAAAAGTCAAAAAGCTGATGACCGAAGGTGTCGTTCCCGGAACGCCGATCATCGACTACACGATTTATGCGATTACCGCCCTGGAACTGTTGGCCGGGTTCGGCACCCCGGACCGGGGCGACACCTTCGCGATCGGTGAGGGCAAGTTCGACCTGATCCATGAAAGGTTGGCGTCGGCCTTCCCGGACGAGCGCTGGCGCGGCACCGGTTCCGAGGCCTATGCCGCCCAGAACGCCGACCATCAAAAACGCGCCGCGACGATGGCGGACTTGGACGCGATGATGGCGGACATCCTGAAAACCGAGGCGCACCAGGTCATCAACCTGCGCCGGAATATGAAGATAACCAGGGACGGACTGACCGCGTGCATCGCAATTGCGCTGGCGCTCAAGGCGGTTCAGCCGGCCGATGTCGGCGAGGGCCTGTCGATCATGTTCCAACTAGTGGTTTCGATGGCCGCGATCGCCGCGGTCGTCGCGTTCATCGGCGAAATGGTCGACGCGGCTCGCGACAACGCGGACCGGGTCACTGAAGCCGTCGAGGGTTACCGCGCGGTGCAGACGGGCGCAGTGCTACCCGATGGTCCGTTCAAAACGGCGATCGTGACCCAAGCGGTACAGGCCGGCACGTTGCGGGCCGGCACTGGCGCCGAGTCAGGGGCTTCCGCCATTGCGGGTACGCGCGGCGCAACCACCGGTTCGGTGGAGGCACCCTCTCGCGTCAGCGAGGTGATCGACGAGGAAGAAACGTCGGACCACAGCGACGCAACCCCGGCGACGGCAATCCCTTCCGTGGCTCAGCTGATGGCAATGTCGAGGGGAGCCCAGACATCACCCGGCAAAGCTTTCGAGCAGCTGATCACTCGGGCGGGCGCACAAGCCAAGCAGGCTCCGTCCTCAGATGAGGCCTCACGTGCGGAAGAGATCGAGGGTGCCGAAGCGGGCGCTGGTGCTCAGGCCATCGAAACGGCGCCCGTCGAGCACATCACGGCCACCGCCGAGCGGGCCCGGGATCGCCGCGGTTAGCCCGCCGGTGACAGCCGCTATTTCCTGGCACGTTCTCTTTCTCCGAAGCCGTTGGCTAACTCGAAAATTCGTGCACGGACCCCCACTGGACGGCGTTACGCTTAACGGGCGATGAATCACCGTGCAGGATTCAAACGCCCGAAGGCATAACACGGAGGACCCTAAGGATGAGCATTTTCGCGCAAGCCACCAAGATCATCGGCACCCTTGCCGGAATTGCCGGCCTAGGTCAACAGGGCGCCGGTTTGGGCCTGGGCTTGGGGGACGTTACCGGGGGTAGCTTCAGCGCTGAATACATTGCCGGCTCCGCGACCAGCTCGGCGGGAAGCATCGGGGGCATCGGGGCTAATCTCGCGAAGGCGCCGTTGGTGAATAGATATGACAAGTTCATCAGATCCGCCAGCGTGGAACAAAAGTTGAAGTTCAACCAGCGAATGTCGGGAAATCGTGTCGCTTCGCCCGGAGCGACGAAGGAAGGCATCAAGGATTTCGGCAAGAGCGTAAGCGTCATCCTCTGGACCATCACGATCGTCGAGCTCTTGGAGTTGTTGACGGGATTCGGCCCCCCGGACGAGGGGGGCGATCTGGAGAACGGGTCGCAGCAATTCGCCGCGCTCGCTGCGCAACTGAAGTCGGCCCTTCCCGAGGATGGTTGGCAGGGCGAAGGTGCGGATGCGTACGCCGAACTAGGCGCACAGCTGGAGCGGATCGCGACGACGATGGCCGAGCTGGATATCGATCTGGCCACGCTCGTCAAAGAGCAGGCCGAATGGGTCGTGCATATGCGTTTCGCGTTCGGATTGTTGAAGGACGCGCTTTTCGTGGCCTTCGTCATCGAGATGGCCATGTTCATGGGAGTTCCGCCCGCCGGCCCGCTGGCCGCGAAAATCTTCGCGGGGACGGTCTGCGCGATTGGGATCGCGGCCGCTTTGGGCTTCCTCGGCAACTTGGTCTACTGGTCGATTGAATACGGCAATAAGGCGAAGGCGCTGAGCGACCAATACACCGCGCTGGCTGCGGGGACGGTGCAAACCGGCTCCACGGCGTCTGCGGTTGTGACGACATCGGAGGAGTCCTCGGTGTCCAGCTTCGAAGCCGTCTCCAACAGCATGTCCGGGATGTCCGCGCTCTCCCAAGTCCCAGCCGCCCCCGCATCATCGACCGGTGCGTCTCATCGTTCCGAGGAGGAGCGGGCCCAACCGGCGGCAGGGGTGAGCGCGGCCGCGGCTCCCGTCCCCGGTACAGCCGGCACACCCGCGACGCCCGAAGCACCCGAGGCGACGCCGCCGTCCACGCCGACGGTCACCATGCCCACCGTGACTCAACTGGCTTCGATGTCGGGGCAAGCTTCCAAGCTTTCGGGCCAACTGACCCCGCACGCGAACCTCTTGAACCAGGCGATGGGTCCGCTGCAACAGCTGGTCCAAACGGGCGAGTTGCAGAGCCACGACGCTGACGAAGAAGCCCCGATACCGAGCGAGGCCGAGGAGGCCTGGGCGGGCGCAGGCGCGGGCAGCGCCGGGCGCGCACCTGTCGAGGTCGGAGCGGCGAGCGCCGAACAGACGCAAGGATCAAACCCGTCGGGACGCAGGCTCTGATTGAAACGATCCCGACCAAAACTGTTGTTAATCAAGACCATAACGAGAGGCTTATAGGAGACCACCATGGCCGATGTAGTCGTCCAACCGGACCACCTAGCCAAACTGGCGACGAACCAGGACCAGGCGTCAACGCAGGCCGCAACTGCAGCCTCGGCAGCCGACAACCTCGAAATCTCGACGTGGGTCAGCCACGGCGTGATCAGCGCAGCATCAAACCTTGCCTTCACCAAGGCCGCGGGTGCACGCAAAAGCACGGGTGACGCGATGAGCGCAGCCTCGAAGCAACTCGCCGAAAAGGTGCGCACGGCCAAGAGCGTCTACGCGAGCACTGACGACCAATCGGGCAAGAACATCGACAAGCAGGTGCTTGATCGCTGACCGCGCACGCCGGTCCTCGCGTCGACGCTGACCCTATGACTCCGTAGGCCGCCACGGCCGCGGCGCCGTCACGCCCACCCCGCCGAAACCGTTCGGAGTTGTTCCTGCGGCGTTCACCGATTGTTAGCCAAATCCTTTGTGGGGCGGCAAAATTCGCGCAGCGACCCCCCGCTTGACGGGGTTAGGCTCAACCTATCGTCCATGAGTCAAACAACGCGAGCGCGAAGGGGTACACCGCCGTGAGTCGTCTTGCAGGTATCCATGATCTGGCCTACTGCTTCACGCGGCTGCAAGCCGGGGGCGGGGCCGCGTATTCGGGGGATTGGGTCGGCCTGGGCGCGAACTTGGGCGCGCTCGCCGGCAAAGCGATGTGGTACGGCAGGAATCAAATCAAGGTCCTCGCGGACGCATTGAAAACACAGGGCACCAAGACGCTGCCGACGCCGACGGCAATCGTCGATGTCGCGATGGTGGCGATTTCGGCGGTCGACCTCCTCAACGGATTCTGGACCCCCGACAAGGGCGCCTCGTTCACCAGCGGCGCCGACAAATACGAAACCGTCTTCCTCTACCTCGCCGAGGCCGCCCCCGACCCGCGCGGCTGGAGCGGCGACGCGGCGCAGGCCTATGCCGACGCGACCGCCGCGCTGCAGGCGCTGGTGCAGACGATGCAGGATCTCGACAAGAAGATGCAGACCCTCATGGCAGACCAGGGGTCCGAGGTCGCCAAGGCCCACAACGCGATCGCCGTGACGCTGCTGGGTCTCGTCATCGCTCAGGGCATCGCCCTGGCCCTGTACCTGATCCCCGTCGTCGGCCACGAAATCTCGGCGGCGTGGCAGATCATCGCCGCATTCGCGGCGTGCGCCACCGTCTTGGCCTTCGAGATGTTCACGCTGTCCAACTCCATGTCCCTGGCCCACCAGATCCACGCGGTCGCCCTTGAATACGGCGAGGTCGCCGAGAAGGCGATCCCCACCAGTTCGTTCGCCCGCATAGAGGTGACCGGGGCGGAGGAGACCAAGACCGGCGACTTCGCGGCCATCTCGAACAGCCTGTCGGCCTTCTCCGCCGCACCGACCGTCGCCTCGTTGGCCGGCCTGGCGCCGGCGGCCGGCGACTCCCCGGAGGAGCGCGGCGTCCTGGGCGCGCTCAAGGGTGACGGCGCCGCTCCCGCCCAGACGGAGCAGACGACGCCGGTGTGGACGCCGCCCGCGCTGAGCCAAGTCACTCAGGCCTCCGGTCAGCTCGCGCAGCCGATGAACTTCGCCAACCAGATGATGGGGCAGGTTCAGCAACTCGCCTCGACGGGTCAGCCGCGGCCGAGGATGGCGCCGGCAGCCAGCGAGGAGCCCGGCGACGGCGCGGCGTTGGGCACCGCCGGCGGGGAACGCGCGCCCGTCGACGGCGCCGGGGTCGGCGCCGGCGCGGCGCCGGGGACCGGCCGGCCGCATCGGGTCCTTTAGGCCTCGCGAGTGCGGCAAAAACCGCTACGAGTCAACGCAATAGCGAGTAAAAATATCCGTTGAGGAGATTCCAATGGCAACGCTGAAGGTCGACGAAAAGTATCTCGAGCAATTGGCGACTAAACAGGGGCAAGCGGCCACTAAGGCAGAAGAAGCGGCTTCGGCTGCGAGCAATACCGAAACCGCGGTGTGGGTGACACACGGCGTCATCAGCGGAAGCTCCAATAGTGCATTTGTCACCGCCGAGAAACAGCGCCGCGGCGCGGGCCAGAACATTCGGCAGCACGCGTCGGACCTCGCCGCGAAGTTGCGCGTCGCCAAGCAAACGTACGAGGGCGTTGACGAAGACCTGAGCGCCAACCTCAACAAACAGATGCTCAGCTGATCATGTCCGGGCCGCTCACTACCGCCGGCCTCGTCGACGATGTCGTCGGCGTGGAGGTCACTGTCGACGGCATGCTGGTGATCGCCGACCGAATGCATCTGGTCGATTTCCCGACGACACTGGGCATCCGTCCGAACATCCCCCAGGAAGAGTTGCGAGACCGCGTCTGGGATCAGGTCCAGCGCGACCTCACCGCGCAAGGGGTGCTCGACCACCAGGGACAGCCCCACCCGGCGGTGGCCGCGATGGTCGACATCCTCGGGAGGCCGGACCGCAGCCTGGAGGGCCGATGGTGGCGGCGGGATCTCGGTGGCGTCATGGTCCGTTTTGCGGTGTGCCGCAAGGGTGAGCGCCACGTCGTCGCCGCCCGCGACGGCGACCTGCTGGTCCTGCAGCTGGTGGCGCCCCAGATCGGCTTGGCCGGGATGGTGACCACGGTGCTCGGCCCCGCGACGCCCGCCGACGTCGAGCCGCTGACCGGCGTCGACGCCGAGCTGGCCACCTGCACCACCCCGGCCCAGCTGGTTCAGCACGGCGCCGCGCCCGCGTCGGCGCGCCTCTACGCCGAGATCATCAGCGACCCGAGCAGCTGGGTGGAGATCATCGCCATCCAACGCCACCCCGGCGGCACCTCCACGCAGACCGACGTCGCCGCCGGTGTCCTGGACTCGGTACACGGCCGGCTGGTCTCCCTCCCGCGCCGCGTCGGCGGTGAGCTGTACGGCAGCTTCCTGTCCGGCACCCAAGAAAACCTGCAGCGCACGCTGGACGGCCTCATGGAGTTCCTGCCGGCGGGTGCCTGGTTCGACCGAGCCGAAGCCTCCTACGGGGCATGACCCCGAGAGTTCAGAAAGAAGGAACTATGCCGCAATACGACGACCACGACGATCTGGCCGCCCTGGATTTCTCCGCCGTAGGGACCGGTTCCGACACCCTCGAAGAGTCGGACGCCCTGGACTTCTCGGCGCCTGACGGCGATGACGAAGAGTCGGCCGTCGATGCGCTGCACGACTACGCGCCCAGCGAGCCCGAGGATGCCGAAACCGACCTCGCCGCCATCGACTCCCAGACCGACGCGGATGCGGCGCCGGACGACGAAGAGTCGCCCGAGATGTTCACGGTGACCAATCCGCCCGAAACGGTGTCGGTCTCGGCGCTGATGGACGGCAGAACGCAGCGCGTCGAACTGTCGCCCAAAGTGACGAGCATGACCGAGGCCGAACTCGCCGAAGAGATTCTCGTCATCGCCGACCTGGCTCGGCAGAAGGGTCTGGCCGCCCAGCACGACTACCTGATGGAGGACGCCTCCCTCTCGGACACCATGCGCGAGATGGGAATGGACGGCAACGACGTCGTGCGCGACTTCATGGAGAACGGCATCGGGTTGATCACGCCGGAGCAGGCCGCCGCGGCGCAGGCGGAGGTGTTCGCGACCCGATACGCGACGGATAAATGACGGAGCATCTGGCCGGCCTGTTCGAAAGCGCGGTCGGCATGCTGCCCGTGTCGGAGGCACGCGCGCTGGATCTGTTCACCGAAATCACGAACTACGACGAGTCCGCCTGTGACGCGTGGATTGGCCGGATCCGGTGCGGCGACACCGAACGGGTGACGCTGTTTCGCGCCTGGTATTCGCGGACCCATTTCGGACAACTCGCCGGAGCCGCCCAGATTTCGATGAACGCCGTGGGCGCGCGGCTGGCCATCGGCGGCCTGTACGGCGACATCACCTACCCAGCCAACTCGCCGCTGGCGATCACCATGGGCTTCGCCGTAAGCGAAGCGGCGCAAGGCAATTACGCCGACGCCATGGAGGCCGTCGAGGACACCCCCACCGCCGGCGCCGAACACCTGCTGTCCTGGGTCAAGGCGGTGATCTACGGCGAGGCGGGGCGCTGGACCGACGTGATCGACGAAGTCAGGAACGCGAGCAGGTGGCCCGACGAATTCCTCGCCGCCGCCGCCGGGGTCGCACACGGAGTCGCCGCGGCCAACCTCGGCCTGTTCACCGAGGCCGAACGCCGGCTCACCGAGGCCAACGCCACCCCCGCGGGCGAGGCGTGCGCGCGGTCCATCGCCTGGTACCTGGCGATGACGCGCCGCAGCCAGGGCAACGAAGAAGCCGCGGTGGCGTTGCTGGAATGGCTCCAGACCACCCACCCGGAACCCAAAGTCACTGCCGCGCTGAAGGATCCGTCGTACCGCCTGACGACGACCAGCGCGGAACAGATCTCCGCCCGCACCGACCCGTGGGATGCCAATACCGTCGTGGCCGACACCTCGGGCCGCGACAAGCTGCTCGCGGAGGCGGAAGCCGAACTGGAACGCCAAATCGGGCTCACCCGGGTCAAGGAACAGGTCGAGCGCTACCGGGCGGCCACCCAGATGGCCCGGGTCCGCGCCGCGCGCGGCATGAAGGTCGCGCAGCCGAGCAAGCACATGATCTTCACCGGGCCGCCCGGCACCGGCAAGACCACCATCGCCCGGGTGGTGGCCAACATCCTGGCCGGCCTGGGCGTCATCCCCGAACCGAAGCTCGTCGAGACCGCCCGCAAGGACTTCGTCGCCGAATACGAGGGTCAATCGGCGGTCAAGAGCACCAAGACCATCGATCGCGCCCTGGGCGGTGTGCTCTTCATCGACGAGGCCTACGCGCTGGTTCAGGCGCGTGACGGGCGGACCGACCCGTTCGGGCAGGAGGCGCTGGACACCTTGCTGGCGCGGATGGAGAACGACCGCGACCGGCTCGTGGTGATCATCGCCGGTTACAGCTCGGACATCGATCGGCTGTTGGAAACCAACGAGGGCCTGCGGTCCCGCTTCGCAACCCGGATCGAATTCGACTCCTATTCTCCCGAAGAGATCCTGGAGATCGCGAAAGTCATTGCCGCCGGCAACGACTCGTCGATGAGTGTGGAGGCGGCCGACAATCTACTGCAAGCGGCCAAGCTGCTCAGCCAGCAGACGGTGCGCGGCAAGGCCGCGCTCGACATCGCCGGCAACGGTCGCTACGCGCGCCAGCTGGTGGAGGCGGGCGAACAGTACCGCGACATCCGGCTGACCCGCTCCACCGATTTCGAATCCCTCGACGAGGATCGCCTCCGCGAGATCAACGGCGAGGACATGACCGAGGCGATCGCCGCGGTACACGGACGACTCAACATCACCGAGTGACACATGGCGGGGTTCCGGCTAACCACCAAGGTTCAGGTCAGCGGCTGGCGCTTTCTGCTCCGGCGCCTCGAGCACGCCATCGTCCGGCGCGACACCCGGATGTTCGACGATCCGCTGCAGTTCTACAGCCGGTCGGTCGCGCTCGGCGTACTGGTCTCGGTGCTGGTCGTGGTGGGCGCGCTGGCGATGGCCTACTTCAAGCCGCAGGGCAAGCTCGGCAGCGGCAACCTGTTCGTCGACCGCGCCACCAATCAGCTCTACCTGATGGTGTCGGGCCAGTTGCATCCCGTCTACAACCTGACCTCGGCGCGACTGGTGCTGGGCAACCCGGCCGAACCGAAGGCCGTTAAACCCGCCGAGCTCAACAGGTTTCCGAAGGGTCAGTCGATCGGCATCCCCGGCGCCCCGTACGCCACGCCCCTGTCGTCCGGCTCCTCGTCGGTGTGGGCGCTGTGCGACACCGTCACCCAGGCGGAAAGCATCGCGCCCAGCCTGCAGACCTCGGTGGTGGCGATGCCGTTGCAAATCGAGCCGGGCGTGATCGACCCCATCCTTCCGCGCGAGGCGCTGCTGGCCTCCTATCAGGGCAAGGACTGGGTCGTGGACACCCACGGCCGGCACGCCACGGATTTGAGCGATCGCCCCATGACCTTCGCCGTCGGGATACGCGGAACCGCGAAGCCCAGCCCGCTTTCCACCGCGATGTTCAACGCGCTGCCCGACGCCGGATCCTGGCAGTTGCCCCCCATCCCCGGCGCGGGTTCGCCTAACACGCTCGGGCTTCCCGAGCAGCTGGTGGTGGGGTCGATCCTGCAGATCCACGCGGAGTCGGGCCCGCGCTACTTCGTGGTGCTGCCCGACGGCGTCGCGCCGGTGAACGCCAATACCGCCGCGGCGCTGCGCGCCATCCAGTCCTACGGGCTGGTCGAGCCTCCCGCGATGGTGCCCAGCGAGATCGTCAAAATCCCTGAGGTGGTGTACAACTCGCCGCTGCCCGACGAACCGGTGAAGATCGTGTCGCGGCCCCAGGATCCCACGCTGTGCTGGACGTGGGAACGCAAGGCCGGTGACCAGGCACCGAAGACCACCGTCCTGACGGGGCGTCATCTACCGATACCGGCTTCGGCGATGAGCTCGGGAATCAAGCAAATCCAGGGCCCGGCAACGGTTTACACCGATGGCGGCAAGTACGTGCAGCTGCAGTCGCCCGACCCGCGGTACGGCGAATCGCTGTACTACGTCGATCCGCAGGGGGTGCGCTACGGGCTGCCCGACGCCCAGACAGCCTCGTCACTGGGCCTGACGGCGCCGAAAACCGCGCCCTGGGAGATCATTCGCCTGCTCGTCGACGGTCCGGTGCTGTCGAAAGAGGCTGCGCTACTGGAACACGACACGCTGCCGGCGGACCCGAACCCGCGCAAAGCCCCGGGAGGGCCGTCATGACGACCAAGAAGTTCACCCCCACGGTCATGCGCGGTCCGCGGCTCACCCCCGGCGAGATCAGCCTGACACCACCCGAAGACCTCGGGGTGGACATCCCGCCGTCGGGTGTGCAGAAGGCCCTTCCGTACGTGATGGGTGTCTGCATGCTCGGCATGATCGCGATCATGGTGGTCACCGGCACCCGGCAGCTCTCGCCGTACATGCTGATGATGCCGCTGATGATGATCATGATGTCGATGGGCATGATGGCCGGCCACGGTGGGGGCGGCAAGAAGGTCCCCGAGATCAACGCCGACCGTAAGGAGTACCTGCGCTACCTGGCTGGGCTCCGCCCCCGGGTGACGTCCTCGGCCAGCGCGCAAGTCGCGTTCTTCGGTTTCCACGCACCGCATCCCGACGATCTGACATCGCTCATCGGAACCCCGCGGCAGTGGTCGCGCCCGGCGAACGCCGACTTCTATGCCGCCACCCGCATCGGCATCGGTGACCAGCCTGCCGTCGACCGACTGATGAAGCCGTCCGCGGGCGGCGAACTCGCCGGGCCGACCGCGGCGCCGCAGCCATACCTCGAACCCGTCGCAAATATGTGGGTGGTCAAGTTCTTGCGCACCCACGGCCTCATCCACGACTGCCCGAAACTGGTGCAGCTGCGCACCTTTCCGACGATCGCGGTCGGTGGCGACCCGGCGGGCGCGGCCGGATTGCTGACCGCGATGGTCTGCCACCTGGCCGTCTTCCATCCACCCGACCTGCTGCAGATCCGCGTGCTCACCGAGAACCCGGACGATCCGGCTTGGTCGTGGCTGAAATGGCTTCCCCACGTGCAACATCCGACCGACACCGATGCCGCCGGCCCCGTTCGGATGATCTACACCCGCCCGGACAACCTGTCCGACCTGGCCGCCCGCGGGCCCCACACCCCCGATTCGCTGCCCGGCGGCCCGTACGTCGTGGTGGTGGACCTGACCGGCGGTAGGGCCGGGTTTCCGCCCGATGGCAGGGCCGGCGTCACGGTGCTCACGCTGGGCAACCACCGCGGCTCGAATTACCGCATCAGGGTCGCCGACGACGGGACCGCTGATGACCGCTTGCCGGGGCAGCAGTTCCGCCAGGTGACGTCCGTCGCCGACAGCATGTCGCCCGGCCAGGCCGCCCGCATCGCGCGGAAGTTGGCGGGCTGGTCCATCACCGGCACGGTGATCGACAAGAAGGGCACCGGCATCCAGAAGAAGGCGGCGACGGAATGGCACCAACTGGTCGGCGCCCAAAGCGTGGAAGAGGTGGCGCCGAGCCGCTGGCGGATGTTCACCGACACCGACCGTGATCGGCTCAAGATCCCGTTCGGTCACGAACTCAAGACCGGCAACGTGATGTACCTCGACATCAAAGAGGGCGCCGAATTCGGCGCCGGGCCGCACGGCATGCTGATCGGAACCACGGGGTCGGGCAAGTCCGAGTTCTTGCGCACCCTCATCCTGTCCCTGGTCGCGATGCACCACCCGGACCAGGTGAACCTGCTGCTGACCGACTTCAAAGGCGGCTCAACGTTTTTGGGGATGGAGAAGCTTCCGCACACCGCCGCCGTGGTCACCAACATGGCCGAGGAGGCCGAACTGGTCAGCCGCATGGGCGAGGTGCTGACCGGCGAACTCGACCGCCGCCAGGGCATCCTGCGTCAGGCCGGCATCAAGGTCGGTGCAGCCGGAGCGCTCTCCGGGGTGGCCGAGTATGAGAAGTACCGCGAACGTGGCGCCGAATTACCCCCGCTGCCAACGCTTTTCGTCGTCGTGGACGAGTTCGCCGAACTACTGCAAAGTCACCCGGACTTCATCGCGTTGTTCGACAGGATCTGCCGCGTCGGTCGGTCGCTGCGGGTGCACCTGCTGCTGGCCACCCAGTCGCTGCAGACCGGCGGTGTGCGCATCGACAAACTGGAGCCGAACCTGACCTACCGCATCGCGCTGCGCACCACCAGTTCTCACGAGTCCAAGGCCGTGATCGGTACCCCGGAGGCGCAGTACATCACCAATAAGGAAAGCGGAGTCGGATTCCTGCGGGTGGGCATGGAAGACCCGGTCAAATTCAGCACCTTGTATACCGGCAACACCTACGTGCCTGCGGCTCGGGTGGAGACGAACGGTGAGGGCAATGGCGCCGCGCCGCACGCCGGCCCGAAAAAGGTTCGCATTCAACAGTTCACCGCCGGCCCGTTGGCGGAAGAGGTGACGGCGTAATGACGCGCGCCGGCGACGATGCAGAACGTGGTGATGTGGGGGTACCGCCCGCTTGCGGGGGAGAGGAGCGGCGCTCATGACGGTCGAATCGAAGGGCCGGGCGCTGCGCGAGGTGGTGCTCGAGCAGCTGTCCACCACCGATTCGCGGGCATACAAGATGTGGCTGCCCCCACTCACCGACCCGACGCCCGTGGACGAACTCATCGCCCAGGATGACCGCCAGCCCCTGCGATTCGCGCTCGGGATCATGGACGAGCCGCGCATGCACCGGCAGGCGACGTGGGGGGTGGACGTGTCCGGCGCGGGCGGCAACATCGGCATCGGTGGCGCACCGCAGACCGGGAAGTCGACGCTGCTGCAAACGATGATGCTGTCGGCCGCCGCCACCCACTCACCGAGGCAGGTCCAGTTCTATTGCATCGACCTCGGCGGCGGTGGCCTCATCTATCTGGAAAACCTGCCGCACGTCGGTGGGGTGGCGACCCGATCGGAGCCCGACCGCGTCATGCGCGTGGTCGCCGAGGTGCAAGCCGTTCTGCGGCAACGGGAAGCGACCTTCAAAGAGCACCGCGTCGGTTCGATCGCCGCCTATCGGCAACTGCGCGAGGACCCGAACCAACCCGTCGCGGCCGACCCGTTCGGTGACGTCTTCCTGGTCATCGACGGGTGGCCGGCGTTCGTCAGCGAATTCCCCGATCTCGAGTCCCAAGTCCAGGACCTCGCCGCGCAGGGCCTGTCGTTCGGAGTCCACGTGGTGATCACCACGCCGCGCTGGACGGAACTGAAGTCACGGGTCCGTGACTACCTCGGCACCAAGATCGAATTCCGGCTCGGCGACGTCAACGACACCCAGATCGACCGGGCCACCCGGGAGATTCCGGCGAATCGGCCGGGCCGCGCGATGTCGGCGGAAAAGCACCACTTGATGATCGGTGTGCCCCGGTTCGACGGCGTGCACAGCGCCGACAACCTCGTGGAGGCGATGACCGCCGCGGTGAATGAGGTTGCGGCCCAACATACGGAACAAGCTCCGAGGGTCCGGGTGCTGCCGGAGCGCATTTACCTCTACGAGCTCGACCCGAACCCCCCGGGCCCGGACTCCGACTACCGCACGCGCTGGACGATTCCGATCGGGCTGCGCGAGGCGGATCTGTCGGTAGCCCACGCGCACATGGACAGCACGCCGCATTTGTTGATATTCGGCGCCGCCAAAGCGGGCAAGACCCGTACCGCGCACGCCATCGCGCGCGCCATCTGTGCGCGCAACAGTCCACAACAGGTGCGGTTCATGCTCGCCGACTACCGCTCCGGGCTGTTGGATGCGGTGCCGCAGAGCCATCTGCTCGACGCCGGCGCGATCAACCGCAACAGCACGACGCTCGACGAGGCCATCAAAGCGTTGGCCTTCAACCTGCAGAAGCGGTTGCCGCCGGCCGACCTCACCACCGCACAATTGCGCGCCCGGTCATGGTGGAGCGGATTCGATGTGGTTCTTCTTGTCGACGACTGGCACATGATTGTCGCGGCCTCCGGAGGGATACCGCCAATGGCGCCACTGGCACCGTTATTACCGGCCTCTTCGGACATCGGGTTGCACATCATTGTCACCTGCCAAATGAGCTCCGCTTACAAGGCCACTATGGACAAGTTCGTCGGGGCCGCGTACGGCGCGGGATCGCCCACCCTGTTCCTGTCGGGCGACAAGCAGGATTTCCCGTCGAGGGACATTCAGGTCAAGCGCAGGCCCCCTGGCCAGGCATTTTTCGTTACCCCGGAAGGAAAGGAGGTCATCCAAGCCGCCTACCTAGATCCCCCAGAAGAAGTGCACTCAGCACCTCCAGGAGGCGGTTACGATTATCCCAGCGCCCAGTAAGAAGCACTGGACCGCCGCCCGCATAACGAGTCGAGACTGCGTTGTCGAAAGCGTTGTTTTGCCCTAATTGAATAGTTTATTGCGCGCGGAAGTACAGAAGAGGTTCGCAAATGCCAGAAATGACACTTGGCCCCACACTCGACGATATTGGCCGGGCTTTGACCGCCAATAGCGTCCGGCATTTGGCGGGCTTGGCATCCGGTACTGGCCTGCCCCTCGCGCGAAGCGCCTCGGGACGCATCGCCGTACCGGCCGGCTTCGTGAAATAGCCCAAAAGCGAACGCAGACAAGGGGACTGGATAACCATGTTGTGGCACGCGATGCCACCGGAGCTGAACACCGCACGGCTGATGGCCGGAGCGGGTCCGGTGCCGATGCTGCAGGCCGCCGCCGGCTGGGAAGCGCTGGCGGGCGCCCTGGAGACGCAGGCGCTGGAGCTGTCCACCGCATTGGTTTCCCTCAAGGCGTCGTGGACCGGGATGAGCAGCGAACGCGCCATCGCCGCGACCATGCCGATGGTCGCCTGGCTGCAGACGGCCGCCCAGCAGGCTCAGCAGCGGGCGATGCGCGCCGCGGCCCAGGCCGCGGCGTACACGAAGGCGCTGGCGATGACGCCCTCTCTGCCGGAGATCGCGACCAACCACATCACCCACGCGGTTCTCACCGCCACGAATTTCCTTGGCATCAACATGGTGCCGATCGGACTGAACGAGACCGACTATTTCGTCCGCATGTGGAATCAGGCGGCGATCGTGATGGACGTCTACCAGATGGAGACCATCGCGAACACCACCTTCGAGCCGCTCCCGCCGATCAAGCCGATCCTGCAGCCGGCCGTGGGTGAGGCGGTGACCACCGCGGCCCTGGGCATGCTCTCGGCCGCCGGCTCCGAGGCCATTCCCGCCGCCATGCGCGCGCTGTCGGAGGTCGAGGACGAGGTTCCCGAGACGCCGCCGGAGGTTGGGGTGCCGGTCGAGGAACCCGCCATGCCGTTCCCGGGACAGGGGCAGCTGGGCGGCCCGATGCAGCAGCTGATGCAGCCGCTGCAGCAGCTCAGCTCGATGGCCGGCCAGAACGGCGGCATGGGCGACCACCCGCTCGGTGACAAGCTCGGCGACAAGCTCGGCGACCTGGCCGGCAAAGACCGGCAGCTGGGCCTGCTCGGGGCGAGCCCGCTCTCCACGCATCCGTTGGCGGGTGGATCGGGACCGAGCGTCGGCATGGGCCTGATGCGCTCGGAAGCACTGCCCGGTGCGGGCGGAACCGCGCCCCGCACCTCGTTGATGAGCCAGCTGATCGACAAGCCGGCGCAGGTCATGGCGCCCGCCGGTGCGGGCGCCGGCTCGTCGGCCGCGGGAGGCGCGGCCCCCGTCGGGATGGGCAGCGCCGCCGCCGGTCAGTCGGCACAGGCCAGCCGGCCGGGCCTGGCATCCCCCGCGATGCTCGCCACGCGCCCGGACGAGGCCGACGATGTCGACTTCGAGCACGAGGACGACTGGTGAGCGCCCACAGAAAAAGACTTCCCGGCCGCCCGGGCCGGAAGACTTGCCATCACTTGGCGAGGACAGGAAACAGAGAAAGTAGTCCAGCATGGCAGAGATGAAGACCGATGCCGCTACCCTCAGCGCGGAGGCTAGCAACTTCGACAGGATCTCCGGTGAACTCCAGCGAGTCATCCAGACCGTGGAGTCGACCGGGGGCGAGTTGGCCGGCCACTGGCGCGGTCAAGCCGGCACCGCCGCGCAGCAGGCGTTGACGCGCTTCCACGAAGCGGGCCAGGCCCAGATCAAGGCGCTCAGCGAGATCTCGCAGAACATCCACGGCGCCGGCATCCAGTACTCCTCGGCCGACGAGGAACAAGCCAGTTCTCTGTCGTCGCAGATGAACTTCTGACCCCATCACCCCCTCAGCAACACAAAGAAACGGAGCAACAATATGTCGGAACAGTCATGGAATTTCGCCGGGATCGAAGCGGGATCCAGTTCGATCGCGGGCGCCGTCCAGACCACGCAGGGTCTTCTCGACGAGGGCAAAAGTTCCCTCGCCAAGCTGGCCGAGGCGTGGGGCGGCAGCGGTTCGGAGTCCTACCAGCAGGTCCAGCGGAACTGGGACGAGACCTCCGCTGAGCTCAACGCCTCGTTGCAGGCGCTCTCGCAGCGCATCACCGAGGCCAGCCAGGCGATGGCTCAAACCGAATCCGGCGTCACGGGCATGTTCACGTAAGACGATGGCGAGCGGCGAAGCACGAGATTGGGCCACGTCGACCTAACGGGAGACCTAGGCTCGTCTCGTGCTTCCTCGCATGAACGAAGTTTGACGAAAGGGTTTGATGGCGGCCGACTACGACCGGCTCTTCCAATCCCTCGAGGGGATGGAAATTCCGGATGAGGCCACGGCGCAGACGGAGTTCGACGTCAATGCGCCGGTTTCGATGCCGCCCATCCCGCCCAAGCCCAACGGCCATACCCCGCCGATGCCGATCGACCTGGCCGAGCATTCCCCCTCCTGTCACTTATACACATATCCGAGCCCACGAGAC
>NZ_LZHV01000080.1 GCF_001667275.1 Mycobacterium sp. ACS4054
AGGTTGTCGGCGATTGATGTGCTCGAGGAGGGTGAGCGGGACCGGCTGGATGGGTGGGGTCATCGGGCGGTGTTGGGCCGGTCGGTGGTGGAGCACTCGGTTGCGGGGTTGTTCGCCGCGCAGGTGGCGCGGGTCCCGGCGGCGGTGGCGTTGGGCTGCGCGGGCCGGTCGTGGACCTACCGGCAACTCGATGAGGCCTCAAACCGGTTGGCGCACTTCCTGATCGATCACGGCGCCGGCCCGGGGCAGTGTGTGGCGCTGCTGGTGCCGCGGTCGGCCGAGGCGATCATCGCGATCCTGGCGGTACTCAAGACCGGGGCGGCCTACCTGCCCATCGACCCCGCGCTGCCCGACGAACGCATCGACTTTGTGCTGGGCGATGCCGCTCCGATCGCGGTGCTGACCACCAGCGAGTTACGCCAACGGCTGGGCGGGCGCGACTTCACCGTCGTGGACATCGCCGACCCCGCCATTGACACCCGCCCCGACACCGCGCTGCCCGATCCCGGGGCCGAGCAGGTGGCGCACATTATTTACACCTCGGGCACCACCGGGGTGCCCAAGGGGGTGGCGGTCACCCACCACAACATCACCCGCCTGTTCGACACCCTG
>NZ_LZHV01000081.1 GCF_001667275.1 Mycobacterium sp. ACS4054
CCCAACACCGCCCGATGACCCCACCCATCCAGCCGGTCCCGCTCACCCTCCTCGAGCACATCAATCGCCGACAACCTCATGCCCGGATCAGCGGTCATCGCCACCAACACCCGCCGCAACCGCTCCACCAACCCCACAACGGTCTCCGGGTCGAACACGTCGGTGCGGAACTCCACCGCCCCCGAAATCCCGCCCGGCTCACCGGCATCGGTGTAACGCTCGGCCAGGTTGAACGTCAGATCCATCCGCGCGGTCCGGGTGTCGACCGGCAACTGGGTCACCTGCAGGTCGCCCAAGGTCAACGCGGCCTCGCCCGCCACGTTCTGCCAGGCCAACATCACCTGCACCAGCGGATGATGCGCCAACGACCGCACCGGATTGAGCCGCTCCACCAACACCTCGAAGGGCACGTCTTGATGGTCGTAGGCGGCCAGGCTGCGCCGACGCACCTGGCTCAGCAGCTCGCTGACGGTGGGATCACCCGTCACGTCCACCCGCAGCACCAACGTATTGACGAAGAATCCGACCAGCCCATCCAGGGCGGAGTCGCGCCGCCCGGCGATCGGAAAGCCCACGAGCACATCGGAACTCGCGCTCACCCGGGACAGCAGCACCGCCAACGCGGCCTGGACCACCATGAAACTCGTCGTGCCGCACTCGCGCGCCACGGCGCGCACCCGCTGCTGCAGCTCCGCGGGCCAATCCACCGCCACCGTGTCCCCGCACTGATCGGCCACCGCCGGATACGGCCGATCCGTCGGCAACTCCACGCGTTCGGGAATCCCGGCCAGCGCATCCTGCCAAAACGCCAACTGGCGGGCGATCGGGCTGCCGCCGTCCGCGAGGTCACCCAGTTGCGCCCGCTGCCACAGCGTGTAATCCGCGTACTGCACCGGCAAATCAGCCCAATCGGGGGCGCATCCGGCGCACCGGCTGGCGTAGGCCACATTCAGATCACTGACGAGCGGAGCGATCGACCACCCGTCCGCGGCGATGTGATGCACCGCGCCCACGAGCACATGGTCGTTGTCGGCGATGCGGAACAGCGTGGCCCGGAACGGGATCTCGGTTTGCAGGTCGAACACGTGGTGCGCCGTGGTATCGACGGCCTCGTCGATCAGGGCCGGCGGCCACCTGCCGGCATCGACGACCTGCAGGACAGCCTCGTCGCGCTCAGCCGGCAATACCCGCTGGAACGGCACGCCGTCCAGGTCGGGGAACACGGTGCGCAGGGTTTCATGACGGGCGATGACATCGTCGACCGCGGCGCTCAGCGCGTCGATGTCCAGCTCGCCATTCAGGCGCAAGGCCACGGCCAGGTTGTAAACCGCTGAGGGGCCTTGCAATTGGTCGAGGAACCACAGCCGGCTCTGGGCGAACGACAACGGAATGACCTGGGGCCGCTGGGCGGCCGCCAGGGGCCGCGGGCGTTCGCCATCACCACCGATGTGGGCCGCCAGCTGGGCGACGGTTGGCGCGTCGAACAAGGTGTGCATCGACACGTCGGCGGCCAGGCCGGCGTTGATCGCCGCGATCACGCGCATCGCGGAGACGGAGTCGCCGCCGAGGTCGAAGAAGGAGTCGTCGATCCCGACCCGCTCGAGTCCGAGCACCTGCGCGTAGATGCCGGCCAGGATGTCCTGGTTGGGATCACTGGGAGCGCGGTATCGCTCACCATTGGTGTATTCCGGCGCCGGTAGGGCGCGGGTGTCGAGCTTGCCGTTGACCGTCAGCGGCAGCGCCTGCAACACGACGATGGCCGCGGGGACCATGTAGCCGGGCAGCCGGCCGGCCAGCGCAGCGCGGGCGGCGGCGGGGTCCACCGTGCCGGGCGTCGTCTCGGTGAGGTAGCCGACGAGCCTTCTGTCACCCGGCCGATCCTCGCGAGCGATCACCGCGGCCTGCGCGACGCCGTCGAGTTCGCTTAGCGCGGTGCGGATTTCGCCGAGTTCGATGCGATATCCGCGGATCTTCACTTGATCGTCGGCCCGCCCGAGGTAGTCGAGTTGCCCGTCGGGGCGCCAGCGCACCAGGTCCCCCGTGCGATACATGCGGGTTCCGGGCGGCCCGAACGGGCACGCGACAAACCGTGACGCAGTCAGGCCGGCCCGGCGCCAGTAACCCACCCCCACACCGCGTCCCGCGATGTACAGCTCTCCGACCACCTTGGGCATCACCGGGCGCAGCAACTCGTCGAGGACGAAGAACGCGGCTCCCGCGATCGGTGATCCAATGGGCGGTGCCCCCGAGCCCGGCGCCAGCGGCAGGCTCTTCGATGCCCACATCGTGGTTTCGGTCGGGCCGTAGACGTTGACCATGACGCGCCCGGGCGCCCAGGTGTCCACCAGCGCCGGAGGACATGCTTCGGCGCCGATGACCAATGCCGCGCGTCCCAGTCCGTCGGGTGACAGGCCGCTGACCGCGGACGGGGTCTGGGTCAGCACGCTCACCTGTTCTTCCACCAACAGGGCGTGGAAGTCTTCCGGTGAGCGGGCCACCGACTCGGGTACCACCACCAGTCGTCCACCGAACAGCAGCGCGGCCCAGATCTCCCACACCGAGAAGTCGAACGCGTACGAATGAAACTGCGTCCACACCTGGTCGGGGGTCAGGGCGATCCCGGTCTCGAGCGAATCGAACAACTGCGTGACGTTGTGGTGGGTGACGGCAACGCCTTTCGGCACACCGGTGGTTCCGGAGGTGTAGACCAGGTGGGCCATGTCGTCGGGTGAGGGGGGCGGCGGCGCGGTGACGCGCTGGGCCTCGATTCGATGGTCGGCGATATCGATGACGGTCACACCGCAGCCGTCCAGCCGCGACCTCAGCTCAACCGTCGTCAGGACGGCAATCGGGGTGGCATCGGCGAGCATGAACTCGATGCGGGCCCGAGGATGCATCGGGTCGATCGGCAGATACGCCGCGCCGGTCTTGAGCACCGCCAAGATCGCCGCAATGGCCTCGGCGCACCGGGGAAAGAGCAGGGCCACCCGCACACCCGGGCGCGCACCGTGGTCAATCAGCAGGTGCGCCAGTCGATTAGCGGCCTCGTCGAGCTCCCGATAGGTCATCGAGCGGCCCTCGAAGGTCACCGCCACGGCGTCCGGGGCCCGCGACACCTGCTCGGAGAAAAGTGCCGGAATCGACGCCCGCTTCGCGGGCTGGGTCAACACCGCGCGGTTGCTCCACTCGTCCAGGCGCGCGTGCTCGGACTCGTTGAGCAAGTCGATGGACAACAACCGGCGGGTTGGGTTGGTGGTCAAGTCATCCCCCTAGATCAGTGGTCATGGCCACCAACACCCGCTGGAAGCGTTCGATCAATGACTCGATGCTCTCGGCGTCGAATACCTGGCTGTCGTATTCGACCCGGAGAACCAATTCGCGGTCGGGCCGGGCCTGCATCGTCAGCGGGTAGTGGCTGGATTCGATGCCGGTGAATTCGGTGATGGCCAAGCCGTTGCTGTGGGACAGTGCCGTGGCGTCGATCGGGTAGTTCTCGAACACGAACAACGTGTCGAACAGCTGGTCGAGGCCCGTGATGCGGTGAATCTCCTTGAGCGCCAAATGCTCATGGTCGATGGTTTGCTTGTGCGCGGTGTGCAATTGGCCGAGCAGGTCGGCGACGGTGGTGTCCGGGGTGATGGTCGCGCGCACCGGAACGGTGTTGATCATCAGGCCCACCATGGTTTCGGCGCCGACCACATCGGTCGGCCGTCCGGAGACGGCGGCGCCGAAGACGACGTCGCGCCGGCCGGTCATCGACATCAACACCTGTGCCCATGCGCCCTGCAGCACCGTGTTGACCGTCGTGTGGCAGGACCGCGCCAGCTCGTTGACGGCCAGGGTAATGGCCTCCGGGACCCGGGCCGAGGCGGCCTCCCGGGCGCCCAGCGCCGGACGGCCCGGAGGTCCGACCAGCGTGGGCGTGTGGAAGCCGGCGAGCACCTCGCGCCAGGCCGCTTCCGCGGCGTCGAGGTCACGCTCGGCCAGCCAATTGACGAACCGGCGATACGACACGGCCGCCGGTAGCCGCTGGCCGTAGTAACTGGCGAAGATCTCTTGTAGCAGAACGGGTAACGACCAGCCATCGAGCACGATGTGGTGGTTGGTCAATACGACGCGGTAGGTTTCCGGTCCCGTGCGGATCAGGGCGGCGCGGAAAGCGGGCGAGCCCTTGAGATCGCACACCGCCGCGCGTTCGTCGCTGCAGATGCGCCGCAGCTGCCCGTCCACGTCGCCCTCGAGTTCGAGGTATTGCCAGGGTGTTTGGGGCTCGGCCGGGATGAGTTGGACTGGCTCGTCGAAGCGAGTGCAGAATCGCGCGGCCAGATTGGGGTGACGGTGGACGACGGCATCCACCGCGCCGCGGAGGCGATCGGGGTCGAGCGGACCGGAGACGGAGATGTCGAGCTGCATCGAGTACAGGTCGCCGTCGCTGTTCTGGGCCGCCGCGTGGAACAGCAAGCCTTGCTGAAGCGGAGTGAGCGGCAAGATGTCGGCGATCGGGAATTGCCGCTGCAATTCGTCGATCTGGGGCTGGGTGAGACGCGCGGGGATGATGTCGGATGGGGTGATGCCGCCGCCGCCGCGCTGGACATGGGCGCAGATGCCGGTCAGCGCGTCGAACCACAACTGACTGAGCCGCTCGACTTGCTGGCGATCCAGTGCTGAACGCGCCCAGGCCCATTCGGCGTGCAGGCGCGGTCCGGCGCCCGTGTCGACCGCGCCCGCGTTGAGCTCCAGGGTGTGGGCGAGCGGCATCGGCACCGCAGTGGCGGACGTGGTGATGTCCAGGCCGTCTTGGCTGACTCGCCAGAGTTCGCCGGGCGCCTCGGATCCGTCCAGCCGACCGAAGTAGTTGAAGCCGATCGGCGGGTCGGACTCGGGGAGCGCGATGTCGGCGTTGAGGTAACGCAGCAGACCGTAGGTCAGGCCCTCGGGGACGGCGCGAAGCTGCTCCTTGGCGCGCTTGACGAACGCGCCGACTGCCGCGTCACCGGTGAGCAGCTGCGCCCAGCGCGGCCCGTCGACCGGCAGGGGCACCGGGTATTTGGTGGTGAACCAGCCCACGGTGCGGGACAGGTCGACATCGGCGGCGAGATCTTCGTAGCGGCCATGGCTCTCGATGTCGATCGCGATCGATGCGTCCCCGTCAGGACCCGAGAACTCCCGCCACGCCAACCCGAACGCGATCAGCAGGATTTCTTGGATGCCGATATGGAATGCCGCGGTAACCTCACCGAGCAGTAGCCGGGTGGTGTCGGCGTCCAGCGTTGCCGTCAGGTGTCCGGCGCTGGCGTAGGTGTCGATCTGTGGCACCGGTCCCGGCAGGGGGGCCCGGGTGACCGCGACCTGTCGCCAGGCCTCGGCCTGGTTGACCACCGCGGGCCGGCGGGCGTGCTCGGCCAGTAGCGCGGCCCACCGTTGGAAGGAAGTCCCGCCTGCCGGCAGCGTGATCGGCCGACCGCTGCGCCGCTGCGCCCAGGCGACGTTGATGTCTTCCAACAGAATTCGCCAGGACACCGCGTCGACGGCAAGATGATGGACCATCAACACCAGCTGTCCGGTGTCGGCCACCCACAGCGCGCTGAGCATCACGCCGGCCGCGGGGTTTAGTCGCGACCGCGCGCTCGCCACCGCTTCGTCGGTCACCTCGTCGACGGCCAGCAGGCACGCGCCGGCGTCGACCGAGCCCCCCTCGGACACCGTCAACGACCACTCACCGGTGTCGACATCGTCAGCGCGCAGCCGCAACATCGCGTGGCGGTCGAGCAGGGCTTGCAGGAGCGCGACCACGTCCGCTTGGGTGGCGCCCGGGGGCGCCAGTAGCACCATCGTCTGGTTGAACTGGTCGATGGGGCCGTCGATCTCGTGCAGCCAGTGCATGATCGGGGTCGGCGTGACAGGGCCGATACCCTCGTCGACCACATCGCCCGGCCCGCCGGTGATGTGGGCGACGCGTGCGAGCCGCGCCACGGTCTGCTCGACGAAGATGTCTCGCGGCCGGCACATCACACCGGCTGCCCGGGCGCGGGCGACCACTTGCATCGACGAGATGCTGTCTCCGCCAAGGTCAAAGAAGGAATCGTCCACGCCGACGCGGTCGAGGCGGAGGACCTGGGCGTAGATGCCGGCCAGGATTTCCTCGATGGCGTCGGTCGGGGCGCGGTACTGGTCGCCCGCCTGGTAGTCGGGAGCGGGCAGGGCGCGGGTGTCGAGCTTCCCGTTGATGGTGGTGGGCAGCGCATCGAGGACCACGACCGCGGCGGGCACCATGTAACCGGGCAACCGTTCGGTGAGCGCGGCGCGCACGTCGGCGGGTTCAGCGGTGCCGGTGACGTAGGCGACCAGCCGCTTGTCGCCGGGATGGTCTTCGCGGGCGATGACCGCGGCGCGCTCGATGCCCTCGAGTTCGGTTAGCGCGGCGTGGATTTCACCGAGCTCGATGCGATGGCCACGAATTTTCACCTGTTCGTCGGCGCGCCCGAGGTAGTGCAGCTGCCCGTCGGGCCGCCAGCGGACCAGGTCACCGGTGCGATACATGCGCGCCCCTCGGCCACCGAACGGGCAGGCCACGAATCGCGACGCCGTCAGCCCCGCCCGCCGCAGATACCCGACGCCGACGCCGTGACCGGCGACATACAGTTCACCGACGACGCCCGGCGGCACCTGGCGCAACGACTCGTCGAGGACGAACAGCGCCGCCCCCGGGACCGGTGCGCCGATGGGCACCGCGCCCAAACCGGCCGTCAGCGGCGCGCTGATCGCGACGCACATCGTCGTCTCCGTCGGGCCGTAGGCGTTGATCATCAACCGCCCGGGCGCCCATTGGTCGACCACTTCGGCGGGGCACGCCTCACCGACCACCACCAACGCCGTCGATTCCAGCCGCTCCGGCGACAATAGTTCGACGGCGGAAGGGGTTTGCGTCAGCACGTCGGCTTGTTCGGCGGCCAGCAGGTCCTCGAAGTCCGTCGGCGACGTGGTCACGTCCTCGGTCACCACGACGACCCGGCCGCCGCGTAGCAGCGGACCGAAGATCTCCCACACCGAGACGTCGAAGGCCAGGGAATGACATTGCGGCCAGACACCCGTGCTCGGCAGACCGCCATCCAGCGACCCCAGTAGCTGAGTGACGTTGTGGTGGCTGATGGCAACGCATTTCGGAACCCCGGTGGTCCCCGACGTGTAGATGAGGTATGCGAGGTTGTCGGGGGCGGGCCCGGCAAGCGGTGTGTCGGGGTGCGAGCCGATTGCGTCCTCGCTGAGGACAATGGTCGCAAGGTCGTGCCCGTCGAACCGCGAACGCAGACCGGCGGCGGTGATCGCGGCGATCGGCGCGGCGTCGGCGAGCATGAATTCCAGCCGGGCCGCGGGCAGCGCCGGATCGATCGGCAGATATGCCGCCCCGGTCTTGAGCACCGCCAGGATTGCGATGATGGCCTCGGGCGAACGGGAAAACAGCAGCGCGACGCATTCGCCGGGAGCGGAGCCATGTCCGGTGAGCAAGTGCGCCAACCGGTTTGAGGCCGCGTCCAGTTCCCCGTAGGTCCAGGTGCGCGTCCCGTCGCTGATCGCCGCCGCGTCGGGGTTGCGGCACACATGGGTGGCGAACAACGCCGGGATCGACACCGGCGGCGGCGCGGGCCGGTCCAACACCGCCCGGTTGCACGCCCTGTCAAGGCGGTCGCGCTCCCCTGAGTCCAACAGATCGATCGACGACAACCGCAGCTGCGGCTCGTTGGTCATCGCCACCAGCACCCGCTCGAACCGCTCGACGAGCCGGGCGATTGTGCCCGCGTCGAACACGTCGGTGCGGAACTCCACCGTGCCCCGAATCCCGTCGGGCACACCGTCCTCGGTCCAACGCTCGGCCAGCGAGAACGTCAAATCCATTCGGGCGGTGTGGGTGCCGATCGGCACCTGGGTGACCTGCAGATCGCCCAGCGCCAGCCCGGCGACCGGGTCGCTCGCGTGGCCCGGCAGGTTCTGCCACGCCAACGCCACTTGGGCGAGCGGGTGGTGGCTGAGCGATCGGGTGGGGTTGAGCCGCTCGACGAGCACCTCGAACGGCACGTCTTGGTGCTCGAAGGCGAGCAGACTGCGCCGACGCACCTGGGCCAGCAAGTCGGCAACGGTCGGATCTCCGGCCACGTCCACCCGCAGGACCAAGGTGTTGACGAAGAAGCCCACCAGCTCATCGAGCCCCGGGTCGCCGCGGCCGGCGACCGGGAAGGCCACCGCGACATCGGAAGTCGCGCCGAGCCGCGACAGTAGCACCGCCAAAGCGGCCTGAACGACCATGAAACTCGTCGCGTTGTATCCGCGGGCCACCTCACGTATGCGCCGCTGCAGATCGGCCGGCCAGTCCACGGTCACGCTGGCGCCGCAGTGGTCGGCCACCGAGGGATACGGTCGGTCGGTGGGTAGCTCCAGGCGCTCGGGCATGCCGGCCAGGGCTTCTTCCCAATATTTCAGTTGCGCGGCGATCCGGCTATGGGGGTCGTCCAGCGCGCCGAACGTCGACCGTTGCCACAACGTGTAATCCACGTATTGCACGGGCAGTGGCGGCCAATCCGGGGCCAGCCCGTGCCGGCGCGCCCGATAGGCCTCGTTGAGATCGCGGACGAACGGCGCCAGCGACCAGCCGTCGAAGGCGATGTGGTGGACGACACCGACCAGCACGTGCTCGTCGTCACCGACCCGAAACAGCTTTGCCCGCAGCGGAATCTCGGTCTCCAGGCCGAACGGGTGATGCGCCGCTTCGTCGATGGCCTCATCGAGTCTGGCGGGCGGCCACGCGGCGGCGTCGATGACCTCCCAACCGATATCCGCCCGGTCGGGGGGGACGACGAGTTGCTGGGGCAGTCCATCGGGGGCGGGATACGCCGTGCGCAGGCTTTCATGACGGGCCACCACGTCCGCCAGGGAGGCCGCCAGCGATTCGGGATCAAGGGCGCCGCGCAGCCTCAGCGCGACCTTCATGTGGTAAACGCCTGAGGGGCCTTGCAACTGGTCGAGAATCCAGAGCCGGTTCTGGGCGAACGAGAGCGGGATCGCGGCGGGCCGCTCGCATGCCACCAACGGACTGCGTGGGCTCGACTCGGCGTTGAGGCGGGGCGCCAACTGCGCGATGGTGGGCGCGTCGAACAGCTGGTGCACAACGAGGTCCGTGCCCAGCGCGGCGTTGATCGCGGGGATGAGGCGCATCGCGGACAGCGAATCGCCGCCGAGGTCGAAGAAGGAGTCGTCGATGCCGACCCGGTCGAGGCCAAGGGTCTGGGCGTAGACGGTGGCGAGCAGGTCCTCGACGGCGGTGGTGGGCGAGCGGTAGTCGTCGGCGCTGGTGTAGTCGGGTGGGGGCAGGGCGCGGGTGTCGAGTTTGCCGTTGACGGTCAGGGGCAGCGCCCGCAGCACCACGATCGCCGCGGGCACCATGTGTCCGGGCAGCCGCTCGGTGAGTGCCGACCGCGCCGCGGCGGGATCGACCGTGCCGGCGGCACTTTCGACGATGTAGCCGACGAGGCGCTTGTCGCCGGGGCGGTCTTCGCGGGTGACGACGGCGGCGTGCTCGACCCCGTCGAGTGCGGTCAGGGCGGCCTGGATCTCACTGAGTTCGATGCGGTATCCGCGGATCTTGACCTGTTCGTCGGCCCGGCCGAGGTAGTCGAGTTGGCCGTCGGGGCGCCAGCGGACCAGGTCACCGGTGCGATACATCCGGGTTCCCGGCGGCCCGAACGGGCTGGCTACGAAGCGGGAGGCGGTCAACGAGGCCCGGTGCCAATACCCCATCCCGACGCCGCGACCGGCCACATAGAGCTCGCCGACCACTCCGGGCGGGACGGGGCGCAGCCAGTCGTCCAGGACGGACAATCCCGCGGTCGACACCGGGGCGCCGATCGGCACGGTCCCCAAACCCGTTGTCAACGGCGCGCTTAGCGTCGCGTAGACCGTGACCTCGGTGGGACCGTAGGCGTTGATCAGCACGCGCCCGGCTGCCCACCGGTCCACCAACTCGGCGGGGCAGGCCTCGCCGCCGAGCAGCAGTGCCACCGACTCCAAGCCGTGCTGGGGAAGTGCCGCGGCGGCCGACGGCGTCTGGGTCAGCACGTTGACGCCTTCGGCGACGAGCAGGGCGTGGAAGTCCTTGGGTGAGGTCACCACCTCCTCGGGCACCACGACGAGGCGCCCGCCGCCGAGCAGCGCGGCCCAGATTTCCCAGACGGAGAAGTCGAATGCGTACGAGTGACATTGCGTCCACACCTGGTCCGCGGGCAGATGCGCCGACGCCGACTCCACCAGATGGGCGAGGTTGCGGTGTGTGATCGCAACGCCTTTGGGCACTCCCGTGGTGCCCGAGGTGTAGATGAGGTAGGCGACATCGTCCGGCGAGGGGGTTGGCGGCTCGGGCCCGCGTTGAGCCGTCGTGCGGTCGTCGGTGATGTCGATGACGGCCAATGCCCGTCCCGCCAACCGTGGCCGCAGCGCGGTGGTGGTAATCGCGACCGCCGGCGCGGCGTCACTCAGCATGAAGGCGATTCGCTCGTCGGGCAGCGCCGGGTCGATCGCGAGGTACGCCGCACCCGCCTTCAATACCGCGAGCATCGCGATGACTGCTTCCGCGGAGCGCTCCAGCAACAGCGCCACACACCCACCGGGCCCGGCACCGCAGCTAGATATCAGACGGGCCAGCTGATCCGAGGCCTCGTCGACCTCCCGATACGTCAGGGCCCGGCCCGCGTCGCGGATGGCGATCGCCTGCGGGGACCGGGCCGCGTGGCCGGCGAACAGTTCCGGGATCGACAGCGGTGTCGGCGCCGCCTCGCCCAGGGCAGTCCGGTTGCCCATCGCATCGAGGCGGGTACGCTCGTCGGCGCCGAGCACGTCGATCGCCGACAATCGGAGCTGAGGGTCGGCGGCCATCGCCGACATGATCCGCTGCAGCCGATTGACCAGTGTATCAATGCTTTCCGCGTCGAACACGTCCGTGTCGTATTCGATGCGGAAGCCGAGCTCGGTACCCGGTGTGGCCTGCATCGTCAACGGGTAGTGGTTGGATTCGTGGCCGGTGAACCCGGCAACGGTCAACCCGTCGACGTTCAGCATTGCGGCGGGGTCGACGGGGTAGTTCTCGTAGACGAATAGGGTGTCGAACAGTTGGTCGTGGCCGGTGGCGCGGTGAATCTCGTTGAGCGCCAGGTGTTGATGGTCGAGGGTGTGGTTGTGGGCGCTGTGCAGTTGCGCGAGCAGGCCGGCGGTGGTGGTGGCCGGGGTGATGGTGGCCCGCACCGGCACGGTGTTGATCATCAGGCCGACGATCGTTTCGGCGCCGGCCACCTCCGTGGGCCGTCCCGACACCGCGGTGCCGAACACGACGTCGCGCTGGCCGGTCATGCCCATCAGCAGCTGCGCCCAGGCGGCCTGCAGCACGGTGTTGACCGTGGTGTGATTCGCACGCGCCAGTTCGCTTACGGATTGCGTGATTTCGGCGGATAGCCGATTCGATGAGACGGCCCGCGGCCCCAGAGCCAACCGGTTCGACGGGCCGACCAGGGTCGGGGCGTCGAGGCCGGCGAGGGCCTGGCACCAGGCGGCGCGGGCGGCGTCGAGGTCCCGCTGGGCCAGCCAGGTGACGAACCGGCGATATGGCGTCGGGGCGGGCAGCGGCCGGCCCTGATAGGCGGCGAAGATCTCTTGCAGCAGAATCGGCAGTGACCAGCCGTCGAGCACGATGTGATGGAACGTCAACAGGATTCGGTGCCGGTCCTCGGCGGTGCGGATCAACGCCACCCGGAAGACCGGCTCCTCGGCGAGCTCGCACACGCTCGCCCGTTCGGCGGCGCTGACGCGCTGGATCGGCTCGCCGGAGTCGAGGGTTTCGTATCGCCAGGCCGCCGAGGGGTTGGCCAAGACGATCTGCACCGGCTGGTCGAATCGTGAGCAGAACCGGGCGGCCAGGTTGGGGTGGCGCCTGACGACGGTCTGCACGGCGTCGTGCAGTCGCACGGGGTCGAGGGGCCCGTCGACGGTGATGTCGAGTTGCATCGCATACAGGTCACCGAGCCCGTGAGCGGTGCGCGTGTGAAAGAGCAATCCCTCCTGGAGCGGGGTGAGCGGCAGGATGTCGGCGAGCTCGTATTGCTGTTGTAGTTGGTCGATTTGGTCCTGGGTGAGTTGGGCGGGGGTGATGTCGGAGGGGGTTAGGCCGCCGCCACCGTGTCGGACGTGGTTCGAGATTGCGGTCAGGGCGTCGAACCAGAGTTGGCTGAGCCGGCCGAT
>NZ_LZHV01000082.1 GCF_001667275.1 Mycobacterium sp. ACS4054
GCCCCCGCCCGTCCCGCCCGCGGGCCCGACGGAGACGCTGCGAACCCCCGGCGAGGACCCGGAGCCGGGCACCAAGAAGCGGCGCTTCCTGCGTGATCCGCTCTCCGTGGTGCTGGTCTGCATCATCGTGGTGTGCCTGGTGATCGCGGGCCTGGTCGGCGCCGAGCTGTACGTCCGGCACGTCGCCAACAACAAGGTCGCCGAGGCGGTGGCGTGCGAGGTCAAGGACCAGGCGACCGCGTCGTTCGGGGTGGCGCCGTTGATGCTGTGGCAGCAGCTCACCAAGCACTACACCAACATCTCGGTGTCGACGGCGGGCAACCAGGTCCGTGACGCCAAGGGCATGAAGATCGACATCAACATCCGCGATGTCCAGCTCAAGGACACGCAGGACTCGAAGGGCACGATCGGATCGCTGGACGCGACCGTCACCTGGACGTCCGACGGCATCAAGCAGTCGGTCCAGAACGCGATTCCGGTGCTGGGCCCGTTTGTCACCAACACGGTGACCACCCACCCCGCCGACGGGACCATCGAGCTGAAGGGCATGTTGGACAACCTCACCACCAAGCCGGTGGTGTCGGGCACCGGCTTGCAGCTGCAGATCGTCAGCTTCAACGCGCTCGGCTTCACGATGCCCAAGGAGTCGGTGCAGTCGACCCTGGACGACTTCACCTCGCAGTTCACCAAGAACTACCCGCTGGGCATCCACGCGGACAGCGTGCAGGTCACCAATGACGGTGTGACGAGCCACTTCTCGACGCGCAACGCCAGCATCCCGACCGGCAACAACAACGACCCCTGCTTCGCCAACCTGTGACGGTTTAGCCGGCCGGCAATTCAGCCGAGCCCGTCGAGCACGGCGCGGGTGCCGGACAGGCCGAGCCGGGTGGCGCCCGCATCCAGCATCGCGAGCGCGTCGGCGGCGGCGCGGATGCCGCCGCTGGCCTTGACGCCCAACCGGCCGCCGACCGTCTGGCTCATCACGGTGACCGCGCGCACCGAGGCGCCGCCCGCGGGATGGAAGCCGGTCGACGTCTTCACGAAGTCGGCGCCGGCGTCCTCGGCGGCGCGGCACACCCGCACCAGGGTGCGGTCGTCGGTACCCGACAGCAGCACCGCGGACTCCACGATCACCTTCAGCACCGGGCCCGCGGTCATGGCGGCGCGCACGGCCGCGATGTCGGCCCGCACGGCGTCGATGTCCCCGGCCAGGGCGGCGCCGATGTCGATGACCATGTCCACCTCGGCGGCGCCGGCCGCCACGGCCCGTTCGGCCTCCAGCGCCTTGACCGCCGACGTGTGCTTGCCCGACGGGAAGCCCGCCACGCTCGCCACCCGCACGCCGTGGCCGGCGCGCACCGCGACCGGAACCATCGACGGCGAGACGCACACCGCGTAGACACCCAAATCGGCGGCCTCGGCGACCAGGGCGACCACGTCCGCATCGGTGGCCTCGGGCTTGAGCAGGGTGTGGTCGACCAGCGCCGCCAGCTGCGCCCGGGTGGGTTTGTTCGCCACTAGAACCTTTCTTCGGGCCCGCCCGGATTGCAGCCGGACGCGACCATCTCCGCGTCGTCGACGACGGGGCGCCAGGGCTCCAGGTTCCAGCTGACCTTGCCGGGCTGCGCGAGTTCGGCGTACTGCCAATGGCAGACGAACTGCGCGCGCATGCCGGCGGTGTCCGCGTCCGGCGACAGCGCCACGACCTCGGCCCACGCCTCGTCGGCCAGGGCCGCGTTGTCGGCCTGCTGCCTGGCGGCCAGCCGCCCCGACGGCGTCGGATAGACGCGCAGGCTGCTCAGGCCGTGCCATTGGGCCCACTGCGTGTGGTCGATGAACGGCGGGGACGCCGTGCCCGGGTCCGCCGCCCCGGTGCCCGCGGGGCCGCACAGCGCGACGAGCACCGCTGCCGACACGGTCAGCAGGGCCTTCATCCCGCTAGCGCGACTTACCTTGGATTTCCAGAAGTTTCGGCCGCACGTCGACCAGATACACGCCCGCCGCGCACGCGGCGATCGCCATCCCGAGTACCCCGAAAACAAAACTCAGGATGGACGTCAGGGCGACGGCCAGGCCGAGGATCACCAACCACACCGGCTTGGTCAGCTTGTCGGCGGCGGTGTAGGCGTCGGGCCGCTGAAGGGCGGCGTGCACGAACGCGTATACCGCCGTGACCAAAACGGCGATCTGCAAGACCAACATGACGGTACCCACGAGGTGGCTCACGCCTTAAGCGTATGCGGGCGCCGTCGGAAACGTGGGGGGGGGGGGGGGGGGGGGGGGGGGGGGCGGGGGGCGGCGGGGGGGGGGGGGGGGGGGGGGGGGGGGGGGGGGGGGGGGGGGGGGGGGGGGGGGGGGGGGGGGGGG